>NZ_BSOS01000070.1 GCF_030160635.1 Acidocella aquatica | reverse complement strand
CCTCAGGCAAAAAATATAAAAAATGCTGCGCTATCAATTGAGCCGCGGCTCTCCGCTGACGCTTACGTAGATATAAGCGAAGAGAGTTTTATATCTCTACGACGAGGTCTGCCTTAAAATTCGCGTTTTCTGGTTCCATGCCAACGCCAACTCCATAGCCACGTGGGTTGCAAATGACTCGGGTTTTTCCAGCGCGATAATCAAACGAATCATGTGTGTGTCCGTGGACCCAAAGGTTCGCACCCAGTGCCAAAAGGTCATCTCGGTTTGAGCAGAACGCCGGGGTCAGTCCATCGTCACGAAAGCGAGGATGAATACTGCGGGCAGATGAGGCATGATGGGTTATAACGACCGTCTTACCGTCGAACGGTCTACGCAATTCCTGTGCAATATATTGAGCTGACTGCCGGTGCCAGGCGACTGTCTCTGAAGGTCGAAGCTTGAACACATCCTTGATGTCAGACTTAATGCAGACGTAGTCGTTCAACGCACTGTGGGCGTATGCTGCGTGTCCCGCGGGATTGCCAAAAAGTTGGAAATCGGTCCAGAGAGTTGCGCCGACAAATCTTATCTTGCTACCGCCGAATGTAAGTTCCACAGAATCATTTTCAAGAAACCATGTCTCCCGGCCATGGCCCTGGCGATCCCTCTCCGCGTCTTCACGGAGTTGAAGTATATTTTCGTGGGGGCGGCGGCCTGTGCGGTAGTGCTCATGGTTGCCGGCAACAAAAATAATCGGAATATCCGGGAATTGAGATTCTGATCTGAGGTGCTTCACGACATACTGTGAACGATGATAGTCACCCGCTACAACGAGGCAATCCGATTTGGCTTTGGGAAGGCGATCATGAAGGCCGTGCGCGTAGATTTCATAATGCAGGTCGGATAGAATACTGATCGTTGTCATGTTAATTCTTCCGAATATAATTTTTGGAGACCTTTGGATTTTGCTTATGAGACTGGCCTTCGCCAACCTCACAAGAAGTCCTTATCGACTCAGCCGATCTCCACAGATTGGCGATATCTGCGGGTAAAAGAACGCTGCGCTCCAGGAGAGCTTTGGCGAACATGTCCACGGCGACGCGATTGCTTGTGATTAGTTTCTTGGCTTCATCATACGCTCTTTCTAAACGAGCACGGACGGCGGCGTCGTGGGCCGGCCGCAGAACGAGGGAGGCATGGCCGCGGTCTGGATCAGCGATTTCGCTCCAGAGTAAGCCCGTGCTTCCCAAGCCAAGTGACAGCTCTGCACGAATCGCGAGTTGTGTCGCCTGTGCGAGATCACTTTCCACAGAACCGCCAGCGCCTGCGGAAAATTGGCCAAAGACCACTTCCTCTGCTGTGCGCCCCGCCAAAAAGACAACGAGAAGATCGTCGACGTCTCCGTAAGTGAGCGCCGAGGGTCGAGGCGAGTTATAAAGGGTGGCCCCAGATAGGTGACCTTGTGTACCCAGCGTGAGTGTTGGGGGCGCATCGGGCCTTCGATGGATAATGGCCAGCGCATGCCCCGCCTCATGAGCCGCAATGCGTTGCATGAAGACATCTTGAGGATCAGCCCTCTGTCCGCAAATCTCAAGAAAAATGTCCTCAAAGGTAACTGGCCGACACTCGACGCGCGCCATCCTCCTTGCCCCTCTGACCCATTGCGCCACGTCAGCTCCACTATGCCCCTCCGAGATGCTTGCAAGCTGCGTCAGGTTATGACCCGTAAGAGCATCACCCGCATAGAAGGAGTATATCTTTTCGAGAGCGGCGAGATCAGGAAGGCCGATTTCGATTATGCGATCCAGTCTTCCGGCGCGTTTAATAGCCGAGTCAATCCGTTCCGGGTAATTACTAGCACCGATGACGATTACTCCATCTCGATCAACAGCTCCATCCAACTCTTGCAGGAGAGTGTTTATGATGCTGCTCCACCAATCTGAATTTCGATTTTGTGTTTGTCGACTATTAATGGTGTCAAGCTCATCGATAAATAGGATCGCCGGAGCTGCCGCCCGCGCCTGCTTAAACGCATCGCGTATTGAACTGGTGACATCACCCAGGTGCCCATCACCTGTACTTTGCCAAATTGAATAACTTGTTGCAAAAAATGGAACTTTGCAGAAATCGGCAACGGCTTGAGCGCCCGTCGTTTTGCCACTCCCCGGAGGACCGCTAAGCAGTGCGCCGCGGTCGACATCATCCCATGGGATACGTCCGGCTCGGTACTCCACAATATCGAGAGCAAGCGCTTCAGCCCACGCAGATAAGTTGGGCATTCCGTGCAG
Source organism: Acidocella aquatica (assembly GCF_030160635.1). GTDB lineage: Bacteria > Pseudomonadota > Alphaproteobacteria > Acetobacterales > Acetobacteraceae > Acidocella > Acidocella aquatica. The sequence goes on along the minus strand of NZ_BSOS01000070.1, from coordinate 5,746 downwards.
ATCTTCCAAGGCGATTGAACGCCTGGCAACGGGCGCAGACACCGGCGCTTCATATGTCAGCTTTGCTAAACGCTCAACATAATCCTGCGGTGTCTGTCCCCTACGAGTAGACAGTTGTAGCATGTGCGGTTGTATGTTTTTAAAGTCTACGCACTTAGCATCAACGCGCTTAGGACCGAGTGAAAGGGTCAAGAACTCCCGGAAGGATGCGCTCTCGAACAAAGGCAAAATGAAAAGATGATCGGCCGCGCGATTAATGTGCTCAGGGATCAATTGAGCCTCATCTTGAGTTACGATGATAACCAACTTTGACGAGAGTATCGCTGCCGCTACTTCGTCACAGAAGCGTTCACGACGGTACTCAACGAGCGCCTCGGTCCTCTCAAAAACTCGACAAATTTCATTTTTCCCAAGAGAGGTTCGGCTCTCGGGCGATTTGCGGTTTGGGGTGTCGATCGCTAGCAAAACTCTAGGGGCAACCTCCGCCACGAATGGGACCCACATCACGTTTGGAACTCGAATTATGACGATGTCCGTCGCATTTATTTTTAGTCCAGGAGAAGCATTTTTGAAAAGTCCGCGTAACAGAACATCTGCAGCGGCATGAGCTGGATTTACAGGCTCCGGTGAAGTATCCCGCTCAAGCTCGTCGCTTTCGACCGTAGATTCATTCCGACGGTAAGAACTTTCGAGTGCGGAAATACTTCTCGCCTTAGTCTTAGGCTTTTGCGACATAGCAATTTGTAATCCTAAATTTGAAGCGCGAATCCGTGGCAAAATTTACACGCCATTTTCGACCATCACAGGCCGCTGTTGCCTCGCCTCAGCGGCCTGTATCTAGGCCGTCAGGAAAGGCGCAGAGATGGTAGTAAGCGGCCGCGACGTTGGTTGGAGATGCCCGCAACCACATCGATGTCTTGCATTGCCATGTGAGTCTTCACAATGAGCGCATTGTTAATCGCGGTATCCCAGTCCTTTCCACCACGTTTAACTGACCGTGCCACATCGCTATGGCGAAGCCCCCAGTACCGGCACGCCGCAGTTGAGCTTTTGAACTCGGTTACCTTGGAGAATACATTAATGGTAATCGGCGAGCGGGTCTTGGGTTTGCGTCCGGTCATGCCCACAGCGTCTTCGAGCGACCAGCCCAGGCTCATCCGGCGCACGACCTTTCCGGCGTTCGTTTTGTAGCGTTCAGCTACACTTCTGAATCCGGCGTACGTGACACCGTCAACGACAACGGTCGACCCCATGCCTCCGAAGACACCACCTGCGTTCTGGTTGTAGCCATTTGGCTTCAACGTTCCCCAAAGTTTGATCCAGTGCCTTTCACGCGCGGGAAGATCCGATGCAGGAACGTCGTCTTCCAGGATGAGAAATTCGAACTGATCCCTTCCAAACTCCGCCATGGCATGCTGAAGGGTGCCGGGCACCAGGTTTTTTGATTTGGACAACGCGACGTGCTGCCAATTCCGACGATTCCGATCGATCGTCAGTCCGATATACTTTTTGCCGCTGGATATGTGATTCCACATATACACACAGCCAAGGCTAGCGCCGAGGCGAGCGGCGTAGTGGGGCGGGGGAACCAGCTCTGCAGCAACCTCGGGCGACCACTTCTCACGGCTCATCCGCTGCCCGAGAAGCTTTTTTGTGATGCCGCGGCTTTTTGCCAGGGCAGACTTTGACGGAAATACCAGTCCACCGCACTGGAGGGGATGGGCATAGCCCTTTTCCGCAGATTTCGGTGGTGGAAAATAACCGAAAGCTTCTTCAGTAGACCAGCCGGCGATCAAACGGTAGCTGATGATTTGGATCTGAGCTTTCCGGGATTTGGTCTTCAAAAATGCGTCCGGGAGGTCATCGCCTAGCACCTTGAGGGCGTGCGTAATCGACTTGTATTGGTAACAAAGTAAAATGAGGGGACGGGCGCGGCCGGGGTCATTGTGTGCCATGATATTCCTTGAATACAAAATTTGCGGGTGTCTTCCGCCATCACATGATAACGTGGTATCAATATAGAGCCAATGGATTAACGATGTCAAGGAGATTATATGATAACAGGGACACAATTAAGGATGGCTAGGGCCGCCCTCAAAATCGGCGTCCGTGAAGTTGGACAATTAGCGAAGGTTTCTCCAGCGACCGTTACCCGGATTGAATCCGATCATCCGGCGAATGTCTCGACCCTAGAAGCTATTCGCAACGCGCTTGAGGCAGCAGGAGTGGAATTCATCCCGGAAAATGGTGGAGGAGAGGGTGTTAGACTGAGATTGAACCGTTCCGATTGAGTTGTCCGCACCACTCGGCCGCCGCGAGGACGGCCTGTGGTAGAGGTGCGAGCCGTCAAAGAGTGCGATAGGTTAAGAGCGATCGAGTCGCAGCGGCCGACTAGGCCCGGCGGCACAGGCATTAAGGGGCTAGGCGTTTGGCGGTTAAGAAATCTGAGATCTACAGCTCGCTTTGGGCCAGCTGTGACGCGCTTCGGGGCGGCATGGATGCCTCCCAGTATAAGGACTATGTCCTCGTCCTGCTGTTCGTAAAATACGTCTCGGACAAATATGCCGGCGACCCCAATGGCCTTATTGAGGTGCCCCCCGGTGGCAGTTTTGCCGATATGGTGGCCCTGCGCGGCGACAAGGATATCGGCGAGAAGATCAACGTCATTATCGCCAAGCTGGCCGAGGCGAACGACCTCAAAGGCGTGATCGACGTTGCCGATTTCAACGACCCGGAGAAGCTTGGCTCCGGCAAGGACATGATCGACCGCCTCTCGGCGCTGGTCGGCATTTTTAACCGGGCGGAGCTGGATTTCAGCAAGAACCGCGCCGAGGGCGATGACATCCTGGGCGATGCCTATGAATACCTCATGCGTCACTTCGCCACGGAGTCCGGCAAGAGCAAGGGGCAGTTCTACACTCCGGCCGAGGTCTCGCGCATCATGGCCAAGGCGATCGGCATCAACGCGGCGCGCAGCGCGGCGCAATCCATCTACGACCCCACCTGCGGCTCCGGCTCCCTGCTGCTGAAGGCCCATGACGAAGCCCCCTATGACCTGACCATCTACGGCCAGGAGAAGGACGTGGCGACCCGCGCCTTGGCGCGCATGAACATGGTGCTGCACGGTTGCCCCACGGCGGAAATCTGGCGGGAGAACACCCTGTCGTCACCGCATTTCGTCAACAATGACGGCAGCCTCAAAACCCATGACTTCGTGGTCGCCAACCCGCCCTTTTCGGACAAAGCCTGGAGTACCGGCTTTGACCCCGCCAATGACCGGTTTAGCCGCTTCAGCTATGGCGCGCCCCCGGCCAAGAATGGCGATTACGCCTATATGCTGCACGTCATCGCCTCGCTGAAAACCACGGGCAAGGGCGCCATCGTCATGCCGCATGGGGTGCTGTTCCGCGGCAATGCCGAGGCGGAGATCCGCGAGAAAATCATCCGCAAGGGCTATATCAAGGGCATCATCGGCCTGCCGGCTAATCTGTTTTACGGCACCGGCATTCCCGCCTGCATCGTGGTGCTGGACAAGGAGAACGCCCACGCCCGCACCGGCATTTTCATGATCGACGCCTCCAAGGGCTTTATCAAGGACGGCAACAAGAACCGCCTGCGTGACCAGGATTTGCATAAAATCGTCGATACTTTCACCCGCCAGGTGGAGGTTGAGCGCTATTCCCGCATGGTGCCGCTGGCCGAGATCGAGAAGAACGGGTTTAACCTCAACATCCCCCGCTATATCGATAGCTCCGAGCCCGAGGATTTGCAGGATATCGAGGCGCATCTGAAAGGCGGCATTCCGTTGCGCGATATCGATGCGCTGGCCCCTTATTGGGCGGTGCTGCCTGCCGTGCGGGGGGAGTTGTTCGGCCCTGGCGAGCGGCCGGGTTATGCCGCGCCGAAAGTAGCACCCGCGGCGGTGAAGCCCGCCATATTAAACCACAAGGAATTCGCGGCATTTTCGGCCCGCGTGGCGGAGGTGTTCGCCGGCTGGCGGGCGGCGCATGGTGAGCGGCTGAAGAATATCGCGGTGGGCGACCACCCGAAAAAGCTGATCGAGGAACTGGCCGAGGATTTGCTGGCGCATTTTGCCGACGTGCCGCTGATCGACAAATACGATGTCTATCAGCACCTCATGACCTATTGGGCCGAGATGATGCAGGACGATGTGTATGTCATCGTTCAGGATGGCTGGGCGGCGGCGCGGCAGATCCGCGAGCTGGTGAAAAATGCGGAGGGCAAATTTACCGAGACGCCGGATATCACCCTCGGCAAGCAGAAGCTGAAGGCCGAACTTATTCCGCCCGCTTTGGTGGTGGCGCGGTTTTTTGGCCCGGAGCAGGCGGCGCTGGAGGCGCTGGAAGCCAAGGCGGAGGAACTGGCCCGCGCGCTTGAGGAGCTGGAGGAAGAACAGGGTGGCGAGGGCGGGCTGCTGGCCGATGGGAGGTCCGACAAGGACAGACTGACCATTAAAAGCGTGAAGGACCGGCTGAAGGAGATCAAATCCGACAAATCAGCCGGGGAGGAGCGCGCGGCGCTGACCGCGTACCTGACGCTGATGGAGCAGGAGAAAGAGGCGGCGGACGCGGCGAAGGCGGCGAAGCTGGCGCTGGATACTGCAACGGCCAGGCACTATGCCAAGCTCACCGATGCCGAGCTGCGGCAATTGTTGGTCGAGGATAAATGGTTTGCCGTGTTACAGGCGGATGTGACCTCTGAGCTGGACCGCGTCAGCCAGAGCCTCACGGGGCGGATCAAGCTGCTGACCGAGCGTTATGCGGCGCCGTTGCCGAAGCTGGCGGCGGATGTCGAGGCGCTGAGCGCCAAGGTGGATGCGCACCTCAAGCGGATGGGGTTCGCATGGTGAAGGCGGGCTACAAGCAGACTGAAATCGGTGTGATTCCTGAGGATTGGGATGTCCTGCCGTTAGGTCAAATCTTTGACGTCCAACTTGGCAAAATGCTTGACGAAGAAAAGAACGTCGGAATCCTAAAGAATTACCTCGGGAACCGAGCGGTGCAATGGGGGACATTCGATTTATCCGACTTGCCTAAAATGCGTATGTCAGGCCCAGATCTTATTAAATTCAGGTTGAAGGAAGGGGATATTTTAGCTTGTGAGGGGGGAGAAGTTGGGCGCGCTGCGATTTGGGATGCGCCTATTGAGGAATGCTATTTTCAGAAAGCGTTACATCGGCTCCGAGCCATGCGTGAATTTGATCATCGGTTGATGCTTTCATTGCTAAAGAGCTACTCTGAGCGGGGCGTGTTCGTGAACTACACGACGCAAACGAGCATAGCGCATCTCCCAAGAGAAAAATTTATTCTAATTCCGATACCTGTTCCCTCTCGGCCTGAGCAACATGCTATTGCCACAGCGTTAAGCGATGCGGATGCGCTGATTGCCTCGCTGGATGCGCTGATCGCCAAAAAGCGCGACCTCAAGCAGGCCGCCATGCAACAACTCCTCACCGGCAAAACCCGCCTGCCGGGGTTTAAGGGGGAGTGGGATATGAAAACTCTGGGGGATTATGGCGATTTCAAAGGAGGAAATGGCTTTCCCCTGAAATTTCAAGGTAATGTGTCGGGAGAACTGCCGTTTTTCAAGGTATCGGACATGAACAATGAGGGAAATTCAATGTTTATGGATAACTCCAATCATTGGATTTCTGATGATACTAGCCCGGATTATGCAGGACTGCTGGCGAGCATAGCGTAAACCGTTGATTTGATGTAAGAATTGG
>NZ_BSOS01000069.1 GCF_030160635.1 Acidocella aquatica | reverse complement strand
CGCCATCGCGGGCGACTACTACAAGGCCCAATTAACCGCCGAGGAAGCCGAGCCGGGAACCCGTGAGAACTGGCAGCTTATTAAGGAAGACCTGCTTGATGCCCGCTCCCGCGATGACGATACGGGCGCGGCGCGACATTACGGAAGCGGAGAGCCTGCTTGCAGACCGTGAGATAATCGCTGACGGCGCTTCGGTCCGGGCCACCGCCCAGGCGCTCTGGCTTGCCAAGGTCCAGTTAGCGGAAACCATGCTGCGACGGGCAACCGGCGACTACGGGCCAGACGAATACGCCGCCCGCTACCCCGACGCCTCCGCCCTGCCCCGCAAGGCCACGGACAAGCCAACCAAGGGCAAGCCGCGCGTGACCTTTGAGGATGCCGTGCGGGGCTGGTCTTTGAACGCGGGTTACAACCCCGACGCCACGCCAATTCCCCGGTCCTACCATGAACGCTCCCGCACGGCCCAACGCCTCGCGGCGTTCCTGGGCCATGATGACGTGACCCAGGTCACGCGGGACGCCGCCGTGCGGTGGAAAGAGGACATGCTTGCAAATGGGAAGAAGCGCGCCTCCACCATCGGCAACGACATCAGCGAAATGTCGTCCGTGTGGCGCTGGGCCATCGCTCACGGAAAGGCAACCGACAACCCGTTCAAGGGCATCTTACCGCCCGCGAAGGTCCGCAAGAAAAAGACCAAGAAGCGTCCGTACACCACCGACGAAGCCCGGAAAATCCTTCTAACCGCGTTGCGGATCGCGGCTTGATCGACGCTTCCATCCATATACCTTGCCGTCATCAACCCGTCCTCAGCCTCGCCGAGCGCCCGTTGTGCCGAGACCGCGAGTGTCCGTGCCGCAACCTGCGCAGCCCGTTTATCGAGCAGACCCAAGTTAAGCCTGATACACCCCAGCGATTGCAATGTTTTAAATACGCGTGGCACGCGAATCTGGAAAATCCAGCTGCCGCCGCTCCTGGTCAGGTGCCGTCCGTGCATAATTTTGCGTACAATCCTGCGTACAATGCCAAAATGGCCGCCAGAAAAGCAAGCAATATCAATTTGTTAAGGAGCTGGCGGAGGGGATGGGATTCGAACCCACGATACGCCTTGACAGCGTATAACGGTTTAGCAAACCGCCGCCTTCAGCCTCTCGGCCACCCCTCCGCAAGGCGCGGCTCCAATGAGCCGGCGCATTGTTGCCTCATAAGGTGCGTCAGGGGCAAGGTAAAGCCTTCCATGCCCTTCATCATGGGATTCTCTGAACCCCCCGCAATTTATGCGGCGCAATTCCCATTCAACCCATTGATTTTCATCAAATTACCAAAAATTAAACACTAAAAATTGCTGCACTGCAAAATTTTTCTTGCTTCATTCCTCACTTCCCTCTAATAAGAAGTCACAGGATGAGCTTGCTCTCCTGTTTCTTGGACGTTTCCTCCCTAAACTTGGCGGCGCTTCGGCGCCGCCTTTTTTTTATTTTATTCTGCGGCGGCTGAGCGGGTAGACGGTCCTTCCATTCCCCAAAGCGCACTCGCCTCGATCACGGCTGCCAGAAACTCCGACATATTGCGCTGCGCCGCCTCAAACTGCGCGCTACGGGTAAAATGCCGCTCATTCATATACAGCCCCCGCGCCACCTCTATTTGCACCACCTGCACCCCTTCGCGCGGGCGGCCGTAATGGCGGGTGATATACCCTCCCGCATAGGGGTCGTTGCGGCGCACCCGCAGCCCCATTCCCGCAAAACTGGCCTCAAAAAATGCCATCCAGGCCGGCAGGCAGGCGTTGCCGTAGGAATCGCCCAGCACAATGTCCGCCCTGCCCGCCTGCCGCCCCACCTGGCTGGGCATGGAATGGCAGTCAATCACCAGACAAGAGCCAAAACGCGCCACCGTCTGCCCAATCAAACCGCCCAGCGCGTCATGGAACGGCTGCCAGCAGGCATCTATGCGCGCGCGCGCCTCGGCAAACCGTAATTTTCCGGCGTAAATCGGCTCGCCGTTGCCCACCACGCGGGCGATGGTGCCCAGCCCGGCGCGCACGCGCGGGCTTTTGGTATCCACAAAATCCGGCAGCGCATCCTCAAACATCGCCGGGTCCAGCTCCCACGCCTCGCGGTTCGCATCGCACCAGGCGCGCGGAAACTCCGCCGCCAGCAACGGCACGCCAAGCGCGGGCCCGGCGGCGAAGAGCTCCTCGACAAAACTATCCTCGCTACGGCGAATCGCGATGGCATCCAGGCGCGAGACCGCTAAAAAATCCGCCTCATAGCGCCGGCCCGAATGTGGCGAAGTCAGCACCACCGGCACGCTCTGGTGAAGCGGTCGCAGCAGGGAAAAGGGGGCGGTTTCACTCATCGCGGGCCATGGCCCATTCAACCAGCTCCCCCCCGCCGGGGCAAGTGAATACAGGGTTATCAGCCCCCCAGCAGGGCGCGGCGCAACCGCATGGCCATCGCCCGCATACGCGCCGGCGCCGCGGCCATTACAATCCCCGCAAACACCAGCGCCGCGACCCCGCCCGCCAACACAAGCTGCCCCGCCAGCCCCAGCCCCGGCATCGCCACCAGCGCGCACCACCCCGCCAGACGCGCCGCCACCAGCGCCAGACAGGGCAACACCAACAGCCGCAATATCGCCCCCACCGGCCGCCCCAGCCCCTGCCGCAGCGCCGCGGCGAAAAGTCCCACCCCCAAAACCCCCCGCCCCGCCAGCGCCCAGGCCAGTGCGTTCAGGCCAAACGGCGCCGCGAACCACGCCGCCAGCATAATCGCCGCCACATTCGCCCAGGCGTAATGCGAGACCAGCCGCGTCCGCCCGGCAGCGGTGAGCAGCGGGTTGATCACACCATAAAGCGCGCTCGCGGGGGCCATCAGCGTGAGAATTGCGAACACCGGCGCCGCCGCCGCCCAGTGCGGCCCGAACATCAGCAGCACAATCGGCCTTGCCGCCGCCCCGCACACGGCGCTCGCAAAAAAGATCACCATCGAGAGCATATCCAGCATCTGCCGCGTGGTCTCAAACTGGCGGTCCGGTTCGCCACGCACCGCGACAAACACCGGTATGAACACCTTGCGCCCTGGCAAAAACGCCACCTCCTGCAACACCTCCGCCAGCCGTTGCGCGATCCGCAATTGCCCCAGCAGCGCCACCGGCATCCGCAGGCCCACAAGCATCACATAACCGGTGAGCGAGATGTAATCGACAAACGCCGCCTGCATCAGCGGCCATGAAAACCGGAAACTTTCCCGCAGCACCCGCCCCGGCGGCAGCGCGGGCGGCACCCAGCGCGCCGCCACGGCCGCCACCAGCGCATAAAACACCACGCCCGCCATGCGCTGGGCGATCATCGCCGCCACGCCGTATCCACGATAGGCGAACGGCAACGCCACCAACCCGCCGGCCATTGTGCTGCCCAGCGAGATCAACCCGATCGCCCTGAAGCGAAACTGCGCCGTCAGCCGCGCCGAGGGCACAATCAGGAATGCGGTGAGCAGAACATTCACTGCCATCACCCGCAGCACCAGGCTTAGTTGCGGCTGCCCATACAAGCGCGCCACCGAGGGCGAAATCGCGAACAGCACCGCCATGAACACCAGCGAGGCAAACCCCTGCGACCAGAACGCCCCCGCCTCCACCGCGCGGTCACCAGGGTTGGCCTGCACCTGCTCGCCCGCGCCGCTATTGGCCACCACGCGCGCAAGCTCCGAAATCGCCGAGGCAATCGCGATCAACCCCACCACCGAGGCCGGGATCACCCGCAGCAGCAACCCGAGGATCACAAATCCAAAACCACGCTCCACCAGCACGGCGGCAAAACTCCAGGCCGCCCCCCGTGCCGCGCCGCGCGCCAGATTCATGCCCGAACATCCTCCCCGCCCCACCGTAGCGGGGGCGGCGCCACAACGTCTACGGGTACAGCGCCACCACCGCCACCGTCGCGAGCAGCGCCAGCGGCATCACCACCAGCCCGATTCGTAAAAACTGCCAGGCGCTCACATGCAGCCCCGCCCGGCGCAGCGCCGTCAGCCACAAGATCGTCGCCAGAGAGCCGGTGACAGACAAATTCGGCCCGAGATCAATCCCCACCAGCGCCGCGGCACTCACCTGCGGCGCCAGCTGCGCCTGCGCCAGCGCATGCCCCGCCAACAGCCCGGCCGGCAGATTATTCACCAGATTCACCAAAACCCCGAGGCCAAGCCCCGCCCTCCAGCCAGCCGCCCCGCCTGCCTGCCGCAATGCCGCTGCCAACGCTCCCACCAAACCCGTACGGTCCAGCGCCGCCACCATCACAAACAACCCGGCCACCAGCGGCAGCACATCCCATGAAATATTCTTGACCATCGGCCACGGCGCCAGCCGCGCGGGGAGCAGCACCACCGCAGCGGTGCCCAGGCCGCACAACAACGTCGGCAGCCCCAGCGGCACCCCCCAGGCCGAAGCCCCCATCAGCACCACCGCCGTCCCCGCAATCCCCAGCCCCGCATGCCGCCCCCCGGCGGAAAGCTCCGGCCGGTGCGCCTGCGCCATAATCGGCTGCGCCAGCGCCCGCCGCTGCGTAAAGCGCAGCAGCAAAAACGTCGCGCCGATCGCCACCACCGATGCCAGCCCAAACTGGCGCACCCACCCCAGCAACGGCGGCAGCGCCGCGCCGTAGACCACCAGATTGGCCGGGTTGGAAATTGGCAGCACAAACGAGGCCGCATTGGCGACAAACGCGCAGATCAACAAAAACGGCAACGGCTGCTTCGCCTCAACCGCCCGCGCCATCGCCGCCACGGCGGGGGTGAACACCACGGCCGTCGCATCATTGGAGAGAAACGCCGTGATCACCACGGCCATGCCATAGATCATCGCAAATAGCCGCGCCGCTGAGCCGCCCGCCCGCTGCGCCACCCAGCCGGCCGCCCAGGCGAACAACCCCTGGTCCGCCGCCAGCTCGGCCAGGATCATCATGCCGGTGAGAAACAGATAAACATCCGTGCCCTGCGCCACCCCGCGCAGCGCCGCCCCCACCGGCAACAGGCCAAAAACCACCAGCGCCAGCGCCCCGGCCAGCGCCGGAACCACCTCGCGCACCCCCCAGGGCCGCAAAATAACCCCGCCCACGCCCAGCGCGACGACGCCCCAGATCACCCACGCCGTCACCGCCATGCCGCCCCGCAAACTTTGCTAAAACTCTTCATGCGTCCGGCTTAGCAGTGGCAAAATTTTCCGCAATGCGGCAAAGGGAGCCATGCCGCCCAGGGAGTCCACATGAGTTTCTTGCATGCCATTTTATTCGCCATCCTGCAGGGGGCGAGCGAGCTGTTCCCCGTCAGCAGCCTCGGCCATGCCGTCGTCGTGCCCGCCCTGTTGCATTGGGGCATCGACCAGGCCAGCCCCAGCTTTTTACCGTTTCTCGTCATGCTGCATCTGGGCACCGCCATCGGCATGCTGCTGTTTTTCTACGCTGACTGGCTGGCCATGCTGCGCGGAACTCTCGGCATGGGCTACACCACCGAGGTGCAAACCCAGCGCGCCCTGGTGCTGCGGCTCATCATCGCCACCCTTCCCGCCGTCATCATCGGCTTCATCATTAAAAAGCCGGTGGCGCATCTCTTCGCCAGCCCGCTCATCGCCGCGCTGTTCCTCATCGCCAACGCGGGGCTACTGTTTTTCGGCGAGCAATTGCGCGGCCGCGCCCTGCGCCGCAGCGCCACGCTCAGCAACATGGACGCGCTCATCATCGGCCTGTTCCAGTGTCTCGCCTTCCTGCCCGGCATCTCGCGCTCTGGCGCTGCCATCGTCGGCGGCCTGCGCCGCGGCGCTGCCCATGAGGAAGCCGCCAAATTCTCCTTTCTCATGGGCACACCGATCATCTTCGCCGCCAGCGTGCTCGAGATCCCCAAGCTAGCCCATGCGCACGAGCTGCACTCCCTGTTCGGCCTCGCCACCCTGGCAGCCGTGGTGGCGGGCGCGGTCGCCTATGCCAGCACGGCCTTCCTCATGCGCTATTTCCGCGACCATGACTCCTGGGCGTTGCTCCCCTTCGCCTGGTATTGCGGCCTGTTTGGCGCTGCCAGCTTCGTCCTACTGCTGATTGGCCTGTAAGCCATGAAGCGCCTGCTCCTCGCCCTCTGCCTGCTCGCCCCCTTATCCGCCCATGCCGGTGTCAACCTCGCCGAAGCGCCGATCGGCCGCACCAGCCTTCCCTGGTGGCAGGCCCGCTTCACCCAGACGCTGGAACAAGCCAAAGCCAACCCCAACGCCAAAATCATCTGGCTGGGCGACTCCATCACCTATTACTGGCAGCGCCACGGCGGCCATGGCTATGACGACATTCTCCCCGTCTGGAACCATTACTACGCCCCCTATGCCGCGCTTGATTTCGGCATCATCGGCGACACCACCTCAAGCCTCATCTGGCGGCTTGACCACGGCCAGGTCGCCGGGCTGCACCCCAGCCTCACCATCATCCTCATTGGCGCCAACAACTTTGGCCGCGTGCATTGGGATGCAACCATGACCGTCCCCGGCATCGAGGCGGTGGTAACCAACACCCGCCACCGTCTGCCCGGCTCCCACATCATCCTGCTCGGCGTGCTGCCCTCCATCCGCTCCCCCTGGGTCGACGCCCAAACCACCGCCACCAACGCCGCCCTGGCCCGCCACTACGCGGGCAACCCCAACGTCACCTTCATCGATGTCAGCCGCGTGCTGCAAAAAAACGGCAAAACCGACGCCTCCCTCTATGTCGACCCGCGCCTGACCCCGCCGGAGCCCGCCCTGCACCCCAACGCCACCGGCATGGCCCGCATCGCCGCCTTCATCCAGCCGGAGGTCGAAAAATACGCCCGGTAACTTCCTCCGCCCCCAGACTTGGCGAAAACCAGGCAAACCTGTAATCCCGGTAACATGGTTACCAGCAACGACATCCGCGCCACCTTCCTCAACTACTTCGCCCGCAACGGCCACACGGTCGTGCCCAGCGCCCCGCTGGTGCCGCGCAACGACCCGACGCTGCTCTTCACCAGCGCCGGCATGGTGCCGTTCAAGAACCTGTTCACCGGGCAGGAGAAGCGCAGCTACGTCCGCGCCACCTCGTCACAAAAATGCGTCCGCGCCGGCGGCAAGCATAACGACCTCGATAATGTGGGCTACACCGCCCGCCACCATACCTTCTTCGAGATGCTGGGCAATTTCTCCTTCGGCGACTACTTCAAGGAGCAGGCCATCCTCCACGCCTGGACCCTGCTGACCAAGGATTTTGGTCTGCCGAAAGACAAACTCCTCATCACCGTCTACCACACGGATAACGAAGCGGCCGATCTGTGGAAAAAAATCGCCGGGGTGGCGGACCAAAAAATCATCCGCATCCCCACCGACGATAATTTCTGGAAAATGGGCGACACCGGCCCCTGCGGCCCCTGCTCAGAAATTTTCTACGACCATGGCGAGGGCATCCCCGGCGGCCCGCCCGGCTCCCCGGATGAAGACGGCGACCGCTTCATCGAGATCTGGAACCTCGTGTTCATGCAATATGAGGAAGGCCCGCCCGGCACCCGTAACCCGCTGCCCCGCCCCTCCATCGACACCGGCATGGGCCTGGAGCGCTTCGCCGCCATCCTGCAAGGCAAGCACGACAATTACGACACTGACACCCTGCGCGCCCTCATCATGGCCTCGGCCGAAGCCACCGGCCAGGACCCTGACGGCAGGTTCAAGACCAGCCACCGCGTGGTGGCCGACCATCTGCGCTCCACCTCATTCCTGATGGCTGACGGCGTGCTCCCCTCCAACGAGGGGCGCGGCTATGTGCTCCGCCGCATCATGCGCCGCGCCATGCGCCACGCCCACCTCATGGGCGCCACCGAACCGCTGATGCACCGCCTCGTCCCCGCGCTGGTCCGCCAAATGGGCCAGGCCTACCCTGAACTCACCGCCGCCGAACCGCTCATCACCGAGACATTGCAACTCGAGGAAAACCGTTTTCGCGCGATGCTCGATCGCGGCATTTCCCTGCTCAACGACGAAGCCGAAACCATCCCCTCCGGCGGCTCGCTCTCCGGCGCCGTTGCCTTCAAACTCTACGACACCTTTGGCTTCCCGCTCGACCTCACCCAGGACGCCCTTCGCGAACAAGGCAAGACCGTCGACATCGAGGGCTTCAACGCCGCCATGGACGAACAGCGCCGCCGCGCCCGCGCCGCCTGGGCCGGCTCTGGCGAGGCCGCGACCGAAACCGTGTGGTTTGAGCTGAAGGAACAGCTCGGCGCCACGGAATTCCTCGGCTACGCCACCGAAACCGCCGAGGCCAGTATCACCGCCCTCATCGTCGACGGCCAGCCAACCGATCACGCGCTGCCGGAGCAATCCGTCGCCATCCTGCTCAACCAGACCCCCTTCTACGCCGAAAGCGGCGGCCAGGTGGGCGACACCGGCTACCTCACCGGCCCCGATAATCTGCGCATCCGCATCACCGACACACAAAAGAAGCTTGGCGAACTCTTCGTCCACCTCGGCGTGGTGGAAGCGGGCACCGCGCGCACCGGCCAGCCCGTTCTGGCCACCGTCGACCACACCCGCCGTGGCGCCATCCGCGCGCACCACTCCGCCACCCATCTGTTGCACGAGGCGCTGCGCCGCGCCCTTGGCACCCATGTCATGCAAAAAGGCTCCCTCAACGCGCCGGACCGCCTGCGGTTTGACATCTCCCAGCCCCGCCCGATCACGGCGGAAGAGCTGGCCATCGTCGAGCGCGAGGTGAACACCCGCATCCGCGAAAACGCCGAAGTCACAACCCGGCTGATGACCCCGGATGAAGCCGTTAAGCTAGGCGCCATGGCGCTTTTTGGTGAAAAATACGGCGATGAGGTCCGCGTGGTGGGCATGGGCAACCCCGATGACACCAAATCCGCCTGGTCGGTCGAGCTTTGCGGCGGCACCCATGTTTCACGCACCGGTGACATCGGCCTCTTCCGCATCACCTCCGAAGGTGCGGTCTCCGCCGGTGTGCGCCGCATCGAGGCTCTGGCGGGGGCGGCCGCCATCGCCGCCGTCGAGGACGAATCCCGCCTCCTCGCGCAAGCCGCCGCCACGTTGAAGGCTCAGCCCGCCGAACTCCCCGCCCGCATCACCCAGCTCCAGGACGAGAAAAAGCGGCTGGAACGCCAGGTCGCCGAGTTGCAAAAGAAACTGGTGCTCAGCAGCGCCGCCGCCAGCGCCGAGACCATCAACGGCGTTAAAACCCTGCTGCGCCATGTTGGCGACATCCCGGCGAAGGAGCTGAAGCCCATCGCCACCGAGCTGCTTAAATCCATCGGCTCCGGCATCATCGCCCTCATTGCCACCGCCGAAGGCAAGGCCGCGATCATCACCGCCGTCTCGGATGATCTCTCATCCACCCACAGCGCGGTCGACCTCGTCCGCCTCGCCGCGGCGGCGGTTGGCGGGGCTGGCGGCGGCGGCAACAAAACCATGGCCCAGGCCGGCGGCCCGGACGGCAACGCCTGGCAAGCCGCGCTCGCCGCCATCCGCAAAACTCTTTAACCTGTGAAGTGCTGGGGGCCTCACGCCCCCCAGCGCGCTATCGCCAGATATGCCAACCGTTTGGCCTCCTTGCGCGCCCGCGCCACGGAATCCAGAATCAGGCCGCAGGCGAAGGAGAGAAACGAGATCATCATGATCCCGGTCGAGAGCACCGCGGTCGGCAATCTCGGCACCAGCCCGGTGCGCAAATAAACCGAAACGACCGGCACGCCGAGCATAATGGCCAGCAGCATCAGCAGCACACCCGCCAGCGCAAAAAACTGCAATGGCCGTTCTTCCTTCACCAGCACCAGAATCGTCCGCAAAATCCGCAACCCATCGGAATAAGTCCGCAGCTTGGAGGCCGACCCAGCCGGGCGCTCGCGGTAGCTCACCGGCAGTTCGGCCAGCGGCATCATCAAATCCAGCGCGTGGATTGTGAATTCCGTTTCGGTCTCAAACCCTGACGCCAGGGCCGGAAATGTCTTCACGAACCGGCGCGAGAACACCCGGTAGCCCGAGAGCATATCCCTGATCCGGTCACCAAAAACCATCCGCACCAGCCCCGAGAGCACGCGGTTGCCCATCCGGTGCCCGCGCCGGTAGGCCTGCGTTTCCACGCCCGCGACGTTACGCTGCCCGTTGACCATATCGAGCTGTTCTTCCAGCAGCAGCCTGACCATCTCCGGCGCGGCGGCGGCGTCATAGGTATCATCGCCATCCACCAGCACATCAGGGCGATTCATTAAACCGCTGCGATCATTTGTGTGGCTCGGCTTCGGTTGTCCTGGAAATGCTC
>NZ_BSOS01000068.1 GCF_030160635.1 Acidocella aquatica | reverse complement strand
CAATAATCAGAAGATCAGAGGCAGAGTGCGCAAAACCCTACAAGGTGGGACTCAGCTGACGGTTACATATCTACTGCATCCGCATGATTTGTTGTCTCCTAGACTTCCGAAAACTCTTACCTCCGCACCTCCGCACCTCCGCACCTCCGCACCTCCGCACCTCCTCAAATCACAAAGGCAACCCATGTCTGCTACCTTGGATCTTAATACCGACTCTATGTTTTCTCTGATCAATTCATTCTTGCCATGCATTGATGAGCAACCATATATATTTGCAAAATGCGAAATCGATTCAGAGCCGGAAGTCCGCGGTTGGTTTGTTCGTGAGCTGCGCGCTGGTCACATAAAAACGATAACGACAAGGATCTATGCGCATCAAGAGTCCTCGTTATTTTCTGATTCTACCATTTCCGCATCCGCGGTCGCACGGGCTTTATGTCTCCAGAATCAGTGGCGTGCGGCAATGCCAGAGTCTATGGCGCGGTTCTTCCTCGGACGGGAGAGCAAGCCAACGCAACACAATGAATTTATATACGATGGGCCCGTGTTTCGGAATTATGCCGGCGTTGGACTTACTCTTGAACCCAGTACTGATCACACGATTTTCAATCTTACGCCAGGGGGCCAGGCAATACGACTCGGCGCTTACGGAATTCGCGGTCATGATGAACTACAAAGAATTGTTAAATTTGCCGCCAGTGCTTGGTTCAGCCATCCGCAATTTCGACAATTTCTGATGGAAGACCTTGAGACGGGCCGCTTTACGGATCGAGAAACATATCTGGCAGAGTCAATATTAGATGCGCCCGTGTCCGGTATTGGCAGAAAGATACCAGCCGATTTCAATCCATCCGATCATTCGAACGCGGCAAAAATCGTCGATTGGCATATTGTGGAGGATGGTTTCGGTGATGCATATCTTAGCGCTCGACATATTCAAGGCCACGCGCACATTAGGGACGGAAACAGTTTAGGGCGTTCAACAGAACTTGTCTGGATTGACGAAGTCGAAGGGTGGGCCCGGACGCGGTCGCGGGTATATCGACTACTGGGTCCCAAGCTAAAATCCTAATCGAAAGCCTGCATACCAATGTGATATGAGACATCCACGAGAACGAACCAGTCTCGATATCAGCTACTGACCGGGAGTGTTCCTAGGCACGGATAAGGGCTCGCTCGGCCGCCTTGGCCTTCTTCTCCCTTGCAGTCCTCGCAGCATCTTCATCAGGGTACTCCTGACCGTCGAACATCCATACCTTCGAGAAGACGCCCTTTTTGAACGGCTCGATCAGCTCAAGCCGGACCTCTGCTGCTGCGGCGGCTCCGGACGTGTTGGCTGCGGCTGCTGCCGCCTGGTGGTACTCCGGCGCCTTCTTCCGACCCTCAAGTTCTTCTTCAGTAATTTCGATCGCGCGCTGGCACATTACAACGACGCCTGCCGTGTAAGCTGCACTGTAGCTTTTCACAACGCCGTCATGGGTTTGCGATCTCCCCTCGTGATTCCAGTAATACTCGCTTCCCTCCAGGCGGAGAATGCCCCTGACCTCCCAGCCCGACAGGCTGAGTTCGGCTGTGATTTCGGTAATAGCTCGGTCCACCGATTCCGGCGAGGGAGCCAGGTAACCCCGTTCAAAACTCTTGAGGAGATTGGTCTGGACATTCGACCTAGCCCAGACAAAGGTTTTGCGGATGGCTTTTGTTTCGTAGACGGTGGGCATTGTCAAAATCCTCGAGACTCGATGCGGAGATTAAACTCAAGGGGCGCATCCCTTTTTAAACCACGTTTGAGGGTCTACCGCTCTATATTGTTTGCTTGGCCCACGGCCGAGATGTTGAGTGTATTATTTCGATATAATACTAAATAATGCCGTCAATGACGTGTGTATTTCCAAAATTGCGACGTCGATCAAGCGCCAGTCCACGCGGTCCATTAATCTGGGGCCAACTGCCGTACTGACCTAGGCGACTTTTCCTTCAAAGGGATGGCTTATTTTTCGCGGCCTGATCCTGCTCTTGCTGGGTCTGAACCTTCGACGAATTTTGTAGAGCCTGTATATCTTCAGGGTTTGGGGTTTGAGAAGGAGGAGCTCATCCAGGCGCTTGGCCTCCCCTTCACAATCTCGACCATTGCGATGGCGGCGGGGCTGGCATGGCACGGCGCCTTCCATGCCGGCAATCTTGCCGCATCGGCGCTGGCGATTATCCCCGCACTCATCGGCATGTGGGCCGGGCAGAGCATCCGGGAGAGGCTCAGTCCGCAACTCTTCCGGCGCAGCTTTCTGGTCTTTCTGCTGCTGATCGGCAGCGAGATGCTGCTCAGACCGTTTTTATGAATTCACAATTTTGGAGGCCCTGGTTCATTGGGCGGTGCGTGGCGTGCATTTCCATGGTGCTGTTTCGGCTAGCGGCACGTCATGCCACGGCTGAAGCGCGATAAATCTCGTAAAACAGGCATGGCTCGTCCCGGCCGCGTGATGGTGCATGCACCATGCGTTGCCCGGCTTCGGCCATGCCGCAAGCCCGCATCACGGCGAAGGAGCCGGTGTTTTCCGGCTAGGCGCCTGCCTCTATCACATCACGCTGCAGCAGGCTGAAGCCGACCTCCAACAGGGCGGATAATGCCTCGCGCGCAAAACCCCGGCCATGGTAATCGGCCCCAAGCCAATAGCTCAACGCCGCGCGCCGCGGACTGGTCTCGCATCGCGCCAGGCCGATCCACCCTATGAGCTTTCCGTCATCCTGCAGTGTGATGGCATAGGTCAGTGCCTCCTTGCGTCTGGCGGCCTCCCGGGCAGTTTCAATCCGCTGCCGCGCCATTTGCGGCGTGCAGGGCAGCGGCCATGCGGCGAGCCACTCACTTACTGCTTGGGTCATCAGCGCGGCAGTCGCGGCGGCGTCTTGCGGTGCGACACAGCGCAAATGCAGGCGCTCGGTTTGTATCGGGGCGAGGATCATTTTGCGCCGCGTTCTCCGCCCGGCAGCATGGCCTTGATCAAAGTGTAGGCGGCCTCGCCGGGGGTCTCCATATAGGATGCATCGCGATGCGGCGGCGAGACGGCGAACGACCCGTCCAGCAGCAGCATGATGTGCCGCGCCAGCAGGAGATTTTCCCCAATTCCCGCCAGATTGATTTGTTCCTGTATCCAGCTTTCGAATTTCTTTTTATGTGCAGCACCGATCTGGATGGCCGGATGCCCGGGCATGTTCGCGAGCTCGGCCGTGGTGCGCAAGAACCCACAGCCTTTCCACTTCAGATGCCGCGCCGATTTCGCCAGATTGGTGAAAATCCCACGCGTCTTTTCCGCCAATCCACCTTGCGTTGCCGCGAACCATTGCTGGAACAGCAGCATGTTCGGCTGATCCCGACTTTCCAGATGGGCGGCAACCAGATCGTCCTTGCTTCTGAAATAATAATACAGCGTGCGCTTGGTCACCCCCGCTGTTTCGGCGATCAGGTCCATGCCGATACTGCGGATGCCCTCGCGGCAAAATAATTTGCTGGCTGCCGCGACGATCCGGTCGCGCGTATTTTCCCGGGTGTTTTCCATGGCGGCGGTAGCTCCGATGTATAAGGGTATCGGCTTGGACCGGGCCGTACAGGCTTGCAAGACGGTCGCACGGTCTCTCGCCTTTGCGATTATGGCTGAGGCTGTAAGAGGCTTCAGGAACGCGGTTGTCAGGCCAAAGCCGTACATGAACCAAGTAGGTCCAGGTGTACCGTGTCCTGGTTGTGCCCAAGCCAGGTACAAGCGCCCTGATCGGCATGTCATCGGTGTGGATCATCTCTGCGGTCATCGCGGTAGGTGTTATTTGCGCAATCTTGATACCTCCTCGATTCGGAATTGCCGATTGGCCATAAAGCGGCAGACCATAAAGACTTTTTGACACTTTAAGGTTGGCGATGAGCGCGGCGCTGAGAAGGCCGGTGTCGGTAGATAGGTCTAATGCTCGCGTTTGGGTGATCGTGTTAAAGTCCCGGCGAAAAAGTGTATGTAAAGCACACTCCGGATCCAGCCTCGGCCCAAGTCGCATTTTATGTGCCCCAGCCCCTACTTTGAACGCTGCTGTTCCCTGGCACGAACTCCGTGAGCGGACTCGGGAAAACTCTTCTGGGACGGGGCAAGGACGCTGGTCTCGACAATCGAAAATTGGTTTCCGCTTTGGTACGCCGTGTCCATTCGTCGTGGTTTTATGGCCAACGCGTGCGTGTCTAACCGCCACACCGTGTTTATCAAGGACCTTCTTTTGCTCGATTGCCAGATGACCGCTTTTACGAGGATTATACAGTTCCAACTCCGAAAATGCCTCCTCCATCTCCGCGATTGCCGTCACCATTTCTTCGTGAGACGATAGCTCTTCGGCTTTCAAGAGCCGTTCGGACTTTTCCGAACCTTGCGCTATCTTTTCAATCAAGACGAAGACAAACGCTGAGACATATGGCTTACTCGTGGAAGCTGCGAACAACGTAGTATCTATAGGGCTTACGCCCCGCTTCTTTAGACGTGCATATATCTTTCTGTAGCCTGCCTTTACCGAAAACGTAGTTGATCTGTCGCAGCGGAGTGCAAGGACAGGTGTTGCCTTGGCCAATAACGCTTTAACAGGCTGCTGCAAAACCCACCGGGCTGGGAGATTTTTTCCTTTGACGTACTGGTGGGTTGAGGGAATTGGCGCCTTTTTATGCCTATTCTGGGCCTGCTCCCGGCATCATGCGGGCTGTTGGTTGAGCAGTTTTGGTAATCTGACGAGGTTATAGGCTGCGGCGAAGAAGCTGAAGACGGCTTTGGTTTTGGCTATGCCTTTGACCTTGAACTTGGTCAGCCCTGCGCTGGCCTTGGCCCACCCGAAGACCTCCTCGATGCGTTTTCGGCAGCGCTGGCTGATCTCATAGCCGGGATGGCGTAGCGTGCGGTCGTCGATGGCGGTCTTTCGGCGTTTGCCGGTTTTGGAGATGGTGCCGTTGACGGCGATATGCGGCGTCACCTTGCGCGCCCGCAATTTGCCAATGAATTCGGCGGCATCGTAAGCCTTATCTGCCCCCAGCGTGATGCGTTTGTTGCCGGCACGGCGCTCCAGCATGGTCAGCGTGGCCTCGCGCTCGGCAGTGCCGGTGGCGTGGGTCAGCGTGCTGTCCACCACCAGACCGTTACGGTTCTCCATCAGCACATGCCCCATATAGCACAGCCGCGCCGGCTGGCCGCTGCTCTTGCGGTACAGCCTGGCATCGGGGTCGGTGGTCGAGGCGTGCGTCTCGTTGCTGCGCGTCTCGCCACGGAAATTGCGCTCGGCGTTGCGTCCCGCCGACGGTGGTGCGGGCGGCTCATCGCCTTTGTCCTTGGGCACAAAACTCTTCATGCTGGCCCAGGCATCGATCAGCGTGCCATCCACCGAGAAATGCTCAGACGACAGCAGCCGCTTCACCCGTGGCAGCGCCAGCAGCCCCTGCAGAAAAGCCCGCGCCACATCGGCCTGCAACAGCCGGTCCCGGTTATGGGTGAAGCCGGTCGCGTGCCACACGGCAGCGTCCATCGAAAGCCCAACAAACCAGCGGAACAGCAGGTTATAGTTGATCTGCTCCATCAGCATCCGCTCCGAGCGCACCGAATACAGCGCCTGCAAAAGCGTGGCCCGCAGCAGCATCTCAGGCGGAACCGAAGGCCGGCCCGTGGCAGAATAAAGCGCCGAGAAACTGCCGCTCAGCCTAGCCAGAACCTCATCCGCAAGCCCCCGGATCACACGCAGCGGATGATCCACAGGAACGCGCTCCTCAAGACGTACAAAACTGAAAAGCTCATCCCCAGAACCAGACAGACCACGCATACCGTCCTCCCTCACGGGAGAACAGAATCAGTCCTTCAAGCTAAAGGCAAGGGTTTCGCAGCAGCCTGTTAAGCTGTTCACTGAGCTCGGTTGCTGTGTACTCCATGGTTCTCTCCTCGGGCTATCCTCCCCATTTTTATCGAATACTCATGCAAGTGAGAAAGCCTTTCGAGAAATCTGAAAATTGACAACGAACCTTTATATGCCCCCCTTTGATTTTTGACGTCAGGAGTGTGCTTCCAAGGCACGAATATCGCCGTGTTTCCTCTCGATTAATGAGGCATGTCAGTCAAAACGATTTTAAAACGGTCAAAACATTTTAAGTTTTTCTCATTTGCATAGCCCGCCCGTAGAACCTGGAGGATGGACCTTCAAGAACAGTCAGCCCCGCAGTATTCGCTAAGCGTCACCAGGCGATGGAGCAAAATACGCTCAAAAGTCAGACACATCCTGACAAGAAAAGTCGAGCCACGGACGCCCGGCACACTAATCCAATACGCGAACGCATCCCGTCGCATGGCTCTTCGGGGGTTGTGGCCAGAGGAGATTGGCTCCAAATCACGACGGTCGTATAACTTTAACCGGGCAGCACTAGTCTACTCGACCACTGAAGATCTCAGGACCTTATATGGGCAGATGGAACTCCCGGGCGGCGCGATGTCCAACAAGCAAGCACATCAATTGATGACGCGTATCGAACAAGATCTTGGTATCCTCGAAATGTATCCGCCCCATGATCGCGGCTCCCCGAGCCGGTGGGCGTCGCCAAGCAAATGGAAAGCTCCGGCCGGTGGCGCGGTTCATTTTAGCAAAAGACGTTATTTGGGCCGGATGCCGGCCGGTTGGCGACAAGCGATTGTCGAGGCCGCTCCAGTCGGCTCAGAATATTACACACCGCTCCTAGTAATGGCACTGACCGGAGTACGGCCCGCAGAGTTAAAGAAGGGGGTCAGCGTCACGATTACGGCTCAGGGGTGTCTGCTGATAACCATCAAGGGAGCAAAGGTCAGCACCACCACAGGCCAGCCCGAGCGCCGATTGTGGGTGAGGGTCGACAATCCGACGGCGTGGCAGCTTTTCGCGGCAGTGACGGCAAGTGATCCGGAACAAGGGCTCCGAGTGTCAATCCAGGATCCAAGAACATTCTGCGATCATATTCGGAGCCTCTCACGTAAGCTGTATCCAAAAATCCGCTATGTCGCATCGCCTTACAGTTTCCGGCACGCGTTCGCATCCGACCAAAAAGCCATGCATGTCCCGGATGAGATGCTAGCCAAAATGATGGGGCATGTGTCAGCGAGATCTAAGCAAGGTTATGGCGTGGCTCGGCAAGGACGAATGCCGATTAGCAATGTCGATGCCGTCACAGCGAGTAGGCCAATCCGGCATGCGGACGGTCCTGCACGGGCCATTCCCCAGCTATAAGAGGGAGCTCGTTCGCCAGCCAGCCGGAACCGAGATCACTTTCGTTCCGTACGTACGAGAGGGGGACGGCGAATAGGAGCTGTTTACAGCCCTCGGTCGCGATGTCTTCCATGCTACCAAAGACGTTCCCCGCCCACCTTCAAGATCATAGAGTTTGACCTCGCAACCGCAAACCTCATCCTTACCATTGCTATGCAACGATAAATAGTGAAGATTGCACCTTCAGAGGTATTTACTTGGCCGCCCCATCCACGAACTTCAGTGCTGCTCCATCTGCCGCCGGGTATCTCTACCAGGCTCGCTTAGCTCTGGCCCTGTGCCTTAAGTATGTAAATGTCGATACCGGGGTCGAAGTGGGCATCGAACGATTAGATGACGTTTCATTCGAAACAGATGGAACGGCGCTCGAGCTTCTTCAGGCAAAACACCATATCAATAGGGTCGCCGCTCTCACGGACAAGAGTGTCGATCTCTGGAAGACACTCCGCGTCTGGAGTGAAGCCGCCGCGAAAGATCCCACTCTTCCCGCGCGTACCCGGTTGGCCTTGGTGACCACGGGCTCCGCGCCCGACGGCAGTGCAGCCTCCAAAATGCGCCCGGCTGTAGCTTATCCGGTCGGAAAAGCACGTGCGCCCAAGGAGGCGGCCATCCTTCTTGAGGCAGTAGCGGAGGCGGGGGGCAATCAGGAATTAAAGGAGGCTTATGCGGCTTTCCTTGCCCTCGGCCCGGCCATGCGTGTTTCGCTCCTAAGCTCGATCGAAGTCCTAGACGATCAGCCGTTGGTTAATGATTTGGGTGAGGCGATCGAAAATGACCTGCGTATGGTCGCGCCCCGTGGCCAGGTCACGATAGCCCGCGAGCGCTTGGAGGGTTGGTGGTGGCCGCGCGTATGCAAAGCGCTCATGGCTAGCCCCGCGGAGGCTATATCGGTGCTGGAGATTGAGGCAAAGCTTGACGACATCCGTGACGGCCTGAAGCGAGGCACCTTGGTCGCCGACCAAGAACATGTTGACCCCACCGTTGACGAAATCGCCGATTACGAATGGCGTCCTTTCGTTCGGCAGTTAAAAGTGGTCGGCGTTGGCGGAAGCCGCATCGAATATGCCAAGCGGGACTACTACCGGGCATTCACCCAGCGGTCGAAATGGGTTCGTGAGCACTTGGTGTTTGACGGTGAGATCGCAAAGTATGAGCTAACCTTAATTGAGGAGTGGCAACCCCGGTTTCAGCAGATGCGCGATAAGATCGGTGACGGAAAATCCACCGAAGCGGCGCGCTGCCAAGCGGGTC
The DNA here is from genome assembly GCF_030160635.1 of Acidocella aquatica. Lineage (GTDB taxonomy): Bacteria > Pseudomonadota > Alphaproteobacteria > Acetobacterales > Acetobacteraceae > Acidocella > Acidocella aquatica. The sequence continues at coordinate 2,844 of NZ_BSOS01000068.1, read as the reverse complement.
AGGACCTATACAGCTGGGTTGAGGCGGACGCTCGATTCCCCTTCCGCACAGTCAACCAACGCTTCTTGACAGTCGGCTCCTATCACATCCTGGCCAACGATTTGCGAGTCGGATGGCATCCGGACTACGAGACGGCATGTGCCGCAGAGGAGGTCTAGCCTTGGCCTCGCGGTGGAGCCTGAGGTGGCGCGACCGCCCTCCCGAAGAAGCGGCACTCCTCAACCCGGTCTTCTGCGGTGAGCTAATCGCCCGCGCGACCAAGGACTACGAACGCATTCGCGCCACGGCATTCCCACTGCCCTTGGGCTTTGTGGTTCTGCCCCTGGTACTGCACCCTCCAACCCTTGCCATATTGCCCGGCCGGGCGAACACAACGTTTGCGACTTGGTCAGCGGCCAATGAGGCGCTACTCGCCGAGCTGCCGGAGCGCACCCGGGCCCTTCGACCGATTAGTCGCGAAGCCTTGCTTTTCCTCGCGCAGCATCGGGTCCTGGCGGTGGATGCTGAGGGGCTGCGGTTGGGCGAGAAGCCCATGAGGCTTACGACGAAGGTGACAACGACGACCGATGTTGATGATATCCGTCGCGCTGCCGCCTTGCTTGGCCGATGGTTCGCCAACCAAGGCGCGCCGGCCCAAATTCTCCAAATAATGGGTGTGACGCCGTGACCCTGCAACTCCGAGCCATAGCTATCTACTCCCATGCCGGCGAACGGCGCGATGTTGAATTCGTCCTCGGCCGACTAAACATCGTCACTGGGGCTTCGAAGACGGGCAAGTCGGCCCTGCTCGACATCGTTGACTACTGCTGGGGCCGGGGTGAATGCACCATTCCGGAGGGCGAGATCCGACGTACCGTGAGCTGGTTTGCGATCCTTTTAGACCGTGACGGTGAAGGCATCCTGATAGCCCGACGGAATCCGGGGCCGGCCGGCAAGGCCAGCAATGACATTTTCTTCGAGCGCGGGGTCGTTGGATTTCCCGCCTCCCCGAAGCCCTTCGTCAAAAACGTGACCGCAGACGGCCTGCGCGCTCAACTCTCAATGGTGTTGGGTATCGCGGAGAATAAGCACGTTCCAGATCCCGGATCGACTCGGGCGCCGTTGGAGGCATCGGCCAGCCAGGCGATTTTCTTTTGTCTTCAGGCCCAGGATGAAATCGCCAATCGCCGCCTGCTTTTCCATCGCCAGGGCGAACAGTTCATACCCTCACACATTAAGGACACACTGCCATACTTCGTCGGCGCGATGGGCGAGGACCATTATCTGCAGCGCGTGCGCTACGACGAAGCCCGGGCGCGTCTGCGTAAGCTGGAACGCGACTATGCTGAAGCTCGCGCCATGGCGAACGAGACATCGGGTATCGCCCAGTCGCTTCTTCAGGAAGCGAAGCGTGCTGGCTTGTTGCCCGCGGACGCCTTTGCTGACACTCCTGCCGGTCTCCGCATCCTTTTGGCCGCTGCCGCGGCGCCACGCGAGCTCGCCTACGCCCACGATGACGATCCGGCCGCGGACCTGACAGATCTGGAAAATCGGCGGCGGCGCCTACGTGGCGAAATGCAAGAGGTGCGCGATGAGATCGCCGACGTCCAAAGACTTGAACGCGAGGCGTCGGAATTTCAGAGCGAGGCCCGAGAACAGGAGGCCCGCTTAGCGTCGATCGGTTTACTCGCCGACGACAGTGGCGACGCCGAAACCTGCCCACTTTGCGACAGCCATCTTGCGATCCCCATTCCGTCAGTCAGCGAGGTTCGCAGGTCACTCTCCGCACTTGAAGGCCAGCTGCAATCGGTGCGCCGGGACAACCCGCGGCTACAGGCCCGACAGGCGGAGCTTGAGGCGCATCGGAACGTCCTCGACGGACAGCTGAAGACTGTCCAAGCCGACATTCTCTCGCGGATCTCGGAAAACGAAAGGCTCAGAATCGAGCAGGACCAATTCACTGAACAGGCTCGCACCGCCGGTCGGATCGGCTACTACCTCGAAAATGCGCGAACCGTTGCCTCTGACGACGGTATCCGCCTTGAGATCGCGCGGGCCCGGGCCGAAGTCTCAGAGCTCGAACATCTGCTGGACCAGGAGGCGCTCGAAGAACGGCTTACCACCGCTTTAGGTTTTGTTGGGCGCGATCTCACCCTATATGCACGTTCGCTCGACCTTGAACACGGCAACAATACGCTGCGGCTTGACCGGAAGAACCTAACCGTCGTCGCAGACACGATTGATGGCCCCTTGGCCCTTCCTCAGATTGGAAGCGGCGAAAACTGGGTCGGCTACCACGTCGCCGCTCACCTCGCGATCCATGGCCTGTTCCGGGCCCGCAAGCGGCCGGTCCCGGCATTCCTGATGCTCGATCAGCCGTCGCAGGCACATTACCCGCCTGAACGGGATGTCGGGGAAATTGACGGCAAGAGTGACGAGGACCAGGCCGCCGTAGCCCGCCTGTACCGGCTTCTCTTCGACTATTGCGCGGAGAAATACCCAAGCATGCAGATCATTGTGATGGATCACGTCGAGTTGCTTGAGGATTGGTTCCAAGCGTCGACGGTTCAGCGGTGGCGGGACAACATCAAGCTCGTTCCGGTCAGTTGGCTGCGATCTCTATAGGTCATTCTGCAAGGGCCATCTCAAGGACGAGACCCTGAAGTTCACCGAAATCATGACGCAAATTTCGGCAGTACCAGTGTTGTGTCCGTCGAGGGCCAGAAGGCGACTAGATGACAGCTGCCCATCCGCCAGTCTTTAGGCGGCTTCGCGCCATTATCGTAAGCGGTGCTCGACGGCCCTTCTTCCCAGAAGATATGGAATATGATTCCCCGTTTTGAGGCAAGAGAAGGCTTCGGGACG
>NZ_BSOS01000067.1 GCF_030160635.1 Acidocella aquatica | reverse complement strand
CTTGCAGCACAGCCCAGAAACGCCACCAACGTATCCCTTCCCAGCCTATTCAATTGTCAAATAACAGTAGCAACTTTTGCCTTGACTAGAAGCCGACATAAAAGGCATCGTCTCCGATGCCTTGGTGCCGTCCGCGTCGTCTCAGCGTGGAGCGGGTTCTACGCCTGACCAGCCCAGGCTGTCAACGCACGCTCGCAAACTTTCCAACCACCGCAAACCGCCGCTTTTTCGCCTCCCAGACCCTGAACCCCTGGGAAATCCTCGTTTTTTGCAGCGCAACATTTCCGCTATGCCGGCAACGCATGCCGCCCCTATCCCATCTCCGCGAGATAGTCCGATGTGCTTTTAACCCGCGCAAACCCTGCGTTCAGCGTGGTTGAAACAGCCTCGATGATATTTTTTTGCAGAAAATTTTCACTCAAATCCGGCGCGCCTGTCGCGTCGGCGATAAAGTCCACGAAGTAATCGCGGTCATGCGCCGCCCGCGCCGTCGAATCACAACAGAAATTCGTCATATACCCGCAGATCACAACACCATCCGCGCCCAGACTACGCAGAATCGCTTCCAACTCAGTGCCCTCAAAGCTGGAATACCGCCGCTTGATCACATGCAGCCCCCCCGGCACCTGCAAAAGCCCCGGAATATATTCGGCCTCCACGCTGCCTTCGACAAAACTCACAGGCTCCGCCACACCGCCAAAATCAAACATCCGCCCCGCATCCCGCCCGTCGGCCCGATGCACATGCCGTATATAAACCACCGGCCGCCCCGCCGCGCCGAACGCCCGGATCAGCGCGTTGATATTCGCCAGCGACGCGCCGATTCCTGGCACGCATAACGGCGAATCGGCGGCGGCATAAATATTCTGGGCATCAATGACGAGCAGCGCGGTCTGGGTCATAAGTTTCCTCCAAAGGGCATAAGCACCCCTTGGAGGAAACCACGCTTACGCCGCCTCGGCCAGATGCCCCGCGATCACCAGCCCGGCATCGCTGGCGCTCACCTGCACGCTCTCGCCATCCTTCACCGCCCCTTCCAAAATCAGCCCGGCGAGCGGATTTTGCAGGTTGCGCTGGATCACCCGCTTCAGCGGCCTGGCCCCATAAACCGGGTCATACCCCGCCTCCGCCAGCCAATCGCGCGCGCCCTGGTCCAGCGTAATCCTGATATTGCGATCCGCCAGCAGCGCCTCCAGGTGCCGCAGCTGGATGGTCACGATCGTCCCCATATCCGCCCGCTGCAAGCGCCTGAACAGCACAATCTCATCCAGCCGGTTCAAAAACTCCGGCCGGAAATGCTCACGCACGCGCCCCATCACGGCCGCTTCGGCCATGCGCACATCCTCACCCTCATGCTGCGCCGCCAAAATATCCGAGCCGAGGTTAGAGGTCAGCACAATGATGGTATTGCGAAAATCCACCGTCCGCCCTTGCCCATCGGTCAGCCGCCCATCGTCGAGCACCTGGAGCAGAATGTTGAACACATCCTCATGCGCCTTCTCCACCTCATCGAAGAGAATCACCTGATAAGGCCGGCGCCGCACCGCCTCGGTCAGCACACCCCCCTCATCATACCCCACATAGCCAGGTGGCGCGCCGATCAGGCGTGAGACCGCATGCTTCTCCATGAACTCGCTCATATCGAAGCGCACCATCGCCCGCTCATCGTCGAACAGAAACTCCGCCAGCGCCTTGGTCAGCTCGGTCTTGCCCACACCCGTCGGCCCTAGGAACAAAAAGCTCCCAATCGGCCGGCCTGGGTCCTGCAACCCCGCCCTCGCCCGGCGCACGGCGTTGGAGACCGCGACCAGCGCCGTCTCCTGCCCCACCACGCGCTGGCGCAGGCTGTCCTCCATCTTCAACAGCTTGGCCCGCTCGCCTTCCAGCATCTTCTCCACCGGCACCCCGGTCCAGCGCGAAACCACCGCGGCAATTGCCTCCTCGGTCACCGCGTCATCCACCAACCGCTCTTCGCTCTTGGCCGCCAATTGTTTCTCCAGCGCCGGGATCTCCCCATACAAAAGCTCCGAGGCGCGGGCCAAATTCCCCTTGCGCTGCGCCAGCTCCACCTCGTTGCGCGCCTGGTCGAGCTGCTCCTTCAGCTTTTGCGTCTCGGTCAGCTGGTCCTTCTCGGCCTTCCATGCGGTCGTCAGCGCGGCTGACTGCTCCTCCAGATGCGCCAGCTCATGCTCCAGCTTTTCCAGCCGCTCGCGCGAGGCCGGGTCGCTTTCCTTCTTCAGCGCCACCCGCTCGATCTTCAACTGCACCAGCCGCCGGTCCAGCTCATCCAACTCCTCGGGCTTGCTATCCACCTGCATGCGCAGCCGCGAGCCCGCCTCATCCATCAGATCAATCGCCTTGTCAGGCAAAAACCGGTCAGTGATATAGCGGTTGGAAAGCGTGGCCGCCGCCACCAGCGCCGCGTCGGAAATCCGCACCCCATGGTGCAGCTCATATTTCTCCTTAATCCCGCGTAGAATCGAGATCGTATCCTCCACGCTCGGCTCCGCCACAAACACCGGCTGAAACCGCCGCGCCAGTGCGGCATCCTTCTCCACATGCTTGCGATATTCATCGAGCGTGGTCGCCCCCACGCAGTGCAACGCGCCGCGCGCCAGCTCCGGCTTCAGCAGATTGGAAGCATCCATCGCCCCATCGCCCTTGCCAGCACCTATCAGCGTGTGCATCTCGTCGATGAACAAAATCACCTCGCCCTGCGCGCTCTCAATCTCCTTGAGCACCGCCTTCAGCCGCTCCTCGAACTCGCCGCGATATTTCGCCCCGGCCACCAGCGCGCCCAAATCCAGCGCCAGCACGCGCTTGTTGCGCAGGCTCTCGGGCACATCCCCGTTCACAATGCGCAGCGCCAGCCCTTCCACAATCGCGGTCTTGCCCACGCCCGGCTCGCCGATCAGCACCGGGTTGTTCTTCGTCCGCCGCGCCAAAACCTGTATCGTGCGGCGGATCTCCTCATCGCGGCCGATCACCGGGTCCAATTTCTGGTCCCGCGCCAGTTGCGTCACATCGCGGGCATATTTCTTCAGCGCGTCAAACTGCTGCTCCGCCGTGGCGCTATCCACCTTGCGCCCCTTGCGCACCTCGGCCACCACGCGCTCCAGCGCCTGCGCGCTCGCCCCCGCGGCCTTCAGCGCGCGCCCCGCCGGCGTATCGCTCGCCGCCAGCGCAATCAACAGCCTGTCCTGCGCCACGAATTCATCGCCAGCCTTGGTTGCCGCCTGCTGCGCCGCGTCGAGCACACGCACCATATCCGGCGTAATCCCCGGCTGGCCGGCGCCCGCTCCCTGCACCTTGGGAATCTTCGTAACCGCCAGATCCACCGCCTGCTTCGCCGCCTGGGCATCCCCCCCGGCCATGCGGATCAACCCGCTCGCCGCCCCTTCCTCATCATCCAAAAACGCCTTCAACAAATGCTCAGGCGTAATCTGCTGGTTATATTCGCGCATCGCGATCGTCTGCGCCGCCTGCACGAACCCACGCGCCCGCTCGGTGAATTTCTCAAAATCCATAATCTTTTGCTCCTGTCCCTCAAAAGGCAACCGAATCACTGTCCCTCAATAGGCAACAGCAACTTGCCAAATCCATATTGGCACCGCCATGATCCAGCTCAAGAGGGGAGCCCGCCGTTGCACATCGAATCACTCTACCGCTACCCGGTCAAAGGCCTCACGCCCGAGCCCCTGGCCAGCGCCGCTCTCTCCCCCGGCCGCTGCATCCCGTGGGACCGCGCCTTCGCCCTCGCCCAGGGTGACGCGGCGCTAAACCCCGCAACCCCCACCTGGGTCTCCAAAACCAATTTTATGTGCCTGCTGCGCAACGCCAGCATCGCCCTGCTGCAAACAAGCTTCAACGAATCCGCCCGCGAGCTGACCATCACCGCGCCAAACAAACAGACCATCGCCGCCAACCCGCTCACGCCAGAGGGCCGCGCCGCCCTAACCGATTTCCTCACCGCCTGGCTCGGCACAGAGTCCCGCACCGGCCCCCTCGGCCAGCGCCCCGCCTTCCATTATTTCGAATCCCACAGCTTCTGCGACCATCAAACCCAGGTCCTCAGCCTCATCGGCCTCGGCTCGCTCCACGCCCTCGAAACCGCCGCAGGCGCCCCCCGCGATAAACGCCGCTTCCGCGCCAACATCTATATCGAGGAAATCGCCCCCTGGGCCGAATTCTCCTGGCTCGGCAAAACCCTGCAGATCGGCGAGGCCACCCTGCGTGTGCATGAACGCATCGACCGCTGCGCCGCCACCACCGTCAACCCCTGCACCGCCATCCGCGACGCCAACCCCGTGCGCGAACTGCGCGAAAACTTCGGCCATATCGATCTCGGCATATTCGCCGAGGTCATCACCCAGGGCACCATTCGCCCCGGCGACACCATCACCCTGCTCTGACCCGGCCAACGGCCCGGCCAATCCGTCACCGCCACGCGGCGTATTAAATATTATGGCCATTTAAATATTTTTCTTGCCTTGGGAGAATGTTTCTTTCAAGCTGGGAACAACGGCGTGCCTACGGCTGCGCTTATAGCGCGATCGCGGAATTAAACAAAAAAGAGCATGAAAATGCCCAGATTCTGGGCTTTTTTAGGGGAAACAAAAAATGACCCAGGAAAATCCGGGTATAGAGAACCTAGCCGATTCAAGCAGTGATGAAATGTCCTACACCGCGCACGAGCTAAAGCGCGAAACCGGTTGGATGGGCGCCTTCGTCATCGGCCTGGCCGGCACCATTCTGGTCACCGGCATCGCGCCGGTCATGGTCACCACTCTTGGCGCCGCCTGCATCCCCGTCACCGTGGTCATTACCCTCACCGGCTGGCTGCTCTGCCTATTCCTTGCCGAACTCGCGGCCATGATGCCCGAGCGCACCGGCGGCGCCCCCTCCTACGCCTACCCCGCCTTCAAGGACCGCTGGCCCCGCTTCGCCAAACACATCAACGGCGTCACCGCCTGGATGTACTGGCTCGGCTGGTTCCCCGTCGGCCCGCTCAACATGATCCTCGCCTCCTTCTACATAGCCGCCCTCTTCGGCCTCAACACCACCGCCGGCATCAACCCCCTCGGCACCCCCATTGCCTATTGGACTCTGGGCATCTCGGTCGTGGGCATGCTGCTGTTCTTCATCCCCGCCTATCTGGGGATTCGCTTTGGCGCCGGCTTCGCCAAAATCCTCGCCTTCCTCTCCATGGTGCCGCTCACCTTCATCGCGGTCGCCTGGATTTTCTCCCCCTCCGTGGTCCACCTCAGCGAACTCTCCGGCTTCAAACACCTCGACGGCACCGGCTTCTTCACCCCCATGAGCGGCTACAACTGGCTCACCGTCTACATCGGCTACTCGTTCCTCCTCACCTGGAACGTGATCGCGATGGAAGCCGCCGCCTGCTACATCGGCGAATGCGCCGACCCCGCCCGCGACGCCAAGATCGCCCTGAACCTTGAGGGCGGCTACGGCGTCTTCATCTACACCCTGGTGCCCATCGCCTTCGTCGTCGTGCTCGGCGCCAAGGCCCTTTCCAACTCCGCCCTGGCCGACCCCAAGGCCATCTTCGTGACCTTCGCGAGCAAGCTCTTCCCCGGTATCGGCGGCGCGCTGGACTGGCTGATCGCCGGCATGCTCATTGTCGCCCTGGCGCTCTCGGCCCTCAATGCCATCATGGGCTCCGGGCGCGCCCTCTATCAAATGGCGCTGGACGGCGAATTCCCCCGCTTCTTCCAGAAACTCAACAAACACGGCGTCCCCGCCAACGCGATGGGCTTCAACGTCTTCTGCTCGCTCATCGTGGTCTTCATGGGCGGCGCGGTGCAAATTTACACCTTCTCCAACGTCGGCTACACCGCCTCCTTCATCCCCGTCCTCATCGGCTATTTCATCCTCCGGCAAGACAAAAAAGACGCCAAACGCCCCTTCAAACTGCCCGAATTCATGAAATGGGTCGCCCTCGCCATGGCCGCCTTCTATTTCGTCATCTGGTCATACGGCGGCTACATCTACTCGGCCATGGGCGGTGCGCGCCTCTACTACTGGCTGGGCTGGGCCACCCTCTTCGCCTACCTGCCCTTCTACTGGTACCGCACCTACATCGAAAACCCCCGCGTCAAAGCCTCGCAAGGCATCTACATAGCCGCCGGTGACTAACATCCTCCTGGCCTCCGAAGGCAGACCCTTCAGCAAAGCCGCCATTGCGCATGCCAGCGCAATGGCGGGCCCCACCGGAAAAATCCACATCATCTCAATCGCCCGCATCTGGGGCGTCTCGCTGGGCTTCCCCAACCCCTGGCTGCTACCCTCGAAACAGGAATGGGCCCAGCAACGCACCCATATCGCGGACACCATCGCCGCGCTGAACCGCCTCGGCCATGACGCCACCGGCGTCGTCGCCGCCACCCGCAACCCATCCAAGCGCATCAACGCCGAAGCCGCCCGCCTCAACTGCAACGTCATCGTCATGGGCTCAGACCCGCGCCGTCACTGGCTCCTCACAGATCTCTACTGGTCGCAAGAACCCTACCGCGTCAAAAAACGCGCCAAACTCCCGGTCGAACTGGTCATCGGCCCGCAACCGCCAAACGGATAGGCGCCACCGGCGCCGCCCGCTACCCCCGCGGCCGGATCAGCGGTGCAATCTGGCTCAAGTAATCCTTCTTGCCGATGCTCACCCCGTTGTGCCGCAAAATGTCATAGGCCGTCACCACATGAAAATAGAAATTCGGCAGCGCCCAGGCCTGCAACAGCTGCACCCCGTCCATCGCGATCACCAGATCGCCGGGCAGCTCGATGGTAATCGCCCGCGTCTCCGCCCCCTCGAACGCCGCCGCATCCACACCCTTTAAAAACGCGATGGCCGCGGCAATACCCGCCTGCAAATCCTCCATGCCCGCCTCGGTGAAGCCAAAGGCCGGCACCGCCTGCCCGGTCAGCCGCAACACGCAGCTCCTGGCATGCTCGCAGGCAATCTGCACCTGCTGCTTCAGGGTGAACATATCGGGCGCCAGCCGTGCATTCGCCAAATCCAGGCTGTTCTCCCGCCCATGCGCCGCGCCCTTGCCGAGAATCCCCGACAAGCTCTCCAGCACCGGCACAAAACTGCCCACAGACATGCCATACATCGAAATCGTCATTCCTCAGGCTCCCACTTCTCTGTCTTATATACAGCCGCACGCATCAGCCCGGCGGCTCAACCTACGCCGAACCGCCGGCCCTGCAACCTACCCGTAACGCGCTTGCCAAGCCCGCCGATCCACGCCACATCCGCCAGCCGCCGGTCCAGAAACCATAGCACGGCCTCCTCATCGCCCGAGCGGTCATTCACCCAATACAGCATCGTCGCGGCCAACACCGCCGCGAGCAGCCCCCGCTTGGTGTACCAGTTGAAATCCGCCGATTTATCTCCCGCCGCATGCCACACCGCATCTGCCATACCGGCATTGATCCGCAGCCCCCGGAACAAATTCCCCGGCAGACTCAACCAGGAGAGCGCGCGCCGCACCGCCTCCTTGTTCCCCGCATTCTGCTCAAACCATATGGTGACAATCGCCCGCACCCGCCCCGGCGTGCGATACGCCGCCAGGTCGGCCAGCGCCGCCTCCGTCTCCAGGCGCGCAAAGCTCCGGGCAAAAAACGCCTCGATCATCTCCCCTGCCCCGCCTGGAAACAACACCGCCGCATCCTCCGGCGCCCGCCCCGCATCCTCCAGGGCGCGGGCCAGCGCGGTCACGTTCCAGCCGTCAAACGCCGCATGTCCCGGCAGCGCGTCCAGCACCGCCGCCATCTCCTCATCAATCTGCATCACAAAACCTCCTCGGGAAGCGGCACCGGATTCCGGTCCATTTCCTCATTAAAGCCAAAATACCGGAAGTCGCGCATCCGCATCGGGTACATCACCCCGTCCAGATGATCCGCCTCATGCTGCACCACCCGCGCCGCAAATCCCTCCAGCACCACATCCATCGCCTCACCCTCAACCCCCAGCCCGCGCAGCCTCACCTGCCTGTAGCGCGGCACCGCCGCCCGCAGCCCGGGAATGGAGAGACACCCCTCCCACCCCAGCTCGATCGCCTCGTCCAGCGGGGTCACCACCGGGTTGAACACCGCCGTCAGCGGCATCGCGCCCCCGCCCTCCGCGCGCGCCTCCGGCACATAAAAAATAAACAGCCGCACGCCCGCGAACACCTGCGGCGCTGCCAGCCCCACGCCCCCGGCATCCTTCAGTGTCGCCACCATATCCGCGAGCAGCCGCCGCACCTCCGGCGCGCCCACGTCCTCAATCTCCGCCGCGCGGTCCAACAACACAGGATGCCCCATCCGGGCTATTTTCAAAATCGCCATGGCTGCATAAATGGTCTAGCAGAAATGATTTGGCTACCGGCAAATCTATGCTATAGCCGCCCCAATCTTCGCGGACACGGCCATCCCGGCCGCGTTTCGCCGTTTATTTTGGGCGTTTTTTAGGAGTTTTCGGCCAAGTGCAAGTTCTCGTTCGTGACAATAACGTCGACCAGGCGCTGAAGGCGCTCAAAAAGAAGCTTCAGCGTGAAGGCGTGTTCCGCGAGATGAAACTCCGCCGCCATTATGAAAAGCCCTCCGAGCGCCGCGCCCGCGAAGCCGCCGAGGCCGTCCGCCGCGCCCGCAAGATGGAGCGCAAGCGTATCGAGCGCGAAGGCTTCTAATCTCTCCCTCCAGGGACCATCGCCCTAAAAAACGCCGGATATCAGCGCCTCAAGCGCCGGTTTCCGGCGTTTTGATTTCCCGGCTTTGAGCTCCAGGCTCCGCCGCGCCGCCATCCTCGCGCTGACCACCCTCACGGGTTGCGTCACCATGCCCCAGATTGACCCCGACCTCGCCTGCGACATCCCGACCGCCAACGAGGCTCAAGCCCTCACCATCATGCGCGCGGAGAGCATAAAGCTCACTAACACCCCCTTCGTGCCCGGCAACAGCGTCCACCTGCTCGAAAACGGCCCCACCACCTACGCCGCCATGCAATCCGCCATCAGCGGCGCCAAACAGCGCATCGACCTGGAAAGCTATGAGTTCGACGGCCCCATCGCCGTTGAATTCGCCCAACTACTTATCGCCGAACACGCCCTGGGCATACAAGTCGACCTCATCTACGACGCCTACGGCACCAACGCCCCACCCGGCCTCTTTGACGATCTGCGCCGCAACGGCGTGAACGTCCTGACCTACAGCCCCCTCACCCCGGCCTCGATGCTCACCATGGACATCAACCGCCGCGACCACCGCAAACTCCTGATCATCGACGGCGCCATCGCCTTCACCGGCGGCATCAACATCGCCCAGGTCTACGAAAACCACGCCTACAAAAACCACCGCTACGCCGCCCCCGCCTCCTCAGACCCCGCCAAAATGCCCTGGCGCGATACCGATGTAGAGGTCACCGGCCCCGTGGTCAGCGTTTTCGAACAGCTCTTCATGCAAACCTGGACCGAACAAAAAGGCCCGCCCATCCCCGCCCCACCGCCCACCAGCACCGCCCCGCAGGGCGATTCCACCGTGCAGGCGCTCGACGGCTCCCCAAAAGACTCCCACCCCGCCATCTACAAAACCCTGCTCACGGCCATCGCCGCGGCGCGCAAATCCATCCACCTCACCACCGGCTTCTTCGCCCCGCCGCCAGACCTGCTGAACGCCCTGCAATGCGCCGCCCGCCGCGGCGTCGACGTGCGCATCATCGTCCCCAGCACCAGCACAAGCGATTCATCCATCGCCGCCGGCCGCGCGAATTATGGCGATTTACTGGAGGCCGGCGTGCACATCTACGAACGCCACGGCGCCGTGCTACACGCCAAAACCGCGGTGATTGACGGCGCCTGGTCCCTCGTCGGCTCCGCCAACCTCGACTGGCGCAGCGTCGTTTTCAACAACGAGATCGACGCAGTCGTCCTCGGCCAAACCTTTGGCGCCGAAATGGAAACCCAGTTCCGCAAGGACACCGCCGCCTCAACCGAAATCACCCTAACCAACTGGCGCCGCCGCAGCCTCAACGAACGGCTGAACGAATTCCGCGCCCGCCTGATCGAATTTATGCTCTAAAGTCTGATCGTTTGAGGCTGACGCGTGTCAACACGAAACAATCACACCCGCTAAAGCGTAAGCGCCTCAATCTGCTGCTTGATCTTCACGACCTTCGCCGCCTCGGCCTCGGCCCGCTGCAGCAATTTGCCCGCCAGCGGCGTGCCGTAAGTCCGCAGCGCTTCCGCCGCCCGCTTCTGCGCCAGCACAAGTGCTGCCTGCAAGCGTTTGAGTTCCACGGCCTGGTCTGTTGTCATTTCAGAGTTTGTCATCCCACCACCATGCCACGCGCCGCCCCCCGGCGCCACCACCTGGCATTTCACCCCAGCCGCCTGCGCAAAAACACCCGCCGGTTGCCCGCCGGATAATCCGCCAACTCACCAAAACTCTCATACCCATGGCGCAAATAAAACGGCAGCGCCGCCGGATTCATCGTATCCAGCCAAACCCCGCCACACCCGCGCGCCACAGCCTCAACCTCGGCCGCGGCCAGCAACTCGCCCCCCAGCCCCCGCCCCCGCAACGCCTCCGGCACAAACAACAACTCTATAAACAACCAGCCATGCCCGCTGCGCCCCCAAAGCCCGCCCCGCAACGCATCGCGCGCGTCATGCAGCAGCACAGCCAGCGGACAGGACTCCGCAGGCCCCAGCAGATGCTCATGAAACTCCACCAACCCCGCCACCAACGCGGCCCGGGCCTGCGGGTCCGGCGCCGCCGTCACACTCATCCGCAACCCGTCCACAATCACCCCGCCATCGCCTCATCCAGCCCCACAAACCGCACACCCGCCGCCCGCAACGCCACCAACCCGGCGGCAATCCCCGCCCCGCTGACCCGGCGCGGCTGGTTGATATGCCCCTCCGTCACATCCCCATCCTCGGCCGCCTCAAGCCGCCGCGCCACCATCTCCGGCGGCAAGGAAGCTCCCTGGTCGGCATTCAACGAATAGCCCGCCACCTTAAACCCCAACGCCTCAATCACCGGAATCGCCGCCGGACTATAAAGCCCCGCCGCCCCCCGATACCACCGCGGCTGCCGGCCGGTCGCCTTCGCCACCGCCGCCGCCCCGTCCAGAACCTCTGCACGGATCGCCTCCACCGTTCCGGCAGGCGCCAGACCATACACCAGCGCATCCCCCAACACCGGCGGCAGATGCCGCGCCCCATGGTTCTCCAGCGTAAAAATATCCGGCCGCGCCAAAAAATACGCCAACCCATCGGGGTTCCAGCGCATCCAGATCGCCGTCACAAAAATCGTGACGGGAATCCCCTTCGCCACCAGCACATCGGCAATCCGCGGATCAAACCGCCCCGGGCACGCATCCAGCGTCACCGCCACAGTACGCCCGCCGCCCGTGCCCTTCACCCGCAAACCAGGCTCCACCACCCCCGGCGGCCGCCCGCCCGCCGCCGCCCCGCGCGCCATCGTCAACGCCAGCCCCCCGGCACAAAAAACCCGCCGCGAAACCACACCGCAAAATTCACACATCAAAAAATACCCGTGTTGCTCATAGCCAGCCATCGGCCGGTGAGTTGTGGCCTGGAATATAAAGTGGCGGAGAGGGTGTCCGCCCAACTCAATAAAAATCTGTTATTTTTCAATAATATACAGTTAATCAAATTTTTTCTACCCACAAAATGACCCACAACATGCTAACATTACGATAAAGAACTATAATATACCCAGTATTTAAGCTAATCTTTACCAATTCGAAGATAAGCGTCAAGAAAAAGCCAACCATTTCATCCGTCTAACCAATGAAGATGTTTTAATATTTTTCAATTAGTTATAAATTTTTTAGCCCATTTTGACCCAACAATTGACCCACAGCCAAATCACATTACGTTATTGTGTCATGGCACTGTGACCATTTATTTAAAATCCCGCCGGGGTGAAAATTGTCCGATTAATGACCTCTTCAACAGTGGAACACCGGCCGACGCCGCAGCCCCGCAAGTGCCGAAATAAACGCTGAATAGACTGTCCAGAACGGATGCTACACCCTCCCGGAAGCGTTCACCGATTTGTGAGATGGTTCCGCCCCCTTGGGAGCCCAATGCATCCGGTCAACCCAGCCTAAGAATGGGGATGGGCGTAGCCAAAGACCAATCGCTCATTCCCGCCAACTTCTTCATAAATCCGGCATACCAACTATTGGACAACTCCTGCGGTTACGGTAATCTTGCACAGTTCCTTATATGAGGGCTGTCGATGTTTATTTGGAGATGTTTAGCAGCGTGACAATTTTACAGGAATTATCCACCGACATTAGACATGACAAGCCCTGGTTTTACTTCGACATAGATTACTATATAAATCAATGCCTTAGAGAAGGTCTGATGCCGACAGTAAGCTCAAAGGAAGCTTACTTGGAGCATTACCTGACCGTAGGCTCACGAGCATGCCTTTCGCCAAACTCATTGTTTGATGAAAATTATTACATTTCAAAGTACCCTGATGTCGCTCGGCAAATACAATTGGGCCATTGGTCTAGTGGGTTTGAGCATTACGCAATTATTGGTGCGCTTACAGATCTAAGCCCTACTTGGTTTTTCGATGGTGAGTTTTATAAGAACAACTGCCCCGATCTAAACGAGGAAAATTTGCGCTTTGGCGGCTTTAACGACCGCTATTCTCATTACCTATTAGTGGGCATTGGAGAGCGCCGGGCGCCACACTGGACTGTTCGTTTTGCAAGCAGGCTACATAGCAAACCTGATTTTCCATTAAGCCAAGACGATCTGAAAGTCTTTCTTTTAGATGACGACCGCGTTGGAGCTTTTTTCAAGCCACTACTTGACTATGGGTGGATGAAGGAAAAATATGATTGGGGCCGGACAGTAACGCCGAGCAATTTTATCAAATATTATTTACTCAATGTTAAAGCTCAACAGCTCTCGCCATCAGCTTATTTTGATGAAAAATATTATCTGCAAAACGAACCAGAAGTTCAGGCTGCAGTAGCTGCAGGGATTTTTTCTGGGGGTTATGAGCACTTCATCCTACATGGTATGAACGAGTGGCGTCGTCCCTTCGAGGGATTTGATCCACATTATTATTTTTATACCAATATGAAAGCCGCGACTGAAGTAGCCACACCTCAATCGCCATTTTTCCATTTTCTGAGCCATCGTCAAAATCGCCGGTTATCGATAGCTCCCCCGCTTGCGGCCTTGGATATTCAGGAGAATATGGGGAAGGGAATTTATGAGAGGCGTTGTACGCTTAATGCCAATCAATTGGGTGTCCTGAAATTTACGCCTGAAGGCCAGAAACCTGATGTTTCTATTATCATTATTGCCCGCGAAAACTATGAACAGACTGCAAATTGCATAATTTCCGCCGTATACAGCTCGCAGGCCAGCCTGGAAATTATTGTATTTGATAACGCATCCGTCGATGAAACGAGAAATCTTCCAACCATCAATCCGCAAATCAAATATTTGCGGGCGGATGAGAATCTCGGCTTCACAATTGCCGTTAATCGTGCCGCGGAAATTGCCACGGGGCGGATCATTTTATTGTTGAACAATGACCTGGAGCTCACGCCTCGCGCAATAGACCTGGCCGTTGAAACGCTGGATGCCGATTCCAGCATCGGGGCCGTCGGGGCAAAAATTATCCGCATGCACGGCCGCCTGCAGGAGGGAGGCTCAATCGTATGGCGAGACGGAACCTGCCTTGGCTATGGCCGCGATAGAGACCCGCTCGATGGCCAGGTCAATTTTGCTTATGATGTGGATTTTTGTTCCGGGTGCTTTCTTGCCATTCCTCGTTCAGACTGGGAAGAGATGGGCAGGTTCGACGAAGCGTATGCGCCGGCCTATTATGAGGAAACAGACTTTTGCCTACGTGTCTGGGAGCGCGGGAAGCGCGTGGTTTATGACCCGCGCATCGTCGTGTGGCACTATGAGTTCGGCTCATCGGCGCTTCGGGAGGAACCACTGGCGCTCATGCGCCGGAACCAGCGCTATTTCGCTAAAAAGCACCGCGCGTTTTTGGACGATTGCTTGCCAGCATCGGTTGCGAATATCGAGCGGGCCAAGGTCCGGCACGTCTCTGGCCGGCGCACCTTGTTTATCGAGGATATGATCCCGGACCCGACCAAAGGCATGGGCTTTGTGCGATCCGCCAAGGTTGCTGAAATCCTTCAGGACGAGTGCGGCCTGGTGTCCATTTTGGGGCTGCATAATAATAAGTGGCCGTCGTATTTTCCCGGCGGCGAACACGCGCGGCGCCAGGAAATTTTGACAAATGTAAATGTCACAAACATCGAAGCGTTTTTGGCGGAACGGGTCGGCGTGTATGACACGATCTGGCTCTCCCGCACGCATAATTTATCATATCTGAAAAACTGGCGGCAGGCTTGCCCCGAGTTTTTCGCGAAAACGCAGATCATTCTGGACACCGAGGCGATCGCGGCAAGCCGCCGCTTTGCCTACGCGCAACTTGTTGGGCAACCGGCGGATTTGTCTGATTTGCTGCTTGAGGAGATGGAGCATCTGGACGGGGTTGACCATATTTGCGTGGTTAATGAGCTGGACCGGGACACGCTGCGCCATAGCTTTAAGGAGCGCGGGCTGCGGATTCCGGTGTCCATTCTTGGCCATGCGCTCCCCGTTCAGCCAAAGCCCGCCCCCTTCAAAAGCCGGACTGATATTGTTCTGGTTGGGTCCTATGCCCAAAAGGACGGCCCGAACGCTGATGGCCTGCTCTGGTTTGACCGTGCGGTCCGCCCTCTTCTCTCAGACCTGCCGGGCGTGAATTTTGTGATTGCGGGGAGCAAGGCGGCGGCGTTCGTGAAATCCGCCGGTTTGTTGCATCACTATAAGGTTATCAGCGACCCGCCGGACATGACCACCGTATACAATAATGCGCTCATCATGGTGGCGCCGACGCGCTTTGCCGCCGGGGTGCCTATGAAGGTGCATGAGGCCGCCAGCCATGGCGTGCCTGTGGTGATGACTGATCTGCTGGCCCGCCAGCTTGGCTGGTTACAGGAGGAAATCGCGGCAACGCCGGCGGAGCCGGAGCCGATGGCGGCGGCTATTCGCAACCTGGCGGCCAGCGCAAAAGCCTGGCGGGCGAACCAAGGGTTGCAGACCAGGCTGATAGAGCGTGATTGCAACCTGGAAGGGTTTGGGGCATTAATCCGCCGGATTATTGCCGATCCAAAGGCCGAAACATCCAATGTTGCCGGTTTTGAACATGCTTAAGGAGTGAGCCTGATGGAAGTTAACCAGATAAAAGAGCGGGACGTTGCGGCGCCCGGCGGTGTTTACCGGTTTGGCAACGGGCTGAATGGTAATGAATATTTAACACGCGGCTGGGGCGAGCCGGAAAAAGGTTTTGTGTGGAGCGAGGGCAAGGCCGGGGTGGTAACATTGCCGGGGGTGCCGGGCCGGTGTTCCCTGGCGATCAGCCTGTGGGGATATGTTCCCGCGGGCAGCCCCGCGCAAGAAGTGCTGATTTTTGTGAACGGCAAGCTCAAGACATTCCGCGTGGTGCATGAGAAAACCATTATCGGCATCGAGGATGTTTCATCCGGGGCGGAGGATATGGAAATTCAGTTCTATATTCCACAGGCGGTTTCACCCAAGCAGGCCGAACGGACAAATGACGCTCGTGTTCTGGGGGTTGCTTTGGTTGCGATCGTGGCTGAGCAGATTTAGGAGCGAAACCTCTATTGAAAATTGTTTGGTAAATCTCGCCCAAACAACGTTTCAATTTCATTATCAACTATACAAATAAATATTTTGATTCCGTATTAAATTTTTCTATTGTGATCCCATAAAAAATTTTAGATTCACAACGGGGCGGCGGCTTATTTTTCGTGAAGCCCCCAAAATGATTGCGATCTCCAAAATTAGATTTATTTTTGACCGTTACAAGTAAAAATTTTTTCTTAAACTATTTGGCCCACGCTCGCTCTAAAAGAATCTCAGAAAATCGAATAATATACTCATGAATTCCTTCGAACGAATCTTCTTCAGCCAAGCTGGAATAAATGTCAGGTCTATGGAATCTATTATAAAAGTTCTCTGTCGACGACATCGCAATGTTTTCCCACTCAAGGCTTTTTAATGCTCTTCGTGTGTATTCTTTTCCTGTGAAGACATGATGATAAATCAAATTATCATGTCCTAACTGAGCTAATTTTTTGGGCGAAAACGGACCTTCATAAAGGCTTTTGGCAGTATATACGATTCTACCTAAGGAATTCATATCCGCTATTTTAAACCCAGCCTCGAACAGTTTGGTTGCCGTAAACCCTTCATCGTTGGGCCAGAAATATTCAGATAATTTTTCCTCATTTTCTGATGTCATAAAGTATTTTTTTGTTAAATTTTGTCGCTCGCAAAGAAGATATCGAACTGCCTCACGGGAAAGTCTCATAAACGAATAAGAGCACCCGTAAACGTTATCGTGAAATTTCTTCATCGCATTGAAATTATGTCCCCAGGATGAATCTCTTGGACCATATAAAAGTGCAAGAAAATCGATTTCTGGCTTTGCTGCCAATGGCTCAAAAAAATCAGAAAGGTTTTCAAAGTTTATCAGTATGTCTGGTTCTATTATCCAAAATAATGTTGCTTCATGGAAATATTTCAAAGCATTATAAAAAATATAATCACCACAGCGCCAAAACACATTTGAGCAGTCAGTAAATATCCCCAAATCTGTAATAGCTTCAATGGTATGACTTACTTTATGAAACCGCTGCGGTATCTCGACAGTTTTTTCCCGTTCATCAACCACGAAACAGACGTCGCATTTTGTTTGAAGAATTATTTTATCCGCCAGACTTCCAAGATAATCATCATAATAATGAGTCCGAAAAAGGACTATCGTATCGCCCATACCTGTAGCTCCACACATAATTTCTCTAGAAAAAAACATCTAAATTTTGATAGAATAAATTATACAATAGTGTGTGAGTAAAACAACTCCAAGACCTCATTTATCGAGCATTTTTTCAGCGCAAACATAACCTTGAGGCATATCTATCGATCGTTGGATTCGTGAGATTCTATCATATGCGATCCATCGCATCAAAAAAATTATCAATTTGATTTTCAGCGACTTCATAGTGTCTAATGCCAACTTCATCAGTTGCTTCTTGATCAGGAAATAGAAACACCGACCTATGCCCGCAACAAGCTGCAATTCTGCTTTGATAGGAATTTGGCATACAAAATTGTCCGATAATAGCTCCCGGATTTGAAAAAATGGTGCTATGCAATCCAGAACCATATTCACCTGCAACGATATCCGCGCCTGAAAAGAGATCAACCTGCTGACGGAACGAAAGTGATTCAGGGTAAACAATGGAAAAACCATGAACACGAGCGACATTCTCAAAATAATCTTGTTGCGCAAATATGCGCCTTACACTCTGTGTCGGCCCCATAGCTTTCCTCGATACACAAATTTTCTTCGGGTAACCAATGGGACTATCCCGCACATAGGGACGATAAAACTCTAAAATGAATGAGTGAAGTCCTTCGCTGTGCACAAATGATGGAATGGCGCCCTCACGGCAGAATACGGCCTCAGTGCCCCGATCGAAGAGCAAGAATCGATCTTTTCCAATTCCACAGAAAAAATTGACGAGTTCAAAGACCCAATTTGGAGTATCAGACGGAATTGGAATGATAAATTTCTTAAGTGAACGGCCGAGTATACTTTGCGCAACTCCGAGGCGGGGCAGAAAATCAATCAACCAATGGCCCCATATTAGATGACCAGGCCCGGCGATAGGTAATGCAGGTTTATCACATTGGATTAATCGCTTGGTCCCCAAAAATTCGCTCAGTGACTGTTTTTCTTGCTCTACAAACCTAACGGTTGTCTGCCCCGTCGGCGACCGGCTAGTGATTAGTTGACTCTCTTTTGACACATAGCAATGTCCAGAAACTACAATATCATTCAAAAAGTTTAATCTAAGCTCATCCGCAGGTTCCACTCGGCTATGCACATAATGAAACCAGCCTTCTTTATCCTTCGCATTAACTAAAATTGCATCATATTGATTCTGCACAGTCTCTGCAGCACGAAGTGTCACATATGTGTTCATTATTGAATCAGATACATCAAGAGATATAGATGGCATCACCAAGGTTGATACATCGATAGCAAGCTTATCAATCGATGTATTGGACGTATTTTCATCTTTCATCGTTCAAATCCATGTTACTGTGTGCATCGTTTAGTCTAATAGTCAATACGATAGATGGAACGAGAAACTATACCAAGACCGTAAACTAAATCTGATCTATAAGAATTAGCCAAAAGTTTCGAATATTTTAATCGTTCAAAAATCGTCATAGCCCATTTTTTTTAAGGCATCCCGTACTGCAGAACGATTGAAAATACTATCAAAGTTATCGTTTGGTGGCATCCGCTCCGAAATCGGAAGAAGATTGAGCTCCGTAATTTCTAAAAAGCTACATATATCCCGAAAGCACTTGGCCCAATTATCCAGCAGATTTTCATATGTGAGGGACAGGATCGGGTTCGCATAAAACCGTTCTCTGAGCGTTTTATGGTAGGTTTTTCCCGCATCTATGGACTGGCTAATTTTCTCTACACTAAGCAGCGAGAGAATTTCGCTGACGCCGACATTGCCGGAATTCGCCTTATCGGTTGTGTTGAACACGCCTGAATGCGCCGCTTTCACGTCAGAGACATAGCGGTCAAACAGGTTCAAGCGGCGCAGGTAAATGATGGGCACCTTGCGCTCAGCGATGTAGTCAAGCACGGCGGGCCAAAGCGCGAATTCCTCAAACTTGAATTTAAACCCAACGCGCGCCCGGGCCGTATCGGCAAAGACGAACTGATCAAGAAAATTCACGACATCATGGTCTCTGATTTTTTTCAGTACAATTTCCAGCGGTGTCGGCCAGGGAAGGTTTTCGTCGACCCCATAAAAATTCAACGGATAATGATGCGCGCCAAAAACCTCACCATGCATCACCACGCCCGGATGCCGGCTAAGCGCACTGCCAACCATAGTACTTCCCGAGCGGGCCTGTGAGATTATGACAAAAGGGGTCATTTTTTTCCCGCCGAAATTTTCTGAATTGATGACATTACCGATGCGCCGCACTCAATCAACCCAATGGTGGCGAAATCCGCATTGAGAACGAGGCCGATATCTTGCTCTTTTGGTGGCGATAACCGGCTTTTTATTTTTTCGGCGCCGTAGACAATTTCAGCCAGAAATCCACGCCCTAGATATTGCAAATTCGCAACATCAGGACGTTGAAAATCATATAGGATTTTAAAGAGATAGCTATCCGAATCACCAAAAAAGCAGATATAACGGCACTGATCCACGCTCTCCAGCCAACCATGGGTGGAGCGAATGCCTTTGTGCTGGAGAATGATATTCTCAGCTTTTCCTATAATCCTCATAAAATTTTGCATAAACGAATAATTCTACCGAGGGAAGCCTGCGCTGAGAGGGCTACAGTTTCTTCTCCTTCTGCGTAAAGGCTGAATTCAGCCAGTTACGCGGGGTTGTTTTATAGGCCGCGATGCAGTTGCGCGCCACCGCCTGAAACAGCCGATGCCGGTGCAAAACCAGCACGCCAGGCGGCAAAACCGCCTCGCCACGCGGCCCCTCCTCCACCGCCTGGGCAAGTGCCCGGGTGATAAGGCCGGGGCCGGTGGAAAGCCAGATATTATCGCTATCGCCACGGTTCATCGCCCCAACCGCGATGCCTAACGCATTAACGATAACAGGATGAGCGGGAACGGCGGCGATAAAATCATTACCCAGCGTGCCCAAATCCTCCTGGTACAAAACCAGTTGCGCATCGGCCGGCACAAGGGTGGAAACCGGCTTGAGGCAACGGTTATCGGCATCGGCGTAAACCCCGCCCTCGCGCGCCAGCCAGGCGAGGCGAAAGAGATCAGCCTTTTGGGCGGGGGCGGCGGCCCGGCGGTAGGCAGCCAGCACCTCCGGCGCGAAACCCGCCGCCAGATAGGCTTTTGCCTCCATATCATTAAAAACATATACCGGGTGGTCAGGGTTGTTTTGCCGCCAGCTTTGCATCAGCTGCGCGATATCGGCGGGCACGGCCTCCATGTCCCAAAACTGCAAAATCTGCCGGGGAATCTCAGGCCCGGCCCCGGCGCGCCGGTTGGCGAAAATGCCCGCCTGCTGCAGCGCCACCATAAGGCAGGTGGCAGCGCCGATATGATCAGGGTTGGCACGCACCACGCCGCGCAGGGCGGCCGCGCGCTCCGGCGCGGGCAATGTCTGCAGATCATGCAAAACACAAGCAAGCTCGCGGTCCAGCATGTAGTCGTCAAGAATCTGGCCATAATGGGTCTGGGAGAGATTGGCCGATCTGTTTTGGAGCCTCGTGGCGGGAGCATTCAAGGTGCAAAACATGCGCAAATGGCCGTGGGCTTGGTCCAGATCGAACAAAAGCGTTCTGATACGGGTCAGGCTCAGCTGCGTGGCGGCATTTTCGGGGTTCAGAGTGGCGGCGTTCTCATAATGAGTCGCCGCTTCGCGCAGCCGCCAGCCTCTCTCGGCAAAACTCCCGCGATAACTCTCGAAAATCGCCTGTTCATGGAGCGTGTGCACCGGAAGTGCGGCCAGGGCGGCTTCAACCGCGGCCGTGGTGCCGATGAGCAGCTCGATCTGTAGCCGCTCAGACCAAACCCAGAAATAATCCGGCGCGGCGGCACAGGCCATGCGGGCGAGGGCAAGGGCGCCATGATGGTCGCCAGCCAGGCGGGTGAGAAAAATGCGTTTGGCCAGGATAATGGGCAAAGGGCCGTGGCTGGCCTCCATGGCCGCCGCCGTGGCCTCGGCATCGTCAATTCTGCCCATGGCCGCGAATGCATCCAGGCAGCCAAGCTGGAAGGTCACTTCCGCCGGGTTCGCGGCCAGCGCGCGCTGATATATGTCAAGCGCCAAGCCAGGCTTTGCCGCCATCATGGCTTGCTCGGCGAGACGGGAGAAAGCAGCGATGTTTTTAGGGTCAAGCTCCACGGCTTGTGCAAGATGCGCGTCACAATCGAGCTGGCGGCCGAGGGTGCGTTCTTCAACGGCCATTTCGACCAGAGGCTCCGCCCGGTTCGGATGAGCGGCATGCGCGGTTTGAAAGGAGGCCAGAGCGGCTTCATGCCGGCCAGCCTGGCGTTGCGTTAGCCCTGTGCGCAGCAGGGCTTCGAGGTGATCGGGATGGATCTCCAACACTTTCGCGATGGTTTCGAGCGCAGCGTCGAAGTCGCCAATATCATATTGTTCGAGGGCGATTTCCAGCAAAGGCTGCGGGTCAGAGGGAACAACAAGCGCCGCCTCCTGAAAATGACGGAGTGCCGCAACGTGGTCTCCACGCGCCCTGGCGCAGTAACCAAGGCCAAGATAACCGGCCACAAAGCCGGGAACCAGCGTCAGCCCCGCAGTATAGGCGGTAACCGCCTCATCCAGGCGGCCTAATTCCCGCAACTCTCCCGCTGCCTCCAAATGAGCCCAGTGATTCGTAGGTTCGGCATCGATCGCGGCTTTAAAATGAGCCAGTGCGCCGTGCCGGTCTCCCCGTGCCCTGACACGCTGGCCACAGAAAAGATGGACGTGAGCATTATCCGGCGCAATTACGAGCGCTTCGCGGCATACACTTTCGGCTGCCTCGAGTTGCCCCATTTCCAGCAATATACCCGCGGCCTCTAACCTGGGCCACGGATTGGATGGGCCGGCCAGCGCGCCAGCTTGAAAATAGCTGAGAGCCAAGTCACGATCACCCCTTGCCCGGGCACATCGTCCAAGGCCGAGCCAAGCCTCAACATCGTTTCGCTCCAAGATAAGCAGCTTGCGGTAGGCTGCATCAGCCTCCTCATAATGGCTACGGGAGAAAGACGCAGCTGCCACTTCGGCCCAGTGCTGCCGCCCCTGCGCCTCAATCGGAGCAGTCTCGGGGGTTTGCGGTGGTCCGCGCTTCAAATCTTGAGGGCTAGCATCAATCAGCGAATTACACCTATTTAAAAGTCCGCCCGCAAAGTCGTTTCTTGGACAAGGAGTTAGAACCTATCGCGCCTCATTACGTTCTTCAAGACAAATGCTAAAGCCCAGTACAGCCCGTTGGAGTGGGTTTGAGGATGATTTTGGTTTCCCGCGGCCTGAAATCGCGATTTTGGCCAGCACCCATGTTATTTCGCTGATTTTGATCCTGTAGCTGACGTTGATCGCAGCTTCGATTGACCACTTGCTAAGCCAGCCACCCTCTGAAATCAAAAAAATCCGGAAACCACCGGACGCCAACTAAAATCCGACGATTGCGCAATTAGGACGCGTGCCTTGAATAAACGGCCTCAACCTCGGAGGTCGCTATGCCATCCATCGGTCAAATCATCCATCCAGCCAAACTTCCGGTAATGCTCTCAATCGCGGAAGTCTGCGATCGCCTTTGCTTATCCGAATCAACCGTCCGGCGGGCCATTCGCGACAAGTGTCTCGCATCCCACAAGTTCGGGCGCGTGCATCGCGTCAGCGAGGCCGATCTCGCGGCCTATGTCGCCAGCTGCCGCGGGGAGGCTGGACATGATTAAAAACAAGGCCGCGCCCCAGGCTGGCGAAGAACCCGGAATACATCGCCTTCCCCCTCAGCCGATTTTGGAACGTGACGTGTTCCTGGTTTCCCGGTCCGGACGGCGCAAGGCCAAACCTGACAAAGTGGGGCCAGCCATGACCGGTACAGACCTGTTTGGCGCGCACGAGAGCATCGCGCCGAAAATGGCCAACGGGCCGGCGCATCAATGTAATCGTCCGTCGAAACTGCCCCATCCGGCGGACAACAATTCCCAACCAAAGTTTTGGACGCCCGATCTGTTCACTTTCGCCGCGAGCGCCGAAACACCGAATAACACCGGCCTGGAAGGCGGCGGCGAGGTCGATGATCGCCCCCAAGACGCTGCGCTCCTCCCGCGCCTCTGTGAGTTGCCTGACGCAGCCATCAAGTTGCTCGCCCAGGCTGAATTGCCTGACCAGAGTGATATCAATCAGCACGAGGCCGCTTCCGCTGACCATTCATTGATCTCGCCCCGTGGCGGCGACTTGTCCGGTCCCGTCAGTCCACAAAATATGCCTACTCCCATTGAACTGGGCAACAACTTGCCACGTGTGTTGGATGACATCGTCGTTTGCACGACCCCACCGGCCACATTTGCAGAGGCCATCGACGTGATCGCCGTTAGCGAGACCGTTCCCGCCAAGAAAATCGTCCACCTTCGTGAGTGCGTGAACTGGTTTCAAAAGCGGTTGCCCCGCAAGCACGATGGCAGTCCAGCAGATCCGTTGCCGTGCGACCCAAAAATTTTGAAACCAATCCTTCACAATTTTAGCCCCGGCCGTCTCAAGATTGGTCAAAAGCGTTGGTCATCTCTGCGCAGTCAACTCGCCTCGATTCAGCGTAAGACTGGTTGGCTGCCACCGAAATCAAATTTGCCGCCACCAGCTTCATCTGCATGGATTCGCGGCGTAGATTTTGTTTTACACGACTGCGTCAAGGCAATGTTCCGCCGCTTTGCATCATTTTGCGAGCTTAAGGGGATTAAGCCCGATGAGGTCCGAGAAGTGCACTTTGCGGAATACCGCACTTACCTGGAAACTGCAGACCCGCGACTGAACTCTACTGATACTGTTAAATCGCTACGGTATGCATGGAACCGCCTTCAGAAGGACCATCCCACTTGGGGTGGACTCCCACTTCCCAAAAAGCAAAATGCCCGCTGGATTCGTCACCCTGATGATAACATTCCTAACAATTTTTTTTCCGATCTTGATGAATATTGCGCCAAGTTGAGAAATCCCGGCCTGTTCACGACCGAATTACCCGCTAAAACAGCAGAGTCTACCATTGCAACGCGCCGCGATACTCTCATGCTTTCCGCGGCGGTCCTCGTAAGAAAGGGATATCCAAGTTCGAGCCTGACCGCTCTGGGTAAAATTTTAACGCCCGCTGCTGTAATTGATATCCTCACCGCATACCACGAGCGGAATTGTACGGACGGAAAGTGGACACACGGCGCCGTTGGCACGGCGTCAATACTTAAGATCGCCGCTAAGCAATGGGGAAAATTATCGCCTGAAGATATTCAGGAAGTTGAGCGCATTTGTAATAGCGTTAAGGTGGCTCAGAACGGCTTCTCTCCTAAAGTACTCGAGCGGCTCGGCCAATTCGATGATAAGAAAATCGAACGCGGTTTCCTTAATCTTGCAAAAACACTCTGGAAAAAAGCGAAAAAATTAGATAAAAATGGAAAACATCTCCGAGCGGCGCAACTTGCCAAATATGCGGTTGCAATTGCTATTGTACTTGACAAGCCACTCCGCCGTGCAAACCTCGCATGCCTCGACTTAGACTTGGACTTTGCACGTGACGCGCAAGGTAAGATCATTGGAATCCGGATCAAAGCTGATCGCACAACAAAAAATGCGCCGCTAATCGAAGCCGCTCTCAGCACTTACACTCAAAGCATGATCACAACTTTTAATGAACAATATCGACCTCGACTATTGACCAGACCGAGCACAGCGCTCTTCCCAGGTCAGAAGAACAATTATGTTCACCCGAAAGGGTTTGGGCATGAACTAACGGCGGTTATCTGGAATGAACTTGGTATTACTGTTAATCCACACCTCATCCGCGCCTATATCGCCACTCTAATTCTTGATGATGACCCGCGTGATCTTGTGCTCGTGCAACGAATGTTGGACCACAAATCTCAATCTACGGGAATTCGGAATTATGCTGTTCAACGTGGGCGGGCGGTGAACGGTAAAATCACTGAAGTTCTTGGGCGGAAAGTTCGGAGACTCTCCCGATGAAATCGAAGCCAATTTCAGATAAGGGTATCTCTGCCAACGCGATCGATTCTAAAATTCAAAAAAAACGGCGTGGCCGAGGAATCCCATTTGCAGAATGGCCCGCCCTTGATCAAGCTGCTTGGTCGCGTGCGCTGCACGCTACCGGGCTCTTTGAAAAGCACGCACCTCTGGCAGGTTTATCGGCATCTACAATCGATGCCCGCCGGTATTCCTACGGCGTGTATTTGGCTCATCTCACATCATTAGGCGCATTGAACCATGACCAGGTTCCTGGTGCTCGGCCAAACCCGGAGAATATCAAATCCTATATTGACACTTTGTGGCAGCGTCTTCGCGCTAGCGCTATCGAAGAAACTGTCGAGTCCCTCATCAGTGTTCTGCGCATTTTTTCCCCGGAGCGTGACTGGAGCTGGATTCGAAGATTGTCTAATTTTCCAACATCAGCTCAAATCTCATCTTCAGCAAAACCGATAGATCCCCCGGATCAGGTTGGTGTACTTAAAGAGGCGCTTGATCAATTCGATGAAGCAACTGCGAAAGCGCCATGCGTTGCGGCATCTCTTGATGTGCGCGACGCCTTGATCGTCATATTTTTTGTACTGTTTGCCATTCGCAGTGAAAATATGGCTGAAATTCGGAGAGGTGTACATTTTCGCGAAGAATTTTCAAGATTTCGACTCATGTTTCTTAACCCTCTGAAGGGCGGCATACCAGTATTGTTCGATATCCCATCCTGGCTTGAACCTCGGCTAAAAATTTATCTTGAAAAACATCGTATCACTCTTTTAGGCGGAAAACATGATCATGGGGGTCTGTGGATTTGTAGAGGGGGAGCAAAGTTTTCAACAACGACGATAAAGCATATTATCAAAAAATTCGGCCAAAATCGCCTTCACCGCCCCCTCATTAGCCATGTGTTCCGTCATGCCATGGGCACAGTTATTGTTTTAAAAAAGAGCTCTGACAATGTGCTCGCCGCTGCAGCTCTCGGCCACACAACCACTATGATGGTTGACAAAGTCTATACAAAATCGGCCAACATTCAATTCAGTAGAAAATATCAGAATATTATTAAAGACCGTCGACGGAAATTGGGTCTAAATTAACGGCAAACACAAAGAGACATTCGGGACTACAATATCTTTCAATAAAAAATTAAATCATGCTAAAAAGTACAAGAAATCAACAAATTACAATTGACTTTATCGTTACGTTATACTATCTATTGTGTGCAGACGCATCCTGCGTAGCCGGACGATCTGGGCCTCTTGCTTCCACTCTAATGCGGAAACATCGTGGCCCTGTCTGCAAGCCGCAAAATCTTAAAGTTAGCCGCCTCGAGCGTCCGGCACGCAATCACCCCGACACCATCCAACAGCTCTCCAGTAACCTGGAGGTAAAATTCATGACCATGGCCTGCATTTCGCAGACATGAGCATGGCTGTTGGCGTGTCTTTTTTAAGGACAATACATATGACTAAAGATCAAAACGCCGGAAACCCCGGCATCGACACGGATGCCGCATCCGCCGCCCCGCAATGGGCGGAGGAGCGGGTTCGGCTGCAACTGCTGATCGGCGAATTTGTCCAAAGCCTTGCGGCTCACAACGAAACCGTCGGTGCCACCGCGGCCGAAGTTGCGAAGCAATTGGCCGCGGGAGGATCCGCAGATCAAACCTTCATCATCGCCGAATCGATGATGAGGGTCTTAGATGTGGCGAAAACCCTCAACGGCCATGCTGAAGCCCTCGTCATCTACACCGAGAAGTTGCTCGGCACATTCCCGACGACAGGCTACAGTCACTAGCAGAACTTGCTCGGAGCTGGGCGGTGCTAAAAATGAACCCGCCCAGTTTCAATAAAAAATCCCCGATCGCGTTGGCGGTCGGGGATTTTTTATGCCGGCGTTGATAACGCGGCTAAGTTTACTTTTTGGAACCCGGCATCACCTTGAAGCGCTGACGAATTTTAGCGGCCGGCTGTGCGTCAATCCAGGCCAGACCGGCGATGAAATCGACCAGCGTCCGCGCGCCGATCTTGCGTGACTGGAGCACATTTTCGGCCAACAATTCATAGGTTTTGGCCCGCGAAATGCCAGTGCGCTTCACCCACTCGGGGATGGTGACGTAGTGCGGGTGATCGTGATTGGTCGCCATGCTTGCCTTCTCCTCAGAGTTGAACATGGACAGATCATGCGGGACACCTGCGGATGAGAAAACATTTTCACTCCCCGTCATTTCCACTTTTCTGAAATTGCGCGGTGATTTTTGCGGAAATAATCTGGCGTACCCGGCGCTCACTAATGTCCCGCCCCGCGGCGGCCAGCTTGCGCGTAACAAACCCCGCCCTCAAATGCGGTGGTAGGCGGCAGTTTTCGTATAGGCCGATAATGACCGCGCTTAATTCATCGGCTCGTTGGCGTCTCAGCCTGGCGGCACGCGCACTTGCTTGCCCCTGCGTGGCGGCAAAATGCGTCAATGCGTTGTCGAGCTTCGTGAACTTTGAAATTTGTTTGAGAAAATCTTGTTCTTTCTCAATTAACCGCCGCTCCAGAAACGACAAAGCGCGTAACGGCCCCTTGACCACGCCTTTTGTCCGGTAACCTGTTTTCCCGTTTCTTTGCATTAGGACTTCATTGGGATGAAGCACTTCGACGAAGCCGTTTCGCACCGCCCCTGCGTGATCATGGTCAACCGGCCGCCCGCCCGCGGCATGCGCCGCCTTGATCAGGGCCAATGCTTTATCGGGATCGTGGCGGCGATCGCGCATATCATCGAGGATTTGCACGGCCGTTTTTGTTTTGGCCGGCCGCTTAGTCTTCTGCCTGATCGCTTTGCCCATCGCCTGCCCCTTCAACAGTGTTACCCAGTTTCTTCCCCGGCGGCCCGCCCTCAAGGCGGGTTCTGCTATTTCCGGACGATGATCTCCAAGCCAGAAGGTTGACCCCACACGGCAGGGACCGTGACCGCCATGCCTGAAACCTAAGCGTCACGAAGCGCCAAAATCACCCCAAATCTGTGTAAGAAAAATCCTTGCCTTTATACATAAGCGGCACGCCCTGCGCCTTTGCACAGGCGTAGGAAAGGCAATCCGCCAGGTTGAGTTGGGCGGGGTTGCCCCTGCCCTTTCCGTAATCAGCAAAAGCCTTGACCGCCAAACTGGCTGTTATTGCATCCATCGGCGCCAGGGTGATCTGAGCCTCGTCCAAAAAAGCCTGAATCCGGCGTTCCACCACGACAGGATCAATCACAAGCTTAGTCGAGAGCCGCATGGCCGATTCCAGGATAACAAGAGCCGAGGTGATGCACTCCGCCGCTTCAATCCGGTTCGCAAATTCGGTTGCATCGGGTTCTTTCGAGAGAATCGCGACAATAACCGACGTGTCGATAAACATCAGCGATGACCCCACATCGCATCGACCTCATCCTTCGTCATATCCCGGCCGCCAGGCTTGGCTAAGGTTGCCAGCTCATCTGCAATGGCATCCAGCCGCTCCGCTAGAGGCTGCTGCGCAGATATGCGGCGGAACTCCGCCTCCAAGGCTTCAATAACCGCCTCCGTCATGGAAATATGGCGGCGGTGCGCAATACGCCGGGCAAGTTCGCGAGCCCGGGGGTCACGTATTTGTAGATTCATGGCGCTGATCCGATAAACCTGTATTGACGAAGTTTGAAATACATAATGACACATGCGTCATGGCAAAACCAGCACTTTCAGCGCAAACCATGTAAGCAGGTAGAACGTGTCGTTCGATATGACGCGTTCTATTCCGTTGAGGAAGAAATTCCGGCAGCGCGTCTCTGACAATCTAAGCGTATCAGCGAGAACTTGGCCGGCCGCTTAGTCATCTGCCGGATCGCTTTGTCCAAGTTTCCCCCCCGGCGGCCTGCCCTCGCAGAAATCGGCCCAGTCGGCCATCAATTGCCGCCTGAGATCAAAGAAATCAGTTCGCTTGTAAGCTGCCTCCACCTTGTTGGACACAACATGCGCCAAGGCGCTCTCGACAATCTCTGGCCGGTAATCGGTTTGCTCGGCGGCCCAGTCGCGAAACGTCGAGCGGAAGCCGTGCGTGGTCACCCCCCGGCACTGCATCCGCTTTAAGACTGCCAGCAGCGCCATATTGGACAGGCCTCGGCCAGCCTTGCCCCCCGGATAGACAAATCCTGCCAGCACCTCGCCCGCGTCCCGCTGCGGCATGGCCCGTTTCAGAAGAGCTACGGCGGTGCCGGAGAGCGGGATGCGGTGATCGCGCCGCCGGCCTTTGATCCTCGCCGCCGGAACCGTCCACACGCGCTGGGCCATATCCACCTCTTCCCAGCGGGCGCCGATGACATCGCCGGTGCGCGTTGCCGTCAGCACCGTCAAAAGCAGCGCGTTCGCCGCCAGCCCTTGCTGCGCCTTCAATTCCTTGATGAATGCGGGCATCTCGGCACAAGCCAGCGCCCCGTGGTGTTGCACCCGGGAAATCTTTCCCGTTGCCGGAAACAGGTTTTCCAGATACCCTCGCCAACGGGCCGGATTGTCCCCCGTGCGCCAGCCTTTGGTGGTGGCGTAATCCAGAACGGCCTCGATACGCCCGCGAACCCGGCTGGCCGTCTCGGGTTTCTGCTTCCAGATCGGCTCCAGCACCTTTGTCACCAGCGACAGGTCAATTGAGGAGACCGCCAGCGCCCCGAAAACCGGGTAAACGTAGGTCTCCAGTGTCGCCTTCCATTGCTTGGCGTGTTTCTCATTTGACCACCCTGCCTCGTGTGCCTTGATATAGGCTTGCGCGACCGTCTCAAAAGTCGTGGCGCTGGCCGCTTCCAGCGTCACTTTCTTGCGCGTCTGCTGTCTCATCTCGATCGGATCAACGCCGTCCAGCAGCATTTGCCGCATGGCGGCCGCCTTGGTGCGGGCTTCCGCCAGGCTGACGATGTGCAGCGGCCCCAGCCCCATTTCCCGGACACGCCTGTTCAACATAAATCTGAATGACCAGGACTTTCCCCCCGTCGGCGACACCTGGAGGTACAAATTTGCCCCATCGCCATGCAGTCCGGGGCCCGCATTTTTCACCTTGGCTGCCGACAACTTATTGATTACATGTGCCATGACTAACAAGCTTATCAATAAATCTACCAAAAATCCACCCACAAACCTACCCACAAATTAGCGTGAGATACCCCTGAATTTGCGTCAACCGCCATGGAAAGAAAATTGAATATCCGCTTGAAATGTTTATGTTTTGCAACAGCGGTGGATGGGCCTGGAAGGGGGTTGGCGGAGAGGGTGGGATTCGAACCCACGGTAGGCTTGCACCCACAACAGTTTTCGAGACTGTCCCAATCGGCCACTCTGGCACCTCTCCTGGGTACGGATATATATCTCGCCGGCGGCTTATACGGGCCAGCCCGCTCCCCTGCAACCATCCCCCCGCCGCCCCCGCAAACGTTCCGCCCACCAGCCCCGCGCTTTCAGCATTGACACATCCCCCCGCCCGGCTATAACGCGCCACTCTCGCGACAGGGCCCGGCCCCGCCGCGCACTCTATTTTTGACGACACCAGATTGGACCTAGACCCATGTTCGCAGTCATCCGCACCGGCGGCAAGCAATACCGCGTCACCCCGGACGCCGTATTAAAAGTTGAAAAGCTCGAGGCGGAAGCCGGCAGCACCGTCACCTTCACGGATGTTCTGGCCGTAGGCGGCGAGGGTGCGTTGAAGCTTGGCGCCCCCAACCTGGCTGGCGCCACCGTCACCGCCACCGTCATCGCGCAGGACCGTCTGGCAAAAGTCATCATCTTCAAAAAGCGCCGCCGGCAGAACAGCCGCCGCAAGAACGGCCACCGCCAGTGCGTCACCGTTCTGCGCGTCTCCTCCATTAACGCGGCTTAAGGAGCACTCAAATGGCACATAAAAAAGCAGGCGGCTCATCGCGTAACGGCCGCGACACCGCGGGCCGCCGTCTTGGCGTCAAAAAATCCGGCGGCCAGGCTGTCATCCCCGGCAACATCATCATCCGCCAGCGCGGCACCAAGGTGAAACCCGGCCTCAACGTCGGCGTCGGCCGCGACCACACCATCTTCGCCCTGGCTGAAGGCACGGTGCTGTTCGAGCGCAAATCTGACGACCGCGTGCATGTTTCCGTGACTCCGGTTAAACTCGCCGCCGAATAATCCGGCCGCGCAATCCTTCGAAGAAGGCCGGCACCAGCCGGCCTTTTTTGTTTTAGCAGATCGAAAAAATGAAATTCCTCGACCAGGCGAAAATCTACCTCAAATCCGGCGACGGCGGTGACGGCGTCACCGCCTTCCGGCGCGAAAAATTCATCCAGCTCGGCGGCCCCGACGGCGGTGACGGCGGCCGTGGCGGCGATGTCGTGTTCGAAGCGGTGGAAAACCTCAACACCCTGATCGACTTCCGCTATTCCCAGCATTTCCGCGCCAAAAAAGGCGGCAACGGCTCCGGCGCCGACCGTACCGGCGCTGGCGCCCCCACCCTGCGCATCAAAGTCCCCATCGGCACCCAGATTTTCGATGACGACAAGGAAACCCTCCTCGCCGACATGGATACGCCCGGCAAAACCATCACTTTGCTGCGCGGCGGCGACGGCGGCTTCGGCAACGCGCGCTTCAAAACCTCCACCAACCGCGCACCGCGCCGCGCCGACAAAGGCTGGCCCGGCGAGGAACGCTGGGTCTGGCTGCGCCTCAAACTCATCGCCGACGTCGGCCTCGTCGGCCAGCCCAATGCTGGCAAATCCACTTTCCTCTCCGTGGTCTCCGGCGCGCACCCCAAAATCGCCGACTACCCCTTCACCACCCTGCACCCGCAGCTTGGCGTGGTCCGCCTCTCCATGTCCGAGGAATTCGTCATCGCTGACATCCCCGGCCTCATCGAGGGCGCGCATGAAGGCACCGGCCTTGGCACCCGCTTCCTCGGCCATGTCGAGCGCTGCGCCGTGCTGGTCCACCTCATTGACGGCGCCGCCGGCAACTGTGTCGACGCCTGGCGCACCGTGCGCCACGAGCTCGCCGAATACGGCGGCGGCCTTATCGACAAGCCCGAAATCATCGTGCTGAACAAGGCCGACGCCATGACCCCGCGCGAAATCTCCTCGCGCCGCGCCGCCCTTGCCAAAGCCTCCGGCGCCACAGTCATGGTCGCCTCCGGCGTCTCCGGCCAGGGCATCCCCGAGGTGCTGCGCGCCCTGCAAAACATCATCACGGAATCCCGAAAAAAATGATCCCATCGCTGACCGCCGCCCGCCGCATCGTGGTGAAAATCGGCAGCGCCCTCATCGTCGACCCCTCAACCGCCGCCCCGCGCACCAACTGGCTCAACAGCGTCACGGCCGACATCGCGGCCCTCGCCGCCCGTGGCGCTGAAGTTATCGTCGTCTCATCAGGCGCCATCTCGCTGGCCCGGCAAAAACTCAACCTCACCGCGCCCAAACTCCGCCTTGAGGAAAAACAAGCCGCCGCCGCCGTCGGCCAGATCCGCCTCGCCCAAGCCTGGTCGGACTCCCTCTCGGCCCAAAACCTCACCGCCGCTCAGCTCCTGCTCACCCTGGCCGACACCGAGGACCGCCGCCGCTACCTCAACGCGCGCGCCACCCTCACCACCCTCCTCGCGCTGCGCTGCATCCCCGTCATCAACGAGAACGACACCGTCGCCACCACCGAAATCCGCTTCGGCGATAACGACCGCCTGGCCGCCCGTGTCGCCGAAATGGTCCAGGCCGACGCCCTCATCCTCCTCTCCGACATTGACGGCCTCTACACCGCCGACCCCCGTAAAAACCCCGCCGCCACCCACATCCCCGTGGTGGAATCCCTAACCCCCGAAATCGACGCGATGGGCGGCGAACCCCCCGCCGGCTATTCCTCCGGCGGCATGCGCACCAAACTCATCGCCGCCCACATCGCCACGCAATCGGGCGTCGCCATGGCCATCGCCCAGGGCAACCTCCAACACCCGCTCGCCGCCATCGCCGCGGGCGCCAAATGCACCTGGTTCCTCCCCGCGCCTGAAGGCCGGGGCGCGCGCAAAAACTGGATCGCCGGCCACCTCGCCCCCCAAGGCACCCTGGTCATTGACGACGGCGCCGCCCGCGCCCTGCGCAAAGGCTCCTCCCTGCTGCCCGCCGGCATCAAAACCGTCACCGGCTCCTTCGAGCGCGGCGACCCGGTGGAAATCCTGACCCTCACCGGCACCCGCATCGCCCGCGGCCTCGCCGCCTACTCCAGCGCCGACTCCCAAACCCTCGCCGGCCACCGCTCCGAAGACTTCGAATCCCTCCTCGGCTTCCGCGGCCGCGACGAAGCCGTGCATCGCGACGATTTGGTGTTGTTCTAAGTTAAGGCCATGGGGCGCTGCCCCCTGGACCCCCGCGAAGGGCCGCGCCCTTCGAACGCGTTAATAAGGTTTCTGAAAAGGGCTTGCTCAAGCCTCTCCAACACCCGTGCGGCGGGCCCTTTTCAGAAACCTTGGTAATGGATTCCAAAGACTCAGCCTTTGGCGGGGTACCAAGGGGCGGCGCCCCTTGGCCTTAGTTGAACAATCCCCCAATTCGCGCTACACCCCGCCCGCCGGCACCCCTGGAGGCCGGCTTTTGTTGTTTATAGGAGCGTAAAACATGGCCAATTTCGAACTCATCGAAGCTGAGTCGCGTTCGCGTGCCGGCAAGGGGGTGGCGCGGGCGACGAGGCGTGCAGGTAAAGTACCTGCGGTAATTTATGGCGCGAAGCAGGAACCCTCCCTGATCGCGCTCGACCCGCGCATTGTTATGCGCGAGCTCAAGCGTGGCGGCTGGCGTTCGCGCCTGTATGAAATCACCCTGGATGGCCAGAACATTCGCGCCCTGATGCGCGATGTGCAGTTCCACCCGGTCACCGATGCTCCCGAGCATGTGGATTTTCAGCGTCTGGCCTCGGGTGAGCGTGTGCGCGTTGGCGTGCATGTGGTGTTCCTGAACGAAGGCATCAGCCCCGGCATCAAGCGCGGCGGCGTGCTCAACGTCGTGCGCCACACGGTGGAAGTTGCCTGCGACCCTGACAACATCCCCGAGAAGTTCGAGGTTGATCTGGGCCCGCTGGAAATCAACGACACCATCCGCTGGCACAACCTCATCGGCGTGGGCGACGCTCGCCCGGTCATCACTGACCGTGACTTCGTCATCGCCACCATCGCGGCGCCGACCGTCTCCGCCGAGCAACTTGCCGAGGATGCCGCGAAAGCAGCAGCCGCCGCAGCCGCTCCCGCCAAGGGCAAGGGTGGCAAGGCCGCTCCCAAGGCAGCAGCAGCCGCTCCGGCCGCCAAGCCCGCACCCAAGAAGAAATAATCTTCTTTCCGCGTCCTGCCCAAATCATGTGCTGTACTTTGCAGCGCATGATTTGGATAAGCAGGCCGCATAAGCAAAAGGCTAATGTCCCGGTTATGAACCTCTTGGATGAGCCAATCACTTCTGGAGCGGGACATTAGTGCCATGTTTCTTTGGGTCGGTCTCGGCAACCCAGAGCCAGCCATGGCGCGGCAGCGGCACAACATCGGCTTCATGGCTATTGATGTCATCGCGCGCCGCCATGGTTTCTCACCATGGCGGCAACGCTTTAAGGGCCATGTATCCGAGGGCGTAATCGCCGGCCATAAAATCCTGGCGCTCAAACCCATGACCTACATGAATCTCTCCGGCGAATCCGTCCAGGCGGCGGCCACTTTCTTCAAAATCCCGCCCGCGGACATCACCGTGTTTCATGACGACCTCGACCTCGCCCCCGGCAAGATCCGCGTCAAAAAAGGCGGCGGCGCCGCCGGCCACAACGGGTTGCGCAGCATGGACCAGCATCTGAACACCCCGGACTACTGGCGCGTGCGCCTGGGCATCGGCCATCCGGGTGAGAAGCACCGCGTTACCGGCCATGTCCTGGGCGATTTCACCAAGCCGGACCTTGACTGGCTGCTGCCAATGCTCGACGCGGTGGCCGATGAAGCCGCCCTGCTGGCCGCGCAAAAGCCGGAAGACTACATGACCCGCCTCGCACTACTCACCAAGGACCAGAAAAATGGGCTTTAACTGCGGTATCGTCGGCCTGCCGAATGTCGGCAAATCGACCCTCTTCAACGCGCTCACCGCCACGGTCGCCGCGCAAGCCGCCAACTACCCCTTCTGCACCATCGAGCCCAACACCGGCCGCGTCGCCGTGCCCGATAAACGCATGGATGCCCTGGCCATCATCGGCAAATCCATCAAGGTGGTCCCCACCAGCCTGGAATTCGTCGACATCGCGGGCCTCGTCCGCGGCGCCTCCAAGGGCGAGGGCCTCGGCAACCAGTTCCTCGCCAACATCCGCGAGGTGGACGCCATCGTGCATGTGCTGCGCTGCTTCGAGGACGACGACGTGACCCATGTTGAAGGCAGCGTCGACCCTATCCGCGACGCCGAGACGGTCGAGACCGAGCTGATGCTGGCCGACCTCGAATCCCTCTCCAAGCGTCTGCCCGCCCTCCAGAAACGCGCCAAGAACGACCGCCAGGCCGCCATTGATGCCGCCCTCATGGAGCCGATCCTCGCCGCCCTCGAACAAGGCAAACCCGCCCGCACCGCCATCACGCCCGAAACCGCCGAGGACGCCAAGCGCCTCAACCTGCTCACCGCCAAGCCGGTGCTCTATGTCTGCAATGTCGAGGAAGCCTCGGCCGCCACCGGCAACGCCCAGTCCGCCCGCGTCGCCGAGATGGCAAAATCCGTCGGCGCGCTCAGCGTGGTCGTCTCCGCCGCCATCGAATCCGAAGTCGCCCAGTTGCCGGAAGAAGACCGCGCCTCCTTCCTCGCCGATCTCGGCCTGGAAGACAGCGGGCTGGATCGCATCATCCGCGCCGGCTACGCCCTGCTCGGCCTCATCACCTATTTCACCGTCGGGCCGAAGGAAACCCGCGCCTGGACCATCACCAAAGGCACCAAGGCCCCCGGCGCCGCCGGCGTCATCCATGGCGATTTCGAACGCGGCTTCATCGCCTGCGAGACCACCGCTTATGAAGACTACATCGCCTACAAAGGCGAAGCCGGCGCCCGCGAGGCCGGCAAATTGCGCATCGAAGGCCGCGACTACGTGGTAAAAGACGGCGACGTGCTGCTCTTCCGCTTCAACGTCTAAAACCGCGCCCTCTTCGTCGCGCCAGCCCCCTCTTCGTCATGCCAGCGAAAGCTGGCATCCCCCTACCGCCCGAACGCCACCGCGATCTGCTCCAGCACGCTCGCATCCTCGATCGTCCCCGGCACGCTCACCGTCTCGCCATTGGCGATCTTGCGTATCGTCGCCCGCAAAATCTTGCCCGACCGCGTTTTCGGCAGCCGCTGCACCACCATCACATCGCGAAACGCCGCCACCGGGCCGATCTTCTCGCGCACCAGCGCGATCAGCTCTTTCTCAATCACCGCGGCTTCCCGCTCACAGCCCGCCTTCAGCACCACCAGCCCGTAGGGGATCTCCCCTTTCAGCGCATCCGCCTTGGCGATCACCGCGCATTCGGCGACATCCCTGTGCATCGCCAGCACCTCCTCCATCGCCCCGGTGGAGAGCCGGTGCCCGGCGACGTTGATGATATCATCCGTCCGCCCCATCACCCACACATCGCCATCCGCATCCACCATCCCGGCATCCCCGGTCTTATACCAGCCCGGAAACGCGGTGAGATACGCCGCCCGATACCCATCGTCATTTTGCCACAGCGTCGGCCCGCAGCCCGGCGGCATTGGCAGGCGGATACATAAATTCCCCGTGCTCCCCGCCGCCACCGGCTCGCCGGTCTCATCCAGCGGCGCGATATCATACCCCGGCGACGGCCGCCCGCCCGAACCCGGCTTGAACGGCGTCAGCCCCAGGCCCAAAAACCGCGCCGTAATCGGCCAGCCCGTCTCCGTCTGCCAATAATTATCAATCACCGGCTTGCCCAGCAGCGCCTCAATCCACATTGCCGTCGGCGGGTCGCACCGCTCCCCCGCCAAAAACAGCGCCCGCATACCCGAAAGATCATATTTGGGAATAAACGCCCCTTCCGGGTCCTGCTGCTTGATCGCCCGCAGCGCCGTCGGCGCGGTGAACAACACCTTCGCCTTATGCTGCGCAGCAACCCGCCAGAATGCACCGGCATCCGGCGTCCCGGTCGGCTTGCCCTCATACATGATCGTGGCCGCCCCCGCGAGCAGCGGCGCATACACCAGATACGAATGCCCCACGGCCCAGCCCACATCGGCCGCCGCCCAGATCACCTCGCCCGGCCCAACGTCAAAAATGATTTTCATGCTCTGCGCCAGCGCCACCGCATGCCCGCCGTTGTCGCGCACCACGCCCTTCGGCCGCCCGGTCGTGCCCGAGGTGTAGAGGATATACAGCGGATGCGCCCCCTCCACGCTCACCGGCCCATGCGGCGCCGCGGCCCTCTCGGCCTCCACGAAATCAAAATCCCGCCCCGCCACCAGCTCGGCGCGGCACGCCGCGCGCTGAAAAATCAAACACGCCTCGGGCTTGTGCTCCGAGAGCGCCAGCGCCGCATCGAGCATCGGCTTGTAGGTCACAACCCGCCCCGGCTCCAACCCGCAGGAGGCCGCGATCACCACTTTCGGCTGTGCATCGGTGATGCGCGCCGCCAGCTCCGGCGCCGCAAACCCGCCAAACACCATGGAGTGGATCGCCCCCAGCCGCGCGCAGGCGAGCATGGCAAACACCGCCTCGGGCACCATCGGCATATAAACAACAACGCGGTCGCCCTTGGTCACGCCGAGCGCCGCCAGCGCCCCGGCGATTTTCTCAACCCGCCCCAGCGCCTGGGCGTAGGTAATATGTTCAACCCGCCCCTCCATGGGCGAATCCCATATCAACGCGATATTCGCGCCGCGCCCAGCCGCCACATGGCGGTCCAGACAATTATACGATGTATTCA
Organism: Acidocella aquatica; assembly: GCF_030160635.1. Classification (GTDB taxonomy): domain Bacteria; phylum Pseudomonadota; class Alphaproteobacteria; order Acetobacterales; family Acetobacteraceae; genus Acidocella; species Acidocella aquatica. Next base: position 332,794 of record NZ_BSOS01000067.1, on the reverse strand, counting down.
GCCAGGCATCGGGGAACCACGTGCCATAAGGCCCTATCCCGCCATCAAATATCCGCTCCGGCGCCTTGTCCCAGTCAATCAGCCCGGCCGCCTGCGCCCAATAGGCTTCCGGCGCCTGCTGCCATTGTGCATAAAGGCTGGGATAATCGCTCATTTTTTCTTCTTTCTTGAAAATCAGGTCTGGGGGTGGCGAACCACCCCCAGGAACAGAAATCTCAGGAACGCGCCCCAACCGGAAGTACGGTCCGGCCATGCGCCTCGTTGATGATATCGGCAGCGCCCAGGTAGAATGCCAGCAGCGCGGTGATCAGCCCGCCATAACCGCCCAGCGTGGTCAGCTCCGCATTGCCGGTGATCGGCCCCAGCCCGAGCAGGAAAAACGTCGGCCACAGCGCCAGGAAGATCAGGAACAGCGCGCGGTTGAGCGCGAACGTGCCGATCCACATTGCAAAGGTGAACGCGCCCCAAACAATCAGATACCAGCCAACAGCCGCACCCGGCACGCCGTCGCCAAAAAATTTCGCGAACAGCGCGAAGCTCCACCAGAACGCGCCATAAGAGCAGAACGCAACAAAGCCGAACGTATTGCCCTTGGCCATTTCCATCAGCCCGGCGAAAAACTGCGCGGTGCCACCAAAGGCGAACGCCATGGCCAGCACGAGGGGAACAGACGTCCCGGGCAGAAACCCGGCGTTGACCAGGCTGAGCAGCCAGGTGGTGAGCGCAAATCCAAACAATCCGAGCGGTGCGGGGTTGGCAAGTTTCATTGTGTTTCTCTCCGGTGGTTTTTATCGGTCAGGCACTTCGCGGCGGCGCCACCTCGTTGGGCCGCGCCACACCGCTGGTTAAATTTATTACAGATTTTCGGGATTCCGCAAAATCATGTACCCCCTGTCCCGTTTTGCAACAAAAATCTTTTACAAAACCATCGGCGCCGTCGCACCATCCACCGTCACATTCACACCGCTGATATAACCCGCCCGCGCCGAGGCCAGAAACACCACCAAATCGGCAATCTCGCCCGGCCGCGCCAGCCGGCCAATGGGAATCCCCGCCAGCATCTGCCCCCGCGCCGCTTCCAGGCTCACACCGCCGGCCCGCGCGGCCGCCTGCAACCCCTCGGCAATCCGCGCCGTCTCGGTCCCCGCCGGGTTTACGCCCACCACCCGCACACCGCGCCCCGCATACGCACCAGCCAGCCCCGCCGTCGCCAGCATCAGCGCCGCGTTGGCCGCCCCGCCCGCGATATGGATCGGGTTCGGCACCTTTCCGCCATTGCCGATCACATTCACAATCACCCCCGCCCCGCGCGCCGCCATGCGCTTGATCACCGGGTCGATGACATGAATATAGCTGAAATACTTGGCATCCATCGCTGCCCGCCACGCGGCCGGCGTCAGCTCATCCACCGGCGCGCGCCTCGCCGCCCCGGCGCTGTTCACCAACACATCAACCGGCCCCACCGCCTCTTCAACCCGCGCCACCAGCGCGGCGGCAGCGGCCGCATCGGTCAAATCAGCGGCAAACCCAACCGCGCCGGGCAATTCCCGCAGCGCCGCGTCAATATTCGCCTGCCCGCGCGAACAGATCACCACCCGCGCCCCCTCTGCCGCGAACCCAAGCGCGCAAGCCAATCCAATACCCTTGGACCCGCCCGTTATAAGGACAATCCTGCCCTCAAGCCCCAGCTCCACGGCTCAGGCGCCCGTAACGGCAGGCTCGCTCAGCAGAATTTTCTGCAACGCCCCCACCAGCTCATCCATCATCGCATCGCTATGTTTCGGCCCCGGCGTAAAACGCAGCCGCTCGGTCCCCTGGGGCACCGTCGGATAGTTGATCGGTGTCGCATACATGCCAAACTCACGGATCAAGCGCATCGAAACCTGCGTCGCCTTCGCCGCATCGCCGATCATCAACGGCACGATATGGCTGGAACTCGCCATCACCGGCAGCCCCGCCGCGCGGAACTTCGCCTTCAGCGTCTCCGCCCGGTCAAACAACAAGGCCCGGCGCGCGGAATCGGCCTTCAGCATCCGCACCGAGGCCAGCGCCGCCGCAACCGTGGGCGGCGGCAGCGCGGTGGTGAAGATGAACCCCGCCGCCACCGAGCGGATATAATCCAGCACCTTGAAATCCCCGGTCACATACCCGCCGTGGCAGCCAAACCCCTTGGCCAGCGTGCCCTCGATAATCGTAATCCGGTGCGCCACCCCGTCGCGCTCCGAAACCCCGCCGCCATGCGCGCCATACATGCCCACCGCATGCACCTCGTCGAGATACGTCAGCGCGTTATATCTATCCGCCAGATCGCATATCTCCTTCAGCGGCGCGATATCGCCATCCATCGAATATACGCTCTCGAACGCAATCAGCTTGGGCGCATCCGCCGGCGCCGCCGCCAGCAACCGCTCCAGATCCGCCATGTCGTTATGCTTGAACACATGCACGCTCGCCTTGCGCCCGTCCTTTATCCCCACAATCATCGAATTATGGTTCTGCGCATCGGAGAACACATGCCAGTCCGGCAGCGAGTTTAAAATGGCGCTCAGCGTCGCCTGGTTCGAGACATAGCCCGAGGTGAACAACAGCGCCGCATCCTTGCCATGCAAATCCGCCAGCTCTTCCTCCAGCGCCACATGCAGCGGCGATGACCCCGCGATATTGCGCGTCCCCCCCGCACCGGCGCCCATCCGCCGCGCGGCTTCGATGGACGCCTCAATCACCACCGGGTCCGTTCCCATCGCCAGATAATCATTGGACGACCACACGAGAATATCGCGCGTCCGCCCCTCCATGGTCACTGAATAATAAGGAAAGCGATCCGCCAGCTTCTCCAGCGCGACAAAGCGCCGGTAGCGCCCCTGCGCCGAAATCTCCTTGAGAGCTTCATCACATTTAACAAGAAACTTATGCATGACCGGCCATGGTTGGAATTGCCACGGAGAAAAGACCCAGAGCAACGGCCAAGTCAATGACATGCATCAAACCCCGCCGCAAACAGATTACGCCGCCATTAGGATTCACCACCCAAAACCCCCAATTCGCAAACGGCCCATTAACCCTCTCACGATACGAAGAACCTACCATCCACACTCAAAGAAGGTTCTCATGGCCCGTCTGGTTCTTCTTCCCTTCATGGCTTTCCTGCTCACCTACTGCCTCGCCTGGGCACTCGCCCGCTACCGCGAGGTCCAGACAATCTGGCGCGAACAATCCCGCCAGCAACCACGCTGCCGGCCCATACTCTCGCGCCCCGTCATCATGCGCGGCCCGCGTTAGCTTGTTTCCCGCTCAGGCGCCGCCCACCACATAGGTCCGCAGTGTGTCCACCTCGTATTTCTGCTGGTCGATCCGCGCCTTCACCACGTCGCCGATGCTCACCAGCCCGATCAACCGGCCATCCTCCAGCACCGGCAAATGCCGGAACCGCCCGTTGGTCATCAGCTCCATCGCCTCCTCCACCGTGGTCGCCAAAGTGGCGGTCGCGGGGTTGGACGTCATCAACTGCGCAACGGTCATATCCAGCGTCGCGGCGGCGCTGGCAGCCAGGGTGCGCACCACATCCCGCTCGCTCAATATACCAACCAGATCGTTCTGCGGCCTCACGACCAGCACCGCGCCGATATGCTTCTCCGCCAGAATATCAATCACCGCACTAATGCGCATATCCGGCGCAACGGCTATGAACCCGGCCGGTTTATTGGCTAAAATTGCCTGTAAAATCATGGCGTCATCTCCTTTGCACCGGAGTATGGGAGCATTCCACCCCCCGATCAAACTCTAATTTATACCCGCCAGCGGCCCATAAAGTTCCGGCCTGCGGTCCGCCAGCAACGGGTCCGCCCGCCGCACGGCGGCATGATGCTCCCGCTCCACCTCGGCCAGCAACATCTCCTCACCCGTGCCCGCCAGCGCCAGCACCTTGCCATCCGGCCCGCAAATGCTGGAAAGCCCGATATAACTCAGCCCATCGTCCTCGCCGCTATGGTTGGCATACGCCACGTATACCTGGTTCTCATACGCCCGCGCCGGGATCACATGCCGCGCCACCTGGTCATAGGGGACCATCTGCGCCGTCGGTATCAATATAATATCCGCCCCCGCCAGCGCCAGCCGCCGCGCCGGCTCGGGAAACTCAATATCATAACATATCAGCAGGCCGATGGTGTAGCCGCCCAGCTTCGCCACCGGAAACTGCGTGCCCACCTCCTTGAACATCGCCCGGTCCAGCGCCCCAAACAGATGCGTCTTGCGGTAATTCAGCAAAATCTCCCCATCCGGGCCGATCAGCACAACCGCGTTCGCCACCTTCTCGCCCACCAGCTCGGGGTAGCCAAACGCCAGCGCAATCCCCTGCTCCCTGGCAAACCGCCGCGCCGGCGCCAGCTCCGCCACCGTCACCGCATATTTGCGCGCATTCTCCGGTCCGATATTATAGCCCGAGAGATACATCTCCGGCAGCAACAACACATCGGCGCCCAGCGCCTTGGCTTGCGCCGCCTTGCGCTCCATGAGCGCGAACGCGGCTTCGGGATTATTAACGGCGCCAGGGCCTTGATACAGGGCAATTTTAAGAGCAGTTTTCATGCCGCCAGTCTAAGCCGTTTCCGCCAATCCTGAAACCATTGATTTCATACCCCGCACCCCCAGCTTGACGTTGCAGGGCAAAACCCTCATGTAGCGCTCAGGCCATTCGTGCCGGCGCGGCTGTATTCAGCCTGCAAACATCCCTACCGCCCATTTTGCGCCAGCATCCGCCCGGCGCGCACTCCCGATCGGACCACCCATGCATCTAGCCGAACTCAAGGCCAAATCGCCGACAGACCTCCTCAACCTCGCGGAAGAGCTGGAAGTCGAGAACGCCTCCTCCCTGCGCAAGCAGGACATGATGTTCGCCATCCTCAAGGCCTTCGCCGAAAACGACCAGATCATCCGCGGCGACGGCACGCTCGAAATCCTCCCCGATGGTTTCGGCTTCCTGCGCAACCCGGAGGCCAACTACCTCCCCGGCCCGGAAGACATCTACGTCTCCCCCGCCCAGGTCCGCCGCTTCAGCCTGCGTACCGGCGACACGGTGGACGGCGAAATCAAGGCCCCGAAGGAAGGCGAGCGCTACTTCGCCCTGGCCAAGGTCGACAAGATCAATTTCGAATCCCCCGAAGCGGTCAAACACCGCATCAATTTCGATAACCTCACCCCCCTCTACCCCACCTCGCGCCTGAAAATGGAGGTCGAGCTCGCCGAGCCCACTGCCAAAGGCTCGGTGAAGGACAACACCTCCCGCGTCATCGACCTCATCGCCCCCATCGGCAAAGGCCAGCGCGCCCTCGTGGTCGCTCCGCCCCGCACCGGCAAAACGGTCATGCTGCAAAACATCGCGGCGGCGATCTCGGCCAACCACCCGGAAGTCTTCCTCATCGTCCTGCTCATCGATGAACGGCCCGAGGAAGTCACCGACATGTCGCGCTCCGTGAAGGGCGAGGTTGTCGCCTCCACCTTTGACGAACCCGCCACCCGCCACGTCCAGGTCACCGAAATGGTGCTGGAAAAGGCCAAGCGCCTGGTCGAACACAAGCGCGACGTGGTGATTTTGCTCGACTCCATCACCCGCCTCGCCCGCGCCTACAACACCGTCGTCCCCTCGTCGGGCAAGGTGCTCACCGGCGGCGTGGACGCGAATGCATTACAGCGCCCCAAACGCTTCTTCGGCGCCGCGCGCAACATCGAGGAAGGCGGCTCCCTCACCATCATCGCCACAGCGCTCATCGACACCGGCTCGCGCATGGACGAGGTGATCTTCGAAGAGTTCAAAGGCACCGGCAACTCCGAAATCATCCTGGACCGCAAGCTCTCCGACAAACGCACCTTCCCCGCCATCGACATCACCAAGTCCGGCACCCGCAAGGAAGAACTGCTGGTCGAGAAGGCCACTTTGTCGAAAATGTGGGTACTGCGCCGCATCCTCAGCCAGATGGGCACCACCGACGCGATGGAATTCCTGCTCGACAAGCTGAAATACTCCAAAACCAACGCCGATTTCTTCGAGGCCATGAACACTTAACCGGGGCTTCCCCCGGTTCCCTTCATCACCCCCGCCTCTTCGTCATGCCAGCGCAAGCTGGCATCTCCCCGCACACCCTTTCGTCATGCCAGCGCAAGCTGGCATCTCCCCCCATCAGCCCCCCTCCAGCCTCAAGCCGCCCTTTCCCGCGCGCCAAAAAGCGCCAGGCCGCGCGCCAGCAACCGCTCCCGCATCGCCCGCGGCACCTGCCGCGCCGCCTTCGCACGCGGATATTCCATTTCCACAATCCGAACCGGCGCCTCGCGTCCCATCCAGTTCTCAAAAACGCCCCGGTCCACATTATCGACGAAACTCTCCGCCGGCGTGTTCTCCGCCACCAACAACGCATGCGCCGCCAGCTCCACATGATAATACCGGAACACCTCGGGCACATCATGCTCACGCACCACTGAAACCCCGTTCACCAGCGCTCCGGCCTGGGCCAATATGCCATCCACGAACAACGCATGCTCACCTGAAACCAGCAGATCACGCCCCGGCACACCCTCGCCCAGCGCCCCGGCCTTAACGCGCACTGGCAACACCCGCATCGGATCGCCAAAGCGGGTGGACACACTCTGCACTCCCAGCCAGGTAACCCGCGCCACCCCGCCATCGCTCAAACAAACCTCATCGCCCGCCTGCAGCGTCTCCACCGCCACATCGCCGCCCGGCGTGCGAATACCCGTGCCCGCGGTGAAACATGCCGGAGAAATCACCACCCCGCCGTTACCCGCCGCGTTCACCGCCGCCGTCAACACCGGCGCGCTGGCATTGGTGGCCACGAAAGACCCACCACCACCGCCGCCGTAATAGCTGCCGCCACCACCACCGCTATACCCGCCACCGCCGCCACCGCCCGTCCAACCGCCGCCACCGCCGCCGCCAAATCCGCCATTGCCACTCAGCCCATACCCCACGCCCCCGGCACCCGGCAGTAAAAACCCGCCATTCCCGCCGGTACCACCGTCGCCCACACCGCGCGTCCCGGCAACGGCGACCCCATTCGTGCCATTGCCGCTAACCCCGCCGCCACCGCCGCCATTGGCCGCATAGATCAGGTCCACACCGCCAGACCCGCCAGACCCGCCAACACCACCCATCCCCACGCCTTCATTGGTATCAGTAGCCAATAATGGATAAGCGTTCATCGTGCTTATGACCCCTGATGCGCCAGCGTTGGTAATCACCCCGCCACCGCCCAAATAGCCCGCCAAAAAGCTGCTGCCGCCGCCACCGCCGGCCGCTTCCAGCAGCTTCCCGGTCGTCTCATCAAAAATAAAACTCCCGCCGCCACCACCGCCGCCGCCGGCGGTTCCAACCGCCCCTGCACCACCAACTACAATCTCCAGCACCGTCCCGGCCGTCAGCGCAAATGTGCCAGAAACCATGGCCCCATCCCCGCCAACACCACCAGAGGTGCTACCCCCCCCAGTCCCACCGTCGGCAGTCAGCACATAGCTCCCAGCGCTGGAAAGGGTGACCAACTCAGCCACGCCAGTATAAGTCTCAGTTAAAACAGACATGAGCGCTCCCAATTTACTGTCACAACCTTGAGAGGAGCGACTTAATGAATCTATTCACCTTTAATTGTATTCGATCCCTCCGATCATTTACAATTCACAATAAAATGATCTGGAAAATTTTCCCCGGCCCGCCCCCGCCGCGCGCAAGCTTGCCTTTGCCCGCAAACAGGTGAATTTATGCCCCCTGGACGACACCAATTAGGACACACCCCATGCCGGCATACCGCTCCCGCACCACCACCCACGGCCGCAACATGGCAGGCGCGCGCAGCCTCTGGCGCGCCACCGGCATGCAGGACGGCGATTTCGGCAAACCCATCATCGCCATCGCCAATTCCTTCACCCAGTTCGTCCCCGGCCACGTCCACCTGAAAGACCTCGGCCAGATGGTCGCCCGCGAGATCGAGTCCGTTGGCGGCGTCGCCAAGGAATTCAACACCATCGCGGTCGATGACGGCATCGCCATGGGCCATTCCGGGATGCTCTACAGCCTGCCCTCGCGCGAGCTGATCGCTGATTCCGTCGAATACATGGTCAACGCCCATTGCGCCGACGCCCTGGTCTGCATCTCCAACTGCGACAAAATCACCCCCGGCATGCTCATGGCCGCGATGCGCCTCAACATCCCCACCGTCTTCGTCTCCGGCGGCCCGATGGAAGCCGGCAAATACATCCACGGCGGCAAAACTGAGCGCGCCGACCTCATCACCGCCATGGTCGCCGCGGCTGACCCTTCGGTGACTGACGCCGAAACCGATGCCGTCGAGCGCTCCGCCTGCCCCACCTGCGGCTCTTGCTCGGGCATGTTCACCGCCAATTCCATGAACTGCCTCACCGAGGCGCTCGGCCTCTCCCTGCCCGGCAACGGCAGCCTGCTCGCCACCCACGCTGACCGCCGTGAGCTCTTCCTCGAAGCCGGCCGCACCATCGTGAAACTTGCCAAACGCTGGTACGAGCAGGACGACGCCAGCGTCCTCCCCCGCTCCATCGCCAGTTTCGAGGCCTTCCAGAACGCCATGTCGCTTGACATCGCCATGGGCGGCTCCACCAACACGGTGCTCCACCTGCTCGCCGCCGCGCATGAGGGCGAAATCCCCTTCACCATGGAAGACATCGACCATCTCTCCCGCCGCGTCCCCAATCTCTGCAAGGTCGCGCCCTCAAAATCCGATGTCCACATGGAGGACGTCCACCGCGCCGGCGGCATCTTCGCCATTTTGGGCGAACTCAGCCGCGCCGGGCTGATCCACACAAGCCTGCCCACCGTCCACACCCCCAGCGTCGGCGAGGCCATCGCCCAGTGGGACATCGCAGGCCCCGCCTCTGACGCCGCCCGCAGCCTCTACCTCGCCGCCCCCGGCGGCATCCGCACCACCCAGGCCTTCAGCCAGAGCCGCCGTTATGACGAGCTGGACCTCGACCGTTCAAAAGGCGTCATCCGCGACATCGCCCACGCCTTCAGCCCCGATGGCGGCCTCGCCGTCCTCTCCGGCAACATCGCGCTCGACGGCGCCATCGTCAAAACCGCGGGGGTTGACCCCTCCGCCCTGGTCTTCACCGGCCCCGCGCGCATTTTTGAGAGCCAGGACGACGCGGTCTCCGCCATCCTCGGCAACCGCATCGTCGCGGGCGATGTGGTGATCATCCGCTACGAAGGCCCCAAAGGCGGCCCCGGCATGCAGGAGATGCTCTACCCCACCAGCTACCTCAAATCCAAAGGCCTGGGCAAAGTCTGCGCTTTGGTGACTGACGGCCGCTTCTCCGGCGGCACAGCGGGCCTCTCCATCGGCCACGTCTCCCCCGAAGCCGCCGAAGGCGGCGACATCGGCCTGTTGGAAGAAGGCGACACCATCGAAATCGACATCCCCAACCGCATCCTGCGCGCCGCCTTGTCAGTTGAAACCCTGGCCGCCCGCCGCCTCGCCATGGAGGCCCGCGGCCCGGATGCCTGGAAGCCCAACCGCACCCGCGTGGTCTCCCAGGCATTGCAAGCCTACGCCGCCCTCACCACCAGCGCCGCCCGCGGCGCCGTGCGTGATGTCACCCAACTAACCCGCCGGTAACCCGTAGGATGGGTAAGCGAAGCGCCACCCATCCTCTCGCCCCCCTGTCATTCCCCGCAACTTCCTCTATATACCCCTCCCATGTCAGCAGAATCAGATCAGTTAAACGAGCAGATCGGCCGTTCGGTCGCCTTGCTGAGGAGGCATCTTTGACTGGGATGCCGCCCTCATCAAACGCGCCGAACTAGACGCGCGCGCACAAGACCCCTCCCTCTGGAACAACGCCGAAGCCGCCCAGGTGGTGATGCGCGAGCGCGGCCGCCTCGCCGGGCTCATCGATGGCGTCCTCGCGCTGGAACGTGAAACCGCCGACACAATCGAGCTGGTCGAAATGGCCGAAGCCGAAGGCGACGCCGCCCTGGTGAAGGACGCTCTGGCCAACCTCGCCACCCTGGCCGAACAAGCCAAAACCCGCGAAATCGAGAGCCTGCTCTCCGGCGAGGCCGATGGCCGCGACGCCTTCATGGAAATCAACGCCGGCTCCGGCGGCACCGAGGCGCAGGACTGGGCGCAGATGCTCCAGCGCATGTATATGCGCTGGGCCGAGCGCCGCGGCTTTAAAGTCGAAATCCTTGACATGTCCGAAGGCGAGCAGGCCGGCATCAAATCCGTCACCATGCAGATCTCCGGCCCCAACGCCTATGGCTGGCTGAAGACCGAATCCGGCGTCCACCGCCTGGTCCGCATCTCGCCCTATGATTCCGCGGCGCGCCGCCACACCAGCTTCTCTTCCGTCTGGGTCTACCCGGTGGTCGACGACACCATCGAGATCGAGATCAACCCCGCCGACCTGAAGGTTGACACCTTCCGCGCCTCGGGTGCGGGCGGCCAGCACGTGAACAAAACCGAATCCGCCATCCGCATCACCCACGTCCCCACCGGCATCATCGTCGCCTGCCAGACCGACCGCTCCCAGCACCGCAACCGCGCCACCGCCATGAACATGCTCAAGGCCCGCATGTACGAGATGGAGCTGCAAAAGCGCGAAGCCGCCTCCGCGAGCATCGAAGCCGCGAAAACCGACATCGGCTGGGGCCACCAGATCCGCTCCTACGTCCTCGCCCCCTACCAGCTGGTGAAGGACCTGCGCACCAACTACGAGACCGGCAACCCCGCCGCGGTGCTCGACGGCAACCTCGACCCCTTCATGGCCGCCTCCCTGGCCGCCCGCGTCGGCGCCACCCGCTCCGACGCCTCCGCAATGGCGCAATAACCCCCGCCAGCCCTCCCCACCATCGCCACCACCCCGCCCTCCATCGTCATGCCAGCGCAAGCTGGCATCTCCCGAACCTACCCCCTGCGCCAATAAATAACGCGACACCCAGAAAAATTCGTCACGAAACCGTCACACACAATTTCCCCCGAAAATATCAGTTTTGTAACTTGACTGTGGTACAAAGTTCCACAAAAATAAATCCCGAAACTGCTCATAGGCGGGACATCAACGTGCAAAACCTTTCCTCCGCGGAACCGGCCCAACCCATCGCCATACCTGCCACGGCATTCGGCCGCGCCCCGGCCCGGCCCAACGGCCCCATCAAGGTCTTCCTCTACTCGCACGATACCTTCGGCCTCGGTCACCTGCGGCGTAACCTCGCCATCGCCCACCGGCTGCTCGCCTGTAACGGTAAATTCTCCGTCCTCCTGCTCACCGGCTCCCCGGTTATTGACCAATGGGACCTACCCCCCGGCCTACAGGTCCAGCCTCTCCCTCCGGTCGTTAAAACCGGCGCCGAGAGCTACGAGGCCCGGGCCAAAGGTCAGCTTTTCGGCATGGTCAAGGGCTACCGCGAGGCGCTGATCCTCAAGCTCGTGCTGCGCGACCAGCCGGATGTATTTCTCGTTGACCACGCCCCCGCCGGCATGAACGGCGAACTTCTCTCCACCCTGGCCCTGATCCGCCAGGAACACCCCCACACCCGCGTCATGCTCGGCCTGCGCGACATTTTGGACAGTCCCGAAAACGTCCGCGCCGTCTGGCGGGAGCAAAACATCCACGCCCTGCTCGACCACGCCTATGACAATATCCTGGTTTACGGTAGCCGCGCCCTGTTCAACGTGGTCGAGGGCTACGGCATCTCCAAGGAAAACGCCAAAAAAGTGGTCTATTGCGGCCATGTCGTCGCCCAGCCCGAGGCCCATTCCACCCATGAGACCGCCCCCTGCTGGGATACCGCCCGCGCCGGAGGCCGCCCCGTCGTCCTCGTCACCGCGGGCGGCGGCGGCGACGGTTTCTTCCTCATGAGCGCCTATCTCGAGGCCTTGCCGAAAATGGCCCCCGGCCCGCGTTATTCCGTCATCGTGCTCGGCCCGCTGATGGCCGCGCACGAGAGCGCCGCCCTCCACGCCGCCGCCGCCATGTGCGATGACGTCGAACTGGTGGATTTCACCACCAACCTCGTCCCCAGCCTGCGCGCCGCCAGCCTGGTCATCGCCATGGCCGGCTACAACACCAGCGCCGAGATCATCGCCGAGAAAAAACCCGCCATCCTCGTCCCCCGCGCCGCCCCGCGCGCCGAACAACTGATGCGCGCCCGCCTGCTCGCTGCCCTCGGCCTAGCCGATATGGTGGAGCCCGACACGGATATCGCCGCCCAACTGGCCGCCATGGTGCCCTCCTGCCTGTCCAGGCCGCCAATACCCGAATCCGTCTGGGCCGCGCTTGACCTTGACGGCGCCGAGCGCGTCTCCGCCCTGCTCGCCTCCGGCCACCATGTGGAAGCCAGCCTCATATGAGTTCCCTGTCACAAAAATCCGCCGCGAGCGCCTACGCGATCGCCCCCGGCCCCGTCGCCTATATCATGAAGCGCTACCCGCGCCTGACCGAGACCTTCATCATCAACGAGATCCGTGCCATGGAGCGCCTCGGCGCGGACCTGCGCATCTTCTCCCTGCTGCAGCCCGAGCCGCCGCCGCACCACCCCATGGTCGCGCAGGTCGCGGCGCCGCTGTATGTCCTCCCCGCCGCCTGGGGCGCCAAGCTCAAGCGCCTCGCCGCCTCCCACGCCAAGGCGTTCACCGCCGCCCCGCTGCGCTATCTCGGCGCCACCGCGCGCGCGCTTCAGTGGTCCGCCACCTCCTCAAGCCCCCTGGCGGTCTGGAAGCATTTCGTGCGCGCCGGCTATGTCGCCACCGCGTGCCGGGCCCAGGGCATCGCCCATATCCACGCCCATTTCGCCAACACCCCCACCGCCGTCGCGCATTTCGCCAGCCTGATGTCGGGCATCCCCTTCAGCTTCACCGCCCACGCGAAAGACCTCTACCTCACCCGCAAGCCCATCATCGCGCGCCGCACCCGCGCCGCCGAATTCGTCGTCACCTGCACCGGCTACAACGCGCGCTACCTTGAAGACATCCAGGGCCACCCCGCCGGCAAGATCAACCTGATCTACCACGGCATCGACCTGGACATGTTCAACGCCCGCCCCGCCGCCACCCCCGCCCAGGCTGCACCACCGCTGATCCTCTCCGTCGGCCGCCTCGTCCCCAAAAAAGGCCTGAACGACCTCATCTCCGCCTGCGCCCTGCTCAAGGCATCGGGCATCGCCTTCCGCTGCCGCATCATTGGCGAAGGCCCGCTGCGCAATGCCTTGCAGGACCAGATCAAATCCGCCGGGCTGGAAGACCTCGTCACGCTTTCCGGCGCCATGACCCACGCCAGCCTGATCGCCCTCTACGCCACCGCTGACCTCTTCGCCCTCCCCCCGCGCATCGCCGACGACGGCGACCGCGACGGCATCCCCAACGTCATCGCCGAAGCCATGGCCATCGGCCTGCCCGTCGTCTCCACCGATGTTTCGGGCATCCCCGAGCTGGTCCGCAACCTCGAGACCGGCCTGCTCGTCCCCCCGCGTGACCCCGCCGCCCTCGCCCAGGCCATGGAACAGCTCCTGCGCGACCGCCCCCTCGCCCTGCGCCTCGCCGCCCAGGGCCGCGCCCTGCTGGAGCGCGATTTTGACCTCTGGACCACCACCCGCCGCCTGCACGGCCTCATCGCCTGCCTGGACTGCGCCCCCACCCCCCGCAAAGCCCTCCATGCCGACGCACCGCTGGCCGAAGGCGCCCAATCATGAAAATCCTCTACCTGAACCTTGATCGCGGCATCCCCGTCCTGGGCGACAAGGGCGCCTCCGTCCACGTCCGCTCCTTCATCAACGCGGCGGACACCCTGGGCCACGAAGTCCTGCTCGCCTGCGCCACGCTGGGCGAAGGCAACCCCCACCCGCCCGCGCATCTGCTCCATGTCGGCGGCAAGCCCTCCGCCGCGCGCCTGGCCTCCGAATGCGCCGCCGCCAAACTCCCCCTCTCCGCGCTGGAAGACCCGATCACCAGCCGCGAACTCACCCGCCTCGCCTACGACCTCACCGCCCCCGAGAAAATCTACGAAGCCCTCGCGGCCATCAACTTCGTGCCAGACCTCGTCTACGAGCGTCACGCCCTGTTCCACTGCTCGGGCGCCGCCATCGCCGCCCATTACGGCGTCCCCCGGCTGCTTGAGGTCAACGCCCCGCTGATCCACGAACAGCGCACCTTCCGCGGCCTGCGCCTGGAGGCCCAGGCGCAACGCACCGAGCGCGCCTCCTACCGCGGCGCGGATGCCATCATCGCCGTCTCCGGCGGCGTCGCCGAACATGTGGGCGCCGTCCTCGGCCACAGCCGCAACGTCCATATCGTCCCCAACGGCGTTGACCTCACCCGTTTCACCGCCGATGCCGCCGCCGGCAACGCGCTTCGCCAGCGTCTCAACCTCGGCGACGCCCCCGTCCTCGGCTTCATCGGCAGCTTCAAGCCCTGGCACGGCGTCTCCTTCCTGCTCGATGTCTTCGCAGACCTCCTGCCGCAATTCCCCACGCTGCACCTTCTCGCCGTTGGCGAGGGCCCGGAGCGCGAAGCCGTCCAGGCCCGCGCCGCCGCCCTCGGCCTGGGCGCGCGCGTCATCATGCCCGGCCGCGTCGCGCATGATGAAATCCCCGCCTGGCTCAGCGCCATGACCCTCACGGCAGCCCCCTACCTTCCGCAGCCTGATTTCTACTTCTCGCCTATGAAAATCGTCGAATCCCTCGCCTCCGGCCGCCCGGTCGTGGCGCCGGACATCGGCGAGATCAGCACCGTCATCCGCCACGGCCAAAACGGCATGCTCTATGCCCCGGGCGACGCCGCGCAGTGCCGCGCCGCCATCGCCGGGCTGCTCGCTAACCCCGCCGCCCGCGCCACCATGGGCGCCGCCGCCGCGCAGGATGCCGCCGGGCGCGGCTGGGCGGCCGTGGTTGGCCGCATTCTCACCCTCGCCCCGGAAAATTTGCCCGCCCGCATGACAATGGCATGAGCAAGCCCCCCAGCCTGCACTGGTGGCTGCTGCGCTACCTGCGCCCGGAATGGCCCATGCTGAGCACTGGCGGCGCCATCATGTCCGCCCGCGCCATGGTGCTGCTGCTGCTGCCCTGGCCGCTCAAGGCCATTGTTGACAACGTCATCTTCCAGCACCCCCTCGGCCATTTCCTCGGCGCCATCCTGCCGGACCCGCTCACCCACCGCATGCTCCTGCTCGACACCCTGGGCCTGACCATGCTCGGCCTCGGCGCGCTTGACGCCCTGCTCGTCTACGCCGGCAGCCGCCTCCTGCTCGACACCGGCCAGCGCATCATGTTCGCCATCCGGTTTGACCTGTTCGCCCATCTCCAGCGCCTCTCCCTCGCCTTCCACCGCCGCCGCCGCGGCGGCGAGCTGACCCTGCGCCTGAGCGAGGACGCCAAACAATTGCAGGACTTCATCTCCTCCCTGGGCGTTGACCTGTTGCCCCATATCGTCACCATCATCGGCATGGCCGTGGTGATGTTCTGGCTGGACTGGCGCTACGCCCTGCTTACCCTGGCCGCCGTCCCGCCGCTCGTGCTCATCACCGTGTTCTACAGCCGCCGCCTGCGCAAAGCCGTGCGCCACCTTCGCCAGAACGATGGCGTGCTATCCGGCCTGACCCAGGAGATCCTCGCCTGCGTCCAGGTCGTCCAGGCCTTTGCGCGCGAAAAACACGAGGACAGCCGCTTCACCGCCCATGCCGGCGAGAGCCTGCGCGCCGGGCTGCGCGCCAACGCCATCCAGTCGCAATTCGGCTCGGTCATGAGCCTCGCCATCAGCCTCGCCACCGGCATCATCGCCTGGTACGGCGCCGTGCGCGTCATCGGCGGCAGCCTCTCGGCGGGCGAGCTTCTGGTCTTCCTCGCCTATCTGCGCGGCTTCGCCACCCCGGCCCGCCAGCTCGCCAAAACCGGCCGCGTCTTCAGCCGCGCCATCATCGCGCTGGAGCGCATCGGCGAATGCTGGATCGAGCGCCCCACCGTCGCCGACGCCCCCGGCGCCATCGCCCCCGCAACCCCGGCCCGGCGCATCGCCTTCCAAAACGCCGGCTTCGCCTACAAACCCGGCCGCGAGGTACTGCACAACATCTCCTTCACCCTGGAGACCGGCCGCACCACCGCCCTGGTCGGCGCCACCGGCTCGGGCAAAACCACCATCGCCAGCCTCATCCCCCGCTTCTTTGACCCCACCTGCGGCGCCATCCTGCTCGACGGCACCGACATCCGCACCCTCCCGCTCGCCTATCTGCGCCAGCAGGTCACGCTGGTTCTGCAGGAGCCCGTATTGTTCCAAGCCACCGTGTGGGAGAACATCGCCTACGGAAAACACGGCGCCGGGCGCGATGAAGCCATCGCCGCCGCGCGCGAGGCCGGCGTGGAAGACCTTATAAACCGCCTGCCCGAAGGTTTTGACACCCAGGTCAGCGAGCGCGGCCAGAGCCTCTCGGGCGGCCAGCGCCAATGCGTGGCCATCGCGCGCGCCATGCTCAGCGACGCCCCCATCGTCATCCTCGACGAGCCCAGCAGCAGCCTCGATTCAAACACCGAGCGCCAGATCATGCAGGCGCTGCAAACCCTAACACGGCAACGCGCCGCCCTCACCATCGCCCACCGCCTCGCCACGGTCATGAGCGCCGATGAAATCCTGGTGCTCGACCAAGGCCGCATCGTGGAGCGCGGCCAGCACGGCAATCTTCTCAAATCACACGGAGTCTACGAAAGACTATGGAATTCATTGCACGACGAACCGGCCCCGGCACCGCTGCGGCTGGTTGGCCCATGACCCGCAATTCCCGCCGCCTCGCCACCGCCGCCCTCACCCTGGCCGCCATCCTCACCAGCGGCGCCGCCCTGGCCGACCCCTGGATCCCCGCCCCCGGCGATGGCGTCATCAAGCCCGAGGTGCGCCTTTATTCGGCTGACCATCACTTCTCACCCAGCCATTTCAGCACCAGCACAACCCCGTCCTCCAAACTCAACCTCAACCAGTTCCGCATCTCCGGCGTGGCTGGCATCGGCTACAACCTCTCCCTCGAATACGACCTCCGCTTCGCCCAGGCCCGCCTGTCCCACCTGGGCACCACGCACACCAGCACCGGCGTGCAGGACCAGGAGCTCGGCCTGAATTATGGTCTGACCCAGACGCAGGCTTTCGCTGACTCTCTCACCTTCAACGTCATCTTCCCCACCGGCGCCCCCAAACCCGCGCCAGCACTTGGCACCGGCCGCTGGGCTGTCGAGCCGGACGCGCAATTTGGCCTCCACGAAGGCCCCCTCACCGCCACGCTCATCGCCGGCCCGCGCGTCTTCCTCGATGGCGGCGCCACCCAGCTGCGCGCCGAACTTGACCTCTCAGCCCGCGCCACCCAGCGCCTGAGCTTCACCGGCACCGTGTTCTTCGTGAACACGATCCAGCAGCAGCATGTGCTCTCCTCGGCCGACCAGGGGGAAATCTACAATCTGTTGCGCCTGGGCATCGGCGCGCAATACCGCCTCACCCCCATCTTCCGCCCCTTCATCGAATACGATGCCGACATCGCCGGAAAATCCATGCACGCCGGCCAGCGGATTATCGCGGGTGTCGCGATCCATTACTGAAATGCCAGCCCCAGCCCCGCGGCTCGCCCTGGTGCGCCATGGCGCCACGGCGTGGACTCTCGCCGGCCGCTACCAAGGCCGCGCCGACCCCCCGCTTTGCCCGCAGGGCATCGCCGAGGCCGCCACCCTGGCCGCAACCCTGCACGGCCAGGCCATCGGCCAGATCGTCACCAGCCCCCTGCAACGCGCCCGCCAAACCGCCGCCATTCTCGCATCGGCCGCCAATCTCGCCTCACCGGAAACCGACGATAACCTGAGCGAGATCAGCTACGGCGCCTGGGAGGGCCTGACCCAGCCGGAAATCAAATCCTCCTGGCCCGGCCTGCTGCGCGAATGGAAACACACCCCCGAGAGCGCCAGGTTTCCCGGCGGCGGCTCTCTGGCGGACATGCGCCCGCGCGTGCGCGCGGCGCTCTCCACTTGGCGCCGCGCGGCGCACGCCCAAAGCGTGCTGCTGGTCACCCACGCGATCTGGATCAAACTTGCCCTGGTTGAAACCGGCCTGCTCGCACCTGCGGATTTCCGGCATATCCGCGTGCCGACCAGCACATTATTCTGGCTGCCCCCGGAGAAGAATTTATAGCGGCTTCAGCCCATGGCTGAATACGCTAGAGCGTATGTTTTACGATCAATTTCATCGGTTTAGAGCCTGATCGCTTTAAGCGCGATCAGGCTCTGGCTATTTTTCTGAGGGCGATTCACGCTTTCGGCTCGCTGGGTTGAGCGAACCTCAAACGATCGCACTCTAAAAGCTGCGCGTCAGCTCATACAAGGCCACGGCCCCGGCGGCGGAGACATTCAGGCTCTCCATCCCGCCCGGCATGCCCAATGCCGCAACCTCGTCGCACGTCTCGCGGGTCAGGCGGCGCATGCCCTCGCCTTCGCTGCCCAGCACCAGAGCCACACGGCGCCCGCCGAAGGCTTCCCCATTCAGCTTGTTGGGTGATGTCCCATCCAGCCCCACAACCCACACATCGGCGGATTTGAGCACGATAAGCGCACGGGAGATATTCACGATCCGCAGCAGCGGGATCATCTCCAGCGCGCCCGAGGCCACCTTCGCCAGCGCCCCGGTCTCCTCGGGCGCATTGCGCTCCTGGGCGATGACCATGGAGGCACCGAACGCCTGCGCCGTGCGCATCAGCGCGCCGATGTTGCGCGGGTCGGAAATCTGGTCGAGCACCAAAATCGGCCCCGGGCGCTTCAGCGCGTCCAGCAGCGGCGGCGCCACCAGCTGGTCGGTGAGCAGCGCCACGCCCTGGTGCACAATGCCGCTGCCCTGGCGCGCGCCGAGCAGCTGGTCGATCCTCTCGCGCGCCGCCACTTCCGGCTGAATCGGCCAAGGCAGCGGCCGCTCAGCCGCCAGCGAGGCCTGTGCCTCCTCGGTGATCACCAGCCGGCGCAACCGCCGCGCCGGGTTCCCCAGGGCCGCGGCGACCGCATGGGTGCCATATAGCCACACCGCGCCATTGGGCACGGCGGGGGCCTTTGCCTGCCCGCGGGCAAAATTTTCCCGCATCGGCGGCCGGTCGGTCGGGCGCTCCGGCTTGGCGCCACGCCCGCCGGGCAGGCTCAACTTCGGCCCATCAAATTTTCTTGGCCCGCTTTCCGGCTTTTCGCCCGTCCGGCCCCGGGGCTTGCCGCCCGTGCGCTCAAATGGCTTCTCGCCGGCCCGGTTTGAGGGCTTTTCACCAGGGCGGCCGGATTTTGATCTTGGGGGGCGATTTTGTGTCATGCGGGCATCTAGAGCAATATTCGCCTGATTGGAAACGCTTGTTTCCAGTCAGGCGAATGAAAATGCGCGCCAAAAACTGGCCGGACCGATTTTACCCCAGAGCATTACGTTGACAACCAAAGCGTGATCGGGGAAATGACAGCCCATACGGAAGGGTGCCCGAGTGGCTAAAGGGGGCGGACTGTAAATCCGCTGGCGTACGCCTACGTTGGTTCGAATCCAACCCCTTCCACCACCATAGCTCCAAAATGCACTCAGGTGGGCCATCTGCCGCGGTTTTGCTGCGCTCCGGTGCTCACGTACATGCGTACGCTGCGCTCCGATGCTCAGAACTGCACGCCACCCGGCTCAGCCTAGCGCATTTGGTGACGGTGTTGGCGCAACGTCTCAAGTACAATGGGGTTTACTCAGCCCTGCCTCTTGGCTTAACCATGGCGGCGCGCGGGTGTAGCTCAACGGTAGAGTCCTAGCCTTCCAAGCTAGTTGTGCGGGTTCGATTCCCGTCACCCGCTCCATATTTCCGGGCATTTTCACCCGGAGACTTGACACAAAGCGCGCCAGCGTGTGGAACGCCGGTTTCGTGCTGGTTAGGATAGGGGCGTAGCTCAATTGGCTAGAGCGCCGGTCTCCAAAACCGGAGGTTGAGAGTTCGAGACCCTCCGCCCCTGCCATCCACCCCAGCACATAACGGCTGTTTTCGGAGTTTGTCTCTTTGGCGTTCAACCTGGTTAAATTCTCGCGCGAAGTCCGTGCCGAAGCGGCCAAGACCACCTGGCCCTCGCGTAAGGAAACCCTGCAGACCACGGGCATTGTGCTCGGCATGGTCGTGTTGACCGCGGTATTTTTTCTGACCGTT
Organism: Acidocella aquatica; assembly: GCF_030160635.1. Lineage (GTDB taxonomy): Bacteria > Pseudomonadota > Alphaproteobacteria > Acetobacterales > Acetobacteraceae > Acidocella > Acidocella aquatica. Next base: position 312,601 of record NZ_BSOS01000067.1, on the reverse strand, counting down.
GATCAGATCATCGGCGCCGGCATGCGCGCCCTCTTCGGCGTCGGAAGTTAAGGAATTTTTTATGGCCAAGCGTTGGTACGTCCTCCATGTGTATTCGGGCTTCGAGAAGAAGATCGCCACCCAGATCAAGGAACAGGCTGAGCTGAAGGGCCTGTCCGACGCCATCGGCGATATCGTGGTGCCGGTCGAGGAAGTGACCGAGATCCGCCGCGCCCAAAAAGTGAACACCGAGCGCAAGTTCTTCCCCGGCTACGTCCTCATCAACATGGACATGTCGGACGACGCCTGGCATCTGGTGAAGGACGTTCCCAAGGTCACTGGCTTCCTGGGCAGCAAGACCCGCCCGAGCCCGATCCCCGACTCCGAGGCCGAGCGCATCATGAAGCAGGCGCAGGAAGGCACCGAGCACCGCCGCCCCGCCGTGCTGTTCGAAATCGGCGAGCAGGTCCGCGTCGCGGACGGCCCCTTCACCAGCTTCAACGGCATCGTCGAGGAAGTCGATGAGGATAAAGGCCGCGTCAAAGTCTCCGTCTCCATCTTCGGGCGCTCCACCCCGGTCGACCTGGAATATGGCCAGGTGGAGAAAGTCTGACCACCTTGTAATTTCCGGGGGCGGCCCCATCTGCGGAACCATAATGATTGCAAGGGGTTCCTGTGTCTGACGTGACTGCATCGCCCCCCGCCAAACGCTGGCCCTTTGTCGCGGCCGGCGTCATTGCCCTCATCGCCTTCCTCGCCTGGCTGGTCCACTACCTGCTCATCGGGCAATATCTCGTCAGCACCGATGATGCCTATATCGCGGCGGACTCCAGCCTCATCGCCCCGAAAATCAGCGGTTATGTCACCGGCGTCGCCGTGCGCGACGGCCAGAACGTCCACCAGGGCGACCTGCTCGTGAGCCTCGACCCGCGCGACTACCAGATCGCCCGCGCCGCCGCCCGCGCCGCCCAGATCACCGCGGCGGCCCAACTCACCCTCCAACAGGCCAAAATCGCCGCGGCGCAGGCGCAGATTCAGGGCGATGCGGCCCGCCTCGCCTTCGCCCAAAAAAACCAGCACCGCTACGCCAGCCTCTCAGCCTCAGGCGCCAGCCCCGAACAGGCGCGCGAACAGGCCAATAGCGACCTCACCATCGCCCAGGCCACCCTCAGCGCCGGCCAGGCCGCGCTCGAGGGGGCCATCACCGAGGTTGACGTTCTCAAGGCATCGCTCGCCCAGGCCAGCGCCGCCGCCACCCAGGCCGCGCTCGACCTCAGCCATACCAAAATCACCAGCCCGTTCGATGGCACGATCGGCGCCAAATCTGTCGCCGTGGGCGACTACCTGCAGCCCGGCACCCAGATCATGGCCGTCGTGCCGCTTTCCCAGGTCTATGTCATCGCCAACTACAAGGAAAACCAGATCACCAGCATCCAGCCGGGCCAGCCCGTCAGCCTTACCGTGGATGCCTTCCCCGATCTGAAAGTCACCGGAACCGTCGACTCCATCGCCCCGGCCTCCGCCCAGGAATTCGCGCTCCTGCCGCCGGATAACGCCACCGGCAACTTCACCAAGGTCATCCAGCGTGTCCCGGTTAAAATCGTCCTCAACCTGACCCCTGCCGCAATCGGCGCCCTGCGCCCCGGCCTCTCGGTCGAGCCAACCATCAACACCCGCCCGGAACCGTGATCGTGCCCAGCACTGTTCCGTTACGGACACGGGTGGCGGTCGGCGGGGCCTTGATTGGCGCGTTCATGGCGATTTTGAATATTCAGGTGGTGAACACCTCGCTGCCCGATATTCAGGGCGGCATCGGCACGGGGCTGGATAATGGCGGCTGGATTTCGACCGCCTATCTGGTGGGCGAGATCACCGTGATTCCTTTATCGGGCTGGCTGTCAGAGGTTTTTTCGCTGCGCCGGTATTTAATCGGCAGTACCGTGATGTTTCTGCTGTTTTCTGTCGCCTGCGGCCTCGCGACCAATTTCCCCGAGATGGTGACGCTGCGTGCGATCCAGGGCTTTTCCGGCGGCGTGCTCATCCCGCTGGCGCTGATGTGCGTCATCACATTGCTGCCCGAGCATGTGCGCCCCATCGGTTTCGCCGGCAGCGCGCTTTCGGCCACCTTTGCTCCGGCCATCGGCCCCTCCATTGGCGGCCTCATCACCGATGTTTACGGTTGGCGTTATATTTTCTTCCTCAACCTGGTGCCAGGCGCGGTCATGCTGAGCGCGCTCATCTGGGGCCTGGCCCCGGCGCCGATGCAGCTCAAAAAATTCGCCAAGGGCGACTGGCTGGGCATTGTCAGCATGGGCCTCGGGCTGGGGACGCTGCAGGTGGTGCTGGAGGAGGGCAATAAGGATGACTGGTTCGGCTCGTCCTTCATCACACGCCTCTCCATTATCTCCGCCGTTTCATTAAGCTTGTTTCTGTTTCAGGAGCTGCGGCCAGGCAACAAGGCGCCGCTGCTCAACCTGCGCCTGTTCGCGCGGCGCAATTTCGCGCTTTCCAGCATCTGCAACACGCTGCTCGGTTTCGTGCTGTATGCCGCGGTTTATCTTATCCCCATCTATCTGGCCGAGGCGCATGGCTACGGCGCCCGCCAGACCGGCATGGTCATGGCCTGGATCGGCCTGCCCCAGCTCCTCATCATACCCTTCATGCCCTATCTGATGCGCCTGTTCGACTCCCGGCGCCTGCTGCTCACCGGTTTCATCCTGTTCGCCATCAGCTCCTTCATGAACATGCATCTGGGGCCCGACGACAGCGGCCCGCAGCTGCTCATCCCCAATATCATCCGCGCCGTCGGTCAGGCACTGGTTTTCCCGCCGATCACCCAGATCGTCACCGCCGGCATTCCGTTCCGGGATGCGGGTTCGGCGTCTTCCCTCTTCAACATGCTGCGCAATCTCGGCGGCGCCATCGGCATCGCGGTGGTCCAGACCTTTGTCACCAACCGCGAAAAATTCCATTCCGCGATCATAATGCCCCATATCAGCCTGCTCAACCCGGCCACCCGCCAGCGCCTGGGCCTGCTACAACACTATTTCGCCACGCGCGGCATGGTGGCCCCCCAGAGCGCCCGCCACGCCGCCATCCTGGCCCTGGGGCGCAGCGTGCAGGCGCAGTCGTTTTATCTGGCGTATGGCGACGCCTTCGCCATGCTGGGTACCGGCATGGTCGCCGCCAGCGCCGTGGCGCTGTTCCTGCACAAACCCTCCGGCCGCGCCGCCCCCGGCGCGCACTAGAGCCTGATCGCACTTAAGGCGATCAGGCTCTAACCCCGGAAAAATCTGATATCGCTCATTACGCCAAAGCGTCCTGGCTCTCCGGCAAAATCTGCCCCCCATCAACAATGATCGTTTGGCCGGTGACATAACCAGCCTCCTTCGAGGCGAAATAAAGCGCGGCGTGGCCGATATCCTCCACCGTGCCCAGGCGCTTGAGCGGCACCGCGGCCGCCATCGATTTCTGATAATCCTCGCCCATGCCGGCCAAACCTTCGGTAAGGATATTGCCCGGCAGCACGGCGTTTACGGTGATGCCATATTTTGCCAGCTCCAGGCACGCGGTTCTCATAAAGCCGAGTTGCCCCGCCTTGGTGGCGCCGTAATGCGCCCAGCCTGGATAGCCGGTTACCGGGCCGGTGATGGAGGATGTGAGCACGATGCGCCCCTGGCTGGATTTCTTGAGGTAGGGCAGCGCCGCCTGCACCGAGAGAAACGTGCCTTTGAGGTTGGTATTGTTCACCAAATCCCACTGCGCTTCGGTCATTTCCTCCAACGGGGCGGGCGGGAATATTCCCGCATTGGCGCAAAGCACATCCATGCCGCCATTGCGCCGGGCGATTTCGGCGAAAGCCGCGGCCAGGCTCTGGGCCGAGGTGATATCCCCCGAGATGCCAAACGCGCCATGCCCGATGGCCCGGGCCGCGGCTGCGGCTTGTTCGCCGTCGCGGGCCAAAATGGCGACTTTCGCACCGGACTTTGCAAATACCTCGGCGATGCCGCGCCCGATGCCTTTTGAACCGCCCGTCACGGCAACGCTACGTCCGTTCAACGATGCTGTCATGTTTTCTTCCGTACCCCGCTTCGCATGTTCGCAATCGCCTTATTCAGGGTCTTGCGAATTTCAAAATAACAAGGACACCCGGTCAGGCCGCGCAAATTGGCGGCCTGACCATTTCGTCACGGATTATTCGTTCACCATATGCCCGATGTTTTTGTATCCTTCCGGGTTGATGTGCTTGAGCACAAACCCCCAAACCAGTCCGATAACAATAATCGCGAGCCCGATCATCGGGATGGCATTGGCAAAGGCGCTGGTGCCGGCGAAGGTAACCAGATTCGCCACCAGCAGATAAACCAGCCATATCTGCGCAAAAAACGAGAACCAGGGCGCGATGACCGTCTTGAACACACTGCCGCCACCATTCTTGCGGAAGTAATTCCAGATCGCCACCGAAACCAGCGCCTGCAACACTAGCAACATGCCCGTGCCCAGCACCGCGAACAAGGTATAAACACCGAGATAAGCCTGGTTCATCGGATTATCAAAACCGTTGAACACACCAAACAACAGAATCCACGCCGCCGCCAGAACCGATTGTGTCACCGAAGCAATATGCGGGCTGTGCACAATGTCGTGGGTCTTGCCCAAATGGCTTGGCAACACGCCCTCACGGCCCAAAGAGTACATGTAGCGCGCCGCGGTGTTGTGGAAGGCCATGCCGCAGGCAAATGAGCTGGTAATAATCAGAATGCTCATCAGCTGCGATCCCCAGGGCCCGACAAACTGGCGCATGGGTGCGAGAAAGAAATCTCCCGAGTCATTGACCGCCTGAGCCAGCATGCTGCCCTGGTCAGGGTAGGCTGAAACCGCGCACCAGCAAATAAAGGTGTAGAACACGCCCAAAAATACAACGGAGATATAGAGCGAGAGCGGCACCACCCGCTTTGGGGCATGGCTTTCCTCGGCATAGTTCGGCGCCATCTCAAAGCCGACCCAAGACCAGAAGGCCATGAAAATCCCAACCGCCGCGGCACCCGCCGGGATCACCGTGCTCCCCACCTTCTGCGCCGCCACCGCCTTGGTGACCTGCAACAGATTGAAGGATTCCGCCGAAAGGCTGGTGCCCTTATGGGCAAACAGCACACCGAAGCCGAAAATCAACAGCACCAATGTTTCCAGCACCAGCGACACGCCCAGAACCTTTGCGCTGAGCTTGACATCGCGCACCGAGAGCACACCAGCCCCCACCAGCGCCGCCATGGCCAGCCAGGCCCAGCCGATATTGATGCCGAGATTTGTGGTAAGCCACAGATTGGCGAAATAAGCGAAAAGCCCATACAGCGAAGCTTCGAAGATGGAGTAGCAGGCCAGCGAGGTGAACCCCGCCGCCATGCCGACTTCGCGCCCAAGCCCCTGAGAGATGTAGGAATAGAATCCGCCGACCGAGGAAACCCTGCCGGCCATGGTGGCATAGCCGACACAGAAAATGACCAGCACGATGGTGGCAAGCACAAAAGCCGAGGGAGCATAAATTCCGTTGCCGTACCCGGCGGCGAAAGGCACATTGCCCAACATGGCCGATTCCGGCGCGGCACCCGTAACGGTGAGGAAGAGAACACCGATCAGCCCAACAGCCTTGCCGTGTAGTTTGTTAACCTTGGTATCCGTCGAAATATCAATTGCGCCGGCCGCTTGTTTTTTTTCCATCAAAATGCCCTTTTATTTATTAAAGTCTTTTATTGATGCTGTGTTGTTGATGTTGTTTATCCCCAAATTAATTGGGTTCATGTCTTCGTTATACTTAATTTGAGCGAGAACCGTTTGTCTAGCTGGTCGTTCGGCTAAAAAGCCCTCCAGCCCGCATTTATTCCACGCACGGTGGATTTTTACTGTTCTGGCGCGAATGGCCCCCGGTTTAATCCGGTTTTTGCGCCGGTTTTTGCACCGGCTCGGGCGCCGCCTCGATGACATTGGTATTGGCATGCAACAGTGCGGCGGCGAGTTTCCCCTTGGGGCGCTGGTCTGTCACCAGTGTGGTTGCGGCCGACCAGCGGCCATAAACCGTCAGCGAGGGTTTCTCGAACTTGGAATGGTCCGCCACGATGATGCTGTGCGCCGCCCGCCGCATCATGGTGCCATAGGTCAGCCCCGGGCCGATTCCGGCATCATTCGGCCCCTCGGCCGTAAGGCCGCTGGCGCCCAAAAACGCCTTGTTGGCATGAAACCGTTGCAACGCATCAATGGTCTCCGGGCCATGGATCAACCCCTCGCGTCCCTCAAACTGCCCGGGGAGCATCAGCACCTTATGCGTGGGGTTGGCCGCGATGGCGGCGGCGATGGAGAAAGCATGGGTAATGACGGTGAGGTCATTAAAGGCCACCGACAGGCGCCGGGCCACATGCAAGGTCGTGGCGCCGCCACCGATCATCAATATATCATTGCGCTCCACCAGCTGAACCGCGGCTTGCGCAATGCTCTCGCGTTCGGCGATCATCAGCCCCTCGCGCACGGAAATGGCCGGCTCGAACGGCACCGAACGCATGGCGCCCCCATAGGTGCGGCTGATCAGCCCGGCATCATCAAGCTCCGCCAGATCGCGCCGCACAGTCTCTGTCGACACCCTGAGGCGCTCGGAGAGCATGTTCACACGCAGGCTGGGCGTGGCGCGTAATTCGGCGATGATCCGCGACTGACGTTCGGCCTTGCTCAGGCGGGGGAATGGGCTGGTCATGCCCGCTTTATGGCACAACCCAAAAGCCCAACACCAGCCTGACGCATTTTTACCCGGCTTGCCAACATTCATCGCCAGGAACAACCAATATTTGTAAGTTGACAAGTATAAAATGACATGCTTCAAACATTTTCTATTGTAAGTCGCGCAAAAAAATCCCAAAGGACGCGCCCATGTTCGACTACGGCCACTTCAAGTTTGAGAACAAACAGGAATGCCTCGATACCGCGATCCGCTACTGGAATCCGGACAAAACCCTGTTCTGGCAAAAAGCCGGTATCGACCTCGTCATCGGCCGGCGCGAGGGCTATTGCCTCTATGACATGGACGGCCGCCGCCTCATCGACCTTCATCTCAACGGCGGCACCTTTAATTTCGGTCATCGCCATCCAGAGCTGATCGAGACGCTGAAGGGCGCGCTCGACTATTTTGACATCGGCAACCACTGGTTCCCCTCGGTGGCGCGCGCGGCCTTGTCCGAGGCGCTGATCAAGGCCACGCCCGGCATGAAATACGCCATTTTTGGCGCCGGTGGCGCTGAAGCGGTCGACATCGCCATCAAATCCGCGCGCTACGCCACCAAACGGCGCAAGATCGTCTCGATCATCAAAGGCTACCACGGCCACGGCGGGCTTTCCGTCGCCACCGGCGACGAGCGTTTCAGCAAAATCTTCCTCGCCGACCAGCCTGATGTCTTTTTCCATGTGCCCTTCAACGACATTGGCGCCATGGAACAGGCGCTGAAATCAGGCGACATCGCGGCGCTGATCATGGAGACGATTCCAGCCACCTACGGTTTTCCCCTGCCCAATGAGGGCTACCTCGCCGCGTGCAAGGCGCTCTGCGAAAAATACGGTGCTCTCTATATCGCCGACGAGGTCCAAACCGGGCTGATGCGCTGCGGCGAACTCTGGGGCTGGCAGACCTACGGCATCCAGCCGGATATCATGGTCACGGCAAAGGGCCTCTCGGGCGGGCTATACCCGATTTCCGCCTGCCTGGTGAACGAGCGCGCCGGCGGCTGGCTAAACGAGGATGGCGCCGCGCATATTTCCACCTCCGGCGGGGCGGAGCTTGGCTGCGTGGTCGGGCACAAAGTGCTGGAGATGCTGCTGCGCCCCGAGACAATCGCCAATGTTCACGCCGTGAGCGCGTTTTTCCACGAAATGATGGCGGAGATGATGCGCCGCCATGGCGACATCTTCACCGGCGTGCGCCAGCGCGGGGTCATTCTGGGGCTGGAATTCAACCACCCCGAAGGCGCCGTCTATGCCTCGCGGGCGCTGTATGAGCATGGCATATGGGCGATCTTCTCCTCGCTCGACAAACGGGTGTTGCAGTGGAAACCTGGCGTTTTGCTCAGCCACGCGATGTGCGAGGAAATCATCGACCGGTTCGATGCGGCGATGCCGCGCGCGCGCGAGCTGATTCGCGCCGCCACCAAATAAAGGGGGTTTATTCGTGCCAGAACAAGCTCTGCTGAAAATTCCAGACGCAGCCTACGAACAAGCCATGCTCAAAATAGAGCGCGCGCGCTGGGCGGTGTCGCGGTTCCAGATGATGGATCACACCGCAACCGCGCGCGTGGTTCAGGCCGCCGCCGCCGCCGCCTATGCCAAGTCGCAATTCTACGCCGAATGGGCGGTGCGCGAAACCGGCATGGGCGTGGCCGCGCACAAACGCCAAAAAAACGAGGCCTGCTCAAAAGGGCTGGTGGAGCTTTACGGGGCGGAGGATTTCGTCTCCCCCCGCATCGACGCCGCCAGCAAAATCGTTGAGTTGCCACGCCCCGCCGGCGTTATTTTCGCGCTGATCCCGGTGACCAATCCGGTCTCCACCATCTATTTCAAAACGCTCATGGCGCTGATGACCCGCAATGCCATCATCCTCTCGCCGCACCCCGGAGGCAAATCCGTCTGCGCCGATGCCGCGCGGATGCTGGCGCAAGCCGCCCAGGCCGCGGGCGCGCCCGAGGGCGCCATCCAGGTGATCGATGAGCCGAACATCCCGCTGATCGAAAAACTCATCGCGGATGCGCGGGTTGATCTGGTGGTGGCAACCGGCGGCCCGGCCGTGGTCAAGGCAGCCTACCGCTCGGGCAATCCGGCCTTGGGGGTCGGCCCCGGCAACGCCCCGGTGCTGGTCGACGACACGGCGGATTTAAAACTGGCGGCGAAGCGGATTGTTGCCTCAAAATCCTTCGATAATTCGATTCTATGCACCAATGAATCCACCCTGCTCGCCTTCAGCGCCATCGCCGATGCGCTGCTAACGGCCCTGCGGGCGGAAGGCGCGCATATCTGCACCCCGGAGGAAACCAGCAAGCTACGCAACCTGCTTTTCACCGATGACGGCTTCAATACCGCGATAATCGGCAAGGACGCCGGCATCATCGCGCGCGAGGCTGGCTTCACGGCGCCCGGCGCGAAAATTCTCGTAACACCGGTGGATCTGGTGCAGCCCGAGGAAAAACTGGTTCGCGAAAAACTCTGCCCGGTGCTGGCCTTCGCGCGCGTGGGCGGCATCGGCCAGGCAATCTCCTCCGCGCGGTCCATGATGCGCACCGCCGGGCGCGGCCATTCCGCCGCCATACATTCACATAATGAGGCGCATATCATGGCCTTCAGCGCCGCCCTCCCCGCCTTGCGCGTGGCGGTGAATGCGGGCTGCTCGCTCGGTGCATCAGGCTTTGAGACCTATCTAGGGCCATCAATGACCATCGGCACCGGCTTCGCGGGCGGCTCATCGCTTTCCGAAAATCTGACACCGCGCCATCTCGTGCAGTTCGCGCGCATTGCCTACAATAGGGAAAGTTCAGAGATTTTCGGCAATTTCGCAGGGCTCGACCCGCTGAACCTGCCGCAACCCACAGCCGCCCCGCCCGCCGCGGCGATCCTGGAGCAGGACAGCACGGCGCTGCGCCAGAAGCTGCGGCAGATCATCCTGGAAGAACTCAGCGCGGTGTTGGCGGCATAGTCATGGCAACACTCCGCTCCTTCATTTTCCTCGACCAGCTGCAACCACAGACCATGTGCTACCTGGGCAGCTGGATCAAAGGTTCCCTGCCCCGCCGCAACATGGCGGCGCAGATCATCGAGGTGGCGCCTGGCCTCGATATTGAGGCCTTGACGGATATCGCGTTGAAGGCAGCCGACGTGCAGGGCGGAATCCTGGTGGTGGAACGCCAGTTCGGCTATCTGGAAATTCATTCGCGCGACATTGCCGCGGTCAAGGCGGCGGCGGCGAGTGTACTGGCCGCCATGGAAAAATCCCCGGCCGATGCGATGAAACCCAAAGTCCTCGCCGCCAAGATCATCAGCCGCATCGATCCCGGCCATGCGTTTTTAATCAACCGTAACAAGGGCGGGTCGATGGTGCTCTCGGGAGAAAGCCTGTTCGTGCTCGAAACAGAACCGGCCGCCCATGTGATCCTGGCCTCCAATGCCGCCGAAAAGGCCGCCAATATCAAGCTCGTTGATTACCGGATGATCGGCGCCACGGGCAGGCTCTACCTGTCCGGGGCGGAATCCGACGTAAAGGCCGCGGCCCTGGCGGCGCAACAGGCATTGGGAGCGTGAGGATGAACGGGCTCGCATTATCCGAATCTGACCTGCGCGCGATGATCCGCGATATTCTGCGCGAGGTGGCGGGGAAAAAACCCGCAAGCAGCGCGCCCGCGCCGCAACCCGTGCGGATCGCCACCGATGCCGACCTGCAAGGCTTCATCGCGCGGCTTGCCAGCCCCGGCACCATCGAGGCGATCCGCGCCGGCGCCCTGCGCTTCACCCTGGCCTGCGGCCCCGCCAGCCGTGAAATACCCCCACCCGCGCAGGCCCCGCTGGAGGGCGTGGTCTCCGAGCGCAGGTTAACCGGCCTTGCCGCCGGGGCGCATGTCATCCTGGCGCCCGGCGCGGTGCTGACCCCCCTGGCCAAGGATTTCGCCCGCCGCATGAGTCTTAGATTCGAGAGGAGAGGCTGATGATAAAAGCAACGGTGACCGGCCGGATCTGGTCCACCAAAAAACTGCGCGAGATGCCCGCCGGTTCCATTCTCGAAGTGCAGGTTGAAGGCACATCCTCGACCATGCTGGCTTTCGATCCTTTGAGCTGCGGCATCGGCGAGAAGGTCATCGTGGCGACCGGCTCGGTCGCCGCATCCTGGTTCCCCGGCAAGGCGCCGCCGGTCGACGCCTTAATCGTCGGGCTGATCGACGAAACTCTCAATCCCAACGCCTAACCTCTTAAAACCATCAAGGAGCATATCATGTCAGGCAACGCACTCGGAATGATCGAAACCAAAGGCTATGTCGCCGCACTCGCCGCCGCGGATGCCATGGTCAAAGCGGCCAATGTCAACATCATCGGCCGCGAGGAAGTGGGCGACGGGCTCGTCGCCGTCGTCATCGCCGGGGATGTCGGCGCCGTGAAGGCCGCCACGGAAGCAGGGGCCGAAGTCGCCGGGCAGGTCGGCTCCTTGGTCTCGGTACACGTCATCGCGCGCCCCCACGCCGATGTGTCCAAATACTTCCTTACATCCCCCGCGAAATAATCGCGCGCCATGGCGGCATCGATGAATTCCGCGCGCGGAGACCTGCGGGTTTATCTCCTGCTGGAGACCTTGCAGCCACAATTCGCGGCCTATCTCGGCACGCCCACGCGGGCGCGCGGATATCCACCCTTTGCCGGCCAGCATTCGCTCATCATCGAAATCGCCCCCGGCCTGATGATCGAGCGGGTGATCGACCTGGCGCTGAAGGCCGACCCTGACCTGGAGCCGGGAATCCTCTTCGTTGAACGCCAGTTCGGGATTCTTGAAATTCACGGCAACAGCAAGGAGAAGCTTCTGCAGGCGGGTCAGGCGATGCTCTCGGGCCTTGGCCTCGCGGCCGGAGACCAGCTGGCGCCGAAAATCGTCTACACCGATGTCATCGAGGACATCGCCGACCAGCACGCCGTCATCATCAACCGCAACCGCCAGGCCTCGATGATTCTGCCCGGTGATACCTTGCTGATTGTCGAGATGGTGCCAGCACTTTACGCGGCGATCGCGGCCAATGAGGCGGAGAGGGCAGCGCCTGGATTAACCCTGGTCGACGTGCAGATGATCGGCGCGGCCGGCCGGCTTTATATGTCCGGCAAAACCGCGGATGTGCACAAGGGGCTGGCTGAAATCGAACGGGTCCTCGGTGCCATCCAAGGCCGGGCAGCGTAGGAGAATCCAGAAATGACCGAGATGTTCGACAAACTTTCCCACGATCAGCAACTGAACATTCTTCTGGAACTCGCCCGCCAGGCAACGCGGCATTACGATCTTCCCGAGGGGCTGGAAGTTGATCTGCTCAATCTCTCCGAAAACGCCACCTACCGCGTGCGCGCGCCTGACGGGCGGCGCTGGGCGCTGCGGCTGCATCGCGCTGGCTATCATTCCCGCCAGGCCATCGCCTCGGAGCTGGCCTGGTTGAACGACCTGCGCGAGAAGCATGTAGTGGTCACACCCGCACCGGTTCCCGGCAAGGACGGTGAATTGATCCAGACCCTGCGCCACCCGCGCATGGGAGAGGCGCGCAACGTGGTTCTCTCCCATTGGGAAAACGGGGTGGAGCCGAGCATCACGCAAAATCTCACCGGACCTTTCGAGGTGCTGGGCGAGGTAACCGCCCGGATGCATCTGCACAGCCGCCAGTGGCAGCGCCCCGTCTGGTTCACCCGCCCAATCTGGAATTTTGAAACCGCGCTGGGCGAAACCAACCCGCATTGGGGGCGCTGGCGCGACGGCATGGGCGTTGATGCCCCCCTGGCCGCGCTCTTTGGCCGCACCGTGGCGGCCATCGGCAAGCGCCTTGCCGCCTACGGGCAGCCGCCTGACCGTTTCGGCCTCATCCATTGCGATCTGCGGCTGGCGAACCTGCTGGTCGATGGCCCGGTGGTTAAGGTGATTGATTTTGATGACTGCGGCTTCAGCTGGTTCATGTATGATGCGGCAACGCCGGTATCATTCTACGAGCACGATCCGCAGGTGCCCGAACTGCTGGAGGCATGGAAAACCGGCTACCGCAGGGTGACGCCGCTGGCGCGGGCTGACGAGGACGAGATCCCGACCTTCATCATGCTGCGCCGGATACTGCTGCTGGCATGGATCGGCTCCCACGCCGAAACCGAAACGGCGCAGGCGATGGGCATTGCCTATACGCAGGGTACGGCGGGGTTGTGCGACGCCTATTTGGCAAAATACGGCTAGCGTTTCGTTTGAACGAGAAATTTCATGCCTGTGGCCTGAACACTCCGCGTCAATCGAAGCGCATATTGCTCTAAAGCGAGGGCCTTGTGATGAGTGAAACCGGTCTGAAATCGCCTCAACGGGCGCGCCCCCTGCGGGTGAAGCCGCAATTCAAGCTCTTGGACGATACCCTGGGGGCTACGCGCCTATGCTCAGCCACCCCGGCTCACGAGCCCGACCTGCGCGCCGCCCGCGCCATTGGCTATGCCCCCAATTACAGCCCGCTGACCGGGCGCCAGCTTACCGTGGCCCAGATGGTCGCCCTGGGCCTGGCCGACAAGGAAATTGCAGTGTTCCTGCGTGTGAGCCAGGGCACGGTGAAGGGCAACATCTCACTCATCCTGCACAAGCTGAACCTGCACCGGCGCACCCAGATCTGCCGCTATATCCACGAGATGGACCTGCTCCCGCGCGATTGACGGGGTCTATCAGGCGCCACCGCGCCCGGCGATATATTCCGCCAGCTCCAATGCCTGCCCAGGGCTGAGCCACAGGCCAAGCTTGGTGCGCCGCCAGAGAATATCCTCCGCCGTGCGCGCCCACTCGGTACGGATCAAAAAATCCACCTCGCGCTGATACAGATCCGCGCCAAAGCAGCGGCCAAGCCCTGAGAGGCTGGTCACCGATTCGAGCAGAATTTCCATCCTCGTGCCATAGAGCCGCGCCAGCCGCGTCCGTAAACCGGCGGGCAGCCAGGCGTGGCGGCGGGCCATCCCAGCTTCGAAACCAGCCAACCCGGCCGGGCCAAATTCCCCGCCCGGCAGCGGGGCATCCGCGGGGTGCGCGGGCTCCGGCATGGGGAACACCACCGCCAGCCGCGCCAGCGCATCCTCGGCCATGCGCCGGTGCGTGGTCAGCTTGCCTCCAAACACGGTGAGCACGGGCGCAGCATCCCTCCCTCCGCCGATCTCGAAGGAATAATCCCGCGTCAACGTCGATAAATCGCTATCGCGCCCGCCCCCCACCTCGAACAGCGGCCGCACGCCCGCATAGCGCCACACAATATCCTCGGGCCGGACCGGATTGCGCAAATACCGGTTCACCTGTTCGAGCATATAGCTGACCTCCGCCTCGGACACCGCGATCTCCTCGGGCGGTTGCTCCCAAGGCGTGTCAGTGGTGCCGATGGAGGTGAAGCCGTTCTCGTAGGGGAACATCTCCATCGTCCGGTTGTCGGTGGTCTGCAAAAAATACCCGTGCTCCCCCTCCCACAGCCGGGGCACGACAATATGGCTGCCCCGCACCAGCCGGGGCCGCCGCCCGGTGGCGGCACCCTCCAGGGTATGCGCCACCTGCGCCACCCATGGGCCGGCCGCGTTCACCAGCGCGCGCGCCGCCACCGTGCTGGTCTCCCCGGTTTGCGCATCCGCCAGCTCAATTTGCCACACCTCACCCGTCCGCCTGGCGCCGGTCACGCGCCGGCGCGGCAAAATACTGGCCCCCCGCGCCTGCGCGCCGAGCAGATTGGCGATCACCAGCCGCGCATCATCGCCCCGGCAATCGGAATAGGCGAAGGCAAATCGATATTCCGGCTTGAGCGGCGCGCCGAATTCATGCCCCGCCAGCCGCACCATCCGCGAGGCCGGAAGCGTTTTGCGGCGCGCCAGATGATCGTATAAAAACAACCCGAGGCGGATGAGCCAGCGCGGCCGCAGGGCGGGCACATGCGGCAGCACCAGCCTTATCGGCCAGACCAGATGCGGCGTGCGGGCCATCAATATCTCACGCTCCAGCAACGCATGGCGCACCAGGCGGAAGTCATAGGTTTCCAGATAACGCAATCCGCCGTGGATCAGCTTGGAGGAACGCGAGGAGGTGCCCTCCGCGAAGTCCCGCGCGTCGGCCAGGGCGACCCCAAGCCCCCGGTCAGCAGCGGCACAGGCGATCGCGGCACCGTTGATGCCGCCGCCAATCACAAACAGGTCATAAATATCGCCGGGGGCGCGTGTCATGGCGTGTCTTCCAGCCGGGCCGCATCGGCGGCGGTGAGTGAAGCGGCAACAGCCGCCAGCCAGTTGCGATGCGCCTTGTTCCAGCGCGCGGCCGCCCCCGGGTCGGGGCTGAGCTGAGTGGCATGGCCCGTGAGAGGGCGCAAGGCGTCAAGGCCGGGCCACACCCCAGCCCCCAGACCCGCCATCAGCGCAACCCCAAAGGGGGTCAGCGCGCCGGTGGTTGCCAGGGCCAGCGGGGTCTGCAAAATGTCTGCCTGCAACTGCATCAAATAATCCGAACGCGTTGGCCCGCCATCGGCGCGCACCAGCCCCGGGCGTATTCCCGCCGCCGCCATGCCCTCCAACACCGCCCGGATGTTCAGGCAGATCGCCTCCAGCCCGGCATGGCAGATTTCCGCCGTTGTGGTCGCCTCGGTCATGCCCGAAAGCACAGCGCGGACATCCGCGCGCCACCAGGGCGAGGCCAGCCCCTGGAATGCCGGAACCAGCACAACGCCACCCGCCCCCGGCGCCGCGCGAGCCACCTCCACCACCCCGGCGCCGCCCCCGGCAATGCCAAAATGCCGGGCCAGCCAGTTCAACACCCCGCCCGCCGACATCACAAACCCCTCAACCGCATAAACCGGCGCGCCAAGGTCCCAGGCAATGGTGCGGACCAGCCCATCAGCCTGCCCCGCCGGCGGCAACGGCCCGGCATTGGCCCACACGAAAGCCCCCGTGCCGTAGGTCACCTTCAAATCGCCCTGGCTGAAACAGCCATGCCCGAACAGCGAGGCCTGCTGGTCGCCCATCGCCGCCGTGATCGGAATTTCCGCATCAAACAGCCCGGCGCGCGTGGCGCCGAACCGGCGCGCCGAGGGGCCGGTTTCGGGTAACCGGGCAATGTCCAGGCCGAACATCTCAAACAATTGCGGGTCCCAGCCGTTCCGCGCCAGGCTGAACAGCATGGTGCGCGAAGCATTGCCAGGTTCGCTCGCATAAACTCTGCCGCCGCTCAGGTGCCAGATGAGCCAGCAATCCACCGTGCCAAACAGCAGCGCGCCGGAGCGCAGCCCGGCAGCCAAATGCGGATGGTGCCGCACGACCCATAGCAGCTTGGCCGCCGTGAAGGTGGGGTCCAGATCAAGCCCTGTCTGCGCGCGTATAAAACCGCCGAATTCCGGGCGCATCAGATGCGCGATCTCGGCCTCCCCGCGGCGGCACTGCCAGACCATGGCGGGCAATGCCGGTTTGCCGGTGGCAGGGTCCCAGATCACCAGCGTCTCGGTCTGGTTGGCGATGCCAAGCCCGGCAACCTCATGTGCCGGACAATCCGACTGGACCAGCACGTCACGGATGCAGGCGATGACATTGGCGCTCATCACCAGCGGATCCTGCTCCACCCAGCCCGGATAAGGCGAGGCGGTGGCAATCGGCCGCACCGCCTGGGCCAGGATCCGGCCGTTAGCGTCCACCGCGACAGCCTTGGTATTGGTCGTCCCCTGGTCCACGCCAATAACGACAGGCCCGTGCCGTCTCACACCCCGCTCCACGAGCGAGGCCGCGCAAACCGGTGCTGAATCATGCCTGACACCAATGTCGCAATCCAGAAGGACATTCGCAAACCTCGATCTTCAGCGCGGCGAACGGTCCTGAAATTTCCAAACAGCCGCTGCCCGCGCATACGAATTCATCAACCGCCGCACCAGCCGGATTTAGGCTAAAAAATGCTATACTTGCAACATACTCTGTGTGAATTTCCACAAATTAAGTGGTATGAGACCAACAAAGGAGGAACGCCGATGGATTTTATCTTCATGCTGACTCGCAACGATCAAACCGTGACGGATTGCCTGGACGTATGCGACCTGATCCGTCCGCTGCGCTTGCGGCATGTGGGGTTCAAGGACATCGGCGTTGATTTTGCGGCATTGCAGGCCCTGACCGCAAAAATCCACGCCATGGGGGCCCAGAGTTACATGGAGGTGGTGAGCACCACCGCGCAGGATTGCCTCAATTCCGCGAAAATGGCGGTCGCGCTGGGTGTCGGCCATCTGCTGGGCGGCACGGAAATTGACGCAACGCTGGAGATCATCCGCGGCACGCCAATCCGCTATTATCCTTTCCCAGGCGCGCCCGAGGGCCACCCGACGCGGCTGGGCGGCAGCGCCGCGCAGGTGGAGGCACAATGCCGGCAGTTCATGCAAAAGGGCTGCGCGGGCGCCGACCTGCTGGCCTACCGGGCAACGCAGGATGACCCGTTGCGCCTCGTGGAGGCAGCCCGCCGCGGCCTTGCCGATGGGCGGCTGATCATCGCCGGCAACATAGACTCCGCGGCCCGCATTGCCGAGGTCGCCGCGCGCGGGGCGGATGCCTTCACCATCGGCTCGGCGGTTTTCAATGGCGCCTACGCGCCCGACAAAGGCTCCACCCTCTCGCAACTGGCCGCCGTGATCGCCGATTGCACCCACAACATCTAGCGCCAAATGCGGCCAGGGGACGTAAATATGCCCACATCATGGAAAAATTCTTACCGGTCAATCTATTACGCGGACGCGCCCGCCCCCGATGACCCGCACCTGCCGCTGAAGGAAACCGCATTGCTCGTGATCGATGTCCAGAATGTATATCTGGAACGGCCCGCGCGCGCGACGCTCACCCCCGCGCAACAGGCCCATTACGATGCCTGGACACCTTTCCATGAACGGATGCACAATCAGGTGATTCCGCGAACCGCCGCGCTCCTGAAGCTGGCGCGGGCCGCCGGAATGGAATGCCTCTTCGTGCGCATCGCCTGCCAGACGGAGGATGGCCGCGACAGGTCACTTTCGCAGAAAATGCCCGGGTGGAACAACCTGCTCCTGCCCAAATCCGGATTACCATCACAGATTGTCCCGCAGCTTGCCCCGGCAGGCGACGAGATCACGCTGACCAAAACCACCGATTCCGCGTTGACCGGCACAAACCTGCGCCTGATTCTGCATAATCTCGGAATCCGGCATGTAATCTGCACCGGAATTTTCACAGACCAATGCGTATCCTCAACCGTGCGCAGCCTGGCCGACGAAAGCTATGATGTGATCGTGCTGGAAGATTGCTGCGCCGCCGGCTCAGAGACGCTGCACCACAAAGAACTGGAAATCATCAACATGATCTATTGCCATGTCATGAGCAGCGCCGAACTAATCGAGATCATGCATCTGGGCCAGCAACCCAAGCCATAGCAGGGCGCCGGAACCCCGCCGCCCGGAAAAGCTCCAATCCGTGTAGAACAACCGCCCGCAACACGCTGAAAAACCCCAATTTCAAAAATCAGACAGCCACCAGAGTCTGATCGTTCTCAGCTGGCGCACGTGCGTCAATTCGAACCGAGCGCGCGCAAACAAACATATAAAATCACCCGCCGGAATCTTCATCCAGCGCACAGGTTCCCCTGCGCCATCTGATCTCACCTTGACATTTTTCGTATGTGACGCTATCATTGAAGAGCAAAATAAATTGCAGTACAGCAATAAAAATTTAATTAATTATCCGCCATGCAACTAGGTTACAGTTTAGTGTGATCTGGAAATGTATTGTTGATTATTGGATGGCGTTCATAAACTCGTGTATTGACTTCACATTGACGTGTAATTGCTTCAATTAAAATATTAACGATGTTATCTTAAATTCGGTTTTCCTTGATAAGGTTTTTTTACCGCGCCTGGTATCAAAGCTTGTATTAAAACTTGGCTGAGCATTGCAGTTACAGTCACAATTTCTCAAGAAATTGTGATCCCTGGAGCAGCTTTCCGGCCCCAAAACCATTGATGCCATGGATGTGTAAACAAACCTGATGCGCAAGCAAACCTAAGTGAATTTTCTGATTATTTCGTGACTGATAAAAATGGATTATTTCATAAGGACAAGCGGAAGTTTCTTCTGCCAGTTCATTTGGTTAGGACTGAACACTAATGGTTACCTATCATCGGAATAGCAGCGGTGCTGCTTGGAACTCCTCCTCGGACAACAGGCATTTACAGCCTATTCCTGATAATAGTTCCTCCGCGGTGTCCAATGATTCCCTAACCGCCGGACAATTTGAAAAATCAGATCACCAGGAGTTCATGGTTGGTGAATGTCCCGCCATGAAGGAAGTGTTCTATCGCATTCGCCGTTTCGCTCAATGCGACGCGCCAATTCTCATCTCCGGAGAAACCGGAACAGGAAAGGAACTGGCGGCACAGGCCGTTCATCAACGATCCTCACGCGCCAAAGGGCCTTTCATCGCGATCAATTGCGCCGCCCTTCCCGCGAGCCTTATCGCATCGGAGCTGTTTGGCTACGAGAAAGGCGCGTTCACCGGCGCGGCGGGAAGAAAAATCGGCCTCATCGAGCAAGCCAACGGCGGCACATTATTCCTGGATGAAATTGGCGATCTACCCTTGGATCTGCAGGGGCATTTGCTCAGATTTCTTCAGGAGCAAACAATTACCCGCATAGGCGGGCATCTACCCATCCAGGTGGATGCCCGGGTCATTTCCGCCAGCCATGTGCAACTCGATGAAGCCATGATTGCCGGCACCTTCCGTCATGACCTGTTCTACCGCCTCAACGTCCTTCCCCTGCACATGCCGGCCCTGCGGGAGCGCGAAAGCGACATTGAATTGATGGCCACTTTTTTCCTGCGCAAGATTTCCGCGGAATTTGGCCGTGACGTTTCCGGCTTCACAGCAGCCACCCAAAATCTTATCCGCTCCTATCCCTGGCCGGGAAATGTGCGCGAACTCATCGCCGCCATCCGGCGTGGCGTGGTCATGGGCTGCGAACCGCTGATCTCGGAGGAAGACCTCGGCCTCCAACCCCACCCCTCTGGTCAGCCAGCGCCGCCGCGTAAACTCGCGACACAACGGCTGCGCGCCGGCTCCCTTCAAGAGCGCAACGCGCTACAGCAAGCCCTCGCCCGCAACCACCATAATGTCACCAAGGCTGCGGCAGAGCTGGGAGTTTCAAGGGTCACACTTTATCGCATGGCAAAGCGTCACGCGGAATTCGGCGGAACATTACACATCCGCGAACATTAAGAGCACGATCGCTTCAAGTGCGGCCATGCTCCAACGCCCAGCATATAAAATATTCATATAAAATATTATTGCACGACACCATTCACCGTTATGGTGGAATTGCTATTGCTGAGGCTATTCTGCTGAACCGCCGGGCGGAGTTCATCCCATAGAGTAATTGTCGCGCGCGGTTCGCCTGCTCCATTTATCGATGGAGCCTTCAGCCCGGTTCCGGTTATAACAGCTATCGTTGAGTCTGGCAGAGCCGTCAGATTCGTTACCGCGGCCGGCAAAATAAAATCAGATGTCCCAGCTTTGGCGTAGCCAACGCCGGGCGTCACCACAATTGCGGCCGCCGATAAAACAGTCACAACAGCCACACATCCGCAAAGCCGTTTTCCCGAAATCGCCAACCTAAATTGCAAAGCAGAAAACTGTTTCATGACACTCTCACAGAGCACAACACCGCAAAATATTCCAATCGGCCAAACACGTAACCCGGAACAGCAAACTTATTATTCTTATAAGTCTTATTATACCCTCTGCTGGTAATCCCGTCAACGAGAAAACCCTAGGTTGCCAAAAGCGCCGCCCACGGCACCAAGGCCAGAGCCTTGCTGGGCCAACCACTGCGACATCCCGGTAATTTCAACATTCATGGTGGTAACCTGGCTCAACATCATATTATTCGCGGTGTTCGAGATGATATTGCTGATACCACCTCCACCCAGCGACGAAATAACAACGCTGGCCCCCTGATTGATGCTCGATGAAAGGGTGATGGAAGACGTGCCGGCCGGCACCTGAATTGTATTGCCGCCAACATTTATCACCGTCGGATCACCCGCCCCCTGCTGCGTCAAGGTCGTCGTGCCGCCACCGGTTACGCTGGCAATTGCCCCGCCAGAGCCGCTGGTCAGTGTGGTCAACGGCACCAGAATGCTCTGAATAACCGTTTTCCCCTGATAATCCACCTGCTGGAAAGCAAAACTGATGGAGAGCCCCGGCTTCACATCAAATCCACCACGAATTTGGCCAAGCGCCTGATACGGAAGCTGCAAGGCCGCGAGCTGAAGCGAATTGATCTCATTATTATCGGGCGCACTGCTCACAGGCGGTGCGGCATATGCAAGCGGGCTGAACAAAACCGCCGTCACGAAAACTGTATGTGAACTCCATTTTGTAAAACGGTTGAAAGACATTGACCGATACTCCTCTAATTGGACGCATCAGAATTTATATGGATTTGGAAGCATAACCTGCTGAAGCGTTGAAAGATTGACCGCAAAGCGGCTAAGATCAAGCGGCGCGCCAGGCTCTCCAGACCAATCCCTCTCACCGTTGAAGCTAGCCTGCGCAGCTTGAACATTCGCTAAAATGATTAAAAAAATTCCAGACCATTGCTGTTGAAAATCATGTGCCGATTCGGTCCTCAGACCAATGGCCGGGTCCGCCAATAAAACCTGTCCATCCTGGATACCGCGGATAACGACGAAGTGCCGGAAGCCATGTTCATTAATCAGAACAATGGCAGGCATCCTTATCTCCGCGAGCTTCGCCAACGATGCCTTGAATCCGCCAGACGGCAGACCGATTCTGCTTAGATAATTTTTCATATCCAGCAGCGAAAAACCTTGCTTCTCAATAACCGGCTGGTCCCCATTAACAAACATGCTCGTAAACACACCAGATTCAGTCGAAGGCCGGTGGTAGGTAAAAGTAAGCAATGTCGCCAGAGCGGCCGAGCCGCAGGAGAAATCATATTCCTGTCTAACCGTTGTACTAAATTTCCGCTCCTGAAAGCTCAACACGTTGACATCTATATCACCGCCACCTACCGCGAGCCCGTTCAAAAAAACCTGTCCAGCCCGCGCGCCGGATATTCCGAGCCATCCCCAACAAACAGCAAAAATTGCAAATACACCGGCCCTGCGTAAAACGCTCATGCCTGGCAGTCCTTTATTTAAGAGAGATGTTCACCGTGGTGCTACTCTGAAACAATGAATTGTTTCCAGTATTCTCAAATATTGTTGTTATACCTGTATTATTATTGATGGATTGCGTATTGGCGATATTACCCGTGGTGGTATTGTTCGCGCTGTTCCCGGTGTCGATTCCGACATTTGTCGAAGATACCACAAAACTTCCACCACGTAGTTTTTCGAGTTGCGCATTCGAAACCGCCATGCCCGCAAGACCGCCGATGGCCGCATCTCCCTGACCGCCGGAACCAGATGCGAAAGCAGGTTGAGAAGCTGAAAACAATGCGCAGCTTGCTGCGACTGTAAATATCGCCGCTGTCATCACGTTCATTGGACGCTCCTATAATACTAGCCTACATCTCACGCGCCTAAAGCGCCAATTAAAAATATGCTGGCTCCGCATTGCGCCGGCAAATCGCGCAATGCGGAGCCCAAACATACCGATCTGCAGCGCAGATTAGAAGCCGCTGATTCCCGTGCCGCCGCTGCTGCCGCTGACGACGGAACCAAGAGCCACAGAACTCTGCTGCAACGATGCCGCACCGGAGTTCTGCATGGCGGTGTTGATGCCGTTGCCGCCATTCACGGTGTTCATGGTGTTGCTGCCGCTGCTCACGGTTACGCCAGACCCGCCTTTGCGGTCTTCGCCATAGCCGCCGCCGCCACCGCCACCAATCGTAATATCCTTGACCGATCCTTCGTTTCTGGTCGAGGCAACGGTGATATGCGTGTCAGTGTTGGTGCTTACCATTGTCTCATTGCCAACATTGTTGAGATTTTTGGTGAATGCTACTGATTCACTGCTGTTGTTTGAGTTGGCCGTGTTGTTCGAATTGGTCGTGGTCGGATTGGCGGAGTTGGTCAGGCTCGCGCTAACATTCGTGCCACCTGTGGTTGCCGACTGGCCATTTCCACCCACCAAGGCGTTTTTAACAATGGGCACATTCACGGACAAGCCGCCATGACCGCCATAACCACCACCGTCACCGCCGCCACCAGCAAATGCCATGCCCGCCGACAGAAGAAATACAGCCGAACCCGCGAGAAGAATGTTACGCATGATAGCCCTCCGTTTTTAATTTGTGAAAGATTAAAGCCTGGACTCTTATGACGGTTGACTGCGCAACTTCGCCATGAACAACACTACGCAAACGCCGTGCCAAGTTTCCGAGGTAACGTGAGATAATTGGATTTACTTAAAATTCATACGATTAAGGAAAATTTCTGGCGCGCTCATCATCGCCGCCTGTGTGTCATGTCTTGTAAAGCTGTTAAGTTTCACTGTAACGTTTACACTTCAAATGAAACACAAACCCGCACGCACGCCAAATAATAGTTTACAAACCGTATGTATCTGATAAATATGAGACGCAAAATCAGGGAGGCGCTAAAATGGCTGCCAAATCCTATTATTTTTCAAATGATTATGTAAAAAAATTTCATCCAGACGAAACCGCTTCAATTAAGACGATAAAATTTTTCAGCCATCTCAAATCTGTCCTACAACTCTCCGCCAGTGGCGCATTCATCCTTATGGTTGCTGCAGGTGGCAATGCCCAGGCGGCGCAGAGCGGGCCTGAGAGTTTAGCCACGCTACAAGCCGCCATCGCGGCACAAGAAGCCAAGCTGCAACAGGAAGAGATCCAGCTGGAACAGCAATCACTTGAGCTGGATCAGCAACAGCGCCTGCTCGACAGCCAAATGGCCAAACTGCGGGGAACAGGAACAAGCCCAACCAGCCAGGCACAACCTGCGGCTGATTCAACCGCCAACAGCGCCACAACCGCTCCAGCCTCATCTACGCAAGCAGCGCCCGCCAGCGGAACAGTGGGCGAGGAGCAGCAGCAGCAGCAACAACAAAACCAGCAGGAACAAACAAAGGTCATACTCCAGTCATCCACCGTGCTCGCCAACACAGGTGGCGTACTAACGCCAAAAGGCACATTCGTTATCGATCCCTCGCTCGAATATGACTACTGGGCACAAAATCAACTGGCGTTGAATGGTTTCACCATTATCCCAGGCATCACCTTCGGCAATATTTTCATTGCGCGTGTCGATCAAAATTTTCTCACCGCCGCCGTCACAGCGCGGTATGGCCTCACAGACCGGCTGGAGATCAACGCGAAAATTCCTCTCGTGGCCGGCTACGGAACCTTCACGGCCCAGGCAGTGGGGCCAAATGCGCAGCCGCTCAACACCAGCGCGAACAATGTGAATATCGGCGATATTCAGCTTGGCGGCTCCTACCAGTTCAACAGCGGCAATGACGGATGGCCGGTTTTCGTAGGCAACCTCACCTTCAAAACCGCCACCGGCGTAAGCCCCTACTCGGTTCCAATTTACACAGTGTATGATAGCGGCGGAAGTTTCCTCGGCGGCATCCAAAAAAAACTCCCGACAGGCACCGGCTTTTATTCGCTTGAACCCAGCGTCACCATTTTCTACCCAACCGCTCCCGGCGTGTTATTCGGGAATCTGCAATACATCTATAATTTCAGCCGGACTTTTAATATTCTCGGCAGCTCCGGCGTATCCGTGCGCGAAAATCTGCAACCCGGCAGCGCAGTCGCGGCAACATTCGGCATGGGCTTCGCGCTGAATGACAAGGCCTCGATGACCTTAAGTTACCAGCAGGAGCATGTGTTCGGCTCCTCGGTGAGCAACCGCTCCATCCCCGGTTCCGCGTATGATTTTGGGACCTTCAACTTTGGGCTGGGCTACGCCATCAACGCCCGCACCAATTTCAACATCGGCGTCGGCATAGGCGCTGGCCCCAATGCCCCGGTTGCCAAAATTTTGTTTGAGGTGCCGATACGGTTCTAACCCCGCCGCCCTAGCGCCTGGTCGCTTTAAATGCGATCAGGCGCTACCCATTTTTCTAAAGGCGATTCACGCTTCCGGCTCGCTCGGTTGAGCGAGCCTCAAACGATCGCGCTTAAAAATCATCGCCACGCCGCCGCAGCTTTTTCGTATCCGAGCGCTGGCTTTTCGCCTCCAGCCGGCGCGTCTTGGATGCCTTGGTCGGCCGCGTCGGCTTACGGAACACCGGCGCCACCGCGGCCTCGCGGATAATCTCAAACAGGCGCTCGCGCGCATCCGCCCGGTTCTGTAACTGCGTGCGAAACCGGTTGGCGGTGATCACAATCACCCCATCATTGCTCAGCCGCCGCCCAGCCAGCACCCTCATGCGCGACTTCACGGCGCCCGGCAGCGTTTCACATTTTAATAAATTAAACCTCAGCTGCACCGCGGTGGCGACTTTATTGACATTCTGCCCCCCAGGGCCGGAGGCGGCAATAAAGCTCTCCTCGAGATCAGCCTCGCTGATCCCGAGTTTCGGGGTAACCTGTATCAACATCCGGCCCAGCCTTCACTGCCAGGCCGCGCGGCTTTAGGCGGCCTTGGCTGCCTTTTTAGCGGTCGCGCGCTCCAGGCGGCGCTTCAGCGCCAGGCCCTCGGTGGTCATCTTGCTGTCGTTCTGGCTCAGCAGAAACGCATCCAGGCCGCCATTATGCTCAATCGTGCGGATCGCCCGGGTCGAAAGGCGCAGCCGGACATTGCCCAGAACGTCAGACAACAGCGAGGTTTCCTGCAGGTTCGGCAGAAACCGGCGGCGGGTCTTGTTGTTAGCATGGCTGACATTATTGCCAGCTTGCACGGTCTTTCCGGTCAGTTCACAACGGCGGGCCATAGTACAATCCTCAAATACGCAAAGCGGGCCGGCGGATGCCAGCCCGAAATCCAGGCCGGGTTATGGCTAAAAGCCTCGCCCCGGTCAAGCCTCGCCAGCGTGATCCTTGCCCACGGTGGAGCGCATTTCGCCTGATTCCACGCTCTCCATCGCCTGGCGGAGAATCTGCACCACCACATCATCGGGCAAGGTGCGCGTCAGCAGGCCCATGGCCCCGCCAAGCAGCGCCGAGGCCACCGCCAGCGAGTTGATCTGCTGGCCCATCATATACTCAATCGCCTTGTCCACGACAGAACCAGCATGGCTCAGATCGCGCTCTGGCGGGGATTGTGTCTCATTCATCATATTTTCCATCCGGGCCTTCTATCTGGTGATTCCTGCCCCGTTACCAAGCTAAACCCTTATTGCGCAACTTCGTCGAATGTTTTGCTCTGCACGGCCTCTTCCTGCTCCGCCTGCTGCGCCGCCCACATGCCGGCATACACGCCATCAGCCTCCAGCAGCGCCGCATGGCTGCCGCGTTCCACAATCACACCCTCGCGCAACACCAATATCTCATCGGCATCCGTCACGGTTGAGAGCCGGTGCGCGATCACCAGCGTCGTACGATCATACGCCACCGAGCGCAGCGCCGAGCCAATCTCCTGCTCCGTCGCGGTATCCAGCGCGCTGGTCGCCTCATCGAGGATCAGCACGCGCGGATTCTTCAAAATCGTCCGCGCAATCGCCACACGCTGTTTCTCGCCGCCCGAAAGTTTCAACCCGCGCTCGCCGACCTTGGTTTTATAGCCCTGCGGCAGGGTGATGATAAAGTCATGGATCTGCGCCAGCCGCGCCGCCTGCTCAATCTCCTCAACGCTGGCGCCCGGCCGCCCATAGGCGATGTTGTAGAAAATCGTGTCGTTAAAGAGCACCGTATCCTGCGGCACCACGCCGATGGCCGCGCGCAGGCTGTGCTGGGTGTAGTCGCGCACATCATGCCCATCCACCAGCACGCAACCCGAAACCGTGTCGTAGAAACGGAACAACAGGCGCGAGATGGTCGATTTGCCCGAGCCCGTCGGCCCGACGATGGCCACTTTCTGGCCCGCCGCCACCGTGAAGCTCACCCCCTTGAGAATATCGCGATCCGGGTTGTAGCCGAAATGCACATCCTCGAAACGCACCTCCACCGGCGCGCCCTGCGGCGCCAGCTCAATGGCGCCGGGTTTGTCCCTCACCTCGTAATTCACCCGCATCAGGGAGAACATCTGCTCCATATCGATCATGCCCTGGTTGATCTGCCAGTACACAAAGCCCAGAAAATTAAGCGGCACATAAAGCTGCATGAGATAGGTGTTAACCAGCACAAACTGGCCGACCGTCATGGTGTGATGCGCAACGCCGGTTGCCGCCATCAGCATCATCACGCCCAGCGCCGCCGAGATAATCACCGCCTGGCCGATGTTCAGCCCGTTGAGCGAAACCTGCGCCTTCACCGAAGCCGCCTCATAGCGCGCCAGACTCTCATCATAGCGGCGGGACTCATGCCCCTCATTGCCGAAATATTTAACCGTCTCGAAGTTGAGCAGGCTGTCGATCGCCTTGGTCTGCGCCTCGTTATCGGTCTCGTTCATGATACGGCGGAACTTGGTGCGCCACGCGGTCACGCCAAAGGTGAACGCCATGTAGAACCCGACCGCGACAAAGGTGATGAGCGCGTACCAGAAGCTGAACAAGTGCCAAAGGATGCCAACCGTCAGCACCAGCTCGATGATGGTGGGCAACACGTTGAACGTGGCCAGCCGCAACACGTTCTGGATCCCCAGCGTGCCGCGCAGAATAATGCCCGAGAGCCCGCCGGTCTGGCGGTCCAGGTGGAAGCGCATGGAGAGGCCATGCAGATGCTCAAAAGTCTGGCGCGCCACCACGCGCGAGGCGCGCATCTGCACCGCGGCGAAAATCGCGTCGCGCAACTCGCCAAACCCGGCCGCGGCGACGCGCACCAGCGCATAACCCACGATCAGCGCGGCGGGCACCACAATGGCATTGGCGCCGTGCGCCAGCCGGTCCACCGCATGGCCGTAGAGGATGGGCACATAAACGGTCGCCACCTTGGCCAGCACCATCGCGATGCTGGCCAGCACCAGCCTCAGGCGCAGGCCGAACTCATGCTTCGGCCATAAATACGGCAGCAGCGAGCGCAGGGTGGCCCAGGAATCACGCGGCGCCTTCGGGGCGCCGGGGGTGGGAGCAAGATGGGGGTTGGCACGGGCGGCATTACGGGTCATGTCACCGCACATGGCATCTGATACGCAAATTGCAAAGCTCCTCTCGCACATCTCTGCCTGTCATTCCGCGGTGCTGCCGGGCGCGCGGCTTAAGTTATGGTCCGGCACGCACCATTTCGGCTATCTGAAACCCGATTTCGCGGCCCGCCTCGCCGCCGCCAGCCCGGCGATAACCTTGCGTGAAAACAATGTCTTCCTCGCGCCCGAGGCCCTGCCGGAGCTGAACAAACTGGCCCATGCCGCAGGCCTGCCGCTGCGGGCGGAAAATTTTGACGTGCGCGAGACCCCCGGCGGCCCCGTCCTCGCCGTGCTTGACCGTGGCGCCCTGCCCAGTTTCGGCGTCATCGGCGTGGGTGTGCACATGAACGGGCTGGTCCGCCGCGCGGACGGCTGGCATCTGTGGATCGCCAAGCGCGCCGCCAATAAAAAACTCGACCCCGGCAAGTTTGACAATCTGGTCGCCGGCGGGGTCGCCGCCGGGCATACGCCCTTCGAGACCATCATCAAGGAATCCGAGGAAGAAGCCGCGCTGCCCGCCGCGCTGGCCGCCAATGCGCGCCAGGTCGCACAGTTCACCTACAACATGGAGCGCCCGGAGGGCCTGCGCCGCGACGTGGTCTACGCCTACGACCTGGAACTGCCGGAATCCTTCATCCCCGAACCAGCGGACGGCGAAGTGGAAAGCTTCGCCCTCTGGCCGCTGGCCCGCGTGCTGGCGGTAGCCTCCACCACCGATGACTTCAAATTCAACGTCAACCTGGTGCTCATCGACCTGCTGATCCGCTTTGGCATGATCAAGGGCGCGGCGGCGGACAGGCTGCGCGCCGCGCTAGAGCAATAATCATCTGATATGAACCGGCCGGTTCATATCAGATGATTGAAATTGCTCGCTCAAACAAAGTTAGAGTGTTTTTCATCGGATGAAAGACACTCTAAACGGCTCCCTCAGCCCCGAGGCGCCGCCGCCCGGCTCAGCCGGTCGTTAATCGCCCGGCCCAGCCCGGTGCTGGGGATGGGCATCACCGCGATACGCGTCAGGCCGAGGGCGGGCGCCGTGGCGTCCAGCTCATGCAGGGCCTCGAACAGGCGCGCCGCCGCCTCGGTGAGGTTTTTCCTCTCCGAGAGCTGAAACACGAGCTTTGCACCCGGCAGTGGCGGGCCGAACGCCAATAACGCCTCATCCGCCGCCACCGCGCCGGCATCGAGCCGCACCGGCAGCCCCGGCGCGTAATGCGAGGCCAGCATCCCCGGCGATGCCATCGCCTCCCCCTGGGTAATCGGCGCGCCGGTCCCCACCGGGCCGATCACCGCCTCCAGCGCCTCCACACTCACCCCGCCGGGGCGCAAAAGCACCGGCGCCGGGCCGGAGAGGTCCAGCACCGTGGATTCCAGCCCGACCGCGCAAGGCCCGCAATCAATCACCGCCGCGATTTTTCCGCCCAGCCCCGCCAGCACATGCGAAGGCGTGGTCGGGCTGATCTGCCCCGAGCGGTTGGCCGAGGGCGCCGCCACCGGCCCGCCGAACGCGGCCAGCAATTGCAACGCAACGCGATGCGCCGGAACCCTCACCGCCAGCGTCTCCAGCCCCGCCCCCGCCAACCGCGAGACCGCGCAGGCCGCCGCGCGCGGCAACACCATGGTCAGCGGCCCCGGCCAGAATGCCGCCGCCAGTTTCTCCGCCATGGCGTTGGGCACCACATCCGCGAACGCGGCCCGCGCGCTGGCGTAATGGCAGATCAACGGATTAAAACTGGGCCTTCCCTTGGCCACATAAATTTTTGCGACTGCCTCGCCGTTGCGCGCATCGGCCCCCAGCCCGTAGACTGTCTCGGTGCCGAAGGCGACCAGCTCCCCCGCCGCCAGCAGCGCCGCGGCACGGGCAATCTCCGGCGCGGTTGGATGCAGGATGACGCTCACTTGACCCCGGCAGTATCCAGTTATTCTTCGTCCGGGGCGCTGGCCTGCGGCTTGGCGCCTGTTTCCAAATCCCGCGCCACTTCCGGCTGATGCAACAGCTTGTTGATCCGCGTCGCCTCTTCCAGCGCCTCATCGGCCAGGAATTTCAAATCCGGCGTCACGCGCAGCCCGAGCTTCGGCGCGATCTGCGCCCGCAAAAACGGCGACACGCGCTTGAGCGAGGGCAGCAGCGGCGTGATATCCTTGCCCCCCAGCGCGGTGGTAAACACCGTCGCGTGCTTCAAATCCGGCGACATGCGGACCTCCGAGATCGTCAGATGCGCCTTGGCCAGCGCCTTCTCATGGAACTCGGTGCGCAGGAAAATCTCCGCCAGCGCATGGCGGATTTCTTCCCCGACCCGCAGCTGCCGCTGAGACGGCCCCTCCTTACGGAGCGACGATTTCGGTTTCATAGCATTCCACCACATCGCCTTCGCGCAGATCCTGGAACCCGGCGAACGACAGGCCGCATTCATACCCGCGCGCCACTTCCTTCACATCGTCCTTGAAGCGCTTGAGCTGCGAGAGATCGCCCTGATGGATGACCACATTGTCGCGCAGCAGGCGCACGCCGCAGCCGCGCTTGACCACGCCCTCGGTAACATAACAACCCGCGACCTTGCCGGTCTTGGTGATGTTGAACACCTGGCGGATTTCCGCATAGCCGAGGAATTTCTCGCGATGCACCGGGGCGAGCTTGCCCTTGACCAGCTTCTCGATATCATCCGCGACCTCATAGATGATCGAGTAATAGCGGATGTCCACGCCATCGCGGTGCGCCAGCTCGCGCGCCTGCGTATTCGCACGCACGTTGAAGCCGACAACAATCGCGTCCGACGCCTTCGCCAGCTGCACATCGCTTTCGGTGATCTGGCCGACACCGGAATAGATCACGCGCACGCGCACTTCCTCGTTGCCCACCTTGGTGACCACCACCGAGATCGCCTCGGCGGAACCCTGCACATCGGCCTTGACCACAAGGGCCACTTCCTTCTGCGCCCCGGCCTGAATCCGGGCCAGCATCTCCTCCATCGTGCCGCGCGCGGCGGTGGCGCTGGCGGCGGAACGCTCGCGCAGCTTCTGCTGGCGATATTCCACAATCTCGCGCGCCCGCACATCGCTCTCCACAACCACGAACGGCTCACCCGCAACCGGGGCGGCGGACAGGCCAAGGATTTCAACCGGCGTCGAGGGTCCGGCCTCTTTCACAGCCTTGCCCTTGTCATCCTGCATGGCGCGCACGCGGCCCCACTGGGCGCCCGCCACCACGATATCCCCCGCATGCAGCGTGCCCTTTTGCACCAGCACGGTCGCCACCGGGCCACGGCCACGATCAAGCCGGCTCTCGATCACCGCACCCTCGGCCGAACGGTCCGGATTGGCGCGCAGCTCCAAAACTTCGGCCTGGAGCAAAATCGCTTCCTCAAGCTTGTCCAGCCCGAGCTTCTTCAGCGCGGAGACTTCAACATCCTGGGTCTCGCCGCCCATTTCCTCAACCACGATCTCGTGTTGCAGCAGCTCCTGGCGCACGCGGTTGGCGTCAGCACCCGGACGGTCGATCTTGTTGACAGCCACGATAATCGGCACCTGCGCCGCCTTGGCGTGTTTAATCGCCTCGATCGTCTGCGGCATCACACCGTCATCGGCGGCGACCACCAGCACCACGATATCAGTCACCCCGGCGCCGCGCGCGCGCATGGCGGTGAACGCCTCATGGCCCGGCGTGTCGAGGAAGGTGATCTGCGCGCCCGAAGGCAGCTTCACTGTGTAGGCGCCGATATGCTGGGTAATGCCCCCGGCCTCGCTGGCCGCAACATCGGTATGGCGCAACGCATCGAGCAGGCTGGTCTTGCCATGGTCGACATGGCCCATAATGGTCACCACGGGCGGGCGCGGCAGCAGCTCGGTGTCGGTATCTTCCTCGCCTTCGAGGCCCACTTCCACATCCGCGTCAGACACGCGGCGCGCCTTGTGGCCAAACTCGGCCACCACCAGCTCGGCGGTGTCAGCGTCGATCACCTGGGTGATATTCGCCATCACGCCCATCTTCATCAGGGCGCGCACCACCTCGTTGCCGCGCGCGGCCATACGGTTGGCCAGCTCCTGCACCGTGATGGTCTCCGGCAAAATCACCTCGCGCACCACCTTCACGCCGTCGGAGCGCAGCAGCTCCAGCTCGGCCTGGCGGCGCTCACGCTCGCGCTGGCGGCGCACGGAGGCGAGCGAACGCACCTTCTCGTCCTCACCCTCGATGGCGGCCAGCACGTCGATCTTGCCGGCGCGGCGGCGGTCATCGCCAATTTTCTTCGGCGCCACCACGGGCACGCCGCGCTTGGGCGCGGGGCCAACACTCGGGCGCTTCACGCCGCGCGGGGCTTCGTCTTCTTCCTCGGCCCGCGCGCCAGGGCGCTGGCCGGGTTTCAGCTGCAAGGTCTCGCGCGAGGGCACGGCGGGTTTCGCCGGAGCCGCCGCGGGGCGCGCCGGGGCGGGGCCAGCCGCCACGGGGGCAGCAGGCTTGGTCTCGCTGGTCTCGGCCGTCTCGCTGGCCGCGGCCTCAACCGGGGCCGGTTCGGGCTCAGGTTCGGGCGGGGGCGGCGGCGCCAACAGCGCCTCTTCCTCGCGGCGGCGCGCTTCCTCGGCCGCCGAGAGAATGGAAATCTTTTCCTGCTCGCGGCGCTCGGCCTCGCGCTGCGCGGCGAGGCGCTGCTGCTCGGCCAGCACGCGCTGGCGGGTTGCCTGCTCGGCGGCGGTAAGCGCGCGCGGCGCAACGCCGGGGCGGCCAACCGGCCTTACCGGGGCGGGAGCGGGGGCCGGAGCGGCGGCGGCCGGCGGCGGGCTGGCCGCGGCCGGGCGTTCAGCCGGGGGCTTGCTCAATGAGAGCGTCGGCGCCGGTGTAGGCGCCACCGGAGCAGCCGGAGCGGGCGCCGCCCCCAGGCCGCGCTTTTTGCGCACCTCAACCTGAACCACCTTGGACCGGCCATGCGAGAAGCTCTGCCGCACCGATCCGGCGTCGACCGTATGCCCCGCATCACCACGCGCAGCCGGGCGCAGCGAGAGCCTGCCTTTGGTTTCAGTCTGGTCGTTGCCGTCAGTCATGCGTAATCCGGTCCATTCAACAATCGTGGCTGAGTACTACCCCAGCCTGATTGGGCACTACTGCCCGCTTAAAACGCCGCCCGCAACACCTGCGAGACGGCCCGCCTCAATTTCAATCATTTTCGCCAGCCGGCCGGGGGCAATTACCACATGCACCGCCTGCTCTCTCCCGAAAATTTTACCCAGCCTGGCGGCGGAAAAAACCGCCACCACCGGCACCTCACGGCCGCCCACAAATCGCGCCCGCTCCTCAACACTGCCATCCACCGCCTGCAACACCAGCCCGGCCTTGCCAGAGGTCAGCCACTCCCGGGCCTTCTCAAAGCCCGCAATCGCCGCCCCACTCCGCCGCGCCAGCCCAACCAGGTCGAAAATCCGTTGTATCAACGCTGTTTCCACCTGGGAGGCCAAGTTGGGCGCCACAACCAGCTGCTGCTTCGCCGCACGGGGAAAAACACCACGTTTCAGCGCTGTCTCTATCACATCCCCAGACGCACTCAACCACATTCCACGCCCAGGCAGGGTTGCGCTGACATCGAACACCAGCTGGCGCTCAGGCCCCGCCACAAACCGCAACATGGCCTCGCGCGCAAAACTCTCGCGTCTGACCAGGCAGCGCCGCAGCGGTCCACGCTCCGGCGCCTCGTCTTCGCTCTCAGCGATGTCCGGTTCAGGCTGCGTTGCCGTCTTCCTCGAACCAGTGCGCGCGCGCCGCCATGATGATCTCGTTGGCGGCCTCCTCGCTCAGCGCCTCGGCGCCGACGATTTCCACCAGCTCATCACCGGCCAGATCGGCCAGATCATCCAGCGTCTTCACGCCCTTCTCGCCCAGCGCGATCAGGTCTTTGGCACTCAGCGCCTCGATCGCGGCAACCTCGTCGCTCACGCCCAGCGCCACGCGCTTCTCTTCCTGCTCACCCGCCTGCTTGGCCAGCGAGGCTTCCGCCCGGCGCTGCAGCTCGGCGGCCACGGTCTCGTCAAAGCCCTCAATCGAGGCGATTTCATCCAACGGTGTCATGCTCAAATCCTCTATCGTCTCGAATCCTTCGGCCACCAGCAGGCCGGCAATCACGTCATCCACATCGAGCGCTTCCACGAACAGCCCGGTTTTGCGGCGGAACTCCTCCTGGCGGCGCTCAGATTCCTCAGCCTCGGTCAGAATATCAATATCCCAGCGCGTCAGCTGCGAAGCCAGGCGCACATTCTGGCCGCGCCGCCCGATGGCGAGCGAGAGCTGGCTGTCAGGCACCACAACCTCAACCCGCCCGGCTTCCTCATCCATCACCACCTTGGACACTTCCGCCGGCGCCAGCGCGTTCACCACGAATGTCGCGACATTGGGCGACCAGGGGATGATATCAATCTTCTCGCCCTGCAACTCAGCCACCACCGCCTGCACGCGCGACCCGCGCATACCCACGCAGGCGCCCACCGGATCAATCGACTGATCCCGCGAAATCACCGCCATTTTCGCACGGCTCCCCGGATCGCGGGCCACCGCCTTGATCTCGATGATGCCATCATAAATCTCCGGCACCTCCTGCGCGAACAGTTTCGCCAAAAACCCAGGATGCGTGCGCGAGAGAAAAATCTGCGGGCCTCTTTGCTCTTCCCGCACGTCATAAATAAACGCGCGCACGCGATCGCCATTGCGCAAATTCTCGCGCGGAATGGTCTCATCGCGGCGCAACAGCGCCTCGGCGCGGCCAAGGTCCACCATCAAATTGCCATACTCGGTGCGCTTGACCACACCGTTGATGATCTCGCCCACCCGGTCCTTGAACTCGTTATACTGCTTGGAGCGCTCATACTCGCGCACGCGCTGCACGATCACCTGCTTGGCGGTCTGCGCCGCGATGCGGCCAAAATCGATCGGCGGCAGCGGATCGACGATAAAATCGCCAACCTCCTTCTCGGGCGCGAATTTCTTCGAGATGGCAACGGGGATCTGCGTTTCCTCGTTCTCCACCGTCTCGACGATCTCGGTCCAGCGCGAGAGCCTCACATCGCCGGTCTTGCGGTCGATGGTGGCGCGGATGTCCTTCTCATGCCCATATTTGGCGCGGCCGGCTTTCTGAATCGCCTGCTCCATCGCCTCCAGCACATCATCGCGCTCAATCTGCTTTTCGCGCGCGACGGCATCGGCAACAAGCAGCAATTCCGGGCGGTTAACTGCGGTATCCATCGTCAGTCTCCAATTATGTATAATTTACGTGTCATATATTGCGTCACTGCAACGGCGCTTCCGGCGTTGAGAACGCGATCAGCGCATCGGTGAGGATCAGCTTGGCCTTCTTGAAGTCAGCGCGTTTGAGGTTGAGCACCTCGCCCTTTTCCACCTTCAACTGCACACTCTCCTCATCAGCCCCCACCAGCACGCCGCTAAAGCGCTTGCGGTTGCCAGGGCCCGGAAAATTCAGCTCAATCTTCGCCTCAAACCCGGCGTAGCGGACAAAATCCTTGGTCCGGGTCAGCGGCCGGTCAATCCCCGCGGAGCTTACCTCCAGCGTCCAGGCGGAGGTGATCGGGTCTTCCACATCCAGCACGGCGGAGAGCAGATGGCTCACCGCAGTGCAGTCATCAAGGGTAAAAGCAGCATTATCCGCCCGGTCGGCCATAATCTGCACAGTCGGCGATTCAGTGCCCATAATCTGCACCCGCACCAGCTCATACCCCTGGGCTTCCAGCGGTTCGACGATCAGTTCAGCAATGCGGCCCTCAAGGCCGGTATGGTTCGGGCGGTTGGCGGTCATTCAGGCAAAAATCCAATAAAAAAGGCGGCCGGTTAGGGCCACCCTTGGGAAATCCGGGTTTATTTGGCCCGCTTATACGCTCGTTTCCCGCCGCCCGCAAGTGAAACACACCCAGCGCCCGGCGCCGGGCGCGCTTTACGCGTTGCACAAGCGCGGCGGCCGCATAAATAAACCTTCATATTCAGATGACAAAGGATAATTCGCGATGAAACCACCGATCGGCCGGGATACCAGGCTCTGCATGTCGCTCTCAGCCCGGCCGGGCAACTTCGGCTCGCGCTTCCAAAATCATTTATACGAGGCGCTGGGGCTGGATTACGTCTACAAATCCTTCACCACGCAAAACCTCCCCGCCGCCATTGGCGGAATCCGCGCCCTGGGCATTCGCGGCTGCGCCATTTCCATGCCCTTCAAGGAAGCCGTGATTCCGCTCATCGACACGCTGGAAGCCTCGGCGCGCGCCATCCGGTCCATCAACACCATCGTCAACGACGATGGGCGGCTAACCGGCTACAACACCGATTACAGCGCGGTCCGCACGCTAGCTGAGCAATCCGGGCTTGACCGGGCGGCGCCCTTCATCCTGCGCGGCAGCGGGGGCATGGCCAAGGCGGTGGCCGCCGCGCTGCGCGATGGCGGGTTCCACAACGGCACCATCCTCGCCCGCAACGCGCAGAGCGGGCCAGCACTGGCAGCGCGCTACGGCTTGCGCTGGCAGGCAGCGTCCGAGGGGCTGAGCGCGCCATTTCTTATAAACGCAAGCCCGCTTGGCATGGCCGGGGCGGACGAGGCGGTGCTGGCCTTCACCCCGGCGCAGATCGCCGCCGCCGCCGTGGTGTTCGACGTGGTGGCCGTGCCGCTGGAAACGCCCCTGCTCGCCGCCGCCCGCGCCGCCGGCAAGCGCCTGATCACGGGCGGGGATGTCGCCGTATTGCAGGCGCTGGCGCAGTTTGAGCTCTACACCGGCGTAACGCCCACGCCCGCCCAGGTGGAGCAGGCCGCCGCCTTCGCGCGCACCGGCTGAACCGCCCGCGCCCGGCCAACAAAAAACGGCGCCCGAAGGCGCCGTTTTCCGTAACAATCCGTCTCTTACGCGGAGTAATACATCTCGAACTCAACCGGGTGCGGCGTGTGCTCGAAGCGGTACACTTCCTTCCATTTGATCTCCATGTAGCTCTCGATCTGCTCCTTGCTGAACACATCGCCCTGCAACAGGAACTCATGATCGGCTTCGAGCGACTGCAGCGCCTCGCGGAGCGAACCGCAAACCGTCGGGATGCCCTTCAGCTCCTCGGGCGGCAGCTCGTAGAGATCCTTGTCCATCGGGTCGCCGGGGTGGATCTTGTTCTTGATGCCATCGAGCCCCGCCATCGCGATCGCCGCGAAGGAGAGATAGGGGTTGGCGGTCGGATCGGGGAAGCGCACTTCCACGCGCTTGGCCTTCGGGCTCGTGGTGTAGGGAATACGGCACGAAGCCGAGCGGTTGCGCGCCGAATAGGCCAGCAGCACCGGCGCCTCAAAACCCGGAATCAACCGCTTGTAGCTGTTGGTCGCGGGGTTGGTGAACGCGTTGATCGCCTTGGCGTGCTTGATCACGCCGCCGATGAAATACAGGCACATCTCGGAGAGGTCCGCATAGCCATTGCCCGCGAACAGCGGCTTGCCAGCCTTCCAGATCGAGGCGTGCGTGTGCATGCCCGAGCCGTTATCGCCATAAATCGGCTTGGGCATAAAGGTCGCGGTCTTGCCATAGGAATGCGCGACGTTGTGGACGCAGTATTTATAAATCTGCATCTGGTCGGCCATCTTGGTGAGCGAGTTGAACCGGGTTCCCAGTTCGTGCTGGCTCTGCGCCACCTCATGGTGATGCTTCTCAATCGGCAGGCCCATCTCGCCCATGGCGGAGAGCATCTCGGCGCGCAGGTCGCTATCGCCATCCACGGGCGGAACGGGGAAATAGCCGCCCTTAACCGCCGGGCGGTGGCCCATGTTGCCTTCCGGATAATCCTTCATCGAAGAGCCGGGGCCCTCGATGGAATCCAGCTGGTAGGTGCCGAAATTGCCGCCGGTGCCAAACTTCACGCTGTCGAAAATGAAGAACTCAGCTTCCGCGCCGATGAAAATGGTGTCGCCGATGCCGGTTGACTTCACATAGGCTTCCACCTTCTTCGCGGTCGAGCGCGGGTCACGGGCATAGCCCTGGCCGGTCGCGGGCTCGATGATGTCGCAAAACAGGATCAGGCTCGGCTTGGCCGCGAAGGGGTCCATCACCGCCGTTTCCAGGTCCGGCTGCAAAATCATGTCGGACTCGTTAATCGCCTTCCAACCGGCGATCGACGAGCCGTCAAACATGAAGCCGTCCTTCAGCGTGTCCGCATCGACCGTGGAGACGTGCTGCGCCGTGTGCTGCCACTTGCCTTTCGGGTCCGTAAAACGCAGGTCCACATACTCGACCCCGTTTTCCTTAATCAGTTCAAGAACCTTCGCTACGCCGTCGGCGCTCTCAGCGGGCTTCTTCGCCATGCTTTATCCCCGTAATATAAAGAAGTTAATCGTAATTCCACGGCGCCACACCACGCGGCCCCGAACAACCCTGTTGCAAGCGCAGCATGTTAACCGTGCATGAACGCCAGGACAATGCCTGTTCAGATGGCGGCGTCGCCTTTTTCACCGGTGCGGATACGGATGGCTTCCTCAACCGTGGAGATAAAAATCTTGCCATCGCCAATGCGCCCGGTGCGCGCGGCATTGGTGATCGCCTCAACCGCCCGTTCAACCACGGCGTCCTCGCAGACCACTTCAATTTTCACCTTGGGCAGAAAATCCACCACATACTCGGCGCCGCGGTAAAGCTCGGTATGCCCCTTCTGCCGGCCAAAACCCTTCGCCTCAACGACGGTAATGCCTTGCAGCCCCACCTCGTGCAGAGCCTCTTTCACTTCGTCAAGCTTGAACGGCTTAATGATCGCTTCGATCTTTTTCATCTGGTCCACGCCCGCCACGGCCAGGCGTCCTCCTTAAGTGTTCGTTCGGACAGCGCAATTGCGCGCCAGCCAACGGGCTGGCGTAAACAGTCTTGCACGCACCGTGCCAGCCGCGCAAACCACAAGCAAGAGCTAGGTTGCACAGGGGTTTGCGGCGTATCACGATTCGATTTGCCTATCGGGCAGCGGCTTTTGCCTAATTTTTAAGCAGACTTGCCGCCCCACCCCGCCACGCGTTACGCTCCAGCCCCAAAGAGGACGCATGAATTGAAACCTGCCAACAAACTGCTCGAACAAACTGGCACCACCATCTTCACCGTGATGTCGGCGCTCAGCCTGCAACACGGCGCCATCAACCTCGGCCAGGGCTTCCCTGATACCGAAGGCCCGGCCGATATCGTGCAGGCGGCGGCCGGTGCGCTGCTTGACCACCGCAACCAATATCCCCCCCTCACCGGCCTGCCGGAGCTTAAATCCGCCGTCGCCGCCGCCAACCAGCGGTTCTACGGCCTACCCATAGACCCCGCCGCCGGCGTCTGCGTCACCTCCGGCGCCACCGAGGCAATCACCGCCTGCCTTATGGCGCTGCTCAACCCCGGCGACGAGGCCATCCTCATCGAGCCGCTCTACGACACCTATCTGCCGGTGGTGAAGCTGCTCGGCGCCACCGCGCGCCTGGTCCGCCTCGAGCCGCCGGACTGGCACCTCCCCCGCGCCGAACTCGCCGCCGCCTTCAGCCCCAAAACCAAGCTGCTGCTGCTCAACTCGCCGATGAACCCAACCGGCAAGGTCTTCACCGCCGATGAGCTGGGCTTCATCGCCGGGCTGCTGACGCAACACGATGCCTATGCGGTGTGCGACGAGGTGTACGAGCATCTGGTCTTCCCCCCCGCCCGGCATATCCCGCTGATGACCCTGCCCGGCATGGCCGCGCGCTCCCTGCGCATCGGCAGCGCCGGCAAAACCTTCTCGCTCACCGGCTGGAAGGTCGGCTACATCTCCGGCCCCGAAAACCTGATCGCCCTGGCCGCCAAGGCGCACCAGAACCTCACCTTCACCACCGCCCCCAATCTGCAGCGCGCCGTCGCCCTCGGCCTCGCCAAACCGGACGATTATTTCACCGCCCTGGCCGGGGCGCTGATGGAGCGCCGCGATATTCTGAACACCGGGCTGCAGCGCCTTGGCTTCCTCACCCTGCCCGCCGATGGCAGCTATTTCATCACCGCCGATATCTCCCCCTTACGTTTTCCGGGTGATGATGTGGAATTCTGCCGCGCCATCACCACCCAGGCCGGGGTCGCGGCCATCCCGGTCTCCGCCTTCTACGCCGCCACCCCGCCCCGCAATTACGTCCGCTTCGCCTTCTGCAAGCAGCCGGACATCCTCCATGAGGCCCTGGCCCGCCTGCAACGCTGGATAAACGCCACAGGCTGAACCTTTATCGCCAACAAGACGTTGACGCCGGATACCCCGCCGCAGTACGACGCCCCTACCCTGGATGGCGGACGTAGCTCAGTTGGTAGAGCGCCGGTTTGTGGTACCGGTTGTCGCGGGTTCAATCCCCGTCGTTCGCCCCAGGTTCTTCCCCTCCCATTAATCATTGCCGCGAATTTATCTTGCCCCGCGGCAAACTATTGAGCACCGGTTAAGCATTTTCCGGCCAACCTGCCCCGCATGTCACTCACCCCGGGGCCCTCAATGACCTTCCCCCACGCCGATGATCTGGCCTGGATCTTCCTGCTCGCCTTGCTCTTCATCCTGGCCGGCGCCCTGCTCACCCTGCGCACCGGCGGCCTGTGGCTGCGCGGCCGCCTCAAGGCGGATGAAGCCCTGCGCCGCGCCTGGACCCGCAACCTCGCCGACGCATCCTTCGACGGGCTGCTGATCCACCGCCAGGGCCTCATCCTGCAGATGAACCGCGCCCTGGTGCGCATGCTGGGCACGCGTGAGCGTGAATGGCTGGGGCAAAACTTCGTCAACCTCGCCCGGCCCAGCCATGCCGCCACCCTGCGCGCCGAGCTGGAGGCGCCGCAGCCCCAAACCACCGAAATCACCCTGCTGCGCGCCAACAAAACCGAGGTCCCGGTCGAAATCTACAGCCATAACATTGAATTCGAGGGCCAGCCCGCCATCGTCATGGCCATCCGCGACATCAGCCAGCGCCTCGCGGATGCCGCGCGCATCGCCCGCCTCACGCATTATGACGCTCTGACAGGCCTGGCCAACCGCACCCTCTTCGCTGAAACCCTGGCCGCCGCCCTGGCGCGCAACAACGTCACCAGCGGCACCACCACGTTGCTCATCATGGACCTTGACCAGTTCAAACCAATGAACGACCTGCTTGGCCGCGCCGGCGGCGATCTGCTGCTCAAACAGGTCGCCAACCGCCTCGCCGCCATGGCCCAGGAGGAAGACACCCTGGCGCGCATCGGCGGCGACAAATTCGCCATGCTCATCCCCAGCAACGGGCCGCCCAACCGGGGGGTGAGCCTCGGCGGCCAGATCGCC
This sequence comes from Acidocella aquatica, assembly GCF_030160635.1. Classification (GTDB taxonomy): domain Bacteria; phylum Pseudomonadota; class Alphaproteobacteria; order Acetobacterales; family Acetobacteraceae; genus Acidocella; species Acidocella aquatica. The sequence continues at coordinate 271,388 of NZ_BSOS01000067.1, read as the reverse complement.
GCCGCCTTCCATGAACCCTTCATCATTGACGGCCAGCTAATCAAACTCTGGCTCTCCATCGGCCTCGCCATCTACCCGGACCACGCGGCCGACACGCTGGGGCTGATGAAGGCGGCCGAATTCGCCCTCACCCAGGCGGCGCAGGCCGGGGGCGGCACCGCGCATATCTACTCCCATCACGAGGCCGGGTTGCGGCGCCAGACCCTGCAGCGCGAAGCCCCCCCCGGCAGCCCGGCTGACCTGCTGCGCCTGGGCGGCGACCTGCGCTCAGCCCTCGGCCGGGGCGAGATCAGCCTCGTCTTCCAACCCGTGTTCACCGCCGGCGACCTCGCCCCGGCCGGGTTCGAGGCCCTGGCCCGCTGGAACCACCCCTCCGAGGGCCTGATCGGGCCGGGCCGCTTCATCCCCCTGGCCGACGCCGCCGGGCTGACCCACGAGATCGGCTGCTTCGTGCTGGAGACCGCCTGCGCCGAGGCCGCGCGCACCGGCAACACCAGCATCTCGGTCAACCTCTCTCCCGCACAGCTGCGCGACATCAACCTGCCCGCGCGCATCAGCGCCATATTGCGCAAAACCGGGCTGCAACCGGAATTCCTCGGCCTCGAAATCCCCGAATCCGTGCTGAGCGAGCCCCGCCCCGGCACCATGGAAGTGCTCCAGGCCCTGCAGGCCACCGGCGCCGGCCTGGTGCTCGACCATTTCGGCGCCAGATACTCCATCCTCACCTCGCTCGCCGAGCAGCCCTTCTCCCACCTGAAAATCGACCGCCGCTTCATCCAGAAACTCGGCGAAAATGCCAACGCGGAGGCCATCGTCAACGCCATCATCGCGCTGGCCGCCAATTTGCGGCTGGAGGTCACCGCCGTCGGCGTCGAGACCGAGGCGCAGCTTGCCTATCTGCGCCGCCATGGCTGCCATTTTGTGCAGGGCCAGCTGCTTGGCCCGCCCACCCCGCGCGCCATCGCCCAGCCCCCCGTGCTGGCCCCCCCGCCGCGCCCCTCCCTTGTGGTGTCACGGGGGTAAGCTGATACCAATGGCCGTAGATGATGCTTCATCATCGTAGGTCATTGATATCGCGCGCGGGGTTGGCGGGGCGGCCGCGCGCCAAAAAAGAATCTCATACCACCGGTCATCCTTTATGACCGTGGTATGATATGATCGCGCATGCCTCCCACCATCCGCCTGCTCTCCCCCGCCACCATCAACCGCATCGCCGCCGGCGAGGTGATCGAGCGCCCGGCCGCCGCGGTGAAGGAGCTGGTGGAAAACGCCCTTGATTCCGGGGCCACCCGCATCGAGGTCATTCTCACCAGCGGCGGCATCGAGCGCATCGAGGTCATCGACAACGGCTGCGGCATCGCGCAATCCCAGCTCGCCCTGGCCATCGAGCGCCACGCCACCTCCAAGCTGGCTGATGAAGCCCTGGTGCGCATCGCCACCCTGGGCTTCCGCGGCGAGGCGCTGCCCTCCATCGGCGCCGCCGCCAAACTCACCCTCATCAGCCGCCCGCCGGGGCAGGACTCCGCGGCGCGCATCACCGTGGCCGGCGGCGCCGTGGGCGAGGTCACCCCCGCCGCCGGCGAGGCCGGCACGCGCGCCATCGTCGAGGATTTATTCTACGCCACCCCGGCCCGCAAAAAATTCCTCCGCACCCCGCGCGCCGAGGCCGACGCCGCCGAGCGCGCCGTGTGGCGCCTCGCCCTCAGCGCCCCCGGCGTCGCCTTCCGCCTGGTCTCCGGCGAGCGCGTGATGTTCGATGTGCCCGCCCAGGGCGAGCCCGCCCGCGTCGCCGCCCTGTTCGGCCGCGAAACCGCCAGCGCCATGCTCCCGCTCGATGCACAGCGCGAGGGCGTGCGCCTCACCGGCCTCGCCGCCCCCGCCAGCCTCACCCGCGCCACCATGGCGCTGCAAAGCTTCGTGGTGAACGGCCGCCCGGTGCTCGACCCTCACCTACGCATGTCGCTGCGCCTCGCCTACCGCGATGTCATCGCCTCAGGCCGCCACCCGGTCGCCGCATTGCGGCTCGAAGTCCCCGAGGAAGCGTTGGACGTCAACGTCCACCCCGCCAAAACCGAATTACGCTTTGCCGACGCGGGCGGCATCCGCAGCCTGGTCATGGGCGCCATCGGCCGCCTGCTTGACCGCCCGGTCTCCCTGGCCACCGCACCCCAGGCCTTCCCCAGCCTCTCATTGCGCCCGCCCGCCAGCGCCTCTTACGCCGCCTACACCCCGCCCGCGCACGCCCCGGCCCCACCCAGCGCCGCCGCGCGGGGCTTCGCGGAATCCGAGTTCGCCAGCTTCACCCCCACCGCCCGTCAGATCACCCCGGACCACACGCTCACCACCCACCCGCTCGGCGCCCCGGTCGCGCAAATCCTCGATACCTACATCCTCTCCGTCGCCGCTGACGGCGCCCTCGTCATCACCGACCAGCACGCCGCCCACGAACGCCTCACCGAGGAACGCCTGCGCGCCGAATTCACCGCCGGGCGCGTCGCCAGCCAGCCGCTGCTGGTGCCGGTCGTGGTCGACCTCTCCCCGGCTGACGCCATGCGCCTGCTCGCCCAATCCGAAACCCTCTCGCGCCTCGGCCTGGAGATCGAACCCTTCGGCCCCGGCGCCATATTGGTCCGCGCGCTGCCCGCCGCCCTCAAAAACCCTGACGCCGCCACCCTCTTGCGCGACCTCGCGGACGAATTCGCCGAACACGGCACCCCCGCCGCGCTGGAAGCCCATCTAGACTCCGCCCTCGCCCGCCTCGCCTGCCACCGCTCCATCCGCGCCGGCCGCCGCCTCACCCCAGAGGAAATGTCCGCCCTCCTGCGCGACATGGAATCCACCCCCCGCGCCGCCACCTGCTCCCACGGCCGCCCCACATTTTTAAAACTCTCGCGAGCCGAGCTTGAAAAAATGTTCGGCCGGAGGGGGATGTAGGCCCCGCTTTCTCCCCACCCCCACCGTCATTGCGAGCGCAGTGAAGCAATCCATCGTCCTTGTCACCACCCGTGTCCTTATTCGTCATGCCAGCGCAAGCTGGCATCTCCCCCGCCATCCCCACGCCTTTTCACCACCCACGCCAGCGTAAGCTGACGTCTCCCCGCCCTTTGTCGCCATGCCCCGCGAAGATATTGCAAGCGCGCGAAACGCAAGCGCGGCAATTCAGAACTAGATTGATATGATATAAAAACAATAGTTCTTGACCCCGCACTACTTCCGCATCTTTATTTGGTAGGCCACAAATGTATCTAAGTTTCGTAATGAAATAGTGATTCACTGGCATAGATCTGATATGAGAAGCACATCTTCTAGAATTACATTATGAAAGCATCATAAATAATGAGCCGATTCTTTATGTTCGCTGTCGCTTCAGCTCTCGTCGGCTGTACGGTAGTTTCACCATCGCAGCCAAATATTGCTTCCCAGTCGACACAACCCGATACAGCAACGATCACGCGGACATTACAAGACAACTGGAACCAGTGCTTGAACCAATCGTATCCTATTGAAGCGGCACAAACACCCGATAAAAATGAGGCGGCCGAAATGGCATTTCAGGCATGCCAATCTGAGCAGGACGACCTTACGTCGATACCATATTCCAACCTAATTTTTCCTCATTTAAAAGCTGAAACGAAGCAAGTCCTCATTCAAGACGGCCAAGTCCCTCTTCCTTGAAATCTCTTCCTCGTTGATCAAAAATAACTTTATGGGCCACCTAATGCCGTTAGGACTTCCTCCAGCAAGCGTAGGATGGGTGAGCGAAGCGTAACCCATCACGCCCAAACCCCCTCACCCCCGCCAACTCATTCCTTTTCCGTTACAAACCCGCACAAACTGGGGTGCAAGCAAAAAATTCTCCCACAAACCCAACCACTTCCACCCCACTCCTCACAAATGCTTCACGTGAAGCACCCCTCACCCCCGCCCGAACACCAGCCGCGCCTTCCCATGCGCCCGCTCCGCCAGCACCTCGGGCAAAACCACCTCATCCCCCGGCCCCAGCTCCGCCACCACCACGGCCCCCGGCGCCAGCCACCCGCGCGCGCGCAACACCGCCAGCGCCTTGTTCACCAAATCCTGCCCATACGGCGGGTCCAAAAACACCAGATCATGCAGGTCACCCCCGCGCGCAGCCAGCACATCGCCCGCAAATACCCGCGTCATCCCCTCCGCCTTGCACGCGCTGATATTTTTCCGCAGCGCCGCCAAAGCCCCAGGCGCCTGCTCCATAAAATCCGCCGCCACCGCCCCGCGCGAGAGCGCCTCCAGCCCATAGGCCCCGGTGCCCGCGAACACATCCAACACCCGCACGCCGCGCAAAAACGCCGCCCCTGCCCAAGGCGCATGCATCAAAATATCAAACACCGCCTGCCTGGCCCGCGCTCCGGTCGGCCGCGTCTCCAGCCCCTCCGGCGCCACCAGCTTGCGCCCCCGCCACGCCCCCGCAATTATCCGCGGGCCTAAATTCATTTACCCAAACCCGGCACCTGTTCACGCAGAATCTTGCCGTTCACTTCCTCAACCTCGCCCTTGGCCAGCAGCCCAAGCTGAAACGGCCCGTAGGCCACGCGTATCAACCGCGTCACCGGCAGCAGCAGCGCGTCCATCACGCGCCTGATTTCCCGGTTCTTCCCCTCGCGCAATGAAACACTAAGCCATGTATTCGCCCGCTGCACCGAGTCCACAGACGCCTCAATCGGCCCGAACTTCACCCCGTCCACCACCATGCCCTCGGCGAGGCGCGTCAGCTTCTTCGGGTCCACCCCGCCATGCACGCGCACGCGGTAGCGCCGCAGCCAGCCGGTTGAAGGCAGCTCCAGCTGGCGGGCCAGCGCGCCGTCATTGGTCAGCAGCAACAACCCCTCGGAGGTCAGATCCAGCCGCCCGACGCTGATCACCCGTGGCAAATCCTTCGGCAGATGCTCAAACACCGTCGGCCGGCCTTCCGGGTCCTTATGCGTGGTCACCAGCCCGTCGGGCTTGTGGTAGCGCCACAGCCGGGTGCGCTCGGGCTGCGCCACGGCCTTGCCGTCCACCACCACAATATCCGTGGGCCCCACAAACACCGCCGGATGCTCCACCGGCGCGTTGTTCATCCGCACCCGCCCCGCCGCGATCATCGCCTCCGCATCGCGCCTGCTCGCCACCCCCGCGCGTGACAAAAACTTGGCGATCCGCTCGCCGCGCTGTTCCTCAACCATTGGCCGCCGCCATCATCGCCGCAAAAATCGCCGTATCCCCTTTGTCGATCAAATACTCAGGATGCCACTGCACCCCGATACAAAATTTCAGTCCCGGCACCTCGATGCCCTCAATCACCCCATCCGGCGCCACCGCGTTCACAACCGACCGCCCGGCACCGCGCACCGCCTGGTGGTGCGAGGTGTTCACCAGCATCCGCGGCCCCACGATATCATACAATCGCGTCCCCCGCAGAATCTCCACCTCATGCCCAGGCTGATAATGCGGGGTCTTCTGCTCATGCTCCAACGCCCCGGCCATCGCATCGGGGATATGCTGGATCAAACTCCCCCCCAGCACCACCGCCAGCAACTGCTCACCCCCGCAAATGCCCAGCACCGGCATATCCCGCCGCAACGCGCCCTGGAGCAGGGCCAGCTCCGCCGTGGTGCGGTCCGCCTTCAGCTCCACCGTGGCGTGGCGCTCGGCCTCGCCATAAAGTGCGGGGTCCACATCAAACGCGCCGCCGGTCACAATCAGCCCATCCAGCCGGCCGAGATAATCCTCCGCCAGCCCGGCATCATGCGGCAGCGCCACCGCCAGTCCGCCGGCCGCCGCCACCGCCTCGCAATAATTCTGCCGCAGCGCATACCACGGATATTTGGACCACCCGCCCGCAGGCTCGGCATCCAGGGTCAAACCAATCAAAGGCCGTTTTGTCATGCCCGCACCTAGACCCGCAGGCGCTACCAAGGCAACTAGACCTGTGCATCCGCACAAGGCAACTAGACCTGTGCATCCGCACAAGGCAAGAAACCTCGCATGACCCCCATGGAACACGCCCTGGCCCAAGCCCGCGCCGCCGCCGCGAGAGGTGAAATCCCGGTCGGCGCCGTGGTCACCGATGCTTCAGGCGCGATCATCGCCGCCGCCCATAACCAAACCGAGGCCACGCAAAACCCCACCGCCCATGCCGAATTCCTGGCCCTCCAGGCCGCCGCCGCCACGCGGGGCGAAAAATACCTGGCGGACTGCACAATCACCGTCACCCTGGAGCCCTGCGTGTTCTGCGCGGGCGCCATTGCCGCCTTGCGCGTGCGCAGGCTGGTGTTTGGCGCCTACGACCCCAAAACCGGCGCGATCGAGCATGGCCCGCGGGTGTTCACCCACGCCACCACGCATCACAAGCCCGAGATCATCGGCGGCGTGCGCGATTCCGATTGCTCCGCCCTGCTCGCCGCCTTCTTCGCCGGGTTGCGCAATGCCTGACCTCTCCTACGAATCCCGCATCGGCGGCATCATCGCCGGGGTGGACGAGGTGGGCCGCGGCCCGCTGGCCGGCCCCGTGCTCGCCGCCGCCGTTATTCTGCCCGCCACCCTGCCGCCCGGCCTCAAAGCCCTCATCGACGACTCCAAAAAACTAACCGCCCCCCGCCGCGCCGCCGCCCTGGCCGCCTTGCGGGCCTCGGGCGCGCTCATCGCCCTCGGCGCCGCCTCCGTGCGCGAGATCGAAACCCTCAACATCCTCCACGCCTCCCTGCTCGCCATGCGCCGCGCCATCGCCGCTTTGCCGCAAACCCCCACCCACCTGCTGGTTGACGGCAACCGCCCCCCCGGCAGCCAAATCCCCACCACCACCATCATCGGCGGCGACGCCATCAGCCTCTCCATCGCCGCCGCCTCCATCGCCGCCAAAATCACCCGGGACCGGCTGATGGCCCGCCTGGACGCCCGCTACCCCGGCTACGGCTGGGCCAAAAACGCCGGCTACGCCGCCCCCCTCCACCGCGCCGCCATTCTCCGCCTCGGCCCCACCCCGCACCACCGCATGGGATTCGGCCCGCTGCTATCCAACAGTTGACGCGACTACGGTCCTCCCTTCAGTTTATACCTTTACCGAATTTGAGGGTCTGCCTTGCCCGTGGAAATGCTGCGCGAACTCCCGCTTGACCAGATACTGCTCGGCGACGCCGGGCAGATGCTGCGCATGCTCCCCGATGCCTCGGTCAACTGCGTCTTCGCCGACCCTCCCTACAACCTGCAACTGCGCGGCGAACTGCGCCGCCCAGACGACAGCCTGGTCGACGGCGTTGACGACGATTGGGACAAATTCAACGATTTCGCCGCCTATGACACGTTTACCCGCGACTGGCTGGGCCAGTGCCACCGCATTTTGAACAAGGACGGCACGCTCTGGGTCATCGGCAGCTACCACAACATCTTCCGCATCGGCACCATTTTGCAGGACCTCGGCTTCTGGATCCTCAACGACGTGATCTGGCGCAAAACCAACCCGATGCCCAATTTCCGCGGCCGGCGCTTCACCAACGCGCATGAGACCATGATCTGGGCCGCCAAATCCAAAACCGCGCGCTATAAATTCAACTACCAGGCCATGAAATCGCTCAACGACGATTTGCAGATGCGCTCGGACTGGACCATGCCGCTCTGCACCGGGGGTGAGCGCCTGCGCAATGTGCATGGGCTAAAACTCCACCCCACGCAAAAACCCGAGGCGCTGCTCCACCGCGTCATCATGTCCTCCACCAGCCCCGGAGACATCATCGTCGACCCCTTCCTCGGCACCGGCACCACCGCCACGGTGGCCAAGCGCCTGCACCGGCATTTCATCGGCATCGAGCGCCACCCCGCCTATGTGGAAGCCGCCTGGGGCCGCCTGCGCGCCGAAGTTCCCGTCCCGCTCGCCTCTATCACCGCCCCGCCCACCGGGCGCGAAACGCCGCGCATCGCCTTTGGCAGTTTTGTCGAGCGCGGCATCATCAAACCCGGCACCCAGCTCACCGACAAACAACGCCGCATCGCCGCCGAGGTCACCGCCGAGGGCAACCTCACCTCCGGGCCGCACCGCGGCTCCATCCACCAGGTCGGCGCCGCCGTGCAAAACGCCCCCTCCTGCAACGGCTGGACCTTCTGGCATTTCGAGCGCCAGGGCGCGCTGGTGCCGCTCGATGTTCTGCGCAAGGAAGACGCCGAAGCCTGAACGGCGGCCTCCCGGCGCTTATTCCGACTTCAGATGCGCGATCAGCCGTTCGATCGCGGTCGGCTTATCAATCTGCTCCAGCGCCCCATACTCAGCCGCCAGCCGGTCCAGCGCCGATTCATAAATCTGGCGCTCAGAGAAACTCTGGTCCGGCTGCCCGGCGTTGCGGTGCAAATCGCGCACCACCTCGGCGATCGCCGCCGGGTCGCCGGAGTTGATCTTGGCCTCATATTCCTGCGCCCGGCGCGACCACATGGTGCGCTTGATGCGCGCGCGGCCCTTGAGCACGGCCAGCACATCGTCAAACTGCTTGCGCGAGGCGAGCTTGCGCAAGCCCGCGGTGCGCGCCTTGTTGGTCGGCACCCGCAGCTTCATGCGGTTTTCATCGAAGGTGATATGGATCAGCTCCAGCGTATGCCCCGCGATCTCCTCGGTGGCGATCCGCTCCACCTTGCCCACGCCATGCGTCGGGTAGACCACGAAGTCGCCCGCGACAAAAATTTCGGCCTTCGCCATCGCGCGCGGCGGGGTCATCGGGCGCATCGGCCCGGCGGGCACGCCGGAATGGCTGATAACCGGCGGCGCGGCGGGCGCCGGGGCCACGGGTTCAGCCTCATGCACATCCTCAACCGGCTTGGTTGCGAGCTTCATGGCTTTTGCCTTCACGGCGGGTTTTTCGGTGGTTTTTTCGGCTGGTTTGGCGGTTGTCACTTCATCTGCCGTTTCATCTAAGGGTTTGGCGGGATTTTTTGCCGCCCCGGTCTTCGGTTTTTCGCTCATGACAACTCCGCTACAGTCGATTACCGGGCGCGCGGTTTAGCGGCCCGGTTTCAAAAATAATCCTGTAGCAGAATTTTGGCCTCCCGTCACGGGAGGCCGCGCGATTACGGCTGGCCGGGCTCGGGCGAGAGCAGGGCTTCCTTGCCCGGCTTGTCCTTCCACTCGTCGGCATCCGCCGGCGCGGTGCCCTTGCGGGTGATATTCGGCCACACCTTGGCGAAGCTCAGATTGCGCTCAACCCAGGGCGTCGCGCGGTCATCGCTATCGGGCAAAATGGCTTCCGCCGGGCATTCCGGCTCGCACACGCCGCAGTCGATGCATTCATCAGGATGGATCACCAGCATGTTCTCGCCAACGTAGAAGCAGTCCACGGGGCAGACTTCAACGCAATCCATATATTTGCACTTGATGCAATTCTCGGTGACCACATAGGTCATCAGGCACTCCTAATACGATAATACGGTGGCAATTCCGCCCCGGATATGCGCGTGGCGGCGCATTAAGGCAAGCGATGCGATTGCAATGCACATAGAGAAAATCAATCCGCGGCAATTTCCTTATACAGCTGTTGCGCCTGGGCTGCACCCTCGCGCCGCGGCGCCAGTGCCAGAACCTCAACCACCACCACCCCGCGCGGCAGCGCAAGGGTCAGCACATCGCCCACCCGCACCCGCGCATGGGCCTTCTCCACCGGCTGACGGTTGATCCGCACCCCACCGGCTTCCACCATCTCGCCCGCCACATTGCGCGTCCTGCAAAACCGCGCATGAAACAAGAATTTATCCAGCCGTTGCCAGCCGGCATCCTCCTCGGGCATCAGCGCCGGGCGGCCTGACGCAGCGCCGCCAGCGCCGCAAAAGGGTTATCCTCAGAGACCGGCACGGGCGGCGGCGGTGGCGGGGCCACCGGCTTTGGCTCCATCTTGCGGCGCGCCAACATCGCGGGCGCCGCCGGGCCATACCGCTTCTCGCCCAAAACCTGCGCCGGAATAATCCTGAACCCCAGCGCATTCAGCACCGGGGCGAGCTGGTCGGGCTTGAGCCCCATGCGCGAGCCCAGGTTGGGCGGCAGAAACACCGGATGCTTGCGCACCAGATAATGCATCTCGCGCACCAGCTTCTCCGCCACGTCGAGCCGCACCATCACCGGCCCGGCCGGCAGCCAGCCCATGGAAAGCGCGAAATCCGCCCCCCAGTTGCCCGGCATCGGCGCCGAGACCAGCCCGGCGGCGGGCAGCGGCGGCGGATTGCGGTCATTGGCGACACCCCACAGCAGCGCGCGCAGCTTGGCCGAACCCGGCTTCAACACGGCGGGCATAAAAAACGCGAAGCGCCCCGCCTCCACGCCCAGTTTTTTGAGCACCTGGCGCAACTCCGGCGCCACGTTTTCCGCCTCCATCACGCCAGAGGCCTCGCCCAGCCGGTACATCACGCCGCGCAGCTCCGCCGGGGGGTCCTTCATCGCCACCAGCAATGCGCCCAGGCGTTTTTCCACCTCCGCCGCCACAAACGCGCTGATGCGCGCGCGCAACCGCTCGCGCGCCAGCCCGTCGAGAAATTCGGAGTGCAAAATCTCCACTTCCGGCTTGAGCAGGTTCTCGCTGCGCTTCAACCGGGCGATCTTCGCGCCCTCCCACACCACCTGGCGGTCATCGGTCAGGCTGAAAGCCTCATCGGCGGCGGTCTCGCAGCGCAAAATCCGGCGCGGCAGCTCCTGCCCCAGGGCCCGGCGGGCGGCGCGCAGCAGAAATTTCTTCTCCTGCCCCTGCGTCGCGGGGTCAGGATGGAAATTGAACCCCTCCACGCGGCCCACCTCATGGCCCTCCACCAGCACAACGCCGTGGTTGGACACCACCGCCTGCAACTCTTCCGCTTCTTGGTCTTCCAGCCGTCTGGTCAAATGTGCCGCCCTCTTGTCCACAAACCGCGCCATCAACTTCATGTGCAGCGTATCTGAAATTCTATCCTCGATCTCGCGCGCCAGCCGCGCCCAGGGCGTGGCATCGCGCATCCAATCAGCTCTGGCGGTTATATACGCCCAAACGCGCACATCCGTCAGCCGCTGCATAAGGGTATCAATATCTCCTTCGACTTTGTCCAGCGCCTCGATCTCGCCGCGCACCCAATCCACCGGTAAATTTTTGCCCGCACGCAGGTGCGTGAACACATTCGCGCATAATTTCACATGCGCGTCGGTCGCCAGCTTGCGGAAATCGGGGATCTGGCACGCCTCCCACAACAGCCGCGTAGCCGCCCGCCCCTGCGCGGCTTTGCGGATATCCGCATCGTGGTGCAGTGCCTCCAGGGTCAGCACATCCGTGGCATCCTGCCCGCGCACCAGCCCCGGCAGGCTGGGCGGCATGGTCAAACTGGCCAGCAGCGCCTCCACCGAGGTAAAATCCAGCGCCGAATTGCGCCAGGCCAGCTGTTCCAGCGGCTCGAAGGCATGCGCCTCCACCGCCTCCACCAGCTCCTCACCCAGCGGCGGGCAAACGCCGGTGACGCCAAAACTGCCATCGCGCATCCCGCGCCCCGCCCGCCCGGCGATCTGCGCGACCTCCGCCGCCAGCAGCGGCCGCGGCCGGTGGCCATCAAATTTCGAGAGCCCGGCAAAGGCCACATGGTCCACATCCATGTTCAGCCCCATGCCGATGGCATCCGTCGCGACCAGAAAATCCACCTCTTTTTCCTGATACAGCGCCACCTGCGCGTTGCGGGTGCGCGGCGAGAGCCGGCCCATCACCACCGCGCAGCCGCCCCGCCTGCGGCGCACCGCCTCGGCAATGGCGTAAACCTCAGCCGCCGAGAACGCCACAATCGCCGAGCGCGGCGGCAGGCGCGAGAGCTTCACCGGCCCGGCATAGGAAAGCTCGGAGAGCCGGGGCCGCGTCTCAACCTCTATCCCCGGCACCAGCCGCAGCAGCAGACGGCGGATCGTCTCGGCGCCGAGAAACATCGTCTCCACCAGGCCGCGCGCATGCAGCAGCCGGTCGGTGAAGACATGCCCCCGGTCAGGGTCGGCGCATAACTGAATTTCATCAACCGCGAGGAACTCGACCCGCCGGTCCAGCGGCATCGCCTCCACCGTGCAGGAGAACCAGCGCGCCCCGGGCGGCACGATTTTTTCCTCGCCGGTGATCAGCCCGACATTTTTAGCGCCCTTGCGCGCCACCATGCGCTCGTAATTCTCGCGCGCCAGCAGCCGCAGCGGAAACCCGATCATCCCGGAGGAGTGGCCCAGCAGACGCTCCATCGCCAGATGCGTCTTGCCGGTATTGGTGGGGCCCAACACCGCCCTCACCTTGGAATATGATCCGGACATGCCTCAGCATGTGATGGCCTTCAGCCGGATTTGCAAGCCACCGGCCCCGCGCTGGCGCGGGGCCGGGCCGGAACTCACTGCGCCGGGTTGGCGCCGTAGACGTCAAAATTGAAGTAGCGTGATTCAATCTTTTTATAGGTGCCGTTCTTGAGGATCTCAGCAATCGCCGCGTCGATCTTCGCCTTCAACGCGGGTTCATCCTTGCGGATACCGATGGCGATATACGAGCCCAGCACATCCTTCGGGTCATATGTCACGTTGGCCGCCAGCGCATAATCGGCGCCTTTTGGCGTCTTCAGGAAGCCATAATCAGCCTCCACGGAATCCTGCAACGAGGCATCCAGCCGGCCCGAGAGCAGATCCGCATACACCTGGTCCTGGCCGGGATAGGAGATCACGTTCACGCCATTGGGCTGCCAATAGGTTTTGGCGTAGCTCTCCTGAATGGTGCCGGACTCCACGCCCACGGTCTTGCCCTTGAGGCTCGCAGCCGTCGGCTCCAGGCCCGCACCCTTCTTGGTGATCAGGCTGGTCGGCTCGTTATACATCTCGGAGGAAAAATCGATCTGTTTGGCCCGCTCGGGCGTCACGGTCATCGAGGATAAAATCGCGTCAAACTTGCGCGCCTGCAAAGCCGGAATAATGCCGTCAAAACCCTGGCTCACGATCACACACTTCACCTTCAGCTCGGCGCAGATGGCGCGGCCAAGGTCAATGTCAAAACCAACAAACTCTCCGCTGGGGGAAAGACTCTCAAACGGCGGATACGTCGCATCCACCCCGAATTTGATCTCGGTCATGGTTTTGGCACCCGCCGCGACAGGCGCCAGCGCGGCCAGGGCGGCAACGGCAAACGCCGTCACGCTAAAAAATTTCTTCATGCAAATCTCCCAAACAGAGTGTCCGCGCCCTTTCGCCCGCATGGCGGAAGGCAGCGTTTGTCACCTTAACGCAATCAACCTTGCAGGCAACCGGCTGGGGATGGGCGTGTCCGGGAGGTAGGACCGTTTTTCTGATGGCGATTCACGCTTTCGGCTCGCTCGGTTGAGCGAACCTCAAACGATCGCACCCTAGCCCGCGCGGCGCAGGGCCGTTGGGATGCTGGCGATTGCCTGGTCGATTCTGGCGGCGTCGGTTGGCGCGCCAAAGCCGTCGCGCAAAATCTGCGCGCTGGCGGCGGTTGCGATATCAATGGCGGCGGCCCGCACGTCTTTCACGGCGGCGGCTTCGGCCGCGGCGATGCGCTCCATCGCCAGGCGTTCCCGCCGGGCGGCGGTTGCCTGGGCTTCCTCGGCCAGCTCAGCTGACATCCGCGCCGCTTCGGCATGGGCGGAGGCGAGGATCTGTTTCGCGTCCTCGGTGGCCTGCGCCTGGCGCGCCTTGGCGTCGGCCAGCAGCGCCTGCGCTTCTTCCTTCAGCCGCGCGGCTTCTTCCAGCGCGTCGCGCACGCTTTGGGCACGGGCGTCGAGCATCGCGGCGATGGGTGCCGCAATTTTACGGCCGGCCAGCAGCGCGAAAATAACCACCGCGACAAAGACCCAGAACGAGCCATGTTCCCAGGGGGTAAAACTCAGGGCCTGGTATTCCATCGCTTAAGCTGCCTTCCCCGCGGCCAGGGCGTCGTCAACACGCTGCCCCAGAATGTCTGCCCCAGGCGCGCTGCCCGTGAGCTTCTGCAATATACTCGCGGCGGCCTCGGCCGCCACCGGCTTGATCGCGGCCATCGCCGCATTCCGCGCCGCGGTGATCCGCATCTCGGATTCGGCCAATTTCTGGTCCAGGCTGGCGGCCAGCGCCGCTGCCTGTGCCGTGGCCTCGGCCTTGGCCTTCGCCACGGCCTGCGCCACTTCGGCGCCCGCCGCGCCGCGTGCCTGGCTCATCGTCGCGTTCAGCGCCGCCACGGCCTGGTCGGCCGTGATTTTAGCCGCCCGCGCCGCCGCCAGATCCTGCGCGATGACGCTTGCCCGGTTTGCCAGCACTTTCCCCATCTCCGGCAGGCCCCAGCGGGCCAGCAGCAGATAGAGCGCCACCAGAATCACCGCCATCCACAACACCTGATAGGAGGTGAGCGGGTTGGCGAAATCCATCTGCGGCATTGTCCCGCCCGCGAACGCGGCGGCGGGGCTGAGGCTCAGCAGAGCGATGGTGGCGATGCGGCGCATCAGGTGAACAGGATGATCAGCGCGATAACCAGCGCATACAGCGCCACCGCTTCGGTCAGCGCGAAGCCGAGCAGAACGTCGCGGAACATGGTGTCACGCGCGGCCGGGTTGCGGCCAACGGAGGACACGAACGCGCCAAACAGGTTACCGATACCAACGCCGGCACCGGCAACACCGATGGTGGCAAGACCGGCGCCAATGTCTTTGGCGAGCAGAGCGGCTGACTGAGGATCCATAGTAAACTTTCCTTTCCGAAACTTTTTTAAGCAAAAAACATCAATGCATATGCACGGCGTCGTGCAGATACAGGCAGGTGAGGATGGCAAACACATAGGCCTGCAGCCCCGCCACCAGCAATTCCAGCGCCGCCAGCGCCACGTTCAGGCCCAGCGGCACCACCGAGGCAAACGCCCCGAAAACACCGAAGCTCGCCACGAGCATCAGCATGAACCCGGCGAAAACCTCCCACATCACATGCCCGGCGGTCATGTTGGCGAACAAACGAACCGAGAGTGAAACAGGGCGGGAGAGATAGGAGATGATCTCGATCGGCACCAGCAGGGGCAGCAGCCAGCTTGGCACGCCATGCGGCACGAAGAATTTGAAGAAGCGGAAACCGTGCGTATAGAACCCCACCCCGGTGGAGAACACGAACACGAACAGCGCCAGGCTCAGCGTGACCGCGATATGCGAGGTGAAGGCGAAGAAATAAGGGAACAGGCCGAGCAGGTTGCCGAGCAGCACAAAGCTGAAAATGGTGAACACCAGGGGGAAGAACCGCAGCCCTTCCTCGCCGATGGTGTCAACGCACATGTTGTGCACGAATTCATAAAGCAGCTCGACCACCGCCTGCCCGCGGCCGGGGATCAGCGCGCGGGCGCGCAGGCCCACGGCGAAAATGCCGACGATGATCACCGCGGCGGCCAGCATGGCCTCGTTTGAATTGGTGAAGTCCACCGCGCGGCCAAGCGGGCCCAGGCCCGTTGTCAGGCTGAATTGTCCAAGCGCGTCGATCGATGGGCCTGCCATTACTTTTTATCCCGTCCGCCGTCAGTTTTTCCAGCGGCCCGCACCAGATTGCGCAAGCCGGCCGCCATGCCAACCGGCACCATCACAAGCATCAGCCACGGCTTGGTGTGAAAGAGCCTGTCCAGCCCCCACCCGATTACCACGGCGATGACCATGGCGGCCACCAGCTCAACCCCCAGGCGCATGGCGAAATTGACCGCTTGACTGGCAGCCCCCGCGCCCGATTGCGCCGGATCCCGCTTTGTCCGACCTTTGGCCGCCGCCTGCGCTGCCGCAAGCCGTTGCTCAAAAGTCTCTTTGTCGCGACCGTTGTTCATGCACCTGTTTTCAGCGGTTCTGCGCCGCCGAGAGTTGGGCGGTTGCTACCGATCCCCCCCTGGCCTGTCAAGAATGCCAGGGGACTAATGTTACAATCACGGCGATTAAGTTTTCAACCGGCCTTTTCCCAGCCGCCCTCGCCCTGTTTCCAATAGGTCAGGGTGTGCCCCGCCGCCTTCGCCGCGCGCCAGCGCGCCCGCGCCGCCGCCACCTCGGTCTCGTCCGTGCCGTCGAACAGGTCGAACACTCTTTTATAAGGCGCCATCTCGGCCGCCGCCCCGCCAAGCCGGAACAAAAACGCCGCTCCGGCCGGGTTTTCATCCTCAATCGTCAAAAAAACCGGCTGCCATTCCGGGTGCGGCGTGGCCTTGGTGCCGTGCGGCAGCCAGTCCGGCTGGCGGGCGTGCCAAAGTGCAACATCCAGCGCCGCCAGTTGCGCCGCGTCCTTGCACACCACCACCGCCCGCTCTCCCGCCGCCAGCGTGCGCCCCAGCAGCGCTGGCAGCGCGGCGGCCATATCCGTGCGGGTCAGATGATAGAACCCGGCCTCCGCCATCAGTCGATGACAATCCGTGGCGGCGCCCGCCTTGCTGGCGCCAGCGCCCCGGCCACCGCCGCGGCCACGGCGCGGAACGCCGCCGCCGCCACGCCCTGCGGCGCGGCGGCGCAAACCGGCGTCCCCGCGTCCCCGGTCTCGCGGATTTCCAGCAGCAGCGGCACTTCGCCCAAAAATGGGACACCTATGCGCGCCGCCTCGGCTGCGGCACCGCCATGGCCGAACACATCGGTCCGCCCGCCGCAATGCGGGCAGGAGAAATAGGACATGTTCTCCACAATCCCCAGCACCGGCACATTCACCTGGGCGAACATCTTCACCCCCCGGCGCGCGTCGATCAGGGCGATATCCTGCGGCGTGGAGACCACAACCGCCCCCGCCAGCCGCGCCTTTTGCGCCAGGGTGAGCTGAATATCCCCGGTCCCCGGCGGCATATCCACCACCAGCACATCCAGCGCGCCCCATTCCACCTGGCCCAGCATCTGGGTCAGCGCGCCGGTTGCCATCGGCCCGCGCCATACCATCGCGGTGTCGCCATCCACCAGAAACCCGATGGACATGCACTTCACCCCCCAGGCCTCCAGCGGGATCATCTTGCCGTCCCGCACCTCGGGCTTGCGCGCCAGCCCGAGCATCCGGGGCAGCGAAGGGCCGTAGATATCGGCATCCAGCAGCCCCACGCTCAGCCCGCTCTGCGCCAGCGCCACCGCCAGATTAACCGCCACGGTGGATTTTCCGACCCCGCCCTTGCCCGAGGCCACCGCAATTACCGACTTCACCCCCGGCAACACCGGCGCCACCGGCGGCGGCGGCGCGGCCGGGGCCTTGTGCGCGGTGAACACCACGGAGGCGTTTTTTACACCCGGCATCGCGGCCAGCGCCGCCTCCACATCCCGGCGCAACGGCTCCCGCGCCGCGGCGTCCTCACGTTTTATCGCCAGCGTCACCTGCACCAGCCCATCGCCCACATGCAGGCCATCGAGCATTTTACCCAGATTGAACGGCGCCAGCGCCGCGCGGATGTCATCTTCATTCATGCCCCAAGCTTTAGCGCAGCGCCCCGGCGTGTCCACCCTCTTGCGGAGATGCCCGCCCCGCCACACAATTTGGCCATGACCTCACCCCGCCGCCTGCTCATCACCGCGATATTCATCACCGGCGCCACCGCCCTGGCGCTCGGCCCCGCCGCCCGCAGCGCCAGCCTGCCGCAATTGGCCGATCTCGCCGCGCGTGTCATGCCCGCCGTGGTCAGCATCGCCAGCACGGACCCGGTGAACCCCGCCGCGCCCGGCGCCGGCGACAACAGCGGCGACAACAGCGGCGACGGCTCAGGCAGCAATGGCTCCGGTGACAACAGCGCCTACCACCCCACGGCGGACACCTCCGGCACGCTGGATGCCTCGGGCACCGTGCTGCCGCCGCCCAAAGCGGTCGAGGCGCTGGGCTCGGGTTTCGTCATCGCCCCTTCGGGCTACATCCTCACCAACGCCCATGTCATCGCGGGCTCCGCCAGCATCAGCGTCACCTTTCAGGATGGCACCATCGTCCCCGCCACCGTCATCGGCCGCGACACCGATGCCGACATCGCGGTGCTGAAGGTCAACACCGGCCACCCGCTGCCTTTCGTCAAATTCGGTGATTCCGGCGCCCTGCGCGTGGGCGACTGGGTGCTGGCCATCGGCAACCCCTACGGCCTGCCCGGCAGCACCTCGGCGGGCATCGTCAGCGCGCTGGACCGCAACATCAACCAGGGCACCTACGACGATTTCATCCAGACCGACGCCGCCATCAACCGCGGCAACTCCGGCGGCCCGCTGTTCAATACCAAAGGCGAGGTCATCGGGATTGATTCCGCCATCTACTCCCCCTCGGGCGGCTCCGTCGGCATCGGCTTCGCCATCCCCTCCGCCATGGCCCAGCCGGTGGCGCAGGCGCTTATGACCACCGGCAGCATGACCCGCGGCTGGCTCGGCGCCGCCACGCAGGAAATCACCCCGGAAATCCAGAGCACCCTCAACCTGCCCGGCACCGCCGGCGCCCTGGTTGGCAGCGTCTCCCCCAACGGCCCCGCCAGCGGCATCCTCCAACCCGGCGACGTTATCACCGCGCTCGCTGGCGCCGCCATCGCCAGCCCGCGCGCCCTGTTCATCCGCACCGCGCAAATCCCCGCGGGCACCGTGGCCGGTATCACCTTCTGGCGCGGCGGCGGCGCGCACAGCGCCAGCCTGCGCATCACCGCCCCGCCCCCGGCGCTGGACGAAACCATCGCCCCGGCAACCCCGCCGGCCCCGGGCACCATCACCCTGGCCAGCCTCGGCCTCACCATCTCCACCAAACCCGCCGATAGCGGCGGCGCCGCCATCACCGCCGTCACCGCCAAGGGGCCGGCGGGGAAGGCCGGAATCGTCGCCGGGAATATCATCGAGCAGATCAACGGCCAGACGGTCACCGCCGCGACCCTGCAGGCCCAGCTGCAACAGCTCATCCAGGCCAGCCTGCCCGCCGCCACCCTGCTCATCACCGGCGACACCGCGAACGGCACCGACCCCGGCCCGCGCTGGGTTTCTGTTGTTTTATCGAAATAACAAGCCGCCCGGCCGTTCATCACTTTCTCTTGTGCGGCTCCCTTCCTGCAAATATTTCAGACGAATGTTTACGATTTTTTAACGAAAGACCTGTTTTAAGCGAGCATCCGTAAATTCGCCGGGATGATTCCGGCCATTTCAGCAAGGTTGCATCGCTCATGTCCGTTTTCGAAACTTTCCGTGGAATGTTCGCCGTCACCTACGCTGACGGCAGCATCACAACCGCCGGGAACACCGCCAACCTGCTCCATGAGGAGGACGGGGGCGAGATCATAACCCTCCCTGGCGCCACCAGCGCCACCCCCGTCACGCAAGGCGCCATCCTCACGGGCACCGGCAGCGGCGGCGGCTTAACAGGCAGTTTCACCTATGCCGGCGCGGTGGAAAAAGGTGGCCTCTACATCGGCATTCTGGTGCGCGGCCAGGCCTCCGGCCAATACTTCCTGCTAACAACCGTGCGAAACGGCAATCACTTCAACAGCGGCGGGGGGCAGGACGGCCAGCAGGGGGATGACGGCCAGGGCGGCGCCACAACGCTCACCCTGCAGCCAACCGTCGGCTGGAACCTCCTCGGCGCCACCGGCTCCCCCGCCTGCTTCATGGCCGGAACGGCCATCCGCACGCCCTCGGGCGACGTGGCGGTTGAAACATTGAAGACCGGCGATCTGGTGAGCCTGAACGATGGCCGCGCCGCCACCGTGGCCTGGATTGGGCGCCAGACCATCTCAATGGTCTTTGCCGACCCGCTGCGCGTGCTGCCCATCCGCATCAGGGCCAATGCGCTGGAAGACGGCGCCCCCGCGCGCGATCTGCTGCTCTCGCCCGACCATGCGGTGCTGGTTGATAACATACTGATCCAGGCAGGCGCGCTGGTGAACGGCGTCTCGATCCTGCGCGAAACCGATGTTCCCACCGTCTTCACCTATTACCACATTGAAATCGCGGATCATGCGTTGATCCTGGCCGAAAACACCCCGGCGGAAACCTTTGTCGACAACATTGACCGCCTGAGCTTCGACAACTGGGCCGAACATGAGGCGCTGGCCGGCGCTACCGCGATCATTGAGATGGACTATCCGCGCGCCAAGGCCACGCGCCAAGTGCCAAAGGCCATCCGCCAGCGGCTCAGCGCCCGGGCTGAAGCAACAGCGGCGGCCCGCAGCGCCGCCGCCTGATCTCCCGGCGCTGACGATGGCATGAGGTGGAATCGCGTTGCGATTTCATCTCATGGCTGATCGTCGTTCAAAAATAATGGCGTTCGTGGGCGCCGGAAATTTTGCGCGGCAAGAACGATCTGGTTTTTGTCTTCCGGAATGAAATTCCAGCGTCACATTGGCGTGAGAACGCTGAATATACGCCAGCAGAGGATATCCTGAAATTCTGCCGGTGCTAAATCAGCCTCGGCCGCCGGGACAACCTGCGCCATGCAAGACAGTAAGATAAAAATTGGATAAAATTTTATAAAATCTTGCTGAAGACTTTTTATGAGATGTTTTGCGTGGATCGTCCCGAAGCAACATTCACTTTTGAGTGTGTTCACCGGAAATAAGCTAAAAAACCATACATTTTTATTAATTTTATGACAGAAGACCCTTCTAATCGATAACCGCTCGCAACTTGATTTGAAGGATTTCTCCGCAATGGCCTCGACCGAAGCATTTAATGGCATGTTCGCTGTCACCTACACCGGCGGGAACATCACCATTGCCCCCAACACCAGCAATTTGTTAATCGGGCGAAACGCAACGGAGACCATGACCTATACCGCTGGCACCGGCACCAACCCCGTCCCGGTTGGTGCCGCGCTCACCGGCACCACAACCGCTGCCAAGGGCGTTAAAGCCGGGTTCACCTATGTCGCCGCCCTCGAGCAGGGCACCAAATATATCGGCATCCTGGTTCAGGACACCACCAGCAAGCAATATTATGTCCTGACCATCAAGGACACCGGCAGCACCTTCGGCGGCACGACCAGCACAAACACCCTCATCGTGCAAAACACGATCGGCTGGGATCTTCTGGGCACCACCGGCACCCCCGCCTGCTTCATGGCTGGAACCGCCATCCGCACCCCCTCGGGCGACGTTGCGGTTGATACCCTGAAAGCCGGTGATCTGGTCACTTTGAGCGACGGGCGCACCGCCCCCATCTGCTGGCTCGGCCGCCAGACCATTTCCATGGTCTTCGCCGACCGCCTGCGTGTGCTGCCCATCCGCGTTAAAGCCGGCGCCCTGGGTGAAAATCTGCCCGCGCGCGACCTGCTGCTTTCCGCCTGCCATGCCCTGCTGGTGGACAATGTGCTGATCCAGGCCGGTGCGCTGGTAAACGGCGTCTCGATCATCCGTGAGGAAGACGTTCCCGCCGTGTTCACCTATTACCATGTCGAGGTTGCGGACCACTCGCTGATCCTGGCCGAAAACACCCCGGCGGAAACCTTCGTCGACAATGTTGACCGCCTGGGCTTCGACAACTGGGCCGAACATCAGGCCCTGGTTGGCGATACCGCCATCACCGAGATGGAATACCCGCGCGCCAAAGCCGCCCGCCAGGTGCCAGCCGCCATCCGCGCCCGGCTCAATGCCCGCGCCGGGTCTCTGGCTGAGGTGCAACGCGCCGCCTAGGGTCATTTTCTGATGGCGATTAACGCTTTGAGGTTCGCTCGGTTGAGCGAACCTCAAACGATCGCGCGCCAGAGCCTGATCGCTTTAGCTGCGATCCGGCTCTGGCCGTTTTTCTGAGGGCGATTCACGCTTTCGGCTCGCTCGGTTGAGCGAACCTCAAACGATCGCACTCTAGTTCACGCCCTGATCGTAGAAGGTGACAGCCAGGCGGTTGAGGATTTGGTCTTGCGGGGTTTCGGTGGGGATTGGCGGGTAGAGCCTGACGATGACGGTGCCGGGCGCGATATGGAAGGCTTTGGCGCCCCAGTAGAGGCCGGAATTGGTGGCGGCGGGGATGAGGGGCAGGTTGCTGGCTTTGGCGAGGGCAATGATGCCGGGGTGCAGGCGCGCGCATTTGCCGTGGGCGACGCGGGTGCCTTCGGGGAAGAGGATGATCTGGCGGCCGGCGGCGAGGGCCTTGCCGCAATCGGCGACCATTTTGCGCAGGGCCTGGCCGGCGCCGCCGCGGTCAACCGGGACCATGCCGGTGGGCTCGAGCAGCACGCCGAACAGGGGGATTTTGGTCAGCTCGCGTTTGAACACGAAGGAGGGGTGTTGCAGCAGGGTCAGCCAGATGAGGACGTCGAGCGTTGACTGATGTTGCGCGGCGACGATGGCGCCGCCGGGCGGGGGCAGGTGTTCCCGGCCTTCGATGCGCAGCTTGATGCCGCAGAACAAACGCAGCCCGCCGAGGCAGATTTTCGCCCAGCGGATGGGAATTCGATCGAGGCGCTGGAAGCCCAATTGCCAGATGAGGATGCCCCAGAGGCTGAGCACGGTGCCGGCGCCGAACATGACGGCGTTGAAGGCGAGGGAGCGGAGGAAGCGCAGCTTGATTAGTCCTGGGTTATGAGGCTGGCGGCGAGCCGGCGGAGTCCGGAGCGGACCACGAGGTACTTGCTATATTCTCCGGCCAGTAACCGCAATGTGGGCAGGCTGAGAAGTTTGCGCATGGCGGGCGGGCGCACGGGGGCGGGGATGAGGGTGATATCGGGCAGGGCCTGATGCATTTCCTGCATGGCGCGGGGCATGTGGTAGTCGGCGGTGACGATGATGAGCGAGTGCATGTTGTGGGCGCGGACCCAGTTGGTGGTCTCCAGCGCGTTGCCGTGGGTGGTGCCGGCCATGTGGCCCAGGGTGATGGCGCTGGCGAAATGGGTGGCGGCGGCGGCGTCGTCGGCGGTGAAATCGCCCAGATAGGTGCCGCGCCCGGCGCCGGAGATGAGCAGCAGCGGGGCGTCGCGGTCAGCCAGCAGGGCGAGGGCGGCGCCGACGCGATCATCGCCGCCGGTGAGCGCCACGATGCCGTCGGCATGCGGCATCGGGTTGGGCGGCGTGGCGGTAAAGACCACGGCGAGGAAGACGAGGAAACCGGCCAGCCAGAGGCCGCAAAGCGCGATCAATGTATTGGCGAGCAGGCGCAGGATGGAGAAGCGGCGGCGGCGGAAGCGGCGGGCGCGGGGCATCAGACCAGCTTCCGCAACCAGCCCCGCACGGTGAGCTGTGCCGAGCACCACCCGATGACGGCGGCAGCCAGCGGCAGACAGGGCATTGCGGTCCACAGCGCGGGCGGCATGCTGGCCAGGCTGCGGGCGAGGCCGTTTGTCAGGCCGCTTGTTAGGCCGGGCTGCGGGATGGGGCTGGCGAAGGGTGCCGCGAGCATGGCCAGCCAGAGCAGCACGGGCAGCGCCAGCAGCGCGCCGGCGGCGGCGCCGGTGACGGCGAGAATGGTGGCGCGGCTGGCGAAGCGGCTGGCGATGTCGGCATCCAGCGCGCCGAGGCCGTGGATGGTCTCAATGGTGTCGCGCCGTTGCGCCAGGCCCGCGCGGGTGGCCAGCGCGACCAGCGCGCCGCCGACCAGGGCGACGATGACCAGCACGGCGGCGGCGCAGGTTTGCAGGCTGCCGGTGAGCGCGGTGACGCGCGCGGCCCATTGTGTGCCGGTTTGCGCCAGGGTGCCGGGGGCGAGCTTGTTCAGCGCCGCCGCGATGGAATCGCCCGCGCCGGGGCCGCTCCAGGTGGCGGTGATGACGGCGGGGAGCGGCAGGCCGAGCGATGCTGCGTCCGTACCGAGCCAGGGGGCGAGCAGGTGGTTCAGCGCGTCAGCGCTCAGCAGTTGCGGGTTGGTGACGCCGGGCATGGTTTGCAGCGCGGTTTGCACGGCCGCCAGGCGGGTGGCGTTGTTGGCGGCATCCGGCGCGCCGGGCTGGGGCACCTGGATGGTGAGCGCCGCCGCGGTGTCATTCTGCCATTGCGCGGCCAGCGTGGTGCTGGCCAGCGCGCCTGCGATGGCCAGGGCGGCGAGGAAGCTCATGGCCGCGACCAGGACGGGGAGCATCCAGTCCTCCAGCGCGGAGTGCAGGCCCAGCGGATCGGTATGGCGCTTAGCCATGCGCGGTCAGCCGGCCTTCGGCCATTTCAAGCCGCGGGGCGGGGTAGGCCTCGACCAGCGCGTGGTTGTGCGTGGCGACGACGACGGTGGTGCCGAGCCGGTTGAGCGCGGTGATCAGGGTCATCAGCCGCCCGGCCTGTTCGTCGTCCAGATTGCCGGTGGGTTCGTCGGCGACCAGGAGTTTGGGCCGCCCGACCACGGCGCGCGCGATGGCGACGCGCTGTTGCTCGCCGCCGGAGAGCTCGTCGGGCAGCGCGCCCAGCCGGTTGGCGAGGCCGACCCAGCGGAGGATTTCGGTGACATCGGCGTGAACCTGATGCTCGGCGCGGCGCGCCAGGCGCATCGGCAGGGCCACGTTGTCATAAGCGGAGAGATGCGCGAGCAGGCGGAAATCCTGGTAGACCACGCCGATGCGCCGGCGCAGCAGGGCAGCGTCGCGCCGGGAGATTTTGGCGGCATGGGTGCCCATGATGTCGATCCGGCCCTGGGTTGGGTGTTGCGCGAGGTAGATGAGCTTGAGCAGGCTGGTTTTTCCGGCGCCCGAGGGGCCGGTGAGCCAGCGGAAACCGCCGTCGGGGATTTTGAAGCTGATGCCGCGCAGAACATCGCGCGCCAAAGCCCCGGGGCCGCGCTCCTGATGGTGGTATTTTAACCAGACGTCATCGAATCTAATCATTCTACCTTAGGGTTCTGTTGCGTCATGGGCTTGCCCTGGCCGGGGCGGACTGACCCTGATTCAGGACTGTGTTGCACGCGCGACGTTTAGATAGACAAAAATTTGTGTCAAATGAATTGATTGGCGGTCGAAGATAATGCAGGTTGTTATTGCGTGAACGCGCCAAAAATGCCAATCTAAAGCCTATCATGCAGCTGTTATGCCCGAGTTGTTCAACCGTATATGAAGTGCCCGATGCCGCGCTGGCCGGGCGCAGCCGCAAGTTGCATTGCGTGCAGTGCGGAACCGATTGGCGCAGCGAGCCGCTTTCCCCGGATTTGGCGCGGGTTTCTGATTTCGCGGCGCCGCTGACGAATGTGGACGAAGGCTCCACCCTTGAGCGTGTGGACACACAGCAGGCCGGGATGCAGAATGCCGGAACACAGCATGCTGCAACACAAATGACCGATACGCCGCTGGAGGCGGACCCGGCGCTGGGCCTGTCGATGTTCCTGAGCAGCGGGGAGGATGCGAATGCGCCGTTGCATCAGCCCGGCCAGGGTGATGCCTTTGCTGATCTGGTGCATGCGGCGCGCAACAACACGGTTGAATATGAGCCGGAAACGCCGCCGCGTCAGGCGCGGGCCGTTAAAATCAGTAATTTGCCGCTAGTGCTGACGCTGGTGGTTTTGCTCGCGGCCGGGCTGGCGGGGTTGGCCTTCCTCGGGCATTTCGGACATATCGTCTGAATCCGCTAGCCCCTGTTTAAGCAAGCAATTTCATGCGTTTAGCTTGAGCGCTCTGCGTTAATCTAAACGCATATTGCTCTAAAAAGGGGGCCGTGGCCCCCTTTGGTGTGTCTGGATGTTTGTGTGGCGGGGCATGCCGTTTTTTTGAGGGCGATTCACGCTTTCGGCTCGCCCGGTTGAGAGAGCCTCAAACGATCGCGCTTAAACCCGCATTGAGCCGGTTTCCATGAAACGCTGATGCCAGGACAGCGCCTCGCCCGGCAGGCTGGGCGACTGCTGGCCGTAGGAGCCTTTGCGCGCCCTGGCGTAATAGTCGAGCAGCATGGGCCGGTAGTCAGGGTGCGCGCAGTTGGCGATGATGACGTTGGCGCGCTGCTTGGGGCTGAGGCCCCGCAGGTCGGCCAGGCCTTGTTCGGTCACGATGATCTGCACATCCTGGTTGATATGGTCGACATGCGAGACCTGCGGCACGATCGCGGAGATTTTGCCGCCCTTGGCGGTTGAGGGGGTCATGAAGATGGAGACATAGGCGTTGCGCGCGAAATCGCCCGAGCCGCCGATGCCGTTTTGGATGCGCGAACCCATGACATGGGTGGAGTTCACATTGCCGTAGATGTCGGCCTCGATCAGCCCGTTCATCGCCAGGCAGCCGAGCCTGCGGATCAGTTCCGGGTGGTTGGAGATTTCCTGCGGGCGCAGGATCATGTTGCCGCGATACTGGCTCATGTTGGCGTTCATGGCCTCTGCCGCGGTGGGGCTGAGCGAGAAGGAGGTGGCGGAGGCCATGCGCAGTTTGCCGGTGTTGAGCAGGTCGAGCATGCCGTCCTGGATCACCTCGGTATAGGCGGTCATGTTCTCGAAGGGTGCGTCCATCAGCCCGGTGAGCACGGCGTTGGCGATATTGCCGACGCCTGATTGCAGCGGCAGCAGCGAGGCGGGCAGGCGGCCGCGCGCGACCTCATGGCGGAAAAACTCGATCAGGTGCCCCGCGATGCGCAGCGCCGCGTCATCGGGTTTGGCGAAGGGCAGGTTGCGGTCCGGCCCGTCCGTCTCGACGATGGCGACGATTTTATCCGGGTCGCAGCTGAAGGTGGTCTGGCCGATGCGGTCGTCGGGGCGGATGAGCGGGATGGGCACGCGGTGGGGCGGCAGCGCGGTGCCGTAATAAATATCATGCATGCCCTCGAGCGCCGGGTTCTGCCACCGGTTGACCTCGAGGATGACTTTTTGCGCGCGGTCCAGCCAGGTTTTGTTGTTGCCGACCGAGGAGGAGGGGACCAGCGCGCCATCGGCGGTGATGCCGGTGACCTCGATGATGGCGGTGTCCAGCGGGCCTAAAAACCCTTGCCAGGCCATCGGGGCGACCTGGCTCAGGTGCATGTCGAAATATTCCATTTCGCCACGGTTGATCTTTTCGCGCGCGATGGGGTCGGAGTTATAGGGGAGGCGGAATTCGATGCCGTCGGCCTTGGCCAGGGCGCCGTCAAGCTCCGGGCCGGTGGAGGCGCCGGTCCATACCCGCAGGCGGAATTTGTTGCCCGCGGCGCGCTCGGCCTCCATGCGCGCGGCCAGCGCCAGGGGCACGGCCTTGGGGTAGCCCGAACCGGTGAAGCCGCTCATGCCCACCGTGCTGCCGGAGGCGATCAGCTCCGCCGCCGCCTCGGCGCTCATCACTTTCGCGCGCAGCTGGTTGTTCAGGATACGTGTGTTTCCGGTCAGGCCCATGTCCGCTCCTCAAAATTTTTGATGTGAGCGGGCTTTAGCCGCTCACGCTCGGGGAGGGATTGTCATAGATCAAATCAAGCCGGGAACTTGGTCCAAAATTTCAAAGCTGGGCTGCGCTGGTATCGCGCGGGCGGCAAAAATCATGTTGCGGCGCAACAAAAAACCTTATTTCGGGGTGGTCATTTTCTCTGCCCGGTCCATTTGGCTTCGTAAATCTTCGCGCCGGGAGGCGGGACAAAGGTTTTTTCGGCCTTGATGTCGGAGAGGCGCAGCGCGTTGAGGCTGATGAGCAGGGCAGCGGTGTTGAGCATGCCGGGGGGTATCCACTGGATCAGCCCGCCCAGCATTTGGTCATAAAGCGGGGAAATGGAGGGGAAGAGACGGCCGCAAAGTGTGTAAAAAGAGTACAGATCATCCGTGCTCAGCGCGATGTAGGAGCTGACGGCGATCTGCGGGAACATCACCAGGAAGCCGGCGGCGGCGCGGGCGAGGTAGGAGAAGCGCGCGGCGGGTTTTGGCCGTGGGTCCAGCACCACGAGCCAGAACAGCAGGCCGCCGAGCAGGCAGGAGATGTTCATCACCGCGTAGAGGAGCGGGTTGATCATGGCCGCGAAATGCACGGCGGGGATCAGCCAGACATCGGTGGTGATGAGGAAAATCGCCATGGCGGGCAGCGGGTGGGCGAGCACGCGGCCAAATTTATACACAATCCGGCTCTGGCAGGCGCGCAGCAGCCAGGGCGGGATACCAAGGCGCAGCACCTCGGGCATCCAGCCGATGGCGATGCCAAAGGGCGCCGCCATGCCGATGGTGACCGCCTGGATGCGGTTGAGGAAGAACATATGCTGCGAGATGTATTCAAAATGCGTTTGCAGCACGAAATAAATGCTGCCGAGGCCGAGCAGGAAGAACCATTGGCGCAGGCGGCCGGGTTTTTCCGCCGGCGCGATGCGGGCCATGCCGCGCAGATACCACAGCAGCATGAACCAGCAGCCGAGGAACACCGGCGCGTTGAAGACGAAGGGGAACAGATAGGGCAGATGCGCCGGAACATAGCGGCACAGCAGGTCAACGATGAGGGCGGCCAGCAGGATCAGAAAATCAACCATTTGAACGGTCCATCGGTACGCCCGCGAGGTCGCGGCTGGTGCGGATTGTTTGCAGCGTCTGCACCCGGGCGACATGCGCGGCCCCGGTGAGCCGGGCGGTGAGCTGGTTTTCGTGCGCGGCGTCGCGCGCCACCAGCTTGAGCAGAAAATCGCCGCCGCCGCGGATCATGTGGCATTCGCGCACCTCGGGCCAGGTGGCGACCAGGGCCTCGAACCCATCCAGCACCGCCTGTTTCTGGCTCTCAAGCCCGACGATGACGAAGAAGGCGATCTGCCAGCCGAGCTTCTGGCCATCGGTGCGGGCGTGGTAGCCCTGGATGAAGCCCGCCTCCTCCAGCCGGCGCACGCGGCGCAGGCAGGGCGGCGGCGAGATGCCGGTGCGCCTGGCCAGCTCCACATTGGTCATGCGGCCGTCCTCCTGCAGTTCGGCGATGATCTTGCGGTCGATTTCGTCGAGCTGGATCGGGTCGGGGTCGCGCGGCATGGTTTGTCCTAAAACTATCGCAGATGGTTCTGCGCAATATAATTACACAAATTCATTTGACCATGGGTGGAAATTGCCAACTTCTGTGACCCGAACCATAAACGCGCGCTTGTATCGGCGCGAAGTCAACAGATATGCTGCATTCCTGATTCTTATATAAAGTGGATGACAAACGAGAATGGCTGAGGTGAGGAAAACCCGCATACTAATCATCGGCGCGGGGCCGGCCGGTTACACGGCGGCGATTTATGCGGCGCGCGCCAATCTGGCGCCGGTGATGGTGGCCGGGCTGCAGCCCGGCGGGCAGCTGACGATTACCACGGATGTGGAGAATTATCCCGGATTTGCCGAGACCATCCAGGGTCCCTGGCTGATGGAGCAGATGGAAAAACAGGCCGTGCATGTCGGCACCGAGGTCATCTACGACATTATCACCAAGGTGGATTTCGCCACCCGGCCTTATCGCGCGTGGTCGGATGCCGGGGTGGAGTTCGTGGCGGATGCCGTGGTGATCGCGACCGGGGCGCAGGCGCGCTGGCTGGGGCTGGATTCGGAGAAGATCTACCAGGGCGCCGGGGTTTCCGCCTGCGCCACCTGCGACGGGTTTTTCTACCGCGGCAAAAAGGTCGCCGTGGTCGGCGGCGGCAACACGGCGGTGGAGGAGGCGCTCTACCTCACCCACCACGCCAGCCATGTGACCCTGGTGCACCGGCGCGACAGTTTCCGCGCCGAGAAGATTTTGCAGGACCGGCTGTTCGCCAACCCGAAGATCACCGTGATCTGGGACCATGCGGTGGATGAGATTTTGGGCGGCGGCAGCCCGGCTGTTGTTACCGGCGCGCGGCTGCGCAATGTGAAGACCGGCGTTGCGCAGGAGATCAGCGTGGACGGCGTGTTCATCGCCATCGGCCATTCGCCCGCCACGGCGGTGTTCGGCGGGCAGGTGAACACCGACGCCGAAGGTTTCATCATCACGAAACCCGGCAGCACCGAGACCTCGGTGCCGGGTGTTTTCGCAGCGGGCGATGTACAGGACAAAATTTTCCGCCAGGCAGTGACCGCCGCCGGGACCGGCTGCATGGCAGCCCTGGAGGCGGAGAAATATCTGGCGCAGTTACCCCAGCATGTCAGTGAGGCAGCATAAAAATGACCGGACAAAAAATGGATTGGGACAAGCTGCGGGTGTTCCACGCGGTGGCGGAAGCGGGCAGCTTCACCCATGCGGGCGATACGCTGAACCTTAGCCAATCAGCAGTATCGCGCCAGATTTCGGCGCTGGAGGAGGCGCTCTCGGTGCCGCTGTTCCACCGCCATGCGCGCGGATTGATCCTCACCGAACAGGGCGAGGCGCTGAACCGCACCGTGCGCGAGGTGTTCGCCAAGCTGGCGATGACCGAGGCGCTGCTGGCCGAAAGCAAGGAAAAACCGGCCGGGCGGCTGAAGGTGACCACAACGCACAGCTTTGGCGTGACCTGGCTGGCGCCGCGGCTGAAAACCTTCCTTGCAGCGCACCCTGATGTGACCGTGACGCTGCTGCTCGATGACACCGATCTGGATCTGGCGATGCGCGAGGCCGATGTGGCCATCCGCATGCATCCGCCGCGCCAGCCCGACCTGGTGCAGCGCCATCTGGGCGAAATCCGCAGCCAGATCTGGGCTTCGACGGAATATCTGAAAGCCAACGGCACGCCGCAAAGCGTGGAAGACCTCGACCACCACAAGCTGATATTGTTCGGTGACCGCAAGCCGCCGGTGCCCGATGTGAACTGGCTGGCCGAGGTCGGCCGCAAGGACGGCACGCCGCGCCGGGGCGTTTTGGAGGTGAACTCGCTGCAGGCGATGCTGGTCTGCATCCGCAATGGCATGGGTGTTGGCGCGGTGCCCGATTATCTGGTGCAGGACCAGACCGGGCTGGTGAACGTGCTGCCGGAGCTGAAGAAGCCGGCCAATGAGATGTATTTCGTGTACCCGGAGGAGCTGCGCAACAGCAAGCGCGTCTCGGTTTTCCGTGATTTTCTGATAAACAGCATCTCGGAACGTAATATCCAGAAGTCCTGACCTGGGGATATGAACCGGCCGTGCTGCCGCGAAAAGCGGCGGTTATGGCCGGTTTTTTGTGCGTTGATTCACCATTATGCATCTGGCGCGGGGCTGACTCGCAATCGGTGGTTACAAAAATCCCCTACATTACCAAATTAACACTTAAATATTTTTTGATTGTGGCTTATATACAACATTGTTCGGTGCGAGCCGGACATCGTTCAGCCCGAGAGGGCTGGATTGGGACCTTGGTCCCGACGTCTCCCAGACGTGAAGCCTCCCTGTTGACTTGACCCGCTGGCCCATTGGCCGCGGGTCTTTTTTTGTGGCAGGCGCCGCCGGTGTTCAAGGAATTTGGAGCGGGTAGCGGGAATCGAACCCGCGCATCAAGCTTGGGAAGCTAACAGGCTACCATTACATCATACCCGCCCATGAGCGCACACATAATCTGCCGCGCCGGACTGCGCAAGCGCGGCCCGGCGCGTAGTGGCGTGGCTAGAGCCTGGTCGCTTTAAGTGCGATCAGGCTCTGGCCGTTTTTCTGAGGGCGATTCACGCTTTCGGCTCGCTCGGTTGAGCGAACCTCAAACGATCGCACTCTACCTTATGTTTTACGATCAATTTCATTGATTTAGAACGAGGTGATGACACTGCGCGCGATGGCGCCGGTTTTCAGCTCCTTATAGGCGGCGTTGATCTCGGAGATATTGATTTCCCTGGAGATCAGGTCGTCGAGGTTGAAGCGGCCCTGGAGGTAGAGGTTAGCGTACATCGGGATATCGTGGCGGATGTTGGTGGAGCCCATATACACGGCCTTGATGGTGGCCTGGCTGTAGGCCATGTCGGCCAGCACATCGATGGTGATGGTCGAGCCTGGTTTGTGCACCCCGATGAGATACACACCGCCGCCCAGACGCACCATTTTAATGGCCTGTTCGGTGGTGGCCTTCAGGCCGATGACCTCGAAGGCGTGATGCACCCCGCCGCCCGTGAGCGCGCGCACGGCGGCCACCGGGTCGCCATCCGCCGGGTTGACGAAGTCGGTGGCGCCGAATTTGCGGGCCAGTTCTTCTTTTTTGGGTTGCGTGTCGATGGCGATAATGCGCGTGGCGCCCGCGAGCTTCGCGCCGGAGATGACATTGAGGCCGACGCCGCCGGCACCGAAGACGGCGACGGTGTCCCCCGCCTGCACATTGGCGGTGTTAATCGCGGCCCCGGCGCCGGTGACGGTGCCGCAGCCGAGGATGCAGGCCTGCGGAAAGGGGAGTTCCTTGGGCACCTTCACCAGCTGGTTTTCATGCACCAGGGAGAAGGCGGCGAAGGCGGCGGTGCCGAAAGTGGCGTACACCTGCTGGCCGTCGCGGCTCAGGCGCGGGGCATCGGTTGGCCCGCGCACGGTCTCCTCGGGGTGTTCGCACTGGTAGGTGCGCCCGCCGAGGCAGGCGTCGCAATGGCCGCAGAACTGGATGAGCGAGCCGACCACATGGTCCCCCACCGCCAGGCCGCGCACATCCGGCCCAAGCTCGCGCACGATGCCTGCCAGCTCATGCCCGGCCACGGCGGGCAGGGGCATGCCATAATCGCTTTCTGCCATGTGCAGGTCGGAGTGGCACAGGCCGGAGGCTTTCACCTCAACCAGGACTTCACGGCCACGCGGCGAGTCAATCTGGATTTCCTCGATCTCAAAAACGCCGCTCAGGCGGTTCAGCACGGCTGCTTTCATGTGTCGTTTCCTTTTGGTTTATTGTAACCGTTGTTATGGGTGCCGCATCCAAGCAGACGCCGCCGTTTCCCGCAACCGGCCCCCTAACCGGCATTGACCGGGCGGGCAGGCGGGTTTAGGCGGAAACTCACCTCGTGATTTGTCCGGCCGGATTGCGGCGAGGCGGTATCCCAGCGGATGCCATTAAATAAACGCGCTAAAGAGGCTGTGGCGCTGCCATGCGCCACCTCCCCTGTGGCCGGGCATGTTTGTGAAGCAAGGGGATTTGAGATGAGCGATTCCGATAGCCAGCGGTTGGCAACCAAGCTGATTCACGCCGGGCGTATCCGTACGAATTTAGATGAAAACGCCGAGGCTCTCTTTCTCACCTCCGGCTTTGTGTATGAGAGCGCGGAAATGGCCGAGGCGGTGTTCGCCAACCAGATCCAGCACTACCAATATTCGCGGTTCTCCAACCCGACGGTGAGCATGCTGGAACAGAAGCTCGCGGCGATCGAGGGCGCGGATGTGTGCCGCTGCACGGCAACCGGCATGGCGGCGGTCTCATCGGCGATGCTGGCCGGGCTGAAGGCGGGGGACCGTGTGGTCGCGGCGCGCGCGCTGTTTGGCTCCTGTCACTGGATCGTGAGCACCTTGTTGCCGCAATACGGCATCACCACCGAGTTTGTTGACGGCGCCGACCTGGCCGCCTGGGGCAAGGCCCTCGCCACCCCCGCCGCCATGGTGCTGCTGGAGACCCCCTCCAACCCGATGCTCGACATGGTGGACCTGCGCGCGGTTTGCAGCCTGGCCCATGCCGCCGGCGCGCTCGTGGTGGTCGACAACGTGTTCGCCACCCCGCTGCTGCAGCGCCCGCTCGAATTTGGCGCCGATGTGGTGGTGTATTCCGCCACCAAACATATGGACGGCCAAGGCCGCGTGCTCGGCGGCGCCGTGCTGGGGCCGAAAAAATGGATGGAGGAGGTTTTTCAGCCGTTCTTCCGCAACACCGGTCCCGCGCTCTCGCCGTTCAATGCATGGGTTATCCTCAAGGGGCTGGAAACCATGGCCCTGCGCGTGAAGGCGCAATCAGCCGCCGCCGAAGCCATCGCCAATTTTCTGGAATCACGCCCGGAAATCTCGCGCGCCCTCTACCCAACCCTCGCCTCACACCCGCAACGCGAACTCGCCATGAGCCAGATGAGCGGCGGCGGCACCATGGTGACCTTTGAGCTGAAAGGCGGCAAGGCGGCAGCCTTCGCGCTGATGAACGCATTCAGGATCATCACCATCTCCAATAACCTCGGCGACACCAAATCACTCGCAACCCACCCGGCCACAACCACCCATATGCGCATCGGCCCCGAGGAACGCGCCCGCCTCGGCATCACCGAGGGCACCATCCGCCTCTCCGTCGGCCTCGAAGACCAAGCCGATATCATCGACGACCTGACCCAGGCGCTGGGAGCGGTTTCGTAAGCCAGGCCAGGGGGCAGCGCCCCATGGCCTGGCTTATTGAACACCCTCCGGCGCCCTGGTAAGGTTGGCGCCGATATTGTTGGGAGATAAGCATGGCGGCCACTGCTGTTTTTACTCGTTTGCCGCGTGCGGATCTGAATGATCTGGTCGCTGCGGCGCAGGAGGATGATCCGCAGGCGCTGGCGGCGTTTTTGGCCGCCAACGGGACCTCGGTGGCGGATTTTGATTATGATGGCGAGGTTTTTTCGGTGTTGCTGCCGATCCTCTCCGATGATTATGACATTGAGCTGGAGGCCAGCGAGAACGAGACGGTGGCCGAGATCGCGGAAGCCTCGCAGGCGCTGGTGTTTATCATGACCGCGGAGGACCAGGATAAATATCTGGAGGCCCTGAACCCGGATAATTTCGATGAGGAAGAACTAGGCGAGGCCTATGAGGACTTCACCGAGGAAGAGGATGAGGATGCGGGGGAGATGATGCTGGCGGGGATCGCGGCGCTGCACACCGCGTTGGCCGAAGCCGACGCGGGGCATGTTATTGTCGTGACCGTGGGGTAACACGGTGCGGCAAAGTGGCTGAGGCTGGTTTTGGGCTTCAGGCTTTTGGAAGTTTATGGGCCAGCGTGCGGTCGAGATTGTCAAACAGGGTGTTAAGGTCGGTCAATCCGCGCGATTTTGCGTGAATGCGGACTCCGGCCACGAGTTTGTGCAGATGTAGGGCGGTTGTCTCATCCAGCTGGCCGATCTGGTCGAGCCGATGGATGAGCACGCCGGAGATCATTAACGCGAGCAATGCGATATGGTCGCCTTGGTTTTCCAGCTCCATGATACCCTCCGTTCGTGTTTTTACGAGAGCGCGATCGCATGACGCCCGCTCATTTTGAGCGGCCTGATGCGTAAATCGCCCTCAGCAAAAAGGCTATAGCCTGATCGCTTTAGGTGCGATCAGGCTATAGCCTAGCATATCAGGGCCGGTGCCCCAGAAAAAATTTGCGCTTTGTTTTCATTGGCCTGCTTGTCCCTTCCGTCCGCTGCGGGATGCAGCGGACTTCAGGGGCAGGACACTAGCTTTTTTTGAGCGAGCAATTTCAATCATCTGAATTGAACCGGCAGGTTCAGTTCAGATGATTATTGCTCTAATTCGTGTGCTGCGCCGCGGCCTGGAGGTTGGCGGCGTTGGCGAGGATGCGGTCTTCGAGGCCGCCGGCGGTGGCGGGGTCGGCGGGGGTATCAACCCACTGCCCATTTTCCTGGGTCTGGTGGAACACGCTGACCTGGATGGCGTCGGCGGTGAGTTCGCGCCCGAGGATATAGGCATTGACCTTGAAGCGCTCACCGGGGGTGGCGGGGGGCGTGTACCAATCGGTGATGATGACGCCGCCGAACGGGTCGGCCGAGACCAGAGGCATGAACGCCAGCGTGTTGAGCGTGGCGCGCCAGAGATAGGCGTTGACCTGGATTTGCGTGGCCTGGGCGGTGCTGCTGCTGGAGCCCTTGCCGAAGGTGAAGAGCGTGCCCGAGGAGCTGGAGTCGGTCGAGGCCATGGCGCCCGGCAGGCTGGAGGTTTCAGGGTTATTCACGGCGGCTATGCTGGGCGGGTTTTTGCCGCAGCCGGTCAGAGCCATTGCGCCGAGGAGCAACACGGCGGGGCCGGCGATTTTTTTGAACATCCGCAACTGAACTCTCCAAACCTGAAACTTGATGGTTGTTTAGCCTTCAAGCCCGCATCCGCCAAGGGCCAGAACCGCTAGCCAAAGAAAAAGGGCGGCGGTTGCCCGCCACCCCTTTTAGCTGAGGGTTCGCGCCTGACTGCCGGAGTGGGCCAGGCGCGAATTCCGTTCAGGCCATTACCACTTGATGGTGGCGCCGGCGGTGACGATTTGTGCCTGGGTATTGCCCATGGCGCTCAGGTTGGCGTTACCCGGCTGGTGCGCGTGGCCGTACATGTATTCCACGAACAGGTTCATCTGGCGGGCGAGCACATAGTTGCCGCCGGCGGTGAAGCCGTATTCGCTCAGCGTACGGGCTTCCTTCCCGGCCTTGGTCGGGTCATAGGTGCCGGCCGACTGGCTGTTGAAGTAGCTGGCGCCGACCACATAAGGCCCGATCACATAAGTTGCGCCAACGATATAGGCGAGGGCATCGCGCGCGCCCTTGGGCTTCATCGCGTAGCCATCCTCGATGGCGCCGCCCTTCACGTTGGCGCCCAGGGTGAGGCCGGCGTAGGTGGTCTGCGCGCCGAACTGGTAGGCGCTCAGGTCGTCATAGCCATGCACCAGCGGGCCGGATTCTTGCGGGACGCCGTTGTAGGTCACCGGCGAGCCGTGCAGGTAGCCGCCGGAGAACTTGCTGGCAAAGCCGTCAGCCTTCAGCAGGTATTGCGCCATCACGTCGACCGTGTCCTTGCGGCGTGTGCCGTTGACGTCGCCAGGCGTGGAAGAGGCCGTCAGCGCCGAGCAGGTCGAGCCGGCGACGGTGCAGTTGGCGTAGCCTTGTTTGAACCCGTTGGAGCTGGGCTCGAAGCCGATGCCGGCGTTGGCGGCGCCGCCCAGTAGCGGGTCAGTGTAGGCCGGGGAGATGTAGACGATCTTGTCGGTGGCATACAGAGCGCCCTGGTCGGCATAGATGAACTGGCCAGGAACGGCATGGGTCGGCAGGATGGAAACCGGGCCACCGTCAGCAGGCCACTGGTTGCCGTCGCCGTAGGCTTCAAGCACGCCGTTCTGCATCAGGCCGTAAACGCTGTCGGTCTGGCCGAAGCGCACGAAGCCGGCATCCGGGGTGCCGAGGTAGCCATAGGCGCGGCGAACATAGAGGCCGCCGGTGCCGTTGCCGTTGGAGGCGGTGGCATTGCTGTTAACGCCCTTGCCGGCGTTGGTGGCGGAGGTCCGCAGTTCGACCTGGACGCCGTAGTCGATGCCTTCAATCGTCTGCCCGTCGAAACCAGGATACAGGCGGACTTCACCGTCAGTGGCGACCGTGTTCAGCTTGTTGCCGCCGACCGTGTTGAAGGTGGAGCCCTGCGCGCCGATTTCGAACTGCAGATAGCCGTTAAGATGCACGGCGACGGTGCCTGCGGCGACCGGCTTGACCGGCTGCGCCATGGCGCCGGAGGTGGCGGCGAGCAGAGCGCCCATCGAGGCCGCGGAGGCCAGGAGTAACTTGCGCATGAAATATCCTTCTCGTTGAGCCGGTAACCCGGCGGGAAACAAATATGACGGGCTTTAAACCCCAGGGTCTGAGCGGCGCCGCCCGCAGGCAGGCCACCCTGATGGCCCCTTAAAAGCCACATCCCGGCGCTGACGCAATCTCGGAACCGTGATGTTCCGGCATTTCATGGCAACTGTGGCGGAAACGCCACATGTATATTACAATACTGTTAAATATGAATCGAAAGTTCAGTGGAGAAATCAAGACATTTTTATGAATGTGACATTTTAATGAATGTCTTTATACTAATACTATCTACAATATCGCTTTTATAATTTTATTCTTTGCCGGGCAGTAAAAACGCCTCAATCGCGCCGCCGCCGGGGCAGGTTTTTCCCAGCCGGTGGATGGAATATCCATTAATTCCCCCCAGGGCGAACGCTTTTGCTCTACCCGCCCGGCGCGCCAGGGTTTGGAAGCCCAAATTGCCAAGCGCGGCGGCCCCGGGGTGGCTGGCAGTGGGGAAAACCGGGGAGATGAAGATGATTTGCGCACCGGCCTGCCGCGCCCGGTGCAGTTGCGCCTGATTATGGGCCGAGGCGGTGACAAGCGCGCGGCGTGGCAGGGGCAAAACCCCGCCGCGCCGGCCGCCGCGCAGATGCACCCCGGCTTTTAAGCTGGCCGCGAGCCGCGCATCGCCCGCCACCACCAGGGCGATGTGGCGCGCCCGGCAGAGTGCCGCGAGTTTTGCGCCCAGCGCGGCGCGGTCTGGCGCGGTGTCGTGGCGGAACACCACGCCGCACAGCCGGGGCGGCAGGGCGCGGACCACCGCCAGCAGATCCGGCATCCGCGCCGGGTCGGTGAACAGCCAGAGCGGCGGCGGGCCAGAAATCCGCTTTACCCTCCGGCCCCAGGCGATTAACCGTGCATCCATGGCTGACCTTACGATGATCGCGGCGAACCTGGAAAACATTCATGCCCGCATCGCCGCCGCCGCGCGCGCGGCGGGGCGCGACCCTGCGGATGTGACGCTGATCGCGGTGAGCAAAACCCACCCGCGCGCGGCGGTGCTGGCCGCGCTGGCGGCGGGGCAGGCGGTGTTCGGCGAGAACAAGGTGCAGGAGGCGGAGGAGAAATTCCCCATCCCCGGCGCGAAGCTGCACCTGATCGGCGCGTTGCAGACCAACAAGGCGGCGCATGCGGTGCGCCTTGCCGATGCGATCGACAGCCTGGACCGCGAACGCCTCAGCGATGCCATCGCCAAGGCGGCTGCGGCTGCCGGGCGGCTGCCGGAGCTGCTGGTGCAGGTGAACATAGGTGACGAGCCGCAGAAGGCGGGCGTGCCCTTGGCGGCGGCGGATGGTTTTATAAAGGCCAGCCGGGCGCGCTTTGGCGCGGCGCTGAAGGGGTTGATGTGCATTCCGCCCGAGGGGGTGGACCCGCTGCCCTATTTCAAACGCCTGGCCGCGATGGCCGATGCGCATGGGCTGGCGGTGCGCTCGATGGGCATGTCCGGCGATTTCGAGATCGCAATTGCCGCCGGGGCCACGCATGTGCGCGTCGGCACGGCGATCTTCGGCGCCCGCCCGGTGCCTCCTGGCGTGATTCCGGCAACACATCATTAAATCTTGCTCAGGCCGCGCGAATCGGCGCCCCTGACCCTGTGCGTCTGGTTAATTTGCCTGTAATGCCAACTCTGGATTTAGCAATTCTTGTGGAGAGCAACCCCGGTGATCAGATTATCGGTCCCGTTCCGGCAGGCTGTGTCGCGGCTCACATTTCCGGTGATGCTGATGCTGTCCTTTGGCGTCGTGCTCATTGGCCGTGCCGATCAGGGAATTTCCGGGGAGCTGCGCACCGGGCTCGATGATGTTCTGGCGCCGGTATACGGCGTGTTCGCGGCGCCGATCCAGGCGGCGGAGAGCGGCACCGGGGCGATCGGGCATCTGTTTTCGCTGAGCGCCGAAAATGCGCAATTGCGGGCGGAAAACGCGAAATTGCTGCAATGGCAGGCGGTGGCGATGGCGCTGGAAGCGCAGAATGACGCGCTGAAGGCCACGCTGAACTACACCCCCGCCGACGCCCCGGCGTTTTTCACCGGCGATGTGGTGGCTGATCTGGGCGGGGTTTATGACCGCTCGGTGCTCGTGGTGCTGCCCCGTGCCGCCAGCCCGGTGCCGCTCATCGGGGCGGTTGCCATGGATGGGCGCGGGGTTGCCGGGCGCGTGGTCGAGGCGGGGAGCCGCTCGGCGCGGGTTTTGCTCATCACCGATATCAACAGCCGGATACCCGTGGCGCTGGGCACAAACGGCGCGCCGGCGCTGATGACCGGCACCAACGGCCCCACCCCGGCGCTGCTCTATTGGGCGCCCGGCCAGCCGCCCGCCGAAGGCGCGATGGTGCTGACCAGCGCGGTTGGCGGCGCGTTCCCGCCCGGGCTGCCGGTTGGCGTGGTGCATTACAACGCGCAGAACGACCCGGTGGTGCTGCCGCTGGCGGATCTGGACTCGCTGCGCCTGCTGCGGCTGTTCAGCTACCCCGACAACCTGCCGGTGCTGACACCGATCGCGCATACGAAGGCCAAACCCGCCGCCATCGCGCATCACCGGAAAAAATAGCGGATGCGGCGGCAAAGCCTCTGGCGCCGGCTGGATGCAGCGGCGCGTTACGCGGTTCCCTTTGGCAGCATCGTAGCGGGGCTGTTTTTGCTCGGCCTGAATTTTGGCCTGCCCGCCCAGGCGCAGTTGCGCCCGGTGTATGCGGTGGCCTGTGTATTTTTCTGGTCGTTGTACCGGCCCTCCTCGCTGCCGGCGCCGGTGGTGATGGTAAGCGGGCTGCTGCTCGACCTGCTGGGTTTCTCGCCGCTCGGCATGTGGGCGCTGCTGCTGCTGCTGCTGCATGGCGGGGTTCTGGCGCTGCGCCGCCAGTTGGCGCCGCAGGGGTTTTTGTTCACCTGGCTGGTTTTTTCGGGCTTTGCCGCGGGGTTGTTCGTGCTGGCCTGGGGGGTGGAATCGCTGCTCGGGCTGGACGTGTTGCCGGTGCGGCCGGTGCTGACGCAAAGCGGCTTCGCGGTGTTGCTCTACCCGGCGCTGGCGGCGTTTTTCATCCGTGCGCATCGCGGCGCGGCGGCGGCTGAACTGGCGTAATGCTGGATTTTCGCGTTCGGAATTTGCACGTTCGGGCGGGCGGTGCGTGCCATGAAGCGTGAGACCAAGGACCGCGCGGCCTTTAACCGCCGCGCGCTGCTCATCGGCACGGCGCAGCTCGGCATTTTTGGCGCCATCGCGGGGCGGCTGTATAATCTGCAGGTCGCCAAACATGGAAAATACGCGCTGCTGGCCGAGCAGAACTCCATTTCCGAGCGGCTGGAAGCGCCGATCCGCGGGCTGATCACCGACCGTTTCGGCACCATACTGGCGGGCAACGAGCAACATTGGCGGGCGCTGTTCATGCAGGCGCTGGCGCCCGACCCGCAGGCGGTGCTGGATAATTTCTACCGGCTGGTGCCGCTGCCCGATGACGAGAAGGCGCGCATCGCCGCCGAGCTGGCGCACCGGCCCGGCTATATTCCGGTGCTGCTGAAGGATTACCTGGACTGGCCGGACATGGCGGCGCTGGAGGTGAACACGCCGGACCTGCCGGGGGTTGTCGTGGAGGTGGGGGCCAGCCGTTCCTATCCGTTCGGCCCGGGGCTGGCGCATGCCGTGGGCTATGTGGCGCGGCCCAATGCGCGCGAGGCGGCGGCCGATCCGGTGCTCTCATTGCCCGGCATCCGCATCGGCCGCACCGGGGCGGAGGCGGGGCAGGACGGGGTGTTGCGCGGGGTGCCGGGCTTTGTACAGACCGAGACCAATGTGCATGGCCAGGTGGTGCGCCAGGTGGCGCACGATCCGGGCACGCCGGGGCAGACGGTGGCGCTGGCGCTGGATGCCGGGTTGCAGGCGCTGGCGGTGCAGCGGCTGGCAAACCAGACCGGGGCGGTGGTGATGCTCGATGCCAATACGGGTGAGATTCTGGCGATGGCGAGCAGCCCCTCGTTCGACCCCTCGCTGTTTGACAAGGGCGTGCCATCCGCCACCTGGAACGCCTGGATGGCCGATGCCGGCGACCCGTTGCAAAACAAGGTGATCTCCGGCCTGTTCGCGCCCGGCTCCACCTTCAAGCCCACAGTGGCGCTGGCGGCGATGAAGGCCGGCACCCTCTCGGCGGACACTATTTTGACCTGCCCGGGTTTTTTCAAGCTCGGCGACCATGTGTTCTGGTGCGACAATCATGTGGCCCATGGCTCGATCACCGTGACCACGGCGTTGCAGGTGAGCTGCGACGTGTTTTTCTATCAGGTGGCGCTGAAGGTGGGGATCGACCGGATCGCGGACATGGCCACCACGATGGGGCTGGGCACCGATCTGGGGGTGGATCTGCCCAATGCCTCGCCGGGGCTGGTGCCGACGCTGGATTGGGCGCGCCGGCGGGGGATTCACTGGGTCGAGGGCAGCACCGTGGTGCAGGGCATCGGCCAGGGCTACACCCAGCTCACCCCGCTGGCGCTGGCGACGATGATCGCGCGGGTGGCAACCGGCAGCGCGGTCGGTCCGCATATCACGCGGCGGATCGGGGGGCAGCTGCAGGACGGCTCCGACCCCGGCGACTGGCCGGTGCTCGAGGTTGACGCGGGGCATCTGGCCACCATCCGCCAGGGCTTGTTCGAGGTGGTCAACACCCCGGCGGGCACGGCCTATGGCGCCCGGCTCACGCTGCCAAACGTGCAGATGGCGGGCAAGACCGGCACCGCCCAGGTGCATACCAATACAGCGGCCGAGAAGCAGAAAGGGTTCAATGATCTCACCATGGCCTGGGAACAACGGCCGAACGCGCTCTTCGTCGGCTTCGCGCCGTATGACAATCCGCGCTATGCGGTGGCCGTGGTGATCGAGCATGGCAATTTTGGCGCGCAGACGGCAGCGCCCATCGCGCAGGACATGATGA
The DNA here is from genome assembly GCF_030160635.1 of Acidocella aquatica. GTDB lineage: Bacteria > Pseudomonadota > Alphaproteobacteria > Acetobacterales > Acetobacteraceae > Acidocella > Acidocella aquatica. The sequence goes on along the minus strand of NZ_BSOS01000067.1, from coordinate 229,326 downwards.
CCTATGCGCTCACCCATGACCCCGCCGGGCGGGATGTGCCGCTAGGCGGGGCGGCGGGGGTTGCACCCTCATGATCCCCGAGCGGATCGCGCCCCTGCGCCCCTTCCGGGACCGCTCCTTCGGCCTGATGCGCAAATTCCTGCGGATCAACTGGCTGTTCGTGCTCTGCGTCTGCCTGCTCGCGGGGGTGGGGTATACCGCGCTGTATTCCGCCGCCGGGGGCGCGCCGGTGCCCTATGCCAACAGCCAGCTTTTCCGCTTCATCGGCGCGCTGGCCCTGATGCTGGGGATCGCCATGGTGGATATCCGCCAGATCGCCAAAATCTCCTGGCCGGCCTATGCGCTGGGGGTGGTGCTGTTGCTGGTGGTGATGAAATTTGGCCATACCGGGCTTGGCGCCAAGCGATGGATGAGCGTGGGGGGCATGGAAATTCAGCCGAGCGAGCTGATGAAGCTGTTTCTCACCCTCGGGCTGGCGGCCTATTTCCGCCGCGCCACGCAGGAGCGGTTGAACGAGGCGTTGTTCCTGCTGCCGGCGGCGGCGGCGATTTTGCTCCCCGTCGGGCTGATATTGAAGGAGCCAAACCTGGGCACCGCCGTGATCACCGCGATGATCGGCGTCACGGTGTTGCTGGGGGCGGGGGTGCGCTGGTGGAAATTCGCGATTGTGCTGGGCGTGATGCTGGTGGCAGCCCCTGTGCTCTATCACCACCTGCATGACTATCAGCGCGCGCGCATCACCACCTTCATGAACCCCGGCTCTGACCCGCTAGGGGCGGGGTATAACATCATCCAGTCAAAAATCGCGCTGGGCTCGGGCGGGCTGGCAGGCCAGGGCTATCTGCACGGCACGCAGAACCAGCTTAATTTTTTACCTGAGAAGCAAACTGATTTCGTCTTCACCATCATCGCGGAGGAGTTTGGCTTTTTGGGCAGCATGGCGGTGCTGGCGCTGTTGTTCTCCATTATCGCGATGGCGTTTTATACGGCGGTTTCGTGTTCGCATGCCTACGGGCGGCTGGTGGCGCTGGGGGTGGGGACCAATTTCTTCCTCTATTGCTTCGTCAATCTCTCGATGGTGATGGGGCTGATCCCGGTGGGCGGCGTGCCGCTGCCGCTGATTTCCTACGGCGGTTCGGCGTTGACGGCGGTGATGCTGGGGTTTGGCGTGCTGATGTCGGTGCATGTGCATCGCGACGTGGAATTTGCCAACGAGGAGTTCTGAGGCGGCGCCATGCATCTGCTTGTTTTTGATTCAGGGATTGGCGGTCTGGGGGTGGTGCGCGAGATCCGCCGGTTGCAGCCGCACGCGCGGATCAGCTACCTCGCCGACATCGGGTTTTTCCCCTACGGCGAAAAACCCGATGCGGTGCTGCTGCCGCATATCGTGGGGCTTATCGGCAAGGCCATTGAGTTTTTAAAGCCGGATGCCGTGGTGGTGGCATGCAACACCGCCAGCACCATCGCGCTGGCGGCGCTGCGGGCGGCGTATGCGCTGCCCTTCATCGGCTGCGTGCCGCCGATCAAGCCGGCGGCGGCGGCGAGCAAAACCAGGGTGATCGGCATTCTGGCCACCGCCGCGACGGTGCGCCGGGCGTATCTGCGCGAGCTGATCGAAGCATTCGCGCCCGATTGTGAAATCCACAGCCTTGGCGCGCCCACGCTGGCGGAGCTGGCGGAGCGGAAATTCCGCGGCCAGGCGGTGGATGTGGCGAGCGCCGTGGCGCCGCTGTTCAGCCAGCCGGGCGCGGAGCGGATTGACGCGGTGGCGCTGGGCTGCACGCATTATACGTTTCTGCACCCCGAGTTCGAGGCGCTCTATCCCGATGTGAAGTGGTTCGATCCGGCGTTGCCGGTGGCAAGGCGCACGCTGGCGGTGACGGAAGGTTTTTCCACCGCGCCGGAGCCGCAGGCGGAGGTGGCGTGGTTCACCGCGGCGCTGCCGGATCTGGATGTCATGCGGCCGCGGCTGGCGGAATTCGGGTTTTATGAAATCCGTCAGGGACCCTGTTTTTCCTGATGGTAAGCAAATGACTCGTTGATTTTATCGAGCAGATGCCGGCCCGCCGTGGTGGGTGGATATTTCGGCGTCTCCCCCGGCGCCAGGCATGTGGGCAGGCATTCAACCGGCGTGGCGAAATCGGGGTCGAAGAAAAAGGGAATGGAATAACGCTCCCGCCCCGAGGCGTTGACGACGCGGTGCAGGGTGGAGGCGAAGACGCCATTGGTCCAGCGCTCCATCATGTCGCCGATGTTGACGACGAAGCTGCCGGGGATGGGCGGGGCGGCGAGCCAGGCGCCGGATTTGCCGCGCACCTGCAGGCCGCCGGTATCGTCCTGCGCCAGTATGGTGAGGCACCCAAAATCAGTATGCGCACCGGCGCCGAGCTGGGCCTCGGTGATATGGCCGCGCTGCGGCGGGTAGTGCAGCGGGCCCAGCGTGGTCATGGGGGTGGAGAGCCAACGGTCAAAATAGGTTTCCGTGAGGCCCAGCGCGAGGGCGAAGCTGTGCAGCAGTTCGCGGCCCAGGCTTTCCATGGCGCTGAAATAATTTTGCATCACCGCGCGCCAGCCCGGCAGGTCCGGCCATTGGTTGGGGCCGTGCAGCGGCGTGTTCGCCAGCACCAGAGGGTGGGTTGGCGGCAGGTCGTTGCCGATTTTGATGCCCTCTTTGAGGTCGCCGTTTTGCGTTTGTTTTCGCGGGTCGAGGTTTTCGCCGCCGACCTGGAACCAGCCGCGATGGCAGGGGGATTTCTCGATGGCGATCTGCGCCTTTTGCGCGGGCGGGAGGGCGAAGAAGCGTTTGGCCTGGGCGTAGACATCGGCCACCAGTTCAGGGGGAACGCCGTGATTGACGATGTAGAAGAAGCCGGTGTTGCGGCAGGCGGCGCCGATTTTGGCCGCAACCTGGGCTTTTTCCGCCAGGGTGCCGTGCCGGAAGGGGGCGAGGTCGATGACCGGAATCTGGTCCGGCAAAACCTGCTGGGGGATCAGCCCGGGGTCGAGTTGTGTGGTGTCCGCCATGGCCATAAAGTTAGACCTGTCTGACACGGGGTTCCAGGGGCCGGTATGAAAAAATATCTTTGTGGCATCGATCTGGGGGCGGGCAGCCTCAAGGTGACGATTATCAACGCGGCGGGGGAGGTTGCGGGCGAGGCGGGCGCGCCGGTGACCACCGTGGTGGCGCGGCCGGGATGGTCCGAGCAGGACCCGGGCGAGTGGTTCGCCGCATTGTGCCGGGCGGTGCCCCAGGCGCTGGCGGCGGCGGGGATCGGGGCTGATGAGATCGCCGGGGTGGGCGTTTCAGCCGGGGCGCATATTCCGGTGCTGACCGATGAGGCGGGCCATGTGCTGCGCCCGGCGATTATGTGGAACGACCAGCGCAGCGCCGCCGAGGCGGCCGCCTTGCACGCACGGGCCGGGGCGCGGATTGTGGAGATTGGCCTGAACCGGGTTAACCCGACCTGGACGCTGGCGATGCTGGCCTGGCTGCAAAACCATGAGCCGGAGGTGATGGCGCGGGTGCGGCGGTTGTATCTGGCGAAGGATTATCTGCGCTTTTGCCTCACCGGAACCTGGGAGACCGATTTCTCCGACGCCATGGGCAGCCTGCTGGCCGAGGACGCCACGCGCGGCTGGTCAGCCGAGATTTGCGGGTTGATCGGGTGGGACATGGCGCGCCTGCCGCCGATTGTGGAGGCATCATCGGTGGTGGGGGGCGTGTTGCCCGCCGCCGCAGCCCTGTGCGGGCTGGCGGCGGGAACGCCGGTGGTGTGCGGCGCGAACGACACCACGGTGGAGTTTTTTGGCGTGGGCGCGGTAACGCCGGGCATGGGCGGGGTGAAGCTGGCGACGGCGGGGGTGTTGTATCTGGCGACGCAGGGGCCGAGCGTGAACCCGCCGATCTCCTGTTATCCGCATATCATGCCGGGGATGTATTACACCGCGACGGGGACGAATTCCTGCGCCTCGGCGCATCGCTGGCTGCGCGATCTGATGTTCGCGCAGGGCGGGTTCGAGGAGATGGACGCGCTGGCGGCCGGCGTGCGGGCCGGGGCGGAGGGGCTGCTGTTTCACCCATATCTGCAGGGTGAGCGCTCGCCCTATTGGGACCCGCTGCTGCGCGGCGATTTCATCGGGCTGACGATTTCGCACGGCCGGGCGCATTTCGCGCGGGCGCTCTACGAGGGGATCGCGTTTTCGATCAGGGATCTGCTGGAAGCGGCGCGCGGGATGGGGCTTGGCTTCGGGGTGATACGGCTGATGGGCGGCGGGGCGCGCAGCGCGGCCTGGCGCAAGATCATCGCCGATGTGACCGGGCTGGTGGTGGAGCGCACCGAGGCGGGCGATGCCTCGTTCGGCGCCGCGCTGATGGCGGGGGTCGGCGTGGGGGTGTTTGCCTCACCCGCGCAGGCGGTGGCGCGGTGCGTGCGGTTGCTGGATGTGACCGCGCCGGATGCGGGGGCGCATGCGATGTATGACCGTTTGTTCGGGATTTATAAGGATGCGCAGGCGGGGCTGGTGGAGGTTAACCACCGGCTCTGGGATGTAGGGGGGTAGAGAGGAGATGCCAGCTTGCGCTGGCATGACGGTGGTGGATGACGGTGGCGGTGGGGGGCGGTTGGCGGGTCAGGCCGCGGTGCCGCCGACCGTGAGGCCGGACATTTTCATGGTCGGCTGGCCGACGCCCACGGGCACGCCCTGGCCGTTTTTGCCGCAGGTGCCAACACCTGGGTCCAGCTCCATGTCGTTGCCGATCATCTCTACTTTGGTCAGCGCGTCCGGCCCGTTGCCGATGAGGGTGGCGCCCTTCACCGGGGCGGTGATTTTGCCGTCCTCGATCATATAGGCCTCCGAGGCGGAGAAGACGAATTTGCCGGAGGTGATGTCCACCTGGCCGCCGCCGAAGTTGACGGCGTAGAGGCCGCGTTTGATGCTCTTTATCATATCCTCCTTGTTCGCATCGCCGCCGAGCATGATCGTGTTGGTCATGCGCGGCATGGGGGAATGGGCGTAGGATTCGCGCCGCCCGTTGCCGGTGGGGCGCATGTTCATCAGCCGGGCGTTCTGGCGGTCCTGCAGGAAGCCGGTGAGGATGCCGTCCTCGATTAACACGGTGCGCGAGGTGGGGGTGCCTTCGTCGTCAATCGTCAATGAGCCGCGGCGGTTGGGGATGGTGCCGTCGTCCACCACGCTTACGCCCTTGGCCGCGATGCGGCTGCCCATGAGCCCGGCGAAGGCCGAGGTCTGCTTGCGGTTGAAGTCACCCTCCAGCCCGTGGCCGATGGCCTCATGGAGGAGGATGCCCGGCCAGCCGGCGCCCAGAACCACGGGCATTTCACCGGCGGGAGCTGGGATGCTCTCAAGGTTCACGGCGGCCTGGCGGATGGCCTCATGCACCGCGCCCTGCCAATAGGCCGGGGCGATGAGCGGCGCGTAGGAGGTGCGCCCACCCGCGCCGTGGGAGCCGGACTCGCGCCGCCCGTTGTGTTCCAGCACGACGGAGACGTTGAGGCGGACCAGGGGGCGCAGGTCGGCCAGGCGGGTTGAGTCGGCGCGGATGATCTCGATGGCCTGCCATTCACCCGCGATGGAAGCCATGACCTGGATGACCCGCGGGTCGGCGGCGCGGGCGAAAGCGTCAATCTCCTGCAGCAGCTCCGCGCGGGTGGAAAACGGCATTTCGGCCAGCGGGTTCAGCCCGGCATAAAGCGGGGCGGGCGCGGCGGCGGGGCCTGCGGCGGTGGCGGAATGTTCCAGCGATTTGGCGGCCTTGATGGTGGCGGCGGCGCGGGCCAGGGCTTCATCGGTGATCTCACCGGCATGGGCGTAGTAGCTGGCCTCGCCCAGCACCGCGCGCAGGCCAAAGCCCCGGCGCGTGTCAAAGCTGGCGGAACGGATGCGGCCGTCATCGAGGCTGATGGATTCAGACTCCCGGTATTCGAGGAACAGCTCGCCATCATCGGCGCCATCGGTCGCGGTGGCGATGTGGCGGGCGGCGGTGTGCGGGTCCAGCCCGTTGGTGCCGTGGAAGAGGGTGGCGGCGGTGGCGAGGGCTTCGGACAATTTATTCTGCTCCAACAGCGAGGGATGGGCTGAGACGGCGCCCGGCGGTGGCGCCGCGCAGGCCGTGGCGGGCCAGGGTGGTGGCCCCGAACAGCAGCACGGCGTTAAGTTCGTGGACATAGCCCAGCTCGGGCGCGGCCAGGATAAGGGTGGTCATCCCGAGCAGGTATTGCAACGCCACCAGGGCGGCAACGATGAGAAAATTGTCACGCAGCGCCGGGGGCAGCGGGGCGCGCAGGCCGAGGGTGGCGGTGGCGAGCACGGTGAGCGCGGTGATGGTGGCCAACAGCCGGTGGCAGAACTGCACGGTGGCCTGGTTGGCGATGAAGTTCCACCAGAGCGGCTGGAAGGTGAGGAAGCCCTTGGGAATCCACTGGCCGTCCATGGTGGGGAAGGTGTTGAACACGGTGATGGCGTTGGTGGTGGCGACCAGCGCGCCATAAAACATGGTGAGGAGAATGAGCGCGAGGCTGGCGCTGGTGAGGCGGCGCAGGGTTTGGGCGCCGGGCAGATGCGCGGGGGTTGGGGTGCGGATGCTCAGCCCGGTCCAGAGCAGGGCGAAGAGCACCATCATGGCGGTGACCAGATGCGGCCCGGCCCAGGCGGGCGGCGGCGAGAGCACACCGGGCTGCATGCCGGTCTGCACCATATACCAGCCATAGGTGGCCTGGCCCGCGCCTGCCAGGAAGACGGCGCCGAGCCAGAGTTTGAGGCGCCGCGAGAGCTGACCGGTGTACCAGAAATAAACGAAGGGGATGATGAAGGTGAGCGCGATCAGCCGGCCCCAGCAACGGTCAAGGAACATCGGCCAGAACAGCGCCTTGTAGGCGGCAAGGCTGATGGGGTGGGACTGGAAGAGCGCGGTTTTTTGGTAGAGGCCGAAGAGGTAGGACCAGTCGGCCGCGGTCATCGGCGGGATGAAGCCGGTGATCGGCCGCCAGACCTGAATGCTGAAACCCGCGTTGATGGTGCGCGCGTGGCCGCCGCCGATGACCATGCCGAAGATCATGCAGGCGAGCAGGATGAGCCAGTTGCCCAGGAGCTTATTTGGGCGCGCGGGGGTCATGCGGTGGCGCCGCGCAGGCGGTGCAGCAGCAGGATGCAGGCGGTGAGGAGCAGCACGGCGTTCATCTGGTGGGCGACGCCGAGGTCCAGCATTTTGGAGACCAGGGCGCTGACCCCCAGGGTGAATTGCAGCAGCACGAAGCCTGCGATGGCGAGCCCCGCGTCGCGGATCGGGGCGCCGGCGTTGCTGCGCAGGGCCTTGGTGGCGGTGATGAGCAACACCAGCGTGGTGAGCGTGGCCAGGGCCTGGTGGTTGAAGAGAATGGTCGCCTGGTCGGTGAAGAAGCTGGTGTCGGGGTAGCCCGGGGGGGGCATGCCGACGCCGATGGCTTTCGCGGGGTCGAACACCGAGATGGCGTGGGTGCCCGAAACAAAGGTGCCCGCGAACATGGTGCAGAACAGCAGCAATATGGCCAGCGTGGTCAGGCGTTGCAGGCCGCGTTGCTCAAAGGGGTCGGTGGGGGTGGGGTGGCGGACGGTGAGCGCGGTCCAGAGCACTGAGACATAAAGGAACATGGCGGCGGAGAAATGCAGCGAGAGGCGCCAGGGCTCGACCGCCGTGCTGCCCGCGAAGAAGCCCGAGGAGACCATGAACCAGCCGATGGCGCCTTGCAGCCCGCCCATGAGGAAAAGCAGGAGCAGCCAGGGGATCAGCCGGGCTTCGATGCGCCGGGCGAGGATGAAGCCGAGCAGGGGGAGGAAGAAGACCACGCCGATGAGCCGTCCCCAGAGGCGGTGGATGTATTCGGGCCAGAAGAGCTGTTGGAAGCCCGCGAGGTCCATGCCCTTGTGCAGGATCTGCGCCTGCGGGATGGTCTGGTAGAGCGCGAAGAGCTTGTTCCAGGCATCGGCGGTCATGGGCGGGAGCGCGCCGACGATGGGGTCCCAGTTCATGATGGAGAGGCCCGAGCCGGTCTCGCGTGTGAAGCCGCCGATGCCAACCATGACCCAGATCATGAAACAGACGGTGTAGAGCCAGGCGGAAATAAGAACGCGGTTGGTTTGGCCGGCGGCGATGGTGGCGCTCGATTTGGACAAGCTCAGGCTCCTGTTGGGCACGGTGACACGCGCGGCATATAGGCCCTGGCGGCGCAATTCGCCAGCAGCGGGGGGGGTCAGCCTTTCTGGATGACCAGGAGCCAGCTGCCGTCAGGCTGTTCGAGCAGTTCCAGCGGGTCGTGCCCCTGGTCAGCCGCGGCGCGGGGCACATTGGCCAGCGGGTCGGCGCCCTTGAGGCGGACCAGCAGGATCTCCCCGGTTTGGATCGTATCCAGCGCAAGGCGGGTGCGCACGAAGGTCATGGGGCAGGTTTCGGCGGTGATATCGATGGCTTTATGGTGCACCGGGAGGGGTGATGTCATTATTCTGTCTCTCGCAAGGCTGGACCGGAGAAAAAACTTAGGCCACAAGGCAGGTGATGGATATAAGCATCGAGCGCCTGTGCATAGAGAACGGGCTGAAGATGACAGGCCCGCGCCGGGTGATCGCGCGCGTGCTTTCCGAGGCGACTGACCACCCGGATGTGGATGAACTGCACCGCCGGGCGAACAGGGTTGACGCGCGGATTTCTTTGGCGACCGTGTACCGGACCGTGCGTCTGCTGGAAGCCAAGGGCATTCTGGCGCGGCGGGACCTGGGTGGGAAACGCGCGCGCTATGAACCAAGCCAGGAGCGGACGCATTTTCATCTGGTTGACCAGGAAGTTGGCACGGTGGTGGAGTTTGCCTCGCCGCAGGCCGAGGCGCTGCTGCGCGACGTGGCCCGGATGCAGGGGTTTGAGGTCGATATCATAAAAATCGAGTTATTTGGCCGGCGGATAAAAAAATGAATGAAAGTCTCAGGCCGGAATCGCCGCGCGTTGCCATTGGCGTCGCGGCGCCAGGGTTTGCCGAATTGCGCGCGGGGAACCTGGGGGTGCGGCTTGCCGCCACGCCGGGCGAGCTCGATGCCGCGCTGGCGCTGCGTTATCGCGTGTTTTACGAGGAAATGGGCGCGCAGGCGGATGCTGCGGCGGTGGCCACCCGGCGCGATTGCGATGAGTTCGACGCGCTGGCGGACCATCTGCTGGTCATCGACCATGACCGGGGCGAAGGCGCCGCCGGGGTGGTGGGCACCTACCGGCTGATCCGCGAGGAGGCGGCGGCGAAAATCGGCCGGTTCTATACCCAGGCCGAATACGATATTTCAGCCCTGGAGAGGTTCCCCGGGCGCAAGCTGGAGCTGGGGCGCAGCTGCACGGATGCGGCTTATCGCTCCCGCGCGGTGTTGCAGCTGCTCTGGCGGGGGATTGCGGCCTATGTCTTCCATCATGGCATAGATATAATGTTCGGCTGCGCCTCGCTGAGCGGGACCGACCCGGACGCGCTGGCGCTGGAGCTGACGTATCTGAGCATGCATCATCTGGCGCCGGAGGCGATACGCCCGCGCGCCCTGGCGGAGCGCTATATCGACATGCACCGCTGCGCCCCCGGGGCGGTGGACGCGCGCCAGGCATTGCTGCGCCTGCCGCCGCTGGTAAAAGGCTATCTGCGGCTGGGCGGGTTTGTGGGGGATGGGGCGGTGATCGACCACCAGTTCAACACCACTGACATCGCTGTGGTGGTGCAGACGGATCTGGTGACGGATAAATATTACCGGCATTACGAGCGCGATGCGCGTTGAGGCCTGGGGTGACCAGGTGGCTTGGGGGATTGGTTAATGGCTGACGATGATTTGAATGTGCCGGACTCGCTGCTGCCCTATGATGAGTGGACGCAGGATGCGCTGCGCCATGTGGTGGTGAGCGCGCTGCGCCATGCGGCGGCGGAAGGGCTGCCCGGCGGGCATCATTTCTACATTACCTTCAAGACCGCCTATCCGGGGGTGAAAATCCCCGACCGGCTGCGCGTGCAATATCCCGACGAGATGACCATTGTGCTGCAGCACCAGTTCCACAGCCTGAGCGTGGACGCGGCGGGGACAGAGATGAATGTCGGCCTGGCCTTTGGCGGGGTGCCGAGCATTCTGACCATTCCAGTGGCGGCCATTACCAGCTTTGCCGACCCGGAAGTGCGCTTTGGCCTGCATTTTGAGGTGGAAGTGCCCGAGCCGATCAAGGTCGCGGATATGCCGGCGCCGGAGGGCGATGATGTGCCCTCGCGCCCGAGCGATGGGCCGGCCGATGTGGTGAGTTTGGACGCCTTCCGGAAAAAGCAGAAAGATTCCTGAGAGATGAACGTGACGACGCAGCTGAAACCAGGGTTTGCCTATTCGCCGATGCTCCCGCTGGGGGAGGATACGACCCCGTATCGTAAACTGGATATTGAGGGTGTCTCCACCCTGCAGGTGGACGGCAAAACGGTGCTGAAGGTGAGCGCCGATGCGCTGAGCGCGCTGGCCTTCGCGGCGTTTCACGATGTCTCGCATCTGCTGCGTCCGGCGCATCTGGCGCAACTGGCAAAAATTTTGCAGGACCCGGAGGCGTCTGAGAACGACCGCTATGTGGCGATGGAGTTTCTGAAGAACGCCTCGATTGCCGCCGGCGGCGTGTTGCCGATGTGCCAGGATACCGGCACGGCGCTGGTGTTCGGCAAAAAAGGCCAGCGTGTGTGGGTGGAAGGCAATGAGGAAGAGGCGCTGAGCTGGGGGGTGCACCGCACCTATACTGAGACGAATTTGCGTTATTCACAGATGGCGCCGCTGAGTATGTATGACGAGGTGAACACCGGCAATAACCTGCCGGTGCAGTTTGATATCATGGCAGCACCCGGCGAGCATCATGCCGATGAGTTTCATCTGATGTTCATCGCCAAGGGCGGCGGATCGGCCAATAAGACATATCTCTACCAGGAGACACGGGCGGTGCTGACGCCTGAGAAGCTGCTGGCGTTTATCGAGGCGAAGACCAAGACGCTGGGGACTTCGGCCTGCCCGCCGTATCATCTCTCCATCGTCATCGGCGGCACCTCGGCCGAGATGAACCTGAAGACGGTGAAGCTGGGGTCCACGAAATATCTCGACGAACTGCCCACGCAGGGCAGCAGGCTGGGCCACGCCTTCCGCGATGTGGAGATGGAAGCGCGCGTGCTGGAGATGACCCAGCGCATCGGCATCGGCGCGCAGTTTGGCGGCAAATATTTCTGCCACGATGTGCGGGTGATCCGCCTGCCGCGCCATGGCGCGAGCCTGCCAATCGGCATTGGCGTGTCGTGTTCGGCCGACCGGCAGATCAAGGCAAAAATCACCAAGGACGGCGTGTTTCTGGAGCAGCTTGAGACCGACCCCGCGAAATATCTGCCGGAGGTGACCGAGGCGCATCTGGGCGGCGAGGTGGTGGCGATTGATCTGAACAAGCCGATGGCCGAAATTCTGGCCACGCTGTCGCAGTATCCGATCAAGACCCGGGTGGCGCTGAGCGGCACGATTGTGGTGGCGCGCGATATCGCCCATGCCAAGCTGAAGGAACGGCTCGACCGCGGCGAGGGTATGCCCGATTATATGAAGAACCATCCAGTGTATTACGCCGGGCCGGCGAAAACGCCGGAGGGGATGGTGACAGGCAGCTTCGGCCCGACCACCGCCGGGCGGATGGATAGCTATGTCGAAGAGTTCCAGGCGGCGGGCGGGTCGCTCATCATGCTGGCCAAGGGCAACCGCTCGCGCGCCGTGCGCGATGCGTGCAAGGCGCATGGCGGGTTCTATCTGGGCTCCATCGGCGGGCCGGCGGCGGTTCTGGCGCAGAATAACATCACCAAGGTCGAGGTTCTGGAATATCCCGAGCTGGGGATGGAGGCGGTCTGGAAAATAGAGGTGAAGGATTTCCCGGCGTTCATCGTGGTGGACGACAAGGGCAATGATTTTTTCAGTGAGCTTGCCTGATGAAATTCACCGTCGACCGCATCGACCATGTGGTGATGACCTGTAACGATCTGACCGAGACGGCGGCCTGGTATCAGCGTGTTCTGGGCATGGAGCGGGAGGAATACGGCGGGAGCAACCGCACGGCGCTGCGCTTTGGGGCGCAGAAGATAAATCTGCACGAGGTGGGCAACGAGGTGTTGCCCCATGCGCGCGAGGCCCGGCCGGGGACGCTGGATTTGTGTTTCGTGATCGCGGTGCGGCCGGAAGACGCGGTGGCGCAGTTGCATGCCTGCGGCGTGGCGGTTGAACGCGGGCCGGTGTCGCGCATCGGCGCGCTGGGGGATATAACCTCGGTTTATTGCCGCGACCCGGATGGGAATTTGATCGAGTTAGCCTCGTATATGGGGGATTGAATTCATGGGTGCCAACCCATGAAACTATCCGATTTTGGATATGAATTGCCGCCGGAGCGCATCGCGGCGCAGCCCGCGCGCCCGCGTGATTCCGCGCGGCTGCTGCATGTGGCAGGCGAGCTGCGCGACTGGCGGGTGCGCGATCTGCCGGGGCTGCTGCGGCGTGGCGATCTGCTGGTGGTCAATGATACCAGGGTGATCCCGGCGCAGCTGAGCGCCTATCGCGGCGCGGCGCGGATCGGCATTACGCTGGACCGCCGGCGCGATGATGGCAGCTGGCGGGTTTTACTGCGCAACGCGCGGCGGGTGAAGGCCGGGGATGTGCTGGTGATTGATCCGCAATTCTCCGCCGAGGTGCTGGAGGTTCTGGAAGGCGGCGCGGCGTTTCTGCGCTTTGTGGCGGATGATTTTTACGCCGCACTGGCGCGCAGCGGGGCGCTGGCGCTGCCGCCCTATATCGCGCGGCCGGAGGGCATTACCGCGCAGGACAAGGCGGATTATCAGACCATGTTCGCGGCGAATGAGGGCGCGGTGGCCGCGCCCACGGCGGGGCTGCATTTTACCGAGGCGCTGGCTGAGGCTTTGGCGGCGGCAGGGGTGGAGATTGTGCGCGTGACCCTGCATGTGGGCGCGGGGACGTTTCTGCCGGTGCGGGTTGAGGAACTCGCGGAGCATCGGATGCATGCGGAGCGGGGGTTTGTTTCCCCCGAGGCAGCGGCGAAGATTAACGCGGTGCGGGCAGCGGGCGGGCGGATTGTGCCGGTGGGAACAACGGCGCTGCGGGTGATCGAGTCAGCCGCGGGGGATGATGGTCTGGTGCAACCCTTTGACGGCGAGACGGATATTTTCATTCTGCCGGGCTATAGGTTCAAGGTCGCGGATTTGTTGTTCACGAATTTTCATCTGCCGCATTCCACATTGCTGATGCTGGTCTCGGCCTTTGCCGGGGTGGAGCGCATTCGCGCGGCCTATGCGCATGCGATTGCGGCGGGCTACCGGTTTTATTCTTATGGCGATGCCTGCCTGCTGGAGAAAGCATGAGTTTTTCATTTGATCTGCTGGGCCAGGATGGCGCGGCGCGGGCGGGTATGCTGCATACGGCGCATGGCGATGTGCCGACGCCGACGTTCATGGCGGTGGGAACAGCGGGAACCGTGAAGGCGATGACCGCTGATGCCGTGCGCGCGACGGGCGCGAAGATCGTGCTCGGCAACACTTATCATTTGATGTTGCGCCCAGGCGCGGAGCGGGTGGCGCGGCTCGGCGGATTGCATAAAATGATGGACTGGCCAGGGCCGATCCTGACCGACTCCGGCGGGTTCCAGGTGATGTCACTCGCCAAGCTGCGCAAGATGGATGAGACGGGCGTGACATTCCGCTCACATATAGATGGCTCGGCGCATCATCTGACGCCGGAGCGCTCGATGGAGATTCAGTATCTTCTGGATGCCACGATTACGATGGTGCTCGATGAATGCACAAAATTTCCGGCGACGCATGAGGAGGCGGCAAAATCGATGCGGCTTTCCACCCGCTGGGCGAAGCGCTCAAGGGACGCTTTTGTGGCGCGCGACGGCTATGGGCAGTTCGGCATCGTGCAGGGGAATGTCTATAAGGATCTGCGCGAGGAATCAGCCGCGGCGCTGCGGGAGCTGAACTTCGAGGGCTATGCCATCGGCGGGCTGGCGGTGGGTGAGGGCCAGGAGATGATGTATGCAATGCTCGATATCACGGCACCTTTGCTGCCCACCGGCAAGCCGCGGTATCTGATGGGTGTTGGCACGCCTGATGACCTGTTGGGCTCGGTGGCGCGCGGCGTTGATATGTTCGACTGCGTGATGCCGACCCGCGCGGGGCGGACGGCGCGGGGCTTCACCTCGCACGGGGTGTTCAACCTGCGCAATGCGCGGTTTATTGATGATGGCACGCCGCTGGATGAGAATTGCGGCTGTTTGTGCTGCACGCGCCATACGCGGGCGTATCTGCATCATCTGTTCCGCGCGCAGGAGATTTTGGGGCCGATGCTGCTGACCATGCATAATCTCACCTATTATCAACGCCTGATGCAGGATGGGCGGGTGGCGATTCTGGCAGGCAATTACGATGAATATTGCCAAGCCACGCGCGCCGGATGGGAGGAGGCGAAACATGGTTGAGGAACGCTATGCCGGCTTGCAGCAGCTTGGCAGCGCCACGCAGGCGCCCACCTCGCCCGAGAGCGCGGTGCTGGAGCGGGTAGCGGCGCAGACCGGGGGAAAGGATGTGGTGGTGCGCTTCACCACGCCCGAGTTCACCTCACTCTGCCCGCTGACGGGGCAGCCGGATTTCGCGCATATCGTGATCGATTATATTCCGGGCGAATGGCTGGTTGAGAGCAAGTCGCTGAAACTGTTTTTCTATAGTTTCAGGAATCATGGCGCGTTTCATGAAGCGTGCACCATGATGATCGCTGACCGGCTGGTGGAGCTGCTGCGCCCGAAATGGTTGCGGATCGGGGCCTACTGGTATCCGCGCGGGGGAATCCCGATTGATGTGTTCTGGCAGAGCGGGGCGCCGCCGGAGGGGGCGTGGATCCCCGAGCAGGGTGTGCCGGGGTATCGTGGCCGGGGGTGATCTCGCGCGCCAGGAAAAGGCAGCGATACGCGCGCGCGCGGCAGCGCTGGGGTTTGAGGCGGTGGGGTTTGCCCGCGCGGTTATGCCGCCAGAGCGCCAGGCGGGGTTAAGGGAATTTTTGGCCGCCGGGCGCCATGGCGGCATGGGCTGGATGGCGGCGCGCGCCGATGAGCGGGCGGACCCGCGGGTTTTGTGGCCGCAGGCGATGAGCGTGGTCTCGCTCGGGATTTCCTACGCGCCGGAGGGCGACGCGCTGGCCAGCGTGGGCGCGCCCGGGGTGGGCAATATCTCGGTCTATGCGCGCGGGCGCGATTATCATGATGTGGTGAAGGGAAAGTTGAAGCACCTGGCGCAGTTTATCGCCGCGCGCGGGGCGGGGGTGAAGGTGTTTGTTGATACAGCACCGGTGATGGAGAAGCCGCTGGCGGCGCTGGCGGGGCTGGGGTGGCAGGGGAAACACACGAACCTGGTGTCGCGCACGCATGGCTCGTGGCTGTTTCTGGGCGAGGTGTTCACCACGCTGGAAATCGCGCCGGATGCCGCCCATGCGGATAGATGCGGGAGCTGCCAGGCATGTTTGGAAGCCTGCCCGACGGCGGCGTTCCCCGCACCCTACCAGCTCGATGCGCGCCGGTGTGTCTCCTACCTGACGATCGAGCATGACGGGCCGATCCCTGAGAATTTGCGCGCGGGAATGGGCAACCGGATTTACGGCTGCGATGATTGTTTGGCGGTTTGCCCATGGAACAAGTTTGCCAAGGCCGGGCAGGAGGCGAAATTCGCGCATCGGGAGGAGCTGGCGGCCCCCCGGCTGGCGGCGCTGGCGGGGCTGGATGATGCCGGGTTCCGGGCGATGTTCGCGGGCTCCCCGGTGAAGCGGGTGGGGCGCAACAGGTTTGTGCGCAATGTGGCGATTGCGATTGGCAACAGCGGGGATGTTGGGTTGCTGGAGGTGGCGCGCGCGCTGGCGGGAGACGCTGACGCGGTGGTGGCCGAGGCGGGGGCCTGGGCGGCGGCGCGGCTGGTCTTTCCTTAGGTTTATAATGAGGGTAAATCCTTTTCCATGAGCTGGCTTACAGAATTTGTCCGACCAAAAATCCGTACCCTCCTGGGCCGCAAGGAGGCGCCGGATAATTTGTGGCAGCAATGCCCGAAATGCCAGCAGATGATTTTTCATCGTGAGCTGGAGGCGGCGCTGAAGGTTTGTCCGCATTGCGGGCACCACATGCGCGCCAGCGCGGCTGACCGTCTGGCCTGGACCTTTGATGACGGGGTTTATACCCGGATCGACCTGCCGAAGGCCGTGGTGGACCCGCTGAAGTTCCGTGACCAGAAGCGCTATGCCGACCGGCTGAAGGATGCGCGCGAGAGCACCAAACAGGATGATGCCCTGTTGGTGGCGCATGGCACCGTGGGCGGCAACCGGGCCGTGGTGGCGGCGATGTCGTTTGAGTTCATGGGCGGCTCGATGGGCGGCGCGGTGGGCGATGGGCTTGTGGCGGCCGCGCGGCTCGCGGTTTTGCAGGCGGCGCCGCTGATTGTCTACACCGCTTCGGGCGGGGCGCGGATGCAGGAAGGGGCCGTGAGCCTGATGCAGATGCCGCGATCGGTGATCGCCTCGCAGATGGTGAAGGAAGCCGGGCTGCCCTTTATCGTGGTGTTGACCGACCCGACCACGGGGGGCGTGACCGCCTCCTTCGCGATGCTGGGGGATGTGCAGATCGCCGAGCCGAATACGCTGATCGGCTTCGCAGGCGCGCGGGTGATTGAGCAGACGGTGCGCGAAAAACTGCCCGAGGGGTTCCAGCGGGCGGAGTATCTGCTGGCGCATGGGATTATCGACATGGTGGTGAAGCGCGATGAGCTGACCGCGACGCTGGCGCGGCTGATCGGGCTGATGACCGGCAATAAGCGCCCCGCCGCCGCGTGAGTGCCGCGCGCGGGCGTTTTGACGCCAGTTTGGAGAGGCTGCACCGGCTTTATCCAAAACTCATAGACCTGAAGCTGGACCGGCTGGTGCGCCTGCTGGGCGCGCTGGGCGATCCGCAATTGCGGCTGCCGCCGGTGATCCATGTCGCGGGCACCAACGGCAAGGGCAGCGTATGCGCGTTTGCGCGCGCCATGGCCGAGGCGGCCGGGCTGCGCGTGCATGTTTATACCTCGCCGCATCTGGTGAAATTCAACGAGCGCATCCGGCTGGCGGGCGCGCTGGTGAGCGATGAGGCGCTGGCGGGCGCGCTCGATGAGATAGAGGCGGTGAACGAGGGCAACCAGATCACCGTGTTCGAGGCGATCACGGCGGCGGCGTTTTTGTTGTTTGCGCGGGTGCCGGCGGATTTATGCGTGGTCGAGGTCGGGCTGGGCGGCAGGTTTGATGCGACCAATGTGGTGCGCCCGGCAGCCTGCGCGATTACCTCCATCTCGATGGATCATCAGGATTTTCTGGGCGACACGCTGGGCGTGATCGCGGCGGAGAAGGCGGGGATCATCAAACCCGGCGTGCCGGTGGTGGTGGGCGGGCAGGCGCCCGAGGCCCTGGCCGCGATTATGGACGCGGCGCAGGCGGCTGCGGCCCCGTTGCTGCTGCGCGGGCGCGACTGGGAGGTTGCGGCGGCGCCGGGCGGGCTGCGGTTTCAGGGCATGGATTTGCCGCCCCCGGCGCTGGCGGGCGTGCATCAGGCGGAAAATGCGGCCATTGCGATGATGACGCTGCGCGCGGCGGGGTTTGATTTTTCGCCGGAGGTGCTGGCGGCCGGGTTGCGCGCGGTGGAATGGCCGGCGCGGTTGCAGCTTCTGCATGGGGCGTTGCTGGCCTTGCTGCCCCAAGGGTCTGAGCTATGGCTGGATGGCGCGCATAATCCGGGCGGGGCGGAGGCATTGGCGGCGCAGTTGCAGAGCTGGGCCGGGCCGGTCACCCTCGTGCTGGGCATGAAACAGGCGAAGGATGTGGGCGAGGTGATGCGGATTTTGCTCCCTCACGCGGCACAGATTTTCGCGGTGGCGGAGCCGGGGCAGCATCTGGCGTTGCCGGTGGAGGCGATCGTCGAGGCCTCGGGCGGGCGGGCGCTGGTGGGGCCGGACGTGGCCGGGGCGCTGGCGCAGATTACGGCGCCCACGCGGGTGTTGATCTGCGGCAGCCTGTATCTGGCGGGGGAAGTATTGAAAATGGATGGCGCCGCGGCGGCTCTGGCCCGCGATTAGGCTCCGGCCTTGCTTGCCAGCCCCCGGGGCGGGTAGGTTAGCGGCATGTCGATACCGTTTATAAAGATGCACGGGGCTGGTAACGATTTTGTCGTGCTGGATGGCCGCGCGGCACCGTTGAATTTGTCCGCCGCCGTGGTGCGCCACATCGCTGACCGCCGTTTGGGGGTTGGGTGTGACCAGCTGGTGATTTTAGAGCCGGATGCCGAGGGTGCGGATGTGTTCATGCGCATTCTCAATGCCGATGGCTCGGAATCCGGGGCCTGCGGCAATGCGACGCGCTGCGTGGCGGCGTTGCTGGCGGAGGAGAGCGGCGAGCGGCAGGTGAGCATCCGCACCATTTCCGGCCTGCTGGGGGCGGAGATTTTGGGGCCAGGGCTGGTTGAGGTGGACATGGGGCCGCCTCGGCTGGAGTGGGGCGAGATACCGCTGAGCGGACCAGCCGACACGCTGCATCTGAATCTGGGGCTGGGCCCGGTCTCCGATCCGGCGGCGTGTTCCATGGGCAACCCGCATGCGACATTTTTTGTCGAGGATTTTTTGCTGCCCATCGAGAACATCGGGCCGCAGCTTGAGAAGCATAAAATGTTCCCCGAGCGGGCGAACATCGGCTTTGCCAAGGTGGAAAGCCCGCAGCGGATACGGCTGAAGGTTTGGGAGCGCGGCGCGGGGCTGACGCTGGCCTGCGGCTCGGGCGCATGCGCGGCGGTGGTGAACGCGCAACGGCGCGGGCTGACGCATGGGCCGGTGAGCGTGGTGATGGATGGCGGCGAGTTGTTGATAAGCTGGGCCGGCGGCGATGCGCATGTGATGATGCGCGGACCGGCGGAAACAGCGTTTACGGGCGTGCTGCCGGAGATTTTATAATGGCGTCAGGGTTTTTTGGGCGGCTGAAGGCGGGGCTCTCGCGCAGCGCCGCCAAGCTGACGGGCGGCATCGCCGAGGTGTTCACCAAGCGCAAGCTCGATGATGCGGCGCTGGAGGAGCTGGAGGAACAGCTGATCGCGGCGGACCTCGGCCCCACGGTGGCGGCGCGGATCATCAAAAATTTCCGCAGTACCCGGTTTGGCAAGGAGGTGAGCCCGCAGGAGGTGCGCGAGACGCTGGCCGCCGAAATCGGCCGGATTCTGGCTCCCGTGGCAAAACCGCTGGAGGTGGATACCGCGAAAAAACCGTTCGTGATCCTCATGGCCGGGGTGAACGGGGCTGGCAAAACAACGACCATCGGCAAGCTCGCGGCGCGCTACCGCCAGGCCGGGCTGATGGTGATGATGGCGGCGGGCGATACCTTCCGCGCCGCCGCGGTGGAGCAATTGCAGGTCTGGGGCGCGCGCGCCGGGGCTGAGGTCGTCACCGCGCCCGCGAACTCCGATGCCGCCTCACTGGCGCATGACGCGCTGGCACGGGCGCAAAAGGCGGGGGCGGATGTATTGCTGATCGACACCGCCGGGCGGCTGCACAACAAAACAGCGCTTATGGAGGAACTGCGGAAAATCATCCGGGTGATCCGCAAGCTCGACGAGAGCGCGCCGCACGCGGTTTTGCTCACGCTCGACGCCACCACGGGGCAGAACGCGGTGACGCAGGTGGGAATTTTCAAGGATATGGTGGATCTGACCGGTTTGATCGTGACCAAGCTGGACGGCTCGGCGCGCGGCGGCATCGTGGTCGCGCTGGCGGAGAAATTCGGCCTGCCCATTCATGCGGTGGGCACCGGCGAGCAGATTGATGACCTGCGCGCGTTTGACCCCGAGGAGTTTGCCCGCGCGCTGGTCGGGGAATAATTCCCGGTTTTTGACGGCGCGCGCGTTTCGCGCCTAGGTTGCATACATGCAACGATTAACCCAGATGGATGGGCTGCGCGGGGTGCTCGCGGTTTATGTGATGCTGGGTCATGCGCTGCCGTTCACTGATCTGCCGGGCTGGGTGCTGGCGCTGTTTTCGCACGGCGAGGCCGGGGTGGATTTGTTTTTCGCGCTCAGCGGGCTGGTGATTGCAAATTCGCTGGAACGGTTTGGCGGGGCATTCGCGCCGTTCATGGTGGCGCGCGGGCGGCGGTTATTGCCGGTTTATTTTGCCGTGCTGGCCTTGAGCATTTTATTGGTCTCCGGGGGCAATCCGCTGCAAGCAATGCCCTGGGTGGGGCTGGCCGGGCACCAGATGATGCAGGCCGGGTTGCCGCGCGCGCTGGGATGGCATGTGGCGGCGCATATCGCGCTGGTGCAGGGGATCATACCGCAAGGCGCGCTGCCCTATGCTTATGTCACGTTGCTGGGGCCGGCATGGAGCCTTTCCACCGAATGGCAGTTTTATGTGTTGATCGGGCTGGTGGCGCCAAAGCGGCTGGGGTGGTTCGCGCTGGGGCTGCTGGCGCTGGGGGTGGCGTATCACGCTTTGGCGTTGCCGCCCTGGTGGCAGTTCAGCCGGGCCTTTCTGCCCGCTGCGGCGCCTTATTTCGCGTTGGGGATTGCAAGCGCGGTGGGGCTGCGCGGCGGCGGCTGGCGGGTTTTTGGGCTGTGCCTGGCATTGGTTTGCGGGCTGGAATTTTTGACCGGGGGCACGGGTAAGGCGCTGGTGCCGCTCGCCTGGGCGGCCGTGGTGCTGGCGCATGCGCAAAAATCCGGCGCAATATTTGAGACACGCGCGCCGCAATATCTGGGCGCGATTTCATACCCGCTTTATCTGGTGAACGAGCCGGTGCAGCGCGGCCTGGCAATGATGATCGCCCCGCTGGCGCAGGGGAACGCGGCACTGTTCACGGTGTTATTTCTGCCAATGGCGATCCTCATGGCGATCATGGCGGCGGCGGTGTTGCATCATGGCGTGGAAAAGCGGTTCATGCGCTCTCAACGAAAGGAGCAGCCGGCATGCGTCTGAAGGACAAACGGGTTTTGATCACCGGGGCGGGTGGGGGCATCGGCCGCGCCAGCGCGCTGAAATGCGCCGCCGAGGGGGCCATGGTGATTGTCTGCGATATCAACGCGGAGGCCGCCGGAGAGAGTGTGCGCCAGATCATGCGCGCGGGCGGCAATGCGATGGCGGTCATCGCGGATCTGACCGATGAAGCGGCCTGCAACGCCGCCTTCGCCGAGGGCGCCGCCGCGTTTGGCGGGATCGATGTGATATTCAACAACGCCGGGGTTTGCCTGAGCGGCGATGACGGGCCGGTGGAAACCGACCTGAGTGTCTGGAACCGCACCATCGCGATTAACCTGACCTCGGTTTTTTTATGCTGCAAGGCGGGGATTCCGCATTTGTTGAAGACCGGCAACGGCGTGGTCATCAACAACGCCTCGATTGTGGCCCTGATCGGCTCGGCGTTTCCGCAAATCGCCTATACCGCCGCAAAGGGCGGCGTGCTCGCGATGACCCGCGAAATCGCCGTGATGTATGCGCGCAAGGGCCTGCGCGCGGTGGCGATCTGCCCCGGGCCAACCGCGACGCCGCTGGTGAAGGCGTTTTTGGCCGATGATGAAGCCTGGAAGCTGCGCCGGCAACATTTACCGATGGGCCGGCTGGGGCAACCCGAGGAGATTGCAAATCTGGTGGCGTTTCTGGCCTCGGATGAAGCCAGTTTCATTACGGGATCAGCCTATGTCGTGGATGGCGGGCTGACCAGCGCCTATGTGATCGACGATAACGATTAAGCAACAACGCAAAAGACGATGACGACAAACAGGATGGTCGGAATTTCATTGGCGATTCGATAGAATTTTTCAGATTTCGTATTGGCGTCGTTTAAAAAATCACGGCGCCATTTCGAGAGATTTCCATGAAATCCGCTCATCAGAAAAATCGCCGTGAGTTTGGTCCACCACCACGCGGCATGCCAATCCACCGCGCCAGGGGTGAGAATGAGCAGGATGCCGAAGAAGAAGGTGGAGAGCATGGCCGGGTTGGTGATCTGGCGCAGCAACCGCCGTTCCATGACCTTGAAGCGCGCGGATTCAGCCGAGCCGGGCGCAAGCTGGCAGTGATACACATAGAGCCGGGGCAGGTAGAACATCCCGGCCATCCAGGCGGTGAAGGAGATGACATGGAAGGCCAGGATGACATGGAAATAAGGCGTGAGCGCCGCGATCGTCATGCGAGAACTCCAAACAGATCACTCAGGTTTTGCCAAACGGCGCGCGCCCCGGCGGCGAGCAGGGGTGCGGCGTTGCCATCCGGCGCAAAGCCGTAGCATGGCATGCCCGCGGCAACCGCCCCGGTAATGCCAAGGGCGCTGTCCTCCACCACCAGGCAGTTTTGCGGATGGATCTGTGAACCGGCGGCCGCCGCCAGAAAAAGATCAGGTGCCGGTTTGGCCCGCCCGCCTTTGGCGATGACACTGGCAGCCGAATAGGCGCGGCCATCTGTGAGGTGCGATATGCCGGTGCGGGAGAATTTGACGGCCAGTTCTTCATCCGATGAATTAGAGGCGATGCACCAGGGAATGCCGAGCGTGTTCACGCGCTCCAGCATTTCCCGCGCGCCGGGGATGAGTTTTGAATCCGTGCCAAGCGCCGCCACGAGTTTTTGCGCAAGCTCAGCACGCCAGGCGGCGGGAAGAGCCCGGCCAATTCGCGTCTCGATCATCGGCTGCATATCGGTGATCGACATGCCAAGAAAATAATCCTGCGCCTGCTGCGCGGTCATTTCCCAGCCGCGTTCTGAGATGTCGCGCGCGCAGATCGTGGAGGCGATGCCTTCGCTGTCAATAATCACGCCGTCGCAGTCAAAAATAATCAATTCAGGCCGCATATTTGGTCCAGGGGCAGTTTTTATGCGTGGCGGCACAAGCGCGGCCGCCCTGATGGGAGCAAAGCCCGTTGCCATGCTCCAGCGCGCGCCGGGCGAGCCCGGCCAGCGCGGTGATAAACGCAGGGTCGCTATTGGGCACAGGCGCGCGGAAATAGCCGGGAACACCGCAATGAGCGGCAAGTTCGCGATTTTCAATATCAAGCTCGACCAGGGTTTCAATATGGTCGGAGACAAAGGCGATCGGGATGACCAGCACGGCGGTTTTATCAGCCCCGGCCTGTTCGATGGCTTCTACCGTGCTCGGCGAAATCCATTTCTGCGGTGTCGCGCGCGATTGGTAGCAGATCAGATGCTCAACCTCCCGGTCCTTAAGCCGGGACATGACGGCGGCAACAGAAGCTTCGATCTGGGATTGATACGGATCACCGCGCGCGATGATGGATTCCGGCAAGCCATGCGCCGAAAACAACAGGCGCAGCCGGGCGCCGGGCGGCAAGGTGGCTTTGGCCCGCGCGCTGGCGTCATCAACCAGCGCGGCGATGGCATCGGCATACGCCGGATCATCAAAATAGCAGCAAAGCGTGGTGGTTGGTTTTATCAACCCGGCCTGCGCCGCCGCCTCGTGCCAATTGTTCAGCGAAGAGCCGGTGGTGGTGGTGGAAAACTGCGGATAGAGCGGCAGCAGGAGAATACGATCAGGGTCATAGGCCTTCACCGCGCGTGCGGTCTCAAGCGCGAAAGGGTGCCAGTAGCGCATGGCGATGAAGGTTTTGGTATCCTCCCCCAGCGCAGTTTGCAGCGCATCCGCCTGCGCCTGCGTGGCGGCCAGCAACGGGGATTTTCCACCCATCAGCGCATAATTTTTCTCCGCCGCCTTGGCTGACGATCGCGCGATGAGGCGGGCTAGCCAGAAGCGGATGAAAATCGGCGCGCGGATGATCGCCTTGTCGGAAAATAAATTGACGCGGAATTTTTTAATGGAGTCCGGGCCGTCAGGTCCACCAAGGTTGAACAGAACAATGGCTGTTTTCATGGTGAAACCGGGGCGCCGTGGATCAACGCCATCAACCGCGCGACATTTTCCGGTGGCACATCGGGGGTAATTCCATGACCCAGATTAAAAATATGGGGGCGGCCACGGAACGCCCGCAGCACGCGGGCAACCTCGGCCTCCATCGCCGCGCCGCCGGCTTTAAGCAGCAACGGGTCCAGATTGCCCTGAAACACCGTGCCCGGCGGGCAGGCGGCAATAGCGGCGGCGGGGTCTGTCACCGTGTCCAGGCCGACGGCATCTACCCCTGTTTCACGCACATATTCGCCAAGCAGCAGGCCGCACAGCCGGGGGAAGCCGATGATTTTAACGCCCGGATTGGCGGATTTGAGCGCCGCCACGATGCGCCTGTTCGGCTCGATGACAAATTCACGGAATTGCGGCGCCGGGAAAATACCGGCCCAGCTCTCAAACAGCATGACGCAATCAGCCCCGGCGGTGATCTGGCCCTGCAGGTAGGTGATGGTGGACTCAACCAGGATATCCAGCACCGATTTCACCAAAGCGGGATTTTCATACGCCAGACTGCGAGTGCGCGGAAACTCGCCGCCGCCCTTACCATCGAGCATATAGCACGCCACGGTCGCGGGGCCGCCGGCAAAGCCGATCAGCGCGGTCTCGGGCGGCAGGGCCGCACGCACGCGCCGCACCGTCTCCAGCACCGGCGCATAGATGCCTGGGGCCTGGGCGATGTTCAGCGCGCTGATGTCATGCAGGGGCGGCAGGAGTGGTCCCTCGCCTTCGGAGAAGCGAAGTCCCTGCCCTAGAGCCATGGGGAGGATAAGAATATCCGAAAAGAGGATCGCGGCATCAAACCCATAACGGCGGATAGGCTGCAAGGTGACTTCGGCGGCGAGTTCAGGATTCAGGCACAGTGAGATGAAATCTCCCGCCTGGCCGCGCACCTGGCGGTATTCCGGCAGATACCGCCCCGCCTGGCGCATCAGCCACACCGGCGGCGGCGAGATGGCCTCGCCGTTCAACACACGAAGTAATTTCATACCCCCCGCTTAGAGCAAGATGCTTCGTTCTTAAACCCGTGGGCGCAAAAAATCAGGATACAGCGAAGCAGGCCGCCAACCACCCCTTTTATCTCTTTTAAGTTAACTTTAGGGAGGGGGCAGTGGTACCCTGTGGATAGCGGGGGTTAAGGCAATCAGGGATAAAGTCCACAAGGTTATCCACAGCAAGATACTAGCTTTAACCTGTTGATTCTAACGTAACAGAGCAGTTTTCCCACAAGTGAGTAGGGGACCCCCTGGGAAGCATCCCCAGTTTACCGTTTCGTAACTTTATCCCCGCTCGCCGGAAAATTCCCCGCGCGCGGGAAAACAATCCACGCTATCAACAGCGGCATGGAAAGTTATAAACACAATATACACCTGATATCCGACGCAACCGGAGATACATTAAGTGCGCTTGCCAGAGCAGCAGTAGCGCAGTTTGATGAAAGCCAGGTTAATTACCATCGCTGGTCGTTGATTCGTTCACGATTACAGCTGCACCGCGTGCTCGAAGGCATCCACGCCGAACCCGGGCTGGTGCTGTGCTCCCTGCTCGATAACGCCCTGCGCGAAGAGCTGGACGCCGCCTGCGCCCGCCTCGGCGTGCCCCTGCTGCACGTGCTCGACCCGCTGCTGGAACTCCTCCAAGGCCAGTTCGGCGCACCCGCCAAACATAAACCCGGCCGGCAATATGTGCTGGACGCCGACTACTTCCGCCGCATAGACGCCATGCACTACGTCATCTCGCACGACGACGGCCAGGCACACCGCGGCATGGCCGAAGCCGATGTCGTCCTCGTCGGCGTCTCCCGCTCATCCAAAACACCAACCTGCTTCTACCTGGCCAACCGCGGCATCAAAGCCGCCAATATCCCGCTGGTCCCCGGTATCGAACCCCCAGAATTGCTCAAAGACCCAAACTGCCCTGTCATCGGACTCACCATCGACCCAAAATCACTCATCGATATCCGCCGCCACCGCCTGCGCCTCATCGGCGCCGGCGCACAACCCGGCTTTATCCAAAAAGACAACGGTGAATACGTCGACTTCGAAGCCGTGGAAAAAGAACTCCTCTGGGCCAAACGCCTCTGTAATACACGAGGCTGGCCAACCATCGACGTAACCCGCCGCTCCATCGAGGAAACCGCCGCCACAGTGCTGAAACTCATGGACACATGGCACGCGAAACATGACAAACCCGTGGAATGAAGGCAGGTAAGGCCAAGGGGCTCTACCCCTTGGATCCCCGCGAAGGGCCGCGCCCTTCGATCGGCATTAGTCAGGGTTTTCGGTGGCTGGGGTAACGCGCCCGCTGCGGCCATTGGATATATTCATAGGTCCTCGTGGCGCGTTACCCCAGCCACCGAAAACCCTAATTAGCGGATTGCAAAGGCCCGGCCTTTGCTGGGGGGTCCAGGGGGGCAAAGCCCCCTTGGCCTTAACCTACTTCAAGCCGCGCGTTTGGCGACGTCTTCGGGGGTCATGAGCACCAGGGCTTCGTAGTCGTGGAGGAGGGTTTCGGTGATTTTGCCTGGGGTGAAGTGGTGGTGGTTGATTTGGCGCACGGGGGTGACTTCGGCGGCGGTTCCGGCGAGGAAGACTTCCTGTGCCAGGGCGAGGTCTTCGGGGGGGATGTGGCGTTCGATGACTTCGATGCCGCGGGTTTTGGCCAGTGCCATGACGGTGCGGCGTGTGATGCCGTCGAGGAAACAGTCGGGGATGGGGGTGTGGAGTTTACCGTCGATAACGAGGAACATGTTGGCGCCGGTGGATTCACCGAGGTAGCCGTTCCAGGTGAGCATGAGCGCGTCGGTGAAGCCATTGGCTTCGGCGGCGTGTTTGGAGAGGGTGCCGATCATGTATAATCCGGCGGCTTTGGAGGCGGTCGGCGCGGTGAGCGGGTGCGGGCGGCGCCATTCGGCGATTTGCAGGGTGACGCCTTTGAGGCGGTCGGCGCCAAAGAAGTTGGGCCAGTTCCAGGAGGCGATGGCGAGGTGGATTTTGGTATGCTGGGCGGAGACCGCGAGTTGTTCCGTGCCGCGCCAGGCGATAGGGCGGACATAGGCATCGGTAAGGTTATTGGCGGCCATGACCTCGTAGCTGGCCTTGTTGATCTCGTCGGCGGTGAAGGGGATATCAAAGCCCAAAATTTTGCCGGAGTTGATCAGCCGCTCGGTATGCGCCTGGAGTTTGAAGATATTGCCGCCATAGGCGCGCTCACCCTCGAACACGGCGGAGGCATAGTGCAGCCCGTGGCTCAGGACATGAATTTTCGCATCCCGCCAGGGAATCAGCTTGCCGTCCCACCAGATAAATCCGTCGCGATCGTCAAAAGGGATAAGCGTCATGGTCAAAAAAACTCCGGTAAGGCTAGTGGCGGGCCGGTTGGCGGGTCATCAGGGGCAAATCAATAAAGTAGCGTACAATTTTTCAGTTGACGCGGTTCCGCATCATCTTAAAACAGTTATACGCCATGATATTATGACAGAAACCCCTTGTAGATAAGTAAGCAATACTGTCATAATAGACGCAAGAAACCTAGTAAGATTGCGAATCTGCCATGCAAGACACACCAGTTCAATCTCTCAATTCCTTAAAGCGCGATCTGCCGTCCGGTTCAACGCATGCGCAACCAGGCGCGGGTCTGCTGTTTTTACGCGAGGAAGAGCTGCGGGTTGCTCAGGATATGATGTTCTTCGCGATGCGCGACATCACCTCGGCACCCATGGCGATATTGTCCGAACTTGGCTTTGGCCGGGCGCATCATCGCACACTGCATTGGATCGGCCGCAAGCCGGGGCTGACTGTGGGGGAGCTGCTGTCATTTCTCGGCATCACCAAGCAGAGCCTGACACGGGTGCTGGGGCCCTTGATCCGCGATGGATATGTGGCGCAAACGGCGGGGGCGCATGACCGGCGGCAGCGCCTCCTCACATTGACCGAAAAAGGCCAGGCGCTGGAGCGGCGGTTGTTTGATTGCCAGCGGGACCGTTTTCTCTCCGCCTACCGCGAGGCCGGCGGGCCGGCGGTGGAGGGGTTCCGCCGGGTGCTGCGCGGGCTGACCCTGAAGCAGGGGCGCGACTATATTGACAGTCTGGACGCCCACCGCAGCCGGGGACCGCGTTAAGGCCGGCGGCATGAGCAGCGAAGGGGCGCATATTCTCGTCGTTGATGACGAGCCCAGGCTGCGCGGCCTGCTGAGCCGCTATCTCATCGAGCAGGGTTTCCGCGTGACCATGGCGGACTCCGCGGCGCAGGCGCGTGACAAGCTGCGCTTCATGGATTTTGACCTGATGGTGCTGGATGTGATGATGCCCGGCGAAAGCGGGCTGGAGCTGACCGGCGATCTGCGCGGCGAGCGGGCGCCCGACATGCCGATTTTGCTGCTCACCGCGCGCGATGCGCCGGAGGATATCATCGCCGGGTTCGAGGCCGGGGCGGATGATTATCTAGGCAAGCCCTTTGACCCGCGGGTGCTGCTGGCGCGCATCCGCGCCATGCTCCGCCGCGCCCAGCCGCCGCCGCAACCCGCCGGCCCGCTGCAACTCGGCGACAAGATGTTTGACGCCTCGCGCGCCGAGCTGGTGGGGCCCAACAGCCGGGTGCGGCTGACCGGGGCCGAGCTTTCCCTGTTGCTGGCGCTGGCCGCCCGGCCGCACGAAATTCTCTCGCGCGAGGCGCTGGCCGTGGCTCTGGGGCTGGACGATGTGAACGAGCGCGCCATCGACGTGCAGGTGACAAGGCTGCGCCGCAAAATAGAGCCAGACCCGCGCGAGCCGCGTTTTCTGCACACCGTGCGCGGCAAGGGCTATACCCTGAAGCCGGGATCATGAAACTAAGGCCAGGCGGGTTTTCGGCTGACCGGGTGTTGCGCAAATTCCTGCCCCGCAGCCTGCTCGGCCGCTCGCTGTTGATCGTGCTGGTGCCCCTGGTGCTGCTGCAGGGTGTTGCGCTGCTGTTATTTTATGGCAACCACCTGAACGAGCTTTCCCGCCGGCTGGCCGGAGGGGTGGCCGGAGAGGCCGGTTTCATGATCGATGAAATTGACCGCGCGCCGGACATGCGCAGTCTGATCATCCAGGAAACCGACAGATATTTCCAGTTCACCACCGTTTTTCTGCCCAACCAGGTGCTGCGCCATCTGCCCCCGCCCGATGCGCCCGGCCCGGTGGATGACGACCTCGCCCGCGCGCTGGGGCAGGAAATGCACCGGCCCTTTAATGTCGCGTGGAACACCGCGCCGGATTTCATCCGGATCAACGTGCAGATGGTCGATGGTGTGCTGAGCATCGATGTGCCGCGCAAGCGCCTCTACATCGGCACATTCTACCTCTTCCTCATCTGGCTCATCGGCACGGCGGGGCTGTTGTTTGGTATCTCCGCGCTGTTTTTGCGAACCCAGGTGCGCGGCATCACGCGCCTCGCCACGGCGGCCGAAGCCTTTGGCATGGGCCGCGACCCTGGGCCGATCAAACCCGAGGGCGCCATCGAGGTTCGCCGCGCCGCCACCGCCTTTAACCGCATGCAGGAGCGCTTGCGCCGCTTTCTGGCGCAACGCACCATCATGCTGGCCGGCGTGTCGCACGATCTGCGCACGCCGCTCACCCGCCTGCGGCTCTCGCTGGCGATGCTGCCCGAGGTTGAACCCGGCGAGATGGCGGAGATGACCGGCGACATCGCGGAAATGGAACAGTTGATCGCCACCTATCTCAGCTTCGCGCGCGGCGAAGGCAGCGAGCAGGCTGTGCCAACCGATGTGGCGATGTTGCTGGAGGATGTGGCCGCCGCCGCGCGCCGGGCTGGCGCCACGATAGAGATCGGCGCGCCGGAAGGGCTGACCGCGACGCTGCGCCCCGAAGCCATGCGCCGGGTGTTGACCAACCTCATCGACAACGCCCGCCGCCACGCCGCGCATGTCTGGCTCAGCGCCGCCATACACGGCCGCACCCTGCGGGTCAGCATCGAGGATGACGGACCAGGCATCCCCACCAGCCAGCGTGAAACCGTGTTCCGCCCGTTTGAGGCCGCCTCCCCCGGCGGCACCGGCCTCGGCCTCGCCATCGCCCGCGATATCGTCGGCGCGCACGGCGGCGACATCTTCCTTTTTGACCGCCCCGGCGGCGGCCTGCGCGTCGTCATCGAACTACCGGCATAAACCCCGCCCCGGCGCGCGGTTTAAGGTTGGCCCGCTTGGCGGACCAACCTTAAAGTCATTCGGCTCTGGCCATTTTTCTGAGGGCGATTCACGCTTTCGGCTCGCTCGGTTGAGCGAACCTCAAACGATCGCACTAGGTGTTTTACGATCAATTTCATTGGTTTAGCTTGAATCGGGTGATTCAAGTTAAACCAATATTGATCTAATGCCCCGCGTTGGCGCCGGAGAAATCAGGCGCCAGGCCGGAGGCCGCGAGCTGGCCCGCCAGCTCCGATTTGAGCCGCGACAACCCCGCCTCCGAGGTGCTTTCCGCCCGCGCCACCAGCACCGCCTGGGTATTGGAGGCGCGCAGCAGCCACCAGCCGTCCTCGGTGTTCACGCGCACGCCATCGGTGTCGGAGACCGTTTCCCCGCTGGCCTTCAGCCGCGCGGCAACTTCCTTCACCACCTCGAATTTCCGGTCTTCCGCGCAATCGAACCGCAGCTCCGGCGTGTTCACCACATGCGGCAGGCTGGCGCGGAACTGCGCCACGCTCTCATGCGACCGCGCGATCACCCCCAGCACGCGCACGGCGGCATACAGCGCGTCATCAAACCCATACCATTTGTCGTTATAAAAAATATGCCCCGACATTTCCCCCGCCAGCGGCGAGCCGAGCTCGGCCATCTTGGATTTGATGAGCGAGTGCCCGGTCTTCCACATCAGCGGCTTGCCGCCGGCTTTCGCCACCTCGTCAAACAACACCTGGCTCGCCTTCACATCGGCGATGATCGTCCCGCCCGGGTGCTCGCGCAAAACATCGCGCGCCATCAAAATCAAAAACTGGTCGCCGAAGAGGATATTCCCCTCATTGTCCACCAGGCCGATCCGGTCCGCATCGCCATCAAAGGCCACGCCCACATCCGCACCTTCCTTGCGCACCGCGTCGATCAGCTGTTCCAGATTCTTCGGCACGGTCGGGTCCGGGTGATGCGCCGGGAAGGTCCCGTCGATCTTGCCGTTCAAAACCTTGTGCCTGCCGGGGAGTTTTTTCACCAGCTCGGCCAGCACATCGCCCGCCGCGCCATTGCCGTTATCCCAGACCACGTTCAGCTTCTTCTCGCCGTCCCAATCCTGCATGATCCGCGCGATATAAGCCGCCGACACATCCTTTTGCGTCACGCTTCCTTCCGCCGCGGCCACAACCTCGCCCGCCGCCGCCCGCTTGCCCAGGTTCAAAATATCCTGGCCGAAGAACGGCTTCTTGCCCAGCATCATCTTGAACCCGTTGTAGTTGGACGGGTTATGGCTCCCCGTCACCATCACGGCGCCATCCGTTGGCTCGGTGAAGGCGGCGTAATAGAGCATCGGCGTCGGCCCCTGGCCGATGGAGATCACCTCCGCCCCGCTGGCCATCAGCCCTTTTATCAGGGCCGCCTCCAGCGACGGCGACGAGAGCCGCCCATCGCGCCCCACGGCGATCTTGCGCCCCCCCGCCTCGGCGACGATGGAGCCGAACACCCGCCCGATGGCAAACGCATCCGCCTCATGCAGCGTCTCGCCGACAATGCCGCGGATATCGTACTCGCGCAGCGAGCTGGTGTGGAATTTATGGGAAAAACTCATTGCAGCCTCACGCGTTCACATAATTTTTCAGGAACCCACGCACCGCGTCGGCCATCTCCGGCCGCGCCAGCGCGAAGGCGATCTGCGCCTCCAGGAAGCCGATCTTATCACCGCAATCAAAACGCTTGCCCTCGAACTTCAGCCCATGGAAGGGCGCATGCCCGATCATCTTGGCCATCGCATCGGTGAGCTGCACCTCATTGCCCGCCCCGCGCTCCATCTGCGAGAGATAGGTGATAACCTCCGGCAGCAGCACATAGCGGCCGATGATCGAGAGGTCAGACGGCGCATCCGCCGGCGCCGGTTTTTCCACCAGCCCGGTCACTTCCACGCGGTTGCCGTGGGTCTCGCCGATTTTCAGGATACCATAGCGGTTGGTCTGCTCGCGCGGCACCTGCGTCACCGCCACCACATTGCCGCCGGTCTCATGATACACATCGGCCAGCTGCTTCATGCAGGGGGTCTTGCTCAACACCAAATCATCGGGCAGCAAAATCGCGAACGGATCATCGCCGATGAAGGTGCGCGCGCACCAGATCGCATGGCCCAGCCCCAGCGGCACCTGCTGGCGCACGGTGGAGATGGAGCCAGGCGGCATCGCCTCTGAGCGCAACAGCTGCAACGCCTCGCCCTTGTTGCGCTCCGCCAGCGTGGCTTCCAGCTCGAAGGCAATATCGAAATGGTCGATCAGCGCGGTCTTGCCCCGCCCCGTCACCATGCAAAACTGCTCAATCCCCGCCGCGCGCGCCTCATCCACCGCGTACTGGATCAGCGGCATGTCCACGACCGTCAGCATTTCCTTCGGCATCGCCTTGGTCGCCGGCAAAAAGCGGGTGCCCAGACCCGCCACCGGCAATACGGCCTTACGCAGTGGTTTTATCAAGAAACCTCTCCCTTAACTTTCAAACCTTGTTTCATTCCAATCAACCGCGCTTACGCCGGCGTGGCGCTCGCCTGCGCCGCCGGCACCTTCATCATCGCCCCCGTCATCGGGATAAAGAAGCATCCCATATCGCGGCGGGAATGGATCTTCCCCGTGGCATCTTTATGGTAGACATAAAAAACCTGCCCCTGCTTGAACGGCTGCCCGATCGGAATAATCATCCGCCCGCCCGGCTTGAGCTGCGCGAACAATGCCGGCGGCGCATATTGGGCGGCGCAGGTCACGATGATGATATCAAACCCGTCCTTCTGCTCGGGCCATCCATAATAACCATCGCCGACCTTGGTGGTTACATTGTCATAGCCCAGGGGCCCAAAAATTTGCTTCACCGCATTGCCGAGCGGCTCGATGATCTCGATGGAATACGCATGATCCACAATCCGCGAGAGCAGCGAGCTCTGGAAGCCCGAGCCGGTGCCGATCTCCAGCGAAATCTCGCCAGGCTTGGGCGCGATCACCTGCGTCATATACGCCTGCCCCAGATAATCCGAGAGCGCCGAGCCATACCCCAGCGCCCATGGCTTGGCCGGCTGGTCATAGGCATCGCCGCAGGTGGAGCGGTGTTCCTCGTAGTTATAATGATAATACTCGCGCGGCAGCGCCTGGAAGGCCGCCAGCACCAGCGGGTCGGCGCTGCCCAGCCGCAGCTTCAAATAAGCCTCGATCGCCGCCATCGCCGCCGGTTTGCGCGCCTGGATGGCGCTGAACTGCTCATCGGTGACGCTCACCTTCCGCCCGGAAGCCGCCATCGCCGCCTCGAACGCCGCCCTGTCCCAGGGCTTGCCGTTGGGCGTCATCGGCACGCTCAGCGTGGTGGCAACGGGCGCTCCGGGCGCTGCCGCCGCGGCGGGCGGGGGCGCCTGGGTTGTGGCGGCCGGGGCGGCATTGCTGGCCAGCGCGGGCATCGCGGCCAGCGAGGCCGCACCCGCGATTAAACCACGGCGGCTGATCTTTTCGTTAAACTGAACCAAACTTTCTCTCTCTCTCGCACGCGGGGAAACTCAATGCGGCGATCCCATACATCACAATCGCGCCGCCTAAAACCGCATGCAAGCCGATATTGCGCAACATCAGGTTGGCGAGCGGCGTCGCCACAACCGAAAACGCGCCGTTCAGCCCCCAGGCCCAGGCCAGATAAAATTTCTGCTCCTCCTGTTCCAGCCCGAGCGGAAACGGCAGCCCCATGGCCAAACTCACCGGCGCCATCGCCCCCACCACCAGCACCGCCTTCAGCCCAAACGCCAGATCGCTCCCCGCCAGCGCGCCGGGGCTGAGCATCATCGCCGCCCCCGCCCAAACCAGCACCACCAGCGCCGTGCCCAACACCGCGCGAGCGGGGCGCGCGCTGAACCTGCCGGAGATGAAACTCCCCAGCCCGGAGAATATCAGCATCGCGCTCAACACCAGCGAGAACCCCGCCGCCCGGTCATCCAAAAACGCGCTCGCCCGCTCGATGCCGAAAATCTCCAGAAACAAAAACCCCAGCGCCAATGCAGGAAAATAAATAACAGACCGCGCCAGCGCGACCCTCGCCCCGCCCGCCTGCCGTGGCGCCGCCAGCGGCACCAGCAGCACCAGCAGCGCGATCACCCCCGCCTGCGCCAGCACCGCCAGGTTCACCAGCGCGCCGATCTCCGCCTGCGGCAATATCTGCACCCGCGCCAGCAGCAGCGAGAGTTTGCCCAGCCGTAAAATCGCGTAAAACGCCGGGCGGTCATCAGTCACCGGCCGCAGGTCAAACGCCCGCGCCGATACGCTCGGCTGCCCCGCCAACACGTCACCCGCCTCGTCGGCGATCGAATCATCGGCGCCGAAAGATGTCACCGTATCGTCATTGAACGACACCGCAGGCAGGTCATTATACAAATTATCCCGCGCGGCGGTCACGTCGATGCCCTGGTAATACGAGACATCGAACGAGCGGTCATTACACCATTTTAATAAAGCGCTGATCTCACCGGCGTTGAACGGCGTATTGCTCACCAATATCCGCGCGTTCCACGCCGAGCGGTAAACCACCACATGCGCCTGCGGGTCAGCAACCCCGCGCAGCGCCAGCGCCGCCTTCACGCTCGCCAGCATCCGTAGCGCATAAGCGGGGAAATCCTCGATCGACACCGGCACCGAGAGCACGCCGCCCGGCCTCAGCGCCCCCAGATCAGCCGCGAACCCCTCGGCCGACACCGCATAAACATTCGCTGGCGCCGCATCCATGAAATCGGCGGAAATATCGATCACATCAAATTTCCGTGCGCCCGCCTCCGCCGCACCCGCCACCGCCGCGCGCGGCGGCATGTCCTCAATGCTCACTTGCGCATCCGCCGGATAGGCCGGCGAGCCGCCAAGGCCATGCTTCAGCGCCCGATACAACACCGGCTCCGGCTCCAGCGCGGTCACATGCGCCGCCCCCAGCGCCAGCACCTCCGCGATGCGAAACCCGCCCGAGGCCCCCACCAGCAGCACATCCGGCCTGGCCACCAGCGCATAGGGCAGCGCATCCAGCGCGCCGGGCGCATAGCCGCTCGCCACCCCCCCTGGCCTGGGCAGGCTGGCGATGCGAATGCCATCGCGGTACAGCCCATAGCTGCGCGGCGGATCGGCATAGCCCAGCATCGCCGCATCGTTGGAAATATCGTCATTCACCCGCTCGGTGAAATCATCGAGCAGCAGATATTCCCCCTGCGGCCGCTCCACCTGCGCCAGCACCTTCGCCCCCGGCGTATGCAGCGGCGGATACACCGGCTTATACGGGCTCACCGCCGCCTGCGGCCCCAACGCCAGCAACAGCTCCGCCCCCGCCAGCACCACCAGCGCCGCCACCCCCGCGCGCACCCGGTATTTCCCGACGAACCACGCCGCCAGCGCCAGGGCGGGCAGCAGCACCGGCACCAGCTCAAAGGGCGGCACCAGAAACATCAGCCCCAGCACCAGCACCGCGCCCACCCCCGCCCCGGTCAGATCC
The DNA here is from genome assembly GCF_030160635.1 of Acidocella aquatica. GTDB lineage: Bacteria > Pseudomonadota > Alphaproteobacteria > Acetobacterales > Acetobacteraceae > Acidocella > Acidocella aquatica. The sequence goes on along the minus strand of NZ_BSOS01000067.1, from coordinate 193,665 downwards.
GCCGCGTATACCCGGCCGATGGACTGCGCGTTGGTGACGAAGCTCAATGAGATAAACAGCCCCGCGCCGAAGAAAAACGGCAGCAGCGCCACATAATACAGCCCGATATTCGCAAGCTGCGGCAAATAGGTCGCCGGGTTCTGCAACTGCAACGGGTTGAACGGATTGATGATCGCCGCGAAATATCCCAACGCCCCGCTTGCCACCAAAACCGCGGGCAAAATCGCGAACAGCCCCGCCGCGCGCTTCACCAAAAATTCACGCGCCAGCGCCAGAAACACGCCGGAGAAGGCGAACCCCACCATCACGATGGAAATCACCCAATACCCGTAATCAGACCAGCTCGCGACGGCAAAATAGCGCGTCAGCGCGGTCTCCATCCCCACTGCGGCGGCGGAGACGAGGAACAGCGGCAGATACTTTATCACCAGACAGAATTTTTCAAAAAATGACCCATCAACGCGTTGAAGCGGGGCGCCTCATCCACAAAAAGCGCATGGCCTGCTTTGGGGAACACCGCAATATGTGTGTGCGGCCGGTCGCGCTGCAAATTCTCTGCCTGCGCCTCCAGATGCGGGCGCACCACATACAACACCGGCACATCGCTCGAGAGCAAATCCGCCTTCCATTGCTCACGCGGCACCGGATAGCGCAGCAGCGCCTGCGCATCGGCCTCCGGCAGCCGCAAACAGGTCTGCGTCAGCCGGTCCAGATACGCGGGGGACTGCCTGGTCTCGAACATCCCGCACACAAACTGATACATCTTCGCATCACGGCTCAGCACCGGCCCCGGATGATACGGCCCCCATACCGGCGGCGGGTTCTCGCCCACTGAATTATCGATCAGCACCAGCCCGGCCAGCTTCGCATCGCCGTCCTGGTGGATATAGGCCAGCGTATCCAGCACCCCGAGCGACCAGCCCGCCACCACCACCCGCCCCGGCAGCCGGTCCAGCAACTCGCCGATATCCTCCCCGCGCCGCACCGGATCATACCCGCCATCGCTCACCTGCGAGCGCCCCTGCCCGCGCGGGTCAAACGTCACCACCTGATATTGTTTGCTGAAATACCTGGCCTGCGGCGCGAAAATCCACCCCGGCATGGTCCACCCCGGCACAAACACGATAACCGGCGCCCCCTTCGGCCCCACCTCGCTATAATGCAGCCGCGTGCCGTCCGAGGCGTTGAAATAATAATCCCGTGCCCGCCCCGGCCCGGCGAGGCCGCAAAAAACCACGAGCAGGAGCAAAAACCGCATGCCCCAATCTGCCCCCCGCGGCGTGTGACCTGTCAAATCAATTCAGCGGCCTTGCGCCACCCTGGAAATGAAATAGCATGGGCTCCACCCCCCAGGCCAAGGACCCATATGCCCCATCCGCCGCTTATACCCGCGACTGCATGAGCCAGATCGTCATCGGCGCCTCCGGCGGTCTCGGCGCGGCTTTTCTCCAGGCGCTCGGCCCCACGGCGATTGGTTTCTCGCGCACCAGCACCCCGCCGCTGAACCTTGAGGACGAAGCCTCCATCGCCGCCGCCGCCGCCGCCAGCCTCGGCCGCCCGCCCACCCTCATCATCGATGCCACCGGCTTTCTGCATGGCGGCGGCTTCATGCCGGAGAAAACCTTCGCCGCCCTCAGCCCGGAACACATGGCGCGCTCCTTCGCCATCAACGCCATCGGCCCGGCGCTGCTGCTCAAACATTTCCTGCCCCTGCTGCCGCGCGGCGAGCGTGCTGTGTTTGTCAGCCTCTCGGCCAAGGTCGGCAGCATCGGTGATAACCAGTCCGGCGGCTGGTACAGCTACCGCGCCGCCAAGGCCGCCCTTAACCAGATCATCCACACCGCCGCCATCGAGCTGCGCCACAAGCGCCCTGATGCGATCTGCCTCGCCATGCACCCCGGCACGGTCAGCACGCCGCTTTCCGCTCCCTTCGCCAAAACCGGGCTGAACGTGCGCCCGCCCGAGGAGGCCGCGGCCGGAATGCTCAGTGTCATCTCCCGCCTCACCCCCGCCGATTCAGGCAAATTCCTGGCCTATAACGGCGCCGAACTGCCCTGGTGAACCCCGCTACGCACGACCCTGAAAATCCACCACGCCACCAGCGCATTCCCCGCCGCCACCCCCAGCAACACAGCCGGCGCGCCAACCCCCCTGGCGTAGAGCAGCGCCGTAATCCCCGCCGCCAGCACGCTCGCCAGCGCGTTCATCACGTTATTCGCCCCCACCATCCGCGCCCGGTGCGAAGCCGCCGAGCGCTCCTGCAACAGCACATACAGCGGCACCGAGAACGCCCCCCCGCACACCGCCAGCAGCAGCAAATCCACCAGCATATGCCACCCCGCAAAACCGCCCAGCACCGCCGCCACCGTGCCCAGCTCCCCCGCCCGCAGCGCCGTGAGTGCAAAGTCAGCCGTGAAGACTGAAACCCCCACCCCCGCCGCCGCCACATAATCCACCAGCGACGCATCCTCCACGAACCGCGCCACCGCGAGCGAGCCGATCCCCACCCCCACCGCGAACACGCCCAGCATCAGCGTCACCACATGCCCATCGGCATGCAGAACCTGGCGCGCCAGCGTGGGAAACGCCGCCAGCAGCGTCGCCCCCACCGCCCAGAACCAGCTTATCCCATAAATCGCGAACCACACCGGCGCATTCTCCCGCGCCAGGCGCACCAGCGCCCAGGTCTCGGCGGCAAAATTCCACCCCGGCCGCAGTTGCGGCTGCGCGCTCGGCGCCAGCGGAATCCGGTACGCCGCCAAAATCCCCAGCGCCGCCACGCCCAGGCACGCGCCCGAGGCCGCCAGCGCGCCATCGGGCAGCAACAAGAGCACGCCCCCCAGCACGGTGCCGAGCAATATCCCCGTAAACGTCCCCGCCTCCACCAGCCCGTTGCCCGCCACCAGCTCCTCGCCGGCCAGATGATCCGGCAAAATCCCGTATTTCAGCGGCGAGAAAAACGCCGCCTGCACCCCGAGCCCGAACAGCACCGCCAGCAGCACCCCAAAATTCCCGCTCAAAAACCCCCAGCTCGCCAGCGCCATCAGCCCCAGCTCCCAAAATTTCACCCAGCGGATCACCCGGGATTTCTCATTGGCATCGGCGATCTGCCCGGCGGTGGCCGAAAACACCGCATAGGGCAACAAAAACACCCCGCCCGAGAGCGCCACCACCACCGGCCCCAGATGCGTCAGGCGGAACAGCGCCAGCACCACCAGCGCGTTCTTGAACATATTGTCGTTCATCGCGCCCAGCGCCTGCGTCCAGAACAACGGCGCGAACCGCCGCGCGCGCATCAGCTCCCTAAGCATCGCGCCGCATCAGCACCAGCGTGCCCCAGGCGGAGAGCATGCCCACCAGCAACCCCGCCAGCACATCGCCCACATAATGATAATTGGCCCCCACCAGCCCGATCATCACCAGCAATATCACCCCGGCCCAAACCACCCGCCCGCGCGGCGCCAACACCCACAACACACATAAAGGCGCTGAAACATAAGCCGTATGCCCGGAGGGAAACCCGCCATAATAAATCGCATCCGTAAACGGCCGGAACCCGTAAACCCCCGCCTTCAGCCACGCCCAGGGCCAGGACCGGCCAAAAACCCACTTCAACTCATCCTTCGCCGCGCAAGCCACCACAGCCGCCAGACTCATCAACAACCAAACCCGCCCCACCGGCCCCAGCCCGCCCCACCGGCGCAACGCCGCAACCAGCAAAACCACCCCAGCCCCCGGCAAGGCCAGCAGCGAAGGCATCGCCAACCCCTGAAACACCCACCGCCACCGCGCCAACCCCGCGCAATACAACGCCACCGGGCGGTCCAGAAAAACCACGGCAAGCACAGTGGCGGCGGCCAGGAACAGGGCAAACAGCCCCTCCCGGCCCAGCACGTCTGTTTTCAGGGCAACAACACCGTGCTGCCGGTGGTTTTGCGGGCTTCCAGCGCCTCATGCGCGGCGGCGGCATGTTCCAGCGGGAAGGTCTGGTTCACCTGTATCTTCACGATCCCCGAGGTCACGGCGTTGAACAGGCTGGCGCTGGCGGCGCGCAGGTCGGCGGCGGTCGCGGTATAGGTGGCGAAGTTCGGCCGGGTGAGGAACAGGCTGCCCTTGGCCGCGAGCAGGCCAATATCGAACGGCGGCACGGGGCCGGAGGCATTGCCGTAACTCACCATCATGCCCAGCGGCGCCAGGCAGTCCAGGCTGGCGTTGAAGGTATCGCGGCCCACGCTGTCATACACCGCGGCCACCATCGCCCCGCCGGTAATCCGTTTCACCTCGGCCGCCAGCCCGCTATAGCCGACAATCGTGTGCTTCGCCCCGTTCGCGGCGGCCAGCGCGGCCTTCTCGGGGGTCGAGACCACCCCGATGACATTCGCGCCGATATGGCTGGCCCATTGGCAGATGATCAGCCCGACCCCACCGGCCGCGGCATGCACCAGAATATTCTGCCCCGCCTGCACCTTAAAAGTGCGGTGCAGCAGATATTGCGCGGTCATCCCCGCGAGCATCATCGCGGCGGCGGTTTTGCAGTCGATACTTTCGGGCAGCTTCACCAGCCGGTCGGCGCCGATCACGCGCTCGGTGGCATACGCGCCGAGCGGCCCGCCGGCATAGGCCACGCGCTCGCCTGGGCGCAAATCCTGCACCTCCTCGCCCACCGCGAGCACAACGCCCGCGCCCTCCATTCCCAGGGTCGCCGGCAGCTGCGTCTTATAAAGACCGGTGCGGAAATACACGTCGATATAGTTCAGCCCCACCGCCTCATGGCGGATCAACGCCTCGGCCGGCCCCGGCTGCGGCGTGGGCACCTGCTCCCACTTCATCACCTCCGGGCCGCCGACGGCATGAATTCTAATCGCTTTGCTCATCGGCTTTTGGCTCCGGCCAGTTTTTCCAGTTCCAGCAATGCGCGCTTGGTGACCAGCCCTTCGCCGCCGGAGTAGCCCCCCAGGCCAGATGTGCCAACCACGCGGTGGCAGGGGATCAATATCGGGATCGGGTTGGCCGCGTTCGCCCCCCCGGCGGAGCGCGCCGAGCCCCCGGCCGCGGCGGCGATATCGCCGTAGCTGCGCGTCTCCCCCGCCGGAATCCGCCGCAGCGCCGCCCACACCTTCTGGCGATACGCGCTGCCCGCCGGGTTCAGCGGCAGATTATCGGGCAGGCCCTCACCATCAAAATACGCCTCCAGCGCCGCCTTGGCGCGCACCAGCACCGGGGAAGGCTCCTGCACGCTTCCCCACCCCCATTCCAGGGCGACGATTTTTTCGTCCTCCGCGAACAGGGTGAGATCGCCGACCGGCGAGTGCATGGAGAGACTGGGCATGGTTTGCACGCTAATCTTTGCCCCCGCCCGGATCAAGCATCTTGCGCGCCCCACAGCCACACCCTCGCGTCACCCCTCTCTCGTCACCCCCCATCGTCATGCCAGCGAAAGCTGGCATCTCCACCCCCATCCCCTACCGCCAAGGCTCCTCCGGCCAGTCATGCCGCGGATACCGCCCGCGCATATCCCGCCGCGCATCCGCCCAGCCGCCGCGCCAGAACCCAGCCAGATCCGCCGTGATCGCAATCGGCCGCCCGGCCGGCGAGAGCAGCGCGATCTGCAGCGCCACCTTGCCCCCCGCCAGCTTTGGCGTCGCATCCAGCCCGTAGAACGCCTTTGCCCGCGCGGCGGCGACCGGCACCGGCCCGGTGTAATCCACCCGCACCTCGCCATGCGGCAGTTTGAGCGCCACGGGCAGCTCCTTATCCAGCCGCTGCGCCTGCTCGCGCGTCATCATGCCGCGCAGCACCGCGGCCAAATCGACGGTTTTCACCTCGCGCAGATGGCTCATCCCCGCCAGATAAGGCGCCAGCCACGCCTCAACGCCCTGCGCCAGCGCCGCGCGCGACAAATCAGGATAGTTCGGGTCCACCCCGCGCATCACCGCCACCCGGGCGCACAGGTTTTCCGCCGCCTCGCTCCAATCCAGCGCCTCCAGCCGGGAGGACACCGCCTTCGCCAGCGCCGCCTGCACCTCGTCGGGCTCCGGCGGCAGATATTTATCCGTGAGTATCAGCGCGCCCAACCGCACCCGCTCGCGGACCAGAATACCGCCGCTGGCCGGATCAAACCCTGACTCCCGCACCCGCCTGCACCGCGCCCGCAGCACCGGCGGCAGATCCTCCGCATCCAGCCCCGCCGCCAGGCGTATTTTGGCCCCCTTGGCCTCCAGCGAGGCCACCACCAGCAGCCGCGCCCGCCGCAACGGGTCGGTCGCCCCCAGCGCGCCGCTGCCCCCGCCTGATAACCTATAAGACCCCGGCTCCCCCCGCGCCTGGCCGATGCGGTCTGGAAACGCCGCCGCCAACAGCGCCCCGGCATCGCCAACCCCCGGCATCGCCCCCACGCCCAGCCGGTTGCGATAAATTTTTGCTCCCTGGCGCACCCGTGCCAGCCCCGCCCTGTCGCCCTCGATTTTCCCCGCCAGCGCCTCCAGCCGGAGCGCGATATCCGCCGAGGCATCACGCCCCAACACATCCCGCTCCTCCAATATCGCCGCAATATCCGCCGCCAGCGCGCGCTCGGCCTTGCTCTCCCCCGCCAGCATCATCGCCGCCAGCCGCGGGGCGGCACGCAGCCGCGCCATCTCGCGCCCCAGCGGCGTAATCCGCCCGCCTGCCTCCAGCGCCCCCAGCTCCTCCAGCAGCGCGCGCGCCACCTTCGCCGCCCCCGGCGGCGGCGCGTCCACAAACGGCAGGCTCTCGCTCTTCTCGCCCCAGGCCGCGCAGGCCAGCTCCAGCGCCGAGAGCTCCGCCTCCAAAATCTCCGGCGTCTCAAACCCCGGCAACCCCCGGTGCAGCGCCTCGGACCATAGCCGTATCGCCACCCCCGGCCCTTGCCGCCCCGCGCGCCCCGCCCGCTGCACCGCCGCCGCGCGGCTTATCCGCAAGGTCGCCAGCCGCGTCAGCCCGCTCGCCACATCCAGTTTGGGCGCGCGGCGGAACCCGCCGTCGATCACAATCCGCACGCCCGGAACCGTCAGCGATGTCTCAGCAATCGAGGTCGCCAGCACCACCCGGCGCTGCTCATGCTCGCGCAACGCCAGATCCTGCGCCGCCGGCGATAAATCCCCATGCAGCGGCAACACCAGCGCCGGGGCACCCTGCAACGCCGCCTGCGTGCGCCTTATCTCCGCCATGCCCGGCAGAAACACCAGCACATCGCCCTTATGCGCCACCAGCGCCTCGCGCACCGCCTTCGCCGCGGCCTCCGGCAGCTCGCGCGCGGTGGGAATATCGCGTTTGCTGTGGCTCACCGCCACCTCATGCATCCGCCCGTCGCTCTCGATCACCGTGGCCTCCAGCAGCCCTGCGATCTTCTCCGCCTCCGCCGTGGCCGACATCGCCAATATCCGCAGCTCCGGGCGCAATGTGCGCTGCAAATCCAGCACCAGCGCCAGGCCGAGGTCCGCATCCAGGCTGCGCTCATGCACCTCGTCGAATATCACCAGCGCCACCCCGCTCAACCCCGGGTCGGCCAGCAGGCGGCTCGTCAGCAGCCCCTCGGTGATCACCTCCACCACCGTCTCGCCTGAAACCGCGCTCTCCAGCCGGGTGCGAAACCCCACCCGCTGCCCCACGGCCTCGCCCAAAATCCCCGCCATGCGCTGCGCCGCTGCCCGCGCCGCCAGCCTGCGCGGCTCCAGCAGCAGAATTTTGCCCTCCACCCCCGCTTGCATCAGCGCCAGCGGCACCAGCGTGGTCTTGCCCGCGCCCGGCGGCGCCACCAGCACGGCATTGCGCCCTTGCGTCAGCAGACAATCCAGCAGCGCCGGGAGCACATCATTCACGGGTAAATCTTCGGTCATCGCCCCCGGATACCACCACAAGCCCAACCGTGCGATATTCTCCCCATGCGCGCCCTGCTCCTGTTGTTCCTGCTCCTCCCCGGCCTTGCCTTCGGGGCCGCCAGCAATGTTTTCACCACCCCGCGAGACTCCGTCCGCCTCATCTCCGCCAGCAACACCGGCCCTGATGTGCAGCTCGCGCTGCAATTCCAGCTCGCCCCCGGCTGGCATATCTACTGGTCCAACCCGGGTGACGCCGGTTTCCCCCCCGGCATCACCGCCGCCGCCCCCGCCAGCTTCGGCCCGCTCGGCTTCCCGCCGCCGGAATTATTCCACCAAGGCCCGGTCACCGCCTATGTGCTCCCGGGCAATGTGCTGCTGCCGTTCATGGCCCATAACGCGGGGCCAGCCATCACCGCCAGCGCCGCCTGGCTGGTCTGCGCCAATATCTGCATCCCCGAGCACGCCACCTTCACCCTGCCGCTCACCGGCGGCCCCGCGCCCGAGGCCGCGCTCTTCACCGGCCCCAAAACCATCGCCTCGCCCTTCCCGGCCACTATCGCGCCGGATGGCACCCTCACCCTCACCGGCCCCACCGCCGCCCAGGTCGCCGCTGCCCATTTCTTCCCCGCCGCGCCGGGCATGCTGGAAAACGGCGCGCCGCAGCCGCTCGCCTTCACCGCCACCGGCCTCACCCTCGGCCTCACCCTGCTGCCCGGCCATCCGCCAATCACCGGCCTGCTCGAACTCACCGACCCCTCGGGCGCCACCCAGTCCCTCACCCTGGCGCCCGCCCCCGGCCCTGCGCCCATACACCCGCCCTATCTGCTGCTGGCCTTCCTCGGCGGGCTGATCCTTAATTTCATGCCCTGCGTCTTTCCCATCCTGGCGATGAAGGCCGTGCTCATGTCGCGCCTGGGCGGCGTGGACACCAAAATCCGCCACGAGGCATTCGGCTACACATTCGGCGTCCTCGCCACCATGCTCGCCATGGGCGCCACCCTGCTCGCCCTGCGCGCGCTAGGCGCCGCCGCCGGCTGGGGCTTCCAGTTCCAGTCGCCCATCTTCGTCGCCCTCATCGCCTGGGTCATCTTCGCGCTCACCCTCAACCTCGCCGGGCTGTTCGTGCTCTCCGCCCCCGCCGCTTTGGGCCGGCTCCCGGTCCAGCACAGCATCTCCACCGGGGCGCTGGCCGTCATCGTCGCCACGCCGTGCAGCGCGCCGTTCATGGGCACCGCCGTCGCCGCCGCCCTCGCCGCACCGCCGTTAACCGCGCTCGGCATCTTCCTCAGCCTCGGCCTCGGCCTCGCCGCACCCTTCCTGATGCTCGCCAGCATCCCCCGCCTGGCGCGCCTCATCCCGCGCCCCGGCCCCTGGATGCTCTACCTGCAACGCGCCCTCGCCATCCCCATGGCCGCCACCTTCGCCTGGCTCGCCTGGGTGCTGTTCCACCAGACCGGCATGCAAGGCTTTCTCCTGCTGCTGCTTGGCGCCGCCATCCTCGCCCTGGCGCTCATCCGCAAGCCGCTGCGCCCGCTGGCCCTGGCGCTGCTCCTGCTGCTGCCCCTGCTGCGCACCCAGGCCGCCGCCCCGGCGCTCACCCTGCCCGGCGCAATGCCCTACACCGCCGCCCGCCTCGCCCAGCTGCGCGCCGCAAAAACCCCGGTCTTCATAGACCTCACCGCCGCCTGGTGCGTCACCTGCCTGGTCAACGAGGCCACAACCCTCAAAAACCCCAGCGTGAAAGCCGCCTTCGCCGCCACCCGCACCGCCCTGCTCATCGGCGACTGGACCAATAAAAACCCCGCCGTCACAGCCCTGCTCGCCGCCAACCACCGCGACGGCGTGCCCCTCTACCTTTATTACGCTCCCGGCGCGGCCACCCCGCTCATCCTCCCGCAAATCCTCCGGCCGGACGCCGTGCAATCCGCGCTTGGGCTTTCCGGGAAATTAGGTTACTAGCGTACCAACCAGAAATCATCAGCAAGGTTCACGGCAATCACGGAGACGCATCCCACCCCGCCCGCCATGACCGAGACCCGCCGCACCCTCATCACGGTTTGCGTGGTCCTGGCCACATCGCTGCAGGCGCTGGACGCCACCATCGCCAATGTCGCCCTGCCCTACATGCAGGGCGCGATGTCAGCGAGCCAGGAGGAGATCAACTGGGTTCTCACCAGCTATATCGTCGCCGCCGCGATCATGACCGCCCCCACCGGCTTCCTCGCCGCCCGCTTCGGGCGCACCCGTTTTTTCGTCGTCGCCATCGCCGGATTTACCGTGGCCTCCGCGCTGTGCGGCATGTCGCAGAGCCTGGCCGAAATCGTCATCTTCCGGCTCCTGCAGGGCATGTTCGGCGCCGCCCTGGTGCCGCTCTCGCAGGCTGTGCTGTTTGATATCTACCCCATCGAGCGCCGCGGCCCCGCCATGGCGCTCTGGAGCATGGGCAGCACGCTCGGCCCCGTCATCGGCCCCATGCTCGGCGGCTGGCTGACGCAAAATTTCTCCTGGCGCTGGGTGTTCTATATCAACGTCCCGGTCGGCCTCTTCGCCGGCCTCGGTCTGTTGCTTTTTTTGCGCGAAACCAAATTCGACAAACAGACCAAGCTCGACTGGACCGGCTTCGCCGCCCTCAGCCTCGCCATCGGCGCCTTCCAGGCCCTGCTTGACCGCGGCGAAATGCTCAACTGGTTCAACTCCTACGAGATCATGACCGAAGCCTGCCTCGCCGGGCTTGGCCTCTACATCTTCTCGGTGCAGTCAGCGCTCTCGCCCAAACCCTTCCTCACCCTGGCGCTGTTCACCGACCGTAATTTCCTCATCGGCCTGGTCTTCATCTTCACCATGGGCAGCATCATGTTCGCCACCCTGGCCCTGCTGGCGCCCTACCTGCAGGATATGATGAACTACCCCGTCATCACGGCCGGCATCTACCTCGCCCCGCGCGGCATCGGCACCATCGTGGGCCTCATCCTCTGCGGCCGGCTGCTGGCGCGCAATGTCAGCGTGCGCCTGCTCATCGCCACCGGCCTGATCTGCGGCGCCTACGCGCTGGATATGATGATGCACTGGACCCCAAGCACCGCCCCGCGCAGCCTCGTCATCGCCGGCATCATCCAGGGCTTCAGCTTCGGCTTCATCTATGTGCCGCTCGCCACCACCACCTTCGCCACCCTGCCGGCCGAGCTGCGCACCGAGGCCGCAGGCATCTTCGCCCTCATGCGCAACCTCGGCAGCTCCATCGGCATCTCGGTCACCGGCGCGCTGCTGGTCACCAACGCGCAGATCAACCACGCCATCCTCGCCGCCCGCATCACCCCGTTTGACCGCACGCTGCAAACCGGCGCCGCGCATCAGTTCCTCAACCCCGCCACCAGCCAGGGCGCCGCCCTGCTCAACGCCGCCATCGACCAGCAGGCCACCATCATCGCCTACAACAACGACTTCAAACTGATGCTGATCTTCTCGATCGCCGCCCTGCCGCTGCTGCTGTTTATCCGCACGCCGCGCACCGTGGTCCTGCAATCCTCCTCCGCCGCGCCGCACCCCGAGCCCGCATAGGCGCCCCCGCCAGCCAGCCTGCCGTTAAGGAGTATTTACCTTACGGAAACAAGCATGCAACAGTGCGGGACTATAAGAACAGGGTGGATAGAAGGAGGGTCTTTCTAATGCGTCGAATTCTTTGGGCCATAGTCATATTGTCGCCGTTTTTCGCGCTTGCCCAGAACGACCGGGTGTCGCCTTCATCGATTAAACAATTCGCCAGCGCCGTGGTGCAGACGACCTCGAATAAAATCGCCGACCTGGTGGTGCCGCTTATAAATGGCTAGCCATTGATGAGCGCGATTCACGCTTTCGGCTCGCTCAGATGAGCGAACCTCAAACGATACTCTAAATCAACGCCCCGGGGGCAATAACCGCGCCGCCACCTGCGCGAACGCCTGCGCCCGGTGGCTGATCGCATCCTTCGCCGCGCCTCCCAGCTCGGCATAAGTCTGCTCATACCCATCGGGCACAAACACCGCATCATAGCCAAACCCGCCCTCGCCGCGCGGCGAGGGCGCAATCACCCCGTCCGCCTCGCCGATGAACGTCGCGGTCGTGCCATCAGGCTGCGCCAGGCACAGCGCGCACACAAACCGCGCCCGCCACTCCCCCGCCGCCGCGCATGCCGCGATGATCCGCGCGAACGCCGCCCCGTAATCCCCCGCCGCATACCGTGCCGAGAACACCCCCGGCTCGCCCCCCAGCGCCGCCACGCACAGCCCGGAATCATCGGCCAGCGCCGCAATCCCCGCCGCGCGCGCTGCCGCCCGTGCCTTCAATTGCGCATTCCCGGCAAAATCATCCGCCGTCTCGTCCGGCTCGGCCAGGCCCATCGCCCCGGCGCCCACCGCCGCAATCCCCAGCGGCGCCAGCAGTGCTGCAAACTCCTTCAGCTTCCCCGCGTTATGCGTGGCGATCAAAACCTGTTCCGGCCCGCGCGCGCTCACGCCCGCCCCGCCTCATGCGAGAGCATCCCCGGATCAATCCGCAGCTTCGCCAGCGCCCGCTGCCATTTGGTCAGATACGCCGTGTCATACACCAGCGCCTCATCAGCCGGCACGCTCAGCCATGAATTCTGCCTGATCTCCTCGTCAAGCTGCCCCTCGTCCCAGCCCGCATACCCCAGCAGCAACCGCGCCTGGCTCGGCCCGCCGCCCTCCGCCAGCGCCTGCAACACCTCCAGATTCGCCGTCAGCACATAATCCCCATCCACCGCCATGCTCCCCTCGGTCACCCAATCGGGCGAATGCAGCACAAACCCGCGTGAATCCTCCACCGGCCCGCCCGAGCCCACCCGGATCTCGCGTTTCGGCGGCACCGGCTCCACGCCCAGCTGCGCCAGCAACGCGGCAAACCCCGGCGCCTTCACCGGCCGGTTCAACATCACGCCCATCGCCCCCTCGGCCGTGTGCGCGCAAACAAAAATCACGCTCTGCACAAAACGCGGATCCTGCATCGAGGGCATCGCGATCAGCAATTGCCCCGTCAGCCAGTCCGGCTCGCCCAAACCTTCAGTTTCTCGCTTCGTCATAACCCCAACCATATAATCGCAGCCCCGCCCCCGCCAGCCCCACCTTCACGGCCCGTAACACTTCGTATAGGTAGGCACATCTATTTGGAAACAAGGGCCAAGTGCATGATCAAAACCGGTGACAAAATTCCAGCCATGAAACTCATGGCCGCCACACCCGAAGGCCCGCGCGAGGCCGACACCGCGACCCTCTTCGGCCCCGGAAAGGTCGTGATGTTCGCCGTCCCCGGCGCCTTCACCCCCACCTGCTCGGCCAAACACCTCCCCGGCTTCGTCGAACACGCCGCCGAATTCAAAGCCAAGGGTGTCGAGCGCATCATCTGCATGGCCGTCAACGACGCCTTCGTTCTCGGCGCCTGGGCCAAGGAACATAAAGCCTGCGATGCCATCACCTTCCTGGCCGACGGCTCGGGAGCCTTCACCAAGGCCCTCGGCCTCGAGCTTGACCTCTCGGCCCGCGGCCTCGGCATCCGCAGCCAGCGCTTCGCCCTCATCGCGCAGGACGGCATCGTAACCCACCTCGCCATCGAAGAACCCGGCGGCTTCGACATCAGCCGCGCCGAGGCCGTGCTCGAGGCGCTCTGAACCTGGTGTAAGTGAGGCCAAGGGGGCTCCGCCCCTTGGAATCCCGCTAAGGGCTAGCCCTTGGAACCCTCTAGTTAAGGGTTTTGGGTGGGAGGGGTAACTCGCCTGCCCAGACCGATGCAAATAACCACAGGCCCAACCGGGCGAATTACCCCTCCCACCCAAAACCCTTATTAATGGATTGCAAAGGCGAGCCTTTGCTGGGGGGTCCAGGGGGGCGAAGCCCCCTTGGCCTTCCTTAACCAAGGACCAAACGCTTGAGCATCACCCTCACCGTTGTCGTGCCGTGTTTCAATGAACGGGCCAATGTGGCGCCGATGGTTGCGGCGTTGGATGCGGCGTTGGCGGGTCTCGCGTGGGAGGTCGTGTTTGTCGATGATGACAGCCCCGACGGCACAGCGGCGGCGGCGCGCGAGATCGCGCGGCATGACCCGCGGGTGCGCTGCATCCGCCGGATCGGGCGGCGCGGGTTGTCCTCGGCGGTGATCGAGGGGGCGCTGTCCTCCTCGGCGGACTATATCGCGGTGATCGACGGTGATTTGCAGCATGATGAAACCCGCCTGCCCCTGATGCTCCAGGCCGTCGCGAACGGGGCGGACATGGCGGTCGGCTCGCGCCATGTCGAGGGCGGGGATTCCGCGGGCCTCTCATCCCCCCTGCGGGTCAAACTCTCCGAGACCGGCATCCGCGTGGCGCAGCTGGTCACCAGAACCAGCATCACCGATCCGATGAGCGGTTTTTTCCTGCTGCGGCGCGCTTTGTTCGAGCAACTGGCCTCGCGGCTCACCGGCCAGGGCTTCAAAATTTTGCTGGATCTCATCCTCGCCGCGCCATCGCGCCTCAACATTGCCGAAATCCCCTATAAATTCCGCCCCCGCACCGCGGGCGAGAGCAAGCTGGACGTGCTGGTTCTGGCCCAGTTCGCCGGATTGCTGATTGACAAACTGCTCGGCGGCGCGGTGCCGCTGCGCTTCATCTCCTTCGCGCTGGTCGGCGGCTTCGGCGTGCTGGTCAACCTGCTGGTGCTCCAGCTCGCGCGCTCCACGGGGCTGGATTTCGCAACCTCCCAGACCATCGGCACCATCGTCGCGATGATCGCCAATTTCCAGCTCAACAACCAGCTCACCTACCGCGCCCAGCGGCTCAAGGGTCCGCGCGCCTGGCGCGGCCTGGTGCTGTTTTTGGCCGTGTGCAGCCTGGGCGCCATCGCCAATGTCGGCATCGCGCGCGCCCTGTATGCCGAGAACGGCTCCAGCCTGTTCTCCGGCGCCGCCGGCGCGGCCATCGGCGTGGTCTGGAACTACGCGGTCTCCGCCACGCTGGTCTGGCGCGTGCGCTAGCCGTGCGCCGCGCCCTCCCGGCCGCCCTCCTGGCGCTGGCCGCGCTCACGCTGCTGCGGCTGGTGGTGGCGGCCAATGTGCCGCTGGCGCCTGATGAAGCCTATTACTTCCTCTGGTCGCGCCATCTCCAGCCCGGCTATTTTGACCACCCGCCCATGGTCGCGCTGTGGATCCGCGCCGGCACAACCCTGCTTGGCCCTTCGCCCTTGGGCATCCGCCTGCTCGGCCCGCTTTCCGCGGCACTCGGCTCCCTCCTGCTCTGGGATGCCGGGGAGCGGCTCTTTCCCCGCCGCCAGGCCGGGCTCGCGGCGGCGGCGCTGCTCAACGCCACGCTGATGTTTGGCACCGGCGCCATATTGATGACGCCCGACACCCCGCTGCTGTTTTTCTGGACCGCCGGCATCGCCGCCCTGGCGCGGCTGCTCGCGAGCGGCAACCCGCGCTGGTGGCTGGCCGTGGGCCTCGCCGCCGGGCTGGCCCTGCTCTCCAAATACACCGCCCTGCTCTTCATCGCCCCGGTGTTCCTCTGGCTGCTCACCGCGCCGCCGGGCCGCGCCGCGCTGCGCACCCCCTGGCCCTGGGCGGCGGTGGCGCTGGCCTTCCTGGTCTTCGCACCCGATATCGCCTGGAACGCCGCGCATGACTGGGTGAGCTTCCTCAAACAGGGCGGCCGTGAATATTTCCAACCGCTGCTCCATGCCGACACCACCGGCTTCCTCACCCCGCCCCACCCCCAGCCCGCGCTCAATTTCGCCCCGCCCGCCGGGCCGCATGGCTTCAGCCTGCCTCGCCCGGTGCAGTTTTTTGGCGAGTTCTGGGGCGGCCAGTTCGGCCTGTTCACGCCGGTCATCTTTGTGCTGGCGCTCAGCGGCCTGTGGGCTCTGCGCCGCTCCCCCACGCCGCCCGCGCGGCTGCTGCTCTGGCTCACCCTGCTGCCCGGCGCGGTGTTTCTCGAACATGTCCTCAAAGACCGCGTGCAGGCCAACTGGCTCGCCATCCTCTACCCCTCCGCCTGCCTCGCCGCCGCCGCGCTGCCCGCACCCACCCTGCGCCGCTGGCTCAACCCCGCTTTGGCGCTGGGGTTTTTCCTCACCGCCGTCATCTACGCCCAGGCGCTCACGCATTTCCTGCCGCTGCCGCCGCGCGCCGACCCCTCGGCCCTGCAAATGTCCGGCTGGCCGGGCCTCGGCCGCGCCGCCGCCGCGCTCAACCCGCCCCCGGCCTTCCTCGCCTCCGACGACTACGCCACCGCCGCCGCCCTGGCCTATTACGGCCCCAAAAACATCCCCGTCGCCGGGTTTGACGATTACCGCTGGGCCTATTTCGCCTTCCCCCCGGCCAATCTGCAAAACAAAACCGGCCTGTTCATCACCCGCTACCAGCCGCCTGACTGCATAACCCCGCCCGCCACCCTCACCCGCCAGCTCGGCCGCCACATCATCGCGCGCTACCATGTCTGCTACGTCACCGCCGCCGCGCCTGGCGTGCTGCTCGCCGGGCCTTGAGCCCACCCCTGGCAAACCGCGCCGAATTTTGCCAAACGGCGTAACATGAACGCCAAACTCGACACCGCCATTGAGCTTGCCAGCGCCTCCCTGCGCGGCGAGCAGCGCCCGGACGGGCATTTTCTCTACGAGCTGGAGGCCGATGCCACCATCCCGGCCGAATATGTGCTGCTGGAGCATTACCTCGACCGCATCACCCCTGATCTGCAGGATAAAATCGGCGTCTACCTGCGCCGCATCCAGGGCGATCACACCACCAACCCCGGCGGCTGGCCCCTGTTTCACGGCGGCAAGCTTGACCTTTCAGCCAGCGTGAAAGCCTATTTCGCGCTGAAGGCCATCGGTGACTCCCCCGAGGCCCCGCACATGATCCGCGCCAGAAACGCCATCCTCGCGCATGGCGGCGCCGCGCGCACCAACGTGTTCACCCGCATCCAGATGGCCCTCTTCGGCGCCGTCCCGTGGGATGCCAGCCCCGTCGTGCCCATCGAGCTGATGCTGATGCCCGGCTGGTTCCCCATCAACATGCGCAAGGTCTCCTACTGGTCGCGCACGGTGATGACGCCGCTGATGGTCCTCGCCGCCAAAAAACCCCTCGCCCGCAACCCGCGCAACATCCGCATCGACGAGCTGTTCCACACGCCCCCGGCGCAGGTGCGCGACTGGATCCGCGGCCCCTATAAATCCGCCTGGGGCCCCTTCTTCAAACATCTCGACACCGTGTTGCGCGCCGCCGAACCCTGGTTCCCTAAAAAATACCGCGAGCGCGCCATTGCCAAGGCCATCGCCTGGACCATTGAGCGCCTCAACGGCGAGGACGGGCTGGGCGCCATCTACCCCGCCATGGCCAACGCCGCGATGATGTTCGACTATTACGGCGACCGGGAACATTTCGATATCGCCTTCGGCTCGGTGCAAAAGCTCCTCGTCATCAAGGATGACGAAGCCTATTGCCAGCCCTGCCTCTCCCCGGTGTGGGACACGGGGCTGGCCGGCCACGCCCTGCTGGAAGCCGGCGCCCCCGGCCCCGCCGCCGCCGCGTGTGACTGGCTGGCGCCGCGGCAAATCCTCGATGTCGTTGGCGACTGGGCCGACAACACCCCCGGCACCCGCCCCGGCGGCTGGGCCTTTCAATACAACAACGCCCACTACCCTGATGTTGACGACACCGCCGTGGTCGCCATGCTGATGCACCGCACCGGCGCGCCGCAATACGCCGGGGCCATCGCCCGCGCGCGCGAATGGATCATCGGCATGCAGTCCACCAACGGCGCCTGGGGCGCCTTCGACATCAACAACGACCGCCAATACCTCAATCACATCCCCTTCGCGGACCACGGCGCGCTGCTCGACCCGCCGACCGAGGATGTCACCGCGCGCTGCATCTCCTTCCTCGCCCAGCTTGGCCACCCCGAGGACCAGCCCGCCATCGCGCGCGGCGTGCAATATCTGCGCGAGACCCAATGCCCTGATGGCTCCTGGTTCGGCCGCTGGGGCACCAATTACATCTACGGCACCTGGTCGGTGCTCTGCGCCCTCAACGCCGCCGGTGTGGCGCATGACGACCCGGCCATCACCCGCGCCGCCACCTGGCTCATCGCCAAGCAGCGCGCCGACGGCGGCTGGGGCGAGGATTGCGAGACTTATGCGGGCGCGCCCCCCGGCGAATTCCACGGCGAAGCCGAACAAAGCCTGCCCAGCCAGACCGCCTGGGCGATGCTCGGCCTCATGGCTGCGGGCCTCGCGGACCATGACGCGGTGAAAAAAGGGGCCGCCTACCTCCAGGGTGCGCAGGACGCGCAAGGCAGCTGGACCGAGCGCGCCTACAACGCCGTCGGCTTCCCGCGGGTGTTCTACCTCAAATACCACGGCTACCCGCGCTTCTTCCCGCTGCTGGCGCTCAGCCGCTACCGGAGCCTGCTCGCCGCCAACGACCGGCGGGTTAAATTCGGCTTCTAACCCCCGGCGCAAATTTCAACCATTGCCTTGACCACCAGTTATGCGCCAAGGTCCATGGCAATCGGATGACAGGTTAAGGACACCACATGGCTGATGCTTTCGGCACGGCACTCAAAGGCCCCCGCGCGCCCATGGATACCGACGCGGTACGCGCGGCCTATAAGCGCCAGGCGAACAGCTATGACACCTGGTTTGGCCTCATCTCGAAGCACAGCCGCCAGGCAGCTGTCACGGCCGTCAATCAGGCGCCGGGCGAGCAGGTGCTGGAAGTCGGCGTCGGCACCGGCCTCGCCCTGCCGCTCTACAGCCCGGCCAAGCGCGTCACCGGCATCGACCTTTCCGCCGAAATGCTGGTCAAGGCCCGCGCCCGCGCGGCGGCGCTCGGCCTGCGCAACATCGAGGCCCTGCAGGAGATGGACGCCCAGGCGACCACCTTCGCCGACGCCTCGTTCGATATCGCGGTCGCCATGTTCGTCGCCTCCGTGGTGCCCAAGCCGCGCCTTCTGCTCGCCGAGCTGAAACGCGTGGTCAAACCCGGCGGCACTATTTTGCTGGTCAACCATTTCGCCCGCGCGCGCGGCCCCATCTGGTGGGTGGAGCGCGCCCTCGCCCCCGCCTCCTCGCTGATCGGCTGGCACCCTGATTTCAAACTCGGCCATATTTTTGATGCCGCCGATCTGGCCGCCGCCCGCATCACCAAAATGCCGCCCATCAGCCTGTTCAGCCTGGTTGAGCTGACCAACGAACCCAGATAAAACCTGAAGCTTTCGCGGCTGCCCCGCCCGGCTGGCCGCCATCCCGCCAGGGCGCGGCCCCGCCAGCTCCGCGCCGCCGCCGCGCGAGGGCGGCGCCGGGCCAAATTCCTCCGCCCTGGAAACTTGATCTTATGGGGGCTGGCTTATATCAGGATGGAATTCAGGGCGGACCGGCTCTACGGTCTGCGCACTTAAGCGGGATAACGAGAATGAAGCGGTGTATCACTTCGGCATTGGGCGTGGCTGGTTTGCTGGCCCTGTTCGGCCACGCGGCGCTGGCGCAAGCCACCGCCACCGACCCCACGGCGGCGGCGAACGCCTATGTGAACGCGCCGCATAACTGGCAGATGTGGTTCCCCACCCCCGGCAGCCCGATGCAGGCGCAGATCGACTGGCTGATGAAATTCGTGCTCTGGATCATGACCGGGGTGGTCGGCTTCGTCGGCGTGCTGATGGTCTATGTCTTCATCCGCTTCCGCGCCGGGCGCAACAAGGTGCCCAGCACCGTCACCCACAACACCCTCATCGAGGTGATCTGGATCGTCGTGCCCACCCTGCTGCTGGCGGTCATCGTCATCCCCTCGATCAACCTGATCTATTACGAGGCCGATGACTCCAACCCCTACCTGACCATCAATGTCACCGGCCACCAGTGGTACTGGGAATATAACTACGCCGGCGTGCAGGGCGGGCTGGACTACACCAGCTACATGATCCCCGACAACCAGATCCAGCCCGGCGAAATCCGCCGCCTCTCGGTTGACCACCCGATGGTCGTGCCCGCCGGCGAGAAGATCAAATTCGTCATCACCAGCGCCGATGTGCTGCACGCCTTCTACCTGCCCTCGCTCGGCATGCAGCGCTACGCCATCCCGGGCACCAACCTCACGCAATGGACCATCATTCCCAAGGTCGGCACCTATTACGGCCAGTGCAACCAGATCTGCGGCGTCAACCATGACGCCATGCCCATCGAGATCAAGGCCATTCCGCTCGCCGATTACCTCAACTGGGTGAAATACGCGCAGACGAATTATTCGATGAACACCGTGCCGCGTTCTCCGCTATCATCCCCCCTGCCAGTCAATGAGCTGGCCGACGCTTCCTCGAATTAAGCCCCGGACAGGAGCCAGACATGACCGCCACCACCCACGACCATTCGCATGATGCCCATCCGCATGACGCCCATGAGGCCCACCACCAGAAGGGCTTCATCGAGCGCTGGCTGATGAGCACCAACCACAAGGACATCGGCACCCTCTACATCACCATGGCGGTGATCGGCGCCTGCGTCGGCGGCGTTCTCTCGGTCATCATGCGCCAGCAGCTCATGTATCCGCATAACGACATCATCACCTCCGGCGCGGCGTGGAACGCCATCATCACCGCGCACGGGCTGATCATGATTTTCTGGTTCGTCATGCCCGCCCTGATCGGCGGCTTTGGCAACTGGTTCGTGCCGATGATGATCGGCGCGCCCGACATGGCCTTCCCCCGTCTGAACAATATGAGCTTCTGGTTCCTCGCCGCGGGCTTTATTTTCGTCATGATCGGCCTGTTGCTCGGCAACGGCACCGGCGCCGGCTGGACCATCTACCCCCCGCTGGACAACGCGCAGTACTCCCCCGGCGTCGCGACTGATTTCTCGCTCTTCTCGCTGCATCTGGCCGGTGTCTCCTCGCTGCTGGGCGCCATCAACTTCATCGCCACCATCCTGAACATGCGCGCGCCGGGCATGACCATGCACAAGATGCCGCTGTTCTGCTGGGCCATCCTGGTCACCGCCTTCCTGCTGCTGCTTGCCATCCCCGTGCTGGCGGGCGCTGTCACCATGCTCATCATGGACCGTAACTTCGGCACCTCCTTCTTCGAGCCCTCCGGCGGCGGCGATCCGGTGCTGTTCCAGCATCTGTTCTGGTTCTTCGGCCATCCGGAAGTCTACATCATGATCCTGCCGGCCTTCGGCATCATCAGCCATGTGGTCTCCACCTTCTCGCGCAAGCCGATCTTCGGCTACCTCGGCATGGCCTACGCGATGGTCGTCATCGGCTTCGTCGGCTTCATCGTCTGGGCGCACCACATGTTCGTCTCGGCCATCAGCACTGACAGCAAGGTCTATTTCGAGGTCGCCACGCTGGTCATCGCGGTGCCCACCGGCATTAAAATCTTCTCCTGGATCGCCACCATGTGGGGCGGCTCCATCGAGTTCAAAACCCCGATGCTCTGGGCCATCGGCTTCATCTTCCTCTTCGTCATCGGCGGCGCCACCGGCGTTGTGCTGGCCAATGCCGGTCTCGACCAGGAACTCCATAACGACTACTTCCTCATCGCGCATTTCCATTATGTGCTCTCGATGGGCGCCGCCTTCGCGGTGTTCGCCGGGTTCTACTACTGGATCGGCAAGATGACCGGCCACCCCTACCCTGAATTCTGGGGCAAGGTGCATTTCTGGACCTTCTTCATCGGCGTGAACCTCACCTTCTTCCCGATGCACTTCCTGGGCCTGGCCGGCATGCCGCGCCGCTACCCGGATTATGCCGACGCCTTCGCGGGCTGGAACTACGTCTCCTCCATCGGCTCGATTATCTCCGGCGTCTCCACCCTGGTGTTCTTCTACGTGCTCTACGCGGTGTTCACCTCCAAAGAGCAACTGGCCGATAACTACTGGGGCGAGGGTGCCACCACGCTGGAATGGGCCGTGCCCTCCCCGGCGCCGCATCACACCTTTGAAGACGTTCCGGTCATTCGTTAATGTCCGATCGTCCCTCATCGTCATGCCGGCGCAAGCCGGCATCCCGGTCCATGACGCATGAGTGACTCCACCCTCTCCGGCGGCCTTGGCGTCAGCACCGCCGCTGACTGGTTCTCCCTGCTCAAGCCCCGTGTGATGTCGCTGGTCGTCTTCACCGGGGCGATCGGCCTCATCGTCGCGCCCACGCATATCAACCCGGTGCTCGCCTTCACCGCCATCCTCTGCATCGCGCTCGCCGCCGGCGCCTCGGGCGCCATCAACATGTGGTATGACGCCGATATCGACGCGGTGATGCACCGCACCGCCTCGCGCCCCATCCCCGCCGGGCGCATCACCGCCAACGACGCGCTGGGCTACGGCATCGTGCTCTCCGCCATCTCGGTGCTGCTGATGGCCATGGCCACCAACCTGCTCGCCGCGGCGTTGCTGGCGCTCTCCATTTTTTATTACGTCTTCATCTATACCATGTGGCTCAAGCGCAGCACGCCGCAAAACATCGTCATCGGCGGCGCCGCTGGCGCGTTCCCCCCGGTCATCGGCTGGGCGGCCGCCACCGGGCATGTTTCGCTGCTGCCGGTGCTGCTGTTCACCATCGTGTTTTTCTGGACCCCGCCGCATTTCTGGTCGCTTTCCCTCTTCGCCTCGGGCGATTACGAGCGCGCCGGCGTGCCGATGCTCCCCGTGATCAAAGGCCCGCGCCATACGCGCCTCAACGTCATGGTCTATTCGGTGCTGCTGCTGCCCATCGCGCTTTCGCCCTATCTGTTTGGCCTGTGCGGTCTCTTCTACGGCGCCACGGCGCTCGTGCTCAGCGTGGTGTTCTGCTATTATTGCTGGCGCGTCCTCACCGACCAGCAGGACCCCCAGGGCCACAGCCTGACCAACAACGCCCCGGCGCGCGCCGCCTTCAAATACTCCATCCTCTATCTTTTCATTCTGTTCGGCGCCTGCGCCGTTGACCGGTTTATTTAACATGCCCGAAAAAATGCCCCGGACCGAGTTGCGGGAGTCCAGCTGGACCCCAGAGGAGCGGGCCGAATTCAACCGCCGCCGCCGTGGCCGCAACCTGTTGCTGCTGGCCGCGCTGGCGGGTTTCAGTGTGCTGGTTTACGCCATCGCCATCGTGAAACTTCACGAATACGGGCAAATGTGGTGAAAACCGGCATAGGTTGGAAAGCAGTTTCCAGGATCAATTTTTTGGCGAAGAGAGTGTAGACACATGAGCAGCCCAGCGCATTCGGCGACAGACCAGATCAAAGGCACCGTCCCGCATCCTTACCATCTGGTCAATCCGAGCATCCTGCCGCTCTGCGGCGGCATCGCCGCCATGACCACGTTTGCCGGTATCATCCTCGCCGCGCATTTCCACAGCTTCATCGTGCTGGCCATTGGCCTGCTCTTCGTGGTCAGCACCATGTTTCTCTGGTGGCGCGATGTGGTGGCCGAGGCCCGCACCCCCGGCCTGCACAAGGTCATCACCCAGGTCGGCCTGCGCTATGGCATGGCGCTGTTCATCACCTCGGAGGTGATGTTCTTCGTCTCCTTCTTCTGGAACTATTTCAACTATTTCTTCTACCCGGAAAAAATGGGCACCGCCTTCGCGCCGGTGTGGCCGCCCCAGGGCGTCACCACGATTGACCCTTTCGCCATCCCGCTGTTCAACACCATGGTGCTGCTGCTCTCGGGCACCACCATCACCTGGGCGCACCACAGCCTTTTGGAAGGCGACAATAAAAACACCGTGCGCGGCCTCGCCGTCACCGTGCTGCTCGGCGTGATGTTCCTCTGCGGCCAGGCGTGGGAATATACCCATTCGCCGTTCCCCTTCTACCACGGCGGCATCTTCTCCTCCTCCTTCTTCATCGCCACCGGCTTCCATGGTGTGCATGTCATCATCGGCACCGTGTTCCTCACCGTCTGCCTGTTCCGCGCGATGAAGGGCCAGTTCACCCCGCAGCGCCATTTCGGCTTCGAGGCCGCCGCCTGGTACTGGCACTTCGTTGACGTGGTGTGGCTCTTCCTCTTCGTCTGCATCTACTTCCTGGGCCGCAGCGCGATTGTCGCCGGCTAACCCGCCCTTCAGCGCCATGCCGGTGAAAGCCGGCATCGCATGACACCCAATAAATGGAAGCGGCTGATTGCCCCCGGCATCGCCGCTTTCATCACGTTCTGGCTGCTCATCGCGCTGGGCGTGTGGCAGCTGCACCGGCTCAAGTGGAAGGAGGGGATTCTCAAAGCCATCCACACCGCCGAAATCTCCGCGCCGATCCCGCTGCCTGAACACCCCACGCCGTTTGAGAAAGTCTCCATCACCGGCACCTGGGTTCCCGGCAAGGCCGCGCTCTATGGCGACGAGGTGCATGACAGCCCAACCGGCCCCATCGCGGGCGGTGAAATCCTCATGCCCTTCGCGCGGCCGAACGGGCAGATCGTGCTGGTTGACCTAGGCTGGGTGCCGCAGCAAACCCCCGCGCCATACCCCGAGCCCGCCGGGCCAACACAGGTCGCGGGCTATCTGCACGGCGCCATCGAGCCTGGCTGGTTCGCGGCACCTGACAGCCCGGGGCAGGGGCTTTATTACACGCTCAACCCCGTGAAAATCGCCGCCGGAATGGGCCTGCAAAACGTCGCGCCCTATATCCTTATCGCCATGGGCCCGCTGCCGCCCCCCGGCAGCGCCGCGCCGCAACCCGCCCAGCATTTGCCCACGCCGCCCAACAACCATTACGAATACGCGCTCACCTGGTTCGGCTTCGCAGGCGTGCTGCTGTTCGAGTTCTTCTTCTTCGCCCGGAAAAGGCTGCTGGACCCATGACCTCTTTGAAGCGCCTGCAACAGAATTTCGCCCGCATCGCCACGCTGAACGAAGCCGCCGCCATGCTGGGGTGGGACGCCGCGGCCATGATGCCCCCCGGCGGCGCCCAGGCGCGCGGCGAGCAGATGGCTGTTTTGGCCGGGCTCTCGCACGAGCTGCTCACCGCCCCGGCGCTGGCCGAAGACCTCGCCGCCGCCACCCCGCCTGCTGACCCCTGGGCGGCCCAGAACCTCACCCTGATGCGCGAAGCCCACACCCGCGCCACCGCCCTCCCGCGAGACCTGGTGGAGGCCAGCTCGCGCGCCAGCAGCGCCTGCGAGACCATCTGGCGCACCGCCCGCAAGGCGTCGGATTTCGCCGCCGTCCGCCCCGCGCTGGCGGAGGTGTTCAACCTCACCCGCCAATCGGCGCAAATCCTCGGCGCGGCGCTCGGCCTCTCGCCCTATGATGCGCTGATGACGCAGTATCAACGCGGCATCCACGCCGCCGATGCCGCGCCGATTTTCGCCGGCTATGAAATTTTCCTGCAAAAAGCCCTGCCACAGGCTGAGGAAATCCAGAACCGCCAGTCTCATGAAACACTGCCCCCCGGCCCCTACGCCACCGAAATCCAGGAGGCGCTGTGCAAACAGCTCAGCGCCGCCGCCGGGCTGAATTTCGCCTCCGCCCGGCTGGATCGTTCCGCCCACCCCTTCTGCGGCGGCACCCAAACTGATATTCGCATCACCACCCGCTATGACGAAGCCGACCCGCTCTCCGCCATAACCGGCGTGCTGCATGAAACGGGGCACGCGCTGTATGAACAGCATCTCCCCACCGCCTGGCGCCGCCAGCCGGTGGGGCAGGCGGCGGGCATGGCCACGCATGAGAGCCAGTCGCTCATCATCGAGATGCAGGCCGTGCGCGCCGATGAATTTCTCGCGCATCTCGCAACCGTTTTAGCAAAAGCCTTCAACAAGCCGATCACCGCAGCCGCGTTGAAGCGCCGCCTGCGCCATGTGTCGCGCAGTTTCATCCGGGTCGAGGCCGACGAGCTGACCTACCCCGCGCATGTGTTGCTGCGCTTTCGCCTCGAACAAGCCCTGCTCTCGGGAGACTTGGCGGTGGCTGACCTGCCGGGCGCCTGGAATGATGGCTTCCACGCGCTCCTTGGCATCACCCCGCCGGACGACGCGCATGGCTGCCTGCAGGATATTCATTGGTATGACGGCGCCATCGGCTATTTCCCCAGCTACACGCTGGGCGCGATGGCCGCAGCGCAGCTTTTCGCCGCTGCCCGCAAGGCGCTCCCGGCGCTTGGCGCGCATCTCGCCGCGGGGGATCTCTCGCCGCTGACAAACTGGCTGGCGCAACACATCCACAGCCAGGCGTCGCGCTTTGGGTTTAATGAATTGTTGTTGGCTGCAACAGGTGAAAATCTGAATCCGGCGGCGTTCGAGGCGCATCTTGCGTCACGATATCTAACAACATGATAGTTTTTGCCGGGGCATGAACGGCACTATTTTTTCGCCCATCACCGGGCGGGGCGGGGCTGTTAGCGTGTTGCGGCTCTCCGGGCCGGGGGCGTTGGAGATCACCGCCGCCCTGGCGGGCGGGTTGCCCGCGCCGCGCCATGCCTCGCTGCGGCCGCTGCGCTGGCAGGGCAGGGTGCTGGACCATGCGCTGGTCACCAGCTTCCCCGGCCCGCACAGTTTCACCGGTGAGGATTCCACCGAATTCTCGCTGCACGGTGGCCGCGCGGTTTTCGCGGCGGTTTCTGAGGCTCTGGTGGCCCTGGGAGGGCGCCCGGCGGAACCGGGGGAGTTCTCCCGCCGCGCTTTCCTGAACGGCCGCATGGACCTTGTGGCAGCCGAGGCGATGGCTGACCTGATCGCCGCCGAAACCGAGGCGCAGCGCGCGCAGGCGATTGAGGGGGCGGACGCGCTGCAAAAAACCTGCGAAAGCTGGCGGGAGTCACTGCGCCAGACCATGGCGCAGCAGGAAGCGCTGATCGATTTTCCCGATGAGGATTTGCCCCCGGATGTTGAAGCCGGGCTGGTTCAGCGGATTGCCGGTATCCAGCGCGAAATGCAGGCGATTTTGGAAGCCGCCCCGGCGGCGGCGCGGCTGCGCGAAGGTCTGGAATTCGTCATCCTCGGCGCGCCGAACGCGGGCAAGTCCACACTGCTGAACGCGCTGGCCGGCGAGGAGGTGGCCATCGTCTCCGATATCCCCGGCACCACGCGCGATGCGGTGGGCGTGCGGGTGGATTTGGGCGGCGTGCCGGTGCACCTGACCGACACAGCCGGGCTGCGCGAGACGGAGGATTTTGTGGAGGCCGAGGGCGTGCGGCGCGCGCAGGCGCGGGCGGCGCGGGCGGATCTGATCATCGCCGTGGCGGCGCCGGGCGAGGATTTTCCAGCCGTGCCGGAAGGTATCGCGGTGCTGTTCGTGCGTACCAAGGCTGATCTGGCGGGCGAGGGGGTCTCGGCCCAAACAGGGCAGGGGATGGCTGAATTGCGCGCCGGGCTGGCGGCGGCGGCGGCCCGGCTCACCGACACCAAGGGTGCGGCCACGCTGGCACGGCCACGCCAGATTGCCTGCGTGCGCGACACCGCGGCGGCGCTGGAGCGGGCTTTGGCGGAGCGCGCGCCTGAGTGCCGCGGCGAGGAGCTGAGGGCCGCCGCGTACGCCCTGGCAAGGCTGACAGGGGTAATCGGCGTGGAGGAGATTCTCGACGCCGTGTTTTCAGGGTTTTGTATTGGGAAGTAGGCGGGGTGAGGAAAGCTCACCGAGCAGGGATTTTATAGAATAAAGCAGAATTTTGCGGCATTATGTGGCTTAGGCCGCCATAGGGAAAACGGTGGTTTGTGGACAAAAACTCTACATTCTGGGGTGGAATAACCCCATGAACCAAACATCATATAATTGCAGCCTTGGCGGCATCCTTAGAGTCCAGGTAAGGTGACATTATGTCGAATCGTAACCCCTTTATTTCGCTTTCGACTGAGGGGGTGGTCGGTCTGTTTTTTTCATTACTTACATATCTCATTCCGTTAACTTGGCCTTGGCATGTTTTTTGTGTGTTGCTTACATGCGCAATTGGTGTCGATGTCGTTAGGCGGATGCCATTAAAGAATAATCTTAGGGTAGTTTTTCAGGTTTTGATTGTTGCAGCGGTCATTGGGCTTAATTTCGAACCGATTTACAGTAAGATTTTCCCATCAGCACCTGTGCCATCGATAGGCTCCTTAGAATACGTTTCTGCGACTATAAAATTTGTTCGTAAACTTTCAACGGGCGATGATTATGTACAAATGCAAGTGCAACTCAAGAATGAAAACCCATATCTGATTCAATATTCCGCAACCCTATCTGGCAGCGCGAATGGCAAAACCCCGCAGCAGAAGCAGGTAGTATTGAAGGGATATGTCGCAGCTAATTCCCGAATTTTTCTTATCTATAATGATATTTATAATGTGAAGCTAAATGGGAATGGAGAGTTTATGCCTGCATTTGTGGGAATTTTAAAGTATAATGTAAAATATAGATCGGTCATGGAAACGGATTTTGTGCGCTCTACGGGCAAAACCCTGAGATTTATATCTCCTTTTGGTTCAGCCGAAATTTATAAGCCAATGAATGAAATTTTTCCTATAGTGGTTAGATTTGATTCTGAGATAGAGAAATAGCGGTATTTGTGTAGCAAATTCATTCTTCGGAAAGTGACCAGCAGCTAAACTAACGGGGTCCGGGCCTCAGGCCCGGCCAGGGGTGCAGGGGGTGGAGCCCCCTGCCGGGTTGCAGGGCAGAGCCCTGTGATTTCCTTGCCTATATACCTGCAAACTCGCTAATACCCCCTCATGAAATACGATGTGATTATCATTGGCGGCGGGCATGCGGGCGCGGAGGCGGCGGCGGCGTCTGCGCGGGTGGGGGCCTGCACGTTGTTGCTTACCCACCGGGCGGACCGGCTGGGGGAAATGTCGTGCAATCCGGCGATCGGGGGGATCGGCAAGGGGCATCTGGTGCGCGAGATTGATGCGCTGGATGGCTTGATGGGAAGGGCGGCGGATGCGGCGTGCATCCATTTCAAGCTGCTCAACCGCACCAAGGGGCCGGCGGTGCGCGGGCCGCGGGCGCAGGCGGACCGCAAGCTGTATCGCAACGCCATCCAGGCGCTGCTGGCGGCGCAGGAGAATTTGACCATTGTTGAGGGCGAGGCGGCGGGGCTGCTGCGCGATGCCTCGGGCCGGTTGAGCGGCGTGACCACGGCGGATGGGCGGGTGTTTTCCTGCGCGGCGGCGGTGCTCACCACCGGGACTTTTTTGCGCGGGGTGCTGCATTTTGGCAATGTGATGGCCCCGGGCGGGCGGATTGGCGACGCCCCGGCGGTGGGGCTGGCCGAGGCGCTACTGGGCCTGAACCTGCCGCTGGGGCGGCTGAAAACCGGGACACCGCCACGGCTGGACAAGAAGAGCATCGACTGGGACGGGCTGGCTGAGGACAAGGGCGAGGACCCGCCGGAGTGCTTCTCCAGCCTGACCGAGCGCGTGACCAACCCGCAGATCTCCTGCCGGATTACCGGGACGACCGAGCTGACGCATGCGATTATCCGCGAAAACATCCATAAATCGGCGGTGTATGGCGGGAATATCGCGGGGAAGGGGCCGCGCTATTGCCCCTCCATCGAGGATAAGGTGGTGCGGTTTGCGGAGAAGCCGGGGCATCAGATTTTTCTGGAGCTGGAGGGGCTGGATGATGACACCGTGTATCCCAACGGGATTTCCACCTCGCTGCCCGAGGATGTGCAGGAGCTGCTGGTGCATTCCATCCCAGGGCTGGAGCACGCCAAAATCCTGCGGCCTGGTTATGCGGTGGAGTATGATTATGTGGACCCGCGCGCGCTGGACCATGGGTTGCAGGTGAAGGCGCTCCCGGGGCTGTATCTGGCCGGGCAGATCAACGGCACCACCGGGTATGAGGAAGCCGGCGCGCAGGGGCTGATGGCGGGGCTGAACGCCGCGCGCGCCGCCGGTGGTTGTGCGCCGGTCAGCCTGGGGCGGGCGCAGGCGTATATCGGGGTGTTGATTGATGATTTGGTGACGCAAGGGGTGACGGAGCCGTATCGCATGTTCACCTCGCGGGCTGAATACCGGCTGTTGTTGCGGGCGGATAATGCGGAGCTGCGGCTCACACCGCTGGGGCTGGGCTGGGGTTGCGTGGGGGCTGAGCGGGCGGGGGCGTTTGCAGCGCTGGAGGCGGAGATCGCGGGGTATGCGGGCAGGCCGGAGGGGCATTCACGCGGGGCGGAGATTTTGCGGGCGGATTTGCATTATGCCGGGTATCTCAACCGGCAGGAAAACGAGATTAAGGCGCGCGCGCGCGATGAGGCGGTGGTGATCCCCGAAGGGTTTGATTATGGCGCGGTTGGCGGGCTCTCCAACGAGTTGCGCGAAAAGCTGGAGCGGGTTTGCCCGCAAAACTTGAGCGCGGCGGGGCGGATTGAGGGGATGACGCCGGCGGCGCTGGGGGCGATTTTTGGCGCGTTGAAAAAAGCCCGGCGGGCGGCATGAACGAGGAGCGGTTGCGCCAGTTTGCGGCGCTTGTGGCGAAATGGTCGCCGCGGATCAATCTGGTGAGCAAGGGGGATCTGCCGCATATCTGGGAGCGGCATGTGCGGGACTCCTTGGAGCTGGTGGCGCATATTCCGGCTGGGGTGACGCGGGCGATCGATCTGGGCTCCGGCGCCGGGTTCCCCGGCATGGTGCTGGCCGTTGCGACGGGGATCGAATTTACGCTGATTGAGTCCGACACCCGCAAGGCGGCGTTTTTGATGGAGGCGGCGCGGATTTTGGGGGCGCCGGTGAGGGTGTTGAACACGCGCATCGAGGCGGCGAAGACGGTGCCAGCGCCGCTGGTGACAGCCCGGGCGCTGGCGCCGCTGGACAAATTATTGGGGCTGGCGGCCCCGCATTTGGCGGAAAATGGCGTTTGTCTGTTCCCAAAGGGGCGTGGCGCCGAAGTTGAATTGACGGCCGCAAGGGCGGTCTGGCACATGGAGGCCGAGCGCTTTGCGTCGAGCCTAGATGCAGAAGCGTGCATCCTGAAAGTGAGCCAGATCCGCCATGTTGGAACAAGTAAAGCCGCCGCGCCCTAGGATCATCGCCGTTGTAAACCAGAAAGGCGGGGTGGGGAAAACCACCACCGCCATCAACCTTGCCGCAGCACTTGCGGTGGGGGGCAAGAAGGTGTTGCTGGTGGATATTGATCCGCAGGGCAATGCCAGTACCGGATTAGGGATTGACCGCGCCATCCGAAAAGGCGGCAGCTATGCGCTGTTGGCTGGTGATGCGGCGCTCGGGGCGCTCACGCTGGAAAGCGGGGTTGAGAATTTGACCATTGTGCCATCGGTGGAAGATTTGATCGGCGCTGACCTGGAGTTCAGCCAGACGGAGCGCCGGGAGTTTTTGCTGCGTGATGCGCTGGCGGGAGACTGCGCGGTTGACACTGTGTTTATCGACTGCCCGCCGGGGTTGGGGCTGTTGACGCTGAACGCGCTGGTGGCGGCGGACTCGGTGCTGGTGCCGTTGCAGGCGGAGTTTTTTGCGCTGGAGGGGATTTCGCAGTTGATGCGGACCGTGGACCGGGTGAAGCGCAGCCTGAATCCGAAACTGGAAGTGGAGGGGATTGTGCTGACCATGACCGACAAGCGCAACAACCTCTCGGAGCAGGTGAGCAATGATGTGCGCGGGCATTTTGGCGCCGTGGTGTTCGACACCGCGATCCCGCGCAATGTGAGGATTACGGAGGCTCCGAGCCATGGGGTGCCGGTGTTGTTGTATGATTTCCGCTCGGTTGGGGCGCAGGCTTATCTGGCGCTGGCGGCGGAGTTTTTGAGGCGGACGCGGACGAGAAAGGGAGCTTCGGTATGAGTGTGAAAGAACAGCCAAAACGGTTGGGGCGGGGCCTGGCGGCGCTGTTGGGGGATGCGGCGGTGCCGGCGAGCGTGAACGCGCCGGGGGTGCAGGCGCTGCCGGTGGATCTGCTGGAGCCGAGTCCGTATCAGCCGCGCCAGGATATGGACGAGACGGCGCTGCAGGAGTTGGCGGATTCGATAAAGCAGCGGGGGATTTTGCAGCCGCTGCTGGTGCGGCCGAAGCCGGGGCATGAGGGGCAGTATCAGATTATCGCGGGTGAACGGCGGTGGCGGGCGGCGCAGAAGGTGAGCCTGCATGAGGTGCCGGTTTTGGTGCGTGAGTTGAGCGATGCGGATGCGATGGCCGCCGGGCTGGTGGAGAATTTGCAGCGCGAAGATTTGAACCCGGTGGAAGAGGCTGAGGGGTATCAGCGGTTGATTACGGAGTTCCGCCTGAGCCAGGAAGCGCTGGGGGATGCTGTGGGAAAATCCCGCGGGCATATCAATAATACGTTGCGGGTGCTGAAGCTGCCGCTGCCGGTTTTGGGCATGGTGCGTGATGGCAGCCTCTCAATGGGACATGCGCGCGCGTTGTTGAACCACCCGGACCCGCTGAAGGGGGCGAAGGTGGTTTTGGATAAGGAGCTTTCGGTCCGGCAGGCGGAAGAGTTTGTGAATAATTTGGGGCGCTCGATTAAGGGGCGGGCGTTGATCAAGCCGCAGCTGGAGCGCCGGCCGGATGGTGAGGTTGAGGCGCTGGCGGAGAATTTGAGCGAGCGGCTGGGGGTGAAGGTGAAGATCGGGTTTAATGGGCGGAGCGGGACGATTACGCTGCATTATGCCAATCTGGACCAGATGGACTCGTTGCTGGCGCTGCTGAACGGTTGAAAACAGGGGGGTGCTTCACGTGAAGCACCCCCCTGTTATGCACAGGCTATGTTGTTGGAATTGTTTGATAAAAAAAAGTT
This sequence comes from Acidocella aquatica, assembly GCF_030160635.1. Classification (GTDB taxonomy): domain Bacteria; phylum Pseudomonadota; class Alphaproteobacteria; order Acetobacterales; family Acetobacteraceae; genus Acidocella; species Acidocella aquatica. The sequence continues at coordinate 161,176 of NZ_BSOS01000067.1, read as the reverse complement.
GTCCACAGAAAAAAGGGTAGGTTGTTTTGAAAAAACAACGATTGGGTTTGAGGGAGGGGATGCCAGCTTTCGCTGGCATGACGGAGGGGTGGGGAGAGATGCCAGCTTTCGCTGGCATGACGAAAGGGGGCTGGTGGGGGTTAGGGGGCGGGGTGGGGGCGGGCTAGGGCGGCGAGGAGGTCAGTTTGGGTGACGATGCCTTGGGCGCGGCCGGTGGGGCTGGTGATGATGACGGCGCGGGTGCTGCCGTCGGTGAGGGGGGCGATCAGGTCTGAGGCTGGCTGGTTGGGGCTGGCGGTGATGGCGGGGGTCATCAGGGAGATGAGGGTGCCGGCGGGGTTGCGGGAGAGTTCGCGCAGGCCGATGGCGCCGGTGACGAGGCCGGTGGCGTCGGTGACCGGGAGGGTTCGCACGTCGTGGTTCAGCAGCAGGGCGCGGGCGGCGTCGGGCGTTGTGGTCTCCTGGGCCTGGATGACGTCGCGGGACATGATGTCAGCGCAGGTGAGGTGAGCGTGGGCGTGGGCGGCGGCGTGGGATTCGACGCGGCGGAGCAGGCGGTCAAGGTCGTCGCGGCTGATGTCGAAGGATTCGCCGGATTCGGCCAGGGCGGCGTCGATGTCTTCGGGGCGGAAGCCGGCGCGCAGGGGGGCGGGAAGGTCAGCCGTGCGGTGGGTGTTGGCGGCGAGCGGGGCGGGTTTGTGCGGGTAGGAATGGTTGGAGACCAGGCTGTGATAAATGATGCCGAAGCTCACCAGCAGGAGGCAGTTCAGCCCGACCGGGATGAAGGCGAAGAAGAAGCCCGCGGCGCTGACGCTGGGGCCGCCGAGGACGCAGAGCAGGGCCACGGCGCCGCCTGGCGGGTGTAGCGAGCGGGTGAGGGACATGAGGGCGATGGCGGCGGCGACGGCGATGCCGGCGGCGAGGGCTGGGTCTGGGATGAGTTTGGCGGTGGCGATGCCGGCGATGGCGGAGATGATGTTGCCGCCCACGACTGGCCAGGGCTGCGCCAGCGGGCTGGCGGGGACGGCGAAGACCAGCACGGCGGCAGCACCCATGGGGGCGATGAGCAGGGGCAGGACGAGGCTGTTGGCGTGGCCGAGCAGCAGGGCGCTCAGGATGCCGGTGAGGGCGATGCCGGTGAGGGCGCCGAGGCTGGCCTGCAGCCTGTCGCGCAATGTGGTGCCGGCTAAAATGAACATGGTGTCTCCCAGGGGCGATAGGCGGGGGGTAGGGCTGTGCCCTGGGCGTATAGAGCCTGATCGCTTTAAGTGCGATCAGGCTCTGGCTATTTTTCTGATGGCGATTCACGCTTTCGGCTCGCTCGGTTGAACGAACCTCAAACGATCGCGCGCTAGAGACTGATCGCTTTAAGTGCGATCAGGCTCTGGCCGTTTTTCTGAGAGCGATTCACGCTTTCGGCTCGCTCAGTTGAGCGAGCCTCAAACGATCGCACTCTAGAGACGGCGCCAGGGGCGGGAAAGCCCCACTTTTGGCCGGGCTGACTGGGCCAGCGCGCGGTGTAACCGGGATGGGTGAGGGGCGCTGGGCGGAGAATGATGTAGTTAATAAGCATATGATAATTGTGTGGCGGATGAGAGTGGTTTTATAGAGGAATGGCACGGGGTGGCTTTGGCCGCGATGTGTCATAAACAAGTACGCTTGCAATCGATGAGGTTGCGTTTTAATTGTCTGAAGCGACCGTAGTTTCAGTCTGAATCTTGAACTGTTGATGCCGGAGGGACCGTGGACATACGTTTTACGAAAGAACAGGAAGCCATTCGCGAGGGCGTGAAGCAGGTTTGCGATGGGTTCGATGACAAATACTGGTCAGCTTGCGACACGGAGAAGCGCTTTCCGTTCGAGTTTCATCGGGCGATGGCCGATAACGGCTGGCTCGGCATCACCATGCCGGAGGAATATGGCGGCGCGAACCTGGGTGTGACCGAGGCGGCGATCATGATGCATGAGGTGTCATCGAGCGCGGGCGGGTATTCGGCGGCGAGCGCGTTGCATTTGAATTTGTTCGGGCCGCACGCGGTGGTGGTGTTTGGCACGCCCGAGCAGAAGGAGCGGATGCTGACGCCGTTGATCCAGGGTACCGACCGCGCGTGTTTTGGTGTGACGGAGCCTGATGCCGGGTTGGATACGACGAGCATCAAGACCTTTGCGACCAAGGTGCCGGGCGGATACCGGGTGACGGGGCGCAAGATATGGACGTCATCAGGGCAGGTGGCGAACAAGATTATTTTGCTGACGCGCACCACGCTGAAAGAGGATTGCCGCAAGCCGACCGATGGCATGACGCTGTTCTACACCGACCTCGACAAGAGCAAGATCGAGGTGCGGCGCATCCCCAAGATGGGGCGCAATGCGGTGGATTCGAACGCGACGTTCATCGATGATTATTTTATTCCGGATTCGGACCGGATTGGCGAGGAAGGCAAGGGGTTCCACTATATTCTGCACAGTTTGAATCCGGAACGGATTTTGGTGGGCGTGGAGGCCGTGGGGCTGGGGCGCGGGGCGCTGGCGCGGGCGGCGCAGTATGCCAGGGAGCGCAAGGTGTTTGGGCGTTTGATTGGGCAGAACCAGGGGATTCAGCATCCGCTGGCGGAAAACTGGACGTATCTGGAGTCGGCGTTCTGGATGATCATGCGGGCGGCGAATTTGTATGACAACAACATGCCTTGCGGCGCGGAAGCCAATGCGGGCAAGTTTTTGGGCGGGCGGGCGGCGTTTGATGCCTGCACGCGCGCGGTGATGACGCATGGCGGCATGGGGTATTCCACCGAGTATCAGGTGGAGCGGTTGTTCCGAGAGTCTATTTTGTTGCGGATCGCGCCGATTACCGAGCAGCTTATTTTGAGCTTTATCGCGGAGAAGGTGCTGGACCTTCCTAAATCTTATTGAAAGTGGAATGACGGCCATGAGTGATTTTGGAATTACGGGGTACGGCGCCTATGTGCCGCGGTTGCGCATTGAGCGGGGGATTATCGCCGAGGCGCATAAATGGATGGCGCCGGGGTTGAAGGGCCAGGCCAAGGGGAGCCGGGCGTTTTGCTCCTGGGATGAGGATGCGGTCACCATGGCGGTTGAGGCGGCGCGCGATGCGCTGGCCGGGAGTTCCGCCGACGCGCTGAAGGCGATTTATTTGGCCTCGACGACGTTGCCCTATGCGGATTTGCTCAATGCCTCGATTGTCGCGGGTGCAATTTCCGCCCCCACCGGGATTGCCGCCAGTGATGCCGGGTATTCGCAGCGGGCCGGGACTTCGGCGCTGTTGCAGGCGTTGAAGGGCGGGGAGGCGGCGTTGTTCATCGCCTCCGACGCGCCGGTGGGCAAGCCCGCCAGCGTGCAGGAGATCAGCTATGGCGCGGGGGCGGCGGCGTTCACCTTGGGGGCTGAGGGCGTGATCGCCAGGCTGGTTGGCAAGGCGAGCGTGACGGATAGTTTTGTCGACCATTTCCGCGCGACCGGGCAGAAGTATGAATATGCCTGGGAAGAGCGCTGGGTGCGCGATGAGGGATACGCCAAGCTGGCGCCGGCGGCAATTTCGGCGGCGCTGGCGGATGCGGGGATTGGCATTGATGGGGTGGCGTATTTCGCCATGCCGTCGCAGTTGCGCGCGGTGGCGGATGCGGTGGCCAAGAGTGTGAAGTTTGGCGGGAGCGTGGTCTCGGGCCTGGAGAACGGCGTGGGGTATGCCGGGGCGGCGCATGCGCTGTTGCAACTGGCGCTGGCGCTGGAGACGGCCAAGCCGGGCGAGAAGATATTGGTTGTGGGTTTTGGCCAGGGTGCGGATGCGCTGATTTTTGAAGTGACCGAGGCGATTACCGCGTTGCCTAAGCGCCGTGGCGTTTCGGGTTCGGTGGCGGATGCGGTGGCGACGGATAGTTATCTGCGGTTCCTCTCGTTTGCCGAAGGCATCGATGTGGAATGGGGCATGCGCGCCGAGCGCAGCGGCAAGACGCAGTTGACCGAGCAGTATCGCTCGGCCTTCCAGCTGGAAGCGTTTAATGCGGGCCAGTGCGCGGCGTGTAATACCATCCAGTTTCCGCAGTTTCAGTTCTGTGTGAAGTGCCAGGCGCCGCGCAAGCAGTTCAGGCAGGTGCCGCTGGCTGATGAGCCGGCACAGGTGCTGACCTCGACGGCGGATTGGCTCTCGTATTATCCGGCGCCGCCGCTGTATTGCGGGTTTGTGCAGTTTGATAATGGCGCGCGGCTGTTGATGGAAATGGTTGATGTCGGGCCGAAGGGGATTGAGCGCGGTGAGAAGCTGCGCATGGTTTACCGGATTAAGGAACGCGACCGGGCGCGCGGGTATAATCGCTATTTCTGGAAAACCACGCCGATTGCGGCGGGCTAAGGAGCAAGATCATGGCAACAGGTATCAAGGATAAGGTTGCGATTCTGGGCATGGGTTGCTCGAAGTTTGGCGAGCGCTGGGATGCGGGAAGCCAGGAGCTGATGGCGGAGTCGTTCGAGGAGGCGCTGGCGGACGCGGGGATTGAGCGCAAGCAGATTGACGCGGCTTGGCTGGGCTCGTGCATGGATGCGGTGAATATCGGCAACTCGGCGATCCCGGCTTCGACGGCGCTGCGGTTGAACGGGATTCCCTTCACGCGGGTGGAAAACATGTGCGCGACCGGGACCGAGGCGCTGCGCGGGGCGGCTTATGCGGTGGCCTCGGGGGCGGTGGATATTGCGCTGGCAATTGGGGCCGAGAAGCTGAAGGATACGGGGTATGGCGGGCTGCCGCCGCCTTTTAAGGGCACGTTCAATGATATGTGGATGCCGATGGCCTCGGCGCCGGCAGGGTTCGCGCAGCTGGCCGATGGGTATCGCGCGCGCTATGGGATTTCGAAAGAGGAGCTGAAGCGGGCGATCGCGCATGTTTCATGGAAGAGCCACCAGAACGGTGTGCATAGCCCGAAGGCGCATTTCCAGAAGGCGGTTTCAATGGAAACCATTATGAATGCGCCGATGATTTCTGATCCGCTGGGGTTGTTTGATTGCTCGGGTGTTTCTGATGGGTCAGCTTGCGCGATTGTGACGACGCCGGAGATTGCGCGCGCGCTGGGCAAGAAGGAGCTGGTGACGGTGAAGGCGTTGCAGCTCTCGATCAGCTCGGGGCAGGAGACCGCGATGAATACGTGGGATGGCTCCTATGTGCCCAATACGCGCAATGCGGCGGCGCGGGCGTATAAGGAGGCGGGGATCAGCACTCCGCGTGAGCAGATCAGCCTGACCGAGGTGCATGATTGTTTCTCGATCACCGAGCTGGTGACAATGGAGGATTTGTTTCTCTCCGAGGATGGGCACGCGGTGCGCGATTATCTGGACGGGGTTTATGATGCCACGGGCAAGATTCCGTGCCAGATTGATGGCGGGTTGAAGTGTTTTGGGCATCCGATCGGGGCTTCGGGGCTGCGGATGGCTTATGAGGTGTATTTGCAGCTGCTCGGGCGCGCGGGCGCGCGGCAGTTGAAGGCGCCCTCGATTGGGTTGACGCATAATCTGGGCGGCGTGCCCTATTTGGGTATTGCCGGTATCTCTATTTTGGGGCTGCACTAATGGCGGGACTTTGGTTTGATGAATTGACGGTCGGGCAGGTGTTTCACCACCCGATCCGCCGCACCGTGACGGAAACGGACAATGTGCTGTTTACCGCGATGACGCATAATCCAGCGCTGCTGCACCTGGATGAGGAGTATATGAAGGGCACGCCCTTTGGGCAGCGCCTGGTGAACTCGGCGTTTACGCTGGGGCTGATGGTCGGGATCTCGGTGGGGGACACCACGCTGGGGACGGCGGTTGCGAATCTGGGCTGGGATGAGGTGCGGTTTCCGCATCCGTTGTTCCATGGCGACACGGTGCATGTGGTGACCGAGGTGATTGAGTTGCGGGAGAGCAAGTCTCGCCCGGACCAGGGAATTGTTACGTTTTTGCACAAAGCTTATAACCAGAAGGATGAGCTGGTGGCGTCGTGCAAGCGTTCGGGCTTGCAGAAGAAGAAGCCCGTGTGATGGCGAATATTCGGTCGTTCCTGTTTATTCCGGGGGATTCTGAAAAGAAGCTGGCCAAGGCGGATGCATCGGGCGCGGATGCGTTGATTTTGGATTTGGAGGATTCTGTTGCGCCGGCGAATAAACCGCTGGCGCGGGAGTTGATTCCGGCGTTTTTGCGGGAGCGGCCGAAGGGGAAGCGGGGGGCTGAGCTTTGGGTGCGGATTAACCCTCTGGATACGGATTTGGCGCTGACGGATTTGGCGGCGATTGTGGCGGCGGGGCCGGATGGGCTGATGTTGCCGAAAGCCAACGGTCCGGAAGATGTATTGAAACTCTCGCATTTTTTGGATGCGCTGGAGGTTCAGGGGGGTGTGGCGCTGGGCTCGGTGAAGATTTTGCCGGTGGCGACGGAGACCGCCGTGGCGCCGTTCCGGCTGGGTGATTATGCGGGGGCTGGGCTGGCGCGGCTGCTGGGGATTACGTGGGGGGCGGAGGATTTGTCAGCCGCTGTGGGGGCCAGCACGAATTTGGATGGTAGCGGGCAGTGGGCGCTGACCTATAGGCTGGTGCGCTCGCTGACGCTGTTGGCGGCGCATGCGGCGGGGGTGCAGGCGATTGATACGCTGTATGTGGATTTTAAGGATGACGAGGGCTTGAGGGCCTCATGCCGGGCGGCGCGGGCGGAAGGGTTTACCGGGCGGATTGCGATTCATCCTGCACAGGTGGCGGGGATTAACGAGAGCTTTATGCCGTCGGCGGCGGAAGTGGAGCACGCGCGGCGGGTGGTGGCGGCGTTTGACGCAGCGCCGGGGACCGGGACCGTGGGGCTGGATGGGAAGATGCTGGATATTCCGCATTTGAAACAGGCGCGGAATGTGTTGGCGCAGGTGGGGGCTTACGCGAGGTAGGGGGTTGGGGGGGCGGTTGGTGGTCCGGCCAGATGACCCCGCAAGCGGAACGCGTGTAGGATGGTTGAGTAAAGCGTAACGTATTAAATCGTGGGTGTTTCAGAAAGTCGATGGGTAGCGCTTCGCTCACCCATCCTACGGTTGCTGGATATTCCGCATTTGAAACAGGCGCAGAATGTGTTGGCGCAGGTGGGGGCTTACGCGAGGTAGGGGGTGAGGGGGCGCGCCAATTTGGGCGGGCGCGGGCGGGGTGTTGGATGGGGGTGGGGGGTGTGAGGTATTGGAGGGTGGGCATTTCAGGAAATCGATGGGTGGCGCTGCGCTTACCCATCCTACGGTTGTTACTTCTGGTTCCGACCGCGTTGATTGTCGTGTGCAGTCCTTATTGCGTCACGTGCGTCGTCGTCAGGCACGTCATTGATCCATTCGCGCACGCCGGAATGGCCGTTGTCCTTCAAAATCTTTCGCGCGCCGCGCTCGACCTTTGACGCAATTGACCGTTCAACTTTTTCTGCGTGGACAAGCCGTAATTCATCTGCGTTACCGGTCTGAAGGTTGTCTTTTCGCTTCCAGACGTCGTTCGAGCTCCCGATCTTCACGCGGCCTCTATCGTCAGCGAGAGCATAAATATCGCGATGCGTCAGATCCTGTTTTGGCGGCATAAGATATTCCAATCATTGTAACCGAAGTCGAATATAGTCAATAAATCGATCGCTTGTTATCAAGTCAAGCTGTTGGCATCTCAGTAACTAGCGGGCCTGCAGCAGCGAACTGAAATCAATGTAGAGCGAAGTCCGCCTTTATTGTCGGGTGTCGTGAAAGATGACCTGCAGCTCCCGGCTCGGCCTCGTCGTAAAGCGAATGTCCGGTATTCCTTTTCGCGGACCGTAAGCTGACGGGCGGTGAACGGATGGGCGGGCGGGGGGGCTGGCTGCCGGTTTTATGCGGCATCCGGTTGATGGGTGGCGCTGCGCTTACCCATCCTACGCATTCTGGGAGGGTTTGTTTTTGGGGGGTGTTTGATGGGGGATGCCAGCTTACGCTGGCATGACGGAAGGGGTGTGGGGCAGCACTTTGTGGGGCAGCACTTTTTGGGTCAGCACTCGATGATGTTGACGGCGAGGCCGCCGCGGGCGGTTTCTTTGTATTTGGTTTTCATGTCGGCGCCGGTTTGGCGCATGGTGCGGATGACTTTGTCGAGGGAGACGAAGTGGGTGCCGTCGCCGCGCAGGGCCATGCGGGCGGCGTTGATGGCTTTCATGGCGCCCATGGCGTTGCGTTCGATGCAGGGGACCTGGACGAGGCCGCCGATGGGGTCGCAGGTGAGGCCGAGGTTGTGTTCCATGCCGATTTCGGCGGCGTTTTCGACCTGGGCGGGGGTTCCGCCCATGACTTCGGTGAGGGCGCCGGCGGCCATGGAGCAGGCGACGCCGACCTCGCCCTGGCAGCCGACTTCGGCGCCGGAGATTGAGGCGTTCTCCTTGTACAAAATGCCGATGGCGGCGGCGGTGAGGAGGAAGGCGATGACGCCTGCGTCGTCAGCGCCGGGGACGAAGCGGGTGTAGTAGTGGAGCACGGCGGGGATGATGCCGGCGGCGCCGTTGGTGGGGGCGGTGACGACGCGCCCGCCGGCGGCGTTTTCCTCGTTGACGGCCAGGGCGTAGAGGTTGACCCAGTCCATGATGGTCAGCGGGTCGCGCAGGGCGGCTTCGGGCTGGCTGGAGAGCTGGCGGTAGAGCTGGGCGGCGCGGCGGCGGACTTTCAGGCCGCCGGCCAGCGTGCCCTCGGTGGCGCAGCCGGTGCGCACGCATTGTTGCATGACTTGCCAGATGTTGAGCAGGCCGCTGCGGATTTCTGGCCCGGTGCGCCAGGATTTTTCGTTCTCGAGCATGAGCCGGCTGATGGGCATGTTGTTGGTTTGGCAAAGTTCGAGGAGTTGTTTGCCGGATTTGAATTCGTAGGGGAGGGAGGTTTGGTCTGGCACGATGCGGTCGGAGCCGGCGGCTTCCTCGTTGACGACGAAGCCGCCGCCGACGGAGTAGTAGACGCGGTTGCGCAGCTCGGCGCCTGCGGAGTCAAACGCGGTGAAGCGCATGCCGTTGGGGTGGTAGGGCAGGGAGGTGCGTTTGTGGAAGAGCAGGTCTTCGGCCTCGGTGAAGGCGATTTCGTGGCGGCCCAGCAGGTTTAGGCGGTGGGTGGCGCGGATGGCCTCGAGCTTGGCGGGGACGGTTGTGGTGTCCACCTGGTCGGGGGCTTCGCCTTGGAGGCCGAGGAGGACGGCTTTGTCGCTGCCGTGGCCGCGCCCGGTGGCGCCGAGGGAGCCGTAAAGCTCGGCCTTGATGCGGGTTGTTTGGGTTAACTGGCCGGATTCGGCCAGGCCGGTGGCGAAGCGCAGGGCGGCGCGCATGGGGCCGACGGTGTGAGAGCTGGATGGACCGATGCCGATTTTAAGCAAATCAAAAACGCTGATCGCCATGTTGTTTGTCTCCCGCGCTCCGGCTTGCCCGAGGGGGCCGGATGATTTGGGTAGTATTGCCATGGTCTTTACGCAACGCAAGGCCGGGGGTGTTGAATATTATTGACGTTGGGATGTTACCGTGGTGCGCGCGCCATTTTAGCTGACCCGGTCGTCCAGCCGCTCATCCTTGATGCCGGCTGGTTCCAGATGCGAGATCACCTCCACCACCTGCGGCAGGAATAGCGCCCGCACGGCGGCTTCGGCGGCGTCGCTGATGGCGTGGCCCTGGGTGATGGTGAGCTGGGCGTCCACCTCCATGTGGAATTCCACGAAGGTCCGGTCGCCGGAGTGGCGGGTCCGCAGGTCGTGCACGCCGCGCACGCCGGGGCAGGCCAGGACTTTGTCCTCGATGCGTTTGCGCTCTTCGGGCGGCAATTCGCGGTCGAGCAGTTGTTTCAGCACATCGGTGTCGATGGAGCGGCTGTTCCAGTACATGTAGCCGGCGATGAGGAGGGCGAAGGCGGGGTCAACGCGGTTCCAGCCGGTGAGATGGATGATCGCCAGGGCTGCCAGCACGGCGAGATTGACCGCGACATCGGCCAGGTAGTTCGCGCGGTCGGCCGCGATGGCGGTGGAGGTGGTCTGGCGCACCACCCAGGTTTGCAGAACCACCAGCCCGGCGGCGGCCAGCAGGCTGGCGATGACGACCCAGAGGCCAAAGCCGATCTGCTTCACCGGATCGGGGAAGGCCAGCCGCTCAACGGACTGGAACGCCAGCACCAGGGCGCCGCCGTAGAGGAAGCGCGATTGGGTGAAACCGGCCAGCGCCTCGGCCTTGCCGTAGCCGAAGCGGTGGCGCCGGTCTGGCGGGCGCTCGGCCATGCGCACGGCGCGGAAGGTGGTGAAGGAGGTGACCACGTCGACCAGCCCGTCAACCGTGGAGGAGAGCAGGGCGACCGAGCCGGTGGCGAGCCAGGCGGTGATTTTAACCACAAGCAGGAGAACCGCGACCACAAAGGTGACGCGGCTGGCGAACCGGCGCAGCTTGGAGGCCCGCTCAGCCGTTACTTGTGTTTGCGGGTGGAGCATCCCTGGTCGTCTAGCGTGGCGCGGCGGGAAATTCAAACATGCCCGGCTTGCCTGCGGGCGTATTAAGGGGTTAACACCCCGTTCAGATGACGGTGGCCCGTTGTGATGACGGGCTTAAACGGGAATGCGGTATCAAAAATCCGCGGCTGCCCCCGCAACTGTGAGCGGCTAGCTCTCTCCACATGCCATTGCCCCATGAGGGCGAGAAGGCGGAGGGCGCGAAAATCCGCGAGCCAGGAGACCGGCCGGCATCGAGACATTTGCGCGTTTATGGGCGGGGTGCACCATGGATGGAAGGGAGAGAGACCCTGAGCCTCTGTCGCATTTTTGAATGTGCCGCATGCGGGGGAAACCCGCGCGCGGCTGGCGCGGAGCGGGTTATGAGCAAGATTGGGTTATTGCGGTATTTTCTGGCGGCATCGCTGCTGCCGGTGGCGGCGTGGGCGGATGGCGGGGTGCAGCTGACGACGGTGACGGCGACGCGCATCCCCGATCCGGTGGCGAAAGTGGCGGCGGGGGTGAGCATTATCACCAAGGCGGATTTCGAGAAGCGCGGGTATACCACGCTGGCGCAGGCGCTGAGCGCGGTGCCGGGGCTGGGTGTGGTGCAGTCCGGTGGCTCTGGGGCGCAGACCAGCGTGTTCATCCGCGGCACCAATTCGGAGGATGTGCTGGTGCTGGTGGACGGCGTGCCGGTGAATGACCCCTCCGAGGCGAACGGGGCCTTTAATTTTGGCGATTATACGCTGAGCGATGTCGAGCGGATCGAGGTGGTGCGGGGCGCGATGTCGGGCCTGTATGGCTCGAACGCGATCGGCGGGGTGATCAATATCATCACTTTGCGCGGTTCTGGCCGGGCGAAGGCGAGCGTGACGCTGGCCGGGGGGTTCCCGAGCCAGGGGCAGGCGAGCGCCATGGTTTCAGGCTCGTCGGGCAAGTTTGATTACGCGCTGACCGGCGCGCTGGATGAGGAATCCGGGTTTGACTACACGCCAAAGCGCATGAGCGTTTATGCGGGGGTGAAAGACCCGTTCCGCTCGCAGCTTGCCTCGGTCAACCTGGGTTATACGCCGGTGCCCGGGACGCGGGTTTATGTGGTGGGCCGCGCGCAGCAGACCACCGCCGGTTTTCCCGATCTGGGTTATCCGATCTATGATGATCCGAATAATTACGACAAGAACACCAATTATTTTGGCAAGCTTGGCGTTGCCAGCAATCTGTTTAACGGCTGGCTGAGCACGGAGCTGTTCGCGGCCCGGCTGGATAACACGCTGCACAACACCAACCTGCTGGACGCGGCGGACCCGAACCAGGTGCAGGCGGATGAGGTGTATCATGGTACGCGCACCGATGTGCAGTGGAACAACACCGTGCATCTGCCCTATGTGGGGCGCACCTCTGATTCCGCGGTGCAGTTCGGCGCTGAATATATCAACGATACGGCGCATGAGCGGGTGAACGATGTGTATTTTGGGTCTCCGTATGTGGCGCTGGTGGGGGCCTCGCAGCATACCTGGGCGGGGCATGTGGGCGCGCAGACGACATTGCTGCGCCGCCTCACCCTCACGGGGGCGCTGCGCGATGATGCTGTCTCGAGTTTCGGCAATGCGCTTACCTGGCGCGTGGGCGGCGTGCTGGCGGTGCCGGAGGCGGATATGCGGCTGAAGGCGTCTTATGGCACCGGGTTTCTGGCGCCATCGTTGTATGATCTGTATGGCCAGAACAGCTCGGGCGTATATACCTATCAGGGCAACCCGAAGCTGAAGGCCGAGTATAGCAGCGGCTTCGAGATCGGGCCGCAGTTTGATATTCCGGGCTTTGGGCAAGGAGATTTCGCGAGCATCTCGGCGACGTATTTCCAGTCTGACATTCGCGATCTCATCACTTTTGTCTCGTTGCCGCCAAGCTATACCAGCTCGACGGAGCGCAATATCGGGCAGGCGCGCGTCAAGGGGGTGGAAAGCGAGCTGGTGCTGAATCCGGCGCCCTGGCTGAGCGCGGATTTCACCTACACCTATACGAACGCGATTGATGCGCAGACGCGCGCCGCGCTGTTGCGCCGGCCGCAGAACGCGGGCTCGGCGGCGTTGACGTTTATTCCCGCGCCGGGGGTCAGCATCACGCCGCAGGTGCAATATGTTGGGCGGTTCAGCGATTATCTGTATGACAATAACGGCTACCCGATTGCCGCGGGCACCGGCAGTTCGCGGCCGGGGACGATTGTGAATTTGAACGCGCAGTATCGGCTGAATGACCAGTTCACGCTGTTTGCCGTGGGCAAGAACATTCTTGGGTCGAACTTCGAGCCGGTGAACGGGTTGCAGATGCCCGGTGCGTCGGTGTTGCTGGGGGTGCGCGCGAGCATTGAATGAACGCCATGCGGCGAATAAAAACGGGCACCCTGGGTGCCCGTTTTTTGTTTGTGGAAGTGGTTTCAGAAAAACGTTGCGAGGCGGATTTCAACGTTGCGGTTCAGCGGGCCGCCGTGTGAGGCGAGATCGTATTCGCCGATGGCCATGATCTGCAGCGTTGGCGAGAGGAAGGTTGAGCCGATGAGGCGCAGCTGAGTCTCGTTGGTGCGGTTGCCGGAATCGAGCGTGCCGCCGCCTTGCAAATTATAGGTCTGCTTGCCGCCGAAAGACTGGAAGAAGCCTGGTGCGATGAACGCGCCCATGGAGGGGGCGAATTCATAAGGCAGGTAGATGCGGAATTCCTGCGAGGGTTGTTCATGGAAGCTGGCGGGAATCACCTGGCTGGATTGGAGCGGGTTGGTGTTGGGGATCGCCCCGCCGCTCAGGGCGTTATAGGTGTTGTAGATCGCGGGGATGTTGTTGGCCGAGACTTCCGGCGAGACATAGGCCGATTGCGCGTTGGCGCCAAAGACATAGCTTTCGCTCCAGAGTTCCACGGCCAGATTGGGTGTGGAGGGCGTGCCCCAGAGCACGGTGCGGAAGCCCAGCTCCAGCTCGTAGGTCCAGGTGTTCTGGCCGGGGTTGAGGTTGGCGCCGCGGCTGAAGGTGGCGAGCGGCGGTGCGATCCAGGGGGCGATGACCCCATAGGTGCCGCTGGCCGGGTGATTGAGCACGTAGGAAAACACGCCGAAATAGGGCTGGCCGAAGCCGCTGTTATGCGAGAGGTTGGCGCGCCCGGGGCCGTAGGAGGGCAACTGGCCGCCAAGTGCTGGTACGTAGGGGCCGGGGATGTTGGCGATGCCCGCCTCCTGGCCGCCGAGGAAGCCGGCATAGGGGACATAAAACTGCACGCCGGAGAGAATGCCGTTGATATCGAAGGTGCGGATGTAGCGGCCGACCACGATATCCATGGAGATATGCGTGTTTTGGTTGTAGCTGCCGCCGTGAATGTCGCCGATGCCGCCCGCGTTGGTGAATATGTTGTAGAGCATGCCGATGTTGACGTTGACCGGCGGGGCGATGCCGTCACCGGGAAGCGAGTCTGACGCGAAGGCGGCAGGCGCGCATAAGCACGCAGCAAGCGGCAGGGCCATGCTGAACAGGCCTGCGCGGAGATATTTTCCACGGTTAGACATTCCCAGAATCCTTACATCCCGCGGGCGCTTATACGCGGTTGCCCACTTGAAACTGATGACAGGCTTTCCCTAATGAATTGTCAATTGATGTCGTGAAATTCTTTAATAATATCAAACAAGTGTGGCCATTACGGCACATTCCGCGGGGCGCGGCGGCGGCGTGGGCAAGGGCGCGCCGAGCGGGGCGTAGGAGCCTTAGAGTGCGATTGTTTGAGGTTCGCGCAACCGAGCGAGCCGAAAGCGTGAATCGCCCTCGGAAAAAATGGCTAGAGCCTGATCGCACTTAATGCGATCAGGCTCTAGTGTCCCGATTTTAAGGTTCGTAACATCAAAATATCTTCCCTCACGGGACACTAGCGCTTTGTTTTCAGTGGCCTGCTTGTCCCTTCCGTCCGCTGTGAGATGCAGCGGACTTCAGGGGCAGGACACTAGCGCCGTGCCGCGTTGCGGGCGCGCGAGGCGAGGGCCAGCATGGTCTGGCGGCAAAAAGCCTGGTCGGGGGTGAGGGTCTGCTTGCAGGCGGACTCTGCCCGCAAGCTGGCGGCGATGGCCTCGGTGAGGGCGGGCAGGGACCAGATGTTCAGCGCGCGGGTGACCAGATTTTGCCGTTTGAAGAAGACCGGCGGGCGGATTGCGGCCATGGCCTCGGAGGTGGAGGCGCCTTGCGCAATGGCGCCGGCGGCGACCCGCAGGCGCATCAGCTCGCCCAGCAGCATGCGCAAGATGCCGACCGGCGATTGCCCTTCGTCATAGGCCAGGGCCAGGGCGCGGTCAGTGGCGGCGGGGTCGCCGGTTATGGTGGCGTCGATGGCCTCCTGCACCGAGGTATCGCCGCCATCGGCCAGGGCGGCGGAGACATCGGCGAGGCTGAGGCGCTGCTCCGCCCCGGCGTAGAGGACGAGGACTTCCAGCGCCTGGCGCAGCAGGCCCTCTTCGCCGGAGACGTTGTTGGCGGTCCAGGTGGCGGCGTCCGGCTCGATGGTGATGTTTTGCGCGCGCAGCCGCGCGGTGATGACGCCGGGCAGGCGGGCGGAGTCGATTGCGTAGCAGGCGATGGCGGTGGCGGCGGGGGATTTTTCCGCCAGCGCGCGCAGTTTGGATTTGCCGGTCAGCTCGCCGGCCTCGAGGATGATGAGCGCGTCCGGCGGGGATTTCAGCAGCGCCTCAAGCGGCTTCACCAGGGTTTCGTGCGCGTCGCGCACGCGCACCACGCGCTTGCCGCCGGTGAGCGAGGCGGCGGTGGCTTCGGCCAGCAGGGTGGCCGCGTCAGGGTTGTGTAGTTCGGTGTAGCGGAAGGGGTCTTCCAGCGCGCCGGGGAACGCGCGGACCAGGGCCAGCCCACGCTCGGCGACGAGACCGGAATCAGGGCCGAAGATGAGGACGGCGGGTGTGTTGGGGTTTTTTAGGAACGCCTCGGTGCGCCCGGCCTCAAGCTTCATATCGCCAATTCCGGCCCTTTGGTGTCATGCGCCTGGGTGGGTGTCGAAATAAGCGGCGACCTGGCTGGTGATCTGGGCGGCGATGGTGTCGGCCAGCTGCTGGTTGACCGTGGCGGTCTCCAGGGTGAGGGCGAAATATTGCTGGTCGACGACGTTGGCCGCGTTCTCGGTGGTGGCGGTGCCGGTGGCGAGCGGCGCGCCGCCGCCGATGGGGCTGAGCACCCAGTTGGCGGTTGCGGTGAGGCGGTTGCGGGTGCTTGCGGTGTCCTGCTGCACGCCGATGCTGGCGGTGCCGATGGTGTAGGTTACGGCGAGGCTGTAGAGTTCGCGATCTGGCGCGCCGGCGGTGTGCAGCTGGGTTTCCAGACTCTCGCGCAGCATCTGGCCGGGGCGCTCGGGGATGTTGCCGACTGCCACGCTATCAAGCTGTTGCGCGACGCCGCCACTTCCGCTCTGGCCGTATAGCGGGGTGAAGCCGCAGCCGGCGAGGGCGAGCAGGCCCAGCGCGGGGAGGAGTTTACGCGGGTTTGACGACAAAGTTCACGATCCTGTCAGGCACGCAGATTTCCTTCACGATGAGCTGGCCCAGTAATGCGCCCGCGACAGCCTGCTTGGCAATCGGCAAGGCGACATCGGCCTTGGCCCCGGCCGGGAGCAGCACGGTGCCGCGCAATTTGCCGTTGACCTGCACGGCGACGGTGACTTCATCGACGGTGAGATAGGCCGGATCGGCCTTCGGCCAGGGGTTGATGGCGACCATGCCGCTGTTTGGGCGGATGGCTGCGAAGATTTCCTCGGCCAGATGCGGCATCATCGGCGCGATCAGGTGCGCGATGGTCTCGATGGCTTCAAAGCGCGCCCAAAGTAATCCGGGATCGGTGGGGGAAGCTCCGGCCAGCGCGCCGGAAAGCTCGTAGATGCGCGCGACGGCGAGGTTGAAGGTGAAGGTATCCAGCGCCTCGCTCACCGCGGCGATGGTGCGGTGGGTGAGCTGGCGGAGCTTTTTGGCCTCGCCGGTGAAGCTCTCGGGCTGGGCCGCGCGTGGCTCGGCGGCGATGGTCAGGGCCAGGCGGTAGAGGCGGTGGACGAAGCGGTTGGCGCCCAGAATGCCGGACTCGGTCCATTCAACGTCGCGCTCGGGTGGATTGTCGGAGAGGACGAACCAGCGCGCGGTGTCGGCGCCGAAACGGTCTATGATGACGCCGGGGTCAACCGTGTTGCGCTTGGATTTGGACATTTTTTCGATGCGGCCGACGGTGACGGGTTCGCCGGTCTCTACATGTTTGGCGCCTTCGGGGGTTTTGACGACCTCTTCGGGGTAGAGCCAGTTGCCATTGGAATCCTTGTAGGATTCGTGTGTCACCATGCCCTGGGTGAACAGGCCGGCGAAAGGCTCTTTCAGCGAGACATGTCCGGTTTTTTGCATCGCGCGGGTGAAAAACCTTGCGTAGAGCAGGTGCAAAATCGCGTGTTCGATGCCGCCGACGTATTGGTCGACCGGCAGCCAGTGGTTGACCGCTTCCAGATTGGTCGGCGATGCGGCGTGCGGGGCGGTGAAGCGCGCGAAATACCAGGAGCTGTCGATAAAGGTGTCGAACGTGTCGGTCTCGCGGGTGGCGGGGGCGCTGCATTTGGGGCAGGGCACGTGCTTCCAGCTGGGGTGGTGGTCCAGCGGGTTGCCGGGGCGATCGAAGGTGACGTCCTTCGGCAGGATGACCGGGAGCTGGTCAGCGGGGACCGGCTGCGGGCCGCAGGCGGCGCAATGGATCACCGGGATCGGGCAGCCCCAGTAGCGTTGGCGGGAGATCCCCCAATCGCGCAGGCGCCAGTTTTGCACGGCCTTGCCGGCGCCCAGGCGTTCCAGCTCGGCGATGGCGGCGGGCTTGGCCTGGGCGGTGGGCAGGCCGGTGAGGAAGCCGGAGTTGACGATGATGCCTTCGCCGTCCAGCGCTTTGGTCAGTTGTTCGGGGATCGCCTCCAGGCTGGGGGCGACGACGATGGGGATGGGGAGTGAATATTTGGCGGCGAACTCGAAATCGCGTTCATCGCCGCAGGGGCAGCCGAAAATGGCGCCGGTGCCGTAGTCCATGAGGACGAAATTGGCGATCCAGACCGGGTAGGTCTGGCCGTTCAGGGGGTTCTGTACGGTCAGGCCGGTGTCAAAACCCTTTTTCTCGGCCTGTTCGATGGCGGCTTCGGAGGTGCCCTGGGCGGCGCATTCGGCGAGGAAGGCGGCGGCCTGCGTGCTGGATTGGGCAACCGCCTTGGCGATCGGGTGTTCGGGCGCGATGGCGAGGAAGGACATGCCAAAGAGCGTATCGGGCCGCGTGGTGTAGACGGTGACTGAATCGATGCCGCCAACCGGAGCGGTGAGGGCGAAGGTGACGTCGGCGCCCTGGGAGTGGCCGATCCAGTTTTCCTGCATCAGCTTCACCCGCTCGGGCCAGCGGGGCAGGTCTTTTAATCCCTCCAGCAGATCCTCGGCGTAATCGGTGATTTTGAGGAACCATTGCGAGAGGTTCTTTTTTTCGACCGGGGCGCCCGAGAGCCAGCCGCGCCCGTCGATCACCTGTTCGTTGGCGAGCACGGTGTGGTCCACCGGGTCCCAGTTCACGGCGCTCATGCGCCGCTCGACCAGGCCGTTTGCCCAGAAATCCAGGAAGATTTTCTGCTGCTGGCCGTAATATTCAGGGTCGCAGGTGGCGAACTCGCGCGACCAGTCGAGCGAGAGGCCCATGCGCTTGAGCTCGCCGCGCATGGTGGCGATGTTGGCGTAGGTCCAGCTCGCGGGGTCGGTCTTGCGCTGGCGGGCGGCGTTTTCAGCGGGCAGGCCGAAGGCGTCCCAGCCCATGGGGTGCAGAACATCAAACCCGCTGGCGCGCTTGTAGCGGGCGACGACATCGCCCAGCGTGTAGTTGCGCACATGCCCCATGTGGATTTTGCCCGAGGGGTAGGGGAACATCTCCAGCACATAATATTTGGGCTTGCCGGAGGTGGGGGTGTCCGCGGCGTTGAATAGCGCGGCGGCCTCCCAGGCGGCCTGCCAATGCGGCTCGGCGGTGGCGAAATCGTAACGGGTGGTTTCAGTGTCTGACATTATGGACTGTGTTTAGTGAACCGGCGCCTCCGCGCCAAGAGGCCGGGCCGTCTGGCCGGGTTGTGGCCGGTGGGTGAGCGGAAGTTAATATTTTGTATACTTGGATAACTTTTGCGTGATAAGATCAGCGCTGTTACTGAGTTACTTAGCTTATTAACATGAACAGGGAAGGGCTTACGAATGATTACAGAATTTCTGCGGATGGCGTTGCGGCTCAAGTCTGATAACCGGGCTGTTACCGCCATTGAATATGCGTTGATCGCGGCGTTGATCGCGGTTGTGATTATTGGCGCCGTGACGACGCTGGGCACCAATGTTTCCAATACCTTCAATAGCGTCGCCAGCGAGCTGTAAACTTTGAGCGCGTGGCATTGCGCCCTGAATCGCTGATGCGGTTCAGGTAGCAATCATTGCGTTAACTGTTAAAGTTCGACATGAGCGCCAGCGCGGCGGCGTTGCCGGAGCGGATGGCGCCTTCGATGGTGGCGGGCAGGCCGGTGTCGGTCCAGTCGCCGGCGAGCATGAGGTTTGGGTTGGCGGTTCTGGTTTTTGGGCGGCGGGCCATTTGTGCCGGGGTGGCCAGCATGGTTGCGCGTTTTTCCCAGATGGCGCGGTAAATCGGGATTTCGGGCGAAAGTGAGAAGGCGCTGGCGATTTCGCTCCAGACTTTGGCGGCGATGTCCTCCGGGCTCATGTCCGCGTAGCGGCTGGCGGCGGAGATGGTGACGGAGAGCACGTTGCTGTGGGCGAATACCCATTCTGTCATGCCGCCGATGAAGCCCCAGAAGCCGGCCTCGCCGGGGGGCAGGGCGTATTTGAAGTGCAGATTGTAGATTGACTCGAACTCGTTTGGGACGAGGAGGCCGGGCACCAGTTCGGCCGCGGCCCAGGGGGGCACCGCGAGCACGGTGGCCTGGCCGGGGGAGATTTCGGTGACCCGCTCGCCCAGGCGGATGTCCGCGCCGTGCTGGCGCAGCCAGTCCAGCGCCGGGTCGACGAAGGTTTCGGAAAGACCGATGCGCGCATAGCGGGGGATGGTCGCGTAGCCGCCCAGCTCCAGGGTTTCCTCGAAGACGCTGCGCAGGGCGGCGGCGGCGGCCACGTGGGGGCTGGTGTTGAGCGCGGAGACGGCCAGCAGCTCGAGCAGCTGGGTATAGAGCGGCCCGGTTCCGGCCAGTAGCGGGGCGACGAGATCGGCGGGTTTTGCCTTGCGGATTTTCAGCAGCCCCAGATAATGGTGCAGCCTTGTGCCCGGCACGCGGTGTCTGCGGGAAAATAACCACCAGGGAAAGCTCCCCTGGTTGAGCCGCAGCGTCCAGTCCTCTCCGGTGCGCAGGTCATGAAACGGGAATACCGGCCCGGCCGGGCCGGTGAGGGAACGTTTGGCGCCGATCCGGTGCAGATAGGAGAGTGTTGAGATGTTGCCTGACAGCAGCAGGTGGTTGCCATTGTCGATGCGGCAGCCCAGCACATTGTCATAATGCGAGCGCGCGCGCCCGCCGGCGGTTTTCGCGGCTTCGAACAGGATGACGTGGTGCCCCGCTTCGGTGAGCTGGCAGGCGGCGGCGAGGCCGGCGACCCCGGCGCCGATGACATGCACGCTCATGGCGCCCTCACGCGGCGAGCAGGCGCGCGGCGAGCACGAGCTTGCGCCAGGCGGGAAGTTTTACGCGCGGAACGGAATAATTGAAGTTCTGGCGCCGCAGGATGGCGAGCAGCGGGCGGTAGCTGGCTTGCATCAGCCGCGCCGGGCGCATGGCCCGCGGGTTGCAGCGCGCCATGGCGGCCTCCGCCTCGGTGAATTTTTGTTCCGCCATGGTGGCGAGCCGGGCGCAGACCACGGGCAGGGCGGGCGAGGCGAGGGCGGCTTGCGGCTCTGGGGTGATTCCAGCTTCCTCAAGGAATTCCCTGGGAAGATATAAACGGCCGCGGGCTGCGTCCTCGCCGACATCGCGCAGGATGTTGGTGAGCTGGAGGCCGCGCCCGAGGGCGTGGGCGACATCACGCGCGGCGGGCGAGGAGTCGCCGAAGACATGCACGGAAAGCCGCCCCACGGCGGAGGCCACGCGGTCACAATACAGGTCCAGAGCTGAAAGTGTTGGCGCCACGATGGGATCTCCTGCATCCATCTCCATCCCATCGACGATGTCGCGGAAATCCGAGGGCTGCAAATCAAATTTCCGTACGGCATCGAGCAGGGCGCGGGTGATCGGGCCGTCGGTCTCGCCGTTGTAGAGGGCGGCGATGCGTTCGCGCCAGGCATCCAGCGCGGCGCGTTTCTGCGCGAAGGGAACATCGTCATCGTCGGCGATATCGTCGACCACGCGGCAGAAGGCATAGATGGCGTACATCGCATCGCGCCGGGGGGGCGGGAGGATTTTCATGCCGTGGTAGAAGGAGGTGCCGGAGGCTTTCACCAGCGCGGTGACATAGGCGGTGTCGGCGGCGGGTTTGCTCATGCGAAACGGCCCAGCGAGAGGGTGGCGGCGGTGATGAAATCAACCTTGCTGAGCTTCACCCGGCTGGCCAGCGGGTCGCCATGGCGCAGCCGCGCGGTGAGGCGCCGGGCGAGGCGGGTGATGATGGCGGTTTCCACCCGCAGGCGGCGCGCGCGCACCAGGCCGGGCAGCGCGGCGGCGGCTTCGTTCAGCGCCTCGGTGAGGTTGAGCATCTGGTCGAACACGGCGCGCAGGGCCGGTGTGGTCTCGCCGCGGGCCAGATCGTCGGTTTTGCAGCCGGCTTTTGCCAGCATGTCCTGCGGGATGTAGCAGCGGTCGAGGCTGCGCAGGTCTCCGGCGCAATCCTGCAGGTGGTTGAGCACCTGGAGCGAGGCGCAGAGTGCATCGGAGGCGGGCCAGGTGGCTTTGTCCTCGCCGTGGAGGTCGAGCACGTAGCGGCCGACCGGGGCGGCGGAGTAGCGGCAATAATCCATCAGGGCGGCCCAGTCGGCGTAGCGGTTTTGCACCGCGTCCTGGCGGAAGGCGACCAGCAGCTCGCGCGCGTGGATGGAGGTGACGCCCGATTGCGCCAGCGAGGCGCGCAGCCGGGCGGCGCTGGGGGCGCCCTCGGCGCTGGCGCCGGTTAGAACCTCTTCCATGATGTTCAGCCGGGCGATTTTATCGGCGGGCGAGAGCGTGGCGGAATCGGCGATGTCATCGGCATTGCGGGCGAAGGCGTAATAGGCGTGGACGTGCTCGCGCAGCTCCCGGCGGATGAGCAGCGAGCCGACGGGGAAGTTTTCGTCCGCCTTGTCCTTGCCGGACCATGCTTCGACGCTGGTTTCAGGCACGGCGGCAGTGGCCTGGGCGTTGTCGTTCGCGCTCATGCGCCAGGCCCCCCGTAGGCGCGGCTTTTCCATTGGGCGCCGGTGCCGCGCCAGTGGTTCACCGCCGAGGCGATGGTGGCGGCCATGTAGAACAGCGCGATGAAGGGCAGCGCCAGCGCCATGAGTTTTGGCTGGTTGTAGCGCTTCAGCGTGGGGAAATAGCTGGCCACGGCCAGCGCCGAGGCGGCGAGACCGGCCAGGAAGCGCCAGCCGTGGCCGTGGATGACCTCATAGGGCGCCACCAGCCAGACCAGGGTGAGGCCAATGAGCGTGCCGGCCAGGATGAGCGCTGAATGGTTGAGCTGGGTGAAGGCGGTGCGGGTGATCATGTTCCAGATATCGGAAATTTGCGGATAGGGGCGGATGGAGGTGGCGAGGCCGGAGTGGCCGAGGAAGATGGGGCCGGATTTTTTCACTTCCCGCGCCAGGGAGACATCGTCGATGAGGGTGGATTTGATTTTTTCCAGCCCGCCGATGCGCGCCAGGGCTTCACGGCGGATCAGCACCGTGCCGCCGGCGGCGGCGGCGGTGGATTTCAGGGGGTCGTTCACCAGGGCGAAGGGATAGAGCATCTGGAAGAAATACACGAAAGCAGGAATTAGGAAACGCTCGGGCAGCGAGGTGCAGTTGAGCCGCACCATTTCGGAGACCATGTCGGCGCGCGGGGTGAGCAGGCGGGTGACCAGCGAGGCGAGGTGGCGGGGGTCGTGGGTGATGTCGGCGTCGGCGAACAGCAGGATGGGCGCGGTGCTGGCCTCGACACCCTGTTGCAGCGCCCAGAGCTTGCCGGACCAGCCGGGGGCCTTGGGTTTGCCGGTGATGATGGTGAGCCTGGGGTGTACGCCGGCCAGGGCGGCGGTGCCGTCGGTGGAGTTGTCATCGACCAGGATGACGCGGAATTTGCCCGCGTAATCCTGCGCCAGCAGCGAGGCGATGACCGGGGCGATGGTTTGCGCCTCGTCGCGCGCGGGGATGATGATGTCGGCATCAGGAAGCGCGGGCGGCGTGGCGGGGGGGAGTTCGGGCGCGGAGGCCCAGAATTTTCCGTGCAGGAAAAACAGGTAGAGCCAGATGAGCAGGGCGAGGGTCGCGATCATGCCAGCAGGCCCTCGGCGCGCAGCCAGGTGAGCGCATCGGCCACGGCGGCGGCGGCGGGGCGGGGCTGGTAGCCGAGCGTGGCCTGCGCCCTGGCGGAGGTGAAGAACATCTTTTTGCGCGCCATGGCGAGGATCTCAGGGGTCATGAGCGGGGTTTTGCCGGTGATGTTGGCGATTTGCTCCATCACCCAGGCGATGGGCATGAGCGGGGCGATGGGCAGGCGCAGTGTGGGGGGTTTGCGGCCGGTTTGGGTGGCGATGAGGGCGAGCAGCTCGCGCAGCATCAGGTTTTCGCCGCCGAGGATATAGGACTCGCCGCTGCGGCCCTTTTCCAGCGCCAGCAGATGGCCCTGCGCCACGTCATCGACATGCACGATGTTCAGCCCGGTATCGACATAGGCGGGCATGCGGCCGTTGGCGGCGTCGCGCACCATCTGGCCGGTGGGGGTGGGTTTGATGTCGCCGGGGCCGATGGGGGTGGAGGGGTTGACGATGACGATGTTTTGCCCGGCGGCGGCCAGGGCGCGGACCGCCTGCTCGGCGTCGTATTTCGACTTTTTATAGGCGCCGAGGTGGTGTTCGGGCCTGATGGGGGTGGTCTCATCGGCTGGGGCGCCGCTGGGGTTAAGGCCCAGGGCGGCGACGGAGCTGGTGTAGACGCTGCGCTCCACCCCGGCGGCGGCGGCGGCGCGAAAAAGGGCGGCTGAGCCGTCGATATTCACGCGGCGCATGGCGGCTTCATCGGGCACCCAGAGGCGGTAGTCGGCCGCGACGTGGAAGAGGTGGCGGCAGCCTTGCAGCGCGGGGGCGAAGGTGGCGGGGTCTGCCAGGTCCAGCGGGACGATTTCGGCGGGCAGGCCGGAGAGGTTGCGTTGGTCGCTGCCGGGGCGGGTGGTGAGGCGGAGCCTGTGGCCGGCGCGGTGCAGCGCGCGGGCCACGGCGGCGCCGACGAACCCGGTGGCCCCCGTTACAAGCGTTACGTCGTCCTGGCTCACGTCTTTACTCCGGAATGCATTCTCCGAGCCTCTTTATTTGGCGCGCGGCCGCCCCGCCAGCCCCATTGGGGGCGCCATATATAAATTACAGCGCCACTGTTGTAGAAGCCACGGCAGTTTTTGATGAAACCCCGAGCAGGCAAAGGAGCTGTCATGGACGATGCGAATATCGCGGCCGCTGATTTCAAGGCGCGGCATTGGGATTTTGCGCAACCGGGGCGGATTAAGCCGGGGAGCGGGGCGCATTATGAGATGCTGACGCGGCTGCTGGAGGAGACCTATAACCCCTATAAGCCGGCGGTGCTGGACTGGCCTGTGCTGGATGAGGAGACCAAGGCGCGCATCACCTCGCTGCCGATCTGGGATATCGCGGTGCAGACGGAGATTAAAGCTTCGATGCGGATCGAGGCGTTTGCGCAGACGGTGAAGAACCCGGCGTTGCGGGCGGCGCTGCTGCATATGGCGGGCGAGGAGCGGCGCCACCGCGATGTGCTCTCGCGGCTGGTGGCGGCCTATGACATTCCGATGAAGCCCGATGAGGACTATGTGCTGCCCGTGGATGCGGAATGGGGGTTCATGGTAACCGGCTATTCGGAATGTATCGACAGTTTTTTCGCCTATGGGTTGTTCGAGATGGCGCGGCGCTCGGGTTATTTTCCGCCCGCGCTGGTGGAGACCTTTGAGCCCGTGGTGCAGGAGGAGGGGCGGCATATTCTGTTTTTCACCAACTGGATCGCGTGGCACAAGGCGGCCATGCCGCTGTGGCGGCGGCCATATTTCGCGGTGAAAACGGCGGCGGTATGGGCTTTTCTCATCTGGGAGCGTATCGGGATCGCGCGCGATGTGGATGGGCTGGAGGGTGGTGATGCGAATTTCACCATCAACGGGTCGAAGTCGTTGAGCGATGAAATGGACCCGGCGGTGTTGATCGATATTTGTTTGCTGGAGGATAAGCGGCGCATGGCGGGTTATGATGCGCGGCTGGTCCGCCCGACCACCATGCCGAAGCTGGCGCGGCTGGCGCGGCTGTTTATCCGCCCCAAGAAGCGGCCCGTCGCGGCTTGAAAAAACATTTGCGTCTGATGCCGGCGGCCTTTGCGCTGGCTGGTGCCGCGGTGGTTACGGGGCTGGTGATTTATTATGGCGCGGCGGATGTGCTGCGGGTGCTGGCCTCGGTGAAGCCCTCGGGCTTTGGCCTGTATATTTTGGTGCAGCTGGGGATTTTGCTGGGGCTGGGGCTGTGCTGGCGCATGGTGTTGCGCAGCCGGATGCGGGGCAGCTTCTGGCTGTGCGTGTGGGGGCGGATGGTGCGCGACGCCACGGGCGAGTTTTTGCCGTTCAGCCAGGTGGGGGGGTATGTGCTGGGCGCGCGGGTGATGGCGCTGCATGGGGTGCGGATCGCCGATGCCACGGCCTCCACCCTGGCTGATATCACCACGGAGTTTTTGGCGCAGCTGGTGTTTATCGGCATCGGGCTTTCGATATTGGCGCGCAAGGCGCCTTCCAGCAATTTGCTGGTGCCGGTGGCGGTGGGGCTGTGCGTTGCGGTGGTGATGGGGGTCGGGTTGATCCTGGCGCAGCAGGGCAGCGGGGCGAAGGTTTTCCGGGCGCTGGCCTCACGGATCGCGGGGCAGACGGGCGAGGGGGCGGCGCTGAGCATCGACCGGCTGCAGACCTCGCTGAGCATTATGTATGGCGAGCGCGACCGGCTGGCCTATGGCGCGCTGTTTCATCTGGTTTGCTGGTTCGGCACGGCGAGCGCGTCCTTCGTTGGGTTTCATGCGATGGGGGTGCCGCTGAGCTTTGTTGATGCCATATGTATCGAGGCGATGCTGCATGCGATTATGGCGCTGGCGTTTTTTGTGCCGGGGCGGGTGGGGATACAGGAGGCGGCTTATACTCTGCTGGGCGGGATTTTTGGCGTGCCGCCGGATGTGGCGCTTTCGCTCTCGCTGATGCGCCGGGCGCGTGATTTTGTGATCGCTGTGCCGGTGCTTGTGGTATGGCAGGCGATTGAGGTGAAGCGGTTGAAGAAAGCCGCGATCTGAATTTTTGGAGGGTGGCTGATGTCGGTTCTCGGGTGGATTGTGTTGGGGTTGCTGGCCGGGTGGATCGGCAGCCATATCGTCGATAACGGTGGCAAGGGGCCGCTGCTGGATATGGTGCTCGGCATTGTGGGCGCGCTGGTGGGCGGCAAGATTTTTATGGTGTTGGGCGCGGCGCCTGTGAGCGGGGTTAATTTTTATAGCCTGTTTGTATCCGTGGTGGGCGCGGTGGTGGTGCTGGTGGCTTATCATGCGGTGATGGGCAACCGCCGGCTTTGAATGGCGCCATGGGTGGGGTGAGCGTGGGGGCGCGGCTGCGCACCATGTGGCTGATGTTTTTCATGGCGGGGATCGGGATTTCCGTCTGGGCGATTACGGTCCCGTATTCCAAGATAAAATTTGACCTGAGCGACGGGACGCTGGGGCTGGTGCTGTTCGCGGGGGGCATTGGCGGGCTGGTGGGGATGCCCTTTGCCGGGATGGCGATTGGCCGCTGGGGCAGCCGGGCTGTGCTTATCGCGGTTTCAACCGGGGTTGGGGTGTTGTTGCCGTTTTTGGTGAGCGCGCACTCGTCCGTGGTGTTTACCGCGTTGCTGTTTGTGTATGGCACGCTGTTTGGCGCGCTGGATATCGCGATCAACGCGCAGGGCGCGGTGGTGGAGCGCATGAGCGGGCGGCTGCAGATGTCGGGCTTTCATGCTTGTTATAGCCTGGGCAGCCTGGCGGTGGCGGTGGCGAGTTTTTTGTTGCTGCGGCTGGGGGTCTCTTATGCCGGGTGCGCGCTGATGAACGCTTCGGCGATATTGCTGATTTTGACGCAGAGCGGGTTTCTGGTTGCGCATGAGGCGGATGCGCGCGCGGTGGGGCCGCGGATGGCGCTGCCGAACCGGGCGACGATTGTGCTGGGGCTTTGCTGCTTCGCGTGCTTTATGACCGAGGGGGCGGCGACGGATTGGAGCACGGTGTTTTTGCGGTTCTCGCGCGCGATGCCGCTGGCCAGCGCGACGCTGGGCTATGCCGCCTTTGCGGTGGCGACGGCGGGGGCGCGGCTGCTGGGGGACCGGGTGGCGATGTGGCTGGGGCAGGCGGCGGTGATGCGCATGGGCTGCGCGGTGGCGGTGGCCGGGTTTGGGCTGGTGATTTTTGTGCCCTTTGGCTGGGTGGGGATTTTGGGGTTTGGCCTGGTGGGGCTGGGGACCGGGAATATCGCGCCGCTGGTGCTGAGTGCGGCGGCGCGGGTGCCGGGGATGGCGGCGAACCATTCAGTGCCTGCCGTGGTGGGGCTGGGGTATGCGGGGTTTTTGGTGGGGCCGGTGGTGATCGGCGGGGTGGCGAACGGGCTGGGGCTGGGCTTTGCGCTGGGGCTGGACGCGGTGTTGCTGGGGGCGACGTTTTTTGCCGCTGAGGCGGTGGCGGGGTAGGGCTCCACGTGGAGCATTTGCGGGCGGATTTGAAATAACAACAGAATATTGAAATTTATCCCCGGATGGACGAGATGAGGGGCGAAAGGAACCGATTAGATGAGATTGCTCTCCCTGTGCGTGTTGGCGCTGCCGTTAGCCCTGACCGCGTGCAATGCCAATGGCGCCCGTGCGCAAGGCGATTTTAACGCGGCCGGCAATAATCTGGGCCAAGGCAATATTGGCAGCGGCTTTAAGGACATTGGCGCGGGCTTTAGCGATGGCGCCAATGCCACGGGTGATGCCATTGTGCATACGGCGCATGTGGTGGGGGATGGGCTCAACCGGTAGGGCGGCGGGGGGATGGGTAGCGCTGCGCTTACCCATCCTACGGTTGTTGTTCGGCGGCATCGAGGAATGAATTGATTTGATCTGTCAGCATCAAAGGCAGAAACGTCTCGATTTTTTCGTCAGGCCAGTTCCACCAGGTGATTTTTTGCAGGCGGGATATTGTTTCGTTGTCAAATCCGAACCTGATCGTTTGCGCGGGATTTCCGGCGGCTATGGCGTAGGGGGGAATATCTCTTGTGACCACCGCTCCGGCGCCGACGGCGGCGCCGTTGCCGATCGTGACGCCGGACATGATCATGGCGTTCATGCCGATCCAGACATCGTGACCCAGGGTTACATCGCCTTTTGTGCGAGGATGGCCGGAAAATTTCCACGCTGATTCACAGGCGATATTGAAAGGGTAGGATGTTGCCAAATCAAGACGATGTTCGCCGCCGAGGAGGATTCGGACGTTGCTCGCCAGCGAACAAAAATTGCCGATGGAAAGGTTGCCGCCGCCTTCCCGAAATTCAACGCTTGGGTTGCCGTAGCTTGCGCGGCCGATTTTGTATTGAGGAAATTGGCTCTGTAGATTGTTGGCCTTGATCCAGGCGCGGCCTTGGCTTTTTTGTTCTTGCCACGTTGCTGGAGGTTGCGGTGGGGCTGGGCTGTTGCGTGTGCCGCCGAGGTATCTTCTGAGGTGATCGGCAAATGTGTTTTTTAGGGACATTTTCAATTTTACTCCTTGAGTGCGATCGTTTGAGGTTCGCTCAACCGAGCGAGCCGAAAGCGTGAATCGCCCTCAGAAAACCGGCTAGAGCCTGACCGCACTTAAAGCGATCAGGCTCTAAAAACATAATGGCGGCGGTCAGCTGAGGGACAGAGCAAATTGGGTATAGCCGTCGCCGGAGTCGCCGAGGGAGGTGATGTTTTTGTTTTTTAGCAAATAACGCGCGGCGGCGGGGGAGGATTCGAAGGTGACGGTGATGGGGGCGCCGATGGGAGCAAAAGACCAGATGGGCGGGGTGGCGACGGTGATGGTTTTTTCGGCCAGGATGTAGCGGATGATGGCGTCGCGGGTTTGGTCGGGGGCGCGCAGGATCACGGCGCTGGGGTTTTGGACGATGCCGCCGGAGTCGGCGCGGTAGTTGTTGGTGACGACGATGAATGTCTGGTCCGGCGTTATGGGCGTGCCCTGGTAGCGCAGGTTTTTGATTCTGTTGGCGGAGGCTTTGAATTTTCCGTGGGCGCCGAAGCGGGCCGGCTGGGTTATGTCAATCTCGTAGGTGATGCCGGAGATGACATCGAACACATAAGAGGGGACGTGGGGGTTGAGCAGGGGTTGCGGGGCGGGGTTTTCAGGGTCGATCTGGTTAAAGATTTCCGCTGATTTTTCCAGCCAGTTTTGCAATTGTTCGTCGCTGACCTGGATGGCGGCGACGGTGTTGGGGTACATGTAGAGATCGGCGACATCCTTGATGGCGATGGTGCCGGCGCTAAGGTCTATGTAGTTGTCGGGGGATTGGTAGCCCTCCTTGAAGGGGGCGGCGGCGGAGAGGATTGGCAGGTTTGTTGAGCCGATCAGGGGTGTTGCGTACCAGGTTTGGGCGGCGTTGACGAGGGCGAGGGAGCCCTCGGTGCCGATGAGGGCGGAATAGCTGTTGAGGGGCTGGGTGAGGTGGCCGATGGGTTCGCGTATCCAGGCCAGGGTTTTTTGGTGATCCTGGGCGATGGCGGCGTCGACCTGGGGGTCGTTGGCGGCCAGGGGTGTGACGGTGTGGTTGGCGCGTTGGGAAATTGGCTGGGTGGTGGCGGTGAAACCGGTGACGGCCCATTTGCCGTTCTGCTGGGTTAGGGTGAGGTCGATGATGCCGATGTCGCTGCCCCAGAAGCCGGGCATGGTGGCGGGGATGTCGTTTAATGTGCCGATTGTGGCGTCGATGCCGTCATATCCCGCGTAGCTGGGGCCGGGGAAGACGCGGTGGGAATGGCCGGTGAAAATAGCGTCAATGCCGGGGACCTGGGCCAGGTAGTAGCTGGCGTTTTCATCAAAGCCGCGGCGCGGGGCGGTGGAGATGCCGGAATGGCTGAGGGCGATGAGGAGGTCTACCTGCGGGCGCAGTTGGGGGATGTGTTTTTGCGCGGCGTCCACGATGTCAGTCGTGATCAGGCGGCCGGTGAGGTGGGCTTTGTCCCAATGGGTGATCTGGGGTGGGACGAAGCCGATGACGCCGATTTTAAGGGGGTGGATCGAGCCGTCCTGCGCGGTGAAGTGGCGTTCCAGGATGAGGGTGGGGGGGAGCCAGGGGGAGTTGTCAGCGTTGAGGATGTTGGCGGAGCAGAAGGGGAAGTTGGCGCCCGAGAGGGCGGCGGTGAGGAAGGGGAGGCCGTAGTTGAATTCATGGTTGCCGATGGTGGCGGCGTCGTAGTTGAGGGTGTTCATGGCGCGGATGGTGGGGTGGATGTGGCCGGGGGGCAGGTTGCCGGGCTGGGCCATGTAGTCAGCCAGTGGGTTGCCCTGGATGGTGTCGCCATTGTCAAACAGCAGGGTGTTTTGCGCCTGGGCGCGGGCGGCGCGGATGAGGGTGGCAGCCTTGGTGAGGCCGACGGTGTTATCGGGCGCGTCGCGGAAATAGTCGTAGTTTTCATCGAAGGTGTGGAGGTCGGAGGTTTCCAGCAGGCGCAGCTGGATGATGGGGCCGGTGGCGGCGGCGGCCGGGGCGGCGGCGAGCGCTGTGAGGGCGGCGGTGGATTGGAGGAGCGCGCGGCGGGGGAGGGGATGGGGCATGTTGGCAGGAAGCCAGGAAGTGGCGGGGGACGCAACCCTGGGGTGTTTGGTGGAAAATTCTGGACAGGGTTGGGGGGTATGCCCTATACGTTAAGCAACGACGCTTTGCGTTAAAATGGGAGGGTTGCCGTGAAATCTGCGCCCGTGCTGGTTTTGTATTCGGTGAGCCAGCTGGCGCGCGAGCTGGGGGTGACGGCGCGGGCTATCAGGTTTTATGAGGATAAGGGGCTGATTACGCCGCAGCGGGCGGGGAGCGCGCGGGTTTATGGCGCGCGGGACCGGGCGCGGCTGATGTTGATTCTGCGGGGCAAGCGGCTTGGGTTTTCGCTGCGCGAGATCAGGGAATTTTTGGATTTGTATGACGCGGACCCGGCGCACCGGGTGCAGACGAGGCAGTTGCAGCAGGCGGTGCGCCAGCGGCTGGCGGCGTTGCGCGAACAGCGCGCGGCCATTGAGGAAAGCCTGGCCGAGCTGGGTGAGATCGACCGGCAATGCGAGGCGGCGCTGGCCGAGACAATGGGATAAAACAAGAGGAAAGATTCATGACCAAAGCTGTGATCGCGGGTTATGTCCGCTCTGCGTTTACGCCGGCGAATAAGGGGGGGTTGGCGCGGGTGCGGCCCGATGAGCTGGCGGCGGAGGTGGTGCGCGCGCTGGTGACGCGGGCGGGGGTGAGGTTTGAGGACATTGAGGACCTGATTGCGGGTTGTGCGTTTCCCGAGGGTGAGCAGGGGCTGAATGTGGCGCGGATGATCGGGCTGCTGGCGGAGCTGCCGGTGGGGACGGCGGGGGTGACCGTCAACCGGTTTTGCGGGTCGTCGATGAGTGCGATCCATATGGCGGCGGGGGCGATTGCGACGGGGGCGGGGGAGGTGTTTGTGTGCGCCGGGGTGGAGAGCATGAGCCGGGTGCCGATGAGCGGGTTCAACCCGATGCCCTCGCCGAAACTTTATGCGATGCGGCCGCAGGCTTATATCAGCATGGGCGAAACGGCTGAGAATGTGGCGCGCCAATGGGGTGTTGGCAGGGTGGAGCAGGAGGCGTTTGCGCTGGCCAGCCAGCGCAAGGCGGCGGCGGCGCAAGGTGCGGGGCGGTTTGATGATGAGATTGTGCCGTATGTGGATGAGCGGGTGGAGGTTGGGCGCGATGAGTGTATCCGCGCGGATGTGACAGCCGAGGGGCTGGCGGGGTTGAAGCCGGCGTTTGATGTGGCGGGAAGTGTGACGGCGGGGACGTCATCACCGCTGACCGATGGCGCGGCGGCGGTGCTGGTTTGCTCGGAGGATTATGCGAAGGCGCATGGGTTGGCGGTGTTGGCGCGGATAAGGGCGGTGGCGGTGGCGGGGTGCGCGCCCGAGATCATGGGCATGGGGCCGGTGGCGGCGTCGAAAAAGGCGCTGGCGCGGGCAGGAATTCCGGTGAATGAGCTGGATGTTGTGGAGTTGAACGAGGCGTTTGCATCGCAGGCGCTGGCTTGTATCCGCGAGCTGGGGGTGGACCCGGAAAAGGTGAATCTGGATGGCGGGGCGATTGCGCTGGGGCATCCGCTGGGGGCGACGGGCGCGCGCATTACGGGCAAGGCGGCTTCGTTGCTGAAGCGTGTTAATGGGCGTTATGCGCTGGCGACGCAGTGTATTGGCGGGGGGCAGGGGATCGCCACGATATTGGAGGCGCTTTGACATGGGCGAGATACGTTCGGTTGCCGTGATCGGCGCGGGGGTGATGGGGGCGAGCATTGCGGCGCATGCGGCCAATGCCGGGGTTGATGTGCTGCTGGTGGATATTGTGAAGCCGGGGGCGGTGGAGCGCAATGCGATTGCGTGCGCGACGATTGAGAGGCTGAAGAAGATGGAGCCGGCGCCGTTGATGGGCAGCCGCGCGGCGAGGCTGATTACGGCTGGGAATATCGAGGATGATCTGGTGGCGGTGGGGCGCTGTGACTGGATTGTGGAGGCGGTGGTTGAAAAACTGGAGGTGAAGCAGGCGCTTTATGCGCGGCTGGATGCGGTGAGGAAGGAGGGTTCGGTGGTGTCGTCGAATACTTCGACGATTCCGTTGCGGGAGTTGACGGCGGGGATGCCCGAGGGGCTGGCGCGGGATTTTTGCATCACGCATTTTTTTAATCCGCCGCGCTATATGCGCTTGCTGGAGATGGTTGGCGGCGAGGGGGAGGCGTTTGCGCCGCTGCGGGGGTTCCTGGACCAGGGGATGGGTAAGACGGTTGTAAGTTGCAAGGATACGCCAGGGTTTATCGCCAACCGGATCGGCACGTATTGGGTGCAGTGCGCGATGGTGCTGGCGCTGGAGATGGGGCTGGAGGTTGAGGAAGCCGATGCGGTGATGGGCAAGGCTATGGGGTTTCCCTCCACCGGGGTGTTTGGGTTGATTGATATGGTGGGGATTGATCTGGCGTTGCATGTGAATGCGTCGCTGGCGCGGTTGTTGCCGGAAGGTGATGTGTTTCACGCGATGAATCGGCATGGGGCGGTTTTTACCCAGTTGGTGGCGGAAGGGTTTACGGGGAACAAGGGCAAGGGCGGATTTTACCGCAGCGCGCGCGGGGCGGATGGGAAGAAGCAGAAGAGCGCGCTGGATTTGCGCGCGGCGGGGGCGGGGCGGCTGGAGTGGCGCGAGTCTGTGCGGGCGGAGCTTCCGCTGGTGCGCGCGGCGCGCGATGATTTGAAGAAGTTGCTGGATTCCACGACGAAGTATGGGGCTTATGCGTGGGGGGTGCTGGGGCGGGTTTTGGCTTATGCGGCGGCGTTGGTGCCGGAGATTGGCGAGGATGTTGCCGCGATCGATGCCGCGATGCGGCTGGGGTATACGTGGAGGTTTGGGCCGTTTGAGTTGATGGACCGGCTGGGCGGCGCGTGGGTGGCAGGCCGGTTGGCGGCGTTGGGTTTGGAGGTGCCGCCGGTTTTGCGGGCGGTGGGGGATGGGAAATTCTACCGGGAAAATGCTGACGGCGAGGTGGAGCGGTTTTCGTTGGCGGGTGGGTATGAGGCGATTGGGCGGGCGCCGGGGATTTTGTTGCTGGAGGATGTGAAGCGGCGCGGCCGGGCGGTGTTGGAGAACAAGGCGGCTTCTGTTTGGGATATTGGCGACGGCGTGTTGTGTTTTGAGACGCATGCGGCCTTGCGCGGGGCGATGCGCAATATGCTGGATGGCGAGATTCTTGGGCTGCTGGAGAAGACGCTTGCGCTGGTGAAGAGGGATTACAAGGCGCTGGTGTTGTATAATGATGATTTGCGCGAGCAGCCGCAGAAGGTGAATTTCTCGCAAGGCGCGAACATCGGGCTGGTGTATTTGTGGTCGAATATCCGGATGTGGGGGAAGATCGAGACTTCCATGAAGGAGGGGCAGCGGATTTATCAGGCGATGCGGTATGCGCCGTTTCCGGTGGTGGGCGCGCCTGTGGGCCTGGCGTTGGGCGGCGGGGCGGAGATGTTGCTGCATTGCGCGGCGGTGCAGGCCTATGCGGAGAGTTATATCGGGCTGGTGGAGGCGGGGGTTGGGCTGGTGCCGGGGTGGGGCGGGTGTGTGAGTCTGCTGGCGCGCTGGAGCCAGGACAAGCAGATGCCGAAAGGGCCGATGCCGGCGGTGGCGAAAGTGTTTGAGATGATTTCGACGGCGAAAGTATCGCGCTCGGCGGCGGAGGCGTTGGAGATGAAGTTTTTGCGCCCCGCCGATGGGATAACGATGAACCGTGACAGGTTGTTGGCTGATGCAAAGGCGGCGGCGCTGGCGATGGTGGATGGGTATGAAGTGCCGCAGGCACCGGAGCTGCATTTGCCGGGGCCGAGCGGGCGGGTGGCGTTGAACATGGCGGTGGAGGGGTTTCATAAACGCGGGGTGGCGAGCAAGCATGATGTGAGTGTTGCGGGCGCGCTGGCGGAGGTTTTGAGCGGCGGGGATACGGATTATCTGGACGCGTTGAGCGAGGCGGATGTGATGGCGCTGGAGCGAAAGGCGTTCATGGCGCTGGTGCGCACGAAGGAGAGCCAGGCGCGGATCAAAAGTATTATTGATACCGGCAAGCCGTTACGCAATTGAGGAGAGGTTGAGATGCCGAATTATAAGGCGCCGCTTGAGGATATGCGGTTTGTGCTGCACGAGTTGTTTGACGGCAAGACGATTGCGCAATTGCCGGGCTGCGCGGAGTTTACGCCGGAGCTGATGGATAGTGTGCTGGAGGCGGGGGGGCAATTCACCGCGGAGGTGTTGTTTCCGCTGAACCAGAAGGGCGATTTGGAAGGCTGCACCTGGGAGGGTGGCGCGGTGCGCACGCCGGAGGGGTTCAAGGCGGCGTATGAGGGGTTCCGGGCGGGCGGGTGGACGGCGATGGCCTGCGCGCCGGAGTTTGGCGGGCAGGGGATGCCGGTGGCGCTTTCCACCTTTGTGGAAGAGATGATGTGTTCGGCGAATATGGCGTTCGGGCTGTATCCGGGGCTGACGCATGGGGCGTATCTGGCGCTGTATCATCATGGCTCGGAGGCGTTGAAGCGCTTGTATCTGCCGAAGCTGGTTTCGGGCGAATGGGCGG
Organism: Acidocella aquatica; assembly: GCF_030160635.1. Taxonomy (GTDB): domain Bacteria; phylum Pseudomonadota; class Alphaproteobacteria; order Acetobacterales; family Acetobacteraceae; genus Acidocella; species Acidocella aquatica. The sequence goes on along the minus strand of NZ_BSOS01000067.1, from coordinate 126,107 downwards.
GGACGATGTGTTTGACCGAGCCGCATTGCGGGACGGATCTGGGCATGTTGCGCACCAGGGCGGTGCCGCAGGCGGATGGTTCGTTCAGCGTAACGGGAAACAAGATTTTTATCTCCGCCGGGGAGCATGATCTGACGGAGAATATCATTCATCTGGTGCTGGCGCGGTTGCCGGATGCGCCGGCGGGGGTGAAGGGGATTTCGCTGTTCGTGGTGCCGAAGTTTTTGCCCGATGCCGATGGCGGTGTGGGGGCGCGCAATGGGGTGATGTGCACGGCCATTGAGCACAAGATGGGGATCAAGGCTTCGGCGACCTGCGCGATGGCGTTCGAGGGGGCGCAGGGGTGGATTGTCGGCGAGCCGCATAAGGGGCTGCGGGCGATGTTCACCATGATGAACACGGAGCGCCTGTCCGTTGGGATTCAGGGGCTGGGGGTCGCGGAGGTGGCTTACCAGAACGCGGTTGCCTATGCGCGCGAGCGGATTCAGGGGAGGTCGCTGACCGGAGTAAAAGCGCCGGATAAGCAGGCGGACCCGATATTGGTGCATCCGGATGTGCGGCGGATGTTGTTGACCATGCGGGCGTATATCGAGGGGTGCCGGGCGCTCTCGGGTTGGGTGGCGCGCCAGGTGGATGTGTTGCAGCGGGTGGAGGATGAGGAAACACGGGCGGAGGCGGATGATTTCACGGCGCTGCTGACCCCGGTGGTGAAGGCGCTGTTCACGGATTTGGGGTTTGAGGCCGCCAGCCTGGCGATGCAATGTTATGGCGGGCATGGGTATATCCGCGACCATGGCATGGAGCAGTATGTGCGCGATGCCCGGATTTCGATGTTGTATGAGGGGACCAACGGGATACAGGCGCTGGATCTGGTGGGGCGCAAGCTGCCGCAGGATGGCGGGCGGCTGATGACGCGGTTTCTGGACCCGGTGCTGGAATTTATCGAGGCGAATGGGGCTGAGGAGATGCAGCCCTTCGTGGCGCCGTTGCAGGCGGCGGTGGAGCATCTGCAGATGGCCACCGGCCATGTGATGGAGGCGGCGATGAGCAATTATGATGAGATCGGCGCGGCCTCGGTGGAGTATTTACGGTTGTTCGGGCTGGTGGCGCTTGGGTTCATGTGGGCGCGGATGGCAAAGATTGCGTTGCCGAAGGCCGGGACGCCGTTTTATCGCGCCAAGCTGGGGACGGCGCGGTTTTATATGCAGCGGCTGCTGCCGCAGACGGGGGCGCTGCTGGCGGTGATCGAGGCCGGGGCGGCGGTGATGATGGAATTTGAGGACGCGGATTTTTAAGGCCGCGTCCTGGAGCGCGTCCTGGGGTTAGTTTTTGGTGCCAAAGCCGAGGAAGCCGGCGGAGGGGTTGGGGGTGCCGGGGTTGTTGCCGGGGGCGATGTTCACGGCTGGCTCCGTGGTGTGCGGCGTGGCGGCTTCATGCACGGGCGCGGCGGGGTGGGATTTGCGCGGTGCGGGTCTGGCCGGCGCGGTGGCGGTGAAGGCGGGGCCGGGAGAGGTTGTGCCGTCGCTGCCGGCGGTCTCGTTGCGGGTGGCCAGCAGCAGGAAGGTGATGTTGGTGTGGTTGAGGGCGATGGAGAGGTCGAGCGGGGTTTCGCCTAGGTCGTTTTTGGCGGTGAGGTCTGCGCCGCGGCTCAGCGCGTCCTGCGCGGCGTTGTAGTCGCCGCTGTTGACGGCGGCGAACAGGGCCTGGGTGGGGTCGGCGATGGCGGGTTTTTGCACCACCGGCGCGGTTGCCAGCGGGGCTGGGGCACCGGCGCCCGGCAAGGCGGGGGGGGCGATGTCATGCACCTGCGGCTGGGGCTGTACGCCGCCGCCGCCGGGGGCGCCGCCGGGCGCGCCGCCCATGGACATCTGGGCGAAGGCCGGGGCACCGGCGAGAAGCAGAGCAAGACCTAGGGCGGAGGCGGGGATATATCTCATGGTGAACAACTCTATCGTATTAGTGGTTGAGCCACCAGAACCCGGGGGAAGATAACGCGCTATTCCGCCTTTTTCGGCTTGGCGCGCAGTTGCGCCAGCTGTTGTTGCAGGCGCTCGACCTCGCCGCGCAGGTTCATGATTTCCTCCTGGTATTCCTTCATGGCGTCGGGGGGAGACTCTTCCTCGCCCTCGCGGTGGAAGGGGGTGAAGAGGGTCATTGCCCGGCCCATCATTTCCATGTTTTTGCGGCCCATGTCCTCGATGCCGGGGGGCAGGAAGGGGCTGAGGGTTTTTTGCATGGTGGCGCGCAGGTTTTCCTGCTGGCGGGCGAAGCTCGACATGGCCTGTTCGAGGTAGCGCGGCACGGCGCTTTGCACATTGTCGCCGTAGAAGCCGATCAGCTGGCGCAGGAAGTTGGTAGGCAGCAGGGCGTTGCCCTTGCCTTCCTCCTCCACGATGATCTGGGTGAGCACGCTGCGGGTGATGTCCTCGCCGGTTTTGGCGTCGTAGACCACGAAATCGCGGTCCTTGCGGACCATTTCGGCCAGGTTCTCCAGTGTGATGTAGCTCGAACTCTCAGTATTATAGAGGCGGCGGTTGGCGTATTTTTTGACTATGACGGGATGTTGAGCTGGATTGGCCGCGTCACTCATAGTTACTGTCTCCCATCCCGCCGGGGTGGTTGCACCTTCTGGCGGGAATACATGAATATTGTGCACTGCAAGGCTAGCATGGTGTTTCAGTTATGGCGAATTCCTTTTGTTCGGGGTAGGTAGAAGGGGTAGGCGGGCTACCGGGGAGCCGAATGCAGCATGGACGACACTTTGGCCCAGGATCTCGTGGCCATGTGGCAAAGCGAGCTGACCGCCATGGCGGCCGACCGGGAGGTTCGGGAGTCATGGGCGGCGATGGTGGCGCTTTGGGCGCAGTCGGCCAATGCTGCCCTGAGGTTTGCACCGTATGACCAGACGGCCGGAAGCTCCGGCGCCGCTCAGCCGGCGCGGGCCGCGCCCGCTGCTGCTGCACCTCAGCCTGGCGTGGATGAAATCGAGCGGCTTGGCCGCCGCGTCGCTGAACTTGAGCAGCGTCTGGCCCGGTTTATGGAACGCGGAGATGACGGAACCGGACCCGGCGCGGGCGCGGGCGGCGCTTGAAGGGGCGTTGCAGGCTGACCGTGCGCTGATTGCGGGGATCGCGGCGTATCGGGCTGACCCGTATGTGCGCGAGATGCGCGACCCGCCGGCGGTGTGGGAGGAAGGCGAGAGCCGGCTGCTGGATTATGGCGGGAGCGGGCCGCCGGTGGTGTTTGTGCCCAGCCTGATTAATCGGGCGTATATATTGGACCTGATGGAGGGGGGCTCGATGCTGCGCTGGCTGGCGGGGCAGGGGGCGCATCCGTATTTGTTGGACTGGGGCTGGCCGGGCGAGGTGGAGCGCGGGTTTTCGCTCACCGATTATATCGCCGGGCGGCTGGAGCGGGCGCTGGCGGCGATTGAGGGGCCGGTGGTGCTGGCGGGGTATTGCATGGGCGGGCTGCTCGCCCTGGCGGCGGCGTTGCGCCTGCCGGAGAAGGTGAGCGCGCTGGCGCTGCTGGCCACGCCCTGGGATTTTCACGCGGCGGACCCGGCGATTTCGCGGCGGGTGGGCGAGGCGATGCCGGCGATGGAGGCGGTGATGCGGTTTTCCAGCACGCTGCCGATTGATGCGCTGAATGCGTTGTTCACCTTGGTGGACCCGCATGGGGTTGGCGCCAAATACCGGGATTTTGCCGGGCAGCAGAAGAATTCGGCCCGCGCGCGGCGGTTTGTGGCGATGGAGGATTGGCTGGCGGATGGCGTGCCGCTGGCGGCACCCGTGGCGCGCGAGGCGCTGGGCGGCTGGTATGGGGCGAATACGACGGCGCAGGGGCGCTGGCGGGTGGCCGGGCTGGCGGTGGACCCGGCGCGGCTGGAGATGCCGGTTTTTTGTGCGATTCCGGAGCGTGACCGGCTGGTGCCGGCGGTCTCGGCGCGGCCGCTGGCGGCGCTGGTGAAACATGCGAAGGTGATTGAGCCGCGGGCCGGGCATATCGGCATGATTGCGGGGACGCATGCGCAAACCGCGCTGTGGCAGCCTTTCGCGGACTGGCTGCAGGGGCTATGCTGAGACACGGCCAAGGACCACACACAGAGGGAAAACAGTCATGAGTGATATCGTTATCGTTTCCGCCGCGCGGACCGCTGTCGGCAGTTTTAATGGTGTTTTTGGCGCGACGCCGGCGCATGTTCTGGGGGCCGCCGCGATCAAGGCCGCGATTGCGCGGGCCGGGCTGTCGCCGGAGGATATTGACGAGGCCATTTTGGGCCAGGTGTTGAGCGCGGCGCAGGGGCAGAATCCGGCGCGCCAGGCGATCCGTCTGGCGGGGATTCCGGATTCCAAGACGGCGTTCGGGATTAACCAGGTGTGCGGTTCGGGGCTGCGCGCGGTGGCGCTGGCGGCGCAACAGATACGCTCGGGCGAATCAAATATCGTGATCGCGGGCGGGCAGGAGAGCATGAGCCTTTCGGCCCATGCCGCTTATCTGCGGGCCGGGACGAAGATGGGCGATGTCGGGTTTATCGACACGATGATTAAAGACGGGCTGTGGGATGCGTTTAATGGCTATCACATGGGCGTGACCGCCGAGAACGTCGCCCGGGCGTGGCAGATTACGCGCGATCAGCAGGATGCGCTGGCGCTTGGTTCGCAGCAGAAGGCGTCGGCCGCGCAGAAGGCCGGGAAGTTTAAGGATGAGATCGTGCCGGTGACGCTGACCACCCGCAAGGGCGAGGTGGTGGTGGACCAGGATGAGTATATCCGCCACGACGCCTCGGTGGAGAGCATGGCCAAGCTGAAGCCGGCCTTTACGAAGGATGGCACGGTGACGGCGGGCAATGCCTCGGGCATTAACGATGGCGCGGCGGCGCTGGTGGTGATGAGCGCGGCCGAGGCCGCCAAGCGGGGGCTGACGCCGCTGGCGCGCATTGCGAGCTTTGCCACCGCGGGTGTGGACCCGGCGCTGATGGGCTCGGGGCCGATCCCCTCCTCGCAGAAGGCGCTGGCGCGGGCGGGCTGGAAGGTGGCTGATTTGGACCTGATCGAGGCCAATGAGGCGTTCGCGGCGCAGGCTTGCGCGGTGAACAAGGAGCTGGGGCTGGACCCGGCGAAGGTGAATGTGAACGGCGGGGCGATTGCCATCGGGCATCCGATTGGCGCCTCGGGCGCGCGGGTTTTGACCACGCTGCTGTTCGAGATGGGGCGCCGCGACGCCAAGAAGGGGCTCGCGACGCTGTGCATCGGGGGCGGCATGGGTGTCGCCATGTGTCTGGAGCGCTGATACCGCGGCGCTGATGGCGGCCGTGAAGGTATGGCCCATGCCATACCTTCACGGCTTGACAGCCGGGCTTTGAGGCGATGATGACAAAAGCCGATGTGACAACCAGACAATCAGCGAGGATGCATGGCCGTTTCAAAAATATTTCCCGATGCGAGGACCGCGCTCGCGGGCCATTTGAAGGATGGCATGACCATTATGGCCGGCGGGTTTGGCCTGTGCGGGATTCCCGAGGCGCTGATCGAGGCGATCAGGGAAGCCGGGGTGATGGACCTGACGATTATTTCCAACAACGCGGGCATTGATAATGTCGGCCTGGGCACGTTGCTGCAGACGCGGCAGGTGAGGAAGATGATCTCCTCGTATGTGGGGGAGAATGCGACGTTCGCGAAGCAGTATCTCTCAGGCGAGCTGGAAATTGAGTTCAACCCGCAGGGGACGCTGGCGGAGCGGATTCGCGCCGGTGGGGCGGGGATTCCGGCGTTTTTCACGGCGACGGGCTATGGCACGGATGTGGCCAAGGGCAAGGAAACGCGGGAGTTCAACGGCCGCCATTATGTGATGGAGACCGGGTTGTTCGCGGATCTGGCCATTGTGCATGCCTGGAAGGGTGATAGCGAGGGGAACCTGGTGTATCGCAAGACGGCGCGCAATTTTAACCCGATGATGGCGACGGCGGCGAAGTTCACCGTGGCGGAGGTGGAGAATTTGGTGGAGCCGGGGGAGATCGACCCTGACCATATCATCACGCCGGGGATTTTCGTGAAACGCATCGTCAAGCTCGGCCAGATCGAGAAACGGATCGAGCAACGCACTGTTCGCAAGAGGGCCGCATAATATGCCTTGGACAAGAGACGAGATGGCCGCCAAGGCGGCGGCGGAATTGCAGGATGGGTTTTATGTGAACCTCGGCATCGGTATCCCGACGCTGGTGGCGAACCATATCCCGGAGGGGATGTCGATCCAGCTGCAGTCGGAGAACGGGATGCTCGGGATGGGGCCGTTCCCCTATGAGGGCGAGGAAGACGCGGACCTGATCAACGCTGGCAAGCAGACGGTGACGGTGTTGCCGACGACCAGTTTTTTTGATTCGGCATCGTCCTTCGCGATGATTAGGGGCGGGCATATTAATATCTCCATCCTCGGCGCGCTGCAGGTGGCCGAGAACGGCGACCTCGCGAACTGGATGGTGCCGGGCAAGATGGTGAAGGGCATGGGCGGGGCGATGGACCTTGTGGCCGGGGTGCCGCGGGTGGTTGTTTTGATGGAGCATACCGCCAAGGGCGAGGCCAAGATCCTGAAGCGTTGCACTCTGCCGCTGACCGGGCTGGGCGTGGTGAGCAAGATTATCACTGATCTTGCGGTGTTCGAGGTGAATAAGGCCGAGACGCCGTCGCTGATTCTGGTGGACCATGCACCCGATGTGACCGTGGAACAGATTCGCGCGCAGACCGAGGCGGAGTTTTTCGTCGCGGTGAAGTAACGCCGCCCGCCGCGCGGGCGGGGGTGTTGGAGGAATGAGGCCAGGTTGTATCTCCTGGCCTTATTTGTTGGCGGTCTCGTAGGCGGGGATTGTGTGGGGCCGCGTAGCCGTGCCGAGGTGGTTGAGCAGGGTGGTGGCGGTGACATCCCAGGTTGGCGGGGTGAAGCTGGCGGCGATGTGTTGCTCGAGGCGGGCTATCTGTTGCGGGTTTTCGATGAGGGCGCGGATGGTGGCGGCGGCCTCGGTGAGATTTTCGGGATCAAAATAGGCGCAGAAGGATTGGCCGGCCTCGGGGATGGAGGCGCGGTTGGAGATGGCCGCGGTTTTGCCAAAGCAGAGGCTTTCGGTGACGGGGAGGCCCCAGCCCTCGTAGAAGGAGGGGAAGAGGGTGAAGAGACAGTTTTGGTAGAGGTTGGCGAGGGTGGTTTCGCTGGGGCTGTCAATGAAGCGGATTTTGCCGCCGAGCCAGTTGGCGTTGGCGAGTTGTTGCAACAGGTCAGCCGTGAGCCAGCCGGTTTTGCCGGCGAAGACGAGGGTTGGGACGGATGCCTCGGGCATGGTGGCGAGCAGGCGGCGCCAGACGCGGAGCATGCCGGTGTGGTTTTTGCGGACCTCGATGGTGCCGACCATGAGGATGTAGGGGGATTGCAGCAGGGGCGCGGCGGGGGCCGGGGATTGGCGGCCGTGGCTGCCGGTGGGGAGTATGACGGGTGGGGCGATGGTGGTGCCGCGTTTTTGCAGGCAGGCGGTGAGGTCGTGCGCGGTGTGGCGGGAGACGGCGAACATCAGGCTGGTTTGCGGGACCATGGTGCGCAGCCAGTTTGAGAAGTCGCGCACGGTGCCGGGGGTGGACCATTCGGGGTAGAGTTCGGGGATGAGGTCATGCGCGAGGAGGGCGAGGTGCGCGCCCTGGCTGTGCAGGCTGGCGAGGAGTTTGGGCGGGTAGGGGCAGACCCAGGAGGCGCCGAGGTTCACCAGCCAGTCGCCGGGGGTGAAGGTGATGGCGGGGGCCGGTAGTTCGAACTGGTGGCCGCCGATGCTGTTGCCGGGGGCGGTGCGGGGGCGCAGGGCGGCGCGGCAGAGGTCGCGGCTGGCGGCCAGGCCGGCGAGCCCGGCGCGGGCCATGACGCCGAGGGGCAGCCGGTAGTGCAGGGGCAGGCGGCGGGCCGCGATGGCGAGGCGGGTTTCGCGCGGCGGCAGTGGCAGGGGCGAGAAGCGGGCCGGGGATTTGGCATCGGCGGCGGCGAGGATGCCGGCTTCCAGCGTGGGGAAATGGATGGGTTTGAAGCCGGTTTTGGTGCGGCGGCAGAAGCCGAGCGTGCCGGTGGCGCCGGCCTGGCGCCAGAGGGCGCGGTAGGTCTCGAAGCTGAAGCGCTGGATGCCGGTTGGCCGCGAGGCATTTTGGAAAAACTGGATCAGGTCTTCGGCGTCGAACCAGATTGTCATGACGCCTTCTCTCAATCCAGGGTAGATGATAGTTTATGATGAACTACCATTAAGTGTTGCTGGCGGCAAAAACAATTTATGGGAAGGTTTGCCCGGCCGGGGAGGCGGGGTATGGTTTGCGGCGTGCGCGGGGGTTGGTTAAAACGGGGTATGCGAATGAAAATGCACTCTGCCGCCGTGCTGGCGGTTCTTGGTTTCGGCGTGGCCCATGCGGCGGTGGCGGCGAGCCTGCCTGCCAGGGAGTCTGGCCTGTGGCAGAGCACGACGACGGTGACGGGGGCCGATGGCAAGCCGCTGCCGAATGCCGAGAATGTGGTGACGGTGAGTTGTGTTGATCCGTCCACGGATATCAAGTTTTTCACCAGTAATGATAATTCCTGTACCAGCCTCACTGTTTCAGGCTCCGGCGCGAAATATGCGATTGACGGCAGTTGCATGCAGAGCGGCAAGCCGGTGCGGATTCATGAGACGCTGGATTATGCCAGCGCGCAGAGCGTGACGCTGAAGGCGGCGATTGATTCGCCCTCCGGGCCGTTGACGGTGACCTCGCAGTTGCAGTGGCAGGGGCAATGCCAGGCGGGAATGGAGCCGGGCGACGAGGGCAGCATGGTTGATGGTGCTTTCAGCAAGGCCGATAATATCAACGATCCGGGTGGTCTGTAGGCCGGAGCGGCGTTTGGGCCGCGCGCCGTGCCCTGTGCGTGGCCTGGGATGAGGCGGCGATGAAGGGGGCATCGTTGCGCGCCTTCGCGATTATGACGGCGCTGGGGTTTTCCTCCGGGCTGCCGCTGGCGCTCTCGGGGTTTACGCTGCGGATGTGGCTGTCTTCGGCGCATCTGGGGCTGGGGGTAATTGGGCTGACGGCGAATATCGGCCTGGCCTATACGCTAAAATTTTTGTGGTCGCCGGTGTTCGATGAGGTGAAGCCGCTGTTTTTGGGGCGGCGGCGGGGGTGGCTGCTGCTGGTGCAGGGGTTGCTGGTGGCGTGCATTGTGGCGCTGGGCTGTTCTGACCCGGTGGCGCATGTGGGGTGGACGCTGGGGGTTGGGGCGGTGCTGGCGTTTGTGTCGGCCAGCCAGGATATATTGATTGATGCGTGGCGGATTGAGACGTTTGCCCCCCGCGCGCAGGGGGCGGCGCTGGCGGCGTATGTTTGGGGGTATCGCGGGGCGATGCTGATTTCGGGCGCCGGGGTGATTGCGCTTTCAGTGAAGACCGGCTGGCATGAGGCGATTTTGCTGATGGCGGGGCTGGCGCTGGCGGGGCCGGTGGCGACCTTGATGGCGGCGGAGCCGCAGGTGGCGCGCGAGGTTGCGCCGGCGCGGTTTGGGGCGCGGTTTGCTCAGGCGGTGCGTGAGCCGCTGGTGGAGTTTCTGGCGCGGCGCGGGGCGCTGGTGGTGGTGGCGTTCATTGTTTTGTTCCGGCTCGGCGAGGCGCTGGCCGGGGTGATGCTGGCGCCTTATTACACATTTTTAGGGTTTGACCGGGCGGCGATCGCGGTGGCGAACGGGCCGGTCTCGCTGGCGGCGGTGCTGGCGGGGGCGGCGGTTGGGGGTTTTTTGGTGGCGCGGCTCGGCGTGGGGCGGGCGCTGCTGGTGACGGGGGTGTTCCAGACGCTGGCGATGGCGATGTATCCGGCCTTGGGGCTGTTTCCGGGCGAGCCGCATATGCTGGTGGTGACCTCGGCGCTGGAATCGTTCGCGGAGGGGGTCTCGGATGCGGCGTTTCTGAGCTATATGTCAGGGTTGTGCCACCCGGAGCATACGGCGACGCAGTTCGCCTTGCTGTCTTCGCTGGCGCCGATGGCGCTGCGGACGGTTGGCGGGCTTTCAGGGTATATGGCCGCGGCGATGGGGTTTATTCCGTTCTTTATTCTCTCGGCTTTCGCGGCGGTGCCGGCGATGGCGCTGATGCTGGTGATCCTGCGGTTTTATCCGCCGGCGGACCGGCGGGTGGTTGTGGGCGCGGAGATTCCCGGCTGATTTGCGGGCAGCGTGCGGTTGCCCATTTTATCGCAATATGATGCACCCTATATCAGGGCATCATGAGATCATTGAGGCCGGAGAAAAGCGCGATTGTGATTGAGGGTAAGAAGCAGGATTGCGCCAGGTCCAGGCTGGAGCGGGTTGCCGCCGATTGCGGGGATTTGCCGTTTTTGATCAGGCGCGACGGAACCTGGATGTATCGGGGTAGCCCGATTACGCGCAAGCCGATGGTTTGTTTGTTCTCCACGGTGCTCAAGCGCGAGGAAGACGGCGGGTATAGTTTGGAGACGCCGGTGGAGCGGGGGCGGATAGAGGTTGAGGATGTGCCGTTCGTGGCGGTGGAGATGGAGTGGGCGGGGCACGGCAGCCAGCAGGTGCTGACGTTTCGCACGAATGTCGACCAGTGCATTACCGCGGGGCCGGAGCATCCGATACGGATACGCCATGATCTGTTGAGCTGCGAGCCGACGCCTTATTTGCATGTGCGCGATGGCAAGGGGCAGTTCCCGATTGAGGCGCGGATTTGCCGGGCGACGTATTATGAGCTGGTGGCGCTGGCCGAGCCGGGGATGGTGCGGGGGCGCAATGTGATGGGTGTTTGGAGCTGCGGGGCGTTTTTTTCGCTGGGCGATCTGCCGCAGGGCTGCGGCAAGTAGGCTGGAGAGAATGACGCGATGACCGAGGCGGAACTGCGGCGGCTGTTGCCTGCGGGTTTGGCGCATAGCCGGTTGCCGCCGGAGGGGAACCGGCCGGCCGCGGTGTTGATTCCGCTGGAGCCGGGACGCGGGGTGTGGCTGACGCGGCGTAGCGCGCATATGCCCAACCATGCCGGGCAGGTTTCATTTCCGGGTGGGAAGATAGAGCCGGGGGATGCTTCGGTGGAGGCTGCTGCGCTGCGCGAGGCGCGTGAGGAGGTCGGGCTTGATCCGGCGGTGGCGGAGATCCTCGGGCGGATGGATGATTTTATTACTGGGACGGGGTTTCATATTGCGCCGGTGGTGGCGCTGGTGCCGCGCGGGGTGGTGTTTTTGCCTGATCCGGGGGAGGTGCAGGAGGCGTTCTGCCTGCCCTTTGAGACGTTGCTGGACCCGGCGCAGCCGCGCAGCCGGCGGGTGTATTGGCGGGGGATTGAGCAGGATTTTGTTGTCTGGCCGCATGAGGCGCATGTGATTTGGGGGGCGACGGCGAAGATATTGCTGGATTTGGCGCGGCGCCTGCGCGGGGCGGCATGATCGATCTGCCGGGCATGGCGGCGCTGTGGGATGCGTTGCCGCAGGCGCGGATGGTGGGCGGCGCGGTGCGCGATATGCTGGCTGGGCGGGAGGTGGCGGATGTGGATTTCGCCGTGCCGCTGAGCCCCCAGGAGGTGATCGCGCGGGTGCGGGCCGCGGGGTTGAAGGCGGTGCCGACCGGGCTGGCGCATGGGACGGTGACGGTGGTGGCGTGCGGGCGCGGCTTTGAGGTGACGAGCCTGCGGCGCGATGTGGCGACCGATGGGCGGCATGCTGTGGTTGAGTTCACCGATGACTGGGAGATGGACGCGAGCCGGCGGGATTTTACCATCAATGCGATGTCGGCCACGCGCGATGGCGCGGTGTTTGATTATTTTGGCGGGCGGGAGGATTTGGCGGCGGGGCGGGTGCGCTTTGTGGGCGAGGCCGGGCGGCGGATTGCCGAGGATTATCTGCGGATTTTAAGGTTTTTTAGGTTTTTTGCGCGTTATGGGCGCGGGGCGCCGGATGCGCAGGCGGTGGCGGCGATTGTGGCGCTGCGCGAGGGGGTGAGGAGCCTCTCCGCCGAGCGGGTGTGGAGCGAGGTGAAGCAGATTTTGCGGGCGGATGATCCGCGCGCGGTGGTGGCGCTGATGCGCGAGACGGGTGTGCTGGAACTGGTGTTGCCGCAGGCCGATGAGGCGCGGCTGGCGGGCATGGTGGCGCGCGGGGCGCCGGTTGATGAATTGTTGCGGGTGGCGGCGCTGCTGCGCGGGGATGCGGGTTTGTTCGCGCAACGCTGGCGGCTGAGCGGCGCGGAGCAGGTGCGGCTGGCGGCCTTGATGGTGCCGGATGCGCTGGCGCCTGATGCTGACGATGCGGCGCTGCGCCGGGCTTTGGCCGAGGTGCCGGGGGAAATATTGATCGGGCGGAGCTGGCTGGGGCAGGATGACCGGCTGGGGTGGGATGATTTGCGGGCGCGGATTGCCGCCATGGCGCGCCCGGTGTTTCCGGTGCAGGGGCGCGATGTTGTGGCGCTGGGTGTGCCGCCGGGGCCGGGTGTTGGCGAGGTGCTGGATGCGGTGCGGCGCTGGTGGATGGCGGGGGGGTGTGTGGCGGATGCGCGCGCGTGCCTGGGGCGCGCGCGCGCTGCGTTAGATGGCGATCGTTTGAGGTTCGCTCAACCGGGCGGGCCGAAAGCGTGAATCGCCCTCAGAAAAACGGGTAGAGCCTGATCGCACTCAAAGCGATCAGGCTCTAGATGGCGATGCGCACGCCCAGCTCGACCACGCGGTCGCTCGGGATTTGGAAAAATTCGGTGGCGGAGACGGCGTTGCGGGTCATGAACAGGAACAGCCAGCGGCGGATGAAGTTGAGTTTGGGCACCGAGGCGGGGACCACGGTTTCGCGGCCGAGGAAGTAGCTCATCTGCATGGGGGAGCTCTCGATGCCCTGGGCGGAGAGGCTCTCGAGCCCGCGCGGTACGTTCGGGCTTTCCATGAAGCCGTAGGAGAGGGTGACCTTGTAGATGCCGGGGGCGACCTGCTCGGCGGCGGCGCGGGTCTCGGGCTTGGCCTGGGGAACGTCGAGCGTGCGGACGTTCACGAAGAAAACCTGCTCGTGCAGCACCTTGTTGTGTTTGAGGTTGTGCAGCAGGGCGTTTGGCACGAAGTCAAGATTGCCAGTCATGAAGACGGCGGTGCCGGGGACTCGGATTGTGCGCGATTGCGGCAGGCGGGCGAGGAAGGAGGCGAGGGGCAGGCTGTCCTGGGTCCAGCGGGCGATGATGAGGTTGCGGCCGCGGCGCCAGGTGGTCATGATGAAGATGATGGTGAGGCCGATGGCCAGGGGAACCCAGCCGCCTTCGACGATTTTTAAGGTGTTGGCGGAGAAGAAGGTGAAGTCCACGATGCCGAACAGGCCGAAGATCGTGACGACGCTCCAGAGCGGCCAGTTGAACTGGCGGCGGTAGACGAAGGCGGCCAGGGCGTTGTCGCAGAAGAGGGTGCCGGTGACGGCGATGCCGTAGGCCGCGGCCAGGGCGTTGCTGGAGCGGAAGGTGAGCACCAGCAGGATGACGCCAACGGCCAGCAGGGCGTTGATTTGCGGCACGTAGATTTGGCCTTGTTCGTGTTCGCTGGTGTGGCGGACTTCCATGCGGGGGAACATGCCGAGCTGCATGCAGATGCGCGCGACGGAATAGGCGCCGGAGATGACGGCCTGGCTGGCGATGACGGTGGCGAGCGTGGCGAGGATCACCAGGGGGATCTGCAGCACATGCGGCGCCATGTTGAAGAATGGGTTGTTGGCGGCGGCGGGGGTGCTGAGCACCAGCGCGCCCTGGCCGAAGTAATTCAGCACGACGGAGGGGAAGACGAAGAATATCCAGGCGGCGCGGATGGGGTTGCGGCCGAAATGGCTCATGTCGGCGTAGAGGGCCTCGGCGCCGGTGACGGCCAGAACGACCGCGCCCAGGGCGACGAAGGAGATGCGCGGGTGCATGAGGATGAAGGTGACGCCATCGTAAGGGTTGAGGGCGCCGAGCACGAGGGGGTGCTGGATGATTTGGACCAGGCCCAGCGCGCCGATGACGAAGAACCAGATGGCCATGATGGGGCCAAAGGCGCTGCCGACGGCGGCGGTGCCGTGGCGCTGGACCAGGAAGAGCCCGGCGATGACGGCCAGGGCGGCGGGGATGACGAAGGGGGTGAGGTCGGGGGAGATGACTTCCAGGCCCTCGATGGCGGAGAGGATGGAGATCGCGGGGGTGATGACGCCGTCGCCGAAAAACAGTCCGGCGCCCATGATGCCGAAGAGGCCGATGATGTTGCGGGACTTTTCGCTGCGCGCGACGCGCGAGGCCAGGGCCATGAGGGAGAGGGTTCCGCCTTCGCCGTTATTGTCGGCGCGCATGATGAAGGTGACGTATTTGAGGGTGACGACGACCATCAGGGACCAGAAGATGAGGGAGAGGATGCCGTAGACATCCTCAACCTGCTCGCCGGAGTTCTGGAAATAGCCCAGCGCGGTTTGCAGGGTGTAGAGCGGGCTGGTGCCGAGATCGCCGTACACGACGCCGAGCACGGCGATGAGTACGCTTAATCGCAAACGCCGTTTTATGTCGCCGCCGTCAGTTTTGGTCATTTTAATTTGCTCATTTGATGAGGATCGGTGCCGGGTTGGCCGGGCGGCCAGGCAACGGGGGGGGTGATGTGATTGTGTTCCGTGCCGGGCGGTGCCGCGATCGGCGCGCTCATAGGAACACGCCCGCATGGGGGCGTGGATTCCAGCGGTTTTGTGCTGCTGAAAAACAAGCTCACGCGGGCCAATGTGATGCCATGATGGGCGCTGCTTTAGCGGGTTGGCAGATTACCCGCAAGTAACGTCAAGGCGGGGGGGTGGGTTGGCCGATGGCTTGGGTGTCCGGGGTGGTGCCGGCCAGGACTTCGGCGATGTGGCGGACTTGCGTTTTGGCGCTCTGGCGGGAGAGCCGGCCGGCGAGGTGGAGCAGGCAGCCGAGGTCGCCGGCGAGGAGGAGGCTGGCCTCGGTGGTCTCGATGCCGGTGGTTTTATCGTCGGCCATTTTGGTCGAGATATCGGAATATTTGACGCAGAAGGTGCCGCCGAAGCCGCAGCAGAGCTCGGGCTCTGGCATTTCCGCCAGGGTGAGGCCGGGGATTGCGGCGAGGAGCTGGCGGGGTTGGGATTTGATGCCGAGTTCGCGCAGGCCGGCGCAGGAATCGTGGTAGGTGGCGGTGATGTTGAGGGGCGGCGGGGTGGGGGTGTGGTGCAGCACGTCCACCAGGAAGGCGGTGAGCTCGTAGGTTTTGGCGGCCAGGGCTTCGGCGCGGGGGCGTAGGTTGGGGTCGCCGCTGAAGAGGGACGGCAGGTGGCGCGAGAGCATGCCGGCGCAGGAGCCGGAGGGGACGACCACATAATCATAGGCGGCGAAGGCGGTGAGCAGGCCCAGCGCGAGGTCATGGGCGGTGGCGCGGTCGCCGGAATTATAGGCGGGCTGGCCGCAGCAGGTTTGCGCGCGAGGCACCTCGACAATGCAGCCGGCGGCTTCGAGCAGGGAGATGCTGGCGAAGGCGACGCTGGGGCGGTGCAGGTCTACCAGGCAGGTGACGAAGAGGGCGACGCGCGGCGGACTCATGGTGTGGCCCCCGCGGTGGGGCGCGGGACCAGGATGTAGAGGCTGCCGGGTTGTTGCATGACGCCGGCGGTGGCCTGGGCGTCTGGCCCAGCGCCGAAGAAGAGGTCGGCGGCCTCGGCGCCGTGGATGCCGCCGCCGGTGTCCTGCGCGATGGTCAGGCGGTTGAGGGCGGCGTGGGTTATGGGGTCAGTCGTGGTGAGGAAGACCGGGATGCCGAGGGGGATGACGGCGGTATCGACCGCGAGGGAGCGCCCGGCGGTGAGCGGGACGCCGAGTGCGCCGGGGGCGCCTTGGTTGCTGGGCAGGCCGCCGAGGGGTTTGAGATAAACGTAGCGGGCGTTCTGCTCCATGATGCCGCGGGCCTCGGCGGGGTGGGATTTCAGCCAGGCGGAAATGCTCTGGTAGCTGACGTTATCGGGGGTAAGGGCGCCGTTCTGGACCAGGATGCGGCCGATGGGGGTGTAGGGCTGGCCGTTTTGGCCGTCGAAGCCGACGCGCAGGGTTTGGCCGTTGGGCAGCAGGATGCGGCCCGAGCCCTGAATTTGCAGCATGAAGGCATCGACCGGGTTGGTCAGGTAAGCCGTGACCGGGGTTTTGCGGTAGAGGGCGTTATTGTCGATGGCGGCGCGGGGCAGGTTGGCGAGGGAAGGGTCGGCAGGTTTGGCGTAGAGGGGGACTGTGTAGCCGGGGGCGAGGTTTTTTGAGCCGGGGAATTCGGGCTCGAAATAGCCGGTGATTTTGGCCTGGCCGTCGATGTTGTAGGCGGTGAAGTAGGTCTCGAAGAAGGTGCGGGCGGCGGCGGGGTCGCCTGGGGTGGTGTCGCGCGCGCCGTTGCAGGCATTTTGCCATTGCCCGGCCTGGCCGGCGGTTTGCTGGAGGAAGCCGGCGCCGCCGAGGGATTGGTCAGGCGGCATGAGCTGGATGGCCTTGCAGCCTTGGACAAAGGCGGCCAGGGCGGCGGCGGTGTTGTCGTCTTCCCAGCCGGGGAGGCTGGTGAGGGCGACGCTGGTGGCGCCGGGGCCGCCGGGGAGGGTTTGTTGCACGGTGGTCTGCGGCTGGACGCAGCCGGCGAGGATAAGGGCGGGGGCGAACCAGAGATGGCGCAGACGCATGGGGATTAGCCGCTCCGCGCCGCGGCGAGGCGCCAGGTGAGGTCTTTGCTCTTCAGGTTGCGCTCGAAGGTCCAGAGATCGGTGAGTTCGGTGACGGCTTCGGTGCCGACCAGGGGGTTGCCTGCCGCATCCAGGGTCAGGTTCACCTGGTCGGAGGTGAAGCGGACGATGATGGCGGCCTGATCGCCGATCAGCTCGGCGTCGTCGATGGTGGCGGAGAGGATGGCCTTGATCTCGGTGCGGTGGCGCTCATTGGCGGCTTCGCGGGCGGCGATGGCGCTCTCGAAGGTTTGATAGACGCTCTCGCTGAGCAGGGATTTGAGGGTGGCGCGGTCGCCGGCGGCGAAGGCGGTGACGATCATGCGGAAGGCGGTTTCGGCGCCGGTGAGGAATTTTGGCGGGTCGAAATTGGGGTCGCGGTTGACGATTTGCATGAGGCGCTCGCCCAGGGCGGAGCGGGGGTCGGGCACCGGGCGGCCGGGTTGCGCGGGGAAGGCGCGGCCTTCGATGATCGGGCCGTTGCCGAAGCCGGGCATCTGGCCGGGGGGGACGGGTGGTTTTTCGAAGCCGACGCGCCGCCCCAGGATGCTGCGCAGGCGCAGGCCGAGGAAGATGGCGATCCCGGCGAAGAGGATCAGCGTGATGGGGAATCCCCCGAAGTTTTGTAACGCGTTGGCCTGCACGGCACCCTCTGACTTTTTGAGTAGAAACTGATTCACGTTGCCAGCCTAGCCCAGGAACTGGGGGCGGCAACGATCAGCCTCTAGCCAATTCATGACTATTCTAGGACATACGTCTATGTACGCGACCCGGCAACATTGCCGCGCTTGAAGGATTGTCCATGTTTCTGCTTCGACACGGGGAAAGCTATTTTAACCTGCATTTTAGCGCGACCAGGGTGGACCCTGGGATTGAGGACCCGGAGCTGACGCCGCGCGGGCTGGAGCAGGCGCAGGCGGCGGCGGCGCGGTTGGCGGGGGTGCGGCTGACGCGGATGATTATTTCGCCGTATACGCGGGCGCTGCAGACGGCGCAGCCGATTTTGCAGAACCATAGGCTGCGGGTGGATATCATGCATGAGGTGCGCGAGCGGACGGCGTTTGTGTGCGATGTGGGGAGCCATCCGGATTTGCTGGCGGCGAAGTTTCCGCACCATGATTTTGGGCATCTGCCGCCGCATTGGTGGCATGACCGGCGCGAGACCACGGAAGAGACGGTGGGGCGGGCGAATGCTTTCAGGGCACGCATGGCGGCGCGTGATGATGATGAGACGACGGTGCTGGTCAGCCATTGGGGTTTTATTTTGGCGTTGACCGGGATTTCGGCCGGTAATGGCGAAATTCTGGAATATGATCCAAAAACACCGGCGCCGGAACAAATTGTGTGGCACCCGTAGCCTGAGGAGAGTGCATGAGCTTGCTGGGAGACGATGAGCCGCTGCCCTTTTGCGTGGTGAACGAGGCGGGGGCGAGCCGGTTTTTTTTGACGGCTGACCATGCCGGGTGCGTGATTCCGCGGGCGTTGGGCGGTTTGGGCGTGAGCGAGGTGGAGCGGGCGCGGCATATTGCCTGGGATATCGGGATTGCGGAGGTGACCAGGGGGTTGGCCGCCGCGCTGGATGCGACGGCGGTGTTGCAAACCTATTCGCGGCTGGTGATTGACTGCAACCGGCCGCCAGAGGTGGCGAGTGCGTTTCCCCAGGTGAGCGAGGCGACGCCGGTGCCGGGGAATGTTGGTTTGAGCGAGGCGGACAAGGCGGCGCGGCGGGGCGCGGTGTTCGACCCGTATCATAACGAAATTGCGCGGCTGCTGGCGGCCAGGCCGGGGCGGATTTATCTGGCCATGCATAGTTTTACGCCGGTTTATCTGGGTGTTGCGCGGCAGGTTGAGATTGCGGTGCTGTATCATCGTAATCCGCGGGCCTCGCATCTGCTGGCGGAGCTGTTGCGCCGGGAGAGCGGGCTGGTGGTGGGGGAAAATGAGCCTTACCGCGTGAGTGACGAGACTGATTACGGCGTGCCGGTGCATGCCGAGCGGGGCGGGCTGGATTATATCGAGATAGAAATACGCCAGGATTTGATAACGGATGCGGCGGGGCAGGCGGCCTGGGTGGCGCGGCTGGCGCGGCTGTTGCCGATTGTGGAGGTTGGTTTGGGTATGGAGCTAGCGCGCTAGATGGCAAAACGGCCGGTGTCAGCCAAGGGCAAGCCGCAGCAGGAGGCGGCGGGGCAGAGCAAGATTTTGGTGTTCGTGGACCGGATCGACGAGGCAGGTGTTGGCGGCTGGGCGCTGGATTTTGCGCGGCCGGAGGAGCGCGTGCGGCTGCGGGTGTTGATTGATGATGTGAATGCCGATGCTGTTAAATGCGATATGCAGCGCGATGATGCGGTGTTGCTCAAACTGCCGGCGAGCCGGATCGGGTTTTATTATAACATTCCGCCGCGGTATCATGACGGGCTGCGGCATGTGCTGAAATTCGCCACGATCGATGGCGCGGGATTGACGATGTCTTCGCGCAACGGCGCGCAGATGGCGGCGTTGAATTTTTGTCTGGCGAAGCCGGTGCGTGCCGAAGGTGTTGTGGATGGCATGATCGACGGGCTGATACAGGGCTGGGCGTTGAATGTGGATGAGCGGGCCGGGACGCGGCTTGGGGGATTGCGGATATTGGTCACCACGGGCGGGCAGCCGGTGGCGGAGGTGCTGGCTGACCAGTATCGGGCGGATGTGGCGGAGAGCGTGGGGTGCGATAGCGGCTGTGGGTTTACCTTTTCGCCGCCGCCGGAATTGCGCAGCCGCCGGCGCACGGAGTTCAGGTTTTACGCCATGCCGGGGCGCGAGGAGCTGCGCGGGAGCCCGTTTGAGGTTTCGTATCCGCAGGATAGCGAGCGGGAGCGGATTGCCGGGTTGGTGAAGCGGGCGGATGAATTGTTCACTTTTGCGTATCATCTGCGCAAGGAGTTGAAGGCGGCGCTGCCGGGGGAGCGGTATTTGCTGAGCGATTATGGGCGTTGGGCGGCGCGGGCGCTGCCGATGGCGCTGCCGCGCGCGGCAGCGCGGTATGGCGCGTTGCCGCAGGGGCGGCCGCTCGTATCGATTATATGTCCGGTTTACCGGCCGCGGGTGGGGGATTTTTTGACTGCGATCGACTCGGTGCGTGGCCAGAGCTACGAGAACTGGGAGTTGTTGCTGGTTGATGATGGCGGCAAGGACGCGGAACTGACCGAGGTGATGCGCCGGTTGAGTGCTGCGGATGCGCGCATAAAACTGAAGGTTTTGGCGAGGAATGCCGGCATTGCGGCGGCGAGCAATGTGGCGTTGGGGCAGGCGCGCGGAGAATTTGTTGCGTTTTTTGATCATGACGATGTGCTGGAGCCGGGGGCGCTGGAGATTATGCTGCGCGCGCAGGCGGCGAGCGGGGCGAAGCTGCTGTATTCGGATGAGGACAAGATCGACCAATCTGGTGGACTTTCGGAGCCGCATTTTAAGCCGGATTTCAATTACCGGTTTTTGTTGGAGGTTAATTATATCTGCCATTTCGTGATGGTGGAGGCGGATGCGTTGCGGCAGGCGGGTGTGCTGGATGGAAGGTTCGACGGAGCGCAGGACCATGATTTGTTACTCCGGCTAACGGAGATTTTGCGGCCGGAGGAGATCTGCCACGTTGCGGAGGTGTTGTATCACTGGCGCAAGACGGCGGGTTCGACCGCGGCGGCGGGGACGGCGGCCAAGCCTGGGGCCGCGCTGGCGGGCAGCGGCGCGGTGGCGGCGCATTTGAAGCGGCGCGGGCTGGCGGCCGAGGTGACGGCGCGGGCCGGGTTGACGTGTTATCAGGTGAGGTGGAAGCCGCCGGCGGCGCGCAGGAAGGCGGCGCGGGTTTCGATTTTGATTCCGTACCGGGACCAGATTGCGATGACGCTGGAGTGTGTGACGGCGATCCGCAAGCATACCACCGATGTGGAATATGAGATTATTTTGCTGGATAACTGGTCTGGCTCGCCGGAGGCGGAAGCGTTTAGCGCGGCGCAGGCCAATTTGCCGGGGACCAGGGTGATACGGATTGCCGAGCCGTTTAATTATTCACGGATTAATAACATTGGGGCACGGGCGGCGCGGCATGAGTTTTTGTTGTTGCTGAACAACGATGTGATTGTTGGTGAGCCGTTATGGCTGCGCACGATGCTTGATGAATGTCTGGTGAATGAGCGGGTGGCGGCGGTGGGGGCGAAGCTTTTGTATCCGGCGGGGACCGTGCAGCATGCTGGTGTGGTGCTGGGGGTGGGCGGTGTTGCGGACCATGCCTTTAGGGGGATTGCCGGGAGGGCGCCGGGTTATGTGATGCGGGCGATGGCGGCGCAGGAGATATCGGCCGTGACGGCGGCCTGTATGCTGGTGCGCCGGGCCGCGTTTGAGGCGGTTGGCGGGCTGGACGAGGTGGAGCTGACCGTTGCGTTTAATGATGTTGACCTTTGCGTGAAGCTGACGCAGGCGGGCTGGCAGATTGTTTATACGCCCGACGCGGTGGCGGAGCACCGCGAGAGCATGAGCCGGGGGGATGATTTCGACGAAGGCAAGATTGCCCGGTTTATGCTGGAAAATGAGGTGATGCGGGAGCGGTATGCGGACGTATTGCCTTATGATCCGTTTTATAACCAGCATTTTTCGCGCGAGGGCGGCGTTTACCGGGAGTTAAGGTTGCTGGCGCCCGGTTAGCTTGAACCGTCTGGTTCGATCGCGCGGCGTATTGAGCTAGCTGCGGGCCAGGCGGCGGGCGGTGAGGAGGAGCATTTTGCGGTCCTCCGCGGAGCAGGCGCGGTAGAGGCGCATGAGGGCTAGTTCATCGCCGAGCAGGGAGCCGGTTTCACCCGAGACGAGGTAGCCAAGGGAGGTGTTCAGCACTTTGGCGATCCGCTCCATATTATCACGGACCTGGCCGGCGCGATCAGTCTCCCATTGGGCGATGGCTGAACGCGATACCTCCAGTTTCGCGGCGAATTCATCCTGCGTGAGGTTCGCGGCGAGGCGGAGGGCTCGGATACGGGCGCCGACGGTTTCGGCGGGGGGCTGTTTTTTGGGTGGCATAAGGTGTTTCTAACAGGGTGGCGATGCAAACGCTATGTTAGTATTTCTTGACAATGCTAGTTAGAATATCTAACAGTCCGCCGGGTAACACCGGAAGGACGGAAGAATGCCAAAGGCGAGGGTTTGGACGGCGGCGGCTGATGAGGCCATTCGTGATATGCGGGCCGGCGGGGCGACCTGGGCGGAGATCGGCCGGACGCTGGGCTTGTCGCGCAATACGGTCATTGAGCGGGGGCGGCGGTTGTGTGCGGTGGCGCCTGTGAAGGTTGTGGCGGTGGCGGCGGGCGATGTTGTATCGGACGATCCGAACCGCGGGCCGTTGCGGGCGGGGCATCCGCTGAGTTGGGGGTTGTTGACCAGCGAGCCGTATCCGCAGGGTGGTTGCCGGTGAGCGGCGCGGGGAGGGCGCGGATGGCGCTGAGCGCGGAGGAGATTGTGGCCAGGTTGGAGGCGGCGGGGGCGGCGTTGCTGGCGATGCCGGCGCGCGGGTATTCGACGCAGCTGCGGCAGATGAAATTTGATGTCGTGCATACCGCGCTGGAGGCTTATGGGTGGGAGTCTGCTGTGGCGCGGCCGCCGGTGCCGAGTGCGGCGGCGATTAGTGCCATGGATGAGGCGTTTGGCTGGCTCGCGATCATCCCTGAGGCGCGATATGTGCTGCGGCGGATTTTGGGCGCGCGGGCGCTGGTGCACCCGCTGACGGAGCGGCATCTGTATCCGTGGCGGCGGTTGGGCACGATGTTGGGGGCGGACCATAAATCGGTGCAGCGGTGGCATGGGCAGGGGATTGATTTGATTGGCGCGGCGCTGGCCAAGAGGGCAGGATGAGATTATTTCTAACATTATGTTTTTTATTCTTGCCCACATACCCCACCTTGGCATATACATCTTGGCATACTGGTTCTTAACGCGCACCGAGAGGTAAGGTTAAAAAAAATTGGTGGATATGATGGCGGGTCTGCTTGGTTTCTCCCGCCATGTGATGGCCGGCATGGCGCGGGTGCCGGCACGGCACCATGAGTTATTGATTGAAAAACTGGATGACATTGTTGAGGGGCGATGCGACCGGTTGATGGTGCAGATGCCGCCGGGGTCAGCGAAGTCTACTTATGGGTCGATATTGTTTCCGGCGTATTTTTTGAGCCGGCACAAGAAGAGCCAGATTATCGCGACGGCGCATACGGCCTCGCTCGCGGATTATTTTGGCCGGCATGTACGCAAGACGATTGCTGAACATGGTGAGCGGCTTGGGCTGACGCTGGCGAAGGAAAGCCGGGCGTCCCCTAAGTTCGCGCTCGAGGAGGGGGGTGAATATTTTGCCGCCGGGGTGCGCGGGCCGATAACCGGGCGGCGGGCGGATCTGATTATCATTGATGATCCGATTAAGTCCTGGGCGGAGGCGGAAAGCCAGACATTCAGGGATGCGTTGTATGATTGGTACCGGGCTGAGCTCTCGGCGCGGCTGAAGCCGGGTGGCAGGCTGATGTTGATTATGACGCGTTGGCATGAGGATGATCTGGCGGGGCGCTTGATGGCGGCTGAGCCTGCCTGGGAATGTTTGAGGTTGCCGGCCGTGGCGGAGCGCGATGACGCGATGGGCCGGGCTGCCGGGCAGGTGTTGTGGCCTGAGTGGCAGGACGAGGCGGCGATGCTGCGGCGGCGCCAAGAGGTGGGTGAGCGGGCTTTTGCCGCGATGTATCAGCAACGGCCGCGCCCGCCTGATGCGGCGTTGTTCAAGGCTGATGCTATCAGAATTTTGGCGGAGGCGCCGGTGATGGTGCGGACGGTGCGGGCTTGGGATTTGGCGGCCAGCCTGCCGGGCATTGGGCGCAACCCGGATTATAGCGTTGGGTTGAAGCTGGGGTTGGCGGCGGATGGGCTGTTGGTGGTGCTGGATGTGATTAGATTCCAGGGTTCGCCGGCACAGGTTGAGGCGAGGATTCATGCCGCGGCGAAAGCGGATGGTGTGAATACGTTGCTGGCGCTGCCGCAGGACCCTGGGCAGGCGGGGGCGGCGCAGGTTGCGATGTTGACGCGCAGTTTGACCGGGTTTCAGGTGGTTGCCTCGCCGGAGACGGGGGCGAAGGTGATGCGGGCAATGCCGGCGGCGGCGCAGGTGGATGCGGGGCGGCTGGCGCTGTTGGCGGCGCCGTGGAACGAGAATTTTTTAAGCGAGATCACGGCTTTTCCGGATTCACGGAAAGATGACCAGGTGGATGCGCTCTCGCGCGCGGTGAATACGCTGGCGACCACGAGTTCTCAAACGGCACGGCGGGTGAATGTGCCGCTGCTGGGACGCTGACGGAAATTTAATTGTGAGGTTGCATGTTCGAGACGATTTGCGACACGGTGCCAACGGACACCGGTATGCCGGGGCGCGTGGCTCGGCTGGAGATTTTGCGCCGGGTGCTGGAAGGGACGATTTATGACAATCTGCCGTATCAGTTCCATGAAGAGCGCAATGGCGCGGGGGAGTATATTCCGCTGCGCCAGCGCCGGCCTTCGGTGCGATATGGGATGGCCCGGATTGTGGTTGAGGATTCGGTGGCGTTGTTGTTCAGCGCTGGACATTTTCCGGTTGTGGAATGTGCCGATATGGCGCTTGCGCGGGTGCTGGGCGATGTGATCTCGGAGAGCCGCCTCAATGAGGTGATGATTGATGCGGCGATACGCGGATCTGTCGGCTCGGTGGCGGTGTTGCTGCGGGTGTTGCGGGGGCGGGTGTTTTTCTCTGTGCTGGAGAGCCAGTACCTGACGCCGGTTTGGGATGTGCAGGCGCCAGATACGCTGAGCCGGGTGACGGAGAAATATAAAGTAAGCGGGGCTGATCTGGCAGCGCAGGGTTATGCCGGGGTTGATGCCGGGACTTTGTATTGGTTTCAGCGAATATGGGATGGTGAGGCCGAGACATGGTATCAGCCGTGGCCGGTGAATGATGTTTCGGCAGGGCCGGTACGCGATGATGTGCGCAGTGTGCGCCATGGGCTTGGCTTTGTGCCGATGGTTTGGATTCGCAATTTGCCGGGGGGCGATGGGGTTGATGGTGCCTGCACCTTTAAGGCGGCGATTGATAGCAATATCGAGATTGATTACCAGCTGAGCCAGGCGGGGCGGGGGTTGAAGTATAGTTCTGATCCGACGCTGTTGATCAAGGAGCCGGCCACGAGTGATTCGGAGATCGTGAAGGGTGCGGGGAATGCGCTCGTGGTTTCGGAAAAGGGTGATGCCAAGCTGTTGGAGATTGGCGGGACGGCGTGTGAGGCTGTAATTTCATATGTTCGGACATTGCGCGAGTTTGCGCTGGAGAGTGTGCACGGCAACCGGGCGAGTGCCGACCGGTTGACGGCGGCGCAATCGGGCCGGGCGCTCGAGTTGATGAATCAGGGGTTGATCTGGCTCGCGGATAATTTGAGGATTTCATACGGCGATGGCGGAATTTTGGCGCTTCTGAAAATGGTTGTGCGGGCCTCGCAGGTTTTTCCGTTGACGGTGATGGGGGAGGTGTTGGCGCCGCTGGAGGCCACGCAGCGGCTGAGCCTGCGATGGCCGCGATGGTATCCGCTTTCGGCCGATGACCGGTTGAAGGAGGCGCAGGCGGTGGCGACGTTGACGAATGCCGGACAGCTTTCGCGCGAGACGGCGGTTAAAACGATTGCGGCGGCGCATAGTATTACGGATGTTGAAGCTGAACTGAACGCGATTGATCAGGATGCCCCATGACAGATGAGATGAATAACGCGCAGGAATGGCAGGCACGGGCAGAGAGCGCGGAGGCGGCGCTCAGCCGTGTGCAGGCGGAGGTGGATGCGAGATTGATCCGGGCGGAGTTGAAGGCGGAAGCGCTGCGGGCCGGGATGGTTGACCTCGATGGGTTGAAGCTGCTGGATACAGAGGATTTGCGCTTAACGGAAGCGGGAGACGTGGCGGATGCGCCGGCTCTTCTGGCCAGGTTGAAGCGTGCCAAGCCGTGGTTGTTTGGGGTGGCGATGTCGTCATCTTCCGCGGCGAATCCTCCACGCCCGGAACCGCCGCGTACGCGCCATGCCAATGATTTGAGCCATGAGGAATGGCTGGCCGCGCGGGCTGTGTTGTTGCGCCGGCGCTGAGCCAGATTACGAATTAAAGAGTTTTTTGTGGATTGTTCACCGGGAGACGCCCGGTGGATATTGATGGATCATGTTATAACATAAGGAATTTTGCCTATGGGCATTCAGAATTTTCCCGCAGCTTTGCAGCCGATTATCCAGCAGGGGTTTTTGGAGCGGGAGTTTGAGACCGCGCTGAAGTCGCGGTTGGGGTATCGGCTGATTGCGGACCGCGAGGAGTTCTCGGTTGGTATT
Source organism: Acidocella aquatica (assembly GCF_030160635.1). Classification (GTDB taxonomy): domain Bacteria; phylum Pseudomonadota; class Alphaproteobacteria; order Acetobacterales; family Acetobacteraceae; genus Acidocella; species Acidocella aquatica. The sequence goes on along the minus strand of NZ_BSOS01000067.1, from coordinate 100,003 downwards.
GGCGAGACGCTGACCAAGACGCGCGCCGGGCTGAAGCCGAGCGTGACTGTGCCGCTTGCGGCCTCGACCAATACGAATTTGGACAATGGATTGATCTCCACCAACTGGGGTGTTGAGCAGTATACGATTTCGTTGAATTTTTATGCGGCGACGCAGGATTTGAACATGGTGACCAGCCGTGTTGGAATTGCCAGCCAGTTTTTGCAGAATGCCGCGACCAATGGTGAGCAGGCGGCACGCAGCCTGGATGAACTGGCGCGCAATGCGTTGTTCGCGCCGTATTTCGGCGGCAATACGCGGGTGACAACCACGCTGACGGCGGCGGCGCCGAGTGTTGAAGTTGACGATATACGCGGATTCCAGACGGTGTTTTCCAATGGCGTGCAGCAGGCCGTTTCGGCCACTTATCCGCTTGCGGTGACGGTTGGGTTGAACCTGTATACCGTTGTGGGCCTGACGCCGGACGCTGTTAATGTGTCAACCGCGCCGAACGGGATTTCTGGCCAGCTGTTGCTTTCGGGCAATGTGTCGATTGCGGATGGGACCGCGGGGAGTGCCGTGCAGGCGGCGACGGCGAGCTCCATTGTGCGCCCGGCCAGCCGGAGCACGACTGCGGGGCTGCAGGCGACCGATACGTTGAGCATGGGTAATCTGCTGGATGCGGTGGCGCTGTTGCGCCGTAATGCGGTGCCGTTGGTTGATGGTGTTTACAACTGTTATCTTGATCCGGTCTCGGCACGGCAATTATTTTCTGATCCGGATTTCAAGCAGCTGTTCCAGGGGGCGACTTCATCCAACCCTGTTTTCCGCCAGGGAATGGTGAGCGATTTTCTGGGGCTGCGGTTTATTACCACGACGGAAGCGTATGTGCAGACTCATCCCTCAATTCAAAACCTGTTTGTGCGGCGGCCGATTGTTTGTGGGCAGGGGGCGCTGATCGAGGGGGATTTCGCGGGCATGGCGGCGGATGATGTGGCGCCGAAGGATAGCATGGTGAATGTGATCGACAACGTGGCGATGGTGACGCGTGAGCCGATTGACCGGCTGCAGCAGATTATCGCGCAGAGCTGGTATTGGATTGGCGGGTTCTGCGCGCCATCGGATACTACCACGACACCGACCACAGTGCCGACGGCGACGAACGCGAATTACAAGCGCGCGGTGATGATCGAGCATATTGGTTAGGGGGCTGCAAGAATGTCAACAGGTTCGACGCAACCATTCCGGCCGGCCGGCACGGCCGGCGCGGCGGCCACGACCAGAGCCAGCCAGATTGCGCTGGTGGGGGGAGGCAACGCGGTTTTGGTCTACAACTCATCCGCTTCCACAGCGTTTTTTCGTCTTGGCGGCGCGACCGGGCTGACGGCGACGCTGAATGATACACCCGTGCCGCCTGGGGGAAGAATGCTGGTGGGCGGGGGGCCGTTTGTTAGTTACGCGGCCGTGTTGCTGAGTGCTGGCAGCGGTACGGTGTATTTCACGCTGGGCGATGGGGATACGTATTGAGATGACAGGCAGCGTGGCGGCATCTTTCACCGATGGGCAGAAGGCGGATATTCGCAGGTTTTGCGGATTTCCGGCTTATGGTGCTGGGCCTGCGGGGTTTAGCTCCTGGCGGTTTTTCCAGGCCTACGGAACGCTGGAATACCGGATGAACAATCTGGCGCCGGCGGAGATTGCCGTGACGCTGCAATATATCTCGACACTCGCCACGCTCGAGGTGGCGGTGCCGAAGACATCAGAGAACCTGGACACCGAGAGCGCGGCGGCCTGGACGCATAATGCTGATGAGATGCGCGACAGGATGAATTTATTTGATAACTGGCGGCGCCGGCTTTGCGGGTTTTTGGGTGTGCCGCCGGGGCCGGCGCTGGCGCAGGCCGGCGTGAGCTTGGTGGTGTGAGATGGATGGCATGCGATTGGCGGACCGGCTGGCCTATGGGGCGGGCTGCGCGGCGCGGCGGGCGGGGTTTTTGCACGATGCCTATCGGCCGGATGGGCCTGAGGGGCCGGTGGCGCTGGATAAGCGGTTTTTAAGGCTGTGCGTGGCTTTTGTGTTGCCTGGCGGGTCAGTGGCTGCGCCTAGCGGTTTTGGCGTGCCCTTTCGCCAGGCCTGGGCGGATTGGAGCTATTTGCGGGCGGGGGATTATCTGGCCGGGCCGGAAGGCACGGTGTTTGTGGCCGCGATTGAGCCGCCGAAGCCGATGTTGGTGGTGATGACAAATGCGGTGGTGAGCCTGGCGCGGCCGGCGGCGCCGGTGCTGGCTGGATTGAACGGCTATGGCGCGGTGTTGCCTGGAACGCAAACGATGTTGCTGGCGGGATTTCCCGCAAGCCTGTTGGTGGGCGGCATGGGTGAGCGGACCAGGGCGGGCTTGCCCGATGATACGAAAGTGCCGGGGTTTAGCGCGTTGTTGCCGGTTGTGGCGGGTGTGCGGCCGCATGTGGCGGATATTTTGAAGACCGATGGGGGCGAGCGGTTTATTGTTACGGCGGTTGAGCAGATGGCCGCGGTGTGGCGATTTACGCTGGCGCAGGAGGTGAGCTGATGGCTGACCAGGCGGATGTGGAGACCGCGCTGGCGGCGATCGTTGCTAATTCGTTGTATCCAAATGGTACGGGCGTACCCAGTGTGACTGGCAATGTCTGCCGGATTTACAGGGGGTTTCCAAATGCGCCGTCGCTGGATGCGGATCTTGCCGCGGGCGTTATAAATATTTCGATTGCCGCAACGGATGGCGCGGTGCGGAATGTGACGCGCTACCCCCGGCGGTGGGTGAGTGTTGCGCCGGTGGGTCCGGTGTTGAGTGTTGAGGTGGCGGCGCAGGCGGCGGTATTTTCGGGTGATTGCGCGGTTGGGCAGTTGGCTGGCGTGAAGGTGAACGGGGTGGTTTATCCCTATGCGGTGCAAGGGAATGATAGCCCGGCGACGGTTGCCAGCAATTTGGCGGCATTGTTGCGCGCGGGCGGCTGGGTGGTTGATTATGCGGGTGCGGCGGTTGGCGTGCCGGGTGCGGAGACATTTACCGCGCGGGTTGTGAGCGGTGCCGGCGCGTTGCAGGAGATCAAGCGCCAGATACAGGATTTCAGGATTACGTTATGGTGCCCCGACCCGGCGGCGCGCGATGCGGTTGCGCCGGTGATTGACCAGGTGCTGACCGGATTGAAGTTTATAGCGCTGGCGGATGGGTCTTCGGCGCATCTGGTGTTTGCGGGGAGCGTGGCTGGGGATAATGCGGCGGATGCAACATTGTATCGGCGTGATCTGACTTATAGCGCTGAATATCCGACGACGCTGGCGCAGATGACGCCGGCGATGTTGTTTGGGGTCACGAGCGTTTCGGTGAATGCCGCTTTTGTTGAAAATATTCAATCTTAAAGGAAATTCTTATGCTCTTTCACCTGGTGGTGTTGAAGCCGTTTGCGGGATATAGCCGCGGCGACCTGATTACGGATGTTGTGGCCGTTGAAAATATTCTCGCCGGACCGCAGGCTAGCTTTGTTGTCCGCATCATGCCGAAGGAGGGTTGAGCCATGCCGGTTGTGCAGCAAGGTGCGATTAATACGACGGCACTGATTGTGCCGGATTTGTATGTGCAGATCGTGCCGCCGCAGACGTTGTTGTTGAACGGGGTTCCGACGGATGTGTTGGGGGTGGTGGGTACGGCGAGCTGGGGGCCTGTGGGCGAGCCAACGATTGTTGGCGGCATGGGAGGTTATGCCGCCAGTTTTGGCGCCGTGATGCCGCGAAAATATGACATGGGAACGCAGGTTGCGACGGCGGTGCAGCAGGGGGCCGGTAATTTTGTTTGCGTGCGGGTGAGCGATGGCACTGACGTTGCGGCAACGCTTGCGGTACTTGGCGCGATCGAATTTACGGCCATGTATACGGGGAGCCTTGGCTCGCAGATTACGCTGACATTTTCTGCGGGATCGGCCGCGAGCAGCTGGCGGCTTACGGTTGCCCTGCCTGGATTGAACCCGGAGATTTATGATAATATCAAAGGGGTTGGAGCTCAGTTCTGGCTTAATCTCGCGAATGCGGTGAATAAGGGTAATGGCGCGCTGCGGGGGCCATCGCAATTGGTGGCTGCTACCGTGCTGGGTGCGGCGACGACGCCGCTGGCGGGTGTGTTTTTGTTCAGCTCAGGTACGCCTGGAAGCGATGGTGCCAATGGTGTAACCGCTGCTGCCTTGGTGGGGAGTGATTCTCTGCCGCGATTGGGCATGTATGCCCTGCGCTCGCAAGGTTGTTCAATTGCGCTGCTCGCGGATGCTGATGATCCGGCGCAGTGGGGTGTGCAGATTGCGTTCGGCCTTGCCGAAAGTGTGTATATGATTTTAACCGGACCGGCGGGCGATAATATTGCGAATGCCGTGACGATGAAGGCGGAAGCCGGTGTAGACAGTTATGCGGCAAAGCTGATGTTTGGTGATTGGGTCTATTGGTCTGACCAGGCGAATGCGTTGATCCGGCTGGTTTCTCCGCAGGGGTTTGTTGCTGGGCGGCTGGCGAATTTATCGCCCGAACAGTCGCCGTTGAACAAGCCGCTTTATGGTGTGATCGGCACGCAGAAATCCGGGCAGCCGGGCGGCGGTACGGCGACGACTTATGCGACGGCCGATCTGGCGGCGTTGTTGAGCGCGGGAATTGATGTGATTGCCAATCCGCAGCCCGGCGGCGCCTATTGGGGAGTTCGCGGGGGGCATAACTCCTCTTCGGACGCTGCTACGAATGGCGATAATTATACGCGGCTTACGAATTATATTGCCCGCACGCTGGCGGCGGGGATGGGGGCGTATGTTGGACAGTTGGTTAATGTCTCATTGTTCCAGAATATACGCTCGACTTTGTTGGCATTTCTGAATGGACTGTTGTCGCAGGGGATGTTGGGACGCACCGGGAGTGCTGTGCCGTTTGCGGTTGTGTGTGACATCAGCAATAACCCGGCGAGCCGGACCGCGCTGGGGTATGTGCAGGCGGATGTGCAGGTGCAGTACCAGGCGATTAATGAGAAATTTATCGTAAATGTTCAGGGCGGGCAGACGGTGCAGGTGAGTGTGCAGACCGTTCCTTCGAACATTTAAGGCGGGAGAACAGAAATGCCGTATAATACATTTTCGGTTGGTAGCGATTGCCAGGTTGTGGTGATGGGGCCTTTTGGCCGCGTGGACCTGGCGCATGTGACGGGGTTTGAAGCGCAGCAACTGACGGTTGCCGTGCGGGTGGACCGGCTGGACGGTGTGCAGCTTGGCGCGGAGCTGCCGAAGGGCTGGGCTGGGAGTTTTTCGCTGGATCGGGGGTCGTCCGCGGTGGATGATTTCATCGCGCAAATTGAAGCGGCATATCTGGCAGGACAGTCAATAAATGCTGGGGCGTTGTACCAGTATATTCATGAGCCGGATGGTTCGACGTCAACGTATCAGTTTCATGGCGCGGTGTTCAAGTTGACATCGGCCGGGGCGTATAAAGGCGATGCTCCGGTGACGCAGAAGCTGGAGTTTTATGCTTCTGGCCGGACGAGGGTTTGATGGTTGAAATTGTGACGGATGATGCAGGACGCAAGCTTCATCTGCGGCGGATTGGGGTGGTGGAACAGATGCGTCTGTTCAAGGCGCTGGGGCCGGAACTTTCAGCCAATGCGTCTTATATGCATGGTGCACTGATGGGGGCTGCGGTTGAGATGATTGACGGTGTTCCCTTGCCGTTTCCGGCGAGCGAAGCTGGGCTGGAGGCGGCTTTGGAGCGGATTGGTCTGGATGCCATGCCGGTGATTGCCAAGGCGATGGGGCAGGGGTCTGACCAGGAGTTGGCGGCAGCAGCGGGAAACTAGCACGGCACCCGGCGCTGACAGATTGTTTGTATCTGGTTGGATGCGGGGTGCCTTATGATGTGGCCTTCAACCTCGATGAGATTGAACGAATGGCATATGTTGTGATCCTGGGGGAGCTGTCTGGCTTGACGTATGATTGGAAGCGGCTGTGCTGGGAGCTGCCGTGACGTGATTCCGGATGATGATTTGTTTGTGATGCCGGGCATTTGAGACGCTGGATCGTGATGAAGCGGGAGGATGAATTTGGATATTTCAGGAAAAATCTCGTCATTTTTCTACGTTGATGGCGCCGCACCTGGAGCATTCATGAAAATGATCATGCCGGGAAACAGTGCAGCCGATTCTCTTGCCGGCTATAAATGGGGTTTGGTGGGTTTGGCCAGATCGAGCCTGGCATTCGACAAATTTCATAATGCATTCTTTGGGCGGAAGCTGAGCGGAGTGACTCAGGCCACTCCGACGGCGCCAAAACTAAGGTTTTTAATTCGACAAAAGGCAGGTGAGAAAAAGCGGGGGCCGCTTGAACAGTTTCAGGCGGGCAGGCTTGCCGATTCGCTGCATCCAGAATTTTCGGGTGGGCGGCTCCCGACTAATTCGCCGGGTGAGCTCTCCCGGCTAGGGAAGGTTAGCTCGCTGCCGGTATCGGTAGTGAATGCTCTCAAGGCATTGATGCAGCCAAAACATAGGATCATGATGGCTGGTCCTGCATCTTATAAAATAGCTACAGGCAGGGGCACGGGTGAACGATCGTTCGCGCCTGCTGGTAAAGCGGTGATTGGCGGCGCTCCGGGGAGGTTTGTACCATCTCTCAATCAGGAAAATATGCAAGTGAGGGCGGCAAGTCACGTAAGAACAAGCTCTCAGGCTGAGGTGCCGGGACGTAGCCTGAGCGGTCGTATGCGGCGTGAGGCGGGATCTTCAGATATTGCAGCTGGGTATAGTCCCAGTGGTATGAGACAGGATGCGCGTGAATCCTTGGTGGATATATCGCGCGCTGTGAATGGTTATTTTATGCATCAGGCACGGTTGCCGCCTTCGGGCGCGCTGGCGTTTGATCCGCGACTTACCCCAGCCTGGGCCGGCTTAAAACTCCCTGTTTGAGATTATCATGAGCCATGTAATTTTGACTCTGGGCGGTGTGGCGTTCCGGGATATGGAAGTGCCGGAAAAAATTTCATTTGGCGGCCGCCAGAATGTGGTGGTACGGCAACTGATTGGTGGCGGCAGGGTTGTTGAGGTGCTTGGCCTCGATGACGGGAAAATTTCATTTTCAGGAATTTTTTCCGGTGGTGATGCGGTAAGCCGGGCACAGATGCTCGATGCCGCGCGTGCGTTGGGGGCGTCCTTGCCACTTGTGTGGGATGGCTTTTTCTATACCGTGATCATCGAAGAATTTTGCGCGGAATATTATAAGACAAACTTGATTCCCTTCGCTGTGACCTGTGTTGTTGTAAGTGATCCACTGGCGTCTCTGGCAGCGATTGCGGCGCCGGTTGGGAATCTAATCAGTAATGACCTTGCGGCGGCTGGTGCATTGAGTGGGCAGGCTGGGATGTCCCTTGCGGGGATTAGTGCGGCAAGTCTCACGGGAGTTTTGGCCATCAAGGATGAGCTGGCGGGCATTGTTGGTACTCAGGGAGTGGCGTTGAGCATGGCAAACTCGGCGTTGAGTGGGGCGGCGGATGCACAGGGAGGGGTGTTGGCGGTTAGTCAGATTAATACGATATCGTCTCGTCTTGCTGCTGCGGCGGCGGTAACTGGTTATGTTGGCCGGGCCGCGATAAATTTGGAGAGTGAGCTGTTATGAGTAATCGGATCGTCACTGTCGCTGGTGGAAATTTGTTTGCGATTGCCGCGCAATATTTAAATGATGCGACACAATGGATTCGCATTGCGCAGTTGAACGGGTTGGTGGACCCCATTTTGCCGGGGGTGACTACATTGGGCATACCCGCGGTGGATGCATCGGCCGGGGGTGGCGTTGCCGGTTGAACAGCCGCGGCTGCGGCCTAGCATTGGTGGAGTGGTTGTGCCTGGCGCGGTTGAGCTTGAGATTGAATCGGTCGCGTATTTTTCGGCTGACCGGTTTCGTATCAGCTTTGCGGTTGGAGCGGCGGGGTTTACCACGATTGCCTATTTTTCGAGTCTTGGCCTGGAGGTGATAACCATCGAGGCTGCGCTAGATGGGTATGGGATGGTTCCGTTGCTAACGGGGCAGATTGATAATATTCAGATTGATATTCTAGAAAACAAAGCGATACTGACTGGCCGGGATTTGTCGGCGCGGTTGATTGATACCGAAGTCTCGGAGACGTTTGTTAATCAGACGGCAAGCCAGATTGTGACGGCGGTAGCATTGCGGCATCAACTTACGCCGAATGTGACCGCGACGGCGGCGCTTGTTGGGCAGTATTATCAGTTGGATCATGCGCGCACCGCCTTGGGACTGAACTCACGGGTGATGACCGAGTGGAATTTGCTCTCTGCGTTGGCAGAGGCTGAGAATTATGAACTTTCGGTTGTTGGGACAGTGTTGAATTTTGGGCCGCCACAACCGGGTGTTCCGGTATTTTTCACGCCCCGGCGTTTCATGGCTTTGTCGCTTGATGTGGCAGCAAGTTTGCCTGGCGGCACCGTTGTGAAATCGTGGAATTGCAGGAATAAAGCCGTGGTGACTCAGAGTAAGGGCTCCGGCCTCGTGACAACGCTGGTACGGCCTAATCTCACGCAAGTGCAGGCCCAGACGTTGGCGGCGGGTCATTTGGCAAATCTTGCGCGGCACGCTACGATTTTATTTGGAACGATGCCCGCGAATCTGGCCATGATGCCTGGGATGCAGATAACGCTTGGTGGAACCAATTCGACTTTTGATCAGAATTATACGATTACTGAAATATTGCGCCTGTTCGATATAAAATCTGGATTTTTGCAGACAATTCGCGCCTACGCGACATCCTAGGGGTTTTCATGAATCAGTTCTGGAATATGGTGAAGGCCCATGCAGGAGGTTTGGATGGGCTGGCTGGTGTCGCGCGATTTGGTCTGGTTTCAAGTTTTGATCCCGCAACCTATGCTGCCAGGGTTTTGATTCAGCCAGAAAATGTATTGAGCGGCTGGTTGCCGATTCTCTCTCTTTGGGCTGGCGCGGGATGGGGGGTTGCAGCTCCATTGATGCCGGGTGCTCAGGTGTTGGTGATTGCCCAGGAGGGTGATGCCGAGCAGGGGGTGATTATCGGTTGTGTATGGTCGGCCGTGGATCAGCCTTTGGCGGCGCCGGCTGGAGAGTTGTGGTTGCAGCACCAGAGCGGAAGTTTTTTGAAATTGCTCAATGATGGAACAATCGCATTGAAGGCGCCCGTGGTGAATATAACGGGGAGCCTGATGGTTAGCGGAGATATATCTGACCAAGGCGGCGCGCATGGCACGTTTGCGGCGTTGCGGAGCGCGCATGATCGGCATACCCATGCCGATCCGCAGGGGGGTGTCTCCGGTTTGCCGTCGGTGACGGTATAATGGCTGACCTGGCGTTACGGTTCGGTGGCGATTTGGCTGTTGGCGCAACGGGAGATTTGTTGCTGGCGGATGGAGAGGCCTTGACGCAGCAACGCGTATTGCGTCGGGTTTTAACAAATCCTGGCGATTATATCTGGCAACTTGATTACGGTGCGGGTCTTGCACAGTTTATTGGTCAACCGGGGGCGCCTGCTGCGATTGCGGGTGTGGCGCGCGCGCAAATGCAGTTGGAGAGAGCTGTGGCGGCGTTGCCGGCGCCGATCGTAAACGTAACGGCGGGCGATGACGGTACTGTGGTTTTGTCGTTGAATTATACAAACGCGGTTAGCGAGCAGACGTCTGTTCTCACATTTACCTTGTAGGTGATCATGCAATTATCGCTGCAGAACTTCTCCACATTGGTGGAGAGGATGGCCGCCTCTGTGCAAGGGGCGGCGCAAAATTTATTGGATCTGACGGTTGGCTCGGTGTTGCGCGCCATATTGGAAGCCAATGCATCGGTTGGATTATGGCTGCAATGGCTGATTGTGCAGTGTCTTGCAACCACGCGGCTGGCGACGAGTTCCGGGGCGGATTGTGATAGTTTTGGCGCGGATTTCGGGTTTACGCGCTTGCCTGCCGTCGCGGCATCCGGCCAGGTCATGTTCACGCGGTTTACGCCGAGTATTACAGCGTTTATTCCGGTTGGGACGGTGGTGTCCACTGCGGCTAATACGCAGAGTTTTCTGGTAATGGGGGATGTCAACAATCAGGCTTACAGCGCGGCCAGTGGCGGGTATACGATGGCGGCTGGTGTTGCCGGCCTGAGTGTGGCCGTGGTGGCGAGCGTGGCGGGAAGTTCCGGGAATGTTCAACCTGGCTCTGTTAGTTTGCTTGGTAGCGCGATTTCGGGTGTTGATACGGTGGTGAATGCAAATGCACTGACAGGTGGTGTTGATGCGGAGAGTGACGTTGCTTTCCGCGCCAGATTTGGCAATTTTTTGGCGGGGCTCTCGCGCGCTACAAATGTCGCGATCGGTTCGGCGATTGCCGGCATTCAGCAAGGGCTCAGCTATAGTATCAGCGAAAATGTAAATCCGGCGGGCACCGTTCAGATGGGGTTTTTCGTGGTGACGGTTGATGATGGGTCGGGTAATCCTTCTCCCGGCCTGCTTGCGACCGTGCAGCAAGTTGTGGAGGCAATCCGCCCGGTTGGGACTGGATTTGCCGTGCAGGCGCCTGTGGTTATGCTGGCGAATGTCGCGCTTACAATTGTGACGGGGCCCGGCGCGTCGCATGTTGCGGCGGTGGCGGCTGTTGCGGCGGCAATTGAAGGCTACATTGCTGGTCTGCCGATTGGCTCGGTATTGAGTTATACACGGCTGGCACAGCTAGCCTATGATGCCTCGGGTGCGGTTACCAACCTGTCTGGTCTGTTGCTCAATGGCGGTGCGGTGGATTTGGTGCCGCCGCTGTTCGGGGTGGTGCGTGCCGGCACTGTAGCGGTGGCTTGAAGATGGTTGGTGATACATCTGATATGCTGGCGCGGTTGAAGATGGTTCTGCCGGGACGGTGGTTTTCTGACAGCGCGCCGGTGTTGGAGGCCTTGCTGACGGGGCTGGCGAGTGCATGGAGCGGGCTGTATGCGCTGCTTGGTTTTGTGCAGGCGCAAACGCGGATTGGCTCGGCAAGTGGGATATTTCTGGATATCGCCTCGGCGGATTATATGGGTGGCGCGTTGCCGCGCCGCGCGGGGGAGGCTGATGTGGCTTATCGCGCGCGGATTCGTAACAATTTGGTTGCTCCGCGTGCGACGCGAGCCGGATTGGTGGAGGCGCTCAGAAATTTGACCGGGCGGGTGCCGATGGTCTTCGAGCCGATGAATGCCGGGGATACTGGTGGATATAATGTTAATCTTGGCTACAACATTGCCGGCGGATATGGCAGCCTTGATCTGCCATATCAGTTTTTTCTGACTGCCTACCGGCCGAATGATACGCCCATCAGCAATGCGGGTGGTTATAGCACGGGGCCGGGCGGGTATAATGAGGCGCCGATGTTCTATGCCGCCGCCGCGGAATTTCCGGGCGTCGTGAGTGACGCCGATATCTATGCCGCGGTGGCCGCGGTGATACCGATATCCAGCATCGCCTGGACACAAATCTCCAACTGAGGATTATTCATGGATCGCAACATTGTTTATCCCGGGAGCATCCCGCTGGATACGGATATTTTGAACCCTAACCGCAATGCCATGGTGGGTGTCGCGGCACTGACCGCGGCGGTGATCGGGAGCAATACGGTCGTGGATGGGCTGGCTTGCACGCCCACCACGCCAGCATCATTGACCGTGAATGTGGGGCCTGGCAGCATCACGCTGCTGACGGCGCTTGACGCCAGTGCCTATGGTTCATTGGCGGCGGATATCACCGACCAAATTGTTAAGACAGGGATCAACCTGCAGGCGACGAGTTTTACGTTCGCGGCGCCGGTAAGCTCCGGGCAGTCAATAAATTACCTTATCGAAGCGGCATTTTCTGAGATTGATACAAATCCGGTTGTATTACCTTATGTGAACGCGGCCAACACCAGCCAGCCTTATTCCGGGCCGAATAATTCGGGTACCGCGCAGAATACGAGACGTGTTCAGCGTGTTCAGCTTCAGGTGAAGCCGGGCGCGGCGGCGGCGGCGGGAACGCAGGTAACGCCGGCGGTGGATAGCGGCTGGGTTGGATTGTATATTATTACGCTCAATTATGGGCAGTCCGCGATAACCGCGGCGAACATCAGTGTTGCGCCGGGAGCGCCGTTTCTTACCTATAAATTGCCGTCGCTACGGCCTGGGTTTTCTGCGATGCAGGTTTTCACCGCATCGGGCAGTTTTACGGTGCCCAATGGGGTGACCACTGCGCGTGTGGAGGTTATCGGGGGCGGCGGTGGCGGGGGGTATCATACCACGATGCCAAGCGGCGGCGGCGGGGCCGGCGGTAGGGCCTTGGGGATTGTGAACAACCTTGTGCCGGGCACGGTGATTGCCGTGACGGTGGGGGCGGGTGGCGTTGCTCCGGCCAGCGCGGGTAATGGCACGGGGGGAGGGCAGTCAAGCTTTGGCGGTTATATGACCGCCAATGGTGGAACCGGTGGAAATGGCGGCACCGTCACGAATTTTTCGAACGCGGGGGGCGCGGGCGGGACAGCTTCGGGTGGGCAGGTGAATATTACCGGCTCGGTTGGCACCGATGCCATTGTTGTCGCTTGCCGTGGTGGCGATGGCGGCGGCCCTGGCAATGGGCGTGGGGCCAGCGGGCCGGCTGTGGGTATTGCGGCACCGGGGTATGGCGGCGGCGGCGGCGGCGGCGGCACGTCGACCGGGGCCGGTCCGGTTGGATATGCGGGTGGTCCGGGTGCGCCTGGCCTCATCATTGTTGAGTATTAGGGAGAACGCGGATGAGCACACCGGCCAACCACATCTGGCGGCCTTCGAATGCGCGGTATGTGCAGATCGATGGCTTTGTTCCGACGCCGCGCGGGCCGCAGATTCCGCCGCCCGTGGCGTTGGCGTGGCCGGTGAAAGATCCTGGTGATACGCTGGACTATGTGTTTGACGTGGCTCCTGCGTTGACTGCGAATCCGGGTGATACGATCAGCACACTGGATGTGGTGATCAGCCCGGCGAATCCGGGCGATCTGACGCTTGTTTCAGCCGCCGCGGATGGAGCGCTGGCGGTATTTTGGCTAACATCTGGTCAGGCGTTGACAACGTATACCGTGACGGTGAGCGTTACCACAAGCGGCGGGCGGCGGATTGCACGGAGTATCGCACTGCCGGTTGTCTCATTAGCCAGCGTGCCAGCACCTGCGAATGCGTTGACGACACCGGCGGGCCAGCCCCTGACGGACCCGACCGGCACCCCTTTGACAATTCTTTAAGGTTTCCGCCCATGCCAACAATTGGACAATTGCCTCCCGCGACGTCTGTTTCCGATACCGATGAGCTAGCGATTTTCCAGAACGGGCAGACGCTGGCTGCCACGCGGGCGCAGGTGCTCGCGGGGGTACAGAAAACCTTGACGCTGCCGCAAAACAGCTTGCTGGGTGGCGTTGGCCCGGGCACAAGCGTGCCGGTGCCGATTACAATTGGCGCCAATCTGGCGTTGGCGGGGACGACTCTGTCGGCAACGGCGGCACCATTTGAAATTCCGGGCTTAGCGGCAGGCACGCCGCCCGGTGCCGGGGATATTGTCCCGCTTGGCCAGGCGGGGGTGAATGCGGGGGTTTCCTACGCGAATTTTTTGAGTGCGATGGGGGGCGTGCCGGGATTGCCGGGCGGTGCGCTGGTTGCCACGGCGAGCGGCGCCACGGCGGCGCGGACTATTGCGGCGCTGGCCAGCAATGCTGTTGCAATCGAGGACTTTGGCGCCAAGGGAGATGGCGTCACGGATGACAGCGCTGCCTTGCTCGCGGCGATTGCCAGCGGGGCGCCTGTCCGCCTGGGCGCGAAGACTTATGCGATCGCGGGTGAGTGTGACATTACGGGGGTGGCCTGCACGTTGCTTGGTGTGCCGGGTTTGACAATACTGACGCGTCCGGCGCAGTCAAAACTGGGGACTTCGGCAACGCCGGCCTGGATCAATATCGCGACGGCATCGTTGTTTATGGATGGCATTATTTTTGATGCCAATGCGGCGTTGACGGCTAACACGTTTGCTGTGATCGTTCAGGGAAGCTGCACAAAATCAATTGTTACCAGATGCCTCTTTAAAAATGCAAAAGGCTATGGAAATGGTTCGGGACTTTGCTACCTGGCGAGTGATCCGGCGGTTACCCAGCATCATATCAGCGATTGCGAGTTCGCCGCGAACGCGGTGCATGGGTTTTATGTTCAGGCGATAGATGCGCTGAGCGTTACCAATTGCCGGGGTCATGATAATGGGGGAAATGGCATACATATCGATAGCCAGGACCCGGCGTTTGTATTGAAGATTCGTGAAGTTCAGGTTCTGGGCAATACATGCTGGAATAATACATGCGGGATCACGGTTGGCAATTTCAATGCCACGAATATCCCGGTGGTTCCGTTCACATATGGGAATTCCAACCCGGATGTTCTTGGCGCCGTGGTGTCTGGTAATAATTGCTATGCCAACCGGGGGTACGGCATTTTCATGTCGGGCAGGAATATCCTGGTTTCGGGAAATTTATGCGCCAACAACAGCTCGGTGACGGGCGGTGGCGCGGGTATTCTGTGTGATACCGGATATTGCAAGGTAACCGGTAATATGGTTACCGGAGCTTCAAGTTTTGGAATTGATTGCGGCGGTTCGATCTATACGGAAGTTGACAGCAACTACATTAATGGCGCGCTGATCGGTCTGAATATCGGCGGGGGGCAGAACTGCACGGCGCGAAGCAATTTTATTCAGGATTGCACGGGTAGCTCCATTGCTGTCCAGAATGTGGAGGGTAATGGGAGTGGGGATAATTTCGGGCTGGCATGTAGCGATCTTTCGATTATTGGAAATTGGATTCATTACAGCGGTGGTGCTGTCGGCATTTTAATTCGTGATGCCGCGCAGAATGTTCTGATAATGGACAATATTGTCGTAGGCGACGCCGGGGCCAATCTGACGAATGCGTTGTCCGCGTATACGGATTCGGTTATTCTCCGGGGCAATCTATTGAACTTTACGCCGCGCTGGCCGGTTAATCCTGGCGTGGTGAATGGTGTTTACACGCTGAGTGTGCCGGATATCGTTGATACGGTCAGCATTTCGCAGTCGGTGGCGCCGGTGGCAAGTATCGTGACCTCGCAGGGCAGTCTGACGGCGGGGCAGGTTACATTTATTAAATTGCTCAATACAGGGGTTGGGTACACGACCGCCACCGTGAATATTAACGGCACCGGCACCGGCACGGGGGCGGCGGCGTTTCCATGGATTTCCAATGGCCGGATCATCGGTATTCAGATGAGCAGTTTCGGCTCGGGTTATGGTGCGGGAACGACGGTCAGTATTACTGGTAACGGGGGAGGAGCCCTTGCTTCGGCGCAGGTTGGCTTGCCGGTTTTGCAGAATCGGGCGTTGACCATTGATTGTCTGACGCCGGTAACTTTTGCGGCCAGCGGGGCCTCGCCGGTGCAGAGCAATTGGACGGGTGCGCCGATTACCGTTCCGGCGGGCGCCAGTATCGACTGGATTGGCAATAACGGCGGTTGGCGCGCGGCCAGGTTTTCGCAGAGCGATTATGTCTCGCCAAATGGCGATGGCAGCCTGACGCTTAAGACGCTGACGGGGGATATTTCATTGCACCCATCCGGAACGGGCAAAGTACGCATTATCTCTGACACTGAGTCCACGGGCGCGGTTGAATTGATCGGCCGCGGTTCACCGCAAAATTCTGTTGCGGCGCCTGCGGGTTCCACATTCCGGAACCTGAATGGTGGTGTGGGCAACACGTTCTGGGTCAGCCAGGCGGCGGGATCGGCCAATTGGGTGGCTGTTGCCTGAGGTATTTCGGCTTTCGCAGCTGAATCAAACGTTTAAAATGAAAGTCTGTGTGCAATGACAACGATTGCCCAACTCCCGCCGGTCATCTCTGCCGGGGCCAGCGATCTGCTGCCGCTCTCGCAAGCCGGGTTGCTTTATTCCGTGAGTGTGTCGCAACTGACGGCGAATTTGCAGCCCATGATTAGCGTACCATCCGGCGATTTGCTTGGCCGGTACAGTATTGGCGCTGGAGCCCCGGAGAGTGTGGCGGCGGGCACTGGCCTGGTGCTGAACGCCGGTACGCTGGCGGCCAACGGCGCGGATCACGCTGGGTTTCCGGTGCTGGGGGCGATGTCGCTGTCCGACGAGATTGTGATCAACGCGGGGAGCGCGCCGGGTTTGTTGCCGGTGACGGCGTTGCGCGGGTTGTTCTCGGCGGGTGCCGGGGTTGCCATCGATGGCAACGGCGTCATCACGGTGACGGCCGCCTCATTGACCGGTCCCGCTGGCCCGCAGGGGGCGGGCGGCCCGGCAGGGCCTGCTGGTCCCGCCGGTCCCGCCGGTCCACAGGGGGCGGGCCTTGGCGGGCCTGCGGCGGGTAATTCCGCCAGCTCAATTGGTGCGTCGGATTATGTGGCGCTTTGGCAGAACGGCACGCTGGCCTGGATGCCATATGGCCAGTTTTTGGGGGGGCAGACGATTGATCAGCTCCCCGCCGCAGGCCCCGCGCGCGATAGTGATGAGCTGCTGGTGGCGCAGGGCAGCAACATGCTTAGCGTGCAGAGTTTTGGGGCGATCTGGAATTATGTGCAAAGCAAATTGCCCGTTGTGCAGCCGGGTGTTGTTGAACTTACGAGCAATACGGTGCTGGATTCGACGCAGCATAACAACCGCATCCTGGTTGCGAGCGCGGCGATTACGCTCTCGGCGAATTTTGCCAATATGGGGCCGGGGTTTTCATGCACGCTGATTAATCTGGCGCCTGAGCCGGTTACGATGGGCGCGGGCATTACCTCGGGTTCGGGCAGTATAACGCTGCCGCCGGGTGCCACGACGGCGCTGCTGGGTCTGAGTTACTCGGGCGGGTCGCTTGTGTGGTGGAGCGGCGTGGTGCCCAATGCCCCGACCTTGACCATCGGCTCGATTAGCGCCCCGGCGCCGAACGCGGCCTTTATCATTGCTGGCGGTGTATTCAATGATGCGCCCTCCGCGCTTGATTATTCCATTGATGGCGGTTCCACCTGGATTGCGGCGCCGAGCCCGGTGATTACCGCGAATGCTTATAGCTTTACCGCCGCCGGCCTTAATCCGGGGACCTATGCGGTTCGCGTGCGTGACCACGGCAATGTCGCGGTTGTTGGTGTTTCCAACAGCTTTGTTGTGATTGCGCCGAGCGTGACCATGGTTGCGCCGCCCGCCACGGTGGCCGTGGGCCGCTTGATCGCGCTCTCCGGCACGGTCTCGCCGGCCAGCAATGCGGTGCAGGTTGGGCTTTCCGTAAGCGCCACGACGGCCCCGGCGGTATGGGTGAGTGCCGTGGTCAGCAATGGCGGGTGGACGGCCAATCTGACGCCTGCGGTTGCGGGGATTTATTATATCTGGGCGGAACAGCAGGCCGCGCCTGCGGTGAATGTTGTCTCCGGCGCGATCAGCGTGGTTGCGGCGTCGCTGGCGGTCAGCGCGGCCTCAACCGGCACGGCGGGGAGTGCGTTGGCGGTGACCGGCACTGTGAGCCCGGCCGGCGACACTGTTGGCGTGCAGCTCGCAACGCAGAACACCACGGCCCCCACCACCGGCTGGGCGGCGGCAACGACCGCCTCTGGCAGCTTCAGCGCCGCGCTGACGCCGCCAGCGGCGGGAGCCTATTACGTTTGGGCGCAGGATGCCGCGAGCGGGCTGAGCGCGGTTTCGGCAGCGGTAACGGTGGCTGCGGGTGCCGCGGTGACTTACGGCATCAACAATCCCGGCGGCAGCTATGTTCATGGCGTGAGCACCATCGGGTTGAATGGCAGCGTGACGCCGGCGCAGAGTGTTGCCACCCAGGTCGCGCTCTCAACGTCCAACACGGTTCTGCCCACCGCGGGCTGGGCGGCTGCGAGCATTATTAACTCCAACTCGCTGTGGGCGGTTTATTACGCAACGCCGGCAACCGCCGGGAATTATTACGTGTGGGTTGAAACCAGCACGGGCGGTAGCCCCACGGTCAGCACTTTCACCGTTACGGTCACCTGAAGCATGGCAATGTTGTTCAACTATCCCGGCTCGCTGTTGGCGGCCGGGCAGGGGAGGCGTGCGCTGGTGCGCCCGCTGCCGGCAGGCAGCATGCCGCCGGCGGGTGTGTTCACCGGCCCATATCCAGCCGCGATCAGCGGTATTTCCGGCTGGTGGGATGCCGGGTTGCTAGGCGGCTTGCAGGATGTCACCGGCGCGCCGCTGACCGTGAGCAATGCGGCGGTTGGCGTTGTTGTTGATAAATCCGGCAACGGGAACAGCCTCACGCCGTATCACATCAGCGCGGACACATCGCCCGCCGCCACCATCGCGGTGCCGCGCGTCAACGGGTATCTGGGGGCTGTTGGCGCGCCGGACGCTGGGATTCTCAACAACGGCCCGGTGCTGGATGCGGATTGGGGGCTCTCGCATCCTGGGTTTGAGCTGGGCGCGGGGGTGGCGTGGACGCGTTATCTGGTCTGGACCAGGCCGAACTGGCGGCAGGGGACATATTACGTCAACGGCAATCCCATTCCGCTGATGCATACAAGTTTTGGCACCGGCACGACAATTTTGCAGGCCGACAGCAGCGGGGGGGCAAACCTTACGCTGTTTCCCGGCACCGCGAGCCAGACCGTGCTTTCCGCCGCGCTGGCACGCCGGCACAGCCATGCGATCATCCTGCGCAATACGCCGGGCGTTGGGGTGGATGTGTGGCTCGATGGCGCGCAGGTTGCCGGTGGCATTGCGAACCCGCTGCCCGCGAGCGCCAACGCGCCGGTGCTGCTGCTGCATGACGGGAGTGTGCAGGGGTCGGCGCAATGTTGGTTCCATGAGGCCGCGACCTGGGAGCGTGCGCTCGGCGCCACGGACATCACCGCATTGATCAACGCGCAGGGAAGATGGATTTTGGGCGCGCGCCGAGGGGTTAATCTGCTGCTCATGGGCCAGTCCAACGCGGCCTGGTTCATGAATGCGGGGGGCGCGCTCGCGCTGGCGCAGGGCGTTGCGTGGTATCTGGGCGCGGCGGCTTATGCCTTCACGGCGGAAATGTCGGGGACGTATGTTGCCCCCAACCGTTATTCGGTGATCTCGGGCCACCCGATTTCCAACTCCTCGGCACCGCTGTTTCCTCCGGGAACCGGCAACGGCACATTCCTGACCAATCCGGGGGATGGCTCGGACCCTTCCACCTGGAGCGGCGGGCCGGATTTCGCGGCGCTGAGCGCCTATCTTACGGGCGGCTCCGCGCTTGTTGGGGCCGCTGATGAAGCCGATATCGCGTTCCTGATCTGGCCCTGGTCGGAGCAGGACAGCACCATGCCTTATGCAAACAAGGCGCTCTACAAGGCCACGGTGCTGCGGCTGCTGGCGCTCACGCGTGGCCTGCTCGGCCGCACCGCCGCCAACCTGCCGCTGCTGGCGTGGAATGCCATCCCCTACGAAACCAACGATGGCGTGCAGATGGTGCGTGAGTCCATTGCCGATCTGGCGGCGGTGAGCGCCAACAACATCGTTGTTTTCGCGGCGCAGACGGCCGATTCCAATCCGTTGAATTCGGCCTATGACCCCACCACGGGGCTGTTTACGGGCGGGGATCCGCAGCATCGTGACGAGCCTGATCTGTTGCGCTATGGGCGCATCGGCGCGCATGCCGCAGGGCGCGCCGCCATGGCGCAAGGGCTTGGCGATACGATCCACGCCACTGCCCTCCCTGTGAGCGGGTTGCCGGTAAAAGGCGGGCCGCAGATCACGCATGTTTACAGGGCTTCGAACACGCAGCTGATTCTCACCATCGCGCATGATTCCGGGAACGACCTGGCCGTGCCTTTGCAGGCGGCGAAGGGTGCCGGTTTCGCGGTGATGGATGGCGGCAGCGTGGCCACGCCGGGCCCGATCATCACCGCGGTTGGCGCGGTGCGGGTCGACGCCACGCATGTGTCCGTGACGCTGGCGGCCGGGATCACCAACCCCTCGGCCAATGTGTTGTTTTTCTACCCATATGGCAGCACGCAGATCGGCCGTGGCGATGCCGTGACCGATAACGCGGCGAGCCTGCTCCCGCCCGCGAACTGGAATATAGGCAACGACCTCGGCGCCGCATGGAATGTGAACCTCCCGCTGCAGGCAACGGCCTATCCCATCACCCTGTCTGACACACCCGCCTGAGGAACACTCATGGATTCAGATTCTGTAACTGTCTTGCGTTTGGATATTGCGGGCTTGCGTAATGATGTGAACGGTATCCGTCAGGATATCGGTGTTCTGGAGGCCAAGGCGGATTCATTGGAATCCTGGCGCGTGCGCTACCTGGCGCAGGAAGATCAGATCATCGGCAAGCTGTTCACCAAAGTGGATGAGCTGGTCGCGGGGTTGAGCGACATGCGGGCGGATATCTCGCGTATTCGCGGCGAGCGCGATGCCGAGCGGCGCATGAGCGTTGCCATTATCAGCCTGCTGTCGGCCGCGTGCGGCGGGCTGATCGCGAGTCTGCTGCGTGGATAATTTTGCGCGCTGCCTCGCCTTCACCCTGGGGGCCGAGGGTGGTTTCACCGATAATCCGGCGGACCCTGGCAACTGGACCGGCGGCCATGCCGGTGTGGGTGCGCTGCGCGGGACGAATTTTGGCATCAGCGCCGCGGCCTATCCCCAGCTCGACATCGCCAATCTGACCGAGGCGATGGCGGCCGAGATTTATCGCCGGGATTATTGGGCGCCGTTGCAGGGGGACGCACTGCCGCTGCCGGTGGCGCTTGTCGCCTTTGACGCCGCGGTGAACGCCGGGCTTCGCCGCTCGGTCCTCTGGCTGCAACTGGCCGCCGGTGTACCGGCCGATGGCGTATTCGGGGCGGGAACACTGGCGGCCATAAAAACCGGCAATGCACTGGCGCTGGCGCGTGAGGCGCTGACCCGCCGGATCGATTTTTATGCCCGCTTGCCCGGCTGGACGAGTTTCGGGCTGGGCTGGTCGCGGCGCGTGATCGCGCTGGCGGGGGAAATCTCAGTTTGAACAACAACGCTTGCTCAACCCGCACGGCGCGGATCGCCGTTTTTTGTGGAGATGATGATGAACGAAACAATGCTGGCGAAAATTGAAGGTGACCTGAACATTGCCGCCCATATCGGCGCTGCCCTGGGCGGCCCGATCGGTGTGATTGCCGATGCCGGCTTGCAGGCCGGCGAGGCGGTTGTGAATTCGGTGGTGGCAAGCGAAGCGGCTCATGCCACCGCCCTCCAGGCCGCCACCTCGGCCGCGGCTTCACTGGCCACCGCCGCTGCCCCCGTGGTCGCCGCGCTGCCCGCGGCTGATGCGGCAAAAGCCCAGGCTGGTCTCAGCCTGCTGCAAACCGTGCTGGCTGATCTCAAGTCGATTTTCTCGCTATAGCCAGGCGATGGCCCGGAGCAATCCGGGCCATTTTTTTTCAGACGCCCGGGCTGGCGTGCAAGTGCTGGTTAGAGAGCCGGATGACTTCAGATTGGCTGCAAACGGGCCAATCTGAAGTCATCGCACTCTATTCGTGCAGCTCTTTTATTAGTCCTTCGGCTTCCTCGCGGTCCAGCCGCAGGGCGTGGCGCACGATTTCCTGGGCGAAGCCGCCACGCGCCATCGCGGCCATGATTTTTGCCTCCGGCGCCTCGCCAAAGGGCCCCGCCCGCCGCCGCCGCAAATAAGCGCAGGCGGCCGCCAGCTCGCGCCGCGGGTCTTCGGCCAGCACGGGCCTGGCCACCCCTTTTGCCGCCAGATGCGCCAGCGCCGCGCGGCGGGATTTGCCCTGCCGGGTCAGCCGCTTGGCGCGCGAGGCGGCGAAGGCGGCATCATTGAGCAAGCCCGCCTCCCGCAGCCGGGCAATCACCCCTGGAATCGCCGCCCTCGCCCGCCGCACCTCGGCCGCCACCTCATCGGCATCGGCGTCTTCCCCCGCATACAGCCTGCCCCAGCGCTCCAGCTTACGGGCCAGCACCTGCGCCAGCCCGGCCTCGGTCGCGGCAAAGCGCGCCAGATGATTCAGCGCCGCCTCGTATAATTTTGCCGCATCCGGGGGTTTGCTCGCCATATCCCTGAGTTTTGCGCCAATATCGCGGCGTGACAAGCGGGGCGGCGCTGCCTTTTCCACCCTTGTCACGCTCCTTCGCACCCTCTATAGGCCGCGCTTCACCGTAAAACGTGATGCGCGCGCGCTTGGGCCATAGGCATGCCCGGCCGCCGCCCCGATGTTCGGGAGCCCTGTTCACCCAGGGATATGCGATAGGAGACCAAAATGCCGAAGTTAAAGACCAAGTCATCGGTCAAAAAGCGCTTCAAGATCACCGCCACCGGCAAGGTTCTCGCCGGTCCGGGCAAGAAGCGCCACAACCTGATGGCCCGCAGCCAGAAATCCAAACGTTCCAACCGTGGCAGCCAGACCCTCACCCACGCTGACGGCATCACCGTTAAGCAGTGGGCGCCGTACGGCATCGCATAAGGGAGAGGCAGAAACATGGCACGTGTAAAACGGGGCGTTACCACCCACGCCCGTCACAAAAAAGTTCTTGAGCAGTCGAAGGGCTTTGTCGGCCGCTCGTCCACCAACTACCGCATCGCGCTGGAACGCCTGGAGAAGGCGCTGCGCTATGCCTATCGTGACCGCCGGGTCAAAAAGCGCGAGTTCCGCTCGCTCTGGATCCAGCGCATCAACGCCGCCGTGCGCGAGCATGGCCTGACCTACAGCCAGTTCATCTTCGGCCTCAAGCAGGCTGGTTTGGAGCTGGACCGTAAGGTTCTGGCCGCCATCGCGTTTGACGATGCCGCCGCATTCGCGGAAATCGTCCAGGCCGTTAAGGCCGTCGGCGCCGCGGAATAATCTTCCGCTCTTGCCTCATACCCGGCTGGAGCACATGTTCCAGCCGGACATGAAAAATCTACCCCCCCTTCCGGACTCCCTGGCGGGCACCGCCGCCTTCCTCACCCCGCACGAACGCGAAGAGCTTTGGCGCGCCGCCATCATCATGGCGGACTCGCGCGGCCTCCTCATGCGGGTCACCTCCCTGTTCGGCCGCCGTATCGAGGCCCTGCGCGCCCGCCTCGCCCAAGCCGGCGGCCATTTTGGCGGCGAAGCCTGGGTGGACATCACGCAGCGCGCGCAGGACAGCGTCGAGGAAACACTCTGGCGCAGCTATAACCTCGCCACATTCGGCCTGAGCAGCACAGCCCGGCCGCGCCGCCCCCATGGCAACCGCGCCCACCGCCTGGCCACCGCCGCCTCTGGCGCAGCCTCCGGCCTCATCGGCCTGCCCGGCGTGTTGTTTGACATCCCCTTCACCACCACGGCGATCCTGCGCTCCATCGCCCAGGCCGCGCGGGACGCGGGCGAAGACCTTGCCACGGAAGACACCCGCCGCGCCTGCCTGGAGGTTCTGGCCTTTGGCGGTCCCGGCACAGGCGATGACGAGTCCGAAACCGGCTACTGGGCCGCGCGCCTCGGCCTCAGCCATTTATCCCTCAACCTGCTGATAAAATCCGCCGCCGGCCGCTTTGGCGTGGTGCTGTCGGAAAAACTGCTGGCCCAGGCGGTGCCTATCGCCGGCGCGATTACTGGCAGCGCCCTCAATTACGCCTTCACCCGCTATTACCAGAACATGGCGCAGGTGCAGTTCTGCCTGCGCGCGCTGGAGCGCCGCACCGGCGAGCCGGCGGCCGTGCACCAAACCTTCACCGCCATGCTGCGCGAAGCGCGGGCGCGCCACCGGATCACCCGCCGGGCAAGCCCGGCGCCGGAGGCGGTGTTCCTACCGCGTTAATGGCCAGAGCCTGATCGCCTTAAGTGCGATCAGGCTCTGGCCATTTTTTTTGAGGGCGATTCACGCTTTCGGCTCGCTCGGTTGAGCGAACCTCAAACGATCGCACTCTAAACTTTCGCCGCCAGGAGTGACTTCATCTCGACCGCCGGGTCAGCCAGCGCCGCCGGGTCCACGATGGTTTTTTCCGTGACCAGCCGCTTCGCCGCGGTGAATTCGGTGATCGAATTCACGCAATCCGCCGCGATCATCCGCCCGTCCTTCAGATAGAAGGCGACAAACCCCTCCGGCGTGCGCGCCGGGCGGATCACCACCCGGTCATGCCCATGGCTCAAGCCCACCGATTGCAGCTTCAGATTATACTGGTCCGACCAGAACCACGGCACCGCGGCATAGGCTTTCGGCTGGCCATTGAGCACCGAGGCCGCGACGCGCGCCTGTTCCACCGCATTGGGAACAGATTCAAGGCGCACGCGCTGTCCGTCCAGGAAGGGCAGCGGATGCTCCGTGCAGTCGCCGATGGCCAGAATATCCGGGTCCGAGGTCTGGGTGAACTCATCCACGACAATGCCGTTGCCCATCGCCAGCCCGGCATCCCGCGCGAGTTCGATATTCGGCACCAGGCCGACCGCCACCAGCACCAGATCCGCCGGCAGCACCGTGCCATCCGCGCAGCGCACCGCGCCGACATGGCCGGGCTTGCCGGGCGCGGGGTCGAACCCTTCAACCCCGGTGGAGAGGCGCAGCTTTACCCCGGCGGCGCGGTGCGCGGCCTCGTAGAAGGCCGAAAGCTCCGGCCCGGCCACGCGCGCCAGCACGCGCGGCGCAAATTCCACGATTTCCACATCCAGCCCGTGCTTCACGGCAACCGCCGCCACTTCCAGCCCGATATAGCCGCCGCCGACAATCACGAGTTTCGCCCCGGCGACAAATCCCGGCCGCAACGCGTCCACATCGGCGATTGAGCGCATGTAATGCAGCCCCTGCAGCTCGGAGCCCGGAATGGTGAGCTGGCGCGGCCGCCCGCCGGTGGCGAGCACCAGTTTGCCGTAGCCAAAAGCCTCGCCATTACCCAGACGCAGGCTATGCGTGGTGCGATCGATTGATTCCACGACGGTGGAGGGATGCCATTCGATCCCGGCCTTGGTGTAGCTCTCGGGCGAGCGGATCAGCAGTTGCTCCACGGTCATTTCGCCCGCGAGAAAGGCCTTGGAGAGCGGCGGGCGCTGGTAGGGCAGGTATGGCTCAGCGCCGAGCAGCGCGATGGTGCCGGTAAACCCGCCCTGGCGCAGGCGGGAGGAAACCTCGCTGCCGCCATGGCTGGCACCGACGATGACGACATCTGCGTGTTTATCACTCATGGTAAAACGTTATCTCCGGGTTTTTGCGTTCCGTAACCGCTGCCGGGCTGTAAAACAAGGCTGGAGGCGGGCTTTCAGAATGCATACCCCGGGGCCATATTGCATCTAGGCATCACTGACCCTCCCGCCGCTGCCTGGCTCATGGAGCGAAAGCATTGAAATTTTTACAATCCGCCAAGGCGTTTTTGCAAGCGGCGGGCCTTGTGTTCGGCCTGCGCGGGGGCACGGAAGAACCGGCCTATCAAACCATCGCGGCGCTGGGCGAGGTGCAGCTCCGCCGCTACGCCCCGCGCCTGGCCGCCAGCGTGAGCGTGCGCGGCGATGAAATCACCGCCCGTTCCAAGGGCTTCCGCCTCCTCGCGGGGTATATTTTCGGCGCCAACACTGCCAGCGCATCGCTCAGCATGACCGCACCGGTGGCTCAGGCATCCGCCGCCATCGCGATGACCGCGCCCGTGGCCCAGGCCCAGGCCGCCGATGGCGCCTGGGTCATCAGCTTCTACATGCCCTCCGGCTACACGCTGGCGACATTGCCCCGCCCGCTGGACCCGCAAATAAGTTTGCATGAGGTGGCTGAGACCACCGAGGCAGTCTACCGCTTCCCGGGCCGGCCAAAGGCGGCGGCGGTGGCCCGCGCGCGCGCCATTCTGGCCCGGCAACTCGCCGGTTCCGCCTGGGTGGCGGCGGGTGAGCCGGTGGCCCAGTTCTACGATCCGCCGTGGACACTCCCCTGGCTGCGCCGCAACGAGGTTACTGTCGCCGTAATGCCGAAATCCTGACCTACCGCCCGCGCGGCACCTCTATCTCCCCCTCCCGCGCCTTTGGCGGCACCGGCCGCTGCCCGCCCTGCGCCCGCCAGCGCTGCATCTTCCAAACATAGGCCAGCACCTCTGCGGTGGCGCGATACAGCGCCACCGGCACCGGCTCGCCCGGCTCTACATGGCGATACACCGCGCGTGCCAGCGGCGGCGCCTCCACCACCGGAATCCCCAACCCCCGCCCCCGGCTGACAATTTCCGCCGCCAACAGCCCCACGCCCTTGGCCAGCAACAGCGGCGCGCGGTCCACCCCCCGGCGGTAGCGTATGGCCACGGCATAATGCGTAGGGTTCACCACGATCACCGAGGCCTCGGGAATACGTTTCATCTGCCTTGCCCGCGCCAGCTTGCGCGCCAGCATCCGCTGCCGCCCGCGCACCTCCGGGTTGCCCGCCGAGTCCTTCATCTCCTCGCGCAGATCATTGTCCGACATGCGCAGCTTCTGCCGGTGCAACCAATATTGCAGCCCCATATCGCCCGCCGCCAACACGGTGATCACCGCGCATATCGCCGTAATCACCTGCATGCAGAGCGCCACCACCGGCCCGGCGCTGGGGTGGGGGCTTGCCGCCAGCGCCGCCAGTGCTGGTTCGCGCGCCACGATCATCTCCGCGCCCACCCCGCCGATGACGATGAACTTCAGCAACGCCTTGAACGTCTCGCTCATGCCGGATTTGGAGAATAACTGCCCCAGCCCGTGCGCCGGCATCAGCTTGGAGAGATCGGGCTTGAGCAGGCCCAGGCTGAACACCCAGCCGCCCGAAAACACGCTGGCCACCACGGCCACCCCCGCGATCAGCACCAGCAGCGGCCCGATCTGCGCCCCCATCGTCAGGCTCCACCCGGCCGCCGCAGCGGGTTGGGCGGTTCCCGCTGCGGCCAGCCAAGCGGCCACATCATCCTGCAACCGCCCGCCGATCCCCGCCGCCGCCCCCAGCGCCAGCGTGGTCACAATCACCACCACCGCCGCCTTCGGCAAATCGGTCGAGCGCGCGACATCCCCTCGCTCCGCCGCCTGTTGCAGCCGCCGTTCGGTGGGGCCGTGCTGTTTTTCGCCGCCGCCCTCAGCCATGGCCGAGCATGCCGCTCAGCGCGCCGGTCCCCACGCCCATCAGCTGTTCCATGCCGTGGCCGATATAAAACACCGACCCCGCCAGCACCCACAGTCCCGCCAATATGAGCAGCGGAAACCCGATGGTCAGCAGATTCATCTGCGGCGCGAATACCGAGGTCAGCCCCACGGTCAGGTTCACGCATAAGGATACCGCCAGCACCGGCATGGCCAGGCACACGGCGGAGCTAAAAAGCGTGCCCCCCAGCGCCGCCAGCGCGCTCCAGTTGCCGATGCCGCCAACCTCCACGCCATGCTGAAACGAATGCGCGAGCGCCGCGAACAGCCACACCGGCCCGCCCGCCGCCATATACCCCAGCATCCCCGCCCAGAGCATGATATCATACACAACCGGCGTCATCCCCGGGGACTCGCGGAACTGCAACTCGGCGAAACTCAGCCCCATCGCCAGCCCCGCAATCTCGCCCGCACCCGCCACGGCGGAAACCACAATCTGCATCACCATGCCGAGCATCGCGCCAAAGGCGATCTGCATCATCCCGGTATAAATCGCGCTCAGCGGATCACCGGGAAACGGCGGCAACCCCGGCAGCCAAAGTGCGAGGGCCGCCGCCAGCGCCGCCGCCAGCGCGGCCTTCACCATGCCGGGGATCAGCGGTGAGCCATAAACCGGCGCGGTGAGCAGCAGCCCGGTGATGCGCAGAAATGGCCATAAAAATTGGCCCAGCCATAGCATCACCTGCGCCTGGTTCAGGACCATGTCTGATGCACCAGCCCCGGCGCATGGGAAATAAGCATAACGGCAAAATGCTCAAACACCCGCAAAGCGCCAAACCCGCCAAACAGCCCGATCGCAATCATCGCGAATATTTTTGGCAGCAGGCTGAACGTCGTATCCTCGATCTGGAACGCTGATTGAAAAATCGCCGTCACCAGCCCAATCACCAGCAACACCATAACAATCGGCGTAATCGCTTCCAGCTCTGTCGTGAGCGCCATATGCAGCAGTTGCAGATAAAGCGGCATCAGGGCGGCAGCACGAAACTATTCGCCAGCGTGCCCAGCACCAGCACCCAGCCGTGGATCGAGACGAACATCAACAGCTTCAACGGTAACGAGATCAACGTCGGCGAGACCATGATCATGCCCAGCGACATCAACACCGAGGCCACCGCCAGATCGATCAGCACAAAGGGCACATAAATCAGAAAGCTGATCTGAAACGCCGTCTCCAGCTCCGAGGTCGCGAACGCCGGCACCAACACCGTCATCGGCACATCCTTAGGTGTCGCGTAATGCCCCCCGCTTAAATCCACGAACAAATGCAACGGCGCCTTGCGCGTCTGCGCGAGCATAAAATCCTGCTCCGGCGCCTTCGCCGCCGCCAACGCCTGGTTAAAGCTAATCTGCCCCGCCAGATACGGATCAATCGCCAGCGTTTGCTCCTGCTGTATCACCCCGCGCATCACAAACACGGTCAGCGCCAGCGCCAGTGCTGATAACACCATGTTCGGCGGGGTCGTCTGCAACCCCATCGCCTGGCGCATCACCGAAAGCACGATGATAATCCGCGTAAACCCGGTCATCAGCAGCAATATCCCGGGCAAAAACGCCAGCCCGGTAATCACCAGCAAAGTCTGCACGTTCAACGAATACGCCGCCCCGCCGCCCGTGCCCGTCGCCTCGCTCATCAATGTCAGCCCCCCCGCCGCCGCATGGGCCGGGGCGGCGGCCAGGAAGAGGCCCAGGGCGCATAAACAACCGCGCATATTGAACAGCCACAAGCCGTGCCGCCCCTTCGCCCTGCGGGCCGCGTTCTTATTCATCGCCGCCAACCTGGCCAATGCGGGCGATTCCACCACGGCTCACACCAAGCAAAAACCGCTGCCCCTCCACCTCGGCGATCACCAGCGTGTTTTGCCCGCCCATCGCCCGCGAGGCGATGATTTTAATCGGTGACGGCCCTGCGTTGCGCCGCCCCCATGCCGTGGCGCGCAACCGGCGAAGCAAAAACATCGCGCCGAGCAGCACACCAAACAGCACACTGAGCGAGAGGAGCGAGGAGGCCACGAGATCAAGACCGGAACTATCCAACTTCCTATTCCTGAACAACAAGATTTGTAATATATGCGGCGCTGAACGGATTCGCCGGCGTAAAATTCGCGCTCCCCGAGAGCACGCTGTTTGAAATTCCCAGGCAATTTTTCGCCAGCCTTGCCCGCGTCGCCGGGTCCTGCAGCGTCTTCTGAGTCTCGTTCATCATCAGGTTGATGATGTCGGCTTTAATAATCGGCTGCAGCGCGCCAAATTGCGTCACCGCGTCAGGGTTCGTTGTCGCGAACTGAATGCCAAACTGCACATAGGATGTTGCAGGGTCGCCAACATCAGCAGGAATGCTCACAACCACATTATCAAGCTCCGCGAACAGAATCGGTTTTGGCGGCACCACCACCGGCTTGGCCGCCGCCGTTTTGCCGCCATGGTGCAGATACACCACCGCCCCGCCACCCCCCCCGCCGATCACCGCCAGCGCGATGCCGCCAAATATCAGAATTTTTTTAAGGTTCATGAAATCTCCTGAAAATATGACGGATTAGAGCAATATGCGCCTGGATTGACCTGGAACGTCCAAGCTAAGCGCATGAAATTTCCCGTTCGAACACGAAACCAGAGTTTTCAGCCACGCGCCGAAAACTCTAAACCGCCGTCAGCAACGACTCGAACATTGTATGCGCCGCGCTGATCGCCTGCGCCGCCGCCTGATACGCCTGCTGGTAATTGGTCAGTGTCACGGCTTGCTGGTCGGTGCTCACGCCTGCCACTGCCTGCAAATTCGCCGTCGCGGTGGTCACCTGCCCGGCGGTGGCGCTGCCAAGCTGCTGCGCCGCCTGCGCATTAGCGCCGAGCGAGGTACCAAAACCCACAACCGCCTGCTGCAATGTTCCCGAGGCTGTGGTGCCCGAGGCGGTCCACTGCGCCGCCATGCGTGTGGCATTGCTGCCGCTGTTGCTGCCTCCCGGCGTCAGCGTGAGCGCATCGCCCGCCGCCGGCGTACCCGTTATCGGCAGTTGCCAATACTGCCCGGCCGCCGCCCCCGCCGGATAAGCCACGGCCAGTGTCCCCCCCGAACTCCCCAGCGTACCGCTGGCAATCGCCGTGCCCGGGCTTGCCGGCGCCGCAACCGTATAGGCCGTCGCCGAGGTAAACGTCACCTGCAGATTTTGCCCGAAATAGCTTGCGGGAATCACCGCCGCACCGCTCACCGGCGTAGCGCTCACGCTATCCACGCCGGTGCTGAGACTCCCGCCATTGCTGTTCAGGATCGAACCATTGCTCTGCAAAACCCCAGGCGTCGCCGCATACGGATCCGCCGCGGCAATATCGTTCGGGCTGGTGGCGCTCACCGCGATCCCGCTTGCCGCGCTCGGCGCGGGGTTGAGCAAAAACTGGTCGCCATTGGCTGGCGTGCCGGTTATCGTGAGCGTCATCCCGGCAAAGCCTGGCGGCGTGCCGCTGGGGGTAAAACTCTGCCCGCTCGCCTGGTTCGTCGCGGTCCATCCGCCGCCGCTGTAGCTCAACAAAAACGGTCCGCCATCAACCGGCAACGCGCTGCCATTGGTAATCTGCGCCGTTATGCCGGCGCTGCCTGTGTTGGCCGCATTCGCCGTCACGCTGGGCGCCGGCACCGCGAATATCGCATTCCCCTGTGCCCCCGCCGGCGTCAATCCCTGCGCCTGCGCCGTGTTCACGCTGCCAGCAAAAATCGCGGCAATCGCGCCAAGGCTTTGCAACGCCGCGCCACCGGCCTGATATGTGTTCACACTGGCGCCAATCACCCCATCCGCGGCGCTCATGTTCAGCGGCGCGGCGCTGTTTCCCGCGGTCAGGCTCGGCGCGCCACCGCTGTTATTAACCTTCAGATTCTGCGCCCCGCTCTGGTCGAGCAGCACGCTCCCGCCGGTCGCCACAATCACCGAACCATTAGCCTGCGGCAGCACATTCACTGAAATAAGATTGGAGAGCGCGTTCAGCGCCGCCTGCTGCTGGTCGAGCAGGCTCGGGCTATTCGGCGCCGCGATCAGGCTTTTATTAATCACCGCCAACTGCCCCAGCAGATTATTCACCGAGCTCACGCTCTGCTGCAACACCGCACCCGCCCCGCTGATCGCACCGTTGATCACCCCGGCCGCGCTCTGGAACGATCCTGTTACCGTCTGCGCATCCGCCAGCACGGTCTGGCGTTGCGCCGCGCTGGCGGGGCTCGCCGCCAGTGTGCTGATATCCTGAAAAAACTGGTTGATGGAGGTCTGCACATTGCCGTTATTGGTCAGCGCGTTGGAAATTGTGGTGAGCGATGCAGCCTGATTGCTCGCCGCCTGCGACGCGCTATTGGCCGTGCGCAGCAGCCCGGCGGCAAACCCGCTGGCAGCGCGTAATATCTGCGGCGCCTGCACGCCGCTTCCCGGCTGCCCAGGCGTGGTCACCGCGGTGGTGGAATTCACGGTCTCCACCGCATACCCGGCCGTTGTGGCATTCGCAAGATTGTTTGAAACCGTGCTGATCCCGGCCTCGAATAACTTCAACCCGCTCAGCGCCGTATTCATCGCGCCCGTGATCCCGCTCATAACGCACCTGCCTTGCTCTGCTCTGGCGGCGCATTCCCCGCGCCCTGGGTGGCCATGCCCACAGCCTGCAATACCTGCGCCATCAACGGAGATTGCGCGATATTGACAATTTTGGCGGCATAATTCGAATCCGTCGCATAGCCGGATTGTTGCAGCGCCCCGGCAAATCCCGCCACCGTAGGCTGCCCGACAGCGCCCTGAAATCCCGATTGTATCTGCCCGACATAGTCGGAAACACTGGCTCCTGTGCTGGCATAATCGCGAAACGCCGAAATCTGGGGCACCAGCGCGCCATCGACCATCTCATGTGTTGCCCGGCTGGTTCCCGCTTCGCCATCCACGGCCTTTATTCCGAACAGATTATGCCCCGGCGCCGCCGCGCCCCATCCTGTCTCCAGCGCGGTCTGCGCGAGCAGGGCCACCGGCGGCACGCCCAGCTGCTGCGCCGCCGCCTGAATCTGCGGCCACACGGCTTTGGCAAAATTCTTGGCCTGGCTTACTAAATCTCCCGCCTGCCGCGTCTCTTCCGGCGCCGCGGCTAACACCGCCGCCGGTGTTGCGGATATATCTGCCGCCACCGGCAACACAGGCGCCACCCCCGGCGCGCTGCTCCCCCCGCCGCCCACCTGGCGCGCCGCCGCCGCCGCCAGCGCGCCATCATATTTGCCAAAATCATTCTGCGCGACATTCCACATGAACATGCTCTGGAAATTATCGCCGCCGGTGCCAAGCGTATCGGCGCTCATCCCGCTCTTGTTCAACTCCGAGAGCATTTCATACCAAAGCATCCCGGCCATATGCTTCACAGCCGCGCTCAACCCCGGCTGCGGTGTGGAATTATTCCCGGATAAATGCCCAAAGTCTGTTACAAGGCTCATCATATCACCTTGATCGTGCCGTTGATCGCGCCAGCCTGTTTCAGCGCCTCGATAATCGCGATCAGATCAGACGGCGTCGCCCCCACCGCGTTCAGCGCGGCCGCCACATCCTGCAAGGTCGCCGCGCGCGGCAGGTTGATAACATCCGCTTTCGGCTGCTTGGCGCTCACCGCCGTATTCTGCACCGCGACCGTGGACCCATTGCTGAGCGGCCCAGGCTGGCTCACGCCAGTTGTGGTCTGAATATTTACGGTCAGATCGCCATGGCTCACCACGGCCGGCCCCAGCGTCACCCCGGCATTCATCACAATCGTGCCGCTCTGCGCGTCCACGATAATCGTCGGCGCCTGCGCCGGCGGCGTAATCGGCAACGAGAGAACCCCGGCCATGAAGCGCATCGGGTTCAACCCCTGCGCCGCCAGATCCACCTCGCCCGGCGATGCCGCCGTCGCGGTCCCGCCGCCATAGCTGGCGTTTATCACATCGGCAATCTGCTGCGCAGTTTGGAAGCTTGGCGTGTCCAGCAGCAACGCACTCAAACCATTCACAGCATAATCCGCCGGAATCGTATTCGCCAAAATCGCCCCGCCCGGTAGCGAGCCGACCGTCGGCACATTCACGCTGGTCGAAGTTCCCCCCGCGCTGCTGGCAAATCCGCTCACCAGCAATGGCCCCTGCGCCTGCGCATAAACAACGCCATTGCCCCCGCGCATCGGCGTTGGCAACAAAACGCCGCCCGCGAGCGAGGCCGCATTCCCCACCGCCGACACAGTCACATCAACCCGCTGCCCCGCATGCGCAAACGCAGGCACCTCGGCGGTCACCATCACCGAGGCCACGTCGTTCGGCTGCATCGAGGTCACATTCGGCAACGAAATTCCCATGTTGCGCAGCATGTTGAGGATGGATTGCTGCGTATAAGGCACCTCGGTCGTCTGGTCCCCCGTTCCCGGCAGCCCCACCACCAACCCATAGCCATAAAGCTGGTTGGTCGGCGCGCCAGCAACCGTCACCAGTTGGTCAATCGTCGTGCTGTCCGCCCGCGCCGTGGCCGCGCAAAACACCGCCGCCATCAGCCAAAAACCAAATCTCCCCCGCCCGCGCGTCAAAACGGCGAGACCTTGGTGAGAATCTGCTGCAGCCACGGCACCTGATGCGCGCCATTGATCGGCCCATTGCCGACATATTGCACATTCATATCCGCGACGTTATTGGAGCTGATGGTCGTGTTGGCAGCAATATCATCCGGGCTGGCATAACCCGTCACCACAATGCTGGTGACATTGCCGTTGATATTCACATTCGTGCGCCCCGCCAGCGCCAGCGTGCCGTTGGGGTCAACATGCGTAATCACCGCCTCCACCTGGCCGGAGATATTGTTGGAAGCCGCCGCCGTTCCCGCCCCGGCATATTCCTGGTCGGATGTCGCCCCCATATTCGGTGAAAAACTCGCGCCGTTCAGCTTGCCGAAACTGAGCGGCACACCCATGAAACTGGTCAGCGAATCATTCAGCGTTCCGGTACGCTTCAACGCGGCATTATCGGTATTATCCGCCGTGGCGCTGGTCACGATGTTGATCGTCACCAGATCCCCCGGCCGCCAGTCCCGCCGCGGTTCATAGAGCGAGCCAGAAGTGGAGGCGGGAAACACCGAGCCATCCATGGCAGCCTGCTGCGGCTGCACCTCGATGGGAAACGCCGCAGGCTCCACCAGCGCCGCCGCCGTGGGCGGCTTGGTGACGCATCCCGCCAGCGCGCAAAGCCCCGCCAGCACAACGCCCCGCCCGAACATGCTGCGCCACTGCCTCATGCGCCCGCGGCGGCCTGGGCCAGATAGTTGAGCTGGTTATCAATCGCCGATGCCGCCTGCGTGCCAAGCTGATAAGCCCGCTCAGCGGAAATCATATTCACCATCGCCTGCACCACATCCACATTGGAGGATTCCAGATAGCTCTGGTTCACCGAACCCAGCCCATTGCTCTGCGGCGCACCGGCAATTGCCGTGCCGCTCGATGTCGTGCTGGCAAACAAATTCCCGCCCAGCGGCTGCAACCCCTGCGGATTAACAAAATTCGCCAACTGAATCTGCCCCACCTGCGTCGCCGCGGAGGACCCCGGCGAGGTGATCGAAACCGTCCCATCCGTGCCGATGGTCACACTCGTCGCATTCGCCGGAATGGTGACACTCGGCAAAACCTGATACCCGCTGGAATTCACCAGCTGCCCGCTCTGGTTCAGCTGGAACGATCCATCGCGCGTATACGCCGTCTGGCCATTTGGCTGCAAAATCTGAAAATACCCATTGCCGTTGATCGCCAGATCCATCGGGTTGCCCGTGCTGGTCAGCGTCCCCTGCGTCAGCGTATCCTTGATGGATGCCACCTTCACCCCGGTGCCCACCTCCAGCCCGGATGGATAAACCGTGGTCCCGGTTGAATTCGCCCCCGGCTGAATCCCATCCTGATACAGCAATGATTGAAACTCCGGCGTCTCCGACTTAAACCCCGTGGTATTCACGTTCGAGAGATTATCCGCGATCGTGTTCATCATCGTCTGGCTGGCCTGCAGCCCCGTCGCAATCGTATCAAGCGCGTGGTTCATCGGTCTGCTCCGCTGGCCTGCCACAAAATCGCGGCTCTGCCGGTTAAATGTTTTGCCGCCATGGCGCTCACCCCTGCGCGACCAGCGCATTAAGGTCAGCCGCGCTGCTGCCTTGCGATTTCATCAAATCCGTCTGCGTCTGGTACGATCGGCCGTCGGCGATCAGCTGCATCATGCTCTGGATCGAGTCGACATTGCTGCCGTTTAAATACCCCTGATGCAGCGAGCCATTGGTGGCGGCAGTCAGCGTCACCCCCGCCGGCGGGCTATAAAGCGTCCCGCTCAGCGGCGTCAGTGGCCCCGCCGGGGTGCCCACCAGGTTGATCTGCCCATAAACCTGCGCCGGCCCGCCGGGTGAACTCGCCGGCACACCCGAAACAGTGCCATCCGTGCCGATCTCCAGCTTGGCCAGGCTCGGCAGGCTGATCGGCTGCCCCCCCACGCCCAACACCGGATTTCCGGCCGTATCGGTCAATATCCCGGCACTTGAGAGGCTGAGCGAACCATTGCGCGTCAGCGCCGGCCCGCTGCCGGTCTGCACCTCCAGCCAGGAATCCCCGCCCAGCGCCACATTCATCGGGTCGCCGGTATGGTTCAAACTGCCCAGCGCCAGGCTTGGCCCCGGCGTCAGCGCCACCGCATCCGCCCCGGCGGGGGCGTTGCTGCCCTGATAGTTCGCAGCCTCCGTCATCGCCTGCACAGCGGCGTACCCCGGAGTCTGCTGGTTGGCGAGGTTGGCCGAAAGCGCCTGCATCTGCGCGTTAATCGCCTGCAGTCCCGCCATGCTGGTGTAGAGCGATGTGCTTTGCATGGCTTAAATCTGCACCAGCCGCTGGCTGTCCTGCTGCTCGGTCTGAATCACCGATGTATTCGCCTGATACGCCTGCTGATACTGGATCAACGACACCAGCAACGAGGAGGTCGACGCATTCGACGCCTCCAGATTCCCCCCGCTCAGCGTCCCCGCCAGCCCCGTGCCCGGCGTGCCAACCACCGCCTGCCCAGAGCTGGTTGAAGCCGAGAACAGATTCCCCGTAACCGGCGTCAGCCCCTCCTGGTTGATGAAATTCGCCAGCGCCAACGAGCCGGAACTCACCGTCTGCCCGTTGGTGTAGGTTGATTGCACAGCCCCATTCGTGGCCAGCGTGGAGCCGCTATAGCTGCCCGGCGCGTAGCCATTATTGGTAATTCCGGCCACCGAAAAACTCTGTGCCGCCAGCGTGGTGCCGGTCAGGTTGAAGGCAATGGAGGAATTCGCCGCGCCATTGCCCCAGTTCACATTCAGCGTCGCCGGGCTGCCGCTGCTCAGCGCCCCGGCCGAGGTAAAATTCAGCGTGGTCAGCGTCTGCGGCGTCCCGGCATTGGTGCCGTTGGCGAGTTGCGGCTGCGCATACACGGTCCAATTCGGCACCGCCCCCGCGCTCGCCGCGGGATTCTGCACAAAATACAACCCGACCCGGTTGGCATTGCCCAGCGAGTCATAACTCACCACCGAAGTTGATTGATCGTAGGAAGCGCTGTTGCTGGTGCTGAATGCCGTACCCGCCGGGACCACCGGATCGCCCGAATTCAAATTCAGCGTCAATCCCAGATTACTGGTGGGATTCGCCCCCATGGACCCGGTATTGATCGTAATCGGCCCCAGCGTGCTGCCCAGTGAGCCGCTGGCGGTCTGCGTATAGCCCAACACATTCGAGCCGCTCGCGGTCACCAACTGCCCAGCCGAATTAAGCTGAAACGCGCCATCGCGGGTGTATTGCTGCGCGCCGTTTGTCTGCACCACGAAATACCCATTGCCCTGAATCGCCGCATTCAGCGGATTGCCGGTCGCGGTCAGCGCCCCTTGCGTCAGGTCTGATGAAATCCCCTCCAGCGCGGCGCCAATCCCGGGAACCTTGCCGGCCCCTGCAGGATAAATATCCTGGAACAGCGCCGTCTGGCTTTTAAACGCGGTGGTGCTGGCATTCGCCAGATCGTTGGAGACGGTATTGAGCCCCGTCTGCGCGCCGGTCAGGCCGGATAGGGCGGTTTGCATTGTCATGAGGCGACTCCAAGCACAGTTTGAACAGATGAAACGGGGAGGGTGGTTGCTGAACCTTGCACGTTCAGCGTCGGCGAGGTGCTCGACACATTCACGCCCTCGACCGTGTAAACACTATAGGGCGTGGCGCTCACGGCATTTCCCGCCGCATCGGTGGCGTTCACCGAATAGGTATATTGCGTGCCCGGCGTACCATTGGCCCAGGAAAAACTCTGCTGCCCGGCCGCAAGCCCACCGAGATTCACCGTACCGGCCACCGTGCCGCTCGGGTTCAAAACGCTCACGCTCACCGCCTGCGCCGCATTGGCCAGATTAAATGCCCCGGCCGCCTTTCCGGCCGCATTGGCGCTCAACGTATCGCCCGCCACCGCCACCTGCTTGCCCACCAGCGCGGAGGCCTGCGCCATCTGCGCCGCACCGGTACTGGCCTTCATCGCGGCGAGCTGCGTATTCACCTGATTAATTCCGTTAACCGTGGAAATCGCCGCGAATTCCTGCGCCATCTGCGTCGGATTGGCCGGCGTCGTCGGCGTTTGATATTTCAACTGTGCCGTCAAAAGCTGCAAAAAATTCGCCTGCGTCAGCGAAGACGCCGACCCCGACGAAGCCGCGGCAACCTTGGTCGCGGTGGTGGATGCCGCCACCGAAGCAGCCGTGGCGGCGGCATTGGCGGAGCTGGAAACAGCGAGATTGGTCATGGGGACACCTGAAAGCTGGCAAGCATCTGCTGGTCGATCCGGCTGGCTTGCTGCAGCACGGCGACAGAGGCGGAATAACTGCTGGAACTGTCGATCAGATCCACCATTTCATTGACCTGGCTGACATTCGAGCCGGTAACGTAACCTTTCGTATTGGCATACGGGCTGCTGGGATCATATTTCTGCACCGGCGGCGCATTGCTCTGCAGCACCCCCGCCACCTGCACGCCCATATCCGCCGTGCCGCCATTCATCCCCGTCACCGGCGCCGCCTCGAACACCACCTCATGCGCGCGGTAAGGTGCCGCACCCGGCGGCGTTATCGAATCCACATTGGCGAGGTTGGAGGCAATCGCTCCCATGCGCGCATTTTGCGCCGCCAATGCACTGCCAACGATGCCAAAAATATCAGAACCGCTCATGGCGCAATCCTTTCTTCCATTGTTCAGATACCACCAGGATTCGGCCGCAATGCCGTCACCAGATCAGTCGTCGCCTGATGCAGAAACGCCGTGGCGCCCATCATCTGCTCACCATTGGCCGCAGCCTCCACGCGCTCGGCATCCAGCGACACATCATTGCCATTCAGCCCCACCGTGCCGGTGGCGCGATACAGCGGCGCGGCGCTCGCGCTCACATCGCCCAGCTGCGCGGCCAATGCGCTGTCAAAAGGAACATCCATGGCCTTGTAATTCGGCGTATCAGCGTTGGCGATGTTATTGGCGATCAACTCCGCGCGCTGTTGCTGCACATTCAGAACACCGCCATAAAAATCCAGAAACCCCAACTGCATTTTGCCCCGTGCGCTTTCACCAGAGTTCACCGATTCAAAAGACCGGCAAAAAATCCATCAGAGAAAAACATTACGAAATTCATCTACATCTCATCCCTACATCACCAGACTTAAAATTTCGTAAATTAAAACATGAACAAACCAATCACCTCAAACAAAATACGGCCTCATCGCCTCCAACGATGCCGGACTTCCAACGGAAAAACCCCCGCTGCCGCATTGGCAGGGAGGGTACATAAGGAGCGGCCGTCCTATCGCCTTCGCGTCAAAGCGGCATGGCGGGATCAATCCTCAACAGCGCTGAAAAAATGTATAATAAATCAGAGCATATCAAATGCTCGATCAGCAGCCCATCCGTTGCACCACCGCATCATGCAGCTTGCGCTGATCATCGCTAACATATAATGCCGCCAGATCCCCTGAAGAAAAGCTGGTCCCCGCGGGCATTTCGGCCACCGCCATGCGTTCCAGCGCGGTTACCACGCAATCGGCAATCTGCCGCGCAAAATCCTGGCGTTGCGCCTGGCTAAAAGCGAGCCTATCAAGTTCCCCGCGAATTTCAGCAACTTCCGCAATCGCCTCGGCCCGCTCACGTTCCAGCACCGGATTGGTGCTGGCACTATGCCGCGATAAATCCCCCAGCAGGCCGGAGAGCCAGGAGAGCAAAGCGGTGGTCCGCCACAGAAGATCGAACGCAGCGCTGGCATCCATACGGTCGCGCAAGGTTGAAACCTGCTCCGCTAAAATCGCGCACACCAGCCGTTCATTGGCCTCGGTTGTATCAGCCATGGCCTACCCGCCTACTTGGCCGGACAGAGTTGCTTCACCACCGCCAGCAGCTGGTTCGGCTCCGCCGGCTTGGTCAACCAGCCAGAGGCCCCCGCCGCACGCGCCTCATCGCGCTTGCGCCCGCCGGATTCCGTCGTCAGCACAATAATCGGCGTGAACCGCGTCGAGGCAATTTTCCGGGCTTCCTTGATAAAGCCGATGCCATCCAGTTCCGGCATGTTCAAATCAGTCAGAATCACCGAAGGCTTTATCCCTTCGCCCAATTTGTTAATGCCTTCGCGCCCGTTCATGCCGGTTTCCACCTCGTAGCCCGCGCCCTTCAGAATATGCGACAGACTCATGACCATAGTGGCCGAATCGTCAAGAACAAGAATTACAGGCATTACCTAGGCTCCATTCGGCTGATTTTCGGTCCCGATATTTCCATCGTGAACCCCAAGTATTGAAACCCAGTTAAGAAACCTCGCGCGGCCGCCCTTCGCGCATAATTTACCCGTGGCGCGCACCTCATCGCAGCGCCCTGCCCAGCAAGGCCGCCACCTGCAAAGCGAGCAAATCGCCCCGCACCGGCTTCACCAAATATGCCGTTGCCCCCGCCGCCAGCGCCGCCCGGCGGTCTTCCTCGCCGGCTTGCGTCGTGGTCACCAGCGCCGGCATTCCCCGCGTCATGGCCTCTTCGCGCAGCGCCAGCAAAAACCGGTGGCCATCCATCATCGGCATGTTAACATCCACAATACACAGGCTGAAGCGCATGCGGAACACTTTCTCCAGCCCTTCGATCCCGTTGATCGCCTCTTCAACATCATGGCCCTCCCGCTCCAGCAGATGCCGGTAATACAATCGGACCAGGTTGGAATCATCGACAATCAAAATCCGTGCGCGCTCCTGGCCCGCGGGCCATCGCCCGTGTGGCATAAATTCCATATTCACCGTCAGCCTCCTGCTTTCTGGTACACCACGGCCCCCGGAAACGGCCTGACCCTGAACAACGGCGAAATCCGGCTCATCGACTCAGAATGTCCAAGGCACACAAACCCGCCGTCATGCAGGCTTTTATAAAACGCCTCCACCGTGCGCCGGCGCGCGCGGTCATCAAAATAGATCAGCATATTACGGCAAAAAATCACATCAATCTGCTCAAATGCCCGCATCTCCCGCGGGTCGCTGGCATTCACCCGCGAAAAACTCACCGCCTGGCGTATGGTGTTCGACAGCCGGAACTGATCCTCGCCCAGTTTGACGAAATAACGCCGCACCACATCGCGCGGCAATCTGTGCAGCGCCCGCGCGTCATAAATCCCAGCCCGCGCCGCGCTCAGCGCTCGGGTGTCAATGTCCGAGGCCAGCAGCTCAACCTCATAATTCTCAATCTCCGGCCAATTCTCCAACAGATACAGCGCGATCGAATACGGCTCCTCCCCCGTTGAACACGGCAGCGACCAGATCCGTATCCGTGACCCAGGCGCCAGATGCGCGGTCAGCTCGGGCAGAATATGGTTCGCCAGACCGCCGAACTGATTCTCCTCGCGGTAAAAATAAGTCTCGTTCACGGTAAACAGATTGATAAGTTGCTCAATCTCCTCACCCGCATCACGCCGCAACCGCATGAAATACTGTTCGAAACTCTCCATTCCGGCCGCGCTGATC
The DNA here is from genome assembly GCF_030160635.1 of Acidocella aquatica. Lineage (GTDB taxonomy): Bacteria > Pseudomonadota > Alphaproteobacteria > Acetobacterales > Acetobacteraceae > Acidocella > Acidocella aquatica. Next base: position 58,883 of record NZ_BSOS01000067.1, on the reverse strand, counting down.
CGCTGCAGCAACCGTTTGTCGACGTAATAACGCTTGCTCTGCGTAAACAAAATGCCTGTCCGCCGATAAAAAAAATCGCGGAATTTTTCAAACTCAGATTCTGAAATCGTAACAACATCCGTCCCGGCCATCATGGCGGACAAGGGGCCTCACCCCCGATCCGCGCCCGCGCAACCTGCGCGGCAAACGCCAGATAATGCTCATCGCCAAAGCGCAGCCGCAACCGCGCCAGCGGCTCCAGCAAAGCCGGTGTGCCGATCTCGGCTGCAACATCCACAGCGGCGGCGCACACATTCACATGCGCATCATCCTCTATCACCCTTAATAACCGCGGTGCCGCCAGCGCCACCGGCCAGGCGCGCGTCACCTCAACCGCGAGCAGGCGCAAATCCGCGTCCATCCCGCCGAGCAGCGCATCCACCACCGGCACAGCCTGCGCCTGCAACTGCTGCAACGCCTCAATCGCGCCTCCGCGCAGGCCGGGGTCACGGCTGCGCAACAGCGCCGCCACACAGGCCGCGGCATCCTCGCCGCCGATGGCCACCAGCCCGGCGAACAACGCGGCGCGCACATTGCTGTCGGCCTCAACCCCCAGCCGCGCCAGCAACAGCGCACCCGCGCCAGGTTCTCCCGTCATCCCCTTTGCCGCGCGCCACCGCACGCGCGCATCCTCACTGCCGAGTTGCGCGCGCCATTCCTCCGGCCGGCTTGCCGCCTCCCGCGCATCCCCCGCCGTGGCGCCGCGCCGCCTGACAAGCGGCATCTCAGAAAAACCCGGCGTACCCGGCGCAGTGCGCCGGCGCTTCAAACCTGGCCATGTGACTCTCCTTGAAGCCTGCAACGGGTTACGCTCCGCCACCCCGCGCGGGGTGGCGCTCTGTTGCGCGCGCCCTAACGCCCCGCGCAACAAGCCTCCGTATAACAAGGCAACATGAAAAAAGGATTACAGGCGCCCCCGCGCTGATCTTTTTTAATTTCTCATGCAAATCAAACAAACAATCAAAAATCATGATGCGGCATGTTTGCCCGCGTGCGGATCAAAATCCCCCTGCCGCTTAACTTTTTCACACCCGATTGCCGTTTTTAACACTCCATCAATCTCCCCTGGCTAATTCAGGCTTCATGGTCATCTCCTCCTTTTTCCCGCCAGTTTGCGCGGTGCATGCGCCGATCATAACGGAGCTTTAAAACACCATTAAGCAACGAGTGATAAATAAACCCAGGTTTGCCCCTATCCATTTGTTAGTGAGATACACATCATGTTAACCAACGCGCTTCTGCAAGCCGTCAACCCCCTCGCTGCCGCGCCAGGTCCGTCAACCACCGGCCCCGCCTTCCCGCCGGGCAATTTTCTTGATCTTATCAACACCGCCCTGCAAAATGTCAGCGCCACCCAGGGCGCCGCCACCGTTGCGCAGGCCGGTTTCGCCGCCGGCGTGCCGGGCGCCACGCTGAGCAAGGCGCTGGTCGCCAACGACCGCGCCCAGGTCGCCTGGAACGCCACGGTGGCAGTGCGTAACGAGGTCGTCTCGGCGTACCAGTCCATCATGAACATGCAGTTCTGATGCCATCCGGGCGGGAAATTCTCCATCAGCTCAGAACACAGGCGGCGCGTCTGCCTAAAATCTTCTGGGCGGCCGGCGGCGTCATCGCGGTATCGTTCGCGGTGGTGGTCTGGCTGGAAATGGCCGGTCCCCCCTATGTGGTGCTCGATGAAGGTCTCTCCCCGGCCGATGGCGGCAAGGTCATCGCGCAGCTGCAAAAATTAGGCATTCCCTACCAGCTCCAGGCCGCCGGCAACATCATCCTGGTGCCAGCACCCCAGCTGGCGCAGGCGCGGCTGCAACTGGGCGAGGCCCAGGTGCCCGGCTCTGATGTCTCCACCGCCTGGGCGCAGCTTGAAAATGCGCCGATGACCGCCTCCGATCTGGCGCAGTCCACCATGGCGGTGCAGGCGCTGGAGCTTACGCTGCAACAATCCATCCAAAGCCTCAACGGCATCCACAGCGCCCAGGTGTTTCTCGCCCTGCCGCCCGAAACCCCTTTCCTCGCCGACCAGCCCAAGCCCACCGGCTCGGTTATCATCCAGGCGGACGACGCCACCGCGCAATCCCAGGGCGAGGCCATCGCCAATCTGGTCGCCGGCGCCGTCCCCGGCCTTTCCGCCAGCCAGGTCACGGTGGAAACCACCTCCGGCGTTACCGTCTATCCAGCCGGTGACAACATGACCACCGGCTCCCAGTTCGCCACCGTCGCCCAGGTTGAAACCACCGCCGCCGCGCGCATCGCCGGTTTGCTCATCCCCCTTGTCGGCGCTGGAAACTTCCAGACCGACGTGGCCGCCAACCTCGACTTCACACAGGAGCATATCCACCAAATCTCCTATGGCCCCACGCATCTGGTGGCGCATGAGCTGAGCACCCAGTCCAGCCAGTCCGGCGCCTCCAGCGCCGCCATCGGCATCCCCGGCGCGCTCTCCAACGAGCCGCCTTCCCCCACCACCGCCACGCCGCCCGCCGCCGGTGCCGCCGCCGCGCCCGCCGCCCCCGCGCCGCCGCAACAAACCAGCAGCAACCTTGACCAGACCTACGTCACCGACCAGAGCGAGAGCGACATCACCAACCCCGGCTGGACCGTCAAATCCGTCGCCGTCTCGGTGGTTCTCAACAAGGCCGCACTCGGCGCCGTCACCATAGACCAGGTCAAAGCCGCCATTTCAGGCGCCTTCGCCTACCCAAAGGTCACGGTGAACGTGCTCTCCGCCGCGTTCCAAAAACCAGCACCCACCCTGTCTTCTGGTGTCCTGGCCCAGCTTGCCGTCCCGCTCACCCATGGGCTGCTGGAAGTCCTGGCCGCCGCCGCCCTGCTGTTCGGCTTGGCCCTGCCGGTTGGGCGGCGCATCGGCACCCTCAACATCCAATCCCTGCTGCCATCCCCGCCGCAGCGCCCGCTCCCCGTGGCCCTGCCCCCGCGCGACTTCTCCGATCTGCGCGAACAGGCCGGCGGCAACATCCCCGGCGTCGCCCGCCTCCTGCAAAACTGGGCCGAAGAGAATGAATGACACCGCCAAACAGCTCCCCGCCCCCCAGCTAACCGGCGCCGAGCGCGCCGCCATGGTCCTGCGTGAGCTGGGCGAAGACACCGCCGCCGCCGTGCTGCGCGAAATGGACGAAGCCGCCGTCAACCGCATCTCCTCGGCCATGACCACGCTGAAAGCCACCCCGCCCGCGTTGCGCGAGGATATCATGCTGGCCTTCGCCAGCGACCTCGGCATCACCGGCGTCGGCGGCGACGGCATGAAGTTCCTCAATCGCGTTCTGGTCTCCGCGCTGGGTGAAACCCAGGCCCGTGAAATCCTTGACCGTCTCAGCCGCTCCGAGCGCCGCTCCGCCTTCCACCTGCCCGCCAACGCCGACCCGCGCACCCTGGCGATGCAGATGACCCATGAGCGCCCGCAGACCATCGCGCTTCTGCTGGCGCACATCCCGCATGAAATCGGCGCCAACCTGCTCACCTTTCTGCCAGAGCCCCTGGCCGCCGAATCCCTCTACCGTTTCTCCACGCTGGATGTTGTCTCCCCCAACGCGGTGATCGAGCTGCGTGACATGCTCGAAGAGCTGATGAGCAACAGCGCCACTGGCGGGCGGCGTGTCGGCAACCTGGGCGGCGCCAAACAAACGGCTGACATCCTCAACCATTTCCAAACCGGCATGTCGGACATGGTGCTCAGCGCCATTGACGCGCGCGATAATAAAACCGCCGAAAAAATCCGCGAAAACCTGTTCACCTTCATAGATCTCGGCAAGCTCACCGACCGTTCGCTGCAAATCCTGCTGCGCGAGGTCCCCGGCGACAAACTCGCCCCCGCCTTGCGCCTGGTCGATGAAACCCTGCGCGGCCGTTTCTTCCAAAATCTTTCCGCCCGTCAGGTGGAAGTCCTCAAGGAGGAGCTGCGCAGCGGCCCGCCCATGCGCCGGGCTGACGCTCTGGCCGCCCAGTCCGAGGTGGTCGAGGTCGCCCTGCGCCTCGCCGGCGAAGGCCGCATCACCATCAGCGCCACGGAGGAAATGGTATGAACATTTCCGCCACCCCGCCCGCCATCCCGGCGAGCCCCGCCGTGTCCACCACCCCGGCTTCCAGCCAGACCACCTCCCCCCATCCGGCCTCCCGCCAGCCCGCCAACCCGGCCGCGTGGTCGCAGGCCCTGGCCGAGGCAGACCCACCACCCGCGCCCGCCAAGGCTTCCCCGGCCAGCGGCAAAACACCCGCGCCGCCCGCCGCTCCGGCCCGCAAACACTCCCGCGAGCCCCAGCCCGGCCTAGGCCCGTTCGCCACCATTCTGCTCGGCGCCACTCCCCCCGCGAATCCCGCGAGCAATGTCACCGCCCCAACCACGGCGCAGCCATCCGCCGCCAAAATCAGCATTCCCGCCACAACTGCGAGCCAAGGCGCGCCAGCTCCCGCGCTCGCCCCTGTCACCATCCCCCCCGCGCCAATCTCCGGGCTGCCCCCGGCAGGTGAGGTGACCTCTCCTCCATCCCCAGCCACCAGCGCATCCGCCCCCAAGCCTGTCACCCCCCCGTCTGTCGTCCCCACGCCTGTCACGGCTACGCCGGTGACCTCCGCGACAATGCCCCCTGCGCCAATGCCCGCCGTGCCGGCCGCGGCACAATCTCCCGTGACACTCGCCCCGGGCAGCGTCGCGGCCAGACTCACCCCCCCTCCGGCGGCGCCCTCCCTCATGCCCGCACCGCAGCCCGCAGCCGCCGCGCCCGCGCCGAACCCGCCTCCGGCCTCACCCGCCGCTCCCCCCCTTGCGCCGCCAAAAATCCAGCTCCCGGCCAACCTCCCTTCCCTCGCCAAAACCAGCGCCCCCCTGGGCGCCGCCGCCATTGCCCCCCGCGCGGCGGCGCCTGCGGAAAAAATCGCCACCGCGCCAGCCACCCCCGCCACCCCGTCCGTTCTCGCCGTCTCCCCGGCGCAGCCCGCCTTCGATCATTCCGCCTTTGCGGCGCATCCCGCCCTCGCCACCACGGCCACCAGCCCCGCCGCCCCCGCCGCGCCAATCACATCGGCCGCCCCCCTAACCCCCGCCACCCCCGCAGCCCTGGCCGCCACCGTCACCGCCATGCACCACACCGGCCAGAGCAGCGCGGTCCTGCGGCTTGACCCTCCGGGCCTCGGCAACCTTTCCGTACATGTGGCACTCGGCCAGAACGGCCAGATCAACGTCCTTTTCGTTCCCGCCGTGCCGCAAACCGCCCAGTTGCTTAACCTCGGCATGGAGGGTCTGCGCCACGCCCTGGCCGCCACCGGCCTCACCCTCGGCCAGGCCAATGTCAGCGGCGGCGGCGCCCAAAACCCCGGCCAAAACCCCGGCCAGCACAGCGCGGGCAACCCGCGCGCCGCCGCCGCCGCCGAACCGGCCGCCCCCGCCATCACCCCCGCCAGCGGGGTAAGCGCCTATGCTTGAGCAGCCGGAAGACGTTGAAAAACTTGACCTGCTGGACTCCCTGCGCGCGCCGCAACTGCGCTCGCTGCTCATGGAGAGCCTCTCCGACCGTTTCATGCGCCAGATCGCCTTCGCCCTGTTCCAGCGCATGCGCCACAGCGTCCAGCTCCTCAGCTGCATCAACGGCGTCACCAGCCATGAAGCCGCGATGTCCCAACTGCCCGAGGTCATGCTCGCCGGCATCAGCGAACTGGCCCCCCTGCGCGGGCGCATGCTCCTGGCGATTGACGGCGATCTCATCGGCGCCGTGGTTGATGCCATGTGCGGCGCCACCGCCTCCCACCCCTTTGAGCGTTACGAGCTTTCCGCCCTGGAAACGCGCATCGGCAAACAGATGATCGACCTTTCCCTGGCCACCATCCAGGAAACCCTGGCCCCGCTCGCCCAGCTCGACCTCACCCCCATCGCCTATGAGAACGCCACCGGCATGCTCGCCATCGCCGATGGCCAGGACTGGATGATCGCCGTCACCGGCATTTTCGAAACGGCGCTGGGCACCGGCACCATCAAGCTCATTGCGCCTTATGCAGGGTTTGAACCTCTGGAAGCCAAGGTCGCCTCGCAATCAGGCCTGCTCGGCCAGCGCGGCGCCGACACCGGCTGGATCAACGGCATCGAGACCCTCACCGAGACCACCCCGGTCGGCATCACCTTCGAGCTTGCCCGCGTCAGCCTGCCGCTCGCCGTCATCGAGGGGCTCACCCCCGGCAAAATCCTGCCCTTTACCCTGTCAGCCGAGGCCATCGCCGTCTCCGGCGGCATCGACCTGTTCCGCGCCGAATACGGCCAAAACGGCGGCTATATCTGCTGCCGCGTCAAAACCGGCGGCACCACTGAAGGAGACGCTTCCATGTCCGATCAAAAAGAACTCACCACCCCGGCCGGTGAGAGAACCGTCCTCGAGAACGAGCGCGTCGAGCTGGAGCGCATCCAGCCGCAAACCCGTGGCGCTGTGGCCATCGGTGGCAAAAACGTGCTGGACCGCGTGCAGGTCTCACTCACCGTCGAGCTTGGCCGCACCCAGATCACCGTGAAAGACCTGCGCCAGCTCCGCCACGGCCAGGTTGTCACCCTCGACCAGATGGTCGGCGAACCCCTCACCATCTTCGCCAACGGCCAGAAGCTTGCCTATGGCGAAGTCGTCGCCGTCGCCAACGACCGCTACGGCGTGCGCGTCACCGCCCTGGCCGAGGACATGGACGCAACGGCCGAGGCCGGCGCATGAGCGCAAACGGCGTCAGCATCGGCGCCTGGGTCGCCTTCGCGGAACTCGCGGGGCCAGTGCTGCTGCTCATGCTCATCATCGGCCTGGCGGCGGGCATCCTGCAAACCGCCACGCAAATCCGCGAAGCCTCCATCCCCTTCGTGCTCAAACTCATGGGCATGGCGGCCCTCACCACCACGGCAGGTCCGCTGATGCTGCGCGGCGTCGAGCATTACGCGGTCAATCTCTTCCACGCGATCCCAGGGCTGCTCCATGGCTGAGACCGCCATCCTCCCGCGCCCCGGTTCGCTCAGCGCCACCCAGCTCTCCGGCCCCATCGTCATATTGCTGGTGCTGGCGATGCTCGTGGTGCCGTTGCCGCCCGCCGCCATCTCCTTCCTCTTCGCGCTCAACATCTCCGCCGGCCTCGTCATCCTCGGCGCCAGCCTCTACATCCCCTCGCCGTCGGAATTCTCCTCCTTCCCCTCCGTCCTGCTCGCCACCACGCTCATGCGCCTGGCGCTCAACGTCGCCACCGCGCGCGTCATATTGCTCAACGGCTTCACCGGCCCCGGCGCCGCCGGCCATGTCATCGAATCCTTCGGCCAGTTCGCCGTCGGTGGAAATTTTGTCGTTGGCGGCATCATCTTCGTCATTCTCATCATCATCAACTTCATGGTCGTCACCAAGGGCGCCTCGCGCGTGGCGGAAGTCTCCGCCCGCTTCATGCTTGATTCCTTGCCAGGCCGCCAAATGGCCATCGATGCCGAGATCAACGCCGGCATCCTCTCCCCCCAGGCCGCCGAGCGCCGCCGCGACACCCTGCGCCGCGAGGCCGACTTCTTCGGCGCGATGGACGGCGCCTCCAAATTCGTTCGCGGCGATGTCGTCGCCGCGATGATCATCCTGGTCGTCAACATGCTGGGCGGCCTCATCATCGGCACGCTGCAGGACGGCCTGCCCCTGGCCGACGCCGCCCGCACCTACACTCTGCTTACGGTGGGTGACGGTCTGGCCGCCCAAATCCCCTCGCTCACCATCTCCGTCGCCGCCGGCCTCGTCGTCACCCGCGTCGCCACCGGCGAGGACATCGGCCAGCAAATCAAATCCCAGCTCAGCAAATACCCCCAGGCCCTGGCCATCGCCGCCGCCATCATGGGCGCCATCGGCCTCGTGCCGCAGATGGCGCATATCCCCTTCCTCCTCTTCGCCGCCGCCCTGGGCACCGCCGCCTGGCGCCTCTCACAAACCGCCAAAGCGCAGGACGAAGCCGCCGCCGCCGGCACCGCCCCCGCCGCCGCGCAAAACAGCGAGGTCAAACCCGACTCCCTGATCGACGTCACCGGCGTTGACCCTCTGGGCATGAACATCGGCTTCGCCCTGGCGCCGCTGGTCGGGCCGGGGGAGGGGCGTCTGCTCAACCGCCTCACCGCCGTGCGCCAGCGCTACGGCCGCGCCATGGGCTTCCTCGTCCCCGCCGTCCACATCCGCGATTCCTCCGATCTCCCGGCGCATGGCTACCGCTTCACCCTGCGCGGCGCCTCCATCGGCGGCGGGGAGGCTTGGCCCGGCCAATGGCTCGCCATCGAGGGCCCGATGGTCACCGAAAAACTCAGCATCGGCCGCCCCGTGAAAGACCCGGCCTTCGGTCAGGCCGCCGTCTGGATCCCCCAGGGCGGCATCCCCGCTGCCGAGGACCTTGGTTACACCGTGGTCGATGCGCCCAGCGCCATGGCCACCCATTTCGCCGAAATCCTCAAGCGCCACGGCGCCGAGCTGCTGGGCCGGCCGCAGGTCGAGGGCCTGATGACCCGCCTCGCCGAAACCACCCCCCGCCTCGCCGAAGACCTGCGCACCAACCTCTCCATCGGCCTCATCCGCCAAGTGCTCCAGGGCCTGCTGTCTGAGGAAGTGCCGATCCGTGACTTTGAGCGCATCGGCGAAGCCCTGGTCGAAGCCGCTGACAGCGGCACCAAGGACATTGAAAAACTCCTCGCCGCCGTGCGCCTTCGCCTTGGCCGCTTCATCGTCACCCAGGTCGCGGGCGCCGATGCCACCCTGCGCGTCGCCGTGCTGCAACAGCGGCTGGAGGAGCTGGTCGCCAAATCCCTGCGCACCGGGCGCGAGAGCGGCATCGGCCCGGAGGTGGAGGCCGAAACCGCGACGCATCTGCGCCAGGCCGCCGAGAGCGCCGCGCGCGCCATGCGCCTGCGCGGCCTCAAGCCGGTTCTGGTCGTCCAGGGCCTCACCCGCCGCGCCGTCGCGCGCGCCACCGGCGGGCTTATCCCCGTCCTCGCGCTGGAGGAAATCCCCGAGACGCTGCCGCTGCAGGTCGTCCACACCGCCGAGCCAGGCTCCGCCAATGGATAACCCGCCGCCCGCCTTCAACCCCGACCAGCCGCATCTCTCCGCGCTTTACGGCGGCTGGATCAAGCGCACCGCCATGCTGCTCAAATCGCGCATGCCCTGGGCCGAGCTGGATGAGCTGCTGCAATGGGGGGCCATTGGCATGCTGGAGGCCATGAGCCGGTTTGACCGCACCCACGGCGTCGCCTTCGAGGCTTTCGCCGCCCGGCGCATCCGCGGCGCCATGATCGACGGGCTGCGCCGCGACGGCGCGCAACGGCGCGGCGAGTTCATGCTCGACGCTGACACCGTCGACACCGCCGCCTTCATGGGCGGCACCGGCCCTGATGACCCATTGGCCCTGCTGCTGCGCGCCGACGCCCGCCACCTGCTGGCCGCAGCCCTCAAAACCCTGCCCGCGCTCGAATACCAGGTGCTGGCCCTGCATTTTTACGACGAAATGAACAACCGCGAAATCGCCGCCATCCTCGACATGAGCGAAGGCTACGCCTCACGCATCCGCAAGCGGGCGCTGGAGACTCTGGCGATCCACATGAATACCGCCTTGAAGGGAGAGACCGTGACATGACGAGCCTGCTGGGATTGCTCTGCGGCTTTCTGGTGATCATCGGCGGCGCCCTGTCCGACAGCGACCCGCTGTCCTCCCTGGTCAGCCTCACCGCCGTCATCATCGTCATCGGCGGCTCCTTCGCGGCGCTGCTCACGCAATTTGGCCTGGGCCGCGTCCTGGCCGGCATGAAGGGCATCGTCTGGCTGGTCAAACCGCCCAAGACCGATCTGCGCAAATTCATCGAGCAGGTCGCCGAATGGTCCTCCCTGGCCCGCAGCCAGGGCACGCTGGCGCTGGAAAACGTGCTGGGCGACGTCAAAGACCCTTTCCAGAAACAAGGCCTGCAGATGATCGTCGACAACACCCCGCCCGATGATCTGCCCACGATCCTTGGCATCATGGCCGAGAACACCGGCCGCATCCAGGAAACCCCGGCCGAGGTCTGGGAGGCCGCCGGCGGCTATTCGCCCACCATCGGCGTCATGGGCGCCGTGCTCGGCCTCATCCACGTCATGATGCGCCTGGACCACCCGGAGGAGCTGGGCGGCGGCATCGCCACCGCCTTCGTCGCCACCATCTACGGCGTCGGCTTCGCCAACCTCATCGCCCTGCCGCTGGGCAACCGGCTCAAGCAACTGGCGCAGGAGCTGGAGCGCGAGCGCCATGTCGTCATCCAGGGCTTCGTGCTGCTGGCCGAGGGCAAGCCCGGCATCCTCATCCGCCAAAACCTGCAAAGCTTCCTCACCGACGAGGGTAAGGCCAAACCCAAGCCCGCCGCCGATGAAGCCGCCCCCGCCGCAGCCGAACAGGCCGCCTGACCATGTCCCACGCCGCCACCCCCGGACCCGGCAAAAAACCGGAAAAACCCCCCAACCATGAGCGTTGGGTCATCAGCTACGCCGATCTGCTGACGCTGCTGCTGGCCACCTTCGTGGTGCTCTACGCCTCCTCCTCGCGCAACAAGTTCAAGGAGCAGGAAGTCGCGGCCAGCTTCGTCACCGCCTTCCACGGCACGCCGCCCTCGGTCGTTCATAATTCAGGCGCCAGCCGCGGCATCCTGCAGAACCACACCTCGCCCATCCCCAAGCCTCCCGGCTCGCCCCAGGCCAACGCCAAAATCCCCAAGGAGATGGTGCATCAGCTCGCCGCCGAAATCCTGTCCCTGAAGCAGCTTCAGCTCAAGCTCACCGCGCTGTTGCAGCCCCTGGTCGACAAGCACGAGGTCTCGATCCAGAGCCAGCCCCTCACCCTGACCATCCAGCTAGACGCCTCGGTGCTCTTCGCCTCGGGTGACGCCACGCTCAAACCGGCGGCGATCACCCTGCTCAACCAGGTTGGCGCCGGGCTAAAGGTCATGCCGCCGCCCTTCACCATCGTCGTGCAGGGCTACACTGACGACAAACCCATCGCCACGGCGCAATTCCCCTCCAACTGGTCGCTTTCGGCCGAGCGCGCGGTCAGCGTCGTGGAGCTGTTCGTCAGCAACGGCGTCAGCGGCAGCCAGCTCGCCGCCCAGGGTTTCGGCGAGTTCGCCCCCATCGCGCCCAACACCGACGAAATCGGCCGCGCCCAGAACCGCCGCGTGGTGGTGGTGGTGCACGCCCCCGACCCCGCCGCGCAAGCAGATACGAAAACCGAGAAATAGGAGCCGCCCATGGCCAAGGACCCCGCCGCCAAACGCGGCAAAACCCGCCCCAAACTGCTCAGGCCCGGCATGTTGATGCTCGCCGCCGTGTTCATCTGGTCGGCGCAGCACCAGCCCCCGGTGTTCACCCCCGCCAGCCTCTCCGGCTGGGCGCTCGGCGCCGCCACCGTTGCCCTGCTCACCCGCGCCACCCTCGCCCTGGCCGCGCCGGTGCTGGGCATATTCGGCACCATTTTCACCCAGGCGCTGCAACACCTGCAGCACGGCGCTGAATCATGAGCTTCGTCACCGCATCGCGCGGCCGCGCCAAAACCTTCGTGCAGGCTGTTCTGGCGCAGGACACCGCCAGCCTCGCCGAGACCGAGGCCGAAATCGCGCGGCGCGTCCGCCAGGAAGTCGCCCGCCTGCGCGAACGTGCCGAGTCCGAGGCCCGCGCGGAGGCTGAAACCCAGATTCGCGCCGCCATGGAGCCGCAAGCCGCCGCCCTGCAATCCGCCGCCACCGCGCTGCAGGCCGCCTGGGCGCAACTCGCCGCCCCGCTGGCGCAAAAGGAGCGCGATCTGGCCGATCTCGTCACCGAACTCTCCTTCCTGCTCGCCCGCCACATCACCGGCGCCGAGGCGCTGACCAACCCCGCCAGCCTGCAATCCCTGGTCACCCGCCTCATCGCCGAGGCCGCCGCCGAGCGCGGCCCCCGCCAGAGCCTGCTGCTGCGCCTCAACCCGGCTGACCACGCCCATCTCCTCCCGCTCATCCCCGCCGAGACCGCGAGCCTCCTCGCTGACGAAGCCGTCGCCCAGGGGGGCGTATTGCTGGAAATCATCGCCCCCGGCGGCGACCCGCTGGACAAGATCGAGTGGGACGCAAGCCTGACCGGCCGGCTGGAAACCATCCGCGCCGCCCTGGCCCTCCCCCCAGGTGAAACCCCATGAGCCCGGATTCGCCGCTGAACATGGTCACCATCCGCACCCTGGCGCATGACCGTCTGCGTGAGGCCCTGGCCCGTGACCCGGTGCGCCGGTTCGGGCGCATCACTCGCTCCAACGGCGAGGTGCTGCACGCCAGCGGCATCCGCGCCCCCATCGGCTCGCGCTGCCTCATCGCGGCCGAGGGCGGCGCCGGTTTTCTCTCCGCCGAAGTCGTCGGCTTCGAGCAGGGCGCCTTGCTGGTGATGCCCGAACAAGGCACCCGCGGCGTCACCCGCGGGGCGCGCGTCCATGTCGAATCGCGCGCCCCCGCCCCGCTGATGGGCAGCGCCCTGCTTGGCCGCATCATCGACGCGCGCGGCCAGCCGCTGGATGGCCAGCCCCCGCCCGATGTCACCCAGCCCTGGCCTTTGCTCGGCGTGCCCCTCAACCCGATGGCCCGTACCCGCATCTCCCAGGTGTTCGACGTTGGCGTCGGCGCCATCAACGCCCTGGCCACCATGGGCCGTGGCATGCGCATCGGCCTGTTCGCCGGCAGCGGCGTCGGCAAAACCACCCTGCTCGGCATGATGGCCCGCCACGCCCGCGCCGATGTCGTCGTCGTCGGCATGATCGGCGAGCGCGGCCGCGAGATCCGCGAATTCATCGAGGACCATCTGGGCAGCGCCCGCCCGCGCAGCGTCGTCGTCGCCTCCCCGGCCGATGACACCGCCCTGGGCCGCCTCCACGGCGCCTACCGCGCGGCGGCCATCGCCGAATACTTCCGCGGCCAGGGCAAACACGTCCTGCTGGTGGTCGATTCTCTCACCCGCCTCGCCATGGCCCTGCGCGAGATCGGCCTGGCCGCCGGCGAGCCCCCCGCCACCAAGGGCTACCCGCCCTCGGTGTTCGGCGCGCTGGCCGCCTATGTTGAGCGCGCCGGCAACGGCACCTCGGCGCAAGGCTCCATCACCGCCATCTATACCGTTCTGGTCGAGGGCGACGACCATGTCGGCGACCCGGTGGCCGACACCGCCCGCTCCGTGCTGGATGGCCACATCGTCCTCTCCCGCGCCCTGGCCGAAGCCGCGATGTACCCCCCGATTGACATCTCCGCCTCCCTCTCGCGCCCGATGCCCAGCCTCGTTACTCCCGCGCACCAAAAACTCGCCGCGCGTTTCCGCGCGCTCTGGGCCCGCCGCGCCGAAAAGCAGGACATCATAGACCTTGGCGTCTACGCCGCCGGGCGCGACCCCCTGCTCGACGAAGCCCTCCGCCGCGCCCCGGCGATGGAGAACGTGCTGCGCCAGGACATGCACGAAGGCATCACCCTCGCCGCCAGCCTCGCCGCCCTGCACGCCGCCCTGGCGGAGCCCCAGCCATGAGGCAAACCCCATGAAACCCCGCACCCTCACGCGGCTGGACATGCTCGCCGCCGAACAGGAGACCCAGGCGCTGGAAGCCGTGCGCCGCCATAGCGCCACGCTCCACCAGGCCGGGGAGCAACGCGGCATCCTCGCCGCCTACCGCGCCCGCCTCGCGCAAACCTGGCAGGACGGCGCGGTCATCCCCGCCGCCCAGGCCCAGCGCGCCGGCCAGTTCTCCGCCGCCTCCCATGGCGCCGAGGGGCAGATCATCCACGCTGCCAGCCTCGCAGCCGCGCAGCTTGAAACCGCCATCACCCAGCTCGGCCAGGTGAAGGTGCGGCGCCGCGCCCTGGCCGAAGCCCTGCGCAAGGCCGCCCAGGCGGCCGCGCGCGAAACCGAACAGCGCGCCGAGCGCGACCGGCCCCACCGGCCCGCCCCCGCCCGCACCTGAAGGAGACAAAAATGAACCTCTCATTTTATACCAGTTTCAACACCAGCCTGGCCCAGCAGGAAGCCCAGATCAACACGCTGCAACAGCAGATATCCACCGGCCTGGCCGTGCAAACACCCGACCAGAACCCCGCCGCCTACCAAAGCGCGGCGCTCGGCGCCGACCAGATCAGCGCGCTGGCCAACAACAGCAACACCCAGGCCGCCATCCAGGTGCAGCTCGGCAGCGTGAGCAATGCCTATCAGGCCACCAGCAGCCTGCTCAACAGCGTGCAATCGGTGGTCGAGCAGGCGCTCAACGGCGCCACCAGCCCGCAAAACCTCAACGCCCTGGCCGGGCAGGTGCAGTCGGCGGCGCATCAGATGCTCGCCCTGGGCAACACCACCGCCTCCAACGGCAGCTATCTGTTCGGCGGCTCGCGCGGCAGCGTCGCCCCGTTCCAGGTCTCGAGCGGCGGCAGCGTCATCTACATGGGCGACGGCGCGCAGAGCCAGGCCGCGATCACCCCCAACACCAACGCCTCCACCATCGCCAATGGCGAGGTTTTCGTCTCCGGCCTCGCGGGGGACGGCACCGCCAGCGTGACCGCCGCCAGCACCAACGCCGGCACAGGCCAGATCATCTCCCAGGGCATCGCCAATGCGGCCTCGGCCTCTGCCTTCCAGTCCGGCACCTCGGCCATCACTGTCAGTTTCGGCGCGGGCGGCGCCTACACCGCCAGCCAGGGCGGGAGCACGGTGGCCAGCGGCACGCTCACCAGCAACACCACCACCGGCGCCAACACCGTGCAGCTCGGCGGCGTTGACTATCAGCTCACCGGCACCCCTGCCGCGGGCGATAGTTTCACCCTCTCCCCCAGCCGTCCGCAATCGGCCTTCACCTTGCTGCAAACCATCTACAAGGCGCTCTCCACCGCCGGCACCACCCCCTCGCAGGTGGCCCAGACCAACCAGGTGCTCAACCAGAGCCTCGCCGGCCTTGCCCAGTATCAACAGAACGTCGTCACCGCGCAGGCGCAAAACGGCGTGACGCTGCAGGCCATCAGCAACGCCGCGACGAGCAACACCAACCAGTCCACCCAGCTCCAGACCAGCGTGCAGAACGCCACCGCGGTCAACACCCCGCTCGCCATCACCACCCTCGACCAAACCCTCACCGCCCTGCAAGCCGCCATGAAAACCTTCGGCACCGTGCAGAGCCTCAGCCTGTTCAACTACGTTTAAGGAGCCGCCCCGTGTCAGATGCTATTTTCATTGTCGGCTATTACCGCAGCGGCACCTCGGCGCTCTCAGGCGCCTTGCAGCGCCTGGGCGTCAAATTCTTCAACGAGGCTGACCCCAACGAGCACAATCCCCTCGGCTTCTACGAAATCCCCGAGCTGATCGAGTTTGACGTTGATCTCTTCAACCGCCTCGGCGTCGAATGGACCGATGTGCGCGGCCTGCCCCAGGGTTGGGAGGATCGTGCCGATCTCGCGCCGTTTCTCTCCCGGCTCGACGAAATCCTGCGCCGCCGCTTCCCGCCCGGGGACAAAATCTGGGGCTTGAAGCACCCGCATCTGTGCCGCACCCTGCCGCTTTATGAGCGTGCCGTGCGTCAGGCCGGGCACCGCCCGCACGTCATCCACATCTTCCGCGACCCCTGGACCGCCGCGGCCAGCCAGGGTCATAAAAACGGGCTGAGCCGCGCGCATGCGCTGCTGCTCTGGCTCAGCTACGTCACCGATGGCGAGCGCCAGGCCCGCCACCTGCCGCGCAGCTGGCTCAACTATCAGGACCTGCTCTCCAAACCAGCTGACCAGCTTCGCCGCATCGAGCAGGACATAGGCCTTCCCCTGACCAGCCTTGCGGCCAACGGCCTGCGCGAGGCGGCGGGCCACCTCACCGGCCAGCTCAACCGCAGCAGCCCCCTGGCGCATGACGGCCTTTTCCACCCGTTGGACATGCTGGCCACCCGCGTCTGGGAGGCGGTCCAGGCGCGTGACGCCTCCCCCGCCCTGTGGGACGCTTTCACCGCTGAAACCCGGGGCATTGTTGAATTCCTCACTGAAATCGGCGGCAGCCGGGGCCGCGTGATCCCAGCGTTCGGCGCCTCTTTTGACCCGGTTTCGGCCACCCCGGTAAATGCCGCCACCGCGGCCGGCCTGCGCGCGCCCGAGCGGCTGGACGAAGGCGGCCGGGCGCGGCTGGAGGCCCTGCGCGCCGTCTCGCCGGCGCTGCCGCGCCTTTGCGTCCTCATCATCGCCCCGCAGGGCCGCGCCCCGGGGGTGAGCGACACCTTGGAGTCCCTGCGCCAGCAATGGCACGCCCCGGCGCACATCAGCATCCTGTCCGCCGATCCGGTGGAAATTCCCGGCATCCCCGCCAGCCTGCTGCCACCCGTGCCGGCCGACGCCTCGCGCCTGCTCTGCGATGCGCTGAACGAGGCCGCCGCCTCGGCGGATTATGTCGCCATCATCAACGCGGGAGACCTCGTCTCCCCCGATGCCTGCCTGCGCTTCGCCCTCACCGCCGCCGCCAGCCAGGCGGACATGATCTATTGCGATGAAATCGTCCCGCGTGAGGGTGGCCCGTGGGTCCGCCAGAAACCCGCCTGGGACATCACCCGCCTGCGTCAGGCCGCTTATGTGGGCGACTGGGTCTGGTACGCCGCCAAAACCTTGCTGCGCCTTGGCGGCTTCGATGCCACGCGGGCCGGGGCCGAGGAGTATGATTTCCAGCTTCGCCTCGCCGAGGCTGCGGCCAAGGTGGAGCGCCTGCCCGAGGCGCTGTTCACCCGCTGTCCGCAGAGCCGGCGCGACAGCATCCCGGCCAATGAATTCTGCGCCAACGCCGCCCAGGCCATCACCGCCCACCTCACCCGCGCGGGGCTGCCCGCCCTGGTGCAAAACCGCCAGCACCTGGGCCTGTTCCACCACGTCCGCCTGGCGCCAGACCCCGGCACCACCTTCATCATGCTGTGCGGCGGCGGCGAGGTCGCGCAGCTTGACCTATGGCTGACCGGCCTGCTCAGCACCGGGGAGCTTTCCGGCCCGATCATCCTGGCCGGCGCCGATCTCAACCCGCAGATGACCACCTATCTGACCGCCGTAAGCGAGCAGACCGCCGCCCTGGAGGGCAAGGTTCTGGCCGTGCCGCCCGCGCCCGCGCTGCAACCGGCGCAGGCGCTGGCGCAGGCGCTGGCTCTGGTGGCCACCCCGCTCACCGCGATCATCGACATCCGCGGCCAGCCCCAGGTGCCGCATTGGGCCGAGGGCCTGCGCGCCCGCCTGGCGGACCCCTGCGTCGTGCTGGCCGGGGCGCGCACCTTGGTGCCCTTTGGCCCCGCCGCCCGGCAATTCACGGTCCAGGGGCCCATCGTCCCCGGCGCCGATAGCCGCCTCGGCGCGGGCCATACCCCCGAAGACCCCGGCCCCGGCGGCTGGCTCACGGTGGACCAGGAAGCCAGCGCCCTGGCCCCGCCCGCCCTCATGGGCCGCACGGCGGCGCTGGCGGCGCTGAGCTTTCCCCCCTTAACCGGCGACGCGTTATGGATCGACCTTTGCGCCCAGCTCCGCGGCCATGGCGCGCGCATCGTCTGGACACCCGACATCTCCTTCGCCGCCCCCGCCGAGGCGGTTCAGGCTGATGCCGGAAATAAATTCCGCGAAGGGTCCCCGGCCGCGCGCGCCCTGCCGTGGGCAGACCCCTACCACCACCCCGCCCTATCGCTCCATGGCGACCTGCTCGCCACCGAGCAGCGCCTGGGCCTGGTGCGCTCCTACCCGGCGGATCCCTCCTCCGTGCTGATAACCGGCGCCGGCCCCGAGGGTGAAGCCGTGCTGAACGCCGCGCGAGCCCTGCGCCGTATCGGCGTTCTGGAGGCGGATTGGGCGCAGGAGCTGCCAAATGCCGCCGATCTCGGCCGCCGCGCCCCCGCCATCTGGGCGCGCATCAACCCGCAACAGCTCCCCCACCCCCACAGCCCGGCCTATAGCGCCGTATTCACCACCGCCCCGGCGGCCGAGGCCAAGCCGGTCATCGCCGCCGCCGCGCAGCTTTTCGCCACCTCGCCCGGGCTGGTGCAGCGCGTGCGCAAGCTGGCCCACCCGCGCCAGCCGGTCACCCTCTGGCGGCCCACGCTCTCCGCGCCGATCTGGGACTCCCTGAAGATCGGCACCGGGCTGAACACCAAGCCTCGTGTCCTATGGATCGACGAAGGCATCGCCCCCGCCTGGTTCACCGACCTCATCAACGAAACCCTGGAATCCCTGGCCTGGATCGTGGTGGAGCGCGAGGGCGCCAAATACGGCGGCTCCGTTTCGCGCATCGCGCCGCAAACCTCTGAATACGCCTGGGCGCAGGCCCTGGCCGAGCTGGCACCGCAAATCCTCATCCGCCCGGCCGACCGGGAGACCGATGCCGACCATTACCGCATTCTCCTCGCCGCCGCCGCCGGTTGCCATCTGCTGGTGGACGAGCGGCTGGACATTCCCCCCTCCCTGGGCGCGGCCGGGCTGCCCAACCGCTTCGCCGCCTGGCAACGCGCCCTGAAGCACGCGGTGACCGACCTGAACGGCACGCTCACGCGCGGCCAGGCGGCGCGCGCCGCCGCCCTGGCTCTGCCATCGACCGAATCGGCCCCGCCGCCCTGGGCGGAGACATCCCGGCCGGCTTTCGCGAGCGCCGCTGAATGAGGCTGCTGCCCGGCATCATCGGCGCGTTGGCGCTGGCGGCCCCCGCGGCCGCCGCGCCGCAGAGCCAGCAGGCGGTGGCGCAAGCCATCACCCAGGCGGCCCAGGCCATCGCCCCGCCGGGCGCCAGCCTCACCCTCGGCCCGGTGGCGGGGGCGCAATACATGCAATCCTGCACCGCGGCGCTCAGCGTCAGCATCAGCGGCGCCGCCCCCTATGAGCAGGCGGCGGCGCATTGCCCCGCCCCGGCCTGGACCCTCTACGTCACCGTCACCGTGGCGCAGACCGAGAACGTCGTCATCGCCGCGCGCCCCATCGCCGCCGGGCAGACCCTGGGGCAGGGCGACATCACCCTGGCCCGCGAACCTGTCTCCCTTTATGCCGGACGGCAGGTTTACTACGACCCCGCCCAGCTTCTCGGCGCCAGCGCCATCATGTCGGTTTCGGCGGGGAGCATCCTCAACCCGGCCGACATCGCCGAGCCGGTCATGGTCAAATCCGGGCAGACCGTCTCGGTTCAGGTCATCAGCGGCGGGGTGCAGCTTTCGCTTGACGCCGTGGCCACCGAGACCGGGCGCATCGGCGATACCATTCTCTTTACCAACCCCTCCAGCGGCCGCCGCTTCTCCGCCGAAATCACCGCCGGGGGCCCGGTGCTCCAGCTTCAGCCATGAATATTTTTTCCGCCCCGAAACTTAAAGTTGCAACCACAGGAAAACTTCTCCTCCCGCCCCCGAATAAATGGGTACGGCAACCGCAACCCAAGGAGTTTTCAATATGTCGGCCGTAGGTTCTATCATGACGAATACCGGGGCGCTCCAGGCGCTCAACTCTATCTCCGCCACCTCCGCAAACACCAACAACCTTCAGACCCAGCTCTCCAGCGGTCTGTCGATCAGCTCACCGTCGAACAATCCGGCCGGCTACATCACCGCCCAGGGCTTCACCTCGCAGCTGAACGGCATCACCCAGGCGATCTCCAACGCCAACCAGGGTGTCTCCCTGCTGCAAACCGCCCAGGGCGCCATCTCGCAGCAGATCGGCATCACCCAGCAGCTCAACTCCATCGCGGTGCAGGCCGCCAACGGCACGCAGACCTCCTCTGAATCCCAGTCGCTGCAAAACCTCGTCGGCCAGCTCACCGGCCAGGTCTCCACCATCGCCAACCAGACCCAGTTCAACAACATCAGCCTGCTCAACGGCACCTTCTCGGGTGTGCAGTTCCAGGTTGGCGCGAACGAGGGCCAGACCCAGAGCCTCTCCATCAGCAAAATGACCGCCAGCGCCATCGGCATGAACGCCTCGGTCGCCTCCGCGGCTGTTTTCAAATCGGGCACTGCCAGCTCGGGCAGCGGCCAGATGACCGTCGGTACTACCACCCCCGCCACCGTTGGCGCCTACACCGCGGGCACGGCGAAGATCATCGGCAACAACGGCGGCAGCGCCTCCATCGTCTCCACCACGGGTGAATCCGCCGCCAGCATCGCCACCGCGGTGAACAACGTCTCCGGCACCACCGGCGTGCAGGCGCAGGCGACCAACTCGGTCGTCCTCACGGCAAGCTTCGTTGCGGGCAAGTCGCTCAACTTCTCCATCCAGGCCGGCAGCGGCCTCACCGGCACCATCGGCACGGCGCAGAACATCGCGGCCTCCAGCGCCAACGCCCTGGTCTCCCAGATCAACGGCGGCACCTCCACGAGCGGCATCTCCGCCTCGCTGAACAAATCCGGTAACGTGGTTCTCTCGCAGTCCGCGGGCCAGAACATGATCCTGAACTACAGTGGCGCCGCCGCGTCCGGCAGCCTCAAGTCAGTTGGCGGTACGGTGGCTACTTTCAGCTCCACCAATAAAAACGCAGTGATCCAGGGCCAGACCCAGCTTCAGTCCAGCGGGGCCTTCTCGGTCACCAACGGCACGGCCATCGGCGTCAAATCCAGCTCCACGCTGGATGCCTTGTCCGCCATCAACGTCAGCACCACCTCGGGCGCCAACCAGGCGATCAACGTGGTAAAATACGCGCTGGCGGCGCTGAACAACCAGGGTGGCCAGCTTGGCGCCACCCAGCAGGCGATGACCGCCAACATCAACAACCTCAACACCACCAGCCAGAATGTTACCACCGCGCTTGGCGTGGTGCAGGATGCCAACATCCCCGCCGTCAGCAACCAGCTGACCCAGGCGCAGATCCAGGCGCAGGCCGGCGTTGCGGCGCTTAAATCCTCCACCCAGCTGCAGCAGTCCTATCTCTCGCTGCTGCCATAAGCCTGAAACCGGCGGGCCGGGGCCTCGCGCCCCGGCCCGTGCCTTTCCCGTAACATTCGCCACAATATCAGGGGTGCGCCATGACCACCGTAAGCAGTCTCGGCTCCAGCCAGGTCTCCAGTCAGATCGCACAGGTGCAGGCGCGCTTGCAGGCTCCCATCACCGCCATGCAAACCCAGGTCACGACAGACAAAGCCACCATCTCCGCCTGGGGCACGATCAGCGGCGCGGTCTCCACCCTTGCCAAATCCCTCGCGGGCATCAAGAGCGTCGCCACCATCAACAGCCGCTCGGCCAACAGCACGAGCACCAGCGTGGCCACCGCCACCACCACCAGCACCGCCGCCACCGGCACCTATAACTTAACCGGCGTCACCCTGGCCAAAACCCAGGAGATTTATTCCTCCCTGCTGGGCTCAGGCGCGGCTTCGCTCACCGGCGGCGCCGGTTCACTCAACTTCACCCTCAAAAACGGCAAGACCGAGAAAGTCTCCGTCGGCTCCGGCAGCCTCACCCTCAACGGCGTCGCCGCCGCCATCAACAAGGTCGCGGGCGGGGTGCAGGCGAGCATCGTTGGCACGGCGGCGGGCGCGCGCCTGGTGTTGCAGAGCAGTTCCACCGGCAGTTCCCAGGCTTTCTCCGTCGCGGGCACCGGCGCTCTGGCCCAGTTTTCCTACAGCGCCGCCACCCCCGGCACCGAAACCCTGGCGCAAACCGCGAGCGACGCCAAACTCTCGCTCAACGGCGTGCCGCTCACCAGCAAAACCAACAGCCTCAGCAGCGCGGTCGCGGGGCTCAACATCTCCCTGGTCGGCTCGGGCGCCACCACGGTCACGGTCAGCTCCTCGCCCACCACCCTCTCCAGCGCCGTATCCTCGGTTGCCACCAGCCTGAACGCGGCGCTCTCCGCCATCGCCAAGCAAACCAAATACGTGCCCCCCAGCTCGGCCGGCGCCGCCTCGGCCAGCGCTGCCAAGTCCGGCCCGCTGCTGGGCAATTTCACCGCCACCAATCTGAGCAACCAGCTCCTCAACACGGTGAGCGGCGCGGCTGCCAGCGGCATCAGCGCCAATGCCATCGGCCTTACGGTCAGCAGCGCCGGCGCGGTCTCGTTCAACAGCACGAGCTTCTCCTCCGCCTACGCCAAAAACCCCACGGCGGTGCAAAACCTTATCGGCCAGATCTACAAAACGCTGGACAGCATCACCACCGGCGCCATCGGCGGCTCGGGCAGCGCCAGCACCAGCACCACCGGCACCACCGGCACCACCACCAAATCCACCGGCAATATCGGCTCCCAAACCAGCGCCCTGCAGGCGACCATCACGAATATTGACAGCCAGATCACCCAGACCAGCAAAGCGAACAACACCCAGCTTCAGCTTCTGGTGCAGGAATACACCTCCGCGATCAACGCTTCGAACGCGGCCTCGATCTCCCAGGCCTATCTCAGCATCTTCACCAGCACCTCCACCACCAGCAGCAGCGGTTAGGGCTAATCGGACATGAGCATGGACATAACAACAGGCTACCGGGCTGGCATGTTCGACGGCGAGGCGGATGTCTCCTGGCTGCGCCAAGGCTGGCGCGGATTGCGCTTTTACGGCAAGCGCGCGAAAGCGGCGATCGAGGCGGGGGACATTCAAACCAAGTCTGAAATGATCCTGCGCGCCGATCAACTGCTCGACATCATGGCCGGCATCCTCGATACTGAAGCGAACTCAACCCTCGGCCCGGCCCTGATGACGGTCTACACCGCCC
Organism: Acidocella aquatica; assembly: GCF_030160635.1. Taxonomy (GTDB): domain Bacteria; phylum Pseudomonadota; class Alphaproteobacteria; order Acetobacterales; family Acetobacteraceae; genus Acidocella; species Acidocella aquatica. The sequence continues at coordinate 36,187 of NZ_BSOS01000067.1, read as the reverse complement.
TGCGCTACACTCTGTTCCGGGCCAATGCCGGGAATGACCCGGCCGCGCTGGACGATTTCGAGACCGCCCTGGCCTTTTTGGACCGTGACATGATAAAATCATCTGAAAGCGCGATAGCCGCATGACAAACACCATTCCGCCGCTCTCCCAACTGCCACTGCCGCAAACGGCGCCGGCGCAAACGGCCCCGGCGCAAACGCCGCCGCCAGCCGAAACCGCCGGGCCGCCGCAGGCTCCGCCCGCGCAGACTGACTCTGTGACCCTGAGCGCCGCGGCGCAAACCAGCACGCAGCTGCTCGGCGCCGCCCGCGCCTCTGAGGGCATCAACCACGCCGCCGTGGTCCAGATCCGTGGCGCCTTGCAGTCCGGCACCTATAACGTCCCGCCCGAAAAACTCGCCCAGGCCATCGCCACGGTGTTGAAAGAATCAAAATAATGAGCATTGCCGGGCAGTTTCGTCCCCTTCCGCATGGCGCAAAGCCGCTTCCCGTCGCCAGCATCCTGCAACAGGGGCTCAACCTTGTGGAAGACCTCAGCCAAAAACTGCAAACCCTCGACTCCCTGATGCTCACCGGCAAACCGAACGAAATCTCCGCCGCCGCCACGGTGGTGGAAACGGCGCTCAAATCCGCCTCCCCGGCCTTTGCCGAAATCGCCGGTGCCATGGGCCAGCTCGGCGCCTGCAACCTCGCCGCCGCCGCCGCGCAACTGCGCCAGATCGAGGAGGAAGACGCAGCCGGCCTGGCGGAGGCCTTGCGCTTCGCCCTGGCGCGTTTCGCCAAACGCTCCGCCGGGGCCAATCGCCGCGCCCAACAGCTCAACCGGGGCCTTAATGCCGCCCTGAAAACCCTCCAGGCCCTGGGTGTGCAGGAGAGCGGGCGCCTGATCGCGGAAGCTTGAACGCCTTCCCAAAACGGAAACACTGTCTCAAAATGGAACGAAAATAGCCGTTCCCCCGCGCCTTCGCCCCTGCAACTGTAGATGGAACATGGCCCCAAAGGCCGGGTTCCGGGCCTGAGAGGTTGACGAATCCCCTCTTAGGACCGAAGCTTACCGCGCGATTACACCCATCACATAATTCAGGGAGCAAAAACAACATGAGCGCACCAGCACGGGACGGGCATCGTCTCGCCAAGGATAGTCTGGGACTATCCCAGATTATTGCCTCGACACTGGCGAACATCGCCCCGGCCATGAGCTTCTTCTTTGGCTTTGGCCTTATCGTCTCCGGTGCCGGAGTCGGCGCCCCGCTCACCATCCTCACCGCCATGGTGGTTATCCTCTTTCTCACCAACACGCTGGCCGAGTTCTCCAAATACCGCCCCAGCACCGGCTCCTTCGTCACCTTCATCGGCATGTCCTTCGGCCCGTTCGCCGGTGCCGCCGCCTCCATCTTCGTGGTGGTCGGCTATTGCATCGCGGCTTCCTCGGTCGTCGTCATCGCCGGCGGCTGGGCGGCCAGCACGCTCCAGCTCTTCCTGGGCATCAACGTTCCCTGGCAGGTGCTCAGCATCATCGTCACCGGCATCGTCGGCCTGCTCGTCTCGCGCGGCATCAGCCTGTCCACCACCTGGGCGGCGATCTTCTTCTATTTCGAGCTGATCCTGCTGCTCATCGGCGCGGTCATCATGCTCTGGGTCAACCGCGCCACCCTCTCCTGGCAGCCTCTGATGTTCTCCAGCATCACCGGCGGCTGGAAGGGCATCGGCCTTGGCTTCCCCCTCGCCATCTACCTCTTCATCGGCTGGGAAAACTCGGCCATGCTGGCTGAGGAGACCACCAACCCCCGCCGCAACGTGCCGCGCGCGCTCATCACCGGCACGCTGGCCATCGGCATCCTCTACATGTTCCTCGCCTTCGCGACCGAGAACGCCTTCAAGAACAATCTCGCCGCGATCAGCGCCTCGACCATCCCCTTCGTCGATGCCTTCAAGGCTTCCGCGGCCGGGCTGCTCATCGTCGCCTACATCGCCGGTGTGACCAGCATTTTCTCCTCGCTCATCGGTCTGACCAATGCGCAGGCGCGTATTCTGTTCAGCTCCTCGCGCGAGGGCCTGCTGCCGACCTTCTTCGGCAAAATCCACCCGCAGCACAAAACACCGCACACCGCGATGTGGACCTACATCCTCGTCGCCCTGGCGATCGTGCTGGTGTTCGGCTACGCCTATAACATTGACCCGGTCACCCTCTTTGGCGACACCGGCACCCTGGGCACCATCCCCGTGATCGTGACCTACCTGCTCACCAACCTGGCCCTCCCGGTCTACATGCTGCGTTACCACCGGGAAGATTTCAGCCCGATCAAGCACCTCATCCTCCCCCTGCTGGGCACCGGCGCCATGCTGTTCCCGCTCTGGGGTCTGGTGCAGCCGGGTCAGCCCTATCCGTTCAACCTCTATCCCAAGCTGGCGCTCGCCCTGCTGATCTTCTCGGTCATCTACGGCGCCATCCTGGCCAAGCGTAACCCGGATCTGGTGCAGCGCATCGGCTCCTACGTCGCGGACGAAGAGTACTAATCGTCTCCGCCAAACAATCGGGGCGGCGCCGCGAGGTGCCGCCCTTTTTTTGTGTGGTTGCCCTGCCACGCCGCCTTCGGCTAGGCTCCCCGCCATCCGCCGGAGTTCAGCATGCCTCAGACGATTTCCGCCGCCCCGCTCGACCTTTCCGTGTTTGACAATCTGGACCCACCCACCCCCGCCCCGGCGCAGGCGGTCACACCCGCCGCCGCCAACCCCGCCCTGGCGCCCGAACCGCCGCCCGAGCGGCTGGTTGAAGTCGCCAACCTCTCCCCCGAAGACCTCGCCGCCGCCACCGCCTCGGCGGCCAAGATAGATTTCGCCCAGACCACCACCCTGCTTGCCCATGGTGACGGCGTATTGGCCAACATCGCCGCCGCCTCGCGCCAGCTGCTCACCGGGGTGCGCCTGGGTGACGCGGGCGAGGCCGGGCGCATCGCTGCTTCGGTGATCGATGGCATCAAAATCCTGCGCATCCAGGATCTCCAGGCCGAATCCCAAACCGGCGCGCATAAAAAGGGCCTGGTCGGCAAGCTGCTCGGCGCCATCGCGGATGCCAACACCGCCTTCAAGGGCTTTGCCGAAAACCGCAAAAAATTCCTCACCCTCATGGACGACCAGCAGGCCAAGGCGCGCAAAACCAAGGCCGACCTCGCCGTCACCATCGAGCTGCTGGACCAGCAGGCCCTGGCCATCCGCCAATCCCTGCACGGGCTGAAAATCGAAATCGCAGCCGGGCAGATCGCGCTCGACCGCGCGCAGGCCGAGCTGGAAGCCAAGCGCCAGCACGCCGTGCAAACCAACGACCCCGCCGACGCCGCCGAGGTCCAGGCTTTCAGGGGCGCGATTGCCAATTTCCGGAGCAAAATAGCGGATATGCGCGAGGCCCTGGTCGGCTCGGCCATGCTCATCCCCATCATCGGCCAGAACCGCTCGGCGGCTGAAACCCGCATGATGAAAATCTCCAACGGCCTGCTGGTGGTCATCCCCCGCCTCATGGCCGTGGCCTCGCAGGCCGTGGTGCAGGTGGAAATCCGCAACGCCGCCGAGGCTTCGGCCAAGCTGGAGGAGGCCAACCGCCAGATCACCCTGCTCGCCGCCAAGGGCGCGCACGAGGCCGCCACCTCCGCCGCCCGCTCGCTCGGCGGCGATCCGCGCAATATCGAGGTTCTGGCCCAGGTGGCCGATGAGGCCATCGCCAGCATGAACGAGGTTATCGACATCGAACGCGAAGTCGCCGCCGCCGATGCCGGGCGCGAACAGAAACTGGCGGAGATCCGCGATAAACTCGTGCGCGGCATGCAGGGCGCCAACGCGCGGGCCATCGCCCCATGAGCGAGCTGGATTTTGACATGCAGGCCGCCTGGCTGCGCCGCTTCTCGGCCGACGCCCAGAGCAACCTCGGCGCCTTCGCGCGGCGGCTGAAGGAGGCGATGCCCGAGCTGGTCAGCATCCAGGAGAAAAAGGGCTTCTTCGCCAAAACCGGCACCATCACCGGCGTCACCATCGAGCTGGGCGAGAACCGCTACAGGCTGGAGCTTGCCGGCGGGCGGTTGCAGGCCAGCATCGGCATGGTGGTGCGCGGCATCACGCTCAACACCAAGACCATGGACCCGGCCGAATGGTTCGCCCGCCTCGCGCAGGAGACCGCGAACGCCTCGGCCCATGCGCAAAGCCTGAGCGCCTCGCTGCAACAGTTCATGGCAAGCTGATGGGGCTCTTCGACCGCTTCAAACCCAAGGCCCCCGCGCCGGAGGAGCTGCGCCGTCAGGCGGACATTCTCATGAGCCTGCGCGGCAACCGCATCCCCACCGCTACGCTGGAGCGGCTGCAAGGTGCTGCCTCCGGCGCCAAACCCTGGATGGCGACCCTCACCCCGGCGGAGCTGCTCATCACGCGCTCGCACGGGCTTAAACCCATCGCCGCTATCTCCGCCACCTGCTGGCTGCATTACGGTTTTTCATGGACTCTGGGCCATTCCCAGGGCTGGGAAGCCGCCCTGGCGCGCCTGGCGCAAGAGGCCAAGGCCTGCGGCGCCAACGCGGTGCTCGATGTGAAGATGCGCACCATCCCGCTTGAGACCGGCGAGAGCATGGATTTCACCCTGCTCGGCACGGCGGTGAAAATTGATGGCCTGGCGCCCTCGCCAGACCCGATCATCGCCACCGTCCCGGCCTTGGAGTTCGTGAAGCTGCTGGAGGCCGATGTGGTCCCCACCGGCATTGCCATCGGCGCGCATTATCAATGGCTGAGCGACTGGAACAACAGCGCCAACCAGGCGTGGATGGGCAATATCGAGGCGCCGCAGCTCTCGGCCCTGTGGAACGATGTGCGCAACCGCGCACATGCGAATTTGCGCGAATCCGCCCGCCCGCGCGGCAATGGCGTGCTCGCGCATGTGAATTTCTCCCAGATGTTTGACCGCGAACGCGAGGTGAACGAGCGCAAGTTCAAGGAATATCTGGCGCGCTACATCGTCATCGCGACAACGGTGGACGCGCGGCGCGGCACGCCGCTGCCGCATGATATTTCCATGGTGGTGGATATGTGCGCCGGCAAAACCCCGCTACAGGGCAGCAAGCCTCACCACCAATCCTACGCCAGCAACGAACGAGACGGAGCCATCTAGCCATGACATTGGATCTTCCCGCCCACGCGCAGGAGCGTTTAAAAGGACTGCGCGGCAGCGCGCATTCCACCGGGGTTTTCACCTCGGATTTCTCGGTCAATGAATTCCTGCTGGTGCGCAAGGCGGGGTTCGAGCCGATTGGCCTGTGCGTCGGCTCCTGCGTGTATCATGTCGGCATTCAATACGGCTCATGGTCCAAGAGCCAGGAGATGGATGTGCTCTCCAAGGCCATGTATCATGCGCGCGAGCTGGCGATGTCGCGCATGCGCGCCGAAGCCTCCGCCATGGGGGCCGATGGCATTGTTGGTGTCAAACTCACCATCAAACGCCTGGAGTGGGACGAGCAGCTGCTTGAATTCATCGCCATCGGCACCGGCGTTGTGCATGGCGAGGGGCATAAGGGCTTCCGCGCGCATGATGGCGGGCCTTTCACCTCTGATCTATCGGGCCAGGATTTCTGGTCCCTGCTGCATGCCGGCTACCGCCCGGTGGAGATGGTGATGGGCAGTTGCGTCTATCATGTCGCGCATCGCGGCGTGCTCTCAGGGCTGGGCACGGTGGGGCGCAATGTGGAGTTGGAGAATTTCACCGCCGCGATGTATGAGGCGCGCGAAATCGCGGTCGAGCGCATGCAGTTCGAGGCGGCGGCCGCCAAGGCCGAAGGCGTCGTGGGGGTGGATATTCATGAAGGCAGTTTCGGCTGGAAAACCCATGTGATCGAATTCTTCGCCATCGGCACGGCGGTTTTGCCGCTGGATCAGGAAATCGCCCCGGATAAAATCCCAGACCCGATCATGGTGCTCTCGGTCAACGACTAGAGTAAGGACCAGATATTTTGGCGCATAAACACTACGACGCCGTGATCATCGGCGCCGGGGCGGCCGGGCTGTTCTGCGCGGCGATGGCGGGGCGGCGCGGCAAAAAAATCCTGGTGCTTGACCATGTGGTGGAACCGGGCGCCAAAATCCTCATCTCGGGCGGCGGGCGCTGCAATTTCACCAACGCTAAGGTTGGGGGTGAGAACTTCATCTCGAAAAATCCGAATTTCTGCAAATCCGCGCTGGCCAGTTTCAAGCCGCAGGATTTCATCGCGCTGGTCGAGGCGCATGGTATAAAATATCACGAGAAAAAACTCGGGCAGTTGTTCTGTGATAATTCCGCGAAGGAAATTCTGGCGATGCTGCTGGGCCTGTGCAGCGCCGCCGGGGTGGAGTTGCGCACTGGGCACAGCGTCACCGAAATTTCAAAAGCCGAGCATTTTCGTGTGGAAACCACGGCCGGCACCGTGGAATCCACCGCTTTGGTGCTGGCAACCGGGGGGCTCTCGATCCCCAAGATGGGCGCCACAGGATTTTCGTATGAGATGGCGCGCAAGTTTGGCCTTGGCATCGTGGAGACCCGCCCCGGCCTGGTGCCTTTGGTGTTCACCGGCGAGCGCTGGGCCTGGATGCAGGGGCTGAGCGGCGTCTCGTTTGACTCCATCGCCAGCCACGGCAAGCGCAAGTTCCGCGAGAACACCCTCTTCACCCATCGCGGCCTCTCCGGCCCGGCGATTTTGCAAATCTCCTCCTACCTGCCGCCGGGCGGCGCGCTGGTGCTGGATATGCTCCCCGGCCAGGACGCCTATGAGGTGCTGCTGGAACGCAAGGCCAGCCGCAAAAAGGCCGAGCTGAAAACCGTATTGGGAGAATTCCTGCCCGCGCGCCTCGCGCATGCGCTGCTGCAACCGCCGCTTGGCAACCACACCATTGGCGACATGCCCAATAAAGCGCTGAGAAACACAGCGGAGATGATAAACCGCTTCACCCTCACCCCGGCGGGAACCGAGGGCTACGCCAAGGCCGAGGTCACGGTGGGCGGGGTGGATACCGATGGCCTGTTCTCAAAAACCATGGGCGCGCGCGAGGTGCCGGGGCTGTTTGTCATAGGCGAGGCGGTGGACGTGACCGGCTGGCTTGGCGGTTATAATTTCCAATGGGCCTGGTCCAGCGGCCATAGCGCGGCGCTGGCGCTGTAGAGCGCGAGCGCGCTCCAGGTGCTTCACGTGAAGCATTTGTGAGGATTCCGGCGTAACGTGCTGTTAGTTCAGCTTAATTTTTTACTTGCACCCCAATTTGTGCGGGTTTGGTACGAAAAATCAACGAGTTTTGTATTGTGCGTAACCTTGGGCGCGTAGCGCGCAGGCCGGGCAGGCGCCGCAGCCGTAGCCCCAGCCGTGCAGCTGGCCGCGCTCGCCGTTGTAGCAGGTGTGGGTGCCGGTGCGGATCAGTTCGACCAGCGCCGCGCCGCCCAGGGTTTCGGCGAGTTTCCAGGTCTGCGCCTTGTCGATCCACATCAGCGGGGTATGCAGCACGAAATTCGTATCCATGCCGGTGTTGAGCGCCAGTTGCATGGCTTTCACCGAATCATCGCGGCAATCCGGGTAGCCGGAAAAATCGGTTTCGCACATGCCGCCGATGATGTGGCGCGCGCCACGGCGATAGGCCAGCATGGCGGCGAAGGTGAGGAAGACGAGGTTGCGGCCGGGGACAAAGGTGGTGGGCAGGCCGGAGGCGGCGAGGGTGATCTCGCTCTCGCGTGTGAGGGCGGATTCAGAGACCTGGCCGAGCACGGCCAGGTCGATCACATGGTCCTCGCCCAGCTTCTGCGCCCAGGCGGGGAAACCGGCGCGGATGGCCTCGCGGACCGGGGCGCGCACCGACATCTCGATGTTGTGGCGCTGGCCATAAGTGAAACCAAGGGTCTCGACCGCGGCGAAATTTTCCAGCGCCCAGGCGAGGCAGGTGGTGGAGTCCTGCCCGCCGGAGAACAGAACGAGGGCTTTGTTGTTTTGGTCCATGCGCCCTTGAGTCGCCGGATTGGCGCGCGGCGTCAAGCGTCATGCCCGCCGGAGCGGGCATGACGGGGGTGGTTAACGCGAGATGACTTCCGGGACGATGGTTTTCACGATGGTGGCGTCCAGCGCCTCGAAACCCTCGTAGTCGATGGTCGCGTAGAGGTCCTTGCGGGTCAGCATCTGGTCCACGCAGTTTTGAGCGCCGCCGTCCTTCATGATGCTCTGGTAGAGTTTCTCCTGCGCCAGCGCCGCGACGCGCAGGCTGGTGACCGGCCAGATCAGCATTTTATAGCCGAAGGCTTCGAACTGGTCCTTGGTGTAGAACGGCGTGCGGCCGAACTCGGTCATGTTGGCGAGCAGCGGCACGCCGGGCATGCGGGCGGCGAATTCACGGAACATTTCCTCGGTGTTGAGCGCCTCGGGGAAGATCGCGTCCGCGCCGGCTTCCATGTAGAGCTTGGCGCGGGCCACGGCACCGTCCATGCCCTCGGAGGCGGCGGCATCGGTGCGGGCGATGATGTAGAGGTGGCGGCGCGCGTGGGCGGCGGCGGAGATTTTTGCTGCCATGTCCTGCGGGGTTGCCAGTTTTTTGTCGTTCAGATGGCCGCATTTTTTGGGCAGGATCTGGTCTTCGAGATGCACGGCGGCGGCGCCGGAATCCTCGAAGGCGCGGACCATGTGCATCACGTTCAGGGCTTCGCCGTAGCCGGTGTCGCCATCGACCAATACCGGCAGGCCGGAGGCGCGGGTGACCTGTTTGATGAAGAAGCAGACTTCATCAACGGTGATGATGCCAAGGTCGGGCAGGCCCATGGAGGCGGTCATCGCGGCGCCTGAGAGGTAGCAGGCGTTGAAGCCGGCGGCTTTCGCCTGCTGCGAGGCGAGGCCGTTATGGGTGCCGGGCAGGGGCAAAATACCGGGGCGGGCGAGCAGGGCGCGGAAGCGTTCGCCGGCGGATTGGGTGGGGAGGTCTGATGCGCGCAAATAAGGCATGATGATAATTCCTTGAGAGGAAAAAAATCCCCGCCAGGATAACCCGGCGGGGGGAGCGGCTAGCGTTTCGCCAGGGGCACGAATTCCAGGTTCTCCGGGCCGACATAGTTGGCGGAGGGCCGGATGATCTTGCCGTCGATCCGCTGCTCGATGACATGCGCGCTCCAGCCGGAGGTGCGCGAGATCACGAACAGGGGGGTGAACATGAGAGTGGGAACGCCCATCATGTGGTAGGAAACGGCCGAGAACCAGTCAAGGTTCGGGAACATTTTCTTGATGTCGGCCATGACCCCTTCGAGACGTTCGGCGATGTCGAACATCTTGGTGGAACCGGCTTCATCGGAAAGCTTTTTGGCAACGCGCTTGATGACGACGTTGCGCGGGTCGGCGATGGTGTAGACCGGGTGGCCAAAGCCGATGACGACCTCCTTGTTGGCGACGCGGGCGCGGATGTCGGCCTCGGCCTCGTCCGGGTTGGCGTAGCGCTTCTGGATTTCGAACGCGACCTCGTTGGCGCCGCCATGTTTGGGCCCGCGCAGGGCGCCGATGCCGCCGGTGATGGCGGAATAGACGTCCGACCCGGTGCCGGCGATGACGCGGGCGGCGAAGGTGGAGGCGTTGAACTCATGCTCGGCGTAGAGCACCAGCGAGGTGTGCATGGCGCGCACCCAGCTCTCGGAAGGCACAGTGCCGTGCAGCAGGTGCAGGAAATGGCCGCCGATGGAATCATCGCCGGTCTCCACCTCGATGCGTTTGCCGTTGGTGGAGAAATGATACCAGTAGAGCAGCGCCGAACCCAGCGAGGCCATGAGACGGTCCGCGATGTCCTTGGCGCCCGGCTCGTTATGGTCATGGGCTTCGGGCAGGATGGTGCCAAGCGCTGAGACGTAGGTACGCATGACATCCATCGGGTGGGCGCTTGCGGGAATGGCTTCCAGCACGATCTTCACCGCGGCCGGCAGGCCCCGCAGCGCGCGCAGCTTTTGCTTGTAGGCTTTCAGCTCCGCGGCGTTGGGCAGGGTGCCGTGGACGAGGAGATGCGCGATCTCCTCGAACTCACAGGCATCCGCGACGTCGAGAATATCGTAGCCCCGGTAATGCAGATCGTTGCCGGAGCGGCCGACGGTGCAAAGGGCGGTGTTGCCGGCGGCAACACCTGAGAGGGCGACGGATTTCTTCGGCTTGGGCAGGACGCTTTCGCTCATGTATGTGTCCCTTCTCAGAAGATGCCGGGTTTGGAGTCGAGCAGTTCGCCAGCCGGGAGCGCCACGTTGAGGCTGGAGAGTTCGCCGGCGCTGAGCTTGGGCAGGTTTTGCACGGCCTCGAGGAAGCGGTTGCTCTCGCGGGTGGTGATGATGCCGTTGGTGAGCTGCTGGAACTTGTTGATGTAGTCGGCGCGGCCGAACGGCTTGGCGCCGAGCGGGTGGGCGTTGGCGACGGCCATTTCGTCGACCAGCTTCGAGCCGTCCTTGAAGAGAATCTCGACGCGGGCGCCGAAGGCTTTCTCGGCAATGTCCAGCGTGTGGTAGCGGCGGGTCCATTCCGGGTCTTCAACGGTTTCGATTTTGTGCCACAGGCGCACGGTGTCAGCGCGGCCGGCGCGCTTGGGCGCGTAGGAGGTTTCGTGGTTCCAGAAACCATCCTGCAGGGCCACCGCGAAGATGTACATGATCGAGTGGTCGAGCGTCTCGCGGCTCGCCTTCGGGTCCATTTTCTGCGGGTCGTTGGCGCCGGTGCCGATGACGTAGTGGGTGTGGTGCGAGGTGTGGATGATGATCTTCTCGATGGCATCCACATTCTCGATGGAATCGCGCATGCGGAAGGCGAGGTCGATCAGCGCCTGGGACTGGTATTCGGCCGAGTGCTCCTTTGTGTAGGTGTCCATGATGGCGCGCTTGGCTTCGCCGGGGATCGGCAGGGGGACGTGATAGACCGCGTCCTTGCCGCCGAGCAGCCAGGCGATGACGGAGTCTTCACCCTCATAGATCGGGCTCGGCGCACCCTCGCCGCGCATCACGCGGTCCACCGCCTCAACGGCCAGCTTGCCGGCGTGGGCGGGGGCGAAGGCCTTCCAGGAGGAGATTTCACCCTTGCGGCTCTGGCGCGTGGTGAAGGAGACATGCACGGCCTGTTGCACGGCCTGGTAGATGACATCCTGCTTGAGGCCGAGCAGGGTGCCGATGCCGGCGGCCTGGGCGGGGCAGAGATGGGCGATATGGTCGATTTTATGTTCGTGCAGGCAGATCGCCTTCACCAGATCGACCTGGATTTCATACCCCGTGGCGATGCCGCGGATGAGGTCGCGGCCGGATTTTTCCATGGTCTGGGCAACAGCCAGGATGGGGGGGATGTTGTCGCCGGGGTGGGAGTAGTCGGCGGCGAGGAAAGTGTCGTGATAGTCAAGCTCACGCACCGCGGTGCCGTTGGCCCAGGCGGCCCATTCGGGGGAGACGGTGACGCGGGCAGGGGCGCCGAAGATTTGCGCGCCGCCTTTGCGGGCGTGGCCGAGGGCGCCGCCGCGGGCGGAGACCACCGGGCGGCGGTTGACGGAGGCGATGGCGACGGAGGCGTTGTCGATGATGCGGTTGATGATCATGTCGGTCACGTCTTTGGTGACGGCGACTTTGTCGGCGGCGACGCCGGCGATTTTCCAGGCCAGCTGGTCTTCACGCTTCAGCGTGACTTTTGAGGGATAAACGCGAACTTCGTTGAGTTTCATGTTCCGGTGGCTCCTTGGTCTTTTGTGTCTGGTGGCTTTGGCGTCTGGGGTGTTTGGCGCGCAGGCGGTTGTTCGCGCGGGGCGCGAGGTCCGGCGTGTTCATCGCGCCAAACGCCGGGGGCGTCCAGGGTTTGGATTGTGGATAATGGCGAACGCCTTGCGCCGGTTTGCAAATTTTGCGAAGAATTTGGCATGACGGAGAAGAAAATATTTGCAGGCGATAGGCTGCGCCGGGCGCGCGAGCAGGCGGGGCTGAAGCAGGCGGCGCTGGCGGTGAGGCTGGAGATTTCGGCCAGTTATCTGAACCAGATTGAGAGTGACCAGCGGCCGCTGACGCCGGCATTGCTGGCGCGGCTGGCGATGGTGCTGAATGTGCCGGAGGTTTATTTCGCGGATAATGAGGATGCCAGGCGCGAGAGCCAGCTGCGCGAGGACCTGGGGGACCCGTTGTTCCGCGCGATGCCGGGGGCGCAGGCGGAGGTGCGGGCGCTGGTGCGCGCGGCGCCGGCGTTTGCGGAGGCGTTCATGACGCTCTACCGCGCCTATAGCGGGCAGGCGGAACAGCGCGCGGCGCGGGCGGGCGGGCCGCTGCCCAGGTTTCCCTATGATGAGGTGCGCGACTGGGTGCAGTCCCGCCAGAACCATTTTGCGGCGCTGGACCATGCGGCGGAGGGGATGTTCGAGGAATGGGGGTTTGCGCCCGCCAGCCTGCGCGAGGATATGCGGCGCTATTTGCGCGATGTGCATGGGATTACCACGGCGCATTCGCCGGGGATGCTGGCGGAGGGGGTGTTCTGGCGGCTGAGCCGGGGCTCTAAGCGGTTGTATCTGGCGGAGGATGTATCGCCGGAGAGCGAGATGTTTTGGCTGGCGCATGTGATCGGCCAGTTGCAGCAGCGGCCCTTGATAGAGCGCGAATTGCGGCGCGCGAAGTTCACCACCGAGGAGGCGCTGGGGCTGGCGCGGATTGCGCTGGCGAATTATTTCGCGGGGGCGCTGATGATGCCCTACGGGATGTTTCATGCGGCGGCGGTGGCGGCGCGCTATGATGTGCAGCGCTTGCAACGGCAGTTTGGCGCGAGTTTTGAGCAGATTTGCCACCGCCTGAGCACGATGCAGCGGCCGGAGCTGCCGGGGATACCGTTTTATTTCGCCAAGACCGATATTGCCGGGAATATATTGAAGCGCAGCAGCGCCACGCGGTTTCAGTTCGCGCAGTTTGGCGGGCCTTGTCCGCTTTGGAATGTGTACCGGGCGTTCGCGCGGCCGGGGGAGATTTTGGTGCAGCTGGCCAGCACGCCGGATAATATGAGCTATTTGAACATCGCGCGGACCGTTGGGCGGGGCGGGGGGTCTTATTTGAGCCGGCCGCGCGCGGTGGCGGTGGTGTTGGGGTGCGAGATACGATACGCGCCGCTGACGGTGTATGCGGCGGGGCTGGATTTGGGCAACCCGGATGCGGCGGACCCGATCGGGCCGGGGTGCCGGGCGTGCGAGCGCACGAATTGCCGCCACCGCTCCGTGCCGCCGATGGGCCATGCGCTGGATATGGGCACGGCCGAGCGCGGGGTTGTGCCCTACCGGTTGAAGCCGGGCTGAGGCTACTGAACCTCGATTTTGCCCTTTGTGGTGAGGGTTAAAGGTGATGCGATGCCGGGGAGCTTGATCGGCAGGCTGAGGCTCGTGGTCAGCTTATAGGTGACGTAGGTTTGTTGAATTTGGGTTGAGGAACATTGGCCGGGGCCAGTTGCCGCGGCGTAGGTGGGCGTGGTGCCGGGGGTGACGCAGGCATAGGTGAGCGAGCCGTTGGCCGCCCCCGAGGAGAGCGTGGCGGGAAGGGTGACCTGATAGACGGATGCGCTGTTGATGGCTGTGATGATCTCTTGCAGCTGGGTCTGGTTGTCGGCGGTTAGCGGGTTGGTCCAGGCGAAATAATAAAGTGCCTGGAGCGCTGTGTTGAGCTGGGCCTGCGCGGTGATGATGATGACGAAGTCCGATGCGCCAAGGGCGAGTGGCAGTAGGAAAAAGCTGGTGACCAGCGCGAACTCCACGGCGACGCTGGCCCTGCGGCCGCGCTGGAGGAGGCGGCGGATCAGGACTGACATGACGGCGAGACGACGGTTGGAATGTCAAAACTGCCCATGACGGTGGCGGCGGTGGTGATGCTCAGAGGGATGCCTTTGGCGAACATGTTAAAGCCGATCGGGGACCAGAGGTATTTGACGGTGAGGGTGAGATACACGCCGTTCCATTCCGGGGCGCCGCTGCTTGTGACCCCGGTGCCCGAGCTGTTGTTGGTCCAGGTGGCGGTGATGAGGGGGTTGCTGCCGGTGGCGGTGCCGGCGCCGGGCAGCGGGGGCTGGGCAAAGCCGTTGAAATATGTGGTGATCATGTCGCTTGACGGGCAGGTCATGGTGCCGGTCGTGGCGTATTGGTTGGAGGCATACATGGCGGCCTTGCGGGCCGTGGCCTGAACGCTGTGGGCGAGGGTGCCGAGGGAAAAACCGAGCAGGCCGAAGTTGAGGAGCGCCATGATGAAGGCAAGGAGGGCGAGGCCGGAGAGCGCGAATTCAACGGCCGCGCTGGCGCGCCGGGCGGCGCACAGGCGCCGGATGGTTTGCGTAAATGACAAGGCGGCGCGTAACGCGCGTGCCTGCTTCAGGCGGGTGTCGGGAAATGCCATGTCAGTTAACGAGCAGTGCTGCCGAGGTGGTTGAGGATTTTTGCTGAACCAGCGAGGCCGCGAGATCGCTGCTGCTGCCGGCGCCGATGCTCACCTCAAGCTTGCCTGTGCCGCTGACTTTGAAATTGTCTGACAGCACGGCAAATGTTCCGGTGGGGGTGCCCGATGAGTCGGTGGTGGAGGAGATCGTGGCGTTGCCGGTGCTGGTGAAGCCTGCTTTGGGCGTATAGATGATGCCGTTGACCGTGGAGGCGACGCCGCCGTTGATTGTGCCGCCGAGCACGTCGTTACGGGCCTGATAGATTAAAATGCCGCAAATGCCCTGGCCGTTCTCGATCGAGGTCATGTTGTAGAGGCTGGCGGTATAGTTGTTTTGGGCTTCGGCGGGGGCGTTATAGTTTTGCGGCGCGACGCAATTGGTGCTGGGGGCGGACATGTTGAGAGCCGTGGAAGAGCCGCCCAGGCTGTATGAGGTTGAGCCGGCGAAAACGAAGGTCGTGCCCAGGGCGGTGATCACACTACCGCCGTTCACGTTCAGGCCGTCCTTATTGTTGTTCGCCGTGCCGTCAAAATAATAAATGCCGGTGCCGAAGGTGACGGTGGTTTGGCTCCCCGTGGAAAAGCCGTTGTTGAAAAAATAGCTTACGTTATTGGAGAAGGTGACGGTGCCCTGGGTGGGGATTGTGTATGTTTTGCTGGAGCTGTCGAACAGGCAGTAGGTATAGCGCAGAGTGTCATTCCCGTTGTCCTGAAAAGGCGGCGAGATCAGGACCGAAGCGGAATTGCCGCTGCCGCTGACGAGATATTCGACGCAGGGCGGAATTGAGGTGAGGTTGGAGCTGATGTCGTACCAGAATGTTGGGACATCTCCCATATAATAAAGCGGGTCGCTCTCCACGGGGGCGCCGGTTACGATGTTGTAGTTGTTGGAGGCCGTTCCGTTCGCGGCGAGGATGTTCGACTGGCTGTCGTGATAGGTGCAGCCGGCGGTGAAGATGCTCGCGCCCGTGAGGCTGTTGACCGTCGTGGCGGTGGTTTGGATCGTCGCGCCGCCAATTGCGGAGATGGCGGATTTATTGCCGTTGCAGGCGTTGGAATCGGCGGTGATGTTGCAGCCGAATGCGTCAACCAGATTGTTGCCGTTTGAGGTCAGGTTGCCGATGGTGGACTGCCCCGCGGTGCCGAGTGAGAGCAGGCAGGACCCGCCGGTGGTGGTTGTGACGGTTTTAACAACCGCGGAGGCGGAGGCTGACTGCGTGCCGGGGAGCAACCCTGCCAGGCCCATGCCCTTGACGCGCGAGAAAAAGCTGGCGCGGGGGATGGTGGCCGAGGCCTGCCAAGTGGAAATGGTGGTGCCGTTGGAGAGGATGCCGGGCGTGTAGGTTAAGGTAAGGGTTGAAGGGGTCAGGCCGAATTGTGAGTTCGAGGCGTTGTTGGCGGCGGTGACGGCGTAGGGCTCGGCGGTTGTGGAGTCGGTTACCGAATAGCTGGTTGTTTGATTGATGGTGGTGGCAGCATTCGTGGTGGCGGCGGCCAGGGCGGCGGCGTCAGTGGCGGATTGCAGGGTATCTTGCTGCTGGTACCAATAACCGACATCGACCGCGAGGCCGGTGGCGGCGATGAGCAGCGGGGCGGTGAGGGCGATGATGAGCGCCACGGCACCACGCCGGCCCAAAGACGGCCTTAAACGGGTGAGCAGAGCGGCAAAACAGCGTTTATGAACCAGCTTGTGAAACATGTCGCTCAATTTCCAGGAAGCTCATATTGGCTTATTAACGAGAGATTTATACCGTCCAGATGAAGAAACAGCAATCTAATAACGAAATTGTTATTGGAGTGTAGCAAATTTAATGATTGACAGGACCTAAAAGCTGGGCGGGCTGTTGGCGCTGATGAGCACGCAGGGGGCGGGGCCTGGGTTGCGGAAGCGGTGGGGGATGTCGGAGCGGAAGTAGTAGGCATCGCCAGGTTGGAGGGTTTTTTCCTGCGCGCCGACGGTGATGGTGAGGCTGCCCGAGACGATGATGCCGCATTCCTCGCCCTGGTGGCGGAGCATTTCCTCCCCCGTGTCGGCGCCGGGCTGGTAGGTTTCCTGTAGCATCTGCAGGGCGCGCTCCTTGAGGTTGCCGCCGACCATGCGCATGGAGACGGTTTCGCCAAAGGCGATTTCGGTCAGCTCGGCGGCGGCGAAGAACACCTGGTCGGAGGCGGCGAAGTTGTGGGTGAAGAAATCAGCCAGGGAGAGGGGGATGCCGTCAAGGATTTTCTTCAGCGAGGAGATGGAGGGGCTGACGCGGTTTTGCTCGATGAGGGAGATGGCGCCGTTGGTGACGCCGGCGCGGCGCGCCAGCTCGCGCTGGGTGAGGCCGTAGATCTGGCGGACCAGGCGCAGGCGGGTGCCGATATCGTCTGAGGGGGCGGTGGTGGACATGATGTGCGTTCCCGGCGTTTAGAATATTCAACAGTTTTGGAGGGTTTTTCCCGTCAGGGCAATAAAAAAACCGTTTTTGGGGGTTTTCATTAACATTGGTCAATTATTCTTGACGGCGCCGCGTGGCTTGGGCGAGACTGGCGGGGTAACAAAAACGGGGATTTGCGTGTCGTGGCACCTGGGCAGACCATCGGCTGACGCTGTACGAACCTACACCCCGCTGGGACACGGCTGATGTCCGGGGCGGTGATGATGCCGGAGGCGCCGGTGGGGATTGCAGCCGCGCGGGGGGCGATATCGCTCTCGGGTATCACCAGGATCTTTGCGGGGAGCATTCCCGCGGTTGATCATATCGACCTGGAAATTCAGGCGGGAGAGTTTTTTACGCTGCTGGGGCCTTCGGGCTGCGGAAAGACGACGCTGCTGCGTATGATCGCGGGGTTTGAGACGCCTGATGAGGGGCGGATCGTGATCTCGGGCAAGGAAATGCAGGATGTGCCGGCGCATCAGCGCGCGGTGAACACGGTGTTTCAGTCCTACGCGCTGTTTCCGCATTTGAATGTGGAGCAGAACATCGGGTTTGGGCTGCGTATGCGCGGTGTGAGGAACCCCGAGCGCAAGAAGCGCGTGGATGCGATGATGGAGTTGTTGCAGATCGGGCAGTTCGCGGCGCGCAATGCCGGGCAGCTCTCGGGCGGGCAACGCCAGCGGGTGGCGCTGGCGCGCGCGCTGGTGAACGAGCCGGAGGTGGTGCTGCTGGATGAGCCGCTCTCGGCGCTGGATGCGAAATTGCGGGCGGAATTGCAGATAGAGCTGCTGCGGATGCAGAAGCGGCTGGGGATGACGTTTATTTTCGTCACGCATGACCAGCATGAGGCGCTGGTGATGTCTGACCGGATTGGCGTGATGTCGCGCGGGCGGTTGCAGCAGGTGGGGCCGGTGCTCGATGTGTATGAGAAGCCGCGCAATGTGTTTGTCGCGGAATTTTTGGGGCTCTCGAATATATGGGCGATCGAGCCGTTGGGCGGGGGCATGGCGGCGGCGCCGATCGGGGTGTTGAAGATCGCGGCCGCAATAGGTGCGGCGCGGATGGCGATGATCCGGCCGGAGAAGATATGGATTTATAACGATACGCATGCGCCGCAGGGGCGGGAGAATGTGTTCCCCGGCACGGTGCGCGAGGCGATTTATATGGGCGCCTCGACGCAATATCGCATTGAGCTGGGCGGGGGCGGGTTTGTGCTGGCGCTGGACACCAACAACCAGGCGGCGGAGCGGAGCTGGCGGCCGGGCGAGGCGGTGGTGGTGGAGCTGAAGCCTGAGAATATCATGCTGGTGGAGGCCTGAATGGGGACCGCGGCGCAGGGGGAAGCGCGCAGCCGGGCCTGGCGGCTCTGGATCACCTCGGGGCCGGGGTTGTTCTGGATTGTGCTGTTTTTGCTGATCCCCAGCGGGGTGATGCTGGGTATCGCGTTTTTCACCAACAGTGATTTTGGCTCGCCGGTTTTGCCGCTCTCGCTCGATTCGTTCTCGCAGGTGGCGGGTTATGGGATTTTGGGTTGGAGCGGGGCGAATTTCACGGTGTTGCTGCGCTCGCTGCTGCAGGCGGGGGTGGCGACCTCGGTGACGATTTTGCTGGCTTATCCGCTGGTGTTTTTTATCGTTACGCGCCCGGCGAACATGCGCCCGGTGCTGCTGTTGTTTGCCATTGTGCCCTCATGGACCAACCAGGTGGTGCGGACCTATGCGTGGATGGAGCTGCTCAACCCGTTTGCGCCGGTCTCGCATGTTGCGCAGGTGCTGGGGATTATTCCGCCGCATCTGGGCTTGATGCCGGGTGATTTCGCGGTGCTGGTGGGGCTGAGCTATAATTATCTGCCGTATATGGTGGTGCCGCTTTATGCGGCGGCGGAGAAGCTGGACTGGACGCTGGTGGAGGCCGGGCGGGATTTGTATGCCTCCGGCGCGAAACTTTTTTTCAATACGGTGTTTCCGCAGACGCTGCCGGGGTTGCTCTCGGGCATTATCCTGGTGGGGATTCCGGCGTTTGGCGATTATGTGGTGCCGCAATTGCTGGGGGGCGATAAGGCGATGATGCTGGGCTCGCTGATTGCCGACCAGTTCACCTTTTCGCCCGACTGGCCTTATGGCGCGGCGCTGACGCTGATCATGCTGGCGTTCACCTGCATCGGCCTCATCGTGTTCCGCAGGCTGACGCAACGGTTGGGCGGCGGGGAAGGGGCGATGTTATGAACGCGGTGCCACGCAGGATTCAGCGGGTGCTGGCGGGGATCAGCCTGCCGGTTTATCTGTTGTTGTATGCGCCGCTTTCGGTGATCGCGATTTTTTCGTTCGCGCCGTCGCTCGGGCATCCGGGGCCCAATGTGGCGGCGTATGGGATGTTGCTGAATGACCCGGAGGTGTTGGCGGCGCTGCGGCGCTCGCTGACGCTGGCCATCGGCTCGGCGGTTTTGGGCACCATGCTGGGTACGTTGATGGGTTTTGGGCTGAGCCGGTTCCGCCCGGCCAAGGGCGGCGGGTTTTGGGTTGGGACGCTGCCGAGCCTGATCATTTATTTACCGATTATTATGCCGAGTCTGGTTTTTGGTATATCGGAGCTGATATTTTTTAATTTCGTGCATGAATATACCGGGTTGCTCTCGGCCGGATTGCTGACCATGGGGATTGCGCATGTCACCTTTCAGGCGCCTTATGTGGCGCTGGTGGTGTATGCGCGGCTTGCCGGGCTGGACCCGAACCTGTTTGAGGCGTCGCAGGATTTATATGCCAATGCGGTGAAGTCCTTTGTGTTTCTGACGATCCCCGTGGTGCGCCCGGCGTTGATCGGCGGTTTTTTGCTGGCGATTACATTATCGATCGATGATTTCACGATCAGCTTTTTTACCGCGGGGCCGGGGAGTGTCACGCTGCCGATTTATATTTATAGTGCGATTGCCCGCAAGGGTTCTTCACCCGAGATCAATGCGCTGGGCAGCTTGATGATTGCGACCGTCATCGGTGTTGCCCTGCTTTATTATTTTGTTACCCGCCATCGCGAACGCAGCAACCGGATTCCGGCTGTTGCATAACAACCAAGAGGAGAGATCGTGACCATGCTTAAATCAAAACTGTTGGGCGCCAGCTGCGCCGCTGCTTTTGTTGCCGCCGCGGTGATTTTGCCGCAGGGCGCACGGGCTGATCAGCCGACGCTCAATTTGTTCACCTGGTCGGCCTATATTGACCCAGCCATGATAACGGATTTTGAGAAACAGTGCGGCTGCAAGGTGGTGGAGACCGATTATGACTCAAATTCGGAAATGGAAGCCAAGCTGAAGGCGGGCGCGGATTCGCAATATGACGTTGTGGTGCCCTCCAGCTATTATGTGGCGCGCCTGATTACCGAGGGGCTGATCCAGCCGCTGGACCATGGCGCGATTACGAATTTCAAGAATCTTGAAACGAAATTCCAGAATCCGACCTATGATCCGGGCGATAAATATTCCATTCCCTATCAGTGGGGCACCACGGGTGTTGGGTATCTGCAGGATCAGATTAAAGATCCGGCGCAGAGCTGGGGGCTGCTGTTTGATCCGAAGATCAATACCACCTATCCGTTCACGCTGATGAGCGGGAGCGGGCAGGATACGATTGGCGCGGCCTGCGCCTATCTGGGCTATGGCTTTACCTGTGACACCAAGGCCGAATGGCTGGCGGCGGCGAAATTGATTAAGGAGACCCGCGCGCGCAAGAACTTCGCGGGGTTCGTGGATGGTGAGCCCGAGCGTGACCAGCTGAAGTCCAAGCTCAACTCGGCGGGCATGGTGTTCAATGGCGATGTGGCGACCAGCTATGCCGACGGGTCGGGCAAGGATATCGGCTTCTTCCTGCCCAAGGAGGGGACGGAGATCTGGGTTGATACCATGGCGATCCCCGCGCATGCGCCCAATGCGAAATTGGGGCTTGAGTTCATCAACTTTATCCTTGATGCGAAGGAAGGTGCGGCACTTTCGAACTTTAACGATTACAGTAGCCCGAATGCCGCTTCGCAGCCGATGCTGGCGGATAATCTGAAGGCGCGGCTGGTTTCGCCGACACCGGAAGATTTCAAGCTGCTGCATTTCCTGCCGCCGCTCTCGGGCGCGAAGTTGAAACTCTTCAACGCGATCTGGACGGCTTCGAAACAATAATTTTAAGGCTCCCCCTCCGCTGCTGCGCAGGGGGAGTATTTTTTGAGGGTGTTATGAGTACAATTGATTTAAAAGAGTGGTTCGATGAGCATCGGATAACGGAAGTTGAGTGTCTGGTGCCTGATATCACCGGGATTCCGCGCGGCAAGATCATGCCGGCGCAGAAGTTTTTTCAAGGAGGGGCGCCGCGGTTGCCGGAGGCGATATTTATTCAGTCGGTGACGGGGGAATATCCCGAGGACCCGACCGATATGCTCACCGATCCGGCGATTATCGATATTAAACTGATCCCCGATGCCAGCACGGTGCGGCTGGTGCCCTGGGCGCATGAGCCGACCGCGCAGATTATTCATGATTGCCAATACGCGAACGGCACGCCGGTGCCGATGGCGCCTCGGCAAGTTCTGCAGAGTGTGTTGCAGCTCTACAAGGCCAAGGGCTGGAAGCCGGTGCTGGCGCCGGAGCTGGAGTTTTATCTGGTGGGGCGCAATACCGATCCGGATTATCCGCTGGTGCCGCCGGTGGGGCGCTCGGGCCGGCAGGAGACCGGGCGGCAGTCTTATTCCATCGACGCGGTGAACGAGTTCGATCCGCTGTTTGAGGAGATGTATGATTTTTGCGATTTGCAGGAACTCGACCTTGATACGCTGATCCATGAAGAGGGCGCGGCGCAGGTGGAGATCAATTTTTTGCATGGCGATCCGCTGCATCTGGCCGACCAGGTGTTTTTGTTCAAGCGCACGGTGCGCGAGGTGGCGCTGCGGCATAATATCTATGCCACCTTCATGTCAAAGCCGATGGGCACCGAGCCGGGGTCGGCGATGCATGTGCACCAGAGCGTGGTGGACCCGAAGACGGGCGAGAACATGTTCGCGGGGCCGGATGGCAAGGCGAGCCCGTTGTTTCTCTCCTATATCGCGGGGTTGCAGAAATATATTCCGGCGGTGATGCCGATTTATGCGCCGAATGTGAATTCGTATCGCCGGCTCACGCGGTTTTCCAATGCGCCGATCAACCTGCAATGGGGGTATGACAACCGGACCTGCGGGTTGCGGGTGCCTTTTGGCGAGCCTTCGGCCATGCGGGTGGAAAACCGGGTGCCGGGGGCGGATGCCAATCCGTATCTGGCGTTCGCGGCGACGCTGGCCTGCGGATATCTGGGCATGGTGGAGGGGTTGCAGCCGACACCGGCACAGATTGGCTCGGCCTATTCAGGGGAATACACCCTGCCGCGCGAGCTTAGCCATGCGCTGGATATGATGGATAAATCCGAGGCGATGCGCGGGGTGCTGGGCGATAAGCTGGTGGATGTGCTGGTGGCGGTGAAGCGGCTGGAATATGAGACGTATTTGCGGGTTATCAGCTCCTGGGAGCGGGAGCATCTGCTGCTGAACGTGTGAACGTGGCGGCCTGCGATGCGCGCGGGTCTTCGCCTTGACAGCTTCGACGTATCTGTCGACTATTCGATCGCTGAGACTGTATCTCTGAGACTGGCCGGCCTGGGGCGCGGAAACGCGGCTGGGGCCGGTTGTCTTTTTGGCGCCGGGTAAAAAGAGCTTCAACGGCTCCCGGCGGAGGCGGTGATTTATTCCGGAGGGGCGGGCGGATGAGCGAGAAGAGCGAAGACCCGAAACTTGAGCGCCGGGTGACGGCTGGGCTGCGCGGAGCGTCATGGGACCCGGCGCTGGTGCCGGCGGGGATGTCGACCCAGGTGTTTCCGTTGATGACGGCGGACGGGGCGCCGGTGCTGGGGTATCTGCATGCGCAGGACCGCGAGCAGACGGTGGTGTTTATCATGCATCCGCGGGAGTTGCTGGTGTCGCATTATCTGGTGCCGCATCTGGTAGGGGCTGGGTATGCCTGCTGGGTGCAGGGGCCGCGCACGGTGGGGAATGATCTGCGGCTGGAGCATGAGCTGGCGGTGCTGGATGTGGGCGCGGGCATGCTCAAGCTGCGGGAGCTGGGGTTTGAGCATGTCGTGCAGCTGGGCAATTCCGGCGGGGCGGGGCTGTTCGCGTTTTATAACCACCAATCGCTGCTGCCGCCGGGGGAGCGGTTGGCGCGCACGCCTGGCGGGCGGGCGGTGAAGCTGGGCGAGGCAGTGTTGCCGGTGGTGGATGGGTTTATTTTCGTGGCGCCGCATCCGGGGCAGGGGAAATTACTGAGGAATATGATTGATCCCTCCGTGACTGACGAGCGCGACCCGCTCGCGGTTGATCCGGCGCTGGACCCCTTCAGCCCGGCGAACGGCTTCAGGCCGGGCAAGGAGGGCGGCGCGCGCTATGCGCCGGAATTTGTTGCGCGCTACCGCGAGGCGCAGGCGGCGCGGGTGGCGCGGATCGACGCGCGGGCGCGCGCCGCGATTAAGCAGCGCATGGCGGAGAAGGCGCGGATGAAGGAAGGCGGCGCGGGAAGTGCGCTGAAGGCGAATTTCTCGGGTATTTTCGAGGTGTGGCGCACGGATGCGGATTTGCGCTGCTTCGATACCACGCTGGACCCTTCCGACCGGCGCTGGGGCAGTGTGTGGGGGGCGGAGCCGCTGGTCTCCAACGTGGGGAGCGTGGGGTTTGCGCGGGTTTGCACGCCAGAGAGCTGGCTTTCCACCTGGTCGGGGATCATCTCGCGCGCCTCTTTTGAGCTGTGCGGCGGGGCGATTAAGCAGCCGGTGCTGATGATTTATTACACCGGGGACAACAGCGTGTTCCCGGCGGATGCGGCGGCGATATTTGAGAGCATCGGCAGCCGGGACAAGCAGCGGGTGGATATCCGGGGCAATCACCATGGGCAGTCGCTGCGGTTGGATGAACAGAGCGGGCAGGAGATTGCGGCGGTGCGGGTGATTGGCTGGCTGCGGGAGCGGTTTGTTTAGAGTGCGATCGTTTGAGGTTCGCTCAACCGCGCGAGCCGAAAGCGTGAATCGCCCTCGGAAAAAATGGCCAGAGCCTGATCGCACTTAATGCGAGCAGGCTAGCGGGTTGACATTTTCGACGCTAATGTCGATTATTGGATAATAATGATTAAAAATTGCGGCGGGACGGGACGGAAGCCAGGAACAGAGTTTTGAGGGAGTGATGGCGATGGATGGAGCGACCGGCGGGACGCGGCGCGGGCTTTTTCTGGAGAGCTATGGACATTTCATCGATGGCGCCTGGGTGGGCGGGGATTCGGGGAAAACCATCGCGGTGAGCAACCCGGCGACGGGGGCGCATCTCTCAAATATTCAGGCGGGCAATGCGGTGGATGTGGACCGCGCGGTGCAGGCGGCGCACCGGGCGTTCAAGACATGGTCGCGTACGCACCCGCGCGCGCGCCAGCAGGTTTTGCAGGAAATGGCGCGGCGGTTGCGGGCGCGGCTGGCGGATTTCGCGATGATGGAGACGGTGGATAACGGCAAGCCGATTAGCGATGCCACGATGTTCGATATCCCCGCGACGGCGGAGGTGTATGATTATTTTGCCAGCCTGCCATTGCAGATTCATGGCGAGACCACGGATTTTCCCGATAGCATGCTGCTGGTGCATCGCGAGCCGCTGGGGGTTTGCGCCGCGATCGTGCCGTGGAATATTCCGCTGTATTGCACCGCGCTGAAGGTGGCGCCGGCGCTGGCGGCGGGGAATACGGTGGTGGTGAAGCCGGCCGAATCCACCGGGCTTTCAATTTTGGAATTCTTCAAGGAGTGCGCGGATATTTTGCCGCCGGGAGTGGTGAATATCGTGACCGGGTATGGGCCGGAGGCGGGGGAGCCGCTGGTGCGCCATCCGCTGGTGCGCAAGGTTTCGTTCACCGGCTCGAAACCGACGGCGCGCAAGATCATGCAGTATGCAAGCCAGAACATTATTCCGCAGACGATGGAGCTGGGGGGGAAATCCGCGAACATCGTGTGCGCCGATGCGGATTTGGATGCCGCCGCCGAGGGGGTGGTGATGTCGACCGTGTTCAACAAGGGCGAGGTCTGTATTTCGGGCAGCCGGACCTTTGTGCATGAGTCGGTGATGGACCGGTTTTTGGAAAAACTCAGTGCGCAGATCGGCCATGTGCGGCAGGGTGATCCGCAGGACCCGCGTACGCAGCTGGGGCCGCAGGCATCGAAGGTTCAGTTTGATAAGGTGGCGGGGTATCTGGAGCTGGGCTGTGCCGAGGGGGCGCATGTGCTGGCGGGCGGGGCGAAGGCTTCGATCGTTGGGTTTGAGCAGGGGTTGTTTATTCAGCCGACGATTTTCAGCAATGTGCGCAATGATATGCGCATTGCGCGCGAGGAGATTTTTGGCCCGGTGACGTGTATTTTGGGCTGGCGCGATGAGGATGAGGTGTTGGCGCTGGCCAATGATACTGATTACGGGCTGGGCGGCGGTGTTTGGACCAGGGATTTGACGCGGGCGCATCGGTTCGCGCGGGAAATGCAGACCGGGACGGTGTGGATCAACCGGTATTATAATTTTGTGCCGGGGCAGCCGCTGGGCGGGTTCAAGCAGAGCGGGTTCGGGCGGGAGAATACGTTCGAGACGCTGCTGCATTACACGCAGAGCAAGGCGGTGATTGTGAACCTGACCGAGGGGCCGATCGGGCTGTATCAGGGCTGAGGCTGCGCCCTGGGTTTTAGGAAAAGGTGAGTTGAAATATGGCGATTCGTAAAACCCGGCTGACGGCGGCGGATGTTGTGGGGGCGTGGGCGATTATTCCGACACCGGCGAAGGAGAATGCCTCCGACTGGCGGGCGGCCGATACGGTGGATTTGGACGAGACGGCGCGGGTGGTGGAGGCGTTGATTGCCTCCGGCGTGGATGGGATTTTGAGCCTGGGCACGCTGGGCGAATGCGCGGCGCTGAGTGTGGCCGAGAAGCAGGCGTTTATAAAAACGCTGGTGGAGAGCGCGCGCGGGCGGGTGCCGGTGTTTGCGGGCACCACGGCGCTTGGCACGCGCGAGGCGATTGCGCAGACGCGGGCGGCGTATGATCTGGGCGCGGATGGCACCATGGTGGGGCCGGGGATGTGGAACAAGCCGGATGCCAATATGGCGGCGCAGTTTTACCGCGACCTGGCGGAGGCGGTGCCGGAGATGCCGGTTTGTATTTATGCCAATTCATTTGTGTTCAAGTTTGATTTCCCGCCGCCGTTCTGGGCGCAGGTGGCGGAGATTCCGCAGGTGATTTGCGCAAAGACCGCGAGTGCGGCGACGTATTTGCGCGACCAGAAGGCCGCGAAGGGGCGGATACGGCTGATGCCGATGGATGCGGAGTTTTATGCGGCGGCGCGGCTGGACCCGGAGACGGCGGTGGCGTTTTGGTCGAGCAGTGCCTCATGCGGGCCGGCACCCGCGGTGGCGTTGCGCGAGCTGGTGGCGGCGGCGAAGGTGAGCGGTGATTGGCGGGCGGCGCTGGCGCTGACGGATAAGATGACCACGGCGGTGCTGCCGGTGATTTGTTATGGCGATTGGGAGATGTTCCAGATTCATAACACGGCGCTGGAGAAGGGGCGCATGGATGCGGCGGGATGGATGAAGGCGGGGCCGAACCGGCCGCCGTATCAGATGGTGCCGGAGCGGATTAAGGAATTTGGGCGGATTGCTGGGGAGAGCTGGGCGGCGTTGCAGCGTGAGTATGAACCCTTGGTGCGGAAGATGCGGGGAGCGGCGTAATGCCGAAAATCGCGCTGAATGGGATAGAGATAAATTACCGTGCGGAGGGCCAGGGCGAGGCGCTGGTGCTGGTGCATAATTTGACCTCGAACATCGAGGGGTTCGATGATAATTTCCCGGTGTTTTCTAAATATTACCGCACCATCGCGGCGGATATTCGCGGGCATGGGCTGACCACGCATCTTGAGGACCCGGCGCGGGCGAATGCGTTTTATAATTTTGACCGGATGGCGGAGGACCAGATCGCGCTGCTGGATCATCTGGGGGTGGATAAATTTTATTTGTTCGGGCAGGCGTATTGGGGGGCGAATACGGCGCTGCATTTGTTTGACCGCATTCCGGAGCGTGTGAAGGGGATTGTGATTTCATCGGCGAGCATGATTATCTCCGACGAACACCACAAACCTTATGAGCCGCTGGGTGAGGCAGGGAAGCAGAATTTTTTGCGGATGCATGCGCTGGCGCGTGAGCAGGGCATGATGGCGGTGTATCGGGACCGGCTGGAATATGGGCAGTTCTGGGGGCCGAAGGTTTTGAACAGCCCTGAAATATTGAAAGTTTTCACCAAGGCGCATGAGTTGACCTCGGTGGCGGCGTTTGTGACGCCGCCGTATCTGACGCCGGAGCGGCGGGCGGGGATTGCGCAACGGTTGCGCGCGGCCAAAGTGCCGGTGATGCTGCTCGTGGGCGAGGATGAGGCGGCGCATAACCGCAAATATTTCATCAGCGAGATGCGGCGGGATTATCCGGATATTCATGTGATGATGATCCCCGAGAGCGGGCATTATCCGACCATTGAAAATCCGCGCGATTTCAATCAGGCTCTGCTGGATTTTTATGCCGGCGTGGCGCGTTATGGTTGAGGGAGTGTAGGTTTTGAAGACACCGCTTGAGGGCCTGCGGATTTTGGAACTCGGGCATTTTGTGGCGGCGCCTTTTTGCACGCGGCTGCTGGCTGACCTGGGGGCTGATGTCATCAAGGTGGAGCCCAGGCAGGGTGATCCGGTGCGCCAGTGGGGCGATATGGTGGATGGGCATTCGCTTTGGTGGTCAGTCCATGGGCGCAACAAGCGTTGCGTGACGCTGGATTTGAAGAGCGAAAAAGGGCGCGCGCTGGTGCTGCGGCTGGTGGCGCGCTGCGATGCGGTGGTGGAGAATTTCCGGCCGGGGCATTTGGATAAACTTGGCCTGGGGGCGGAGGTGATGCGCGGTGTGAGGCCGGGGCTGATCATCACGCATATTTCAGGCTATGGGCAGGATGGGCCTTACCGGGATCGCGCGGCATTTGGGGTGATTGGCGAGGCAATCGGCGGGTTAAGGTATTTGACCAATCATCCGCCGGGAACGTCCGATTTGCCGCCGGTGCGGGTGGGGGTGAGCATCGGGGACTCCATTTCCGGGATTTATGCGGCGTTTGGGCTGATGGCGGCCTTGTGGCAGCGCGACCGGGTGGGCGGCGATGACCAGGCGCGCACGGTGGATGCGGCGCTGACGGAGAGTGTGCTGAGCCTGATGGAAGGGGTGTTGCCGGAATATGGCGCGCTGGGGAAAATCCGCGCGCCTTCGGGCGGCGGGCTGGCGACGGCGGCGCCGAGCAATGCGTATCCGAGCCGGGATGGTTGCTGGGTGTTGATCGGCGCGAATTCGGAGCCGCTGTTTGCCAAATTGGCGCAGGTGATGGGGCAGCCGGAGCTGGCGGATATGCCGTGCTACCAGGGGAACAAGGCGCGGGTGGAGAATGTGGCGGCGCTGGATGCGCTGATTACGCAGTGGACGCGCACGCTCGATGCCGATGAGCTGCTGGCGCGGCTGGGTGAGGCGGATATTCCGAGCAGCAAGGCCTATACGGCGGCGGATTGCGCGGCGGACCCGCAATATATCGCGCGCGGGATGGTGCGGCGGGTGGAGGATGGGTGGTTTGGCTGCGAGGTGCTGCATCCGGGTATTGTGCCGCATGTGCCCGAGGCCCCGGGGCGCGTGCGGTGGACCGGGCCGCGGATCGGCGCGCATAATGATGAGGTTTATGGCGGGCTGCTGGGGTTGGCGGATAGCGAAATCGCGGCGCTGCGGGCGGAAGGGGTGATATGATGCGCGGGGTGAGTCTCGTCGAGGTGGCGCCGCGCGATGGGTTTCAGCCGGTGGTGCCGTTTATACCGACCGGCGAGAAGATAAGGATTGTGCAGGCGCTTTATGCGGCGGGGCTGCGGCGGATCGAGGTGACATCGTTCGTGGGGAGCGCGGTGCCGCAGTTGGCGGATGCGCGGGAGGTGCTGGCGGCGGCGCTGGCGCTGCCGGGGCTGGATGCGCAGGTGCTGGTGCCGAACCAAAAACACACCGAGCGGGCGCTGGCGGCTGGGGCGCGGCATGTGGCGTTTTTTCTGTCGGCTTCCGAGACCCATAATTTGAATAATGTGCGGCGCACGCCTGGGGAGTCGGTGGGCGACTATGCGAAGATCGCGGCGATGCTGCCGCAGGGGATCAGCTTCCGGTTGAACATCGCCACGGCATTTGATTGCCCCTTCGGGGGGGCGGTTGCGCCGAAGGTGGTGTTGGATTTGTTGGCGCAATTGGTGGCGCTGGAGCCCAATGTGGAAATCGCGCTGTGCGACACCACCGGGCGGGCGGTGCCGGGGAACGTGGCGGCGCTGTTCCAGGCGGCGATGGCAAGCTTTCCGCAGGTGCCGGGGTGGGCGTTTCACGGGCATGATACCTATGGCATGGGGGCGGCCAATGCGTTCGCGGCGTGGAGCGCGGGGGTGGAGGTGATTGATGCCTCCGCCGCCGGGCTGGGCGGCTGCCCGTTCGCGCCGGGGGCGACGGGGAATGTCGCGACCGAGGATTTGGTGTGGATGTTCGAGGGGATGAATGTGGCGACCGGGGTGGATTTGCCGCTGTTGCTGGAAGCCGGGCGCGAGGTGGCGGCGTTGCCCGGCGCGCAGACCGGCGGGCGGGTGCGCGAGGCGTTGCGGGTGACAAAAATTTAGGGTTTGGCGGCTTCCTCGGCGAGCTTTTGTGTGATGTCCTGGCGCATGGCGGCTTTGTCCAGTTTGCCGACTTTGGTGAGGCTGAGGGTGGGCACGGCCTCGATGCGTTCGGGCCATTTGAATTTGGCGAGGCCGTGGGCGCGCAGGTGGCTTGCGAGTTGGGCGACGGTGGGGGTGGTTTGGCCGGGTTTGGCGACGATGTAGGCGCAGATGCGCTCGCCCAGGCGGGGGTCTGGCATGCCGACGATGGCGCAGTCGGCAATGGCGGGGTGGGTGGCGATGGCGTGTTCGAGTTCCTCGCAATTCACCTTCTCATGGCCACGGCTGATGATGTCCTTGGCGCGGCCGGCGAAGGCGTAGATGGTTTCGCCGTTGATGCGGCGTTTTATCATCAGGTCGCCGGAGCGGTAGAAGCCCTCGGGGGTGAAGGCCTCGGCGTTGCGTTCGGGGGCGTTGTAATAGCCGCTTAGCGTATAGGGGCCGCGGCAGGTGAGTTCGCCTGGTTCGCCGAAGCCGGCTTCGCGGTTGGTGCCGGGCTCGACGAGGCGGACTTCGTCGCAGGGGGAGATGGGGCGGCCGACGCAGGTGTCGATGATCTCATCGGGGTCGGTGGCTTTGGTGTACATGTTCAGCCCCTCTGACATGCCGAACATGGCGTAGGTGGGGCGGTGGAATTTTTCACGCAGGAGGCGGGCGCCGTCGGGGCTCCAGAAGGCGCGGACGCTGGAGATATCGGCGTGGCCTTCATCGAGCATGGCTTCGAGGCGGGGCAACAGGGCGCGGATGAGGCCGGCGAAGGTGGGGCGGTAGCTGCGGAAAACCTCGCCCCAGGCGGCGGGGGTCATGTCGCGCGGGATGGCGAAGGCGGCGCCGGAGATGAGGGCGGGGCCGAGAAAGCAGACCATGCAGGCGTTGTGGATCATCGGCATGGGCATGAAGAGGGTGTCGGCGGGGGTGTAGCCGAGCCATTGGGCGGTGCGCTGCATGTTGAAGAGGTAGTCGTTGGCCATGCGCGGGATGACTTTGGGGATGCTGGTGGTGCCGCCGGAGAGTTGGAATATGCAGACCTGGAAGGGGTCGCGCGGGAGGGCGTGGACGGCCTGATGGGCGGCGGCGGCGTTTTGGGACTCGATGAGGTCTTCCAGGCGCGAGATGCCGGGGCGGGGTTGGCCGCGCAGGCTGATGATGTGGCGGATGCTGGGGATGTCGGGCTGGAGGGATTGGGCGAAACCGGCCAGGTCGAATTTTTCGTCGTCGTCATGCACGATATGCGCGCGGGCGGCGGTGTGGTTGCCGAGGTAGGAGATTTCGCGTTCGCGGTGGCTGGGCAGCGTGCAGACGGGGATCAGCCCGGCTTTCAGGCAGCCGATGAGGGCGTAGACGAGTTCCTTTGAGTTGGCGCACTGGAAGAGCACGCGATCAAGCGGTTGCAGGCCGAGGGACCAGAAGGCGGCGGCCAGGCGGCCGGTGATGCTGTCGAGTTCGGCGTAGGTGATGCTGCCCTCGGGCGTGTGCAGGGCGGGGCGGGCGGCGTGGGTGGCGAAGGAGCGGCAGAGCGCTTCGGCGAGGCCGGTTTCAGGGAGTTCGCCGGCGGCCAGATAGGCGCGCAGACGCTCTGGCTCGGGGTAGACCACGCCAGGAATGGGTTCTTTCACGCCGATCATTTTTTCTCCCTGGGGCGGAATTATCGGAGTTGTCGACGTAAGTGTCAATGATTCGACGGTGTTGGTTAAATTATGCTTGCGGCGGCAGGGGGCGGAACTTAACCTGTGAGGGGGTTGGTGGCAGGAGATGCGGCATGGCTGCGGTATGTTTGCATAAAACCGTTTCCTGGGGCGAGTGCGATCAGTCTCTAGCCGTTTTTCTGAGGGTAATTCACGCTTTCGGCTCGCTCGGTTGAACGAACCTCAAATGATCGCGCTAAAGTTATCTAGGCGGATATGCTTGCAGGTGATCTCGGTGAAAATGCACTCGACATCAAATCGGAATACCCGGCCGGCTTGAGATTGAAATTATCGGCCAGCTTCATCGGAATCTACAAATTACCTCAGAAACTTAGGGTATGCGTCAAATTAGGTGAAAAAAACTCTATGGGTTTAGAATGAATGGCAGTTCCGGCTGAAGGACGGTTTTCGCGAAACCGGAAACAGCTCAGACAAGCCTACAGATATTTGATAATACCACCTATGCTTGGCGATTGCTTCCACATCCTGCCGCATGCATGGCAGCGCAATACCCGAAAGTGGCGGCGGCGGCAATTGTCGCGCCAGCGCCGGGGTAGGTATGACGAAACGGCGACCCACTCGCATTACCAGCAGCGTATAGACCGGCGATTGGCCTCTCATCAGTGCCGAGGACACACCCGTGATGATCCGTTTTCAAACCGCCGTTCGTGCCAAGGTCACCTGGCCGCACAACAGCCGCCCAGAATGGCGGCGTGCGTATCTCGCCAAGACTTGGATTGGGGCGGTGGTTGGGATCTGCCCAATAACAATCATAGGCGGTTTGCCCGCGCCTGAAATCCTCATCCACGCCATGCCGGGCAAAACCGTTGAACCGGTCGATGGTGTTTTGCAATATGGCTGGATCAATTCCGCACTTCACTGCGAGGGCACTGAGGGTCTCCGCCCGGTGCAGAAACCCGTTTTCGAGCATCTGATCGCGAATTGATTTTTGTGACAATTCCGCAAACATGTAGCGCTTGAGAAACCTTCCATCCATAATCAGCCAATGGCGTTCATTTGCAGCGCCATGCTCGTACATGATTTTGCCGGTTGCCATATATGAGCGTGCCTCATTCATGTAACGTTTTGCGGATGCATCAACGATAATGCTGCCTGGCAGCGCGCGCAGTCCCAGCGCAAGGCCATTCTGATCCGGCCCCGTCTGGATTGACGGCATCCACCAGCAACCCTCCGTCAGTTCCCGCCCTGCGCCGATAGCCGTGCCAAGGGTGAAGGCATCCCCCTCATCTTCTGGAATTGCATTGGTCCAAAATTGCGTTCTCCCTTGCAGCGACGCGCGCAATCCGGCGTTGCGCGCGAAGCCGCCGGCGGCGAGCAGCACGCCCGCCGCCGCGTTCAGCCGCTCACGTTTACCGCCGCTGTCCACGACCACACCGGTGACCGCCCCCTGCTCGCAGATCAGTTCCACCAGCCGCGTGGAGAGGCGGATGGGAATTTCCTGCTCCATCGCAATCTTCATCAGCGCGGCGACCAAGGCGCGGCCATTGCCGAGCGGTTTCGCGCCAAGCCAGGTGCGTATTTTGTGGCCAAGCATCACCCGCGCCGCTGCGAGGAACAGGCCGGGACTTGTACGAGCGCGTGTCAGCGTGCCGTATTGGCCGCTATTGATCGCGGGCAGGTCGAGATCGGCCAGCCGCATGGTCTTGAAGCGTTCACCAAGGCGGCGCCCGTCAAACGGCGCGGACTCGATCGTGCGGCCAATGCTGCTGCCAGGCATCTCCGGGTAATAATCCGGATGATCCTTAGTTCTGATCCAGCGAACGCCTTCCTGCGCCAGCATCCGCGCCATTTGCGGAGCGTGTTGCAAAAAGGCTTCCGCCTTGGCAATGGCGTGCGCATCAGCCTCCTGCCCGATCAGGGCGCGGAGATAGCTGTGCGCCGCCTCCGAAGAATCTTGCGCGCCTTCGCTTTTCATCAGATCGTTTTGCGGCACCCAGAGCACGCCGCCGGAAATAGCCGTGGTGCCGCCCCATTGGCCGGACTTTTCAACGATGAGCGGCCGCAGCCCGCAACGCCGCGCGGCTATCGCGCCCACAAGACCCGCAGCGCCGCTGCCGGCTACGATGAAATCGAAATTATCCTTGCCCGTCAAAGCTCTGCCCCCTCCGGAACATCATTGTCAATTCAATACGGCTAAGCGCCAGCCGCTTCGCGCCCTGCAACCCGGCCAAAAAATGATCCGGGGCCGAGGCTGAGCCCGCTTGCGTAGCCTTTGCCGTCTTGCGGAATCGTCGAGGCGCAGGCTCCTGCCGCGTACAAGCCGCGGATCGGCGATCCTTGTTCGCTGAGCACTTCGGCCCGGGCATTCACCTTCAGCCCGCCCAACGTGATGAACAGGTAGCGCGAATGATGAAACGAGACATCGAATGCGGCCCAGGGCCCCTGGTCGAGCGGCTTCACCCAGTCGGGATGCTTGAAAAATGCCGGGTCTTTTCCCGCCGCCGCATGCCGGCTGTAATCGGCCATCGTGCGCTGGAGGGAGCCATTGGGCAGGTCCAGCCCCGCCTCCATCTCCGCGGTACTCTCCCAGCCATCCACCAGCCTGTGGCCCAGATAGGTGATTTCGGGATAGGCGAAGATCTCCGCGTCAACAATCAGGTACGCCTTGCGATCGGGCTGCTCCATGATGAAGCTGGCGGTGCGGCCATGATACGAATCTTCGGCGACGAAGCGCTCACCCCGGCTGTTCACCAGAATGCCCTTGATCAGTTGCGCGGGGGGATAAAATGAGGCCGTGGCGATAAGCCCGGACATAGCCTGCAGCGCCCCGCCCGCCGATCTCCCAAGCCGCATGCCCGCGCCATCGTTATACGGCACGCCGAGCGCCTCGCAATTCTCCAGCATTTGCGGTGCGAATTCGGCCATCATCTCCTGGCTGGCGCTGAAGCCGCCGGTCGCCAGCACCACCGCCTTGCGGGCGCGTACATGCCTCTCCTGCCCGGCGCTGCGCAGCCGCACGCCGATAATGCGTCCGGCCGGGTCTGCCACGAGCGCCGTGGCCTGCGTGTCATAGCTCACCCGCACACCTTCCTCCTGGCAGCGCGCTATCAGCGCTTGCGTCGCCATCGCCCCGCAGTACTGGCCTGGGCGCGATACCCTGTGGCCACGTGCCGCCGGGGGCGCAATGTCGCGGAACGGCCAGACTTTTTCATTGCCCGTCCCGCACAGCCCCTCGTTGCTGGTGTTGAGTTCTACCGTTTTGCCTTTGAAATAGCTGCGTTCGAAAGTAACGCCTTGCGTTTCGAGCCAGTTGAAATGCTCTACCGCGCCATCGCAGAAGCAGCGCACCAGCGCCGCATCGGGCGCGCAGGTACTGGCCATGAGGAATTTGTACATATTCTCCGGCGTATCTTCGACGCCGACCGCCTGCTGCACCGGCGTCCCGCCGCCGAGATAGAACAGTCCAGAGGAGAGCGCACTTGCCCCGCCGCCGCCGCTGGCGCGCTCGGCAACAAGCACATCAGCCCCGCCCCGGCGCGCCTCCAGCGCCGCACAGGCGCCCGCAATGCCGAAGCCAACCACGACGACATCTGCCGTCTCGTGCCAATCTGCGATATCATTTACCGCCAGCAAGGCTGGACAATCCGTCATGCACGACTCTTCCATTTTATCACCGCGGGCTGTTGCCATCATATTTTTATACTATCTGGTATTATAATACCAAATGGTATTATAATGGAAGTGGATTTCCCTGCCATGGGCCATTATTTCCGGCTGCCGGCCAGGGCGGGCAGAGAAAGCAGGAGAGAACGATGGCACGGGCGAGACAGAGGGAAAATCAGGCGCAGACGTATGAAAGCCTCGTCCGCTCCGCGCGGGAATGCATAGCGCGCAATGGCTATGCGGCCACTACCGTCGACCAGATCGCGGAACATGCGGGCTTCTCGAAGGGCGCTTTCTATTACAGCTTCGATAGCAAAGAAGCGATAATGCTGGAGATCCTGGAGCGGATACATGACGAGGATGTCCGTGAGCTGCAGATGATCTTCGTCGAGCAGGAGGATGCGTCGAGCCTGGATCGTGCGTTCGACCGTTGGGCCGAGGCCCGCTACCGCAACACCGAATGGGCGAAGCTCAATGTCGAATTGCAACTCCATTCCAGCCGCAATGCCGGGTTTGCAGAAAAATACGCGGCCCATTTCGAGAAGTACAAAACCCAGCTCTCTGCATTGATCGCGTTGAATTTCACCCGGCATGGGAAGGCCATGCCCGCGCCCGCCATTGAATTCTCTGCCGCGTTAATCGCGCTTGTTGATGGCCTGGCCTTGCAACATTCGCTCAGCCTCTCCCCAGGAAGCCCTGACATCACCGCGAAGATGATGCTGCTGGTCTGCCAGGGGTGGTTCGCGCTGGGCGCGCCGCTTGACCGCGACAACTGATACCTCGATTTATTTTCCTTGATCGCCACTGTCCGCCGTCAGCGCCCATGACACAAAACTGGCATCTTGAATGTGGGGGGATTTCTGGCTCATCCATGCTCCTTCGTCGCTACGATGAGCCAGAAATCTTCACCCCCAAAGCTCACCGCCGAGGCGGTTGTGCGTGACATTCGCCGGGCGCCGCGGCGAGCACAGCATCGCTGAGCTGTGCCGGCGCGAGGGCATTGCCGAGAGCATGTATTGTTTCTGGTCCAAGGAATTCCTGGAAGCGGGTAACCGCCGCCTGGCGGGGGATACAGCGCGGGAAGCCAGCTCTGAGTATGATACAGCGCCTTTTTACCATTAGCATCGAAAACTATGGATCAGCCCGTCAAGGCGCGTTAACTAGCCCGGATTATGCAGGACTGCTGGCGAGCATAGCGTAAACCGTTGATTTGATGTAAGAATTGG
>NZ_BSOS01000066.1 GCF_030160635.1 Acidocella aquatica | reverse complement strand
CCGCAGGCTTTGATCCTCGGATCCATCGGATTGGGGCCATATCAACAAATAACGCTATAAGAGCCACACATTTAAGATCAGCTTGCCGGATGTGAAGGCCTTGTTCGAGCGGCGTGGCTAGGTTTTGTAGAAGTGATGTGAGGCCGCCCGGTGATGCCGTGAAAAACATCATGGCATCACTAAGCCATCAGCGGATAGTCAAAGTTGCTCATCGCATAGTTCGTCCGGGCGATCTTTAGTCTCGGACACTGGAGTAATATACGAGATTCAGGCTAAACTGAGCGACGTTGATGTGGACAAGTCCGCAGCGAGAAGTTCCGAAATAAGGTGAATAAGTCGCCCTGGGCGTTTAGAAGCCGCCGGTTGAGTAGCTGGCTCTGCCGCAGGTGCCATTTTCGCGTATCTAGGTTGCTGGAGTTGCACGCGAGTTGAGGGATGGCCGGAGCCGAGACCGTTGCAAAATATGAAACAAGAAATGCTTAGCGAAGACGGGAACGTAGAATGAGTGAACAGCACTACGACGAGACATTCGATTTTGTTGTTGTTGGCAGCGGGGGTGGCTCAATGTGCGCCGCCTTGCTGATGCGGACATTAAACAAAAGCGTCGTCATTCTCGAAAAGACCGATTTGGTTGGCGGCACGACCGCATACTCTGGCGGCGTCATGTGGATTCCTAATAATCGCTTCATGGCCGAAGCGGGGCTCGATGATAGTTACGAGAAGGCCACTGCTTACATGGACGCGACAGTCGGCCAGTCCGAGGATGCGCCCGGCGCGGCCCCGGTTCGGCGGGCAGCCTATTTGCAAGAAGGGCCGAAGATGGTGGACTTCCTCGTTGACCAGGGTATCAAGCTGCGGCGGATCGGCTATTACCCCGATTATTATGATGAGCGTCCAGGCGGTTCAGAGCCCGGGCGGACGGTAGTTGCTGAGTTGTTCAACCTCAATGAATTGCCAAAAGATTGGGTCCCCAAG
Source organism: Acidocella aquatica (assembly GCF_030160635.1). Taxonomy (GTDB): domain Bacteria; phylum Pseudomonadota; class Alphaproteobacteria; order Acetobacterales; family Acetobacteraceae; genus Acidocella; species Acidocella aquatica. The sequence goes on along the minus strand of NZ_BSOS01000066.1, from coordinate 34,444 downwards.
CTGCGGCCTAATTTCTTGCCGCTTCCAGCTTCCCTCGATGAACTGTTTTCGCTCGCCACGTTCAAGAACTCCTGGGCGGGCAAGCGCACACTCGCTAAGGTCGGGTTCCGCGGCATTATGGCAAAACTAACCGGTAAGCACTGGGCCACCGCCGGTGCGGCTCTTCAGGGCCGCATGCTGCAAGCCGCCCTGAAGGCGAAGACCGAAATCCGTGTCGATTCCGCTGTCAAATCATTGATTCTGGACGAGGGCGCGGTCAAGGGCGTCGTCACGGTCAAGGAAGGCAAAGAGTGGCGCATCGGTGCGCGACTCGGTGTGCTGGTGAATGCTGGCGGTTTTGCGCAGAACCAGGAGATGCGGGACAAATATATTCCCCATACCTCTGCGGAATGGACCGGCGCTCGGGAGGGAGACACGGGCGAAATGCTGCGTGAGATGATGTTGCTCGGCGCCGACATAGCCCAGATGGACGAAACCATGGGCAGCCAGATGGCAATTCCGCCCGGACGCGGCAACACCACTGGCAAAGGCATAGAAATTGGCGGCGTTGGGGGCCAGATGGAACTTGCTAAGCCACACGCAATCCTCGTTGATCAATCCGGCGTACGCTACATGAATGAAGGCGGCTCATACTCTGAATTCTGCATGAACATGCGCAAGCGGCACGCCACTGTACCGGCGATTCCGAGTTGGTGGATCATGGATGCGCAATACATGAAGAACTACATGTTCTGCGGCACCATGCCGGGCTCCAAAAAGCCACAGGAATGGTATGATACCGGATGGCTAAAGCGCGCCGAGACCATAGAGGGCCTGGCCGCGGCTTGCAACCTCGAACCTGTGACGCTGAAGGCGACAGTCAACAAGTTCAATGCAGACGTTCAGGCGGGGAAGGACACACAGTTCCACCGCGGCGACCGCGCATATGACCGCTGGCTCGGGGATCAGTTCCACCAACCTTCCGCAACTTTGGGCACAATAGAGCAGGGGCCCTTCTACGCCGTTCCTATGGTCCCAGGCGATGTCGGAACATGCGGTGGTGTCGTCTGCGACGAATACTCCCGCGTACTCCGCGAAGACGGCCGGCCCATCGCCGGTTTGTATGCCACAGGCACCGGCACGGCCTCGGTTATGGGGAGGTATGCCGTGGGTCCGGGCGCCAGTATAGGCCCGTCTTTCACATGGGGCTATGTCGCTGCCAAGCACGCGGCAAACGCGGGGAACATAATTGAGTAACAACAAGTGGCTGGGGCCATGTTGTTGGGTAAAGCCGATTTGCTGGCCAACCTTGTGAGCAACGAATTGTGGCCATGAGCACTGCTAGAGCGCCGGTTGCCATTGTGACCGGCGCGGGCTCGGGCATGGGGGCTGCCGTCGCCAAGCGTCTGTCGCTTCGCGATTCCCCGCTCATGCTCTGCGACCTGGATGAGGCCAAGTTGCGCAGGAATTGGTCGACCGGTGATGATGTGCCTGACATTACGTTCCTGGGCGGTGATGTCAGCGATGCCGGCTTTGCATCGCGGCTGGTCGTGGCGCTTGCGGGCCGAGCTGTTGCGGCGTTCGTCCATTGCGCCGGTATCTCCGCCACGATGGCGGATCCTGCACGCATATTGCGAGTCAATTTGGGCGGTACGCTCGTTTTGGTGGTGGCGTTGCGCCCATTTATGGCACCAGGCTCGGCTGCGGTGCTACTATCCTCATCCGGCGGTCATTATCTGGGCACCTCTTTCGACAATTTGCTCAATGATGTGACAAAGGCAGACGACGTCTCGGCGCTGAACAAATATGCCGACCGGCCGGAGCGGGCGTATTCAATGTCCAAACGGGCCGTGCAATTGCTGGTACGGCGCGAGGCCGTGGCCTTCGGGCTTGTAGGGGCCAGGATCATCTCGATTTCACCCGGGATCATCGATACGCCGATGGGCCATGCCGAGCATAGCGCCGCGCCGGCGTTGCAAAGCATTATCGCCGGCGGTGCGCTGCCCCGGCTGGGCCGTGCGGAAGAGGTCGCGGAAGTCGTGGCCTTCCTCTGTTCGCCTGGAGCCAGCTTTATCACGGGCTGCGATATTCAGGTTGATGGCGGCCAAATTGCTGCCTTCCAGGTGGCCCAGGCCCGCGCAGTGCAGGCCCAGGCTTAGCGTCAGACCTTACCCGCCGCCTCTTCCCGGCGCCGCGCGCGCTGGGCGATGATGTTGGGCTGCCCGGTATGCGCCGTTGTGCCGCCATCGGCGACGACGATCGAGCCGGTCATATACGAGGCTTCGTTTGAAGCGAGGAAAGCAATGATATTGGCCATTTCCTCGACTGTGCCCATGCGGCCAAGCGGAATTGGGTCAAGCCATGCCTGACGATCAGCGGCCGAGCCATGTGCACCAACACCCATCGCCGTACCGGCAACCGTGCCAGGGCAAAGGGCGTTCACGCGGATACCGTCATGCGCGCAATCGAGCGCCAGCGAGCGTGTATAATTTATCAAAGCCGCCTTGGATGCGTTATAGGCGGTGAAACCATAATCGCCTGCGAGCCCCGATACCGAGGCGATGTTGACAATGGCCCCCCCCTGTCGCGCCATCACCGGGATGGCGGCCCGGCACACATAGAAAACGGCCGAGACATTGACGTCGAACACCCGGTTCCAAACCACCGGGTCAAGATCCGGCGTTTCATCCAGGCAGCCGATCCCAGCATTATTCACAAGCACATCGACACGGCCGAACAGCGCCACCGCGGCCTCCACCATCGCCGTGGCATCGGTCGGCGATGTCACGTCGGTGCGGTGAAATGCGACAGCATCACTGGTCTCCTGCGGCGGATTGAGATCTGCGATTAAAACGCGCGCGCCCTCGCGCACCAGCCGCTGAACGGTAGCGGCACCGATCCCTGATGATCCACCTGTAACGATTGCCACCTTGTCCTGGAATCTCAACGTGAAGCCCATCCTCGAAGAGCCGATTGCAAACTAAGTCTCGAGCGTTGCGATATGATTACGAACGGCGGTGGTGTTGCCTTCCTCCACCAAGATCTCGATCAATGTTCCGCTGCCGGGGGCCGGAATCTCAACGGTGGTCTTGGCCGCCTCGACTTCGAGCAGCATCTCGCCGACCTCGACCTTATCGCCGACAGCTTTCAGCCAGCGGACAATTTCGCCGTCCTGCATGCCCATGCCGAATTGTGGGAGCAATACCTTAATCTTGGCCATTATACGGTTCCTTGAGCTGAATCGAAGTGCTCTACGCCAACCAGCCGGCAAGCGGCCGTGACAATCCTGTCGACGGAGGGATAGAGCGATTTTTCTATAGCAGGGCTGAACGGCAGATGCGTATCGGCCGTTGCCACGCGCAGCACGGGGCCGCGAAGCGCGTCAAAAGCAAACTCTGCAATCATTGCGGAAATCTCGCTCGCTGCGCTGCATGTCTGGTGCGCCGGATCAACCGTGATCGCCCGGCCGGTCTTTCGAACCGATTTAAGGATGAGGTCGCGATCCAGCGGCACCAAGCTGCGCGGATCAATGATCTCAGCAGAAATGCCAAGCCCTGCAAGCTTCTGGGCCGCTTTCAGCGCAAGCGGCACGGCGCCGGCAACGGCGATCACCGAAACATCCGTTCCTTCACGTTTAACGTCGCCCTTTCCGAGCGGGATCAAAAAATCCGGATCAGTCGGGAGATCGGCCTTCGAGGACCAGCAAGTGCTATCCTCGAAGCAAAGCACAGGATCGTCGTCGCGAATTGCCACCTTCAACATTCCTTTCATGTCAACCGGGTCAGAAGGCACGATGATTTTCAGACCAGGCACGTTCATGAACATGGAATAGGGGCGGTCACTATGCTGTGCGGCGTTCGAGTTACCGTAGAAAAGACAACATCTGATCACCAGAGGTAGTCTGGCTTGCCCGCCATAAATATAGCGGGACTTGGCGATGATGCTGATGATCTGGTCCATGGCGGGATACAAAAAGGACGAGATGGTAACGTCAACGATCGGCCGCGCGCCGACCATCGCGGCACCGGCAGACGCACCAATGAAGCCGTTTTCCGAAATTGGCGTGTCGAGCACACGCTCGGCGCCGAACATATCGACAAACCCCGTGGTTGTGCCAAAAACGTTGCAGATGATATCCTCGCCCATGATAAAGACGCGGCTGTCACGCTGCATCTCCTCCATTTGAGCCTGGCGGATCGCCTCAAGATAGGTGGCTCTTGCCATCAGATAATGTCCTCCGACAACCATGCGGGGATTGGCAGCCGTTCGACAAAGACATCGTCGAAGGCTTCCAACTGGCTCGGATAAGCGCTCTCGCGGGCGAATGCCAGCGCGTCCTGCACCTCCAGTTTTACTTCCTCAACAATCGCGTTAAGCACTGAAGCCGCGATCCCGCCCTCCAGCAAACGCGCTCGGTACATCAAAATAGGATCGCGTTTGCGCCATACCTCAACCTCGGGGCCGCGGTTAAGCGTCAGCCGCCCCATGTTCACGGCATGGTCCGCATAACGGTAGGTTTTTGACTCCAGCAAGGTCGGACCGCCGCCGGCGCGAGCCCTGTCGACGGCCGCTGCGACAGCCTCCTCCACCGCGTCCACGTCCTGCCCGTCGACGATCGCTGACGGAATGCCATACGCCCTGCCGCGATCAGCTATATTGACGATCGCCATTGACCCGCTGACGGGTGTTGAGACCGCGTAACCATTATTTTCGCACAGGAAAATCGCTGGCAGTTTCCACACGGCGGCTAGGTTCAGCCCCTCATGGAATGCGCCTTCGTTGCTGGCGCCGTCGCCAAAGAAGCAGAGCGAGACTCGGCCGTTACGTTGCAGTTTCGCACCAAGAGCCGCACCTGCCGCAACGGGGATGCCAGAGCCGACGATACTGGTTTCACCCAAACTGCCGACCGAAAAATCCGAAAGATGCATGGATCCGCCTTTGCCCTTGCAAACGCCAGTCACCTTGCCCAGGAGTTCCGCCATCAGCGGACGAAGTTTTGCCCCTTTGGCAATTGGGTGGCCATGGCTCCGGTGGTTGCCTACCATATAATCATCCGAGCGCAGTGCGATGCAGGCGCCGACGCCGGTGGCTTCCTGGCCAGTATAGGTATGCAATGCGCCGGGCACTTCACCGGCGGCGTGTATTGCCTCGGCGACGGTTTCAAATTCGCGGATGCGCACCATCCTCCGGAATTTTTCAAGGCTCAGGTCGTTGGGGCGATCACTCACAGCATTCTCCGTGAACAGTATGGGCCGCCAAAGGGTACCGGCCATAATCAATGGGCATGGACATCATGTATCAGCTTTCGTGGGTGGTCTCAATTCAGCCGCAACGCTGCGGCACGCGGTCAACTCACGCTTTGCGGCGTTCGTCAGGAACACTGCGGCGGCACCGATTGGTATGAAGCGGATGCCGCGCGCGATCAATGTTCTTGCATCTGCGGCATCGACCGCGGCATTGCCGGCAATCTTCCCATGCCGCTCACACGCTGCCACCAGTTGCTCCATCGCCTCGATGATCGGTGGCGCCGGAAAGGCCGAATAGATCTCGTCAGGGCGCAGGCCCATGCTTACAGCGAGGTCGCCACCACCCAGCAATACGCAATCGACACCAGGCGTCGCGACGATCGCATCCAGGTTACGCATACCTTCGACAGTTTCGATCATCACGACACAGAACGGATCTTGGTCTAGCGCCTTGCCTCCCAACGTATTTCGTGCCGCCCCGATGGAACGTATGCCGCGCGGTGGATAGCGGGTGGCGCCGGCCACAAGCCGCGCCTGCTCCGGGGTGGAGACCATCGGGATGACGACGCCGATCGCCCCGATATCCAGCGCCCGGCCGATTTCGGCTGGATCATGGCCGGTAACACGAACAAGCGAAAAGGTTCCCCCCAGCTGTAGCGATTGCAGGATTGAGAGCAATCCATCCCAGCTTGCCGTTCCATGTTGCAGGTCGACGATTACCCAATCAAACCCGACCGCACCAAAACGCTCCGCAACCAGGTTGCACCGGATGCCATACCAGCTGCCTAGGGAGACGCTGGAGTCACTCAAAGCCTTGCATATCGGATTCATATCAAACCTTTTGCTTGTGAAGGGAGCCGCACCCCACGTGTCCAAGACAGAGAGTAACTCGTCAAAATACGGCCAGCGGCGTTTCGGCCACACCGTGTTCACCGGGCCTCAGGGCAAACAATCCGCCATTTGCATCGCCGCCTGGCAGGTCGGGGTTAATCTTCATCTTCGTCGATGTCACATATAATGTGCCCATGTCCCGCCCGCCGAATGCCGGCTTGGTCGGGTTGGAGAACGGCAGAGCGATGACCCGGTCCAGACTGCCGTCCGGCAAATAACGGTGTAATTCGCCGATCCCGACGACAGCGAGCCAATAGCCACCTTCGCTATCCACCGTCGCGCCATCGATGTGTCCGCGGCCACCTGCAGCAAGTTCAATGAAGATACGAGGGTTAGCGAGCGCTCCAGTTTCCGGAGCGAGGTCGTATGCCGCCACCTGCCTCTTCGGGGAGAGCGAAGCATACAAGGTCCGGCCATCCGGGCTGAATGCTAGCCCATTGGCAACGGCAATGCCGGTGATGACGGGCGTAAGGGTATTCCCATCGAGGCGGAAATAGGCAGCACCTGCGGTGTTTCTATCTGCCGGATAATGATGATCATAGGCGCCGATCCAGAACCGGCCCTGCCGGTCACAATGGCACTCATGCAGCATCACATGCTCGGGCAATGGCGAAGCGGCCCGCAACGGCATCTCGCCTGTTGCAACATCAAATTCGTACAGACCATCTGCAAGGGCGAGCAACAGATTACCATCGTCTTTATGAACAAAGCCGCCGATGCGCTTTGGCATGGGCCAAACATTATGCGCCCCGGTTTCGGGCGACCAGCGATGCAGTTCCGGTGGCTGGTCGCAGTTCACCCACCACAGCGCCTGGTCCGTGGCCGACCAGATTGGCGTTTCGCCGAGGTAGTTATCAATATCTAGGATGCGGGTTATGGCGGTCATGCAACGTTTCCACTCGACTATTTTGTAGCCCACCGGCGATTTGTCGGCGCTTTGATACCGGGGTCATTGCCCGCAATGGGCCTAAACACGCGATTGCGGCGAGTGATTTTCAGAGCGATCGGCAAACATATCGCCCGTTCGATATTATGAGGTGGTCAGGGCATGCTTGCCTGCGACGTAACCCCAGACGAAAGATGGACCCACGCTGGAGCCCGCACCGGGATAGGCGCGTCCCATGACCGAGGCGGTGGAGACGCCGGTGGCGTAAAGCCCGGGGATAACGGAACCATCCTCGCGGAGCACACGCGCATTGGCGTCTGTGACCACGCCGCCATAAGTCCCTACATCGCCCGGAACCACAGGCATAGCGTAAAACGGCGCCTCCTTGATATCTCCGAGGGATGCGCTGGGCTGGTGGAACGGGTCGCCCAGCCAACGATCATAAGCGCGGTCGCCGCGCTTAAAGTCCGCGTCATGGCCGGCTGCGACAAAACCATTGAACCTTTCTACCGTTGCTTGCAGCGCCGCAGGTTCTATTTGTACCATGTCGGCCAACTCCTCCAGCATATCGGCCTTTTTGAGAAACCCATCTGTAAACCACCGGGCCGGTTTATTTGCACCGGGCATGGTCCCGGCGAGCATATATTTGCGAATGAACTGACTATCAAAGATTGCCCAACTCGGAATTGCCGGAACCGTGCGATTTCGCTCCAGCATACCCTGGCAATAGGTCATGTAAGAGCCGGCCTCGTTCATGTATCGCTGCCCCGTTTGGTCAACCAGGATCGCGTGAGGGGCAGCGGTTACGCCCTGAACAACCTCCTTCACGGCATTGTCCTCTGTACCCGGTGCAATCGACATCTGGTTGCCGACCATTTCTTCCATTTGAGCAATCGCCGCACCGTGGCGCATCATCTCCAGGATCATTTCGCCGGTATCGCCTTCAATCGTATTTGTCCATTTGACCGACGTGCCGGGCTGATATTTATCGCGCATTGCCTGATTTTGTGCGAACCCGCCGGCGTTCACGAGGACGCCGAGCCGCGCACCAACCCGGTGTGGGCGCCCATCTTTAATTGTAACGATGCCTTTTACAGCGCCGTCCTCGACGATCAATTCGGTGACCGGAGATTCAGTACGGAACTCAACATTTGACCTCAGCGCCGCCTGGAACATCCGCCCTTGTAGCGCTGCGCCGGCCGTGACGTAATGTTTGCCCGTTAGCTTCGCAAACACCGTGCGCAACGCGAACCTGACCGCAATACGCTTGGCCTCCCAGGATTGCTTCAGGAACCTCAGCTTGAGCATTTCATCAAGCGTACTCATCATAGAAATGAAATTGGGACGGAGCTTCTGCTTCCATTCTCCCAATTCGTTGGCGTTGAACAACTCGGCCACCACAGTACGGCCCTGTTCAGATCCGCCAGGGCGTTCATCATAATAATCCGGCCAATAATTGACCCGGGTCAACTTTATCCCTTGCTTGACCAGAAAATCAACCATTTCAGACCCCTGGGTCAAATAGGCATGGCGCCGTTCGCGCGAGGTGCCGGGCGTGTCGTTGTGGTCGCCAACGACATTGTCCAAATAGGTAGTTGCTTTTTCGAGGCTATCTTCAATTCCGTCGCGCTTCATGAAGCGATTGTTTGGAATCCACATCACGCCGCCAGAGCGGGCCGTGGTACCGCCGATCAGCGGCGTTTTTTCCAGGATCAACACCGACTTGCCGGCCTCGCGCATGATCAAACTGGCGCACATTGATCCGCCGCCGCTGCCAACTACGACAAAATCGAAAAGCTCGTTGAATTCGGTCATCATATGCCTTCCGGTCGGCCCCTCATTACATTGGTTTTTCATTTACTTCATTTCCTCGTATTGTAGGCTATCGGGTACAATCCAGCAATGAGACATGATGAATTGTGAAACGCAGCTGGTTAACTTTGGCGGTAAAAGACTCGTCAATTCGCTACCTTAAATGCCGGCGATCCGATGTAAGAAGTAAGCAAAATCGATATCAAATGCACTTACGCTGAGAATGATCCGCGTTTGGACGAAGCCACCATCGCCCCGGCGATAGTGAGGATGAGTTATCCCGCTTTATTTCGTTCGATGTTAAGAGACGAGAGATTCCTAAGAGTCTGGATCTCCCAGGCCCATGATCAAAAGAACAAGGTTCACGAGATGACTGAATTCTCCGGTATCGAGAAGCTACTGGCCCTCGAAGAAATCAAACTGCTTAAGGCGCGGCGCGACCGCGCGGTCGACACCAAAGATTGGGATTTATATCTCTCGCTTCATGCGCCCGACCATGTCTCGCATAATGACGGATATGAGCGTTGGAACAATGCTCAAGAAATGATCAGCAACGTCAAAAAACTCCTCGACGAGACCAAGATCTCAGTACATCACTCCCACACGCCAGAAATTACCTTTGAGTCGCCGGTCAAAGCAAAAGGCATTTGGGCAATGGAAGACAACATTTTTTGGAAACAGGGCGACGAAGACCATTGGCTGCACGGCTTTGGATTCTATCACGAGACCTATGAAAAGCGCGACGGCAAGTGGCTTTTCACGAGCCGTCAGTTGAAGCGAACGCATGTCCTAACGTCAGCGGGCACTAAGGGCGTTCTTCAGCCCTGAGTGGTAGGCTGTTTCATCAGTAAAACCTATCATCGATACCAGTTAATGGTCTTCTGCAGCGGCATGAGTGCGCCCCGTGCCGGTACTCCGAAAGGCCTGCTGCAGTTACGAAAGTGATAAATAATGTCGCTCGAAATTTCTAAATTCGGCATCGTTGCCCCTGGTACATCGCTCACGCCATCATTGGACGGCGAGTGGATCCGAAATATTCCGTTCAACGAAATGGCCCAGATCGTGACCGTTGCTGATCGGCTTGGTTATGATCACGTCTCCTGCGCCGAACATATCGGCGTGCCGAGCGGCGAAGCAGACCGCCGCGGGACACGCTATTACGACCCGCTTGCAACATTCGGCTATTTCGCCGCGATCACCACCAAAATCCGCTTCACCACCGCTGTGCTTGTGCTCGGTTATCACCATCCCCTCGAGATCGCGAAGCGCTACGGTACGCTGGATGCCGTCAGCGGGGGGCGCCTCAATCTCGGCCTTGGCGTTGGCACGTTGAAGGAAGAGTTTGACCTTCTCGGGCTTGGTGGTGCTGAGTTTACCGAGCGCGGCGCCCGTGCCGATGACGCGCTGTGCGCACTCAGAGCCTCGCTCGGCCAGAGCAAGCCCGAATATCATGGGCCCTATTACGATTTTTCGGGACTCACGATTGATCCTTGTGCAGTCCAGCATCACATTCCGCTTTGGATAGGCGGCCGTACTGGCCGTTCGTTGCGCCGTGCGGTCGAACTTGGCGATGGCTGGATGCCGTTCGGCCTGAGCATCGAGGAAATGGCGAAGATGATTGCCTTCGCCCGTACGACGCCGGCCTGGGCCAAGCTTACGAAGCCGCTTGACTTCGTCCTGCCGCCGCCCGAGCGGATCGATCCGGTCGCCAGGCCCGGGCAGGCGGCGGACACCATCCGCGCTATGTTCGCGGCCGGAGCAACAAAGTTGACCCTGAGCTTCAGCGCAACATCAACCGGCCATTACCTCGAGCAACTTGAAGGGTTGGCCGCGCTCACCCTATAACTTACAGGGTAGCACGAGAAAAATTGCACCTCCACTAAGGCATTTCGAGAATAGCGACCTTGCTCCCGGGATGACGGAAGCATTGTTTCCATTTTGTTTCGGGAGGAGGCCACAATGATAGGCGCACGATATAATGGAAAGTTTCAAAGAGCACGCTGCAATCGTCACAGGGGCGGCTGGCGGCATGGGTTCAGCGATAGCGCGCGCCTTTGCCAAACAAGGCTGGCCACTTGTGCTGAGTGATCTGCACGAGGAGCCGCTCGCGGCGCTCGGCACAAAAAAAATCGGAGCCCTCGTACATGCCGCGGGGGTTTCACCGTCCATGACAAACGGCAAGCGTGTGTTCGCGATCAACTTTACGGCGACGAAAACCCTGGTTGAGGCGCTTTTACCTAACATGGCGCTAGGCGGTGCCGCGGTGCTGATTGCGTCCAATTCGGGCAACTTTTTGCGGGGGCAATTATCGACAGAGCCGTAAAAATACTGCTCAAAGGGAAGGTCACGCTGCTTAGCCGGCTTTTGCTGCGCAGTCCGCGAACCGCTTATCCGCTTTCCAAGCGCGCCGTGCAGCTCTACGCCAAAGCCATGTCACCGAGCTTTGGTCAAGCCGGCGCCCGCATCGTTTCCCTGTCACCGGGGATAATCGACACGGATATGGGGCGTCTGGAACAGAAGGCCGGTCCAGAGATGGACAAAATGATTTCGGTCACACCGCTCGCGCGGTTTGGCCGCGCTGACCAGATCGCGTCTGTCGTTGCGTTTCTCGTTTCACCTGCCGCGAGCTATATCTCGAGGACGGATATTCTGGTCGATGGCGGTACGGTTGCCGGCATCGAAGCCGTGGGTGGGCCATTAAAACTCATGTCGAGAAAATAAACGCCCACGTGTTAGCCTCTACTTTTTGGGAGGCTTAAACCTTGATCAGCACGGCACCGGCCTGACCGCCGCCGGCACACATGGTGGCAATGCCATAGCCTCCGCCACGGCGCTTGAGGTCGTTGATCAATGTGATCACCATGCGGCCGCCGGAAGCCGAAATCGGGTGACCGATGGAGCAGCCGCTCCCTGAGATGTTCACGTTTTCCTCGTCGAGGCCCATCACACGGCAAGCGGCGAGCGGCACGGCGGCGAATGCCTCATTAATCTCCCAGAGCTTGATGTCGTGGAGCTTCACGCCAGTGCGCAACAGCAGCTTCTGAACCACGGCGGGCACCGAGGTGCCGGTTCGCGCCGGATCGACGCCAATGGAAGTCCAGCCAAGAATCGTGGCAAGCACTGGCTTGGCCTCGGCTTGCGCCAAGGTGCTGCTGGTAATCACCAGCGCCGAAGCGGCATCGTTCAGGCCGCTGGAATTGCCAGCCGTAATCGAGAAGCCCTCGATCTCTGGGTGGAGCACGGCAAGCGTCGCCATCTTTTCCATGCTGCCGCCGCGCCGCGCATGTTCGTCGACCTTGAAGTCATACTCAACGCCTTCGGCATTCTTCACGCGCACCGGCACGATCTCGGCCTCGAAGCGGCCGGCATCGATCGCGGCGATGGCGCGCTGGTGCGAGCGCAGGGCCCAGGCATCCATCTCCTCGCGAGTCAGACCAACTTCCCTGGCGGCGTTCCAACCGACGGTGATCGACATGTCGCGGTTCGGCGCCTCGGGGCTGTCCGGATGGGTCGGCGGGATCCACCAATCATGCCACTCGCCGGTTTCCGGGTCGCGCTGGCTCATGCGCGGCATCATCGACCCGCCATTGACGCCGCCAGCGATGATGATCTGCTCCATGCCAGCCAGGATGGCACCGGCGGCAACGCCGATCGCGGAAAGGCCACCGGCACAATGCCGGTTAAGCGCCATGCCGCCGGCTCCCATCATGCCTAGTTCGACCGCCGCATGGCGCGCGACAGCGCCGCCACCATACAGGGATTCAGCCAGGATCACATCGTCAATCCGGCCCGGAGCGAAGCCTGAGCGTGCCACGGCTTCGCCCACCACGATGGCCGCGAGTCGTTCCGGCAACGTGTTGGCAAGCGAACCCTTGCGGGCGGTGCCGACGGCGGTGCGGACCGCGCTGACGATCACGGCTGAGGACATAGGCATATCTCCCTGAACAAAGTTGCAGGGATGTAGTCATGCCGCCATTGCGTTTGTAAGTGTCATGGCCTCCGTCATGAATGAATTATCGCGGGGGCGGTGCGTGTGGCCGCAGCAGGCGGCCAGGTTTCATACCGTTCCGACGCCTGTGACCGGTGACCCAGCGGCCCCGGGCAGGCGCAATGGCGGGGCAGTGAACAGGAAGCGCGAGCGGCTGTTGGCGCGAAGCCAGTCGGCCAACTCGCTGAGAAGGAACATCTCGCCCAGCGGCATGCCGAGTTTGAACAGGCACAGATTGTGCAGCGGAATGCGCGTGCCGTGATTGGTCATGGCCGCCATGTCCGGCAATAACTCAACCGCTTCGTTATCCGAAACCAATGCGGCTACGCCGCTATCGGCGATCCAACGCTGCAACAAGGGGTCGCCACCGTCCAGCCCGGCACAGTTATGTTGGTCGAACGCGCGAGACGGGTCAGCCGCCTGGCCGAGCAAGGCACGATCGAACCCGGTGCGAAAGCAAAGGATATCTCCTGGCTCCGCCACGACCTTGTCGGCCTCCAATATCCGCATCAACGCGTCATACCCCACTGCTATCCGGCTGAGCCCGACATGGGCATGCAGATCGATCATAACGCCCCGCGCCTGCAACGCTGTCTCAGCGATACGTTCGATGCCAAGGGCGTGCGCTCCATAGGGTCCATCCATGGGCGCACGGTCGTTCAGATAGTCAAACGGCCCGCGCACCTCCTCACAGGCGCGAAACCCGTTATAGTAGGTGGCGCGCATCTTGCCGTCGCCAAAAGCGTCGTGCTGGCAACCCATGTGACAGAATGCGTCCCACTGCGTGGAGAACTGCAGGCTCATGCTCACCCGGTCGTCGCAGACGATATCGGTCTGGCCCGGGTTAACCTTATCCATCGGGTAGTTGAAGACCGGGTCATCTCGACGCATGGAAAAGCCGAGCGCTGGCGGAAAACGGCGAGGATTGAGGGTGACGCGCGGTATGTCGAGCGGCAAGGACAGGCAGAAGGCGATGCCCTCGTGAACTTCGGTAGCGGCCGCACGGCGGCGTGCGGGCGTAATGAGGTTCAGCCGGCCAGTCTGATCATCTGGCCCGAACTCACCCCAATTGGAGCCCTCGGGCCGTATCGTCCAGCGGCGCCCTTTGGTGTCCTGGCGGACATCTGCTGTATTGGATGGCATTTATTGTCCCCCCGAATTGGCGGTGAAAAGCTCCGCCGATCACCGTGCAGCATTAACGACTGAGCGTAAAAACGATATCGAGGCCAGCAGCAAACAGGTTTTTGCCTTTGCCTTTCTGTATCGCCGCCGCGATAACTCCCCCGACCTTCACAAGCGGCGCTATCCCAGCGGCAAGCTTACATTTAACCTGAGCGGGATACGTGGTGCTCAGTCGATGCTGGGTTCCAGTTTAAAGTGATGATTTGTCAGGGTTGGGTTCGGATGACGCAAGTGATGAAGGGTATACGTGTACTGGAGGTGGCGCAATTCACCTTCGTGCCTGCAGCAGGAGCGGTGCTCGCCGATTGGGGCGCCGACGTCATCAAGATAGAACATCCCGTGCGTGGCGATACGCAGCGCGGCTTCATCAACATCGGTGGCGTGGCGGTGGACCCGCTGCGTAACGGCATGATCGAGCATCCTAATCGCGGCAAGCGCAGCGTCGGCGTTGATATTTCGACCCCGGAAGGGCAGCGGGTGATCTATGAAATCACCAAGACCGCCGATGTCTTCTTAACGAATTATCTGCCTTCCGTGCGGCAGAAACTCAAATTCGACATCGAGCATATTCGCGCTGTTAACCCGAACATCATTTACGCACGCGGTTCGGCCTTTGGTGATAAAGGTCCGGAGCGTCATGTCGGCGGGTTTGACGGAACGGCCTTCTGGACGCGCAGCGGCATTGCCCACACCATGACGCCGGAAGGCATTGAGGGTGGCGTCGTCATGCAGCCGATCGCCGCGTTTGGCGACTCCATTGGTGGCATGTTCATCGCTGGCGGTATCGCCGCGGCCTTGTTGAACCGTGAGCGGACCGGCCACGCGGCAGAGTTGGATGTCTCGTTGCTCAGCACGGCATGGTGGGCCTGCGGGACTGCTATCGACATGGGCATTGAATCCGGTATTTCGCCGCGTGCGCGGATGCCCGCTTCCGGCGGATCGCCCGGAAACCCCTTCCTGGGCAACTACCTCACCTCTGACGGCAGGACGATCAATCTGTGCACATTAACGCCGGGGCCCTACGCGCGTGACATGTTCAACCATCTTGGCCTGGCCGAGCTTGCGGATGATCAGCGTTTCTCGGATGTCCGGCAGCTTATGACCAATTGGAAGGAGGCCAGCGACCTGATCGCGGCAGCCATTGCCGCTAAGCCGTTCAGCTATTGGGCAAACCACCTTAAAACCTATACCGGGCAGTGGGCGCCGGCGCAGACCATGCTGGATCTGGTCAATGACGAGCAGGCCCTCGCCAACGACATGATCATCGAGGTCGAGGCCAGCGATGGCGGGGTGCCGCTGAAGCTCGTGCGCAACCCGGTGCAGTTTGACCATGCCCCTGTTGTCACCACCCGCGCACCGCAGGCTTCCGAGCACACCGAGACCTTCCTGATGGAACTCGGTATGGAATGGGACCAGATCGAATCCCTCAAGGCGGCGGGCGCCATCGCCTGACGTTATCGCCTGAATGGGCTATGATGCTGCAAACGAGTTTGGAGTTATAGTTTTGAAACCCGGAATCAAACTGAAAAGTGCCGTGTGCGACACCGAGGTCCTGGTCATCAAGGCCGGGGGCGCGGGCGTTGTATCCTGTGGCGGGGCGCCATTGGTTGAAGCCCGCACGGGCGGCAAGGGAGCGGTGGACCCCGCTTTTGCCGATGGCACCAAGATGGGCAAACGATACACTGATGCGGCAGGAACGCTGGAGTTGCTCTGCATCAAGCCGGGGACTGGGTCGCTGGCGCTGGATGGCGTGGCGCTACATTTGAAGGACGCCAAGCCATTGCCTTCATCCGACTGAGATAAACCATGGATATCTCGCTCATCCTGAAAATGGCGGCCGATGCTGAGCCGCATCGCGTGGGGCTAACCTGCGATGGCCGGCATTGGACCTATGCCGCGCTATGGGCAGCGGCAACCGGTGCGGCGGTCGAGATCACTGCAAGCGGCTGCAGCCATGTGGCATTGCTGGATACTGGCAGCGAGGCGGCGCCGATTGCGCTGATCGGTGCGGCGCTGGCAACCATGCCCTACTGCCCGCTCAACTACCGTCTGGCGGATGCCGATCTGGCTGCCTTGCTGACACGCATCGAGCCGGCCTTCATCATCGGCGACGTGGACCGCGTGAAGAAGCTGGCGCCGAACAGCGGCCATACAGTTTTTTCTCGCTACGATTTTGTGACACTGGCCGAGAAGGCCGCAGTGCCGGACCGCGAGGCGGGCGAGGGCGAAAGCATCGCCGTGCAGCTTTTCACCAGCGGCACCACGGCTGCCCCGAAAGCCGCGATCCTGCGGCATTCCAATCTTGTCTCCTATATTTTTGGCACGGTGGAGTTCGGCGCGGCTGAGCCAGCGGAAGCAGCGCTTGTCAGCGTGCCGCCATACCATATCGCCGGAATCGCGGCGCTGCTCAGCTCCATCTACGCGCTGCGGCGCATTATTCTGCTGCCTGCGTTCGATCCGCAAACCTGGATCGATCTCTGCGCCCGGGAGAAGGCGACCAATGCCTTCGTGGTGCCGACCATGCTGTCGCGCATTGTGGAGATGCTCGATGCGGCTAGTAACAAACCCGATCTGACGCATCTGCGCGCCATTGCCTATGGCGGCGGGCGCATGCCGATCGAGCTGATCACCCGCGCGCTGGAGTTGTTCCCTGACACAAACTTCACCAATGCCTATGGCCTGACCGAAACAAGCTCAACCGTCGCGCTGCTTGGCCCGGACGAGCATCGTGCAGCGTATGGCTCGGAAGACCCAGAAATTCGTGCGCGGCTGGCATCGGTGGGCAAGCCGCTGCCGAGCATCGAGCTGGAAATTCGTGACGAGGACGGCAAGGTGCTGCCACCCGGTGAGGCGGGCGAGATTTATGTGCGCGGCGACCAGGTTTCCGGCGAGTATCGTGATCGCAGCGCGCTGATCCATGGCGGCTGGTTTCCGACGCGCGATGCCGGGTTTCTTGATGAGGATGGTTACCTGTTTCTGTCAGGCCGCGCCGATGATGTGATCGTCCGGGGCGGCGAGAATATTTCGCCCGGCGAAATCGAGGATGTGCTGCTGACCCACCCTTCGATCGCTGATGCGGCTGCCGTCGGCGTGCCCTCAACCGAATGGGGCGAGGCTGTAGCTGTGGTCATCTCGCTAAAGGGCGAACATCCCGGCGATGCCGAGATCAAAACCCTGATCCGTGACCGGTTACGCTCGTCGCGCGTGCCGGAACGGATTCTGGTCGTGGAAACCCTGCCGTATAACGAGATGGGCAAGCTGCTCCGCCTCGAGGTCCGGCGCCTGCTCCAGACCGCGGGCTAAGTTCAGACTATGCCCCGCGCGCTGCTGCTCCGCCGTGCAGAACTGCTTGATGGGCGGATTGTCGATGTGCGGATCGAGCACGGGCACATCGCGGCATTGGCCCCTCAGCTCCATGATGATGCGGAGACGGTGATTGACGCGGCCGGCGGCCTGCTGTTGCCCGGCCTGCATGACCACCATGCTCATATTGCTGCCACCGCAGCGGCCAGGAATTCCGTCCGCTGCGGGCCGCCGGATGTCATGAACGCCCGGGAACTGGAGGCCGCGTTGGCTGTACCCGGCCAAGGCTGGCTGCGCGGTGTAGGCTACCATGAGTGCGTCACAGGAGCATTGATCGACCGGCACTGGCTGGACCGGTTTGCGCCGCAACGGCCAATGCGGGTGCAACACCGCACAGGGCGCTTATGGATATTCAATTCAGCGGGGTTGGCAGCCCTGCGTGCAACGGGCCTGCAGCCGCCTGCGGGGCTGGACAGCGAGACTGGCAGGCTGTTCGATGAGGACGGCTGGGCCCGGCGCGCCCTCGGCGGCCGGGCGCCTGGCTTTGCCGCAATCGGTGCAGCCTATGCGCGCTGCGGGGTGACCGGTGTCACCGACATGACGCCTGGCAATGGCGCAGCGGCGGCGGCGCATTTCGCGCGCGAACATGCAAGCGGCGCGCTGCCGCAGCGTGTGGTGCTGGCTGGAGCGCCGGACCTCGCTATCCTCGCGCCTGGCGTCTCGCTGGGCCCCGTGAAATTCCATTTACATGAAGCGCATTTGCCAGAATTCGAGGTTTTTGTTGCGGCGATTGAAGCGGCGCACAGCCAGAGGCGTGCCGTCGCCGTGCATTGTGTAACGGCAGCTGAGCTGGTCTTCACCCTCGCAGCCCTGCGTGATGCGGGGGTCGCGCCTGGCGACCGGATCGAGCATGCGTCGGTAACGCCCGATGCGCAGTTGCAGGAAATTGCGACGCAGGGGATCGCAGTGGTTGTGCAGCCGCATTTCGTGGCGGAGCGGGGCGACGCGTATCTGGCGGATATTCCGGCGGATGATTGGCCGGATCTCTACCGGTTGCGCAGTTTTCTCGCGGCTGGCGTTGCCCTGGCGGGCGGCAGCGACACGCCGTTCGGTGATCTTGACCCCTGGGCGGTCATGCGGGCTGCCGTCACTCGCTCTACCGCGGGTGGCCAGATGCTCGGCCTGCGCGAGGCGCTGACGCCTGAAGCGGCGTTGAATCTGTTCCTGGCTGATCCCGCTGCGTTGAGCGGGACACGTATTGTGGCGATGGGAGAGGCGGCGGATTTATGCCTGCTGGCCAAACCCTGGCGCGCGGTGCGTGAGACCCTATCCGCCAAGCATGTTTGTGCCACCATCATCGGCGGCCGGCTCATCGACGATCGCGTCGATCAACCCCCATTGCAAGGCGGTTGCGGCGCCTATGCGCCTGCCTGAAAGCATCAAAGCTGCGGCGCGCTGGCGGCCGATGCGGCGCGGCACGGACACGCAGCCGCCGAACCCCGGCAAAATGCCCATGCCGGTCTCGGGTAGCTGGAACCAAGCATTCGGCGCGGCCGTGAGGCGCCCGGCGAAAGCCGCCATTTCCAGTCCGGAGCCAACACACGCACCATGGACGTGGATGTCGAAGATTTCCGCCCGTTGCGCCATTGGATGCGTGGGCAGCGTCCGGGCCCGGATGGCATGGGCCTCCACCGGGTCCAGAGTTGTGCCAAATTCGGCGAGATCTGCGCCCATGCTGAAGCAGCGCCCGCGGGCGCGGAACGTGACATGGGCGATGTCCGTATCCAGCAGAGGCAAGGAAAATGCCTCGTACAAGGCATCGCGCATGGCGCGGTCGATGGCGTTGTATGAAGCAGGCCGGTCCATGAGCATATGCAGCGTCGCGCCGACCCGGCGCAGATGCAGCGTTCCGGGCGCGAGCGGTATGGTGCGAGGTTGGCGCGCCAGCCAGGCAGCGTGCTCGGCGCCCGACTGGAGCATCGCCATGGCGAAGGATTCCAGCGGCAGCGCCCGCTCGGGCGGCAGGTTCTCAGTGGCGCGAAGAAGCTGTGCCACGGTGGCAGCGGCGCGTGGCGTTTGGGCGATGCCCGCGGTGAGTGTCGCCAGAGGAATGGTATCCTCGACCAGAATATCAGCCCGTGCGGCTTGCCGGTGGTCGGCTGGGCCGACGGCCAGCACGGGTACCGGAGGCAGCGGCCCGAGGGGCTCATCCGCAGGCCAGCTGTGGAGATCAACGAGTAGCCAGGGCCGGCGGTCCTCGCGCCAATCCTGGCGCAGCATCCAGGGCTTGAGTTGGCAATCTTCCATCGGACTGAGCTTACGTAGTGCAACAAAGTGCGGCAAGCACGCGAAGTATCGCAAGCGTGGCGGCGATGCGTAACGGGCTGTTGCGTATGGAGACCGACGTCCTGGCAGCTTCATATGCCCACACATTGCTCGCGGGACTGGGCATGGCCGGCCATGTGACAGTCAACGCTGATCACCCCGCCCTTGCTTGGCGCAGGGCTGGGCTGATGGCGGTGACCGGCCGTGCAGATGGACCTGGACTGGTGGCGCCTGTGGCGCTCACAGCCGCCGCCGACGGCGCGCTGGCGGCGTTGCAGGCTATCGCCCCTTTGGCAAAACTGCCGCGCAATGGCGCGCTACTACTGGGTGAGCGGGCGCGGCTGCTTGGTTTGGCGCGGCGCGGCGCGGTGTCCGCCAACGGGAGTTGCCGCCTGCTGCGCGCCCAGGATGGGCAGATCGCTCTGAACCTGCCGCGAGCCACCGATTGGGAGTTAGTGCCTGCCTTGTTCGGTGAAGCGGTCTCCGGCTGGGCCGGTGTGCAGCGCATAGCCGCCAAACAGAACTGTGCCACTTTGGTGGAGCAGGGGAGGTTGCTTGGCCTAGCAATCGCACCGGTCGAAGTCGCATCGGCTGTTATTGCGCCGGGCAGTTTTCCATTCGCAATCGAGCGTTTAGCTTCGCCCTGCCATAAGGCCAGCCGGCCGCTGGTGCTGGATATCTCCTCACTCTGGGCTGGCCCGCTGGCCGGGTTGCTACTGCAGATTGCGGGGGCGCGGGTGCTCAAGGTCGAAAGCACGGGCCGCCCGGATGGCGCACGCGGTGGCCACTCGGGGTTTTTCGATTTGCTCAATGCCGGCAAAGCGAGCATCGTGCTCGATTTCAGCGATCTCGCAGATATACAAAAATTGCGATATTTGGCCGCTAACGCTGATATCGTGATCGAAAGTGCGCGCCCTCGGGCATTGGCCGGGTTAGGGCTCGACGCCACGCAGATGGTCCGGCGCGGCAGTACCTGGATCTCGATCACCGCGCATGGGCGTGATGGGGAGGCAGGCGACTGGATTGGTTATGGCGATGACGCCGCCGTGGCGGGCGGGCTGGCGAGCGCGATGCAGCAGGGCTGGGGTAACGCGTTGTTTGCTGGCGATGCGATTGCCGATCCGCTCACAGGCATTACCGCAGCTCTTGCTGGGTGGGCGAGCTGGCGGTCAGGCGGCGGCCAGCTCATTTCGCTGGCTTTGTCGCGGGTCGTCGCCCATGCTTGCCAACTGCAGCAGGCGGGACCGGCCGAGACCCGGATCTGGCAAGCGCTTGCCGTTGCAGATGGTGGAGATCTCTATAACTTGCGTGACGCGGTAGGAGTTGCTCGCTCGCTCGGTGCGGACAATGCGTTGCTCGTAGACGAATTTAGAGTCTGACTCTGAAAGGTAGCCTTTCTAACTTTGACGTGCGATTTTGCGCGTGAGTATTCGGATATTGGCGAGCAGGACCCATGCGGTTGCACTGGCGATTGTTGCCTCGAAATCCTTGGCGAGTCGGCGGCATCGGCTGAGCCAGGCGAAGGTTCTCTCGACGACCCATCGGCGAAGACATGCCGCAGGGACGGGTATTTCCTGCGGATGGATTTGAGCACGTCGGGGGCGCCGTCGCGATCTTGAACATCGGCGGGATGGATAACAAGCCCGACCAGGTTCCCGAGCGTATCGGTGACAATGTGCCGTTTGCGGCCCTTAATCTTCTTGCCCGCATCGAACCCGCGCGGCCCGCCCGCCTCAGTCGTTTTCACCGACTGGCTGTCGATCACGCCCGCGGTTGGCGATGCCGAGCGTCCAGCCCGTTCCCGCGCCATCGCAACCAAGGCTTGGTTGATGCGTGCGAGCGTACCGTCACGGCTGAAGCGGTAGAAATATGCCTGCACCGTGGTGAAGGGGGCGAACTCCCTGGGGATTTGCCGCCACTGACAGCCAGTCGTCAACATGTAGGAAATCGCTTCAACAATCACGCGCAGAGATACAGAGCGGGGCCGTCCGCTGGGCGCCGGTGCCGGCATAAAAGGCGCGAGCAGCGCCCATTCGGCATCGGTCAGGGCGATTCATTAAACGGCTGCGATCATTTGTGTGGCTCGGCTTCGGTTGTCCTGGAAATGCTCGATTGCCCTTGTGGGTGAAGGTGAGACGCAGCGCAGGACTTTGAGAGCGAGGCCGGTGAGTGAGAATACATTTCGTGGTGCGTTGTCGTGCCGGTTGGTGTAGCCATCTTCTCCGCGCATGACGTCTTTGTTTCGATGCATGATCTCGATGCCCCAATGCTGGCGGTTGAGGTTGAGAAGGTCTTCAGGCGATGCTTCGTCTTTGGTCAGGCTGGTGATGAGATACGCGGTTTCCTGTTGTGGCTCCTGCCACATGCCCTTCACCCTGCGTTGGCGTGAACGGGTCACGCGACATATCTGGCTGACGGTTGGCCAATCCTGCGTGATGCCAGCAGCTTGGACCGGTAACACTTCGATCCTGCGCTGTTCGATGCGCCCATGCGCCTTGGTTGCACCGCTATCAAAGGTAGCGAGGGGGGAAAACCGGCTCCGCGAAGGCCGTTTCAATATTTTCTCGTAATGTCTTCTGGTTGTTCTTGATGGGAAGAAGGTAGTCTCCGCCACCGTAAACCACGGCCTGCGTAATCGACTTCTGGCAGAAGATTGCATCACCGGTGACGATCCGGTCGTGCAAATCAAGCCTGGCCAGTAGCTTCAGTGCATCGGGAATTTCCAGCCCCTTGCCGCGTGACGCCTCATGCGAAAGGATCGTCTGCAGGCCGCCGCAAAAAGCTGACAGCACGTGCTCGGCGCGGCCATTTGCGTCCTTGCTTGCCCGTAATGTCTTGCCGTCTATGGCAATATGGCGGTCATCACCGTTATCCGCCATCACTCGTCCAGACAGACCACCGGGCGGGCCGGATCGTGCGGCCGCTGATAGACTTCCAGCACGTCCTCCATGCTGCTCACGAAGTTGGCGTTGGCCTCCGGCGGGATGACCCATTGTTTTTTGAGGTGAGGCTTGGGCGCATTTTTTTAGCGTCCGGCCAATGGTATTGTCGCTGGCGCGCGCAACAATTTTCAATTCCACCACGGCTTCTTCCAACAGTTCCAGCGTCCACCGGGCGCGACCTTTTGGCGGCTCCGAACAGGCCAGCGCAATCAGCTTGGCCTCGGCGGCGCCATCAAAAATCCGCTGCCTGGCCGAGGCCAACGAATGTTTGCGCGTCAGCGCCCCCTCCAGCCCCTCCTCCACCAGACGCTGGCGGGTGACCGCCACGGTGTCAGTGCTGGTTTCCAAAGCGGCCGCGATCTGGCTGTCACTCCATCCATCACCGCCATCCGACGCATCGGCCTTCAATAAAATTCGCGCCTTCAAAACTTGCCGTGCTGGATGATTTCCTTTTTGAATCAATGAGATAAGCTGCGCACGCTCCTCAGCACTGAGTTGTACAACATATTTCTTTATGGACGGTTGTTTCGTGGTCACGGGATATCTCTGTTGTTACAGAGATATCGAATCAGATATTGTCCGTAAAATCAATGACGGACGGCACTAGTTCCATTTACTGGTGCCCGGAGGCAGATGGCAAACGGTAATGGCGATGCCGAGTTCGTTTGCCAGGACTTGCAACTCGCGTTTCCACAGGCGCACCCGTGCGCCGTTGCTGCCGCCGCAATCGGCATTGATCAGCAAACGGGTTGCGACCGGATAACGGGGGCTGCCAAGTTCAGACCACCAGCGGCGGATGCTCTCGACGGCGAAGGCCGCCGTATCATGGTTGATGTCGAGATTGACCCATCCTGTGTTCGCGGCGATGTCGTAGACGCCGTAAGGCACGGCCTTACCGAGTTCAGGGATCATGAAGTCATGCACACGAACCGGCTCAGGTTGCCCCTTTGGGCGCAGTTAGCGGGCGCCATTCTTGAAGTTGCCCACTAGCTCCTTCTTTTTCGTGTCGACCGAGATCACGGGTTCGCCAGCAGCTTGAAACGCTTTCACGTCGGCGTTGATGTGCTCGAACTGGGCATTGCGATCAGGATGGCTCGCCCCGTCACGCGTCTTGCTGTTGGCCTGTAGGCTGAAGCCGAGGTGCTTGAGCAGGCGCCCGACCAACTTCTGACCCGCGGTGAAGCCCCGCTCAGCCAACGCCGCAGACAAATAGCGCTGGCTCTTGCTGACCCACAGCATGGCGGCCTCAGGGTCGCCACGAATCGCAGGCTCCACGAGATCGTTCAGGGCCAACAAAAGCTCAGGCTGCAACGCAATCGCCGATTTTTTTTCCGCCACCAACCCGACGAACCCGCTGGCCTAGCCGCTCCGCGCCATCGCGCAGATCAGACAGGCCCCGACCAATGGTACTGCGGGCAACGCCCGTCGCGCGTGAGGCCGCCGCCACACCGCCCCGGCCAGCCGTACTTGCTTCAATGGCAACCAAAAGGCGCCGTTCCTTCTCGTTCAGGAGCGGGGACAGAGCGTCAAAGCGGGCGGCAATGGCAGAGGTATCGATCATGCGAGCAGGATAGCCGATATCACCTCAAAATAACCCGGCTTTCCGAATTCGTTTGTTGTGTTTTTAACCTAAACCCGGTTCTTTTCTTCCGAATCTCTTGTTAGGGCTCAGGCCCTTAGCGCGCCGCAAAACGTAGCGCGCCGTCCAGTCTGATTGATTCGGCATTGAAATAACCGTTGCGGACAAGTTCTAGCACCAGGCTGGCATATTCGGCTGCATTGCCGAGGCGCTTGGGGAAAGGCACCGTGGCGGAGAGCGCGTCCCTGGTTTCCTGCGGCGTCTGGGCCATTGCGGGGGTGTCGAAAATCCCGGGCAGAATGGTGTTGATGCGGATGCCGAAGCGTGACAGGTCGCGGGCGATGGGCAGGGTCATGCCGATGATGGCGGCCTTGCCGGCTGAATATGCCGCCTGGCCTTGCTGCCCGTCCTGTGCTGCAACGGAGGCCGTGCTGACGATGGCACCGCGCTCGCCATCCACCGGGTCCAATGTAGCGGCGCCGGCGGCAAAGCGCGTGATGGTAGCGAAGGTGCCGACGGCGTTCAGCGCCACAATCTTGGCGAATTCCGCGGTGGGGAACACCGTGAACGCGCCCGTCGCCTTGTCCTTCTTGATCGTCGAGTAGGCATTACCGCCGCCGGCGCAGGCGACAAGTACCCGCTCCTGGCCATTGGCGGCGCGGGCCTTGGCGAAGGCGGCATCCAGACTATCATCGGAGAGGACATTCACCTTGCAGAATATAGCACCTGTCTCAGCCGCGGCTCTCTCGCCGGCTTCGGGGTTGAGATCGAAGATGGCGACTTTGGCACCTGCGGCGCGCAGCGCCTTGACGCTGGCCAGCCCGAGCCCTGATGCACCACCGGTGACAACGGCCGCAATGTTCGAATCGATCTGCATAGACGAAGCTCCCCGACAATTTTCGTATAATCAACTCGTCGCGCCATGTTACCCGCAATGCAAGCAGGATTTGCCGTCATCGCCAGCACGATGCTGCGGCGCCGGCTGTTGCATCCGGCTCATCGCCCGGGAATACCCAGGCAGAATAAGAGGAAGCAGCCATGGCACGGTATCAATACGTCATCCTCAGCCGGGCGAAAGCCGGCCAGGAGGAGGAATATGTCCGCTGGTATCGGGACCAGCATCTTGCCGACGTCGCCCGCCTGCCGGGCGTGGTGAATGGCCGGTTGTTTTCGCAGGACTGGCAGAAGGATTATGATCTTGGGCCGCCGCAATACTGCCTGATCGCTATTTACGAGCTTGAAACCGAGGATCCGGTGGCAACGGTGGATGGTATTCGCGTACTGCTCGGTTCGACGGCAATGCCGTCGACAGATGCGCTGGATAAATCCGGCATGATCCAGGTTATTGGGCACCCGATCGCGGCCATAGGATAACAGGGGGTTATGGCGGTGTCGGGGCATATACTCATCGCCGGCGCAAGCGGCGTGATCGGCTCTGCGGCGGTCGAGCATTTTACGCGCCTTCCTGGATTGAAGGTCACAGCGCTGTCTCGCCGCCGCCCGGTGACCGCCGCGGATTGCGCATTCACGCATGCTGCTGTCGATCTCACCGTGCCGGACACATGACCGCATTCGAACCGCCACCAGATTTTGCAAAATTCTACTTGAACCCAGCGGGCCGTCCACACATACCCGTGTTGCTCAGCACAATCAAAATTCGGCAGGCTGGTTTTGCCGCCTGCAGGGATAGTGTCGAAAGTCTGCGGCGATGGCTCGGCCGCATGGCTGAGCTCAGGCTCTTGACGCCTGCCGGCGCACTGGTTTGATTTCATAAGTATCCCTTGGAGAGTAACAAAATGAGCGAGACTCCTCTGCTTCGCCTGTTCGATGGGTTGGCCAAAGGCGATATTGCCGCGGTCCGGGCATGTTTCAGTCCCGAGGCGGTGATCTGGCACGGCTTTGACGGCATCGCCCTTAACGTGGAAGACTTTCTCTGCAGCATGGAAGGGCTGATCGGCTACACGGCGGAGCGTTGGATCCAGGATGTCCATAGTTTGGTCACGGCCGAGGGGTTGGTGCAGCAGCATGTTTTCGTGGTTCATACGCAGGCTGGCGACCGCAAGGCGTGGTACGTCTGCATTGTGGCCAAAATCGCCGACGGGCTGATTACGCGGGTTGACGAATATATCGACCGTGCCGGATTCTTTGTTCCAGCCAATGCCTTCTGAGCATTTGATAAGTGACTGATCCAGGCCCTTGGCTACCGCGCAAGGCGCGTCTCCTCCAGACGGTCGGGCTCTAGCGCCCCGGCGATGTCGCGGGCCGGGCAGCTTGACCGCCAGGACCTGCCGGAGACTATTCCGCAGCCAGATTCAGGGAGACTATGCGTGAGCGAGACGACACCAGAGGCTTATTTCGCGCAATTCGGTGAGGTAGCGACAGTGAAGCGGACCCGCTTCCAGAAGGTCGTGGCGAAAACCATGACGACGAACGCCAGCACGATTCCGCACGTGACGCATCATGACGATGCCGATGTTACAGCGCTGGAAGCCTACCGGAAATCACTTCCTCGGGAGATCAAGGCTTCCCCACTCATTTTCCTAATCAAGGCGGTAGTGTCGGCATTACAGGCGTTTCCGCAGTTCAACGCCTCGCTTACGCCGGATGGCGAGACCTTGGTCCTTAAGAAATATTTCCACATCGGAATCGCCGTGGACGGCCCGCTCGGCCTGCTGGTGCCGGTGCTGCGCGATTGCGACCAGAAGGAAATTCCTACCCTTGCCGCCGAGCTGAAAGAGGTGTCCGCTTTGGCGCGGGCCAAAGGTCTGCCGCTAGATCGGATGTTGGGTGGCTGCTTTGCCATCTCTTCCTTGGGTGGGATCGGCGGCACTTATTTCACTCCAATCATTAATTCCCCTGACGTGGCGATTCTGGGCGTCTCGGGCATCCAGACGAAGCCGGTTTGGAATGGTAGCGAGTTTGCGCCCCGGCAGATGCTGCCGCTTTCTCTGAGCTATGATCATCGCGTGATCAATGGTGCCGATGCGGCACGATTCGTAAAGCATATCGCGCATGCCCTGACACAGTGGACTTTGTGAGGTATTTGGAAAATGTCTGACAAACTCAAGGGTCGGCGGATTTTGATCACCGGTGCTGCGAGCGGGCAGGGCCAGAAAATTGCCAGACTGTTCGCGAGTGAAGGCGCGTCTTTGGTGTTGCTGGACCGCAATGCGGAGGGTGTCGCAGCTATAGCCGTGGAGCTTGGCGTTCAAGGATATGGCTGCGATGTGAGCGCCCGCGCCGAGGTTGGCGAAATTGTCGTCATGGCGGCAAGGGTCTTCGGGTTGGATGGTATTGTGAATGCCGCCGGCATCCTTGACATCACGCCCTTCGCCGACCTTGAAATGGCAAGCTGGGACAGGATGATTGCGGTCAATCTCACCGGGCCGTTCAACATTATCAAAGCCGCGCTGCCGTTTCTGCAGCGGGCCGAGCGGGCGACCATCGTCAACATTGCTTCTACCAGCGGCGTGATGCCGATGCCTGGAACCAGCGGCTACTCCGCGAGCAAGGCAGGGCTGGTGATGTTGACGAAGTGCCTGGGGATGGATCTGGGGCCCAAAATTCGCTCCAATACCATCTGCCCTGGCGTGATTAAGACCGAGATGACCCGCTATTTGTGGGAGAATCCCGCCCATACGGCGCGCGCGGAAGACCGGGTGGCGCTGAAGCGGCTTGGTGAAACCGAAGACGTGGCACGTGCCGCTTTATTTTTCTCGACCGAGGATTCGGGCTTCACGACAGGTGCCGTGCTTCCAGTCGATGGCGGGTTTTCATGGTACTGATGACTTAGAAAGGGAACGCACAGGATGACTGCAATCTTACGCCGAAAGACATTCATTACGGGGGCCGCAGGTGGAATGGGCCGAGCTTGTGCGCGATTGTTCGGAGCAACCCACGATCTGGTGCTGACCGATGCGGCTGAGCCGGGCCTGGCGCAGTTTGCCGGCGAACTTGAAGCCGAAGGCTACACCGTGGTCAGCGCGCGGGCTGGTGATCTTGGCAGCGAAAGCCTGATGTCGGCCCTAATGGCAGATGTGGCTGGCGAGCTGCCTTTAACGCTGATCCATACAGCCGGACTTTCCCCTGCCCAAGCGGCGGCGCGGCCTATCATGGCGGTGAATTTGGTGGCGACTGTCAAGTTGCTGAATGCGATCGAGCCGCTTTTGAGCCCGGGCTCTGTCGCTGTGCTTATCGCTTCCATTGCGGGGCATATGATGCCGCCGATCCCCGATGCGATGGAGATCATGGCCGATCCGCTGGCTGATGATTTTATGGATAGAATTATGGCGCTGGTGGACGCTTTGTCTGTTAATGCGCCGGCGGGGGCGCCGGGCACCAGCTACTCGCTAAGCAAGCAGGCGGTTATCGGGCTGGTGGAGCGGCGGGCTTTGACCTGGGGACAGCGCGGCGCGCGCATAACCTCCATCTCTCCGGGCATGATCCTGACGCCGATGGGGCGCAGGGAAATTGCCGAGACAGTGGGTGCCGCGCAATTGATCGACATTGCAGCGGCAGGGCGGGCAGGCGTTGCGACGGATATCGCGTTCGCGGCACGGTTCCTGGCTAGCGACGAGGCGAGCTTCATTACGGGCTGCGATTTGCGCGTGGATGGCGGTGGTACGGCAGTGGTGCGGAGCATGGGCGGCTAATCCGGATGGGTTGATCGCTTTAGCAGACTGCTGCCGTCGAATACGATCTGGTGTCATGCGCTCCACGTTGGATGTTAAGCTCGCCGGCTAAATGCAGAAAAGTTAACGTGTTAGACGCAAGAGAGATTGTCCCTGCAAAATCTTCAATCAGTTATCGCCGTAGCGATGGTCTGGGTATTGCCGCGCAATGCACCCGGATGTCATGTCGTGCGGAATTGTACAGCTATTGGGCGAGGATGGATATGTCAGGAAAAGTGATTGCGATAACAGGAGCGAATGGCGGCCTTGGGCGCGCTCTTGCCCGGCGCTTTGCTGCAGACGGTGATCATGTTGTGCTTCTGGGCCGCTCACTTGCCAAGGTACAGGTGATTGCGGACGAGATTGGCGGTACAGCCCTCGCCGTGGCGTGCGACGTGACCGTACCGAATTCGGTGCGCTCGGCCTTCGCGACCATTGCGGCCACACATTCGAAAATTGATGTCTTCATCAATAACGCGGCGATCTTTCAGCCGACGCTGCTTGCTGAAGCGACAGATGCGCAGATCATGAACGCCGTGCTGACCAACCTGGCGGGCCCGATGCTGTGCGCGCGTGCTGCGATTCCCGTGCTGAACCGGGGCGGTCACATCATCAATCTGAGCACGGAATCGGTTGACGAGGCGTTTCCTCATTTCACTCTGTACCAAGGCACAAAGGGTGGCCTGGAAACCTTCTCGCGACATTTGAGCCGCGAATTGGAGGAGCTAGGTATTCGCGTGACGGTTGTCCGGGCCGGTCAAATGATGGGCGAAGGGACGTCATCGGAGATGGACCCTGTTGCCGGTCAACGCTTGTTCGAGGCTGCGATGAAGCGCGGGCTGAATTTGATGGCCCGCGGGATGACTCAATACCAATCGGCGACGCAAGTTTTCCGCGCGCTGGTGGATTTGTCCCCAGATATTCATGTGGGAACGATAGCGTTTCATGGCCGTGTTGCTGACTGATCGATGGTGTTGCTTAATAAAATAGCGGCCTGTTTGACCTGATGATATTGAGGACAATTTTAAAATGATGTTTCCGGATGGCAAACTCTACATCAACGGCGAACTTCGTGAAGCTGCAGGGGGCGCCAAATATGAAGATATTAATCCCTGGACCGGCGAGATCATCGGTTATGCGGCCGACGCTTCCGCCGTGGACATGGATGAGGCGATTGCCGCTGCTCGTCATGCGTTTGACGAGACCGACTGGTCTACAAATTTGACCTTGCGCCGCGCGATGGTGGTGAAGCTGGGTGAGAAGCTCAGGGCAAGCCGTGATCGCCTCGCGGAGATTGCGCAGAAGGAGGTCGGCTCGGCGATGGGCGCGGTGTATGCCGTGCAGGTTGATGGTCCGCTTGCTTCCATTGATGAGTTGCTTAAGATTTTCGATGAGATCCACTGGGAAAAACCGATGGGCGAACGGTTTGGGTGGGGTTCCACCAGCAACCGCATCCTAGTGAAAGAAGCGGCTGGGGTCGTCGGTGTCATCACGCCATGGAACGTGCCGTTCTACATTACGATCGGCAAGGTCATCCCGGCTTTGCTTGCTGGATGTACTGTTGTCATCAAGCCCGCGCCGGACACGCCGCTGTTCAGCACAATGGTGGGCGAAGCGTCGGCGCAAGCGGGCTTGCCACCAGGCGTCCTTAATGTGGTTTGTGGCAGCGACCCGGTTTTGCTTGGAGAAATGCTGGTCACGGATAAGCGCGTCGACCTGATCTCCTTCACCGGCTCCACCGGCGTCGGTAAGCGGATCATGGAAAAGGGCGCTCCCACGCTTAAGCGCCTCTTCCTGGAACTGGGAGGCAAGTCGGCGGCGATCATTCTGGAGGATACCCCGAACTTCGCCGAAGCCGTATCGCAATCGGTGGTCTGCTTCCATGCCGGCCAGGGCTGCGCCACCATAACACGACTGCTGGTCCCAAAGAGCCGCTACCAGGAAGCGGTAGCCGTGCTGGAGGCGACCTATTCCGCTTATTCTCAGATGTGGGGCGACCCGAACGAGCCGACGAATGTAATGGGGCCGCTCATTTCCGCCAGACAGCGCGACCGTGTGATGAGCTATATCCAGTCCGGCATTGACGAGGGCGCGCGTTTGCTCGCCGGCGGCCATATAGCAAAGGACAAGGGCAACGGCTTCTTTGTCGAGCCGACCTGCTTCGTGGATGTCACGAACGACATGAAGATTGCCCGTGAGGAAATCTTCGGGCCCGTGCTGGTCGTCATTCCGTTCGAGGATGAAGACGATGCTGTCCGCATCGCCAACGATAGCGATTACGGCTTGTCTGGCGGCGTTCGCTCGGGCGACCTGGATCGAGCCATGAAAGTTGCCAAGCGCATCCGCACAGGCACAGTTGGTGTCAATGGTGGAATGTCCATAGCCGTGGACCTGCCGTTTGGTGGGTACAAGCAGAGTGGTATCGGCAAAGAATGGGGTCAAGAGGGGTTCGATGAATATCTCGAAACCAAGGTGATCGGCGTCGGATTGTAGTGAAGCCCCCGGTTTGGCCGCTTGTTCAGGGCGTTCAAACCGGGGGGCTATCAGGGGAATCGGGTGAAAGTTTTACGCTGATATGATGCTGGCGAGGAAGTCGTCGTCCCAAGCTGCAACCTTTCTCTTGAGGCGCAGTGAATCCTTGCCGGGTGTCTTTCGGATCAGATTATGGGCCATGTGCTTGATGGTGGTGAAGTTGGCGGGGGCGTTTTCGGTTCGGACCCGGCATTCGTCGTCGCGGAAGACTATGCCCATCACCCAATGTAGGCTGTTTTCAATTGCCCAATGGCTGCGGATGACGGGGCCCATAAGCGTTGCGACCATGACCAGCGAGGTGAGATAAAACCTTGTTTCCTTCTCGATTTTTCCCTGAATTTCGCGCGTGCTCTCGACCATCACGACGGCCTTCAGGCCGGGCCAGTTATGTCGCTCTTGCAGCCAATCGACATTCTGGAGGACGGTGGTTTCGCGAGTCTCAATCCGGCCGTGATCGCCGTCAACCGTGGTATCCTGGCTGATTTTGCTGTCGGCGAAGCGGCGGCCCTTTTGCTCGGTGGCGAATAGCTCAACATCCTCGCGCAGCGTTCCTTGGTTGCCTTTGAGCGCCAGCACGTAATCAGCTTTCTTGTCGACAATTTTTTGCGCGATGTCGCGCTGGCACCCCATCGCATCGATGGTAACAATCGCCCCCTCGATGGCCAGCCTGTCGAGCAGTTTGGGGATGGCGATAATTTCGTTGGATTTTTCAGCAACCTTCACCTGGCCAAGCACCAGCCGCTGGCGCGCCGCGAAGGCCGAGACCATGTGGATCGCCGCATTCGCGCCCTTCGATCGGCGGGAGGTTTTGCCGTCAATGGCAATCACCTCGGCCGGCGCACCGGTCAGGGCGGTCACCCAGGCCACAAAGCAGCGCTGGAATTGCTCGGCATCGAGGCTCGCGAAGATGTCGCCCAGGTGGTCGTGCGAGGGCGTGCCATCCAAAAACGGCCGAAACCGGCGCAAAAGAGGAAGCTTCTTGGTGCCAAACCGCGCGATATCAACAAAGGTCTCGGCCCCCGCCAGCACCGCTAGCAGGGCTAAAAGCAACACCTCGTCCAGCGGATACATCACCTTGCCGCGCTGGCGCGGGTCCGGCAAATCCTCAAAATACTCAAGAAATACAAGTGTCGCGTAACCAGCACCCGGCGTCGTTGCCAACTCTTCCATGAAATTCCTCCGTTAACGAATCGGAGGGTTCGTACAGATTCAGACTTTTAACAGCTTGTCACGAAGTTCTTCACCCGATTGCCCTGGGGGGGCTATGCGAACCCTTTGACACTCATTAGGAGGATAGCGTACCTTTGGCCGGTCTATGGGCTGCTTGGTACAAGGTGATAGGACGACGAATTTGGCACAAGTGTCTGCGTTGAAGCGGGCTGAATCGGAAAAAGCTTACAATCTTGTTGGCCAGCGTATAGGCCGCAAGGGGCAAGCAACGCGGGAGAAAATACTATCCGCGGCTCTGAGGATAATTGAATCGTCGGATGATGCGCCGATCACACTCTCTGGCGTTGCCCGGGATGTGTCGGTTGGAATGACGACGCTCTATCTCTACTTTCCGGATCTCGGCGATCTGGTTCTCGCCGTTTTAAACCGGGTAATGGACGCGGCGGATTCGGCATTCACGGACCAACTCAGGAAGAGGTGGCCCGACCAATCGCTGCGGGAAAGCTGCTCTAAGTTTCTGCATGCACATTTTGCGTTCTGGCGGGCTCATGCGCGCATTTTGCATATGCGCAATAGCTATGCAGATGCAGGGGATGTCCGTTTCCTTAAGTATCGGGGCCAGGTCTCTACGCCACTAATTAATTTTCTTATTTTTCAGATGGATGGTCAGCCTCAATCGCATGTCACGCCGAATGGATATATTGCGACGTTACTTCTGACCTGGTTTGAACGTATCGCTACAGTGGTGACCAATCCGACATTTCATACGGCCGCCCGAAACTCCGGTGTTACCGATGAGCCAGATTATATCGATCATTTGATTGAGACAGAGGCCGACCTCATCGCTTTGATCGTGCGGCACCAGCGGGACATTAACAAGCCCAGTCATGAAGGTAAGTAGCTGATCAGTCCGCATCGTGCGTCGTCGCGCAGCAGCGCGCTGACGTGTGCCATTGCGTCAAATTCGTTCTGGTTTCCGCGTATGGCATTTGCGTAGCGCGATCCTGTGATCGGCCGTAATGGCGGGATCACGGTTACAGGCAATTTTTGCACCGGTTGACGTCTGCAAGGTAACTGGCAGCTTGCCATATATGATCATGAAGGCGATGTCGTTAAGGGCAGGCCTCAGATTTGATCCAAATCAAAGAATACAAGCCTTTGGAATCAGATGTTCAAAACATTAGCGGCAGTGCTCCCTGACGGAGCCTTAATGCCGAGCAATGAGGTGGACTCGTGATTCCGAAGGCCAACGAAACGAAGCGAACGCCTATCAGGCCCGAATTTCTCGACGACGCTTTCCGGCGCCGCTCAAAGACGAGGCTTTACTGCTTCGCAGTCTTCGTGAACTGGACATTGTTCCGCTGCTCCTCGTACACACGCATTTGACCAGCGATGAAACTTGGCTCGACGCCTTTGCTCCCTGAATCAACGGGGCCTGGGTCTTCGAGGTCGATGCGCCCGCGCAGCTGCAGGAAGATCTGCGGCAATCGCTGGTGCATGTGTTCAAGGCCTATCGCGATGAGGGCCGCGTGTTGCCTGGTACGCCGCCGACGGCGCTGCTGCAGCGTATGTGCGACGTGGCGGTTGGCCGCCCGGTTCCTTTCGAATACTTGCCGATGGTGGCCGAAGAGCTGAACTTCGATCGGACCGATGCCAAAACCGTGCGCTGGCGCAAGCCGGTGCCGAGACGGCATCTCGATCACTTCAATGTTCTGGTAATCGGCGCCGGCTTCTCCGGCATCGCCCTGGGTGCGAAGCTGAAGGAAGCCGGGTTTCCCTTTATCATCGGCGAGAAGAATGCCGATGTCGGGGTACCTGGTTCGAGAATGCTTATCCTGGCATCGCCGTGGATACGCTGTAAGCGGTGCTCGATGGCCCTTCTTCCCAGAAGATATGGAATATGATTCCCCGTTTTGAGGCAAGAGAAGGCTTCGGGACG
>NZ_BSOS01000065.1 GCF_030160635.1 Acidocella aquatica | reverse complement strand
CCATGGGTGTTGCGCGAAATGGAGCCAAGGGTTTGCTGCAACTTCTCCATCGCGTTGTTGAAGTCACCGCGCAGTTTTTCATATTCGGATGCGAAATTCGCCGTCAGCCGGAATTGCAGCTGCCCTTGGGCGAGACGGTCCAAGCCGGAAGCCAATGAGTCCACAACGAATTTCTGCTGGCCGATAAAGGCGGCCTTGGCTTGTTCCGCCGTGGCGCGCTCGCGCTCGGCCTTCTCGGAGGCTTCCTTGGCTTTTTCCTCAAGGTTTATTTTCTGCAAGGCGGAGTCCTTGAAGATTTGCACCGTGCGGGCCATGCTCCCGACTTCGTCCTTGCGGTCGCCCCCCTCGACATTCACCTGCAAATTTCCACCGGCCAGACGCTCCATGGCGCTCTGCAATTTCTTCAGCGGGTTGATGACCCATGCGTTGATGGCAAAGAACGATGCCACGACCGCCTGGGCCAGGCCGCCAATGATGATGAGAAATGTCAGCAAAATGGCCGTGCTTGAGCTCTGGTCCAACGCGGTTGAAGCGGCGCTGGACTCGATTTGCACTTTCGCCCGCTCGGCAGTCATGCCCGCGGCCATGGGCGGAAATAACGGCATGCAGGAGGCGAGAAATTCCTGCTGCGCGGCCAGATCCTGATAGGTCGTGGTTGCGACACTGGCGTCGCTGATGGTTGCGCTGCAACTCGAATCGATCAGGTCATCGCCCTGTTTTTTCAGTTCCAGAATTTCAGCGGCCCGCATTGGCAGCAGGCGCGCGGCGCTTGCCATGTTCGTATCGAAGGCGGAGCGGTCCGCGGCGAGCCGCGTGGCCGCGGCTTTATTGTCCTCGGGTGTGATGGCTACGAGCAGAATGCCAATATCCGCCTGAACGCCGCTCATCTCTTGGCTGGCCTGTGTGATCAGCCCCGCGGCGGCCTCGGTTTTTCGGATCACATGCTGGTAGCCGGACACGATGTCGCGCACCTGCCCGGTTGTATAAACTGCCCCGCCGACACCAAAAACGCCAAAAATTCCTAAAATTATCAGGAATTTTGCAATAATTGGTAAATGTTTCACGCGCTGGCTCCTTACTGATTTCGCGCAACCCGAATTAGCGCCACCGCCGCGAGCCGCTTCATGCTGTGCGGCTGACTATGAACGGGGAGGTTTAATGATTCGTATCCAAGCTGATATTTTGGCGCGCGCCTTTGAGATTCGCGCAGGTGAGCGGGGCGCAGACATGCCTCCCCGCGGGGCCAACGCGAAGCGGGCCTGCCACGTTGCCGTGGCAAGCCCGGTGCTTGTTAATCAGGGTGGATGATTCAGTGCTGGCGCTTGAGCGCGTTCATCCAGGTGGAAACTGACTCGGCATAATCCTTGTCGATCTTGAGGATATGCTCGGTCAGCCAGTTCACAAGGATTTGCTGCAGTTCCACCGCTTCGAGGTTTTTGCGGCGGGCGAGGCCCATGACCACGGCGGTGAAATCATTATGCGTCTTGCGGTGGGGTTCCAGAAGCTTGTAGCCCGCGAGATGCATCGCATCCTCCTCGGCGCGGAAATGCCTTCCGACATAATCGGCCATCGCGCTCAGGGATTGCTGCACGATGCGCTGCTCCTCCGGGCGCCCGATGGCCCCATCGAGGGCGTTGATCATGTTGATGATCTTTTTATGCTCGCCGTCGAGCGCCTGAATGCCAACGGAGAACTCATTCTTCCAGGACATCGTCACAGCCGCGGTCCTCCGGTATTGTGGCCCCTTACGCGCATGGCGCCGTTTTTTTGTCCGCCCTGCCGCTCCATTGCATGCAATCCTTCAAGTTTTGTCCCGTAATGGCGATGATTGGACTTCAACCCGGCACGGGTCAGTTGCTGAACATGCGCTTCCATACGGAGGGTGTTTGTTCCTCCTGTTTTTCGCCGCCGCCGGTGATGCCGGTGGCGATCTCGAGCACGGCCTTGCTGTAGGCGGCGGGCAGAAATTCCTGCGGCCGGCCCAGGTTCTGGCTCTTGGTCAGGCCGGTGGTGTAGGGCAGCGTATAGTCGATGCCGCGGCCAAGCGCGGCTTCCATCGCCGCATTGGTAAGGGTCTCCGGTGTTTTTGGCGCGAGATTGTTGACCACCAATATGGTCCGTTGGGCCGTGTTCGCGGCTTCGCGGCCGCGCAATATCCGGGCGACGTTGCGCACCGCGAGGATCGTGGGGTCTGCCAGCATGACAACGAAGTCGCTCTGTTCCAGCAGGGTGTTCACCACGGCGCCGCTGCGGGCGGGCACATCGAGCACCACGAAGTGAAAATGGTCGACCAGGACGGCAAGCAGCTCCTTCAAACTGTCCGGGGTGAGCGGGTCGGCGGCCCTGGGGTCGACATCCGCGGTCAGCGTGAACAGGCGAGGCCCCCTGAGGGTGAGGATTTTCTCCAGCGCCAGATGGTCCAGCCCGGCGGTGTTTTGCAACGCGCTCACGAGCCCCTGGCTGGGCGGCAGGTTGAACACCAGGTTCACCGCGCCGTTGTAAACATCCAGATCGACCACCACGGTGCGGCGTGAAAAGCCATGCGCCAGCTGCCAGGCGAGGCTGCAGGCCAGGGTCGAGGTGCCAGCACCGCCACGCGCGCCAATGACGGCAAGGGTTTTGCCGGCGCGCGGCGCGCGGACGGGTTCGCTGGCCAGCGCCCCAAAGTTGAGGCCACGGCGCAGCATGGCCGGGGTGAAGGGTTTGAGCAGATAATCCGCAACGCCAAGCTGCATAAGGTCGCGGAACAGGCCGACATCATTGCGGTCGCCCACGACGATGATCCGCGTGCCGGGTTCGGCAATATCAGCCACGCGGTTCATATCGCTCAGCGGCAAAGGTGATTGGGCAATATCGAGCAGCAGTTGATGCGGCCAGGACGGGAGGGTTTGCACGAAGTTGAGCGCGTCATCGATACCGCCTTGGCGGACCACGACATTTTTCAACTCCAGGTCGAAGACCAGCGACTGCACGAGATCGCGGCTATCGGGATCGGTGAGGAAAGCAACCAGTTCCAGCGCGCGGACGGGCTCATTACGCTCAACGGCTTCGCTCATATATTCATTCTCCTGCACCTGGATTCCGGCTTGAAGCGTCAGCTACGCATGCTTTTGCCGCATTGACATGGATCAATCGGTTAATTCGGCGACACCAAGACATAACCGGAAGCCTTTAACAATTAAGGCACCCGTAACCACTATAATAAGGATACCTGGGGTTGAGAAGCCTACGGGTTGCGACGCCTGGGCCGCAGGCAAAAAAAAGGGCGGTGCAAATTGCACCGCCCTTCCCTTTAGCAAGCGGCGATTAGCCGGCCTGCAGATTTTCCGCCGAGAGCTTGCCCTGCTGGCCAGCCTGAATCTCGTAACGAATCTTCTGGCCCTCGTTCAGGGTGCCAAGGCTGGAACGCTCAACAGCCGAGATATGCACGAACACATCCTTGGAGCCGTCGTCGGGCTGGATGAAACCATAACCCTTGGTTGCGTTAAACCACTTCACTGTACCTGATGCCATGTCGCATCTCCTAACAAACAGCGACCCGCAACATGCAGGCCAAAATACTCTTCAGATTGTTGGGGAAGCGTCGAACCGCAAAAGCAGAGAAAACACGCAACAACAAGAAACGAAAAGCGCCGTGGCCACCCTATACGCCAGTTTTGCCTGGACCACAAACAATGAATTAAGGCGCAAAGGGCAGTTTGGCCTGGATCACCCCCGCCGAAGGCAGGGCAGATGCCTGAAATCCGCCGCCCAGGTCCTGAAACAGGGCAACACTGGCCAGCAGGCGGTTTTGTTGCACGGCAAGCTCAGCCTGCTGGTCGCCCAGCAGGATGACCTGGGCGCTCACCACCGTGGTGTAATTAACGGTGCCGGCCTGATACTGGTTGAGCGCAATCCGCAGCGCGCTTTGCGCGTCGGCCACGGCGCGGGCCTCCACATCGGCCTGTGCCGCCAAAATCCGCAGGTTCGAGAGGTCGTTCTCCACGCCCTGGAAGGCGCTCAGCACGGTTTGGCGGTAGGTCTGCACGCTTTGGTCATAGGCGAATTCCGCCGCGCGCACGCTGGCGCTGCGGGTGCCGCCCTCGAACAGGGTGGCCGAGACGCTGGCCCCCAGCGACCACAGGCTGTTGCTTACCGAAAACAGCCCGCCAATAGGGTCCGCCGCGTAGCCGCCCAGCGCCGTGAGGCTTAAATCAGGGTAATAGGCCCCCTCCGCGATGCCGATTTTGGCGTTGGCCTCCGCCATGGCGCGCTCGGCGGCGGCGATGTCGGGCCGGCGTTGCAGCAAGGCGCTGGGCACGCCGGGCGGGGCGAGCGGCACCATGGTGATCTGCGGCGCGGGAGGCAGGCTGAAGGTCTCGGGCATCTGCCCGGCCAATACGGCGATGGCGTGTTCATATTGCGCGCGCGCCACCCCGGCATTGATGAGCTGGGCCTGCGCGGCGTCAAGCTGGGCCCGTGCGGTGATGACATCGGAGGGAGCGGCAACGCCTGCCGCCGCCTGGTTTTGAGTGATCTGCAGGCTGCGCGTGTCGGCCGCGACGGTGGCCTGGTAGAGCGCGATTGCGGCGTCAGCGGCGCGCAGGTCTACATAATCAGCCGCCAGCGCGGCCTGGGCGCTCAAGGTGGCGTTGGCGAGGTCGGCGGCGCTGACCTGCGCCGCCGCCACATCCCCCTGCACCTGGCGGCGGATCTTGCCCCATATGTCAGGTGTCCAACCGGCGCTGCCCTCAAACGTGCCGGAGGTGCGCGGCCCGGTGGTGAGGCCGCTGGTGCCCTGCTTGGCCCGCGTCGCGCTGCCGGTGAGGCCGAGGCTCGGGAACAACCCGCCGCGTGCCTCCTGCACAATCTCCAACGATTGTTGATAGGCGTCATAATCGGCCAGCAGGGTCGCATTGTTCACCGCCACCTGGGGCTCCAGCTGGTCAAGCTGCGCATCGCCGAACGCCTGCCACCAATCGCCCTTGGGTGCGGAGTCGGCAGGTGTGGCCCGCACCCAGCCAGCCGCCGCCTTGTAGCCGGCGGGCATGGCCAGCTGCGGGCGGTGGTAGTCAGGCCCCACCATGCAGCCCGTGAGGCCAAGAAGGCCGAGGAGGCTGAACGCCCATTTGGTCATCGGTTTCATCGTGCCTCCACAATACTGCCCGCGCGCGGCACGGCGGTGTCTGGCCGGCCGCGCAGGCGGGTGGCGAGCCGGTCCAGCCATAAATAAATAACGGGGGTGGTATAAAGGGTGAGCGCCTGGCTGACGATGAGGCCGCCGATGATGGTAAGGCCCAGCGGCTGGCGCAGCGAGGCGCCCTGGCCAAGGCCGATGGCCAGCGGCAGCGCGCCCAGCGCGGCGGCGAAGGTGGTCATCATGATCGGGCGGAAGCGCAAGGTGGCGGCCTGATAGATCGCATCCTCGGGCGAGAGGCCCTGGCCGCGCTCAAGCTGCAGGGCGAAGTCGATCATCAGGATGGCGTTTTTCTTCACGATGCCGATGAGCAGGATGACGCCGATGAGCGCGATGATGGTGAGCGGCACGTTGAGCACCAGCAGAAAAAGCGTGGCGCCCACCCCGGCGGAGGGGATGGTGGAGAGGATGGTGAGCGGGTGCATCGTGCTCTCGTAGAGAATGCCCAGCACGATATAAACCGCGGCCAGGGCCGCCAGGATGATCAGCGGCTCGGCGCTGGCGGTGGACTGGAAGGCGGCGGCGGTGCCCGCGAAACTGCCGGTGATGGTGAGCGGCACGTCCAGATCGCTCATGGTGCGGGTGATGGTGGCGGCCGCGGTGCCGAGTGCGACTCCAGCGGGCAGGTTGAAGGAGATGGTGGCGGCGACGCGCCCGCCGTCATGGTTCACGGCGATGGGCGTGGAGCCGGGCGCATAGCTGGCGATGGCGGAGAGCGGCACCATGGTTTCGGCATGGGTGCTCACGGCGCTGCCCGAGGAGGCACCGGATTTGCCGCTGGCGGCAATGGCGTTGATCGCGGCGTTGGTCGCCGAATCGAGCGCCACGCTGGCCACCGTGCCGCTGGCGCTGGCGGCCTTTGTGCTGGCGAGCACGGTGCCGGCGGGGGCGTTGGTCTGCGATGTGCCGCTCGCCACGCCGCCGGAGGTGGAGATATAGATGCGCGAGAGATCGGCCGGGGTGCTTTGGTATTGCGGCGCCAGCTCCATCACCACCTGATACTGGTTCAGCTCGTTATAAATGGTGGAGACGGCGCGCTGGCCGAAGGCGTCGTAGAGCGTGTTGTCAATCTGGCTGGGGGTGATGCTCATGCGCGCCGCCTGCGCGCGGTTGATGACGATGTTGGTCTCCAGCCCGCCTTGTTGCAGGTCGGAGCTGACATCAACGAGGCTTTTCTGTTGTTTCAGCGCCGCGATGATTTTGGGAATCCAGATGTTCAGCGCATCGGGATCGTCGCTTTTGAGCGTGTACTGATATTCGGCATTGCTGGAGCGTCCGCCGACCCGCAGATCCTGCGCCGGGACGAGGAAGGTCTGCACGCCCGCGATGCGCGCCAGCGGTTGGCGCAGCCGCGCGACGATGGCGGTGGCCGAAACATGGCGCTGCGCGATGGGCTTGAGGGTGATGAAGAGAAACCCGCTGTTGGTGGCGCGCCCGCCGGTGAACCCGGCGGCCGAGGCAACGCCGGGGTCGTGCTGCACGATGGCTTCCAGCTCGGTGAGTTTCTGCTTCATCAGCGGGAAGGAGATGCTCTGGTCGGCCTGCACGGTGCCGATCACCAGCCCCGTGTCCTGCTCGGGGAAAAACCCTTTTGGCACCACGATGAAGAGGAACACGTTGAGGAAAATGGTGAACACCAGGGCGGCGCCGACCAGCCTGGCGTGGCGCAGGGCCCAGCGCAGCGAGCGGGCGTAACCCTCCAGCGTGGCGTTGAAGGCGCTCTCCAGCCAGCGCACCAGGCGGTTTGGCCTTTTGCCCGGCGGCTCCAGGCGGAGGAACTTCGCGCAGAGCATGGGTGTGACGGTGAGCGAGACGAGCAGCGAGATGAGGATGGTGATCGAGAGGGTCTCGGCGAATTCCTGAAACAATCGGCCAAGCAGGCCGGGCATCAGCAGAATGGGCGTGAACACCGCGATGAGCGAAAGGCTCATGGACAGCACAGTAAAGCTCACCTCGGCGCTGCCGCGCAGGGCGGCCTCAAACGGCTCCATGCCGTCCTCCAGGTGGCGCATGGTGTTCTCCACCACCACCACCGCGTCGTCCACCACGAAGCCGGTGGCGATGGTGAGCGCCATGAGGGAGAGATTGTCCACGGAAAAGCCGAGCAGATACATCGGCCCGAAAGTGCCGATGATCGAGATGGGCACCGCGATGCCAGGGATGAGTGTCGCGCGCGGCGAGCGCAGAAACACGAACACCACAGCCACCACCAGCAGCACCGCGATGAAGAGGGTGCGCTCAGTGTCGGCGAGCGCGGCACGGATGGATTGCGAGCGGTCCATCGCGATACTGAAATTGATCGCGGGCGGCAGGGCGGCGCGCAGGGTGGGGAGCATCGCGCGCAGCTGGTCCACGGTGCGGATGACATTGGCATCCGGGCTGGGGTGGATGATGACCAGCACCGCGTGCTGGCCGTTGTAGAGCCCCGCATTGTGCAGGTTTTCCACCGCGTTGGTGACCTGGGCGACATCGGAGAGTTTCACCGCCTGGCCGTTGCGGTAGGCGACCACCAGATCGCGGTATTGCGCGGCCACGCTGGCCTGGTCGTTGGTGTAGATTTGGTAGCGCATGCCGCCGGCGTTGAAATATCCCTTTGGCGCGTTCGCGTTCGCGGCCGCCAGGGCCGCGCGCACATCCTCCAGCCCGATGCCGTATTTGGCGAGCGGCCCCGGCTGCAGCTCCACCCGCACGGCGGGCAGCGCGGAGCCGCCGAGTTCGACATTGCCCACGCCGTCAATCTGCGAGAACTGCTGCTGCAACACGGTATCAGCCGCGTCGTAGAGCTGGCCGGGGGTCATGGTTTTGGAGGTGAGCGCCAGCACCATGATCGGCGCGTCGGCGGGATTGAATTTCTCGTATTGCGGGTTGGCGCGCAGGGTGCTCGGCAGGTCTGCCCGCGAGGCCTGGATGGCCGCCTCCACGTCGCGCGCCGCGCCGTCTATGCTGCGGTCCAGCCCGAATTGCAGGACGATGCGCGTGACGCCGATGCCTGATTGCGAGGTCATCTCGGTGACATCGGCGATGGTGCCGAGGTGGCGTTCCAGCGGTTCGGCCACGGTGGCGGCCATGGTGTCCGGGCTGGCGCCGGCCATGTTGGCCTGGACCTGGATGGTGGGGAAGGAAATCTGCGGCAGCGGCGCCACGGGAAGCTTGAAGAAGGCCAGCGCGCCGGAGAGGGCGATGCCGAGCGTCAGCAGCGTGGTGGCGACCGGGCGGCGGATGAAGATCGACGAGAGGTTCATGCCGGTTTCAGGCGGCGGGAGAGATTGTCAAACGCCAGATAGATGACCGGCGTGGTGAACAATGTAAGCACCTGGCTGACCGCCAGCCCGCCGATGATCGCGAGGCCGAGCGGCTGGCGCAGCTCGGAGCCCATGCCACCGGCAAGGATGAGGGGGAGGCCGGAGAACATGGCCGCCAGCGTGGTCATCAGAATAGGGCGCAGGCGCAGCATACAGGCTTCATAAATCGCATCGCGAGGGGATTTACCCTCATTGCGCTCGGCATGCAGGGCGAAATCGATCATCATGATCGCGTTTTTCTTCACGATGCCGATGAGCAGCACGATGCCGATGATACCGAT
Source organism: Acidocella aquatica (assembly GCF_030160635.1). Lineage (GTDB taxonomy): Bacteria > Pseudomonadota > Alphaproteobacteria > Acetobacterales > Acetobacteraceae > Acidocella > Acidocella aquatica. The sequence continues at coordinate 265,170 of NZ_BSOS01000065.1, read as the reverse complement.
GACATCGAGGCCATCACCGGCCAGCCAGAGAAACACCAGCGCGCCCACGCCCGCCGAAGGCAGCGTGGAGATGATGGTGACCGGGTGGATGAAACTCTCATAGAGCACGCCAAGCACGATATAAACGGCGATGAGGGCCGCCAGCAGCAGGAAGACCTCATTATCCAGCGAGTTCTGGAAAGCCTGCGCGGCGCCCGCGAAATTTGTTGTCACCGCGGGCGGGAAGTTGAGGGATTTTTCCGCCCGCGTGATCGCGTTCACCGCGCCGCCGAGCGAGGCGCCGGGGGCGAGGTTGAAGGAGATGGTGCTGGCGGGAAACTGGCCGAGATGCTCCAGCACCAAGGGCTCAGGCTGGCGGGTGAACGTGGCGATGGCCGAGAGCGGCACCTGCCCGCCGGTGGCCGAGGAGGAGGGCAGATAGATGTTGCCCAGCGAGGCGAGGCTCGTCATTTTCGCTGGGTCCACCGTGAGAATCACACGGTATTGGTCAGTCTGGGTAAAGATGGTGGAGATGATCCGCTGGCCGAACGCGTCATACAAGGCGCTGTCCACGGTGGCGGGGGTGATGCCAAAGCGGGCGGCGTTGGTGCGGTCTATGTTGATGAAAACGGAGTTGCCCGCGGCCTGCAGCTGGCTCGCGACATCGGTGAGCTGCGGCAGCGCGCGCAGTTTGGCCATGAGGGCTGGAACGTAGGTGGTGAAAGCGCTCTGCGATGGGCTTTGCAGCACGAACTGATATTGCGCCGGGCTGACGGTGGTGTTGAGCGTGAGGCTCTGCACCGGTTGCAGATAGAGCGAAATGCCCGGCACGCCGGCACTTTCCTGAAGCAGGCGCGGGATGATCTGGGCAGCGCTGGAGCTGCGCGCGCCCCGGGGCTTCAGGTTGATGAGAAAGCGCCCCTGATTGAGCGTGGTGTTGCTGCCGTCAACGCCGATGTAGGAAGTCAGGCTGACAACATCTTTGTCTTTCAAGAGCGCATCGGCCAGTGCCTGCTGGTGCTGGGCCATGGCGGCGTAGGAGGTGGTTTGCGCCCCCTGGGAAATGCCCGCGATGACGCCGGTATCCTGCACCGGGAAAAACCCCTTGGGGATGAACGCATAGAGCGCGATCGTGAGCACCAGCGTGCCGACGGCCACCGCGAGGGTGAGGCGCGCATGGGCCAGCACGCGCTCCAGCCCGCGCCCGTAGGCGGCGAGCAGGCGGTTGAACTGGCGCTCGTTCCACGCCTCGAAACGTGAAGGTGTATCCTCGCCTTTTTTGTGCAGCAGGCGCGCGCAGAGCATCGGCACCAGGGTGAGCGAGACCACGGCGGAGATGATGATGGTGATCGCCAAAGTCACCGCGAATTCGGAGAACAGCCGCCCCACGACATCGCCCATGAACAGCAGCGGGATGAGCACCGCGATGAGCGAGACGGTGAGCGAGATGATGGTGAAGCCGATCTGGCCAGCGCCCTTCAGCGCCGCCTGCAGCGGAGGCTCACCCATTTCAATGTAGCGGGAGATATTCTCGATCATCACGATGGAGTCATCCACCACGAAGCCGGTCGCCACGATCAGCGCCATCAGGGAGAGATTGTCGATGGAGAAATGGCTCAGATACATGAACGCCAGCGTGCCGATGAGCGAGACCGGCACGGAGATGCTGGGGATGATAGTGGCCCGCATGTTGCGCAGAAACACGAAGATGACGGCGATGACGAGGCCGATGCTCAGGGCCAGCTCGAACTCGGCATCGCTGACCGAGGCGCGGATGGAGGTTGTGCCGTCGCTCATGACGCTGACCACCATCGCCGCCGGAAGGCCCGCGGTGAGGCTGGGCAGCTCACGCTTTATCGCGTCCACCGTGGCGATGACATTGGCGTTGGGCTGGCGCTGCACGTTGAGGATGATGGCCGGCGTGCGGTTGGCCCAGGCGCCCAGCTCGGCGTTCTCGGGGGCGGCGATGATCCTGGCGACATCGCCCAGATAAACCGGCGTGCCGTTTTTATACGCCACCACGATCTTCTCATATTCGGCGGCGCGGGTGATCTGGTCGTTATCGTTGATGGTGTAGCTCTGCGTGGGGCCGGAGAAGCTGCCTTTGGGCGTGTTGACGTTGAGATTGCCGATGAGCGTGCGGATATTGTCCAGGCTGAGGCCATAGGCGGCGAGCGCCTGCGGGTTCACCTCGACACGCACCGAAGGCGTGTTGCCGCCGCTCACCGTCACCAGGCCGACACCGGGAACCTCCGAGATGCGCGCCGCCAGGCGGGAGTTGGCAAGCGATTCCACATCGGTCAGGTTCATGGTTTTGGAAGTGATCGCCAGCGTGAGCACCGGCGCGTCGGCGGGGTTCACCTTGGCGTAGACCGGCGGCGCGGGAAGATCAGCGGGCAGCAGGTTGCCCGCCGCGTTGATCGCCGCCTGCACCTCCTGCTCCGCGATATCCAGGCTCAGCGAGAGGTTGAACTGCAAGGTGATGACCGAAGCCCCGGCGGAGCTGGCCGAGGACATCTGGTTCAGCCCTTCCATCTGGCCAAGCTGGCGCTCCAGCGGCGCGGTGATGGAAGATGTCATCACCTGCGGCGAGGCGCCGGGGTAGAAGGTCTGCACCTGGATGGTGGGGTAGGTGACATCAGGCAGCGCCGAGACGGGCAAATATTTGAACGCGACCAGCCCGACCAGAACAAAGGCGAGCATCAGCAGCGAGGTCGCCACCGGCCGCAGGATAAAAACCCTGGAGGGATTCACGGGGTGGCGGCGGGCGCGGCCACGCTGACCTTGGCGCCATCGCTCAGGCGGTCCACACCATCGGTCACCACCACGTCGCCGGGGGTGATGCCCTTGGTGATGACGGTGTTGGTGCCATCGGTGGGGCCGGTGGTGACCGGCTGCACGCGCACAGTGTTATCGGCGTTGAGGACATAAACATAAGTCCCCGGGGCGCCGGTCTGCACGGCCTGTGAGGGCACCAGCGTGGCGCTTTGCAGGGTGTTCACCAGCAAATGGATGTTGACGAACTCATTGGGAAAGAGCGCGCCATCCGCATTGGCGAATTTGGCGCGCAGCTTCACCATGCCGGTGGCGGTGTCCACCTGATTGTCCACGGCACTCAGGGTGCCGTCTTCCAGCCTGGTGGTATCATCGCTGGCGTAGGCGGTGGCGGGGAGTGTGGCCCCCTGCCCCAGCCGCACCAGCACTGGCGCCAGATCGGCCTGCGCCACGGAGAAGATCACCGTGGTCGGCGACATGGTGGTGACCACGGCGATGCCGGTGCTGCTGCCCGGGGTGACGTAATTGCCGGGGTCCACCAGCCGCAGGCCGACCTTGCCCGCCACCGGCGAGGTGATGTGGCAATAGGCGAGGTTGAGCCTGGCCTGGTCGATGTTCGCCTGGTCGGATTTGGTGGCGGCGGTGTCCTGCGCGACGAGAAAGGTCTGGTCGGCCACCTGCTGGGCGGAGATGGAGTCCTGACGGGCGAGAATCTGGTAGCGCGCGAGGTCTGATTTCGCCTGGCCGAGGGCCGCCGTGTCCTTCGCCAGCGCGGCCTGATATTGCTCAAGCTGGATCTGATAAGGGCGCGGGTCGATCTCGGCGAGGAACTGGCCCTGGGTGACGCTCTCGCCCTCGGTGAAGGCAACCTGGGTGAGATAGCCGCTGAGCTGCGGCAATATGGTGACGGTGGCGGTAGGGGTGACGGTGCCGAGTTCATCGAGCACCACGGGCATCGGCCCGCTGACAGCCTTGGCAACGCCCACGGCCTGGGGCGCGGGCTTATGCGCGCCGGGGCCGGTGCCAGAGTGGCGATACCAGATGAAGCCTATGAGGAGGAGCGCGAGCCCGCCAAATATCCACCGCTTCTTGCCGCGCTTGGGCACTGCCACAGGGTCAACCACGCTACATTCTCCCCACCTAACCTGTTGGTCTATATCCAGTTACATGGTGCTTGTCCCGCCTGGGAGGTTGCGGAAAGATGACAAAGAGTAACCTGGGTTATGGCGCGGAAATTATTTCCAGCCCGCCCATATAGGGGCGCAGGACAGCGGGCACGCGCACCGAACCGTCCTCGTTCTGGTGGTTTTCCAGCACCGCGATGAGCGCGCGGCCCACCGCGACACCCGAGCCGTTGAGCGTATGCACGAAATCGGGCTTGCCCTCGGCGTTGCGGTAGCGGGCGTTCATGCGGCGGGCCTGGAAGGCGCGGGTGTTGGAGCAGGAGGAAATCTCACGGTACATCCCCTGCCGTTGCCCGCCCGCGGGCACAGGCCCCGGCAGCCAGACTTCCAGGTCGTAGGTTTTCACCGCCGAAAATCCGGTATCCCCGGCGCAAAGCAACATGCGGCGATAGGGCAGCTCCAGGGCTTCCAATATGCGCTCGGCGCAGGCGGTCATGCGCTCGTGCTCGGCCTCGGAGTCCTCGGGGCGGGTGATGCTGACCAGCTCCACCTTGGAGAACTGGTGCTGGCGCAGCATGCCGCGCACATCGCGCCCGGCGGAGCCTGCCTCGGAGCGGAAACAGGGGGTCAGCGCGGTCACGCGGACCGGCAATTGCGCGGCGGGGAGAATTTCGCCTGCCACCAGATTGGTCAACGAGACCTCGGCGGTGGGGATCAGCCAGCGGCCATCGGTGGTCTTGAACAGATCATCGGCGAATTTGGGCAGCTGGCCGGTGCCGAACATCGCGCTGTCGTTGACCAGCAAAGGCACCACGGTTTCGCTATAGCCATGATCGGCCGTGTGGGTGTCGAGCATGAACTGGCCAAGCGCGCGCTCCAGCCTGGCCAGGGCGCCGCGCAGCACGGTGAAGCGCGAGCCGGCCAGCTTGGCGGCACCGGCGAAATCCATCAGCCCGAGGGCCTCGCCGATCTCGAAATGCTCTTTGGCGGGGAAGGCAAACTCGGGCTTCTTGCCCCAGGTTTTCACCTCAATGTTGGCGGTCTCATCGCGGCCTTCCGGCACGGCGGCGTCGAGCACATTGGGGATCGCCGCGAGCGTCTCGCGGATCAGCAGTTCCAGGCGCGGAACCTCGGCTTCCAGCGCCTCCATCTGGCCGCGCAGGGCGCCGCCTTCGGCCTCCAGGGCGCTGGTATCCTCCTTGGCGCGCTTGGCCTCGCCGATGCGCTTGGCCAGCGCGTTGCGGCCGGCCTGGAGCACCTGCAGCTGCGCCACGGCCGCGCGGCGCTCGCCGTCCATCTCGCCAAGCTCGCGTGAGAGCGGCAAAATCCCCCGCCGGGCCAGCGCCGCGTCAAACGCCGCCGGGTCCTGGGTGATCGCTTTTATATCATGCATCTTCTGCCTCCACCGGCACTTTCGGCTCCACCATCTTCACGGCGAACAGCGAAATCTCGAACAAAAAGATCAACAACCCGGCCATTAAACACTGCGAGGGCACATCCGGCGGCGCCATGATGGCGGCCACGATGAAACAGCCGACATAGGCATAGCGGCGGTATTTTTTTAAGGCGGCGGAGTTCACGATGCCCACGCGCCCCAGCAGGGTGAGCAGCACCGGCAGCTCAAAACTCAGGCCGAAGGCGAAGATCAGCTTCATCACCACGTTCAGATAATCGCTTACCTTGGCCATGAGGGCGATCTGCACATCGCCATTGCCACCGCTGGTCTGGAAGCTGAGGAAGAAGCGCCATGCAACAGGGAAGAATACATAATAGGCCAGCGCGCCGCCCATGAAGAACAGGATGGGGGTGACGATGAGGAAGGGCAGCATCGCCCGCTTCTCGCGCTTGTAGAGGCCCGGCGCCACGAACAGCCAGAGCTGCCCCGCGATCATGGGGAAGGAGATAAAGGCGGCGGCGAACACCGAGACCTTCACATAGGTGAAAAACGCCTCGAACAGCGCGGTGTAGATCAGCTCCGGCTTCTCGCCCCTTGCCTCCAGCGCGTGCGCCAGCGGGGCGGCCAGGAACTCATAGATACGGGCGGCGAAATGGTAGCAGACCACGAAGGCGATGATGAAGGTGATCGCTGACCACATCAGCCGCTTACGCAGCTCGGCCAGGTGCTCCATCAGGGGCATTTCCTTGTCGTTGATCTCGTCGGCCGCCGCGGCTTCGGGTGCTTCCTGCTCCGTCACTTAAAATCCCCAGCGTTTGGTGCCCGGCGGAATAAAGGCCGGGACCGGCTTTTTGCGCGCCGCGTCAGGCGGGATGAAGGCCGGGGAATCCGGTGTCTCCAAAATAACCGGCGCTGGCGCCACAAACTCAGTCCCGCCGGCCTCGCCGGTGGCTTTTTTGAGCGAGTCGCGCAGCGTGCCGTCAGGGTCGACCGTTTGTTCCGCCGCACTCTTGAAGTCAAAATTGCGGAGCTTGTTCAGCTCGCCCTTCACATCGGCCAGATTGGCCTCGCGCATCATATCATCGACATGGCCCTGGAACTCAGCCGCCATGCCGCGTGCTTTTTTGATCAGGCTGGTGACCGTGCGGATGGCCACAGGCAAATCCTTTGGCCCGATGGCAACCAGTGCCACCGCCATTATCAGACCAATCTCGCCCCAGGAAAATCCGAACATTGTCCGCTTGCTAGCAGAGCCTTAGGGGTTGGGCAAAGCGGCGGCGATGCGGGCCAGCCCGGCGTCGCTCAGGCCAAGCTGACGCAGATGCGCCAGGGTGTTCTCCAGATACTCCCGGCAGGTGCCCATATCCCCCTTCGCGGCCGCGATCATGGCCGCCGTTTCCGCCACGCTCAGCTCTTTTATGTAGCGCGGATGGGCGTGGTTGATGACGAAGGTAAGCGCCGGGAAACGCTCCTCGCCGGCCCGCAGCGCGATCCAGCGGGCGTTATAGGCCCCGCCATACATCTCGCGTTGCCAGAGAATCCCCAGCTCCTGGCGCACCATGGAGGCTTTTATGCGAAACGCCACCCCCTTGCAGGCGCCGCCACGGTCCAGCGCCAGCACCAGCGCCGGGGTCTCGCGCGTGCCGCGCCCCATGAACATTTTAAGGCAGAACCGCCGGTGCCAGCCATGCAGCAACGCGGGGCGGCACTCCACATGCTCGAACGCCGGGTTCCAGATGAGCGAGCCGTAGCCAAACACCCATAAATCCTGGGCCGGATCATGCCCGGCGAGGCTGGCGTTGAGCAGCGCGTTCATCTCCGCTTCGGTGCGCTGGGGCGTGTCGCCCGGGCAGACCATCTCGTGTGCCTCCCGGTAGGCCCGCAGCGTGCCGTCCAGCAGCGATTCGCGGGTGATCTTCAGGATCATGCGCCGGGTCCATCCTCCGCCGGGGCGGGGGTTGCAACCGAGGAGCCGGAGGGGTCGATGAGCAGCTCCTCGCGCCGGGGCAGATCGCGCAGGTCGTTGAGGCCAAACTGGGCGAGGAAGGCGGGGGTGGTGCCCCAGAGCGTGGGGCGGCCGGGGGTCTCGCGGCGGCCCTTGGGCGTGACCAGGCCGTTTTCCAGCAACAGGTCCAGCGTGGTCTGGGAGAGCGATGCGCCGCGGATTTCCTCGATCTCGGTGCGGGTCACCGGCTGGTGGTAGGCGACGATGGCCAGCGTCTCCATCGCCACGCGCGGCAGGCGGCGCGGCAGCTCCACCACCTTGCGCAAGGCTGGCGCGATGTCCGGCGCGGTGCGGAACTGCCAGCCGCCCGCCACCTGCACCAGATTAACCCCGCGCGGCGCATAAAGCGCGGTCAGCTCGGCCATCACCGCGTCCACATCGGCAGCCTCGGGCAGCAGATTGGCCAGAATGCGCGTGGTCACCGGCTGGGTGGCCGCGAATATAACCGCCTCGGCCAGACGCAGCGCCTCGGTTTGGTCTGTCTCACTCATCGCCGGCCTCACTCTCGCCTGTATTACGCAACAGAATTGGGCCAAAAATTTGTTCCTGGCGCAATTGCAAACTCCCCCCCTTGGCCATTTCCAGCCCCGCGATCAACGTGGCCGAGATCGCGGCGCGGCGGGGGATCCCGTCTTCCAGCCCCTCGGGCAGAAACTGCTCCAGGCTCGACCAGTCGGGCAGCGAGCCGACCAGCCGGGCCAGGCGCTCCAGCGCGTTCTGCACCGAGAAATACACCATCGGCCTGGGTTTATACTGCAATTTTGCCCCGGCGCGGCGGCGCGCGGCGAGATAGGCGCTGAGCAGCCCGCTCATATCCAGGCGCAACCGGCTCCGGTCTGTCTCGGTGAGTTCCTCGGGAATGCCGCGATGGAAGAAATCCCACCCGAGTTGAGGGCGCTGGCCCATCCAGGCGGCGGCGGCGCGCACGGCCTGCAAATCCACCAGCCGGGCTGCGAGGGTTTCAGCGGCGCTCTCCGCGTCCTCCGGCTCGCCAAGGGCTGGAACCAGCAGGCGCGACTTCAGCCAGGTGAGCCAGGCCGCCATCACCAGCCAATCCGCCGCCAGCTCCAGGCGGATTTTGCGCGCACCCTCGATGACGGCGAGGAACTGCTCGACCAGCGCCAGGATGGAGATTTTCGCCAGATCGACCTTTTGCGCCCGCGCCAGCTCCAGCAGCAGGTCCAGCGGCCCTTCAAAGCCTTCGAGCTGGAGAACGAGCGAGTCAGTTTCCATGGCCCGCCCCCGTTATTTGCAGGATGATCTGCTCCGCCCAGGGCAGAAGCCTGCCCATCGCCTCCTGGAACGGGTCAAACCGCACGCCGAACTGGGCGAGCACCAGGGGCAGGATGAAAATAACCAGCAGAACCAGCACAATGCCGCGTTGCTCGAACCCGGAAAGCCAGCGCGCCGCAGGCAGCGGCAGCACGCCAACGGCAATGCGCCCGCCATCCATCGGCGGCATGGGGAAGAGGTTAAAAAGCCCCAGCACAAGGTTTATTTCAATAAAATAAACCAGAAAATCAATGGCTTGCCCGGTATTTAACAAAAACCCGCCGAGCACCGCCAGGGCGAAGTTCATCAGCGGCCCGGCGGCGGCCACCACCGCCATCAACTGGCGCGGATGGCGCGCGCCATTTAGCCGCAATTCCATGGGGTTGACCGGCACGGGCTTCGCCCAGCCATACATGAAGGCGACATGGCCAAGAGTGGTGAGCTGGCCCACCGCCAGGATCAACGGAAAGAGGATGCTGCCGAACGGGTCGATGTGTTTCAACGGGTTGAGCGTGAGCCGCCCGGCCTGTTGCGCCGTGGTGTCGCCCAGCAGCCGCGCCACCGCGCCATGCGCCAGCTCGTGCAGCACCACGGAGATGACCAGCGCGAGGATGACTTCCAGGGTGCCAGTGCTCATGCGCGCAGGGCTTCCAGAATCTGGGTGTTGCCCGCCATGCCGCCAGGGCAATACAGAGCAATGTCGCACCCCGCCGCCAGCGCCGCCAGCGCGCGCTCGGCCGGGGTGCCGGAGAGTGCGTGCATGGCGAGATCATCGCTCACCAGCGTGCCGGAGAAGCCAATTTCGCCGCGAATGATGTCACGGATCACTCTGGGGGAAATCGTGGCCGGGTTTTGCGGGTCGAGATGCTCGTAGATGACATGCGCCGTCATCGCCCAGGGCAGGTTTTTATTCTGCGCGAAAGGATAAAAATCGGCGCTCAGATCCGCCGCGCCGACCCGTGGCAGGGCCAGATGGCTGTCCACCATTGCGCGGCCATGGCCGGGGATGTGCTTCATCACCGGGATAACCCCCGCCGCGATAATGCCGCGCGCCATTTCCGCGCCGAGCCGCGCCACCACCTGCGGGTCGTGCGAGAAGGCGCGGTCGCCGATGATATCGCTGGCGCCGGGGTGGCGCAGGTCCAGCACCGGGGCGGCGGCGATATCGAAACCGGCCTCGCGCACCATGTGGCCAAGCGCAAGGCCATGGGCATAGGCGGCCTCGGGGGTTGTCAGCGTCCCCGCGGCGGACAGTGCCGGCCAGTGGGGTGGGCGCAGCCGGGCGACGCGGCCGCCCTCCTGGTCGACCATCAGCACCGCGCCGGAGGGCAGCACTTCACGTAATTCTGCTGTAAGTTCAGATAATTGATGTCTATCTTGAATGTTGCGGCTGAACAAAATGACGCCCCTTGGGCGATGCGCGCGCAACAATGCCCGCTCTTCGGCCAGCAGACGCAAGCCCGAAATGCCGAGGATCACCGGCTTCAAAACGACGCGACGGTGCAGGCCGCCCCTTTTGCTATAACCGACGCACAGAACGCCTGCGCGGCGGCGGGGGTAGCAAACCCATCCACCCGCAGGCGCCAGATGCTTTTGCCGTTGACCACGGCTGGGAGAATAACCGGCGATTTGCCCGCCAGAAGATCGGGCATTTTGCGCTTCAGCCCGTCCCACACGCTTTGCGCGCCAGGTTCATCGGCCGTGGCGGCAAGCTGCACCTGCGCCGGGCCGGTTGCCTGCGCGGCGGGGGCTGGCGCGGGCGCGGCGGCGGGCGGCGCGGCGGCGGGCGCTGGGGTTGCGGGCGCGGGAGCCGCCGGGGGCGGCTGGTTAACGCCGGCGGCCTGGTCCAACTGCGCCACGGCGGGCGGCGGGGGCGCTGGTGCCAGTTGCAGCGGGGCGGTGGTGGCATCGCCGGACATAATCTGCTGGTCGGCGCCCGGCACCGTGAGGCCGCCAGGGTCAGCCGGGGCGGTGCGCAACGGCCCCGGCGGCGGCTCGATGACCGGCGGCGGGCCAAACCCCGTGGCCCGCACGCCGCTCCACAGCAAGGCCACCAGAATCACCAGAACGGAAACACCGCCCGCGCCCAGCACCATCTTGCGGACGGCCTGGTCCATCGGCTGCGCGGGCCGGTGGGTCTGGTAGATGAATTCGTCGTCGCCGGGGTCGCTCAAACCTATCTCATCTCCTCAACAGGGGTGACGCCCAGCACCGCGAAGCCGGAGCGCAGCACAGTGGCCGTGGCCGCGACAAGCGCGATCCGCGCCGCCGTTTCCACCGGGCGCTCGGCCTGGATGAAGCGCAACGCCGCGTCGCCGCGCCCGGCGTTCCACAGCGCGTGGAAATCTCCCGCCAGCTCATACAGATAAAACGCGATTCGGTGCGGCTCGCGGGCTTCGGCCGCCTGCTCGACCATGCGAGGCCAGTTGATGAGCCGGCGGATCAACGCCAGCTCCTCGGGTGCGGCGAGTGAGGACAAATCCGCCCCCGCATCCACGATGCCAGCCGCGCGAAGCACCGAGCGGCAACGCGCATGCGCGTATTGCACGTAGAACACCGGATTATCGCGCGTCTGCGCCACCGCGGCGTTGAGGTCGAAATCCATCTGCGCGTCCGATTTGCGCATCAGCATGATGAAGCGCACCGCATCCGGGCCCACCTCGTCGATAAGGTCGCGCAGTTCGACGAAGGTGCCCGCCCGCTTGCTCATGCGCACCGGGGCGCCGTCCTTCATCACGCGCACGATCTGGCACAGCAGCACATCCAGCCGCGCCGGGGTGTCTCCCGCCAGCGCCTTCACCGCCGCCTGCATGCGCTTCACATAGCCGCCGTGGTCGGCGCCCCACACATCGATCATCGCGGTGAAGCCACGCGCCATCTTGTCGGCGTGGTAGGCGACATCATTAGCGAAATAGGTGTTGCTGCCGTCGGATTTCCTCACCGGGCGGTCAACGTCGTCGCCAAAATCGGTGGAGCGGAACAGAGTTTGTTCGCGCGGCTCCCAGTCTTCCGGCGTTTTGCCCTTGGGCGGCTCCAGCACGCCCTCATAGATCAGCCCGCGTTCGCTCAACTGGCGCAGCGCGCGTTCCACGCCGCCGGCCGCGATGAGCGCGCGTTCGGAGGAGAACACATCATGCACGACACCCAGCGCCGCCAGATCATCCCGGATAAGCTGCAGCATTTGCGCCACGGCGAAGTCACGGAAGGTATCGAGCCAATGCGCCTCGGGCGTCTCGGCGAACTCATCGCCATATTTTTCCGCCAGCGCGGCGCCGATGGGAATGAGATACGCGCCGCCGTATTGCATGCCGCCGGTCACGGTATCGATATAGGCCTCCGGCGAGAGCCCCAGCGCCTCCAGATAGCGCACATAGACCGAGCGCCCGAGCGCGATGACCTGCGCCCCCGCGTCGTTGACATAGAATTCCTTCGTCACCGCATACCCGGCCTTGGCGAGCAGATTGGCCAGTGCGTCACCCACCACGGCGCCGCGGCAATGGCCCACATGCAGCGGCCCGGTGGGGTTGGCGGAGACATATTCCACATTGACGCGCCCGCGCCCGGCGCCTTGGCCATAAGCCTCGCCCGCGGCCAGGATCACAGGCACCTGCGCCAGCAACAAAGCAGGTTCGAGCGTGAGGTTGAGAAACCCCGGCCCGGCCGGTTCCGCCTTGGCGACGCCAGGGCGCGCGGCGAGGCGGGAGGCCAGCGCGGCGGCGATGTCGCGCGGGTTTTTGCCCGCCGGTTTGGCCGCCACCATGGCCGCGTTGCTGGCCATGTCGCCATGGGCGGAGTCCTTGGTCGGTGTCACCTCGACGCGGGACAAAATCTCCTCCGGCAGGCCCGGCAGCAGGGCGGTCAACTCATCCAGCACCCAGGCGCGGGCCTGGGCAAACAAATTCTCGGTCATCATCACTCTTTCAGGCCGGCACTGCCGGGTTGGTCAGTCTTGCGTATTCATCCAAGGCGTAGCGGTCGGTCATGCCCGCCACATAGTCGCGCACCGCGACGGCGGCCTGCGCGCTGCCAGGCTCCCCCGCGCGCACCCGCCAGTCGTCAGGCAACAGATACGGGCGCTCCAGCAGCAGCTTGCCCAGTTCGGTGGTCACCACCCGGGCCTTATGTGTCATGCGGTTAACACGCCAGTGGCGGTACATCCGCTCGAACAGGAATTTTTTGATCTCCCGGTTCGCCGCCGCCAGGGTGGGGGAGAAGCCGATCACCGGCGCGGCGGCATCGCGGATGGCATCGGCATCCACCGGCGCCAGCGCCGCCAGCCGGGCGGCACTTTCGCGCAGCACGTCATGCACCAGGGCGTTGATCATGCGGCGGCTCAGCTCATGGCGGATGCGGTTGGTCTGCTCAGTCACCGCCTGGGATTCGCGCAGCGCCTCGCCGATCAGCGGCAGATGGGCAATGTCGGCAAAGCCGAACAGCCCGGCGCGCAGGCCGTCGTCCATGTCATGGGTGTTGTAGGCGATGTCGTCGGCGAAGGCCGCCACCTGCGCCTCGGCTGAGGTCTGGCGCAGCAGGTCCAGCGGATATTTGACATCAAACGCGGCGATATAGGCCGGCGGGTTGCTGAGCGGCCCGTTGTGCTTGGCCAGGCCCTCCAGCGTCTCCCAGCTTAAATTCAGCCCGTCGAACGCGGCGTAGCGATGCTCCAACAGAGTTACAACACGCAAACTCTGCGCGTTATGGTCAAACCCGCCAAAGGCTTCCAGCGCCTCGTTCAGGCCGCGCTCGCCCGCGTGGCCAAAGGGCGGATGCCCCAGATCATGCGCCAAAGCGAGGCACTCGGTCAGGTCCTCATCCAGCCCCAGCTTGCGCGCGATGCTGCGCGCGATCTGCGCCACCTCCAGGCTATGGGTGAGCCGGGTGCGGTAGAAATCGCCCTCGCGGGTGACGAACACCTGGGTTTTGTATTGCAGCTTGCGAAAGGCCGAGCAGTGCACCACGCGGTCGCGGTCGCGCTGATAGGGGCTGCGGTCATCGGAGTGGATTTCAGCAAATTGCCGGCCGCGCGAGCGCGCCGCCTGCACCGCGTAAGGAGCTAACGTCATGGATCAAGGCTTAACCCAACACCACCCTTACGTCCAAGGCCCGGACGCACTATATGTTGAGCCATGAGCGAGACACTTGAAACTTTCCGGCTTTCCCCGTCCGCCGCCGCCAGGGTGGCGCAAATTCTGGCCAGCGAGCCCGCGCAGAAGGCCCTGCGCGTGGAGGTGCTGGCAGGCGGCTGCTCGGGCTTTCAGTATAAATTCGACCTTACGGCCGAGCAGCACCCTGATGATCTGGTGATCCAGGCGCAGGGCGCGACCGTGTTTGTCGACTCCAGCAGCCTGGAACTCCTGGCGGGCGCGGAGCTGGACTTTAAAGACTCACTGATGGGCGCGCATTTCACGGTGAAAAACCCGATCGCCAAATCCTCCTGCGGCTGCGGCACGTCGTTTTCCGTTGATTAAGGTCACGACCTGGAATGTGAACTCGGTGCGCACGCGCGAGTCGCATGTCGCCGATTTTCTCGCCCGAGAGCAGCCGGACCTGCTGCTGCTGCAGGAGATCAAATGCGAGGAACACCAGTTTCCGCGCATGGCCTTCAAAAACCTGGGCTATGACGCGGTGGTCGTCGGCCAGAAATCCTATAACGGTGTCGCCGTTCTGCACCGCGCCCCGGTTGAGGTTCTGCACCCCAAATTGCCGGGCATGCCTGAATCCGACACCCATGCGCGCTTCATCGAGGTACGCGCCCAGGGCATCACGGTGGGCAATCTCTACCTGCCCAATGGCAATTCGGGCGGGGATGAAGGCTACAGCTACAAGCTGGCCTGGATGGCGGCGCTGCGCGCGCATTCGGAGAGTCTCATGGACGCCGATACCGATTTTATCCTGGCGGGGGATTATAACGTCTGCCCAACCGATGCTGATTTCGCCCCCCGCGCCCTGCCCGCGGGCGATGCGCTGCTCCGCCCGGAGACCCGCGCGGCCTTCAACGCGCTGATCTGGACAGGGCTGACAGACGCCACCCGCGCGCTCTACCCGAGCGAGACGCTCTATACCTTCTGGGATTATCAGGCCGGAGCGTGGGACCGTAACGCGGGGCTGCGGATTGATTTTCAGCTGCTCTCGCCGCGCCTGGCCGAGCGGCTGACGCATGTGGTCATCCACAAGGATGAACGCGCCAAACCCCAGCCCTCCGACCATGTGCCCGTTACCGTGAAACTCGCCAAAACCGCCTGAGCGCCGCGCCGCGTCAGCCTTCCAGCACGGCGCGGCCTTTGCCTTCAGCCAGCGCCTGCGCCAGCGAGGTGCCATCCAGCTCATGCGCCACCGCATCGCGCACCCGGCGCATGACCTTGCGGATCTCGCAGGTCTGTTCGTCCCGGCAGTCGTCGCATTTGCGGTAATAATTGACACTGACACACGAAAGCGGCGCCAGCGGACCGTCCATGATCCGCACAACCTGGCCAAAGGTGATCAGATCAGCCGGTTTGGCCAGCGCGTAACCGCCGCCACGGCCACGGCGGCTGCGCACCAGGCCGTTACGGTTGAGTTCCAGCAGGATGGCTTCAAGGAATTTTTTCGGCAGATTCTCACGCTCGGCAATATCGCTGACCAGCAGCAACTCGTCGCTGTTCTGGCGCGCCAGCACCAGCAACGCCTGCAACGCATATTTGCATTTCTGCGACAACATTTTCCTGCTCCTGTGGCGTGGCGGGCAATTATATCCTCTCTATACCATGGTTTGCCGATAGGAAATATGTTTCATCCGCCCATCAGGCTCAGCCCCACCGCCTCGGCGACCTTGATGCCATCCACCCCGGCGGAGAGAATGCCGCCCGCATAACCCGCCCCCTCGCCCGCCGGATAGAGCCCCTGGGTGTTGAGCGAGCAGAAATCGCGCCCCCGGGTGATGCGCACCGGCGAGGAGGTGCGGGTTTCTACCCCGGTCAGCACCGCATCGGGCCGGGAAAACCCGCGTATCTGCTTCTCGAAGGCGGGCAGCGCCTCGCGGATGGCGGCGATGGCGTAATCAGGCAGGGTGGGGGCGAGGTCGGTGAGGTGAACGCCCGGTTTGTAGGAGGGCAGCACCTCGCCAAACGCCTTGGAGGCCCGCCCGGCGATGAAATCCCCCACCAGCTGCCCCGGCGCCGCATAAGTGCCGCCGCCCGCGACATAGGCGGCAGACTCCCAGCGGCGCTGGAATTCCACACCGGCCAGCACATCGCCGGGGTAGTCAGCGGGCGTGATGCCGACCACGATGCCCGCATTGGCGTTGCGCTCATTGCGCGAATACTGGCTCATGCCGTTGGTCACCACGCGCCCCGGCTCGGAGGTGGCGGCCACCACCGTGCCGCCGGGGCACATGCAAAAACTATAGACCGAGCGGCCGTTGCCCGCGTGGTGCACCAGCTTGTAATCCGCCGCGCCCAGAATCGGGTTGCCCGCGAAGGCGCCAAAGCGGTGCTGGTCGATCATCGATTGCGGATGCTCGATGCGGAAGCCGACCGAAAAGGGCTTCGCCTCCATGAACACGCCGCGCTGGTGCAGCATCGCGAAGGTGTCGCGCGCGGAATGGCCCACCGCCAGTACGGCATGGCTGGTCTCGATCCGCTCGCCCGATTCCAGCACCACCGCGCGCACCTGGCCCCCGGTGATCTCGATGTCAGCCACCTTGCAGCCAAAACGGTATTCACCGCCCAGCGCCTCGATGCTCGCGCGCATCGTCTCGACCATGCCGACCAGGCGGAAGGTGCCGATATGCGGTTTGGCGACAAAGAGTATCTCTTCCGGCGCGCCGGCCTTCACGAACTCGGTGAGCACCTTGCGGCCGAGGTGGCGCGGGTCCTTGATCTGCGAATAGAGCTTGCCGTCAGAGAAGGTGCCCGCCCCGCCCTCGCCGAACTGCACGTTGGATTCCGGGTTGAGCACACCGCGCCGCCACAGGCCCCAGGTGTCCTTCGTGCGCTGGCGGACGACCTTGCCGCGCTCCAGGATGATCGGCGCGAAGCCCATCTGCGCCAGCACCAGCGCCGCGAATATGCCGCACGGCCCGGTGCCGATGACCACCGGGCGCCGGGCTGGCGGCACCTTGGCCTGGGTGACGAATTTATACGCAACATCGGGCACCGGCTCGCCCTGAGCGACGGGCACGGCAAGCTCGGCATCGATGGTGTAGACCAGCGTGATGTCGCTCTTCTTGCGCGCATCGAAGGCGCGGCGGAACACCTGCATACCCAGCAATTGCGCATCGGCCACGCCGAAAGCCGCGCAAACAGCGGCGCGCAGTTGCGCCTCGTCATGGTCCAGGGGCAGGCGCAGGCCGGTTATGCGTTTGGGATAAATTGCCATAATCTCCGCTCTATAACCGGAAAGCCCGCAACGCCAATGCCGCCCCGCCTCATTATCGACATGCGCTGCCTGCAGGACCGCAACTATAGCGAACGCGGCATCGGCAACCACGCGCGCAATCTCATCGCCCATGCGCCGGAGCCGTTCATCGGCCTGTTCACCCCCGCGCTGCCGCCGCTGCCCGCTGATATGGCCGCGCGGGCGGCGGTGCTCTCACCCCACGCCTACCTGCCGGACCTCCCGCCGGGGGCGGTGTTGCTCAACCCCTCGCCGATGAGCCCTGACCAGCATTTTTTGGCGCGCCTGCTGCACGAACCCGGCATCACCAAGGCGGTGTGCGTGCATGATTTCATCCCCTATGACGACCAGGCGAACTACCTCACCCACCCGCTCAACCGGCTGGACTATTTCGCCGCGATGGCCTGGCTGAAGCGCTATGATGTGTTTTTCCCGAACTCGGAGGACACCGCTGAGCGCCTGCGCGCCCTCTATGGCCCGGTGCGCGCGCATATAACCGGCGTGGCGCTGCCGCCCTGGGCGGAGGGCATTACGCCGCTGCCGCCGCGCCATATTCTCATGGTCGGCGGCGATGATGCCCGCAAAAACCCCGAATTACTCGCCCGCGCCCATGCCGCCAGCCCCGTGCTGCGCCACATTCCCCTGGTAATCAGCGGCAACTGCCGGGCGGAGACGGCGGCGCGCCTGCGCGCGATCACGCGGGTGGAGCTTCCCGGCCGGGTGAGCGATGCGCAGATGCGTGCGCTCTATGCGCGGGCGCTCTGCGTCGTCACCCCCTCGCGGGCGGAAGGGTTTTCGCTGCCCGTCATCGAGGCCGCCGCCGCGGGGGTGCCCTCCATCGCCTCGGATATCGCGGCCCACCGCGCCCTGGGCGTGGCGGCGGGGGAGCTTTTCGCGCCGGAGGATGCGGCGGGGCTGGCCGGGATTCTGGAGGCGCTGGTGCGCGGCCCGGCGCGGCGGGCGGAAATTATTTCCGCGCAGGCAGACATCTGGCGCCCCTTCAGCGGCCAGGCCGTCGCCGCCTCGCTCTGGGGTGCGCTGCCCCTGCCCGCCCCCGCCATTTTGCGGCGCGGAAAACCCCGCATCGCCATGCTCACCCCCCTGCCCCCGGAAAAATCCGGCATCGCCGGTTATTCCGCCGCCCTGGCGCGCGCGCTGGCGCCGCTGGCTGATGTCACGCTCATTTCCACCGCGCAGGCGTCCGCACTGGCTCACACCGCGCCGGAATATGACCGTGTGCTCAGCGTTATCGGCAACGCGCCACTGCATGGCGAAATTTACGATCTGGCCGTGAAATGGGGCAGCGCCGTGCTCTGCCATGACTCCCGCCTGCTGGGCCTCGCGACCCGCAACGGCCCCAAACCCGCCGCCGCCTGGGCCAGCCGGGAGCTGGGGCGCAGCGTGGCGCCGCGCGAGATTATCGCCTGGTCCAGGGATGAACACCTGCGCGAAGCCAGTTTTCTGGGTGAACTCGCGCGCGCCGCGCGGCCGCTGATCTTTCACAGCCCGCAGCCGGTGGCCGAGGTGGCGGCGCGCTTTGGCGTGGCGGCAAAGCATCTGCCCTTCGCCCTGCAGCGAGATTTTGCCCCGCGCACGGCGGCGGCCCGGCAACGGGCGCGCGCCGCGCTGGGCATTGCGGCGGATGAAAAACTTATTATCAGCCTGGGCTTCATCACCCGCAACAAAGGCATCCCCGCCGCGCTGCAAGCCTTTGCGCAGTTGCAAGGCGCCAGGCTGATATTTGTTGGCGAACCCAGCGAAGACACCGAGGCATTCGAGAAACTCGCAGCCCAGCTCGGCATTTCCGCCAAGCTGGGCTTTGGCCAAAGCTTTGTGCCCGAGCGCGCCTACCGTGATTATCTGCTGGCCGCTGATTGCGCGCTGCAACTGCGCGAGGGCCAGCCCGGCAACATCTCCGGCACCTTGCAGGATTGCATAGCCGCCGGGCTGCCAACCGTCGCCAGCCATGACCTCGCGGAAAACATCGCGGCACCCGGCTATGTCAAAACCGTTTCAGACAGGCTTGACCCAACCGGGATCGCCGCCGCGCTCATGGAGCGGCTGAGCGCGCATGATGACACCGAGGCCGAGCGCCACGCCTATTGCGAAGCGCACGCCATGGCGCGTTATGCCGCCTCGTTGCTGGAGCTGCTGGAGCTCGCCTGAGTCGCGCGCTCCAGCGCGATCGCCAGCAGCGCGCCTTCCAGCACCTCATTGCGCCGCGCCAGCTCCAGCCGGATCGCCGCCAGCTCGTTGAACAACTCGGCAAAGGCGTAGCGCTGGAGCCGGCGGATCAGGTTTTTAAGCATTGCGCCGCAGATCCAGCGTGCGCGGATACTCAACCGCGCGCACCTCGCGCGGCTCGGCCATCGGCCCCGGCGTATGGCCAAAGGGGAAGAAGCGCGAACGCCGCCGTGCTTCCGCCGCATTCGCGTTCACGGGGAAATCATCATAGGCCCGCCCGCCCGGATGCGCGACATGGTGGCTCATGCCCGCAATGCTGCGGCCGGACCATTTATCATACACATCAAACACCAGAGGCACCTGCGCCGGGATGGTGGGGTGCAGCGCCGAATAGGGCTGCCAGGCCTTGAAGCGCACGCCCGCCACATATTCACCCGGCACTTCGGTTTTTTGCAGCGGCAGCGCGGCGCCGTTGCAGGCCAGGGCGTAACGCTCATCCACCCAGCCCGAGACTTTCGCCTGCAGCCGCTCGGCGGAACTATCGACATAGCGCGCGGTGCCGCCGGAGGTTTGTTCCTCGCCCAAAACATGCCAAGGCTCCAGCGCGTGGCGTAGTTCCACCCGCATGTCGCGCACCGCGATTTCGCCCACCTGCGGAAAGCGGAACTCCAGATGCGGCGCGAACCATTGCGGGTCCAGTCCGAATCCCAAAGTGTCAAGCTCAGCCAGCGCATCCTTGAAATCAGCTTCGGCATAATGCGGCAACAGAAACTCATCATGCAGCCGCGTGCCCCAGCGAACCAGCCGCCGCTCATAGGGTTTGTTCCAGAATGCCGCGATCGCCGAGCGCATCAGCAGCACCTGCGCGGCTGACATCTGCGCGTGCGGCGGCATCTCGAACGCGCGGAACTCCACCAGCCCGCGCCGGCCGGAGCCGCCATTGGGGGCATACATCTTGTCGATGCAAAATTCCGTGCGATGGCCGTTGCCGGTCATATCCGCGAGAATGTTGCGAAACAGCCGGTCCACCAGCCAGGGCGGCGTATAAGTTCCGCTGTTCACCTGCTGAAACGCGATCTCCAGCTCGTTGAGCGAATCCTCACGCGCCTCGTCGATGCGCGGATGCTGGCTCGAAGGCCCGATGAACAGGCCGCTGAACAGGAAGCTGAGCGAGGGGTGGTTATGCCAAAATCCCAGCATGGATTTCAGCAGATCGGGCCTGCGCAAAAATGGGCTGTCATCGGGCGTGGCGCCGCCCATCACCACATGGTTGCCGCCGCCCGTGCCGACATGCCTGCCATCGAGCATGAACTTCTCGGTCATCAGCCCCACTTCGCGCGCCACCTCGTAGAGCTGCTCAGTACGCTCCACGATCTCGCCCCAGTTGGCGGCGGGGTGAATATTCGTCTCGATCACGCCAGGGTCCGGTGTGACGGAGAAATTGATCACCCGATCATCCTCCGGCGGCAGATAGCCTTCCAGCACCACCTTGCGGCCCATGCTGGCGGCGGTTTCCTCAACCGCGGCGGTCAGCTCCAGCCAGTCACTCACATCATAAAGCGGCGGGTAGAAAACATGCAGAATCCCATCGCGCGCCTCCACCGCCAGCGCGGTACGCACCAGCCCCGGCTCCTCGCGTCCCACCACCGGCGCATCCTGCGGCACGGGGCGGAAACCCTCGATGCCGCTGCCGCCATAACCCTCGCGCGTCAGCTGCATCGAATCACGTTTGGGCAACGGCTTGCGCGGGGCGAACGGGTCGGTCTCGAAGGCAACCTCCATATGCGCCGGGTCCGCCCAGGGCAGGCTCTCCAGCGGCAGGCGCAGCCCCACGGGCGAATCACCGGGGATCAGGAACATTACATCATCGCGGAAAAACCATTTGCCGCTCTGCCATGCGCGCTCACCCTCCATAACTACGCGCCGCAACGGCAGCACGCTGCCAACCGGCGCGGCCAGCCCCTGGCCGAACACCTTTGCCAGCCGCGCCCGCTCCAGCTCATCGCCCAGTTTGGCATCCATCGCCACCACATTCGCGGGCAGGCGTTTCTCGCGCCACAGATAATAATGGATGTCCTCATACGCCGGGTTCACCAGCGCCGGATTCACCTGCAGGCGCTCAGCCAGCGCGCCCGCGAAGGCCGCCGCATCCGCCGCCGCCGCGTCATCCTTATCGTCATCGCTCGCCAGCAGTTCAGGGTTCTTCCACACCGGCTCGCCATCGGCGCGCCAATGCGCATGGATCGCCCAGCGCGGCAGCTGCTCGCCCGGATAATGCTTGCCCATATTATAGGTGAGCGCCGCGCCCTTGCTCCACAGCGGGGTGAGCTTGCGGATCAACCGCCCGGCGAATTGTCTCTTTGTGGGCCCCAAAGCATCAATATTCCACTCCGGCGCCTCAAAATCGGAGGCCGCCACAAATGTCGGCTCGCCGCCCATGGTGAGGCGCACATCGCCCTTGGCCAGCGCGGCATCCACCGCCCGGCCCTGCGCCAGAATATCCTGCCACACGCGCGGGGTGTAAGGCTTGGTCACGCGCGGCGTCTCGGCCACGCGCGTCACCTTCATGTCGAACTCAAATTCCGTCTCGCACTCGCCCACCAGCCCGGAAATCGCCGCCGCCGAGCTGGGCGAGGGTGTGGCCGCCAGTGGAATATGCCCCTCGCCCGCCATCAGGCCCGATGTCGCGTCCAGCCCGATCCACCCGGCTCCCGGCAGATATACCTCCGCCCATGCGTGCAGATCAGTGAAGTCAGCGGCGGGGCCCTCGGCGCCGCCATCCACCGGTTTCACATCAGCGACCAGCTGGATGAGATAACCCGAAACAAACCGCGCCGCGAACCCCAGGTGGCGCAGCAGGTTCACCAGCAGCCAGGCCGAATCCCGGCATGAGCCTTTCGCCTTGGTCAAGGTCTGCTCAGGGCTCCACACGCCAGGCTCCATGCGCACCACATAGGAGATGCGCTCGGCGATCATCCGGTTGATGAGCACCAGCATGTCCACCATGCGCAGCTCTTTGTTGCCATGTTCGGCGTGGACCTCGCCGATGAGCGCCTGGAGTTTTTTGCCCGGATTGCGCAGTACGCGGAACGGCGCCAGCTCCTCGGCCAAAATGTCATCATAAGTAAACGGATAAGTCTCCGCTTCCGGCTCCAGGAAAAAATCGAACGGGTTGATGGTCGCCATGTCGGCCACCACGTCCACCACCACCTCAAAGCTCGTCACCCGCTCGGGGAACACCACGCGGGCCATGAAATTGCCCTGCGGGTCCTGCTGCCAGTTGAGAAAATGCGGCTGCGGCGAGACCTTCAGCGAATACGAGAGGATCGGCGTGCGCGCATGCGGGGCCGGGCGCAGGCGGATCGTCTGCGGGCCCAGAGCAACGGGGCGGTCGTATTTGTAGGACGTACGATGTGTAATCGCGGCATGGACGGACATGCGATCTCCTCCGGCTGATGCATCTCACACACCACGCAAAGGAGAATTTTGCAATGTGGGAGATGCCGCCTGAATCGTTCAATCAGACGCGCGCAGACGAAGTTGAATTTTTGATGGACAGTTCCGGCACCCCACGCGGCAGGATGCCGGAAAAATCAGCAGGTCAGGTTAATTTCACCAGAACATGGTGCTTCTTGCCGGCGGAGAGCTTCATCTCGGCCGCCGGCGCGATCACCTGCGCCTCATCACCCACCACCTCATCATTCAGCCGCGCGCCGCCGCCGCGTATCAGCCGCCGCGCCTCGCCGTTGCTGGCGGCCAGCCCCGCGCGGGCGAACAGTGCGAAGGCCGCCAGCCCGGCGCCAAACTCCGCCGCCGGAATCTCCACGCGCGGCAACCCTTCGGCGACGCCGCCCTGGCTGAAGATTTTATGCGCCGTTGCCGCCGCATCCGCCGCCGCCGCGCGGCCATGCGCCAGCGCGGTTGCCTCGGTTGCCAAAATCACCTTGGCGCCGTTCAGCTCCGCCCCGCCCAGCGCTTCCAGCCGCGCGATTTCATCCAGAGGTAGATCCGTGAACAGTTTCAGGAACCGGCCAACATCCGCATCCTCGGTGTTGCGCCAGAACTGCCAGTAATGATACGGGCTGAGCTTTTCGGCCGAGAGCCACACCGCGCCGGCCGCCGACTTGCCCATTTTCGCGCCCGATGCCGTGGTGATCAGCGGCGTCGTGAGGCCAAACACGCCCTTCTGGTCGGTGCGGCGCACCAGGTCGACGCCGGAGACGATATTGCCCCACTGGTCGGAGCCGCCCATCTGCAAAACAACGCCGTATTGGCGGCTCAGCGCGCGGAAATCATAGCTTTGCAAAATGGAGTAGTTGAACTCCAGGAAGGTGAGCCCCTGCTCGCGTTCAAGCCGTGAGCGCACTGAATCAAACGAGAGCATGCGGTTGACCGAGAAATGCACCCCCACTTCGCGCAGCAGCTCAATATAGCTCAAACGGTCAAGCCAGTCGGCATTATTGACCAGCACGGCATCATTCGGGCCATCGCCAAAGCTGATGAACGCCTCGATGTTCGCGCGGATGCCGATGAGATTTTTGGCGATCTGCTCGTCGGAGAGCAACTGCCGCGCCTCCTCGCGGAAGGATGGATCGCCGATCCGCGTCGTCCCCCCGCCCATGAGCGCCACGGGGCGGTGCCCATGCTTCTGGAACAGGCGCAGCAGCATGATGGGGATCATATGACCCACGTGCAGGCTTTCGGCTGTCAGATCGAACCCGGCATAGCCCGCGATGCTCCCCGCAGCGCAGGCGGCATCGAGCGCCTCCTCGTCGGTGCATTGAAACACAAAGCCGCGCGCCTTCGCCTCGGCCAGAAACTCACTCTTCGCCATGTTTTTCATACCCTCTCAGGCGCGGGGTAGCACAGCCGCCCGCCGCGGCAAATGCGGCAGCGGCAAACCCGCCCGATACCAGGTGCGCGCGAGCGCCAGGGTCACGACGAGTGGGGTGAGCAGAAAGCCGGTTCTCGACACCACCATTGGGCAAAGGCCGCCAATGCACTGGCGGGGCGCAGCACGGATGCCATCGATTGTCACGGCCAGACAATTTCGCACATGCCCGAACAGCATTATTCCGTTGCCCGCAACAAATATGGCGCTCCTATGCCAGCCCGCACCCAGCTTCGCACCAACGTCAGCAGCACGACCAACGGGGTGAGCAGTACGCCCGTCTGCACCGAGACAAACAGACATATCCCAGGCCACAACCAGAACAGGGCATCCAACAAATCAATCCGCCAGCCGCGCGACTGCGCTGCGGCTGCCAGCACAAGAGAATAGGCCACCATCTCGCCCGTGTAACCAAAAGGTGTTGCCAGCAGCGCCAAAAATACCGTCATTTCGACCTTAACAGCATGCAAAATATTCGCCTGGCGCCAAAGCCAATAACAAACTCCCGCGGCGCAAAGACTCACGCCAGCCTGGACCGCACCGGCAAGTGGCACGCCGGCGTGAAGACTACGCAACATCCAGAATACCGAGAGGCCCCAGCCCTCATTTGATAATGGGTGGAACGGCAAGTCCAGAACACGGGCATCTTCCGCGCGGCCAATCGTGAGGTAAGCACTGATGGCATCCAACCCAAAAATTGCCACAACCATCGCCACCAAAAGCCCCACGACAAGCAAAAATCCCCCTAACGCCCGCCCGTTGCGTTGCGCCAGCAGCACGACGGGCGCCAAAAGCCCGATCTGGGGTTTGCAGGCGAGGAAACCCAGCAACCCGCCAGCCGCCCCCCGGCGCTCGCTTGAGAGCAGCAGTCCGGCCAGAAACAGCGCATAACCCAATATGTTCACCTGCCCGAGCTGAATGTCCAGCAGCGCCGCCGGACTGAGCAGCCCGGCCAAAATCACCCCCCATGGCAACCGCGCCCGGCGCAGCACGGCGGCGGCAAGCAGAAGCATCCCGAAAGTCCAGACAAAAAACCCCCATTCAAACGGCAAATACGAGATCAGTGCCACCGGCAGCAGCATGGGCGGGGGGTAGAAAAACGTCTCGATCTGGCTGCCAGGGAGCAGCATTGTGGCTGCGGCCCGGCTGAAAGGCTGCGGCGTGTAGAGTGTCGCGTAAGCATGTTCGCGCGCCAGACGGCCTGCGGGCCAAAAAACCGAAAAATCACATTCGGGCCGGCCGCACGGCGCATCGTTGGCAATTGGCCGGTGCGCGGTCAAATAGCTCAGCCGGGGCGCCATGTGCGTGCCCGCCGCCTGCAACAGCACCATCCAGAACGCTACGAGAAGGCCATAAGCTCCCATGCGCCAGGACAGAACAAGATACGCCCGCAACCGTTGCCAAACCCCGCCCATGCCGCCTCTTAACTATTTTCACAACAACGCGTAGCACAGCCGTTATGCCCAATAAATCAATCCGCGCCATCGGCCTGATGTCCGGCACCTCGCTTGATGGCGTGGATGTTGCCTGGCTGGAAACCGATGGCGAGCGCATCACCCATTTCGGCCCCACCGCCATGCTGGCTTATGAGGACTCGCTGCGCGCCGATCTGCGCCGCCTGCTCGACCTCGCACCCACCCTCACGCCGGACGATGCCTTCCTGAAAGACGTGGAGCAGCGCCTCACATATGACCACGCCATCGCCATTGCCCTGGCCGGGCGCTCGGCCGATGTCATCGGCTTTCACGGCCAGACCATCTTGCATGCGCCCGAACAGCATCGCACCTGGCAGATCGGCGATGCGGCCCAGCTGGCGCGGCTCGCGCGCATTCCGGTGGTGCATGATTTCCGTTCCGCCGATGTCGCCGCCGGGGGCCAGGGCGCGCCGCTGGCGCCGGTCTTCCACGCCGCCATGGCGCGCGATCTGCCCAAACCATTGCTGATTGTGAACATCGGCGGCGTCGCCAACATCACCTGGCTTGGCGCGGAGGGCGAAATCCTCGCCTGCGACACCGGCCCCGGCAACGGCCCGCTGGATGATCTGGCGCAGGCGCATCTTGGCCTGCCTTATGACAAAGACGGCGCCCTGGCCGCCTCCGGGACGGTGGATGAAGCGCGGCTGGCCACGCTGCTGGCGCACCCATATTTCGCCAAAACCGCGCCAAAATCGTTGGACCGCCTCACCTTCTCCGCCCTCATCGCCCAGGCCACGGCGGCGCTCCCGCCCGCAAACGCCGCCGCCACCCTCGCCGCCTTTTGCACCCGCGCCATCGCGGCGGCGCCGTTGCCCGCGTCACCGCTGCGCGTGCTCGTGGGCGGCGGGGGGCGCAAAAACCCGGTGCTCATGGCCGGGCTGCAAGCGCAATTCGCCGTGCCGGTGCAGCCGGTGGAGGCTGCCGGATGGGATGGCGACGCGCTGGAGGCACAATGCTTCGCCTATCTGGCCGTGCGCTCGCTAAAGGGCCTGCCGCTCTCGCTGCCCGGCACCACCGGCGTTGCGCACCCGCTCACCGGCGGGCGGCTTCAGAAGGTTATTTTATAAAGCCGCCAGCCCTGCGCGTTGCTACCCAGAGGCTGCAGCCAGGCCGGCGGGTTGCCTGCCTCCAACACGTCCCATAGCGTAACCTTTGGCAAATCCGCGACCAGCGGGTAGCGTGCCGCGGTGGGGCAGAACAGCACGAACCGCGCGCCGGTCGCCAACACCGCCGCCGGCACCTGCGCGCCCGGCGTTGCGCGCCATGCCGCGCGATCACGCAAATAGCCCTGCAGGCCATGGTGGTAGAGCGAGCCGACTGTCTCCACCTGCGTGCGGTAGAGCAGCTCTGGCGCGGCATCCGCTCCGGCCAGCACGGGCTGACCAGCCGCCGGAACCAGCAAGGGCGCAATTTCACGCAGGTTGCAGGAGGGATAATCTGCCCCGGCCGCCCCCTGCGCCGCGGGAGGCTTGTTCAGCCCCGCCGCCGCCACCGGCACCAGCAGCACGGCCAGCAACAGGCCCAGGCGCGAGACCATCGCCAGCGCTGGCCGCGCCTCGAACCGCAGGCTCATCTCGCTCAACGCCACCGGGAGCAGCACCGCAGCCGCCGCGGGCGCGAATTCGACGAACAGCATGAATTGAACGCCCAGGACCAGCGCCACGGCATCGCACACCGCGATATAGAGCCACAGCCAGCGCGCACGGCCCGCCACGATGCCGCCATCCGGCCGGGCCGCCACGCGCCATAGCGCATAGGCCAGCGCCAGCGCGCCGGGCCCCAGATACACCAGCAGATCCAACCCGCGCACGGGCTGCTGCTGCGCGATAACGCCAAAAAACTTACGCGCATCCGCTGCCGGCATGATGCCATAAGGCCCCATCGCCACCTTCGGGAACATCGCCACCCAGGCCGCCACCGCCAGCACCATCAGCGCCACCCCCAGCGGACGGGCGTGTTTTAGCCGCCAGCGCGCCTCCAGCAGCCACAACCCCCCGGCGCCCGCCAGCAACAACATGCCCAGCACCACATAAACCAGCGACAGCCGGTCAATCTCCGGCACGCCCCAGCCCCCCTGGGGCGGGTCGATCATCAGCGCGATGCTCAACACATCGAAAAATCCGGCCGCGCAGGCGGTGATCGTCTTGCCCAGGGGCACATATAGCCAGCGCAGCAGCAGCACCGCGAACGCCATCAGCACAAAGGGCATGGTCTCGGGTGTAAGCCATATGGCGAAACCGCCGCTCACCCCGGCGAGCAGCCCGTAGGTGATATTATCGTGCCAGGCGCGCGCCACGCAGCCCACCGTCAGCACGATCAGCACCAGCAGCAAAATATGATAATGCACGACACCCGGAATGGCGAAGGCCTGAAGCCCCGGCAACAGCGCCGCCGCCACCGCCGCCGCCCATAAAAAGCGCCGCGCGGCGAAGGGTTCCGCCACCCAGGCGCAGACAACCCCCAGCGCGCCAACCCCCAGCGGCCCCAGCGCCACCCCCGCCACATAAAGCGCCCGGTGCCAGCCGATAAACGGCGCGAAGGGTGCCGCCAGCAGCCACAGCACCATATCCAGCAGGCGCGACCACTCCACCATCACCCCCGCGCCGGAATCATCGCGCGCCACCGTTATCACCAGATGCCCGGCG
This sequence comes from Acidocella aquatica, assembly GCF_030160635.1. GTDB lineage: Bacteria > Pseudomonadota > Alphaproteobacteria > Acetobacterales > Acetobacteraceae > Acidocella > Acidocella aquatica. Next base: position 237,051 of record NZ_BSOS01000065.1, on the reverse strand, counting down.
CGGATGCCATCCTCCAGCCGCAGCAGGCGCATGTAGCTGTCAGGATCGTTCAAACTGCCCGCGAGCACACCGGGCCATTGATGCGCCCCGGCCACGATGTTGAGCGCGGCGGCGAGGAGAAAAAGCAGCGGATACATCATCCCGCATGCGCCCTGAAACCGCCGACACCGCGCTCGATCTCGGTGACATGGCGCGGCCGCAAGCCGCTGGCGTCAGTCAGCCCGCAGGAATGCGCGATCATCTCCACCTCCTCGATCAAGCGCCCCGCATAGCGGCTCACCCGCACCGCCTTGTCCGCCGGGTCCAGCCCCGCGATCAAACGCGGGCCGGCGGCGGTCACCCCCGTGGGGCAGCGCCCGGAGCCGCATTTCATCGCCTGGATGCACCCGAGCGAAAACATGAAGCCCCGCGCGGAGGAAACGAAATCAGCCCCCATGCACAGCGCCCAGGCCACCTTGTCCGGCGTGATCAATTTACCCGCCGCGATGATGCGTATCCGCCCGGTCAGCCCGTGTTCATCGCGCAGCGCCACGGCATAGGGCAGCGCCTGGGTAATCGGCAGTCCCATATAATCCGCCAGCGGCTCCGGCGCCGCGCCGGTGCCGCCCTCGCCGCCGTCCACCTGAATATAATCAGGGCAATGCCCGGGGTTCTCCACACAGTCGCTGAACCACTCATCAAGGAAGCGCGGATCGCCGACGACGAATTTCACCCCCACCGGCTTGCCGGTGATCCCCCGCACCCGCGCGATGAACGCGCCCAGCTCGGCGATATTGGCGATGTCGCGGTGGCGGTTGGGGGAGATGCTGTCGCGCCCTTCGGGGATGCCGCGAATCGCGGCAATTTCCGCCGTCACCTTAACGCCCGGCAGCACGCCGCCCTTGCCCGGCTTGGCGCCCTGGGCCAGTTTCACCTCGAACATCTTCACCTGCGGTATCGCCGCGATCTCGCGCAGCCGCGCCTCGGAAAGCGCGCCGTTGGCATCGCGCACGCCGTATTTGGCGGTGCCGATCTGCATGACGATATCCGCCCCGCCCTCCAGATGGAATTTCGAGAGCCCGCCCTCGCCGGTGCTCATCCATATGCCCGCAAGCTTCGCCCCGCGCGAGAGCGCGCTCACCGCGGCATGGCTCAGCGCGCCGTAGCTCATCCCGGAAATATTGAAGAAATGCTGCCCCATATAAGGCTGCGCGCACGCCCCCGGCCCGCTCGCGATGCCGATCAGCTTGCCGGGAAAATGCCGCTCCTCTTCATCGAGCACCGGAAACGCGGCATTGCGGAACACAAAGCTTGGCACATTCTCAGAGCCGAAGCTCACCAGATTGGAAACCCCTTTCGCCGAGCGATACACCCAGCTGCGCTCCAGCCGGTTGAACGGCCGCTCCGCCCAGTCCGGCAGATATTGATACTGGCGCATATACTCGCCCCAGGTCTCGGCAAAGTAGCGGAAATGCCCGATGACGGGGAAATTGCGCAGCACGGTATGTTTTTGCTGATGCGTGTCGCGCCAATATACCGCCGCCAGCCCCGCCGCGGCGCCGGCCAGCAATAATCCCAGAACCATGCCTTCTCTCCCCGCGTCTTTGCCTGGGAGTCATAGCCTTGAATCGCGCGCATGTCTCTGTTCTGATACGATCTGGCATCCGAACCCGCTTGGGCTTATGATTACGCATGACAAAAGATAAGAGCTACGACAAAACCCTGCACCACCTGCAAGTCGAGCTGGTCAAGCTGCAGCGCCATGTCATCGCGCGCGGCCAGAAGGTGCTCATCATCCTCGAAGGCCGCGACGGTGCGGGCAAGGACGGCACCATCAAGCGCATCATCGAGCATCTCTCCCCGCGGGACATCCGCGTCGTGGCGCTCTCCAAACCATCCGACGTTGAAGCCACCCAATGGTATTTCCAGCGTTATGTGAACCACCTGCCCGCCGCCGGCGAGATCGTGCTGTTCAACCGCTCCTGGTACAACCGCGCCGGGGTGGAGCATGTCATGGGCTTCTGCTCGGACCATGACTACCATACGTTTTTGCGCAACGTGCCGGTGTTTGAGTCCATGTTGACCGATTCCGGCATCACGGTGATCAAATATTACCTCGACATCGACCGCAAGGAGCAGAAAAAGCGCCTTGAGGCCCGCCATGACGATCCGCTGAAACAATGGAAAATCAGCCCAATCGACGAAAAGGCGCTGAAACATTTTGATGACTACACCAAGGCCCGCAACATCATGCTGCGCGCGACCGACAGCGCCACCGCGCCGTGGATGGTGGTCCGCGCCAATGACAAAAAGACCGCCCGCCTGGCCGTTATCGCCGATCTCATCACCCGGGTGGATTATGCCGACGCCACCCCGCACGATACCCATACCGAGATCGTCTGCCGGTTCGATGAAACCTGCCTCACCAACGGCATGCTCGCGTCATGAACACGCTGCTCGGCAAGCTCACCTTCGATGCCAACGGCCTGATCCCCGCCATCGCCCAGCAGCATGACACGGGCGAGGTGCTGATGATGGCCTGGATGAACCGCGACTCGATCGAGGAAACCCTGAAGACCGGCCAGGTCTGCTATTGGTCGCGCTCGCGGCGGAAACTCTGGCGCAAGGGCGAATCCTCCGGCCAGGAACAGAGGCTGGTGGAGCTGAGACTCGACTGCGACGGCGACACTCTGTTGCTCCTGGTCGACCAAAAAGGCGTTGCCTGCCACACCGGGCGGCGAAACTGCTTTTTTCTTGCCTGGCGCGGCGGAGAGCTGGTGGAAATCGCCAAGCCGCTCGTCGCCCCGGAGCAGCTCTACAAGTAACCACGCCCCCTCCACTTGATAGATTCTCAATTTTGGCGAAAGAAGAGGAGCAAAATTCTGATGGGTCCGATCATGCCGCTTGCTCTGCCGAAATTCCGCCCCGCCCGCCCGGTTATCGCCCTGGCGGCCCTTGCGCTGCTGCTCGGCGGCGCCGCCTTCAGCCGCTTCGCCAGCGCGGATGACACCGCCGATTACCCGGCGGCCAGCCTCTCCGCGCCAACCGACCCGGCGGCGCTGATCGCGCGCGGCAAATACCTCACCGCGGCGGCGGACTGCATGCCCTGCCACACCGGCCCCAACCACGCGCCCTTCTCCGGCGGCTTGGTCATGGCCACGCCTTTCGGCGGCCTTGCCACCCCCAATATCACGCCTGACAAAGCAACCGGCATCGGCAACTGGTCGGATGCCGATTTCTACAACGCCGTGCATTACGGCGACGCGCCGGGCCGCTCCTATCTGGTGTTCCCCAAATTCCTCTACCCGGCGATGCCCTACACCTCCTACACCAAGCTCTCCTACGCGGATGTGATGGCGATCAAGGCCTATCTGTTCTCGCTGCCGCCGGTGAGCGTGGCGCCGACGCCAAGCTCCATGGCCTTCCCCTTCAACCAGCGCCCGGTGCTGCTCGGCTGGCGCATCATGTTCTTCCGCGCCGGCCCGCTGCATATGGACCCGAGCTGGGATGACAGCATGAAGAACGGCGCCTACCTCACCGAGGCGCTCGGCCATTGCGGCGAATGCCACACCCCGCGCAACCTGCTCAGCGCCATGATGCTGGACAAAGCCTATGCCGGCGCGCCGATCGATGCCTATTTCGCCCCGAACATCTCGTCCGACAAACAATACGGCGTCGGCGGCTGGGCGCAGTCTGACCTCGTGGCCTACCTGCATGACGACGGCAACATGGTCAAAGGCTCGCCCTATGCAGCCATGGGCGAGGTTGTGGACAATTCCACCAGTCAGATCCCCGTGTCTGACGATGTGGACATTGCCAACTACCTGCAGAACGTAACCAAGCCGCAGCATGTGCCGCCCACGCCCGCCGTGGCCAACGCGCCCGCCTCCATCGCCCTGGGCGCCACCGTCTACACCGCCAACTGCGCCGGATGCCACGGCAAGACCGGCGGCGGCATGGCCCCGATCATTCCCAACCTCGCGGGCAATGACTCCGTCACCGCCTCTGAACCCACCAACGTCATCGGCGCCGTGTTGAGCGGGCTGGACGCCTGGAGGACCAACGGCCCGGCCATGCCGGCCTTCGCGGCCAGCCTGTCGGATGAGCAGATCGCCGCCGTCACCAACTATGTGCGCACCAGCATGGGCAATAACGCCACCGCCGATGCCACCCCGCATGATGTGATGGAACTGCGCGACATCGCCGTGGTGCCGCCCAGCGCGAACAAGGCCGCCGACCTGTTCGGCTGCCCGCGTGTCTCGCCCGCTGGTGGCGCCACCTCCATCGCCGACCCGGGCAGCGATCTTTTGAACAGCTACGCGGATGCCACCCCGGCAACCATGCCCAACCGCACCCGCACGCTGATCAGCGCGATCCGCGCCGGTAACGCCACCATCAGCAACGCCGACCTGACCAACGACCTCATCGCGGCCTATTGCCCCGTGGTCGCCAACCAGGCCGGGTTGAGCCAGGATGCCAAGCATCAGGCGATGATCAACTTCATCGCCAGCGCGCAACCGCTCATCAACGCGGCCGCCAATTAAAATCCTGACCCTCGAAGGAGCGGCCATTCTGCCGCTCCTGCCCGAACTCGCCCGTTTGCGGGTTTGCGTCTTCCGGGAGTTTCCCTATCTCTACGATGGGAACACCGCCTATGAGCAAACCTATCTGCGCACCTATGCCCAGGCCCCGGGCGCCGCAGTCGTGGTGGCGTGGGATGGCGAGCACGTCGCCGGTGCCTCCACCTGCCTGCCGCTGGCCGCTGAAACGCCGAACGTGCAAAAACCCTTCCTCGATGCCGGGGTGGATATCTCCAAAGTGTTCTATTTTGGCGAGAGCGTGCTGGAGCGGGCCTATCGGGGCCAGGGCATCGGCGTGAAATTTTTCGACGCGCGCGAGGCCCAGGCCCGCGCCACCGGCCATGCCATCACCACCTTCTGCGCCGTGCAGCGGCCTGCGGACCACCCGCTGCGCCCGGCGGGTTATGTCCCGCTGGATGAATTCTGGCACCATCGCGGCTACACCAAACGCCCTGACCTCACCTGCGTCATGTCCTGGCGGGATGTCGGCGCGGCGGTGGAGAGTGAAAAAACCATGACCTTCTGGACCAAAACCCTATGAAACTCGCGCTGGCGCAATTCGGCGTCTCGCCGCCGCCGAGCTTCGAATCCTTCATCACCCGCATCGAGCGCCTGGCCGCGCAAGCAGCACTCGGCGGGGCTGACCTGCTGGCACTGCCCGAATATTTCTCCATGGTCCTGGCCGGCGCCAGCGTCACCACGCCTGATCTCGCGGCGGAACTCGCAACCGTCACCGCCCAGGCCGATGAGCTGATCGCCGCCCTGCGCGAGACCGCCGCGCGCCATAAAATCTACCTGCTGGCGGGCTCCATCCCCATGCGGGTTGGCGCCGTGCTCAACAATCGCGCCGCCTTCATCGCGCCTTCCGGCGCGCTGGCCTTTCAGGACAAACAATGCATGACCCGCTTCGAGGCCGAGTGGTGGGGCATCAGCGGCGGCAACCCGCCTCAGGTGTTTGAGACCAGCTTCGGGCGCATCGGCGTCTCCATCTGCTACGATAGCGAATTCCCCCTGCATGTGCGCGCCCAGGTGACCGCGGGGGCCAAACTCATCCTCATCCCCAGCTGCACCGACAGCCCGGCCGGCTTCAACCGCGTGCGCCTTTCCGCCCGCGCCCGCGCCATTGAGAACCAGTGCTATAGCGCCGTCATCCCGCTCACCGGCCAGGCGCCCTGGTCCGCCTCCATTGACGAAAACCACGGCCAGGCCGCCCTGTTCACCCCCTGCGACGCCGGTTTCCCCGAAGACGGGGTGGCGGCGGCCGGCCATATGAACGCAACCGGGCTGGTTTTCGCCACGGTGAATTTCGGCGCCATTGATACCCTGCGCACCCAGGGCGCCGTATTGAACCATCGCGACTGGCCGGACCAAATCCCCCCCTGCCCGGTGGTGCCTCTGGCATGACCAAGGTTTTTCTCATCGCCGGCGAAGCCAGCGGTGATGTGCTGGGCGCGCGGCTGATCGCCGCACTGCGGGCGCAACGCGAGGGGCTGGAATTCTCAGGTATCGGCGGCGCGCGCATGGCCGAAGCCGGGCTGGAATCAATCTTCCCCATGCAGGAGCTGGCGGTGATGGGGCTGGCGGAAATCCTCCCCCGGATTTTCGCGCTGAAACGGCGCATCAACCAGACGATCGAGACAATCAAGGCCATCCGGCCCGATATCGTCGTCACCATCGACAGCCCCGGTTTTTGCCTGCGCGTGCTCAAAGGCATCTCCGGCACGGGCATTACGCGCATCCACTACGTCGCGCCGCAGGTCTGGGCCTGGCGGCAGGAGCGGGTGAAGCACTACCCCGGCCTATGGGATGAGCTGCTCTGCCTGCTCCCCTTCGAGCCCGCGTTTTTTGCCCCGCACGGGCTAAATCCGGTGTTCGTTGGCCATCCGGTGCTGGAATCGGGCGCCAATAAGGGCGATGCCGCGCGGTTTCGCGCCCAGCATAACATCAGCGCGGACGCGGTGCCGGTGGTGCTCATGCCGGGCTCGCGCGTCACCGAAACCTCGCGCCTGCTCCCGGTGTTCCGCCAGACCATGGTGCGGCTCTCCGCGCGCATCCCGAAGCTTCAACCCGTGCTCGCGGCCGCCGCCGGCGTCGCCGAGGCCGTGGCCGCGCAGACCAAGGACTGGCCGGTGCCCCCCATCATCGTGCGCGATGTCGCCACCCGTTATGACGCCTTTGCCGCCGCCCAGGCGGCGCTGACCAAATCGGGCACCTCGACGCTGGAACTCGCCATGGCCGGCGTGCCGATGGCGGTGACCTACCGGGTCAACCCGGTCAGCGCGATGCTGGCGCGGCGCATGATAAAGGTGAAACACGTCGCCATGATCAACCTGCTGGCCGGCGGCGAGCTGGTGCCCGAGCTGCTGCAACAGGATTGCACACCGGCAAAACTGAGCGAGACATTGCACGGGCTCATCACCAACCAAGCCGCTGCCGCAACGCAGCGCGCCGGTTTCGCCGCCGCGCTGGAAAGCCTGCACGCACCCGCCGGAACGCCTTCCGCCGCCGCCGCCGCCAGGGTCCTCGCCAGACTTGGAACATCCGGCAATCAGGCTCCCTAGATCAATATTGGTTTAGCTTGAATCACCTGACTCAAGCTAAACCAATGAAATTGACCGTAAAACATAATCTAGAGCGTGATTGACGTGAGGTAATCACGCTCTAGCCTCGTCAGCTCATTCAGCGGCGCCGGAACCATTCGGGTTTGCCGGGTCATAGAGCGCGATCATAATCCGCTCGCCCGCCACCTGTGTCAGGCTGGGCCTGCCCAGCGCGTCCGCCCCGGCGAAAAACTTCGAAAACGCCACTTTATCCGCGCTCTGCCCGGCATGGCCATACACGGCCCATACGCGCTTGCCCTGGCTCATCGCCAGCTCGGCATGGTTCAGGTCGCCGGCAGAGTCTTGCAACACCACGGTCCGCGCGCCCGGCGGCAGATACATGCGCAAAATCGGCAACGCCCCGGTGTCGTAGAGATACACCACATCCCCCGGGCTGACATCCTGCGCCAGCAATTTCGCCGCGATATCCCAGCGCGGCTTGGTCTCGGCATGGTAATAGGGCGCGAGGTTCACGAGCAGCAACAAAGCCCCGCCCGCCACCACCAAAGCGCGCGCGCGCGGCGCGGCGAGGTCCAGCAGCGCGGCGCCGCCAATTCCGGCGAGAATGGCAAAGGGCGCGGCACTCCACAAAATATAGCGCGGCAGCAAAATCGGCCGCCAGAGCGAGACAATCGTGAACATCAACGGCAGAAACACAAAGGATATACCGAGCACGGCCAGCATCGCGGGGCGGCGGCGCAACGCCCAGGCGGCACTGGCCACGGCCAGGGCCAGGGTCGCATCGATCAGCCAAATCAGCGCGACCGGCGTTGGCACATCCATGAAGCTGAAAGTCACGGAATCGGCGATCCGCATGAAATAAACCGAGCCCAGATTATACCAGAGGCGGGAGAAATTCAGCGGCGGAATCCACATCACGCTGTTGATGTAGCCCTGGCCCTGGTGCAGCGTCATCAGATAATAAAACGGCGCGCAGCATGCCGCGACGATCAGATCGGCGATGATGAAATTGCGCAGGAGCTGCCCGCGGTCAGGTGACTGCACGAGTAGCGCGGCGCCGATCACATTGCCGACCACCAGCCAGGGCAGCCCATCGCCCAGCACATCGAGCGCCACCGCCGAACCAATGATAAACGCCGCCCAGAAAGCGCCCGTTCCATTCCAGCGGATCGGCTTTGAGGCGGCCGGAATATCCATGGCAAGCCGCGTAAGCCCGTAAAGTGCCACCAGGATGAGACACATTTCCAGCGTGTAGGAGCGTGCTTCCTGGCTGAAGGCCAGCGCCGTGGGCGAGAGGCCGATGATGAGCGCCGCGATAACCCCCGCGGTGCGCCCGGCGATCCGGTAGGCGATCATATACACAAGCATCACCGCCAGCGCGCCGAACACCGCCGAGGGCAGCCGCAGCCAATATTGCGGGTCGCCCAGCCCCACCAGCGGCGAGAGCATGAGGAAGAAGCTCGGCATGTGGTGGTTGATGAAGGAGTCGTTCACCAGCGCCGCCGGCGCCAGCGACGCACGCTGGAAGGTGAACGCCTCGTCAAGCCAGAACGGCCTGCTGCCCAGGCCGCTCAACCGGGGCAGCAGCGCCAGCACGAACACCGAAAACGGCCAGCGGATGTCACGCAATCTGTTCACGCAAGCGCCTCCGCCGGTCCCTGTGTCTGGCTTTGCGCGGCAACCGGCGCGGGGCTGGCTGGTTGCCAGTCACGGAAAAAGGCGCGGCCGATGGCGCCCGCAAGCGCCTGAATATGGATCTGCACCATGTCCAGATATTCGTGCAGCCCCGTGGCGAGAATATGGCCAATTGGCTTTTCCAGAAGCAACTCGCGCAAATATTCCGCCAGTTCGATCGCCTCTCCGGCCGCGGTAAGCCCATAAATCCGCCGCAAATCGTCCAGATGCGATTCCGCCCGCCGCACGCATAACAAGGCCGAGCGCGGCGAGGATGGATCGCGCAGCAAAAAATGCACGACATCCTCCGCCGAGAAGCTGGCGCGCGAGCGGCGCTTGAAGGCATGATACCCAGCGGCGGCGCGCAAAATCGCGTTCCACTGCGTCAGCTCGGCCACCCGCTTTTCCTCGCGCCCCTGCGGCAAGATGGCGGTGTATTTGATATCGAGCATGCGCGTGGTCTGGTCGGCGCGTTCCAGCAGGCGGCCCAATTCATAAAAATACCAGCCCTGGTCACGATACAACGTCCCCTCGGTGATGCCGGTATGCGCCTGCACCCCGTCCTTCAGCCTGGTGCACAGCCGCGAGAGCGCGTCGCCCTCCAGGTCCTCGGGCGTGATCTGCCCGACAAAGCGGTGAAACATGTTGATCTGGCGCCACATCTCGGTGCTCATGAGCGGGCGCAGCGTGCGCGCGTTGGTGCGCGCGTCCTCCAGATTGCCCGGCACCGAGGTCGGGTTGCCGCGATCCAGCAGATAAAACCGTTTCACATGCGCCGCATCAGGCGAGAACCCGCGCGCCGCGAAATTCTTCTCATCCGCGTTGATGCGGATCAGCCCGAACCAGGCATCCGTCTCAAACCCCGGACTCTCGAAACTCTGCGTCACATCAATCAGCCGCGCCAGATTCTCCACCCGCTCCAGGTAGCGCGCCATCCAGAACAGCCCCTCGGCATCGCGCGAGAGCAGCACGGCATCAAAACGCATCGTGCTCATTTTCCGCCCCCTTCGGCAAAATCATCCGCCAGAACCCAGGTATCCTTGGAGCCGCCGCCCTGGCTGGAATTCACAATCAAACTGCCGCGCTTCATCGCCACGCGCGTCAGCCCGCCGGGCAGCACCCAGCTTTCCTTTCCGGTGATGATGAACGGCCGCAAATCCAGATGCCGCGGCCCGACCCCCTCGGCCGCCAGCGTTGGCGCGACGGAGAGGCCGATCATCGGCTGGCTGATCCAGTTGCCCGGGTCAGCCAGGATGGAGGCCCGCGCCACCGCCAGTTCCTCCTGGCTGGCGCGCGGCCCGATGGTGATGCCATATCCGCCGGACTCGCCCACCGGCTTGGTCACGAGCTTGTGCAGATTATCCAGCGTATATTGCAGCCCCTCCGGCTCGCGGCAGATATGGGTCTCCACATTCTTCACCAGCTCCTCCTGCCCGAGGTAATATTTGATGATGCGCGGCATATAGGCATACACCGCCTTGTCATCCGCAACGCCGGTGCCCACGGCATTGGCGATCGCGACATTCCCCGCCTTCCACGCGCCGATCAACCCGCGCACGCCCAGCATGGAATCCGGCCGGAACACCGCCGGGTCCAGAAAATCATCGTTCAGACGGCGATAAATCGTATGCACCCGGCGCAACCCGCTGGTTGTGCGCATGTAGACGCGCTCATCCTCCACCACCAGATCCGCGCCGACCACCAGCGGCACGCCCATTTCGCGCGCCAGGAACACATGCTCGAAATAGGCGGAATTATAAATGCCCGGCGAGAGTAGCACGACCTGCGGATCATCCGGTCCGCCCGGCGCGATCTCGCTCATCGCCGCGCGCAGCCGCCGCCCATAATCATCCACCGGCTTCAGCCGAATTCCCGCCATCAGGTCGGGGAAAGTGCGCAGCATCAGATGCCGGTTCTCGATGACATAGCTCACCCCCGAGGGCGTACGCGCATTATCCTCCAGCACGCGGAAATCGCCGAACTCGTCGCGGATGATGTCGATGCCGCAGACATGCACATAAGTGCCGTGCGGCACCGGAAAATCCTTCATCTCCGGCCGGTAGTTGGCGTTGCCGTAGACCAGCTCGGCGGGGATCACCCCATCGCGCACGATATGCCCCGGCCCATAGATGTCGCCCAGAAACGCATTCAGCGCCGCCACCCGCTGGATGCACGCCCGCTCCAGCAGGCTCCATTCCGCCGCCGTGAGCACGCGGGGAATACAGTCAAACGGTAAAATCCGGTCGATCGCGGTGGCATCGGAATACACGGTGAAGGTCACGCCAAGGTCGATCAGCTCGGTCTCGGCGGCCGAGGCGCGCGCGCGCAGCGCGTCCAGCCCGATCGTCCCGAGTCGCTGGATCAGCCAGTCCGGCACCGGGCCGGCGCCGGAGCGCTTGTGTGTGAGTTCACAAAAATAACGGCCCGGATCGTAATCCGGCCAGGTGGTGCGAAATATCTCGTTCAAACCCGCGGCTCCGATCGGAAATTGTCCTGGACGGCGGACAGTGCCGCCCCCGGAACGGTCAAATCATGGTCACAAACAGCGCAAATCGGCGCCAAAGCATAAAAAACCGCGAAGGAATTCATCAGTTGCCAACCATCCAACACTACCTTCCCGCTATGGTCCCTCACAGGCTGCATCCAAAATCGGTATCGCCGCAAGTCCCTATTGCAAACCATGCAAGCCCCGGACCAAGCCACCCGCACCGGCGGCCTAATCGCATGATCGTGTGGCTCATGTTGCGGCGCAACGGAATTCACCATAGCCCGCCGCCGAGCAGTCTGTTAACCAGGGCGAATGAGCGCGTTGGCTTCCAGCGATGAAATGATCGACCGGTCCGGCCGGATCCGCACCGCCTGGGTGCCGGTGATGGAGGCTGTGCGCGATATCGGCCATGACGAGCTGGCCCGCCGCTCGGCCGCGCTCAACCGCCAGATGCGCCTCGCCGCCCCGTTCGGCGCGGCGCCGACCCGCCATTACGACCCGTTGCCCGCGCCGCTCACCCCGCTCGAATTCTCCTGGCTGGAGGCTGGCCTCATACAACGCGCCCAGCTCCTCAGCGCCGCGCTGGAGGACCTCTACGGCCCGCAGACCCTGCTGCGCGATGGCAGCCTCCCGCCCGCCCTGGTGTTCGCCAACCCGCATTTCCTGCGCAGTTTGCACACCAGGGAGAAGCTCGGCTTCCCGCGCCTCACCTTCTACGCGGCGGATGTCATCCGCGGACCGGACGGGCGCTTTCAGGTTCTGCGCGACCATACCGGCGTCATCCCCGGCCTTGGCCACGCGCTCTCGCTGCGGCGCATGGCCTCCAGCACTGTGCCCGAACTCTTCCGCACCGGCGGGCTGCGCAGCCTGCGCCCGGTGCGTGAGATGCTGGTGGACCATCTGCAGCGCTCGGCCCAGGGCGGGGTCGTTGCCGTGCTCTCCGCCGGCGCCTCCAGCCCCGCCCAAACGCAGGACGCCATGGACGACGCGCTGCTCGCGCGCGCGCTCGGCGTGCTGCTGATTGAACCCGGCGACCTCGCCACCCGCAACGGCGGCCTGCACATGAAAACCCTGAGCGGCCTGCTGCCCGTCGCCAGCCTCATCCGCGGGCTTTCCGGGATAGACCTGGACCCGCTGGAACAAGGCGGCCGCCCCGGCGCTGGCATCCCCGGCGCCTTCGGCGCGATCCGCTCCGGGGCGCTCAACATGCTCAACGCACCCGGCAGCGCCTTGATGGAAGCCGCTGAATTTGCGGAATATATTGAACCACTGTTCCAGCGCATGCTCGGCGCCGCGCCGCTACTCGCGAAAGCCTCCGGCGACCCGGTGACAAGCGCGTCCCGCGCCCCCTTCGTCAACGGCACCAATCTGGTCTCCACCCCCATCCTGTTCCGGCTCTACGCCTGGCACGACGGCACCACCTGGCAGGTTCTCCCCGGCGGCCTCGGTTTCGGCCTGGAACAGAACAACGCGGCGCAGGGCATCGCCGTCACCGGCATGAAAGACCTCTGGATACTGGACGCCGACGAGCCGCATTTGATCTCCGGCGCCACCCATTCGGACACCCCCAAGCGCACCCAGTTCCTCGCCGCCGCGCATCTACCCTCGCGCGTGGCCGACAATCTGTTCTGGCTCGGCCGCTCGGTCGAGCGGCTGGAATCCGCCTCGCGCCTGCTGATGCTGGCGCTGCCCCGGCTGGAATCGGGCACCTCGCTGCCGCGCGATCTGGCCGAGCGCGGGCTGATCGCCAAATGTCTGGCCCAGGCCGGGCTGCTCCCGGCCGACCTCGCGGGCGGCGCACTCTCGGGCCGCCAGCTGCGCGGCGCATTGGCGCGGCGCAAGCCCATCACCGGGCAGTTGAAAGAAGTGGCCCGGCTGATCAACGCCGCCAGCGAGCGCCTGAGCCCCAGCATGCTCGCAACCGTGCGCTTCGCCCTGAACCAGGCCACCGAATCCCTCCCCAACGAGGAGACCGCCCTGCCCTCCATGCTCAGCTTCGCCGCCACCTTCGCGGGCATCGCGGCGGAGAACATGTCGCGTGACGGCGGCTGGCTGTTCCTGGAGATGGGCCGCAGGCTCGAGCGCGCCGAAACCCTGGCCGAGAGTCTCGCTATTTTGCTCAACGCCCCGCCCGAGCGGCTGGAACCCGGCATGGCGCTCGGCATCGAACTGGCTGACTCCGTGCTCAGCTACGATTTGCGCCACGCAGGCATTCTGGCGCCCGGCCCCGTGCTCTCCATGCTGTTGGCCGATATCGGCAACCCGCGCAGCCTTGCCTATCAATTCATCGTTTTGCGCAACTGTCTGCAGCATCTGGGCGCCGAGGACGACGCGGAATCCCTGAAGCAACTGCAGCAGGAAGCGGTGAATCTCAGCGGGGAGACCACGGGTCTCGCCAAGCCGCTGGCCGCCATCGCCGCCCGCCTGCGCCTGCTCTCCGACCATGTGCACCGCCGCTTCTTCAGCCTGCTGCCCGAGGCGCATCAGCTCGAGGACGAGCTGGAACTGGAAGCCGCGCAATGAATATCCTGATGCGCCTTCGCGCAATGAATATCCCGATGCGCCTTCGCGCAATGAATATCCCGATGCGCCTGCCAGCATGATCTACCGGCTGCACCACGCCACCACTTACGACTATGCCGAACCCGTGGTTCTCGGCACGCATTTCATGCATTTGCTGCCGCGCGAGCGGCCCGGCCAATTCATCAGGGAGGCGGTGCTGAGCGTTTCCCCGCAGCCCGACACAAGGCGCGACGAGACCGACCATTTCGGCAACACCACCACCACCATCTCCCTCACCGTGCCGCACCGGCAGTTTGTGGTATCGTTGAGCGCGACCATCGCGGTTGAACAACCCGCCCCGCCGCCGCCGGAGCAAACCCCGCGCTGGGAGGCCATTGCCGTGCGGGGCGTTAAAGACCCCGATGTCGCCGAATTCTGCCTGCCCAGCGCGCTCGCCAAGCCAAATGGTGAAATCGCGGGTTATACCGCCGTCAGCTTTCCGCCCGGCCGCACCATCCTTGCCGGCCTGCTGGAACTGAACCTGCGTATCTGGACGGACATGACCTACACCCCAGGTGTCACCAACAACGCCACCACGGCGGCGCATATTTTTAAAACCCGCGCCGGAGTCTGCCAGGATTATGCGCATTTCATGCTGGCCTGCCTGCGCTCGCTGGGCCTGCCGGGGCGCTATGTGTCCGGTTACCTGCGCACCTCTCCCCCCGCCGGGCAAACCAGGCGCCGCGGCGCTGACCAATCCCACGCCTGGGTCTCCGCCTGGCTCGGGGAGGAAATCGGCTGGGTCGATTTCGACCCCACGAATAATCTGCTGGTCAGCGATGAACACGTAACACTCGCCTGGGGCCGTAATTTTCAGGATGTCAGCCCGCTGCGCGGCATCATCCTCGGCGGCGGGCGGCACTCACTGCGCGTGAACGTTGACCTGGACCCCGTGCTGACCTGAACACCCGGCCTGTCAGGCGGGGCCTATCGCCCCTGGAGTTTCGTCAGCATGAAACCGGCGAGCCCGAGCAGCACCAAAATCGGGACCACGAAAATCGCGGCCCAGAACATCACCCAGAACATGACACCGGCGATGCACAAAAAAAGACCGAACATCGCAAGGCGGAGCAATATCGCACCCAGCGTGGGTTTGGGTGGCTCGATGAAGTCGCCCTCCGGTGTCATATCGATCACCGGACCGTTTGAATTTGCCATGACGCCAATATAGTCCCCGCCCGCCGCAATTCAACCAAGCCCCGCCAGCGCCGCCTCGAAGCGCGCCAGATTCTCCGCCGTATACGCCTTATAGTCAAAATCCAGCCCGGAGGTGATCTCCGAGACCGCGCTCCAAAGCGTCTCGCGCAACAGCGAGGCGCATTGGCTCACCCTGAAGGCATCCCACACCGCGGCACCCGGCGGCTGGCCGAAATATGCTTCCAGCAACGCCGCATCGTGCTGCGGGCCAAACCCGTTGTTGGAGGCGAGGTTCGCCAGATCAAACAACGATGAATTAAACCCCGCGTAATCCCAGTCCAGCAGCCACAGCCGCTCCCCATCGTCGAAAACATTCCCCGGCAGCAGGTCGTTATGCGAGAACACCACCTCCACCGGCCCCAGGCGCCGCTCCAGCATCTCATTCACCCCGAGCAGGCGGTTCAGCTGCGCATCCAGGCTGGAACTATTGCTGCGCAACGCCGCCCCATACGAGCGGTTGATGTGAAACACCCAGAACGCCAGCAGCGGCCCCTGCAAATAAGGCCCCAGCCCGGTGTGGCACTGCTTTATCAGCGCCGCCACGCGCGGCAGGTTCGCGGGCGCGCGTATCTCCTCCGGGCTCAGCGTGCGCCCCGGCAGCAGCCGGCTCACCATCACACCTGGCGCCGTGTAATAAATCTCGGGCGAGAGTCCGGCCCGCGCCGCCGCCCTGGCCGCCGCCTGCTCGTTGAAGCGCATCACCCCATGCTCGGGAATATCCTTGCCCAGCCGCACCGCGAAGCGCCGCCCGTCATCCTGTTCCACGCCGAAGTTGCGGTTGGTGATCCCCCCGGTGAGCGGCCAGATTTTAATCTTGCCCGTCCAGAACGGCAGCGCCTCGACCTCAGCCTCGCCCATTTGTCCCCCTGGTGGAATGTTGCGGTCAGGTTTCCACATTCCACCACCGGCGGCAATGCGGGGCTAAACCTCCCGCGCGGCCTGGCGCTTCCATTCACGGTCCATCGCCGCGTTCACCTCGGCGCCGAACAGCACCACATAGGCCGAGAGATAAAACCACATCATCAGGCCAATCAGCGTGGAGAGCGGCCCATAAGTAGCGCTGTAGGCCGCGAAATGCCCCACATAGAAGCCAAACGCCCAGGACACCAGCAGCCACAGCAGGGTCGCGATGCCCGCCCCCGGCGCGTAGAAAATCCGGTTGTTCCCGGCCGGGCCAAAACGATAAAGCAACCCCAGCGCCACCAGCACGAACAGCACCATCGCCCCCAGGCTGAGCAGGTTGACGATGATTTTTGTATCCCCCGGCAGGCCGAGAAACGCCAGCGCGACGGGGATGAACACCAGCAGGCCGATGGCCAGGGCCGCGCCGATCACCGCCACCAGCGTCATCCCCAGCGAGACCAGTTGAAACCGGATGATCCCGCGCTCCTCACGCTCATGATACGCCAGCGAGAGCGCATTGAGGATCGACTTGGTCCCGGTCGATGACGACCAGAACGAGATCAGCAAACTCACCCCAAAGCCCAGCCCCAGCCCCTGCGCCGGGGCCTGCACCAGGCTCTGTATCCTATCCGAGATCAACGCAAACGCCGCCGGCGGCATGAAGGTCTGCAGATATTGCAACTGCGGCTGCACCGTGTCCGGGTTATAGACCAGACCGTAGAACGAGATGAGCATGGTGATGGTGGGAAAGAGCGCCAGCGTCGCGTAGAATGCGCAGCCCGCCGCCACCAGCGAGACCCGTTGCGAGGCCGTGGCCTGCCCCGCCGCCACAAAGGAGCGCCGCAGAAACGGGATATGCGCGCGGTCCAGAATCCTGCCGATCATGCGCCGACCCTAAGGATTTTCCCGCGCCGCGCAATCGCGCCACGAAAGCTTAACAACTACCGGCCCAGCAGAAACGCCCTTACCGCCGCGATCGCGGGTGCGTCCATCAGCGCCGGGGCATGTCCGGCATCCGCCACCACATAACCCTGCGCGCCGGCCTCGCACATGCGCTCAAACGTGCTGGGCAGCAGCAGGTCGCTGGCGGCGCCGCGAACCGCGAGGATGGGCAGCTTCAACATCTCCCACAGCGGCCACATATCCACATCCAGCGGCACGGTGTTACGCAGCGGCTCGGCGATCTTGGGGTCATAATGCATGGCGAACGCCCCGGCCCCGGTCTGGTCGAGCACCACCCGGGCGGAGAACCGCGCCAGATGCGCCCATTGCGGGTCCGTCAGCCTGCCGAACGGGGCGTAAATCTCGCGCATATGCGCCTCCAGCGCCGCCATGGTGGCAAAACGCTCGCCCGGCGTGGCCAGCGTGCCGCCGACCCGCTTCAGCGCGGCGGCGGGAATATGCGGGCCAATGTCATTGAGCACGAGGCGCGTGATCGGCGTATGCCCGGCGGCGGCGAGCATCATGCCGCAGATGCCGCCAAGCGAGGTGCCCACCCACGCCACCGGCTTGTTCAGCGCCGCCAGCAGATGCGCCAGCGCCACCACATAGCTCGGCGGCTGATAGGCCATGGCATCGGGCAGCCAGTCAGACTTGCCGCGTCCCGGCAGATCGGGGCAGATGACATGGAAACGGTCCGAGAGCGCCTCCGCCAGCGGGTCGAAATCGCGCCCGTTGCGCGAGAGCCCATGCACGCACACCACCGCGGGCGCGGCCGGGTTGCCGAACTCGACAAAGGCCATTTTGTGGAAGCTCGTGCCCAGCAGATAGTTAACCGAATTCGCCCGCGCCATGCCGCACCCCTTGCAAAATTCCGCGCGGGCATCGACCACCCGGCACGGCTCGGTTATGGCTTAAATGATGCCGCGCCGTGCCACAACCAACCCCGGAAAACTCATCGTCACCGCCATGCTCGGCGCCTGCGCGGCCCTCAATCTCGCTGTATTGGCCCTCTGCCTGCTGCACCCGCCCGCCCTTAACAGCGATTTCATGGCCTTCTGGTCGTTCCCGCGCTTTGCCGCCACGCACCCCATCGCCCAGATTTACAACGCCACTTCCTTGCAGGGGTTTCAACAGAGCCTCTATCCGGGCTTCAACAGCTTCTACCCCTATCTCTACCCGCCCACCTTCCTGCTCCCCAGCTGGTGGCTCAAATTCTTCTCCTTCGCGGCGGCGCAATGGCTCTGGACCCTGGCCGGCCTCGGCATTTTCATCGCCGCTGTTTTTGCATTTTTCCCCCAAAGACCGTGGCTCATGCTGCTGGCCCTGCTGGCCAGCCCCGCCTCGCTGCTCAATGGCGTCACCGGGGAGACCGCCTATTTCACCACCGCTTTGCTGTTCCTCGGCTTCGCGGCGCTGCCCCGGCGCCCGCTGCTGGCCGGCATCGCCTTTGGCCTGCTCACGCTCAAACCCCAGCTTGGCGTGCTCATTCCCTTCTTTCTGCTTGCGCGCGGCGAATGGGCCGCCATTGTGGCCGCCAGCGCCACCGCGCTTGGCCTCATCGCACTCTCCTGCCTCGCTTTTCCCCCCGGGCTGTGGCTGCTCTGGGCGCATACGCTGCCCGCCTACCAAACCCAATATTTCGCCAGCCACGGCCTCAACCTGAATATTATCATCACCCCTGCCGCAAACCTCGTCACCCTGGGGGTGGCGCCCGCCACGGCCTGGGCGGTGCAAACCCTGTGCAGCGCCCTTGCCGCCGCGCTCACCTTCCTCGCCGCCCGGCGCGCGCCCTACCCGCTGGCCGTTGCCATGCTGCTCATTGGCAGCTTCCTCGCCGTGCCGCACGCCTACGCTTACGACACCATCACCCTGCCCGCCGCCATGGCCCTCTGCCTCACCGGTAAAACCCCGCTCTGGCAGGTGCTGCTGGGCTGCCTTGTGTATCTGGCGCCGCTGCTGCTGCTCTCTCCGGCCTCGCACTGGTTCCTTTATTCACTGCCCGAATCCCTGCTTTTCGCCACCATCGCGGTGCTGGCGCTGAGCGCGGCGGGCAGCCTCCGCAAAACAGTTGTTGACGCAGGCCCTTGAACACCCAAACATACGCATAATGAGTTTCAAGCCCGCCCGCCGCCCGCATTTCTTCTACACCACGGCGCCGCTGCCCTGCCCCTATGTGGAGGGCCGCACCGAGCGCAAGGTGGTGACCGAGCTTGCCGGCGTCTCGGCTGAAACCCTGCACGACCGTCTCTCGCGCGGCGGCTTCCGGCGCAGCCACAACATCGCCTACGCGCCGGTCTGCCCCAGCTGCAACGCCTGCGTGCCCATCCGCATCCGCGCGCGCGACTTTACCCCCAACCGCACGCAAAAACGCATCGCCCGCCTCAACGCCGATCTGGTGGTGCAGGAAATCCCGCCCCGCGCCACCACCGAGCAATACCAGCTCTTCCAGCGCTACCAGCAGGCCCGCCACGGCGAGGGCGACATGGCGACCATGAGTTTTTATGACTACCGCGCCATGGTCGAGGACACGCCGATTGAAACCTCGGTCATCGAATTCCGCACCCCCCAGGGCACCTTGCTCGGCGCCTGCCTCACCGACCACCTCGGCGACGGGCTTTCCGCCGTCTACAGCTTCTTTGAAACCGGCATGGACGAACGCTCGCTCGGCACCTACGCCATCCTCTGGCTGGCCGCCCGCGCGGTGGCGCTGGGCCTGCCGTTTGTCTACCTCGGCTACTGGGTCGAGGAGAGCCGAAAAATGGCCTACAAGGCCAAATTCCGCCCCAGCGAGGTGTTAAAACACGGGCAATGGGTGCCGCTGGTGGAACACCGGTTGCATCATTTCACGGCTTCGGCATTGGCGCCCGCCGGATAATTCGCGCATTATCCAACATAACATTACCAACCAGAAGAGGGAGCCTGAATGGCCTTCGCATGCACCACCCCCGCGGTCCCCACCGTCCAGCGCGACGATGCCGATGTTCGGATCACACGCTGGGATTTTGCCCCCGGCGCGGTGACCGGATGGCACAGCCACGGATTACCCTATTTCATCGTTATGCTGACCGATTCAACAATGCGCGTTGACGACGGCAAAAACATTACCGACTACCCGCGCAAGGCCGGAGACTCATACAGCCGCGCCTCGGGCATCGAGCATGACGTGATGAACGCCTCCGACACGCCGATGGCCTTCGTCGAAATCGAGGTCAAACGGCTCGAGGCGCTGATTTTCAGCTAAAATCCGAACATATGGTCGAATGAAAACCCGCCCGCGCCATCGTCAACCCCATGAAACCCGAACAGCCGGCAGGTGGTATCGCGGATGAGCACATAACCCGCCTCCCCCGCCGCGCTTAATTCGGCCCCGGAAAAATACTTCGCCGGATACACAATGGCCGAACCCGAACACGCGATCCGCAGCGCCGCGCTGGCCAGCAGCGCGCCCGCCGCATCATAAAGCTCCAGCGTGGTGCTGGAAAAATCCAGCCACGGCCCGGATGCCGGATAGATCAGCACGCAAAAACTCTGCCGCCCGCCAAACCCCAGCTTCAAAAACAACCGCGTCGAGAGGCCCGGCGCCTTGCCGGTGTAGCTCTGCGGCTCGTTCTTATAGGTCATGATCGTATTGAAAATATGCCCGCCAAAGCTGCTCTCCGCGGCGTGCCCGCTCACCCGGTCCTCAAAGCGGAACAGCGCGTGCAGCCAGCCGTTGGCCTCGCCGCCGTCGCGAAAATCATAGACCAGCTCGGCATGTCCGCCATCCTCCAGCACGCCGGGGCGCAACACATCGTCGAGGTCGAGCGCCAGATCATGCCGGCGCGGCAAAACGCCCAGAAACCGCTCAGCCGCCTTCACGCCGTCCGCGCCGAAAACATCCAGCCGCAGCGGCATGTTGTGCTCATGCACCGCCATCGGCGTCGGCTGCACGATGGTTTTGAAGCGCCCGCGCGGCAGCACGGGGAAGGGTAGCAGAAACCCGCGCCCCAGCTCTGAATGCAGCGTCTTGATCCCGGCATCGCCGCGCAGATCCCCGCGCTCCACATTCACATGCGCGATGCGCGTGCGCCCGGCGCGCTCAACCTCGTAGCGCGGACGCACCACATGCCGCCCGGCGCGCAACTCCACCTGCGCCGGCCAGGAAACCCCCGGCAGCACCGCCGCCACATCCACCGCCAGGGTCGCGAAGGGCGCAACCTCGGCGGCAAGCGCCACCGGCGCCTCGGCGCCCATGCGGTCCAGCGCCAGCGCCCCGGCGGGGATCGCCACGGCATGGCTGTTCTGCACCCATAATATCACCCGCTCATCCGCGCGCGGCGCGGGCAGGCCGGCAAAGCGCTCCGATGGCCAGGCATTCGCATCATGCGTGCAGGAGAGCGACGCCCCATTGTCCGAGGCGTAGGTATCCAGCGCATATTTCACCACATCATGCCCCGCCGCGCCGATCGCATGGATGAACAGCTGCCCGGTAAACGCCCCCAGGCCAAACCGCGCGCGCACCGCGGCGCTATCCAGCACAAACCCGCCAGTACCCGCTGGCGCCGCCTCTTCCCACTGCGCCAGCACCTCGCCCGCCGCGCCGTAGAGGCGGCAGAAAAACCGCACCGCCTTCGCGCCATACCCGGCCCAGTAATTCGCCGTCGTCAGCCGCGTGGAGAAACGCCCGTCATCACGGAAGAACACGAAATTGGTGGCGAAATTCACCGCGTCCAGATACCGCGCCCTGCTGGTCAGCATCGCCTCCGGCAGCTTCGCGCCATCCAGCGTGAGCACCCGCGCCCCCGGCGGCGCAAAGCGCGCCAGCCGCTCCGCCACCCGCCCGGCATCGAACGCGGCAATCAGCACACTCCGCACCTTTGCGGTGCTCAGCTGCGTGAGCGCGCGCGCCACATGCCCGCCGCGCAGCTGGCCGACCGCCAGCGTGTCCTGCACATAAACGCCCTCGACATCAAAATCCGGGCACAGCGCCAGCAACGGCCCGGCGATCCCATCGGGGTCAAAAACCGCCATGCGCCCCGCCTCCGCCGCAACCCGTATCAGCCCCTCGGCCGCCACCGGATGCGCCAGCGCCTTATAGGCCACGTTGCCGCCACGCAGATTATCGAAGGTCTCAATATCCAGCATCGTTACAATCCCAAGCGGTCGCGCATCTGTTGCGCCGCCATCTGCGTGTCATCCAGGCTCTGCGTATCCCACAGCTCCAGTTTTCCGGCAAAGTCGTGCACGCGCCCCGCATCCACCAGACTATCCATGAACGCGCCGATCCGCGCGGATTTCCCCGGCAGCCGCAGCAAAAACACCGGTACGGAGGTCGCTACCGCCTCGGAGACCATGGAGACCGAATCCGCCGTGCACAAAATCGCATCGGCGCAGGCCAGCATGCCAAAATACGGATTCTCCCCGGCGCCATCCCAGATCCAGCCGCCCAGCGGCTCCAGCGTCTCGCGCAAAATTTTGACAATCTCCGGCGCGGTCCGGCGCGAGGGTGTTATCACCACGCCGATCCTGTCACGGCGGATCAGCGCCGCGAGGTGCCCGGCCAGCTCGCGGCCCTGGGCTGCCTCAAAGCGGTAGCGCCCGTTGCTGCCGCCCAGCAGCACCGCCAACAGCGGGCGCCGATAAGGCGCAAACACCGGCGCCCATTTTATCAGCTCCGCCGCCAGGCGCGGCTGTGTCACCCGGTGCAGCGCCGTGCGGGTCACGATCACATTTGCGCCAGTAATGCCGTCGTGCCGCGCCGCCATCACCAGATCAAACTTGTTCAAATTCATGCGCGGATGCTGAATCGCCACCGCCTTCACCCCCGGCCCGCGCAGGCCCGCCGCCACCCGCGCCCCCGCGCCGCCGCAGCCCAGCACCACCGCGGGCAAGGGCGGCTCAAACGCATCAGCGCCCACGGCCCAGTGAATATTCGGCCATAACCGGGGCGAAATCTTGTCCCAGGGCGGCTGAAATTCCAGCGTGCGCATATCGGCATCCATGCCGGCGGCCTCGGCCAGACCCAGAGCCTGCGCCCGTAACCCGGCCAGATCGGTGCATAAAATTCTTGCGGTAACCATGCGGCGGCTTTGCGGCGTGTGTTCGCTGGCGTCAATCCCGCGCACCCCCGCGATTGCGCCTCGTCACAACTGCGTTACACTGCCTTCATGACTCCTGGCCCGCCGCCGGCTGATTTCGCCCCAGTAGATTCCGCCCGCCCGGCGGACCTTCAGGCGTTTCCGGTTCACATCGCAACACCTGACATCTCCGCCTTCCGCCAGGGCAACACCGGCATTCCCGGATTCACCACGCATGACTCCGGCCTCCCCGGCCCGCATGTGGTCCTGGTCAGCCTCATTCACGGCAATGAGATCGCCGGTGCGGCCATTCTGGCCGAATTGCTGCGCGCGAAATTCACCCCCCGCCGGGGCAAGCTCACCTTCGGCTTCGCTAACCTCGCCGCGTTTGACCGTTTCAACTCCCAAACCCCCCTCGCCTCGCGCCATATCGAGGAGGACATGAACCGCGTCTGGGACGATCTGCAGCTCTTTGGCGTGCGCCGCTCCTTGGAGCTTAACCGCGCGCGCGAAATCCGCCCGCTGGTCGACACGGCCGATATCCTGCTGGACCTGCACACAATGCTCTGGCCCTCAAACCCGGTTCTGCTGTGCGGCCCCACCGCGCAGGGGCGCGAGCTTGCGCTCAAGCTGGCGACACCCGCCACCGTTATCGCCGACAGCGGCCACGCCGGCGGCAAGCGCCTTATCGACTACGGCCGCTTCAGCGAGGCCACGGGCATATTGGCCGAGGCGGGCCAACACTGGGAACCCGCCGCCCTGAGCCAAACCCGCGCTACCGTGCGCGCCCTGCTGCGCCAGACCGGCATGCTTTTGGCCCCGCCGCCGCCGCCCGCACCCATCACCTTCGCGCAGGTCACCCACACCATCACCGCGCGCACCAACCGTTTCGTGTTTCTGCGGAGCTTCCAGGGCGGCGAGATCATCCCCGCCGCCGATACGCTGATCGCCCATGACGGCGATACCGAAATCCGCACCCCCTATGACAGTTGCATGCTGGTGATGCCCAGCCTGCGCGTCAGCCTTGGCCACACGGCGGTGCGGCTGGCGCGGCTGGCATAGAGAAGCCTACCCCTCGGCCTCAACCTGCAGCAGCACATCGTCCAGCTCGTCAGACTGCTCCATGGCCTCGCCGATCAACACGATCACCGGCCCGGTGGCCTTGGCCCCCAGCACCAGCCCCGGCAACGAGCCGATGGTTCCGCGCAAAATCCGCTGCCCTTCGAGGCTCGCACTCTCCACCGCCACGGCCGGCATATCAGGCGCCATCCCCGCCTCGATGAAATGCGCCGCCAGGCCGGGCAGCGTCTGCCCGCCCATATACACCACCAGCGTGCCGCCGGATTTGGTGAGGGAAACCCAGTCATGCGCCGGCAATCCGCTCTCGGCGCCATGCCCCACCAGAAAATGCAGTGAACGCGCCACCGCCCGCTTGGTGAGCGAGACATGCAGCGCCGCCGCCGCCGCTGTCGCCGCCGTAACGCCGGGGATGACCTCAAAGCCGATCCCCGCCGCCTGCAGCGCCTCCATCTCCTCGGTGGCCCGGCCAAAAACCATCGGGTCGCCGCCTTTCAGCCGCACCACCAGCTTGCCGGTGCGCGCCTGCGCCACCAACAGCCGGCAAATCTCCTTCTGGCTGGCCGAATGCTTGCCGCAGCGCTTGCCAACATCGATGAGGCGCGCATCCGCCCTGGCCATCGCCACCACGCGCGGGTCCACCAGGCTGTCATACAGCAGCACATCAGCCGCCGCGATCACGCGCGCGGCCTTCAATGTCAGCAATTCCGGGTCTCCGGGACCAGCCCCGGCCAGAAACACGCGCCCCATCACACACTCCAGCATTTTCCCGCCATATAATGCGGGCGGCGCCGGAACGTGAGTCCTAAATTGCGATCATGCCACCAGCGACATTTTCGCCGGCGGCAGCTTGATGGCGCTGATCAGCGCGCGCACCTCGGTACGGGCGGCGATATGCGACAATCCCAGCGCGATGCCGATATTCGCCTCGCGCACATCCATCAGCGTCAGCCCCTGCAAATAAAGCTCGCGAAAGATCACCCGCTCGCCAAAGCCTTTCAGCGTGCGAAAGCCGATCCGCTTGGCCAGCAGCTCCAGCGTCTCGCCCACATCGCGCTTGTTGCGCGCCTCGGAGGCCGCCAGCCGGTTGCGCATCACCATCCAGTCGATCTTGCCGCGGTCACGCGAGAAGCGGTTCTTGCGCGCCTCCCACACCATTTCCGAGTAGATGCTCGGGTTCACAATATCGTGGTTATCCGGGTCCACCTTCGCCAGCATCGAGAAATCGACAAAACTATCGTTGATCGGGGTGATCAGCGTATCCGCGTGGCTATGCCCGTAGCGCGAGAGATATGTATCCGCCCCCGGGCAATCGATCACCACCACGTCCAAGCCCTCGAACTCGCCCAACGCCGTATCAAACCGCGTGCGTTCCTCGGCCTCGGCCTCCAGCCGGTTGTCCAAAATCGCGCGGTGCACGGAGCGGAACTCCGGCAGCGGCAGCGAAATCCCCTTGCTTTCCACGAAATGCTTGCGCGCCGCCAGCGTGCCGGCCAGCGTGCCCTGGCGCGCGTCAAGGTCCATGGCCCCCACGCTGTAGCCATCGCGCAGCAGCGAGACGATGATATGAATGGAGGTGGTGGATTTGCCCGAGCCGCCCTTCTCATTGCCCAGCACGATAACATAAGGACGCGATTGGGCAGACACGCTGGCCATGGGCAACTCTCCGACTCGGGTTTCGAATCCTCCTTTAACCGAGTCTGCCGATTCTGCCCAAGGATTCGTTATGCGCCGCCGCGCCGCCGCCTTATACCACCGGCATAAAACAGGAGAGGGGTGACATGAACCTATACCGCGTTGCGGGCGCGTCCTCCGGCTGGTCCGCGCTGCTCACCCAATACTGGCTCACCACCTCGCACGCGGGCCTGCTCCCCGGCAGCATCACCTATTTCGGCTTCTTCACCATCTGGGGCAATCTTCTCGTGGCCCTGGCCTTCACCGCGCCCCTGCTGCCAGCCGCCGCCCGGCCCGCGTTTTTCCTCCGCCCCGGCGTGCGCACGGCCATCGGGGTCTATATCCTCGTAATCGCGGTGGTGTATTATTTTCTGTTGCGCAAACTCTACCACCTCACCGGGCTGGACTGGTTGGTGAACTTCCAGCTGCACGACATCAACCCGCCGCTTTATGTGCTGGATTGGGCGCTCTTCGTGCCCAAGGGAGCGCTACGCTTCCGCCAGATCCCCTACTGGCTCATCTGCCCGCTGGTCTACGCGGCCTACACCCTGCTGCACGGCGCGCTTAGCGGCTACTACCCTTACCCGTTTCTCGACGCCGCAACGCTCGGCTACCCCAGGGCCTGCCTGAACATCGCCGGTCTCGCCCTGCTGTTCGCGGGCACCGGCGCCGGCTTTCTCGCGGCCGGGCGCTACCTGCCCAAACCCGGCTGACCGGTTATTTCCCGGTCAGAATCCGGTCCACCAGCTCGCGCACCGTCGGGATGAACCCGTTGGAATAGAACGGATCGGTGCCAAAGCGGCAGGCATTATGCCCGGCGAACATCAGGTTATGGTCCAGCGCGTCCAGATCATCCGGCGCGGCATGGGCAATATCCTGCAAGGTCTTCTGGATGCAGAAACTGCGCGGATCGGCCTTTTTGCCGTTGTCATATTCCGGCGGCTCCTGGCTCCAGTTGGAGAACCGGCACTGGCTCAGGCAGCCCATGCAGTTCACCTGGTCGGTATGGATCTCCTCGGCCTTGTCCGGGGTCACGAAGATCAGCGTGGAATCGGGGGTGCGCAGCGCATCCACATAACCAGCGTCTTCCCAGCCCTTCACCCGCGCATAATCAGGCGCCGTGAGATACACAGAGCGCTTGCGCGCGCCGACGCCATATTCCACCACATGCTCGCCAACCGGCTCGGGTGAATAGGCCACCTGGCGCTCGTTGCGGCCGCGCAGCTCCTGAATGAAGCTGTTGTTCACGGCGGATGAATAAAACCCGGTGGGGGAGAATTTGTTGAGGAACACATCGCCCGGCTTCAGGGTGCGCAGGCGCTCCTTCCAGCTCGCCGGAATCGGGCTTTCCTTGGTCAGCAGCGGGCGGCTGCCGAACTGAAAGGCGATCGGCCCGAGCTCGGGGTTATCGATCCAGTCTTCCCATTCCTCCAGCGCCCACACACCGCCCGCCATGATAATCGGGGTTTCCCCCAGGCCGAACTCGCGCATGATCTTGCGCAGCGCCAGCACGCGCGGAAACGGCGGCTCGGGCTTCTGCGGGTCTTCGCTGTTGGAAAGCCCGTTATGCCCCCCGGCCAGCCAGGGGTCTTCATACACCACGCCGCCAAGCAGATTCGCGGCCTTGGAATAGGCCCGCTTCCACAGCGCCGAAAACGCGCGCCCGGAAGAGACGATCGGGTAATAATGCACGTTGAATTTGGCCGCGATGTCGGAGAGCCGGTAAGGCATTCCCGCGCCGCAGGTGATGCCGTTCACAATGCCCTTGGTGCGCTCGAGGATACCGGTGATAACCCGCTCCGCGCCGCCCATCTCCCACAGGATATTGGCGTGGATGCGGCCTTTGCCGCCGGATATCTCATACGCCCGCTCGGCCTGGGCAACGCCGCCCTCGATGGCGTAGGCAATCAGCTCCTCATGGCGGTCACGCCGGGTCTTGCCGTGATAAACCGGCGAGATCACATGCCCGTCCGCATCATATTTGTCAGGATTAACCGCCGAGAACGTCCCCGCCCCGCCGCCCGCGGCCCAATGGCCGGCGGTCACGCCGTTGGAGACAGCAACTCCCTTGCCGCCCTCCACGAGGGGCAGAATTTCAGTTCCGCCCATGCGGATGGCATTGATAAGCTTCATTGTCCGAAAACCCTGGTTTGGCTTTTAGCCCACCCCCTTGAGTGGACGCGCCCATACATATGGGCGTCTATTACCAGATTGAAACACGGCGTGAAGTGGGGAAGGTCATTTAGCCTCATCACACTTGGTAATTTACGCTAAAACCTTGCCTGTCCGCGTCCGCTGGTCTACCCCGCCCGCACAACGCGCCCATCAACCGGAGGATGCCAACATGACCGCCATTGCCGATATCGTCGCCCGCGAAATCCTGGACAGCCGGGGCAACCCGACCGTCGAAGTTGATGTGCTTCTGGAATCCGGCGCCTTCGGCCGCGCCGCCGTTCCCTCCGGCGCCTCCACCGGCGCGCATGAGGCGGTGGAGCTGCGCGACGGCGACAAATCGCGCTACGGCGGCAAGGGCGTCACCAAGGCCATCACCGCGGTCGAGACTGAAATCCTCGACGCCATCGGCGGGATGGACGCCGAGGAACAGGTCGCCATCGACAATATCATGATCGACCTGGACGGCACCCCCAACAAATCGCGCCTGGGCGCCAACGCCATCCTCGGTGTCTCGCTCGCGCTGGCAAAAGCCGCCGCGTCCGATAACGGCATGCCGCTCTACCGCTACATCGGCGGCGTCTCGGCCCGCACCCTGCCGGTGCCGATGATGAACATCGTCAACGGCGGCCAGCATGCCGACAACCCCATCGACATCCAGGAATTCATGATCCAGCCGGTCGGCGCCTCCTCCATCGCCGAGGCGGTGCGCATGGGCTCCGAGGTCTTCCACGCGCTGAAAAAATCCCTCGCCGAGGCTGGCCATAACACCAACGTGGGTGACGAGGGCGGCTTCGCCCCCAACCTGAAATCAGCCGACGAGGCGCTCAGTTTCATCGCCAAGGCGGTTGAGCGCGCCGGCTACCGCCCCGGCGAGGACATCACCTTCGCCATGGATTGCGCCGCGACCGAGTTTTATAAGGACGGCATCTACAACCTGCACGGCGAGGGCAAAAAATACGACGCCGCCGGTTTCATTGACTACCTGGCCGGGCTCTGCTCGCGCTTCCCCATCACCAGCATTGAGGACGCCTGCTCCGAGGACGACTGGGACGGCTGGAAACTCCTCACCGAGCGCCTTGGCGCCACCGTGCAGTTGGTCGGCGATGATCTCTTTGTCACCAACCCAACCCGCCTGCGCCGCGGCATCGCCGCCGGCACCGCCAACTCCATCCTGGTGAAGGTCAACCAGATCGGCACGCTGACCGAAACGCTGGAAGCCGTGGAGATCGCGCATCGCGCCGGCTACACCGCCGTGATGTCGCACCGCTCGGGCGAGACCGAGGATTCCACCATCGCCGACCTTGCCGTCGCCACCAACTGCGGCCAGATCAAAACCGGCTCGCTCGCCCGCTCTGACCGCACGGCGAAGTATAACCAGCTCATGCGCATCGAGGACGAGCTGGGCCTCACCGCCCGCTACAACGGCCCGGCCCTGCGCCGCGCCTGATTTCCGGTGATCGTCTAAAACACAAAGGCCCCGGCGGTTCGCCACCGGGGCCTTTGTTGTGCCGGATTTATTAGCCCGCCTACCCCGGCCCGAAATAACTGCAGGTGTCGCCCTCGCTGTCGCGATACACGCTCACCCGCACCAGCCCCGGACATGCCCCGGCCAGCCTGCGCCATATCCAGCTTGAGAGATTCTCCAGCGTCGCCGGGCCCAAATCAGTGATGTCATCCAAAAACCGGTGATCCAGCGCCTCGCGCACCTCGCCGATGCACTGGGCAAAATGCCCCAGATCGATCAGCATCCCGCTACCAGCGTCCGGCACGCCGCGCAGCACCACCTCGGCGCGGTACGAATGCCCATGGATCCGCCGGCTCGGCTCGGCATCGATGCGCCGCTGCAAGGTGTGCGCCGCCTCAAAACGGAATTGTTTGCTCAGTTCATGCATCACGGAATACCCAGATATTTATGTGTTTGCAGCGAGAGCCGCCAGCGCGGATGGGCGAGGCAGAAGGCGATGGCCGCCCTTGTATTGGCGTCGCGCTCCGGCCCATCCATCGGCTGCAGCAAAAAATGCGTGAAATCCAGCGCCTCAAACCGGGCGGGCGGCGCCTGCTCCTGCGGAAACACCAGTTTCAGCTCGTCGCCCCCGCTCACCGCGAGCGGCGCCCCGGCTTTCGGGCTGATGCAGAGCCAGTCGATCCCCTCGGGCGGCGCCAGCGTGCCGTTGCTCTCGGCGGCAATGCGAAAACCCCGCGCATGCAGCGCCGCGGTCAACGCGGCATCAACCTGCAAAAACGGCTCCCCGCCGGTCAACACCACCAGCCGCTCCGCCCCCCCGCCGCGCCAGGCCGCCTCAATCGCCCCGGCCAGAGCCTGCGCATCGCCAAACCTGCCACCCCCCGGCCCGTCCGTGCCGATGAAGTCAGTGTCGCAAAACGTGCAAACCGCCGCGGCGCGGTCCTCCTCGCGGCCGGACCACAGGTTACAGCCCGCGAAACGGCAGAACACCGCCGCCCTTCCGGCCTGCAAGCCCTCTCCCTGCAAGGTAAGGAATATCTCCTTCACCGCGTAACTCATCAACCAATCCTCAATCTCGCGCCCGCGCCAAACCGCGCGGCAACAATCCGCGCCTCTATCATCGCCCCGGGCAAAACTGGCAAGCCGTCACCCTTCGCAAAATTCCTTCATTGCAGCGCGCCATAAAAACCCGGTAGACTAGGAGTCGTGGTGAAGAAACACTCATGGCACTAGCGCTAGAGTTGTCTCCACCCGTTTGGACCATCCCTGGATCAGGAGACTCCCATGCCGAGCCTCGCTCTTTCCTTCGACAATCCCTCGGTCGCCAACCCGCTCGACCTGGTCGAGCAGGTGATCTCGGCCAATGACTGGGCTTTTGACCGCCGTTCAGACTCTGACATGGCCGCCGAAGCCCCCGGCAAATGGTGCGACTACGGCCTGTATTTCTGCTGGTCGGACGAAATTTCCGTCATGCATTTCTCCTGCGCCTTCGAGCTGAAATCACCGCCCAAACGCCGCGGCGCCCTCTACGAGCTGCTGGCCAAGGCCAATGAGCGCCTGTGGATCGGCCATTTCGGCATGGACGAAGACACCGGCATGCCGATCTACCGCCATTCGGTGCTGCTGCGCGGCACCCCCAGCGCCTCGGCCGAATCCATCGAGGACCTGGTGGACATCGCCATCACCGAATGCGAGCGTTTCTTCCCCGCCTTCCAGTTCACCCTCTGGGGCGGCAAATCCCCCAGCGATGCGCTGGAAGCCGCCATGCTGGAATGTGCCGGCGAGGCGTGATACCCCGCCGCGCATGAGCAACACCCTTCCCTCGCTTCTCCTCGTCGGCGGCGGCCGCATGGGCTCCGCATTATTGGCTGGCTGGCGCGAGCGCGGACTTTCATCCGTGCTCGTCGTTGACCCCTCACCCGCCGCCGCCGCGCTGGCCGGGCCGAATGTCACCGTGGTCGCATCAGCGGCCGATATTCCGCATGGCTTCGCCCCCGGCGCCGTCATCCTCGCGGTAAAGCCGCAAATGGCCGCGCAGGCCCTGCCCGCCTATGCCCGCTTTGGCGGCCACGCGGTGTTCATCTCCATCATGGCCGGTAAAACCCTCAACGCCATCGCCGCGATGCTGGGGGTCAAGGCCGCCGTGGTGCGCGCCATGCCCAACACCCCCGCCGCCGTGCGCCAGGGCATCACCGTCGCGGTGGCGGGCAGCCATGTCACCCCCGCGCAAAAAACCCTGGCCGATGAGCTTCTGGCCGCCACCGGGCTGATCTCCTGGGTCGAGAGCGAGGCCATGCTCGACCCCGTGACCGCCATTTCCGGCGGCGGCCCCGCCTATGTGTTCCTGCTCGCCGAGTTGATGGAACAGGCCGGGCTGGACCAGGGCCTGCCCCCCGCGCTCGCCCGCCAGATGGCCCGCCAGACCCTCATCGGCTCCGCGGCTCTGCTCGCCGCCAGCGATGAGGACGCCGCCGCCCTGCGCATCGCCGTCACCTCGCCCGGCGGCACCACCGAGCGCGCCCTGGCGGTGTTGCGCGCGGATGACGCCTGGCCGGAAACTTTCGCAAAAGCGATTCAGGCTGCCACGGAACGGTCACGCGAGCTCTCCAGTTAATGGACATTGCCGCCCCCCGTTGCTAAACCGCGCCCGAGTTTACTTTTAGCCAGACCGGAAAGAAATTTCATGAAAATTGTTGCCTGCAACAGCAACCGCCCGCTGGCCGAAGCTGTCGCCGCCGGTCTGAACATCCCGCTCGCCAAAGCCTCCATCCGCCGCTTCGCCGATATGGAGGTTTTCGTCGAAATCCATGAAAACGTGCGCGGGGAGGACGTGTTCGTCATCCAGTCCACCTCGTATCCGACCAACGACAATCTGATGGAACTGCTGATCACCTGCGACGCCCTGCGCCGCGGTTCGGCCCGGCGCATCACCCCGGTCATCCCCTATTTCGGCTACGCACGGCAGGACCGTAAATCAGGCCCGCGCACACCCATCTCCGCCAAGCTGGTCGCCAACCTCATCACCGAGTCCGGCGCCAACCGCGTCCTCACCATGGACCTCCATGCAGGCCAGATCCAAGGCTTTTTTGACATTCCGGTGGATAACCTCCCCGCCGCCCCGCTGTTCTCGGCTGACATCACCGAGCGCTTCGCCGGGCGCGACCCTATGATCGTCTCGCCCGATGTCGGCGGCGTGCTGCGCGCGCGCATCATCGCCCGGCGCCTCAACACCGATCTCGCGATCATCGACAAGCGCCGCGAGCGCGCCGGCGTCTCCGAGGTGATGAACATCATCGGCGAGGTGGAAGGACGCGACTGCATCATCATCGACGACATCGTGGATTCCGGCGGCACGCTCTGCAACGCCGCTGAAGCGTTGATCAACGAGGGCGCGCGTTCCGTCAGCGTCTATGTCAGCCACGGCGTGCTCTCCGGCGGCGCCGTCGCGCGCATTGCCGCCTCCAAGATCGAGATGCTGACCATCACCGACTCCATCGCCGCCACCGAGGCCGTGCGCCTGGCGCATAACGTGCGCCAGCTCTCTATCGCCCCGCTGCTGGCCGAGGCCATGCGCCGCATCTCGACCGAAAGTTCGGTCAGCTCATTGTTCGACTAGCCAGCCGCACCCATATCGCGAGGCGTCTCATGAAACTCTTCTACTCACCCGGCGCCTGTTCACTCGGCATCCACGTCCTGCTGCGCGAAATCGGCAAACCCTTCGAACTGGTCAGAACCGAACTGCACAAAGGCGCGCATCACACGCCAGAATTCCTTGCCATCAATCCAAAAGCCAAGGTGCCGGTGCTGCAACGCGACGACGGCAGCATCCTCACCGAATTCCCCGCCATCGCGTTTTATCTGGCACTCACCAACCCCGAGATGCATCTCCTCCCCAACGATCTCGAAGGTGAAGTCCGCACCCTGGAATTGCTCGATTTCATGGTCGCCACCGTCCACATGCGCGGCTTCACCCGCATGTTTCGCGCCGATGCCTTCAGCACCACCCCGGGCGACACTGACAAGATCAAACAGACCGGGCGCGAGATCGCCGTCCAGGGTTTCGCCAACCTTGAACCGGCGCTCGGCACCAAGCCGTATCTATTCGGCGATTTCTCCATTGCCGATTGCGCGCTGTTCTACCTGGAATTCTGGGCCCGCACGCGCGCAAAAATGCAAATGCCCGCATGTTTCGAGGCACATCTTGATCGCATGCTCGCCCGCCCCAGCGTGCAACAATCCTTGGCCGCCGAAGGCCTGGCGTAAATGTCCCTGCCATCCGTCCCGTTCTGGTTCCTCCGCCATGGCGAGACAGACTATAACGCCGCCGGACTCTCCCAAGGCGCGCTGGACATCTCGCTGAACGCCACCGGCCGCGCGCAGGCGCAGGCCGCCGGGCCGCTGCTCGCCGGCCAGGGCATCACCGCCATCATCTCCTCGCCCATGGTGCGCACGCGCGAGACCACCGCCATCATCAACGAATTCCTCAACCTGCCGGTCAGCTTCGAGGCTGGTCTGCGCGAGGTGGTTTTCGGCGGCATGGAAGGCAAACCCCTCCAGCCCTGGTTCCCGGAATGGATGGAAGGCCGCTTCACCCCCGAAGGCGCTGAAACCTTCGCCGAGGTCACCATCCGCGCGCGCATCGCCATGCGCCGCGTGCTCGCCCAGCCCGGCCCGGTGCTCGTCGTCGCCCATGGCGGCATTTTCCGCGCCCTGCGCGACCTCATGGGGCTGACAAAGGAAGGGTTAACCCCCAACGCCGTGCCGCTCCATTGCGAGCCCACCGAAAACGGCTGGGAAATCCGCACGCCCTGAGCCTCAATCCAGCTTGAGGGTCACGCTCACCGGCACATGGTCTGAAGGTTGCTCCCAGTTGCGCGCCTCCCGCAAAATCTCGCAGCCAACCAGCCCCGCTTCCAGGTCACGGCTCACCCACACATGGTCCAGCCGCCGCCCGCGGTTGGAGGCCTCCCAGTCGCGGTTGCGGTATGACCACCAAGTGTAGAGTTTCTGCTCCGGCGGCACGAAATGGCGCAGCGCATCCACAAAGCCCTCCGCCATCCAGGCGTTCAGCCCCTGCGTCTCCACCGGCGTGTGGCTGACGATGCCGAGCAACTGCTTGTGGTTCCAAACATCGTTCTCCAGCGGCGCGATGTTCAAATCCCCCACCAGCACGCTGCGCCCTGGCGGATAGGCGGCAAAATGCGCCCGCGCCTCCGCAATGAAATCCAGCTTATGGCCGAATTTCACATTCTGCTCCCGGTCCGCGATATCGCCACCCGCCGGCACATAAAAATTATGCAATGTCAGCGGCAAGCCGCCTGTCTCCAGCCGCGCGGAAATATGCCGGCAATCATTCTTCGCGCACCAATCAGGTGTGTTCTCCGCCAGCACCAGCGGCAGCCGCGACAATATCGCAACGCCGTTATAACCCTTCATGCCGCGCTTGAGCACATGCGCAAAACCAATTTCCCCGGCGATGGCCTCGGGAAACAGCTCGTCCGGCACCTTGGTTTCCTGCAGACAAATCACATCGGGCGCGAGCCCGGCCATAAGCTTATGCAACAACCCCTGGCGCAGCCGCAATGAATTGATGTTCCAGGTCGCAATCGTGATCTTCATGTAACCTTAACCGCCCGACTGTATCGGGGACGTGCCGGTGTTATATTGAAACAGCGAGTCAGGATATGGGCCGCCGGGCACGATATCATAAAGGCTCACCCGGGTCTGGCGCCCCTGCGCATCCACCACCACCCATTGCCGCAATTCCAGCGGATCAGTGCCGAACACCAGCGTCAGGCTCCCCGCCGCGGCTTTATCCTTGCGCACCAGTGTAATGTCATCTTCGCCAGGCTGCCTCTGGATATTTGTCACCACCACGCCGGCCGAATTCAAATTCACATGCTTTGCCAGCAAAATTCCGAGCGGTGTGCTGCCCAGCGGAATATTCGTCGTCTGGTCCAAATCTGGATCATAATACACCAGCAGCCCAAACCCCGCGACGAGCAACTGCTTGTCCGGCGGGTCGTATTCAAAGCGCATCTTCCCCGGCCGCTCCAGCCAGGCTTTGCCTGTCCGCGTCGACCCATCCGCCGCCACCTGCAGGAAATTGGCGGTCAGCCCGGTTTGTTGGTTCAAATAAGTCTCGACCTGCGTCACCAACGCCTGATCGGCGGGACTCAACACGAACGGATGCGTCTGCGCCATCGCCGGCGCAGACTCCAAAACAAAAAGCCCCAACAGCGCTGCCAAAACAACGCGACAGCATCTCAAAGCCACAGCCTTAGCTCGCGCTACGGCGGCTCGCGGCTTCGGTCTTATTCGCGGCAAGGGCATCGGTCATAATATGCCGCGTTTCACGCAAAAACGCCGCGCCCTTCACCGTGCGCTGCACCAGCACGCTCCGGCGATCGGAGGGGTCCACCTTGCGGCGGACAAAATCCAACTCGGTCAAGCGGTCCAGCGCGCGGGTAATCGCAGGCTTGGAGACATTCAGATCCTGTGCCAACCCGCGCACGGTATGCCCGCCCTCGTTCAGGTAACAGGTCAGAAATACACCCAACTGCCGGGCCGAAAGGTCAACGCCCTCGCGCCGCACCAGAGAGACGATTGTGTCACGCAGAATACCAACAAGTTGGTCAGAAGAGAGTTGCGCCGCCATAAACTGAGATCCTTAACCAAAAGCATGAAAGCCATTTTTATTTTTAGCCGTGGCTTATATCCATCCGGTTGACTATCAAAACATAATCCAAGTCACCACGGCAGACGATTAACAAGTTAGAAACCACATCTCCCGTTCCCTCGCTGAGCAAACCGAAACCAAACGGCGAAAGCTTCACGCAATGAAACAAGGAGCACCGGAAATACGCATTATAGCTGCAAAATTCAAGCTGTTAAAAAACAAAAACATTTCATCATCATTAAAAGTTGCGCAGATTTAATCATCTCGCGATAGTAACCGGTTGCATCCGCATGCGCCTGGATAAACCACAAGCTTCAAAGCAGAGGCACGATCGTTTGAGGCTTGCGCTGGCGAGAGGGCCGAAGACGTGCTTCGCCCTCAAAAAATGGCCCGGGTATCAGCGCCCTTGCGCGCTCACGCCTTGAGCGACTCAACCGCCGAGAGCAAAGCCCGCAACGTCTGCGCCTCGCCGCCTTCCGGCCTGCCAGGGCGTGTGGAATCATTCCACCCGTATACATCCACATGCGCCCAGGCGACACCAGCCGGAACAAAATGCCGCAGGAACAAGGCCGCAACTATCGCACCAGCCATGGGCTTGGCGGAGACGGTGTTGAGATCGGCAACCGGGCTGTCCAGCCATGCGGCATATCCATCGAACAACGGCAAACGCCAGAGCGGATCATGAACCAACCGCCCCGCCGCCAAAATTGTCTCCGCCAGCCGATCGTCGTTACAGAACAACGCAGGCAAATCCGGCCCCAGCGCCACACGCGCAGCACCCGTCAACGTTGCCGCATCTATCAGCCAATCCGGTGATTCACGCGCGGCCTCCGCGAGCAAATCGCACAGCACAAGCCGGCCTTCCGCATCGGTGTTGCCAACTTCCACGCTTAAACCAGCAACAGTCTGTAACACGTCGGAAGGCCGCATGGCGTGGCCCGAAATGCTGTTCTCCACGCAACCAATGCGCAATTGCAACCGTAACGGTAAATCAAGCGCCATCACCGCCTGCGCAAGCCCCAACAATATTGCAGCTCCGCCCATATCTTTTTTCATGCGCAGCATCGCGGCGCCCGGCTTCAGATCGTAGCCGCCGGTGTCGAAACACACACCCTTGCCGCAAAGCGAGAGCAGCGGCGCATGTGCGTCCGTGTTGGAACCTTGCCATGCAAGCACCACAACCTCAGGGCCACGCTCTGAGCCCGCCCCCACCGCCGCCAGCGCCGGATAGCGCGCCGCCACCTCCCCGCCATGCACATGCGCGGCCCGCGCGCCAAACCGCGCGCCAACCTCCAGCACCGCGCGCGCCAGCTCAGCCGGCCCCAGCAGGTTGGCTGGTGTGTTAATCAGGTCCCGCGCCGTGCAGACAGCCTGCGCAACCACGCGCACCCGCTCCGGCACCTGGGAGGGCTCAAGCTGGGCCAGTTTTTTTTGCGTCTTTGTTTTTAAATGCTCGAACCTGTAGGCGCCAAGCAGAAAGCCCAACGCCGCATCCTCTGGAGAATACTCCCCGGCGGCGATCCGCCACACACTCCCGGCCGGCAAGGCCCCCGCCGCCGCGCCAAAGCCATGCACGGCCGGCTCACCGCCCAGACCCAGCAACGCCGCCCGCGGCGCTCCGGCAGGACCAGGCAGCAGCGTTGCAACGCCCGCCTGTCCGGCAAAATTCTGGAAACGCAGCATTGCCGCCTCCTCCGGCGGCAGTTCAGCCAGAAGCGCCGCGACACCGCCCGGACGCACCCCATAAAGCGGCAACGCCATATCGCCGTCCGCCGCCAGCCCCGCCAATTCCCGTGCCATGCCCGACTCCATCTTCCCTGATCCGTTATATCAGGTCCGTTATATCAGGTACGGGCAACCAAGGGCAGTTGCGTGGCCCCCCGGCAAATTTCGGCCACACGAACGCATGACCACGTTAAATGCGATCATGCTTTGAAATTCTCAAATGGCGATTCACGTTTTCGGTCCGCTCAGGCGAGCGAACCTCAAACGACCGCGCTCTAATGCAGTTTTTCGATCCCCACGGCGGCTACCCGCCCTTCGCGCTGCTGCAATGCGAAGCGCACGCGCTCACCTTCGTTCAATTTGCGCAAACCGGCATGCTGCACCGCACTGATATGGACAAAAATGTCATTTCCGCCGGTATCCGGCGCAATGAACCCATAGCCTTTTCCAGGATTGAACCATTTGACAACGCCCGTGAGGGCGGCTTCCTGCCCCGCATTGTCACCATGAATTGTTTCCATACCGACACCTTCCTTATACCGGATCGCTACCGGGCGTGCCTCATTATGCCGGTCACGTCCGCCGGCAAGGCTGAGATTACGCGCATTGATCTTAATTTATCAATTGGAACATGTGCTGCATCGCAGCAGGAGGTTTCAAACCGCCAGAAAAAACCGGACTGTTCGCGCCGGCAACATCTAAAAGTTGCGGTCACTAACAACCCGGCGTTTTGTCACTCACCCGTTTTAGCAACATCCGATCAGATGGAAGCATCTGATCGGATAAATTTGCCCGCCAAAACAAACAAAATCAGGCGGCGTCCTCGCGGCGGTCGCGCACCCGCACATAGGCGATCGCGGCATGCTCTTCGCAATACGGCTTGCCCGTCACCGCGGAGGCATTGCAGAAGTGGAAGCTGGGTTTGCCCGGCTCGCCAATCGGCCAGCAACAAGGTGTTGCGCGCTGGCTGAACTTCACCGCCGGGATCATCGCCCGCAGCGCCGGCATCGGCACCGACATCGAAGCCGAAAGCGGCGGCAGCGTTGCCCCCTGCACCCGCTTGGGCACCACCGGGCGGGCGATCGCCGCCTCGCCCTCATGGCGGCGAATGGGCGAGGGGCGCGGCGGCAGATTCAGACGATGCGCCTTCCCGACCACGGCATTTTTTGAAATATTCAATCTGCGGCCAATTTCCGCGGTTGAAAGCCCTTCGGCCCATAAGCTCCGCAATTTCGCAATTGCCTCTTCCGTCCACTCCATATTGTGGCTCCCCTCACTCAAACTACAAAATACAGTAGAGAGGGCGAGGCTTACCCGCAATATCTAGAGAGACTTTCACGAGTCCTTTTCTGTGGAAAACTTTTTTTACTTAACGGTCTCGTCCGGAAACACGCCCCAGAAATCCTCGCGCGCCAAATACCCCGTATATTGCCCGGCCGCCGCCTTGCAGAAATCCGACGGCGGCTTGCACGCGATCAACGTGCCGCTGACACCGTTTTGCAGATACGCCACCGGCGCCGCATCCGCATCAGCACTCCGCCGCAGCACCGCCTGCTGCGCGGTGATAAAAAACGTGCGGCGCGCGCGAATGGTCGCCATATGCACCCAGCCGGTTCCACCGTCAGGGGCCAGCACCTGCCGCCACACGTCGAACTCGCCGATGATCTCCACCGGCAATCCATCGCGCTGATAAACCCAGGAGACCGGATACTGAAACCCCGGCCCGGCGCGGAAATTCACCTCATCGGTGCGCAGCGAGACAAAGCGCGGCACCGGCAGTTTCGTCACCGGCCCAATCCCCGGCCCCGGCCCGCTGCCCGGGGGCACGGTGGTCCAGCCGCCAAGCAGCAACAACGCCAGGGCACAACATCTCAACCACATACGGGGCATGCTTTATCTTTCCGTAATCTGATTTTCCTGAATTGCGCGTCCAGCGCGTCCCAGATCAGCAGCCAGCCGGACATTGAAGTCCCGATCCCCATAATCTCCTTCAGCACCTCGGTTGCCTGCAAGCTGCCCATCACCCCGGTCACCGCGCCCAGCACCCCGGCCTCGGAGCAACTCGGCACCAGCCCTTCGGGCGGCGGTTCGGGGTAGAGGCAACGGTAGCAAGGCCCCTGCGGGTCGGCATGCGGCTTAAAGGTGGAGAGCTGCCCCTCAAAACGCAACACCGCGGCGCTCACCAGCGTGCGCCGCGCCGCCACGCAGGCGTCGGCGAGCAAAAAGCGCGTGGCGAAATTATCGGTGCCGTCGCAGATGATATCATAGGCTTCCACCAGCCCCGCCACGTTGGCCGCGTCCAGCCGATGGTCATGGGTGTTCACCCGTACCAGCGGATTGATCCGGCGCATCGACTCGGCGGCCGACTCGGTTTTGAGCTGTCCCAGATTTTCCATGCCATGCGCGATCTGGCGTTGCAGGTTGGAAAGCTCCAGCACATCGCCATCCACCAGGCCAATGGTGCCCACCCCGGCAGCGGCCAGA
Source organism: Acidocella aquatica (assembly GCF_030160635.1). GTDB lineage: Bacteria > Pseudomonadota > Alphaproteobacteria > Acetobacterales > Acetobacteraceae > Acidocella > Acidocella aquatica. Next base: position 196,830 of record NZ_BSOS01000065.1, on the reverse strand, counting down.
TATAAGGCCAGCGGCGACCCCAGCCCCCCCGCGCCAACAATCAGCACCTTAGCGGCCTTCAGCCGCGCCTGGCCAACGCCGCCAACCTCGCGCAGCAGAATATGCCGCGCGTAACGCTGAATTTCGTCCTCGGAGAAATTAAAATCCATGAGCCGTTATAGAATGCCCATCCCCGGCGGCCAAATGCCCCGGCACGGCGGCAAGTTTAATTCCCGGATTTAATCCAGACTTAAGCACGACGCGGCCAAACTGGGCCACATGTCCTCACGCCTGAAGGAAGCCCTGTGATGCCGGATGCGAACCCGCTGACCGATCGTCTCAATTTCATTAACTTGAACGCGAAGGCGCTGGCACGGTTGCGGGGCATAAAATCCATAATCCGGCAGGCGCTTCCCGCGGCACTCAGCGGCTTTTACACCAAAATCAGCGCGGAGCCGCATACCAGGGCGTTTTTCTCCGGCGATGAGATGATGAAACATGCCGAGGCCCGGCAGATGCTGCATTGGAACACCATCTCAGAAGGCCGTTTTGACCAGGAATATCTGAATGCGGTGACAAAAGTGGGCGAGATTCACGCCCGCATCAGTCTGGAGCCGCGCTGGTATATCGGCGGGTATGCGCTGGTCCTGGAACCGCTCATCGCCGCCGTGGTCGCGGCCCGTTGGCCCAAACGCCAGTTCTGGCAACACCAGGAAAGCTGCGAGGAGCTGAACGCGGAGCTGGGAGCGCTGCTCAAAGCCGCACTTCTGGACATGGATCTTGCCATTTCAGTATATCTCAGCGCCTCGGAGACGGCGCGCAAGGCCGCCGAGGCCAAGGCCGAAACGGTCAGCAAAAAAGTAATGCAGACGGTAACCGAGGCGATGAGCGCGCTCGCCACCGGCGATCTCACCCACCGGATCGGCGACACCCTGCCTGACGAATATGCAAGGCTGCGCGAGGATTTCAACAGCGCGGTGGAGCGTCTGGCCGGCACGCTCTCGGGCATTCAGGTGGCGACCGGGGTTATCAACACAAGTATCGACGAAATCTCCCAGGCGACCGATGATCTGGCCCGGCGGACCGAGCAGCAGGCCGCCGGTCTGCTGGAAACCACCACCGCGTTGAACGAGCTGACCCAAGGCGTGCAACGCACCGCCACCGGCGCGGCGCAGGCCCATGTCGCCGTGGGGGCCGCCAATTCAGGCGCCGCCAATTCGCGCAATGTGGTGAGCGAGGCGGGCGATGCGATGAACAAGATCGAGGCATCGTCGCAGGAAATCAGCCAGATTATCGGGTTGATCGATGATATCGCCTTCCAGACCAACCTGCTCGCGCTCAATGCCGGGGTGGAGGCTGCGCGCGCCGGTGATGCGGGGCGCGGGTTTGCGGTTGTGGCCTCGGAGGTGCGGGCGCTGGCGCAACGCTCGGCGGAGGCGGCGAAGGCGATCAAATCGTTGATTTCCACCTCCTCCGCGCAGGTGGTGCAGGGCGTGGAGCTGGTGCGCAAAACCGGGCAGTCGCTGGAGACGATCGGCACCAATGTGGCGCAGATCGAGGGGCTGGTTTCGGGCATCGCCAACGCGGCGCAGCACCAGTCAGGGGGCTTGAATCAGGTGAGCGAGGTGGTGAACGAGATGAACATGGTGGTGCAGCAGAACGCCGCGATGGTGGAGGAGGCTTCAGCGGCGGTGCACTCGCTGAAAAGCGAAATCAACGAACTCAACCGTTCCATTTCAGCCTTCAAAATCAACCGGGCACGCGAAACCACGCCAGGGAGCTACCGGCCCGCCGCGGCGAAGCTGCGCCGCCTGACCGAAGTGAATTAGGCTTTTTTGATATTCGGCCCGTAGACCTGGGCGAACTGCGCCACGGCGGCGGCGACTTCTTCCGCCGAGAGCAGCGCCGGTCCGCCAGCCGCGAGCGAAAGCAAATATTGTTGCGCCAGGGTTTCCAGCTCGGCGGCGGCGGCGAGCGCGGCCTCGATGGTCTTGCCGGTGGCGATGGCGCCGTGGCTGGCCATCAGGCAGGCGGTGCGCTCCTCCAAAGCCTGCAACACATGGGCCGAGAGTTCCGCTGTGCCAAACAGCGCATAGGGCGCGCAACGCACCGGGGCGCCACCGAAACGGGCGATCATATAATGGCATGCCGGGATTTCGCGCCGCGCCATGGCGAGCGCCGTGCAATAGGGCGCGTGATGATGCACCACGGCGCCGGCCGCTGGCTTGGCGAGGTAAATATCAAGATGAAACCGCCATTCCGAGGAGGGACGGTAATCGCCCTCATAGGCGCCGTATGCGCCGTCCAGCCTTATCAGGGGCAGCATTTCGGGGGTTAGCTGGTCATAGGGGATGGCGGAGGGCGTGATGAGGATGCCCCGCGCCGTGCGGAGCGACAAATTGCCGGACGTACCTTGGGCCAGCCCGCGCGCGGACATGGCACGGGCGGCGGCGATGAGGGCGATGCGGTCTTCGATCATATGCGTTGGTAACATGGGGAATGAGCCGGTCAATCTGGCGCTATTTTAAGTTGTACAATATAGTCGGGCCATGAAGCTGGGGCGGCGTGGAATTTTTTGTGGATTGCTGGCGGGCTTGAGCGGTTGCGCCACGCTGGCGGCACCGGGCGCAAATTTGGCCGCACTGCCGCCGCCGCCCGGGGGGCCTTATCTGCTGGGAGCGGGGGACACGCTGCGGATCAGGATTTATGATCAGGCGCAGATGTCAGGCACTTATCAGGTCGATGACAGCGGCATGGTGGATATGCCGCTGCTGGGGCTGGTAAAAGCCGCGGGGTTGAGCACTGATGGGCTGAGCGCCGCCATCGCCAACGGCCTGCGCGATGGCGGGTTGATTTTGCATCCGAGTGTCGCGGTGGAGGTTGCCGCCTACCGGCCGTTCTACATTCTGGGCGAGGTGAACACGCCGGGGCAGTATCCATTCCGTCCGGGCATGACTGTCCTGACTGCAATTTCGGTCGCGGGAGGCTTCACCTATCGGGCTGAGCAAGGCTATGCCGGAGTCACACGCGAGAAGGGCGGCATCCCCGCCCCCTATCGCGCTCCTCTGTTTGCATTGGCGCAACCTGGCGATGTCATCACTGTCTTTGAGCGCAGGTTCTAGCGCGCGGCTCAACATCGCGGCATTTGCCGGTGGTTTTGCCACGTTCATCAACATGTGGTGCACGCAGGCGCTGCTGCCGGTGCTGGCCGCGAGTTTCCATGTCTCCGAGGCGCGGACGGGGTTGACGGTGACAGCGCCGCTGGTGGCGACCGCGATGGCGGCGCCCGTGGTGGGGCTAATCTCTGACCGGTTCGGCCGCAAGAAGTTTATTCTGGGCGCGGTGATCCTGCTGCTGGTCCCGACAATTTTGGCGGCGACGGCGCGGAGTTTCGAGGCGCTGGTGGTTTGGCGGTTTGTGCAGGGGCTGCTGCTGCCGTTTATTTTCACCATCACCATTGCCTATATCGGCGAGGAGACCAGCGGCGCAGCGGCGGCGCGGCTGGCGGGAACTTATATGTCCGGCGCGATTTTCGGCGGGTTTTGCGGGCGGTTGCTGGCGGGGATGATGACCTCCGGGTTCGGCTGGCGCGCCGCATTCTGGGCGATCGCGGCGATGACGCTGCTGCTGGCGGCGATCATCGCGGTGATGCTGCCACGGGAGAAGCTGTTTCAGCCGATGTATGGGGTGCGCCGCGCGCTCGGGGCGTTTCCGTTGCATTTAAGCAATGTAGAGCTGGTGGCGACCTGCGTGGTCGGTTTTGGCGTTTTGTTCAACCTCGTGGCGGTATTCACCTATATCAATTTCCGTTTGGCGGCGGCGCCCTATTTTCTGGGGCCGGCGGCGCTGGGGGGGATTTTTGTGGTGTATCTGGGCGGGGTGGTGATGAGCCCGCTCTCGGCACGCCTGGCGAACCATTTTGGGCGGCGGCGGGTGATGGCGGTGGCGGCGCCGCTGGTTTGGGTGGGGCTGGCGCTGACGCTGGCGGCACCGCTTTGGCTGATCGGGCTTGGTCTGCTACTGATGAGTTCCGCGATTTTCATGCAGCAGACCTTGGCGACGGCGTATGTGAGCGTGGCGGCGCGCGAGGCGAAATCAACCGCCGTGGGGCTGTATGTGGCGATTTATTACGTGGGCGGGAGTGCTGGTGGCGTGGTGCCGGGCAGGGTGTGGCATGGCTATGGCTGGCCGGGGTGCGTCGCGATCGTGTGCGCGATGCAGGTGATGATGCTGGTGGTGGCGTTGCGGTTCTGGAGAGCGGCCTGAGGGCGCCAAATGGAGCGGTTGCGCGGATTTTATCTAACTATCCGTTAGTTTATTTCGCGCCCGAATTTGCGCGGGTCTGCAACAAAAAACACAGCTTCGTGACGCGCAAGTCGATCAGATCGAATCCGAAACCCGCTCGATCACGCCGCTCCAGTCATACGCCCGCTCCTGCCGGAACAGCCGGACCGACGGATACCAGGGCGTATCCTCCCGCCCCAGCAGCCAGCGCCAGTCCGGCGCATGGGGCAGCACCAGCGCCGTGGGCACGCCGATGGCGCCCGCGATATGCGCAACCGAGGTGTCGATGGTCACCAGCCGCTCCACATGCCGCAATATCGCCATGGTGTCGGCAAAATCCACAATCTCCGGGCCGAGATTCAACAACGGTGCGCGGCCGTAATAACCGCCCACCTGGGCAATCTGCTCGCCCTTCTGCACCGTGAGAATCGCCAGATCATCGCGCGCAAACAGCGGCGCGAACTGTTCGAGTTTCAGCGTCCGCTTGCGGTCGTTCTTATGTGTCGGCCGCCCGGCCCACACCAGGGCGACGCGCCGCAGGCCCTTGGGCACCAGCCGGTCCAGCCGCGCGCCCCAGCTTTCCACCAACGCCGGGCCGGGCGCGAGATACCCCGCCGGGGGCACGTTCTCAGTGGTGATCCCAGCCAGGCGCGGCAGGCCGGAGAGCGGGATATACGCCTCGTAATCGCCGGTATCCTCCCAGCGCGTGACGATTTTTCCAATCCCGGAAATCTGCCGCAAAATCGTGGTCAGCTCGCCCGAACAGGCCAGCACCGGCTGCGGACACAGCAGCGCCGCCCAGGGGATCAACCGGCTGAACTGGATGCAGTCGCCAAACCCCTGGTCGCCGACAATCAACAGCTTGCCCGGCGCCAGCGGCCGGCCGTCCCATTGCGGCTTGCCGGTTTTGGGCAGCATCCCCTCGGCCTGCTTTAGCTTGAAGCGCCATTCATAGCTCTCCCAGCCTTCCTTCATGCGCCCGCCCAGCAGCAGCGCCTCGGCCTTCTCAAAATGCGCCTCGGCAAAATCAGGCTCCAGCGCGATCGCCTGATCGGCAATCCGCACCGCCTCGTCTAGCTCCAGTCTTTCGTAGTGAATCAGCGCAAGATTGAAATACGCCCGCGCATCCCGCGGCGCCAGCTCAATCGCCCGCCGCCCCGCGCGCAGCGCATCATCGAGCTGCCCGGCGCCGCGATACACCTCGCACATATTGCGCGGATAAAGTGCCGCCTCGGGCGCCAGCACCTCGGATTTTTCCATCCGCTCCACCGCCTGCGCGATCCGCCCGTTGCGATACGCGATAATCCCCGCCAGATGCAGAATATGCGGATGCTCGGGCATCGCGGCCAGCATGCGGTTGGCCAGATCATCCGCCTCCACCAGCTTGTTGGCCTGCTCCAGCGCCGCCAGCCTGGCCAGCGCCTCGGCCAGCGGCACAACCTGCTTGCCCGGCTGCGCGCCGCTCATGGTCCGTCCTCCCGATAGCCAAGTTCGGCAATCCAGGGGTCCAAAATCTCCCGCACCTCGGCGAACAGCGCCGGCATCTGGGTCTGATAAGCGCGGTGGCGATACAGCCCGCGCCCATGCACCGCCTCCCGCCCCGAAAAATGCGCCGGCACCGGGCCGGGCGGCATGGCGCTATTCGCCCGCAACACCGCCTCGGGCGGCACCGCCGCCGGGTCCGCGCCCGCAAACTCCACCACGCGGCGCAGGCTGGCGGCGGTATCACTCACCAAATCCTCATAGCGCACCGGCAGATAGCGCAACGTCAACTGCCCGCGAAAATGCCGGATCAGCGACATCACCAGCGCATAGTGGCGCGCCAGCGCCAGCATTGAAACCCCGCAATTTGCCTCCAGCCGGCGGTCCTGCCCAAGGTTGGAGAGCATGACATCGAGCGGATGGCGCAGCACATGAATAACCGGCGCATCCGGGAACAAGAGCTTGATCAGCCCAAGCTGCCAATGGTTGGAGGCCGAACGGTCGGTGATGAATTGCACCCCCGGCCGCGCCAGCCCCAGCTGGTTCCGCGCTTCCTCATAGCGCTGGCGCAGCCGCTCGGGCAGCGCCCAGCCATCACCCACCAGAGCGTGATCCAGCGCCTCGGGATAATCGCGCGCGGCACCGGCCAGCGCCGGAATTATCTCATTCAACTCCGCCACCGGGAAGAACTCATCCCCCGCCGCAAAACCCGGCACCTGGCCTAGCAACTGCTCCAGAAGGCTACTGCCCGAGCGCGCAAACCCCAGCAGAAACACCGGCTGGCGGGCTGGCGGCGCCACCGCGCGGGGCAGCGGCTGCACCCGCTCGGCGGTGAAATACGCCTTGCAGGCCTCTGCCTTGGCGGCGAACGCCTCCGCCTGATATTGCTGGCCATGGCGCTCACGCTGGAGCAATTTCGCGGTTGCGTAATGCTGCACCGCTTCCACCGGGCGGCCAAGCCGCGCCAGCGCCTGGCCGCGCGTGCAAAGCTCGGCTGAGAGCAGGGTCTCCGGCGCATTGCTGAGCCGCGCCAGCACCGCCTCGGCATCGCCCATGGCCAAATCCGCCATCGCGCGCAGCAGCCGCAGCGCCCTGTCATCGGGCCAGCGGGCCAAACCATCATCGAGCAGGCGCAGCGCCTTTTCCCGGTTGCCGCGCGCGAACTCCGCCTGCGCGTAACCACCCTGGCCGCGCCGGTTGTCCGGCCGCAGCGCGAGGGCCTGTTCGTAAATCACCACGGCATCATCCAGCCGCCCCTGCAATTTCAAATTCCAGGCCAGATTCGCCAACACCACCCCGTCATCGCGCCCCAGCACAGCCAGCGCCCGGCGATAGTGCCGTTCACCGGCCTGCAGCGCCCCGCTCTCGGTCAGCACCACGCCCAGCACATGCTGCGCGGTGGCATCCCGGGGGGTGGCCATCACCGCCTCGGCGGCGGGCGGGCGGGCCAGCGCATAGCGCCCCTGCCCCACATAATATTGCGCCAGCAGCAAATTAGCCGCCGCGCGCACCGCCGGCGCGCCGGGCAGCGCCGCCAGCCTTATCGCCAGCGCCTCCTCCGCCGTGCCGCGCTTCTGCGCCTTGCGGATCTCAAAGAGCACCCGCAACGCCGGGCGCAGGTTCGGCGCCAAATCCAGCAGCTTCAGCGCCAGCGCCTCGGCCTCAACGTATTTCTTCTCGTTGAAAAGCTTAACCGCCTCCTGCCCCTGGGCATCCAGCGCATCAACCGCCTCGCCCCCCGGCCAGGCGGAGATATCAGCATCGCAGCACCGCACCCGGCGCAGCCCGCTACCACAACGGCACAAAACATCATCCAATTTTTGTTGCGTCACCGTGTCCACGCCAGTCCGTTGCCACCCCATATTACCCGCTTTGCCCCATGCGGCAACGCCACCCGCGCGCGCGGTAAAACATGAACCGCTTCAACGGTTTGCCGGAATGCGACGCATTCGCAAAACCGTATGATTCGCTTGACCAAACCACCATCTGCCGCCACATGGGCGCATCAGGAGGAGTGTTTCATGCGCGATTTCTCACAGCTTTCCGAACGTGAGGTCCTGGCGCTCGCCATCGGCGCCGAGGAAGAGGACGGACGTATCTATAACGACGTCGCCGAACGCCTGCGCGAGGAATACCCCGCCTCGGCGCAAATGTTCATCGACATGGCCGCCGAGGAAAACGAGCACCGCCACAAGCTGCTCGACCTCTACCGCGAAAAATTCGGCGAGCATATTCCGCTGATCCGTAGGCAGGACGTACGCGGGTTCCTCACCCGCAAGCCCGTCTGGCAGCTGCCCAAGCCCAGCATCGACGACATCCGCAGCCTCGTGGAAAGCATGGAAGCCGAAACCCAGCGCTTCTACCGCCTCGCCGCCTCGCGCGCGACCGATGTTTCCATCCGCAAGCTGCTCGGCGACCTCGCTGAGGCGGAGGTTGAGCACGAACACCGCGCCGACGAGCTCTCCGCCAAAAACCTGCCCGATAAAACCCGCCGCGCCGAAGACATCCACGCCGAACGCGCCTTCATGCTGCAATACATCCAGCCCGGCCTGGTCGGGCTGATGGATGGCTCCGTCTCCACCCTGGCGCCGATTTTCGCCGCCGCCTTCTCCACCGGCCATCCGCACGCCGCCTTCATCGTCGGCGCCGCCGCCTCGCTGGGGGCGGGCATCTCCATGGGCTTCGCCGAAGCCCTCTCCGACGATGGCAGCCTGACCGGGCGCGGCACGCCCTATATCCGCGGCGTGGTCACCGGGCTGATGACAACCCTGGGCGGCATCGGCCACACCTTGCCCTTCCTCATCCCCAGCCTGCACATGGCGCTGCTCGTCGCCTTCTGCGTGGTCGCGGTCGAACTCGCCCTCATCTCCTGGATCCGCTGGAAATTCATGGACACCTCCCCCATCCGCGCCACATTGCAGGTGGCGCTGGGCGGCGCGCTGGTGTTCGCGACCGGCGTGCTTATTGGCGCCGGTTAGGGGCGCGGGCTAGGGCCAGCGCCGCCTGACTCAACTATCCGTGCGCGGCACCCAGGGGATGCGGGCAATATCAATTCCTTCATCGGCCAGGGCTTCAGCCTCCTCGTCGCTGCTCTCGCCATAAATCCCGCGCGGCGGGGCCTCGCCATGGTGAATCCGCCGCGCTTCCTCGGCAAAATCATTGCCCACATAGTCGCAGCTCTTCTCCACTTCGGCGCGCAATTTCCCCAACGCCGCGCGCACCGCATCGGGGATGACACCCCCGGCCGCCGGTTTTGCCGGTTCGGGCACGGGCATGGTTTCCACTGGTTTCACGCGGCCCTTGCGGGGAATCCCCGGCGCCATCAGCGCGCGTTCCACCTTGGTCCCGCTGCAAACCGGGCAGGAGATCAACCCGCGCTTGGCCTGACGCTCGAAGGCGTCGCTGTCCTTGAACCAGCCGTCGAACTCATGCGCGCCGGCGCAATGCAACTGGTAATGGATCATTTGCCCAGCAAGGCATCCAGCCTGCCCGCGCGCTCGAGGGCAAAAAGATCATCGCACCCGCCAACCGCTTTGCCGTCGATAAAAATCTGCGGCACCGATGTTTTCCCGCCAGAACGCTCACGCGCCTGCGCGCGCGCCGCCGAGCCGCCCGGCGCGTTTATTTCAGTAAAGCCAATCCCCTTTTGCTGGAGCAACGCCTTGGCGCGCACGCAATAGGGGCAAAAATCCTGGGTATAAATTTCAATATCAGCCATCCCAGTCATCTAGCCGAGCGTTAGGCTTATGCAAGTGCTTTTTACTCAAATCGCAGATCAGCCACGCGCGCCACGGTGAGCACATCCACCCGCCCCGCGCCCGCTGCCAGCAGCGCGGTGGCGCAGGCATCCGCGGTCGTGCCGGAGGTCATGACATCATCAATCAGCAGAACACACAGCCCCGCCACCTCGAATCCGGGACGCAACATGATCGCCTCGGTCAATTCCGCCTGCCGCTGCGCAACGCTCAACCCCTCCAGCGGCGCCGTATGTTTCTGGCGGATCAGCCCATCGGGCACACAGGGCCGCCCGCTGAGCCGCGCCAGTTCGCGCGCCAGCAGCGCCGCCTGGTTATAACGCCGCGCCCGCAGCCGGAGCCTGTGCAGCGGCACCGGCACCAGCACATCCGCCGCCGCCAGCATCCGCGCCCCCGGGCGGCGCATCAGCCGCGCCAGCCCGCGCGCCATCTCCGTGCGGTCGGCATATTTAAAGGGCAGGATCAGTTTCTTCGCGGTCTCATCATAACGCAGCGCGGCGCGCGCCTGCGTGAAGGCGGGTGGCCGCGCGGCGCAATGCGGGCACAGCCCCCCCTCACCGGCCAAGCCGCCATGGGGCAGCGGCGCCCCGCATTGCGCGCACATCGGCGCCGAGACAAAATTCGCCACGCGGAAACAACCGAGACAAAACTGCCCGTCATCATCAACCGGCGTATCGCAGGCGAGACAGCCAGGCGGCAGCAGGGTATCAAGCACGCGCCGCAAGAGGGTTTTCATTTGGACCAGATTTTCGACTTCGAGGCGATGCGCAAACACCGCGACCGCGCCGCCCCCCGCCTCAAAAACATCGCCCCGGTGCTGGACGAACTCGCCGCCCGCCTGCTCGGCCGCCTGGACGACACCACCCAGACCTTCACCACCGCGCTTGACTTCGGCGGCCGCGGCGCCATTGCCCCGGCCCTGCGCGCACGCGGCATGCAGGTTGTCTCCGCCGATGTCTCCCCCCGCCTCGCGGCCCAGGCCGGCGGCGAACCGCTCGTGATCGCCAGCGAAAACTTCGGCCTGGAGGGGCGCAAGTTTGACCTCATCGCCGCGCATTTCTCGCTGCACTGGATCAACGACCTCCCCGGCGCGCTCATCCAGCTACGCCGCGCGCTCAACCCAAAAGGGCTGCTGCTCGCCAGCATGCCGGCGCTGGGCACGCTGGCCACCTTGCGCACCGCCCTGCTCACCGCCGAGGAAACCCTCACTGGCGCCGTCAGCCCGCGCGTCTCCCCCTTCCCCGACCTGCGCGACTGCGCCGGGCTGCTCCAGCGCGCCGGGTTCGCGCTTCCGGTCGCCGATGTTGAGGACATCAACTTTTTATACGCCAACCCCCTGGCCCTGCTGCACGAGCTGCGCGACGCCGGAGAGACCAACGCCGTGCTGGCCCGCAGCCGCAAATTCACCCCCCGCGCCCTCTTCCTAACCGCGCTGGCCGCGCTGCCCATGCGCGCGGACCGGTACGAGGTCACCTTGCGCATGGCCGTGCTCACCGGCTGGAGCTCATAACGCGCGCATCACAAGAGTCCGGCCCGGCGGAAGCTCAACCACCGGCCGTTGCCAACGATCACATGGTCATGCAGCACAATGGCAAGCGCGGTCGCCGCATGTTTTATCTCCTTGGTCATGGCGATGTCCTCCTCACTGGGCGCCGGGTCGCCGCTGGGGTGGTTATGCACCAGGATGAACGCTGTCGCATGCAGCTCCAACGCGCGCTTTATCACCTCGCGCGGATATACCGGCGTGTGGTTCACAGTGCCGCTGCCCTGCGACTCATCGGCCAGCAGCCGGTTGCGGTTGTCCAGAAACAGAATACGAAACTGCTCGATCTTTTCGCGCGCCAAAACCGCCTGCAGATACTCCATCAGCCGGTCCCAGTTGTTGAGCACCGGCTTGTAGAGCACCTCCGCCTTGGACAGCCGCTGCGCCGCCGCCTGCACGATCTTCAGCGCCGACGCCCCGGCCTCGCCCACACCGTCCACCGCCAGCAAATCAGGCACGCTGGCTGAAATCACCCCGGCATAGGAGCCAAAGCGTATCAGCAACGAACGGGCGATCGGCTTGGTATCCCGCCGGGGCAAGGCCAGAAAGAGCACCATCTCGATCATCTCATGCTCAGCGATCGCGTCCGCCCCGCCCGCCAAAAACCGCGCGCGCAGACGGGCGCGGTGGCCACTAACACCCACGCCAGGCTTCTGCGGACGTATTTCAGGCGATAACGTATCGATCAGCGAAACGTCTGCGAAACCTTGAGTAGAATTTTTGTATTTCATTGCGCTTGCAAGGTGCCATGAGTCACCTGCCAACAAAAGCGCAAAACCCTCGAATCAGGGCCCGATCAATCCAAAGTGAACTGAAGGCGCCTCAATTAAAATTCAACTCTCTTGCGCCCCGGCAATTTCCGGCAGTTCATCATTATCCTCATCCACCTGCTTCACGCTGGACAGCAGCAGATACACCGCCGGCACCACAAACAAGGTGAACATCGTGCCAATCGACAAGCCGCCGGCAATCACCATGCCCATGTTGAAACGCGATGCCGCGCCGGCACCCGTGGCGATAATCAGCGGCAACACACCCAGCACCATCGCCGCCGTGGTCATCAGGATCGGGCGCAACCGGATGTTGGCGGCATATTCAATCGCCGCCCGCTTGTTCATGCCCCCCAGCTGCGCCTCGTTCGCCACCTCCACCATCAGAATGCCATGTTTGCTGACCAGGCCCATCAGCGTGATCAACCCGACCTCGGTATAGATATTCAGCGAAAGCCCGCCGAAACCGAGATAGATGAAAATCAGCGCCCCGGCGATCGACATCGGCACCGAAACAAGAATAATCAACGGATCACGGAACGAATTGAACAGCGCCGAGAGCGCCAGGAAAATAATAATCACCGCGAAGGCAAAGGTGAGGATAAACCCGCTGCTCTGCTGCACATATTGGCGCATCTCGCCGCCGTAATCGACACTATCCTCAGGAGAGAGAATTTTCTCAGACAATTGCTGCAAGGTCTGCAACGCCTGCGCCTCGCTCACCCCCGGCGCCGCCACGCCCTGCAATGTCGCGGAATTCTGTTGCTGAAAATGATTGATCGATTCCGGAATCACGCTCGTGGTGATTTTGGCGATCGAGGAGAGCGGCACGTTCACCCCGTTCACCGAGGCCACGGAATAATTATCCAAATCCGCGACATTCAACCGGGATTTTCGCTCCACCTGCGGGATCACCTTGTAGGAGCGCCCATCCAGGCTGAAATAGTTGACATACCCCCCGCCCAGCGCCTCGCCGAGTGCTGCCCCCACATTGGCCATGTTCAGCCCCAGCGCGGCGGCCTTGTCACGGTCGATGACAACATTGGCCTGCGGCTGGTCAAGCTTCAGGTCGCTCTGCAGAAAAATGAACTTCCCGCTCTTCAGCGCGGCCGCCAGCAACGCCTGGCTCACCGGATAAATTTTCGAGAAATCATCGGTGGATTTAATAACAAACTGCACCGGCAATCCCGATGACCCCGGCAAAGGCGGCGGCTGGCCCACCACCACCTGCTGCCCCGCATCGCCGGCATTGGCCTCGTTCTGAAACTGCGTCTGTAAAACGGTCGCGGTCTTGGTCCGCTGGTCCCAGGGCTTGAGCACCTCGCCGGTGATATCCACCCCTGGAACATCAATATGGAACGTATGCGCGACTTCTGGATTATTCAGCAAAATCGCGTTCAGATGCGCATCCCACATCGCCTTCTGAGTGATCGTGGCATCGGGCGCCGATGTGGCGAACACGAAGGTCGCCCCTTCATCCTCCTGCGGCGCCAGCTCGCTCTTCGAGCCCAGCGCCAGAAAGGCAATACTGCACAGGATAATCGCCGCGAAGGTGATGGTCACCGGCACGGTATTCAGGCTGCTGTGCAGCGCCGCGGTGTAGAGGTTGTGCACCTCGGCGAAGCGCCTGTCGATGAAGTCAACCAGCCGGTCCTCCCAGTTGGGCGCGCCGTGCCGGGGCGGCTTGAGAAACCGCGAGCTCAGCATCGGCGTCAGCGTCAGCGCAATCAGCGCTGAAATCGTCACGGCACCCACCAGCGTAAACGCAAATTCGGTGAACAGCGCGCCGGTCAGCCCGCTCTGAAAGCCAATCGGCAGATACACCGCGATCAGCACCACCGTCATGGCGACAATCGGCCCGCCCAGCTCGCCCGCCGCCCGCCGCGCCGCCTCGCGGGGCGTCTCCCCGGCATCGAGATGCCGGTTCACATTCTCCACCACGATAATCGCGTCATCCACCACCAGCCCGATGCCCAGCACGAGCGCCAGCAGCGTCAGCAGGTTGATCGAAAATCCAAACGCCAGCATCATCGCGAACGCGCCAATCAGCGAGAGCGGAATGGCAATCACCGGGATCAGCACCGAGCGCGGCGAACCCAGAAACGCGAACACCACCAGCGTCACGATGATCAGCGCCTCGACCAGCGCGGTCAGCACCTCGCGGATTGATGCGTTAACGAAATCAGTTGAGTCAAACACGATCTGCCCGGTCAGCCCGCTCGGCAGATTGGCCTGGATCTGCGGGAAGACCTTGCGTATCCCGGCCACCACCTGCAACAGATTGGCACTCGGCGCCACCTGAATGCCCATGAACACGCCGGCCTTGTTATCGAATGTCACGTTTTGCTCATAGGTGTCCGAGCCCAGCATCACATTGGCGACATCCTTCAACCGGATGATCGCGCCGTTCTGCTGTTTGACAATCAGATTCTCAAATTCCTGAGCGCTGTGCAGGCCCGTGGAGGCCGTGAGCGAAATCTGCGTCATCTGCCCCTTGGTGTTGCCCAGCGGCGCGATGAAATCATTGCTGCCAAGGGCTGCGTAAACATCCGCTGCCGTCAGCCCGTAGGCGCTCAGCTTCTGCGGATTCAGCCACACGCGCAGGGCAAAATTCTGTGCCCCCAAAATCTCCGCCTGCTGCACACCCTTCACCGCCTGCAGCTGCGGCTGCACCACGCGGGTGATGTAATCGGTCATCTGGTTGCCCGACAGCACATCGCTGCGGAAGCCGATATACATTGAGTCGAACGTCTGGCCGATCTTCAACGAAAGCACCGGCTGCTGCGCCCCGCCCGGCAATTGGTTGAGCACCGAATTCACCTGCGCGCTGATCTCCGTCAGCGCTTTATCCGGGTCATGGTTCAACACCAGATTGATGGTGATGGTGCTAATGCTCGTCTGGCTCGACGAGGTCATATAGTCGATGCCATTCACCTGCGCGACGGCATTTTCAATCGGCGTGGTGATGAACCCCGCGACCACATCCGGCGAGGCGCCGGGATAGGTGGTGGTGATCGTGATGGTGGCGTTTTCCGTCTGCGGAAAATCCTGCACCGGCAACTGGCCGACCGCACGCAGGCCCAGCACGAATATCAACACGCTGACCGCGATGGCAAGCACCGGGCGGGCGATGAAAAGATCGGTGAAGCGTTTCATCGGTCTATTCGTTCGGCGGGTTAGGGTTGGGGTCGTTGGGCGGCTGCACTGAATTATTGATCGCAACCAGCGAGCCGTTGCGCAGCTTCAGTTGCCCAGCACTCACCACCACATCGCCCAGCTTGAGCCCGCCCGTCACCGCCACCTGGTCGCCGCGCGTATCGCCGGTGGTCACAAACTGCTCATGCACGGCAAGCTCATCCTTGCCGGCCTGGCTGGTCTCATGGCTCACCACAAACACCGTATCGCCATAAGGATTATAGGTGATCGCCGTCTGCGGCAGGGTGATATAATCCTGCGGCATTCCCACTGAAACCTTTACCGTGGCAAACATGCCAGGGCGCAGCGCCAACTTATCGTTCGGCAGCACCGCCCGCACATGCACATTGCGGCTGGCGGTGTCCACGGCCGCGTCCACCGCCGAGATTTTACCTGCAAACACCTGCCCCGGATACGCATCCACCATCACCTGCACATCCTGCCCGGCGTTCACCTGCGCCAGCGCCTGCTGGGGCAGATAGAAATCAACATACACCGGGTTGAGTTGCTGCAAGGTCACAATCGGTGCCCCGGCGGTGAGATACTGGCCCGGATCGACCAGCCGGATACCCAACCGCCCGGCAAACGGCGCGCGGATGGTTTTCTCCGCGATCAACGCCTGCTCACCCTGCACCTGCGCCTGCGCCGCCGCCAGATTGGCCCGGTCGGTATCCACCTGCGCCTGCGCCACGGCCTTGGCCTGGAACTGCTTCACATCGCGCTCATAAGTGATCTTCGCCAGCGCCGCAGCCGCCTGCAACTGCGCCAGCACCGCGGGGTCGTTATTCGCGCGCAACGTCACCAGCGGCGCCCCGGCCGGCACATCCATGCCTGACTGAAAATGAATGCTCTCGACAATGCCGGGAAGCTCCGCCGAAATCTGCGTACCGTTCACCGCTGTCACACTGCCCACGGAGCTAAGCTCAGGCTGCCAGGACGAAGGTGCGGCGGTGATCGTCGCCACCGTCTGCACCTGGTTGGCGAACCCGGCGAGGAACTTCGCGATCATGATGCTCCTGAAAGTGCCGTAGCCAAACACCAGGAAAAACAAAATGCCAACGCTCGCCAGCACTATTATCATGCGCCGGGTTAAATTCGGTGCCTTGCTCATGCCTACGCGATCCTCATGGAATAACGCCGCAACAGGATACGGCAACATCGCTACGATGCCACCACCCGCCGCCCAGCGCCTGATATAATGCCGCCGTATCGACCAGCCGCGCGGCGCTTGCCTTCACCTGGGCAATCGCCGCGTTCTGGTAATTGGTCTGCGCGATCAGCACGGCGCTCAGCGGCTGCCCGCCCAGCCGGTACTGCGCCTGGGTCAGCGCCAGGCTCTGCGCCGCCGCATCCGCCGCCGTATCCGCCGCACTCAACGTCAACGCATCATATTGCAAAGCCGAGAGCGCGTCGGCCACATTCTGGAACGCGCCGATCACCGTGGCCTGATACTGCGCCCCGGAAGCCTGCAACGCCGCGAGCGCCGCCTTGCGCTTGGCCGAGAGCTGCCCACCCTCGAAAATCGGCTGCGTCACCCCCGCCACCAGGCTCCACAGCAGCGTTTGCGGCATGAACAAATCGCCCGTGTTTATCGCCTCGCGGCCGATATCGGCGGTGAGTGAAATCTGCGGCAGCATCTGCGCATCCGCGATGCCGACATTCGCCGAAGCGACATGAAGCTGCGCGGAGGCCGCCTGAATATCGGGCCGCTGCGCGACAATTTCCGAAGGCACGCTCACCGGCAGCGTATCCGGCAAATGCAGAGAATCCAGAGTGAAATCCGCCTCGTGGAAATCCCCCGGCACAACCCCGACATACCCCGCCAGCTGGTTGCGCGCCTGCGCCAGCGCTGCCTGCAGCGGCGGTAACGCGGCCTCACTCGCCGCCAGCGTCGCCTGCTCCTGCAGCACGCTGGCCTGCGCCACCCCGCCCAGGCTGAGCTGGCTCTGCAAAATACCCAATTGCTGCCGCTCGTCGCCGATCACCTGGTTCGTGGCATCTATCTGCGCCCGCAGCGAGGCTTCCTGAACCGCGGCGGTCACGATATTGGCCGTGAGACTTAAATACGCCGCCTCCAGCTCATAACGCTGATACTGCGTCTGCGCCTGCGCGCTCTCCAACCCGCGCCGCGCGCCGCCCCAAATGTCGAGCGCATACGAGACGCTGAGCGAGGCGTTATATAATCTATAGGCCGGCAGCGGCTTCGTTGAGGCGGCGAACCCCGTTCCCGCCACGCTGTCCGTCGAGTTCTGGCCACCCTGCACCTTGAAACCGGCACTCACCGAAGGCATCAGCACCCCCACGTCGGCGCGCTCATTTTCCTCCGTCTGCAACAAGGTCGCCTGCGCCGCCTGCAAATTTGGATTATGCGCCAGCGCCGCGTTGATCAGCGCGTCAAGCTCGGGGCTGTGATACAGGCTCCACCAATCCCCCGCGATATCCGCGCCCGGCGCGAAAACCTGCGCCACCCCACCAGCTCTCTGCGTTTGCACAGGCAAAGGCGATGGTGTCAGCGCGGCCTGGGGTGCCGCGGGCTGATGATAATCAGGCCCTACGGCGCAAGCCGCGAGCGTGCTGGCGAGCAACAGGGAGAGAGACCAATGAAGGAAACCCGTTGGTTTCATACGTTTCAGCTACCGATGTTTCCCCAACCCGTCAAGCCGCAAAAACCCTACAATTTCCCGTGCGGGAAACTTGTAAGTTTCTAAAAACTTCCTATGATGCCGCAATGGCTGATCATCCCGCGGGTCGCAAAACAATAACCAAACCACGCATCTCTGCCGCGCAGACACCAACCGAACGGGCCGATGCCAGCGGCACGCCACGCATGCCCCAACTCATCGCCGCGGCGGAGAATATTTTCCTGGCCAAGGGCTACCATGCGGCAACCATGAGCGATGTCGCCAAAGCCGCCGGCATGTCGAAAAAAAACCGTCTATACATTGGTCGAATCAAAGGCCGATCTATTCGCCGCCCTGCTCGCGCATCACCACGCGCTGCTAAAATTTCCAGAGCCCGCGCCAGATGCCACCGCGCGCGACCAGTTGATCGCCAACGTCCTCTGCCTCGCCCGCTACCTGCTCTCTCCCGAGCAGATCTCCCTGCTCCGCCTCATCATGGCCGAATACACCCACAGCCCGGATTTCGGCCGGGTATTTCTGCGCTCGCATGTCACCAAAGCCAAGAACAAGCTGGAGTGCTGCCTCGCGGAAATCGTCAAAAAACACACCAGCCTCACCGCCGACCCGAAGGAAATGGCAGCCATGCTCTTTGGCATGGCCATCGGCGAATTCCACCTCGGCGTATTGGTCGGCTTCCGCGCCGCGCCCAGCAAACAGGCGCTGGAAAAACGCGCACGCGACGCTGTGGATATTTTTCTCGCCGGTTGCACGGCGCACCTTGCGCTTTAAAAATCGGCAACCCGCTCCAGCATCACCACCGAGGTGTCGATCAACACCTTGCCCGCGTGCTCGAACATCACCGTCACCCGGTGGCCAATGGCGGTTTGCACCTGCCCCAGCCCCCATTCCGGCTTTTGCGGATGGCGCACATACTGCCCCGGCTCGAATTCAGAGCGCGGCATGGCCGCACGCCCTCATTGCCGCCGCCATATGCGCGGGCACCGGCGCCTGCGCCGTCAGTTCCGGTTCCAGCGGCAAAACAATCCGCCGCGCCAATAAATGCAACATACCGGCCCCGCCGCCATAAACCGCATCGCCCATAATCGGGTGGCCCAGCGCCGCGGCATGCGCCCTGATCTGGTGCGTGCGCCCGGTTTTCGGGGAAAATTCGATCCAGCTCATCCCCGCCCCCTGCCCCATCACCCGCCACAGCGTCAGCGCGGGCTGCCCGGCGCCATCCGGCGCCATCTTCCAGCTCCGCCCCTGCGTCACTTTGGCCAGGGGCAGATCAACCGCCCCCTCCAGAGCCTTCGGCACGCCGCGCACCACGGCCCAATAGGTCTTTTGCGCCCGCCCGTCAGCAAAACACGCCTGCGCCGCCAGCAGCGCCGATTTCTTCAACGCAATCACCAGGCACCCGGCCGTATCCTGGTCCAGCCGGTGCGCCAGCCACGGGCCATCCCGGCCCAGCCGCCATTGGGGGAAAAAATCCTCCACGCTCGGCCCGCCCGCGCGCCCGGCATGCACCGGCAAGCCAGCGGGCTTATTCACAATTATAAACCGCCGGTCCTGATACAGCACGCCGGGGGGCGTCACCCGCGCAAATGCTCCGGCAATTTCAAACCCAGGCGGCGGGGAATGTCCCACTCCTCGCGGATGCGCCGCACCTCCTTAAACCCGGCGGCCACATAGTTCGGCAGCGCGCGCGGATGGTCCGCCGAACAAGTGTTCACCGTCATCCCGCGCAGCGGCGAGCCACCGGCGAACACGCTGTCCACCGCCGCATCCAGCAGCGGCTTGCCCAGCCCCTTGCCGATGAACCCCGGCATCAGGCCGAAATAATTCAAATTCACATTGGGCCAATACCCGGCATCGGTCTCAAAGAACCCCGCCACCTGCCCATCCACCCGCAACACATGAAACGCCACCGCCGCGTTCGCCAGATGCCGGGCCAGCATGTCATCGGGCATCATGCGGCGCAGCCACCACAGCCAGGGGGCGCCAACCTCGTTATACAGCATCCGGTATTCAGCCACGCCCAACGGCTCGCAGCTCAGCACCGCGCCCGCCGGAAACACCGCACGCGGACGGCGCGGCGCCTGGTCCATGCGCAAAAACACCACCTCCACCTCCACCCGGTCGAAGGCCTCACCCGGAGCAAGGCGAGCGTAGTCCAGCACCTCAGTCGTCCAGGAAGCTGCGCAGCTTGCGCGAGCGCGAGGGGTGCTTGAGCTTGCGCAACGCCTTCGCCTCAATCTGGCGGATACGTTCGCGCGTCACGTTAAATTGCTGTCCCACTTCCTCGAGCGTATGGTCGGTGTTCATGCCGATGCCAAAGCGCATGCGCAGCACACGCTCCTCGCGCGGGGTCAGCGAGGAGAGCACCCGCGTTGCCGCCTCGCGCAAATTCGCCTGCACCGCGGCATCAAGCGGAATGATCGCTCCCTTATCCTCGATGAAGTCACCCAGATGGCTGTCTTCCTCATCGCCAATCGGCGTCTCCAGCGAGATCGGCTCCTTGGCGATCTTCAACACCTTGCGCACTTTTTCCAGCGGCATGCCAAGTTTCTCGGCCAGCTCCTCAGGCGTGGGCTCGCGGCCGATCTCATGCAGCATCTGGCGCGAGGTGCGCACCAGCTTGTTGATCGTCTCGATCATATGCACCGGAATGCGGATGGTGCGGGCCTGGTCGGCGATGGAGCGCGTGATCGCCTGGCGGATCCACCATGTCGCATAGGTGGAGAATTTATAGCCACGCCGATACTCGAACTTGTCCACCGCCTTCATCAGCCCGATATTGCCCTCCTGGATCAGATCCAGAAACTGCAAGCCACGGTTGGTGTATTTTTTGGCAATCGAGATCACGAGCCGCAGATTCGCCTCGATCATCTCCTTCTTCGCCCGCGTCGAATCCCGCTCCCCGCGCGAAACCGTGGTATAAACCCGGCGGAACTCCTCAATCGGCAACCCGCCCTCGGCAGCGACCTTGCCGATCTGCGCGCGCAGCTCGGTTACCTGCGTGGTGAATTTCTTGACGAAATCCTTCCAGCCCTTGCCCGGCAGCGCCGAGACGTAATTCATCCAGCCCGGGTCCATCTCGCGGCCCCGGTAGTGCTGCAAAAACTCCTCGCGCGAGACCTTGGCGCCCTCGGCGAGGCGCATGATCTGGCCTTCCAACCCGTTCAGCCTCTGGTTCAGCACCTTCAACTGCGCCACCAGCTCCTCGATGCGGTTGTTATGCAGCCGCACCTGCTCCACCTTGGCCACCAGCTCGTCGCGCAGCTTCTCATAGGCTTTTTCGGAGCGTGAATTGACATCGCCGCCGGCGGTCAGATTATCCAGCCGCTTCTGCTGGATTTTCGCCAGCTTCTCATAAAGCTTCTCGATATCCTCGAAATAGGTGAAGATTTCCGGCTTCAGCTTCTCTTCGAGCGCCGCCAGCGACATGCCGCCGCCATCGCCTTCCTCGTCCTCATCCAGCTCCTCGGCCGCGGCAAAGCCTTCCGCCACGCCCGGCTCATTGCCGGCCTGCATCGCTTCCAGGTCAACAACGTCGCGCAGCAGCATCCGCCCGTTATTGAGCGCCTCATGCCACGCGATAATCGCGCGGAAGGTCAGCGGGCTTTCGCAAAGCCCGCGGATCATCATGTCCCGCCCGGCCTCGATCCGCTTGGCGATGGCGATCTCGCCCTCGCGCGAGAGCAACTCCACCGTGCCCATTTCGCGCAGATACATCCGCACCGGATCATCGGTACGGCTGACCGAGCTCTCCGAAATATTCCCCGCCGGGCCTTCTTCGTCCTCGGCGGCCTCTTCCTTCGGCGCGGCAGCGGTCTCGGCATCCTCGCCTTCCTCGCTCTCCACCACCTGGATACCCATCTCGGAGAGCATCGCCATGATGTCTTCGATCTGCTCCGACGAGTTCTGCTCGGCGGGCAGCACGGCATTCAGCTCATCAAAGGTGATGTAGCCGCGCTCCTTGCCCTTGGCGATCAGCCGCTTGACGGAGGCCGATTGCGTGTCGAGCACATTGGCATCGGCTTCGGCCTCGGGGGCTGGGGTCTCGGCGGCGTTGGTGGTCGCGGGCTTAAGTGCCATGATCAGGCGATACTCCGGGAAATACGGGGCTGTATTATTTTACTATTCGTTATGTAGGCAAGGAGCTTGCCTCATTTTAGTCAGTTTTCGGCACTGCCGTACTCTCCGGCCAGGGCCTGACGCAGCAGCTCGTTATATTTTATGAGTCGCTCCCAGGCGCCGGCATCATCCTGATGCGCCTTCCAAAACTGCTCCAGCTCATCACGCTGGGCACGCAACATCTCAACACTGAAATCCATCAGTATATACCAACTCCACCATTTTTCAGCAGCCTCGGCCAGGCTGGCATCAGGATCGGGGCGGTGGTCCTCAGCGGCGAGAGCCTCGATCAACCTTGCCTCCTCGGCCAATCCAAGGAGGCTCAAGTGGGCAAACAGGCCCTCCGTGTCAAGGCTTTTTGCGCCAGCGGCGAACTCATGCAGCGCATCCCTGATTTTGGCATAGGCCGGCGGCAAGGCAACCCGCGCAAACGCCTCGTCCACATCATTGATCAGCGCCGGATGGCTCAGCAGCGTCACCAGCATCAACCGCCCCCGCCGGAAATTCGCCTCTCCGGCATCCGGCGGCGCACTGCCGCGCGCGAACACCGCCGGTTTTTTAGGCGCGCCCGGCTTGACCCTGCGCTCGGCGAAAAACCGCTCCAGCAGCATGGAACGGTACTCCGAGGCCAGATTTTTATCCGGAATCCGGTTCGCCACTTCAATCAAGCGCTGCCGGAACGCCGCCCGCGCCTCCGGCGTGGCGCGCCCGCCGCCTTCGGCCAGCATGTCATACAACGCCGCCGAAATCGGCCGCGCCCCGTCCAACCGCGCCTTGAACGCCGCGGGTCCTTCCCGCCTGATCAAGCTGTCCGGGTCATCCTTTTCCGGTAAGTTTAAGAATTTCAATGACCTATCGGGCGCCAGCGCGGTCAGCGCCAGATCAACGGTCTTCAGCGCCGCCCGCCGCCCGGCCGCATCGCCGTCAAAACAGATCACCGGCTCAGGGCTCAGCCGCCAGACCTCCGCCAGATGCTCCTCCGTGAGCGCCGTGCCAAGCGGCGCCACCGCCCCGCCAAACCCGCCCTGCGCCAGGGCGATGACATCAATATAACCTTCAACAACAATTAGTTGCGCGCCTTTTCGCACGGCGTCACGGGCCAGATGCAGCCCATAAAGCGAGCGCCGCTTGGAGAACACCGGCGTCTCCGGCCCGTTCACATATTTGGGCTGGCCATCACCCATGATCCGGCCGCCGAAGCTGATCACATTGCCCCGCCGGTCAGTGATCGGGAACATCACGCGCGAGAAGAACATATCCACCGGGCCATGCTCGCCCTGCTTCATCAGCCCGGCCTCTATCAACTGCTCCGGCTTTATTCCCTGCCCGCGCAAGGCCGCCGCCAAAACGCCCCGGCCCTCGCCCGACCAGCCCAGGCCAAACCGCCGGATCGTCTCCTCGCTCAGGCCGCGCCCGCGCAGATAATCCAGCGCAGACTTGCCCTGCGGCTCATGCAAAAACCTCTGGAAAATTTTTCCCGCCGCCTCCAGCACCTCGGAAATTCCGGCCCGACGCTGCTCGGCCTGCGCCGCCTGAGGGCTCGCCTTCGGCACTTCCAGCCCCGCCTCCTGCGCCAGGCTCTCCACCGCCTCCATGAACCCGGCCCCGGTGGTCTTCATCACGAAGGTGATGACATCGCCATGTTCACCACAGCCAAAACAGTGGAAATGGTCGTCATATACATAAAACGACGGCGTTTTTTCGCCATGGAACGGGCAACACCCCTTGGTGTCCCGCCCCGAGCGCGTGAGTTTCACGCTGCGCCCGATCACCCCGGCAATCGGCGTGCGCGCCCGCAGCTCATCGAGAAAATTGGCGGGCAGCGCCATGGTTTCAGCCCAGCGCGGCCTTCACGGCGGCGGAGGCCACGCCCATATCCAGCGCCGCGCCGTGCTTGGCCTTCAGCGCGCCGATCACCTTGCCCATATCCTTCGCACTGCTAGCACCCGTCTCGGCGATGGCGGCGGCAATCGCTTCGCGCAGCGCCTCGCCAGCCAGCGTCTGCGGTAAAAATTCTTCAATAACAGCAATTTCCGCCTCTTCCTTCGCGGCCAGCTCCTCGCGCCCGCCCTGGCGGTAGAGGGTTACGGAGTCCCGGCGGGATTTGATCATCGAGCGCAGCATCGCGAAAATCTCGTCATCCGGTATCGCCGTGACGCCCTTCGGGCGGGCGGCGATATCGGTGTCCTTCAGCTTGGCCTGGATCATCCGCAGGGTGGAGGTCCGCTCCGCGTCGCGCGCCAGCATGGCGGTTTTTACAGCGGCGGTAATATCTTCACGCAAACTCATATCCATCCCCTCCGGAAATAATTTCCAGCCTCTCTGAAACACGTTGAAGCCGGATAAAAAATCCGGTAGCAGATTTCCATGCCAATTTCCATCGCTGACCTCATCGAGCTTCTCGGCGGCCCCGAAGCCGCCGCCACTTTAACAGGCGTTTCGCCCGATGCCATCCGTAAATGGCGTGCCGCCGGCGCCATCCCCTCGCGCCACTGGCCCGCGATCATGTCCGCCACCGGGCTGCCCATGGAAGACCTGCCCCGCCCGCCGGTGGAAAGCGACACCCCGCCCGGCGCCACCGCCGCTTTGGTGCTGGCTGACGGCTCCGTTTTCTGGGGCCGCGGCTTTGGCGCGCACGGCACCAGCACGCCCGCGGAACTCTGCTTCAACACCGGCATGACCGGCTATCAGGAAACCCTGACCGACCCCTCCTACGCCGGGCAGATCATCACCTTCACCTTCCCCCATATCGGCAATACCGGCGCCAATGAGGAAGACTGCGAAGCGGCCCAGGTGTTCGCCCGCGGCCTGGTGGTGAAGGAAGACCCGACCGCGCCCTCCAACTACCGCGCCACCACCGATCTCGACGTCTGGCTCAGGCGCATGGGGGTGCCGGGCATCGCCGGGGTGGACACGCGCGCGCTCACCCTGCGCATCCGCGACCTTGGGGCTCCCAGCGCGGTGCTGTCCTTCCCCGCTGACGGCAAGTTCGACCTCGCCGCCCTGGCCGCCACCGCCGCCGCCTGGAGCGGGCTGAACGGGCTGGACCTCGCCGCCGAGGTCTCCTGCACCCAGCCCTATGAATGGACCGGCGGCACCTGGAGCTGGGAGCACGGCTTCGCCACCCCCGAGACCCGCAAGACCGTCGTGGCGGTGGATTATGGCGCCAAGCGCAATATCCTGCGCTCGCTGGCCTCGGCCGGTTGCAAGGTCATCGTCGTCCCCGCCAACGCCTCGGCCAACGACATTTTGCAGCACAACCCCGCCGGCGTGTTCCTCTCCAACGGCCCCGGCGACCCGGCCGCCACCGCGCGCTATGCCGTGCCCGCCATTCAGGGCGTGATGTATATGAAAATCCCCATTTTCGGCATCTGCCTCGGCCACCAGCTGCTCGCCACAGCACTCGGCGGCAAAACCTACAAGCTGGAACGCGGCCACCGCGGCGCCAACCAGCCGGTGAAAGACCTGGTGACAGGCAAGGTGGAAATCACCTCGCAGAACCACGGCTTCGCGGTGGATGAAAAATCCCTGCCCGAAGGCGTGGAAGTCACCCATGTCTCGCTCTTCGACGGCTCGAACGAGGGCATCGCCTGCAAGGCCAAAAAGGTGTTTTCGGTGCAATACCACCCGGAGGCGTCGCCGGGGCCGAGTGATAGCTCGTATCTGTTCAAACGGTTCGTGGATATGCTGGCGTGATTGACATCTCCTCTCTGGAGAAAGCCCTCGCCACGCTGGACGAAACACTCGCGGCCCGCGCGCGCGCGCCGGAGGACAAATTTATCCGTGACGCCTGCATCCAGCGATTCGGATATTGCTACGAGCTGGCCCATAATACGCTGCGCCGCTACCTCGAAGCCTCAGAGCCAGCCGGCGTGCGCGAACTCTCCTTCCACAACATCATTCGGCTCGGCTACGAGCGTGGCTTTCTCACGCAAAGCTGGGACGTTTGGATGAGATTCCGCGACACTTTGAAAAAGAAGTGCGAAGCCTATGATGATGAAATAGCCGATGAGATAGCTTTGCTTATTCCGTTTTTTTCTGCTGAAGGAAATTTTCTTTTGGAGAAAATTTATGGGCGGCAAGTTATACCCCATGAAAAATCTAACGGAACATTACGAGGAATTGCCTGATGTTGATGGCGCAAAAAGATGGATTGCTTCGCGGCGCTCGCAATGATGGTGTTTCACGAATCATCGGCGGGTTGCGCTGCGCTCCACCCACCCTACGGCGCCGATCATCAACTGACTAACTAACGGGGGACCGGGGCCTCAGGCCCCGGCGGGTTGCAGGGCAGAGCCCTGGTCTTACTTCTTCTAGGAATTTTTACACCATGCCCAAACGCACCGACATAAAATCCATCATGATCATCGGCGCCGGCCCGATCGTCATTGGCCAGGCCTGCGAGTTTGACTATTCCGGCGCGCAGGCGTGCAAGGCGCTGCGTGAGGAGGGTTACCGCGTCATCCTGGTCAACTCCAATCCCGCGACCATCATGACCGATCCGTCGCTGGCGGACGCCACCTATATCGAACCCATCACCCCCGAGATGGTGGAGAAGATCATCATCCGCGAGCGCCCGGATGCGCTGCTCCCCACCATGGGCGGCCAGACCGCGCTCAACACCGCGATGACCCTCGCGAAATCCGGCGTGCTCGAAAAACACGGGGTGGAGCTGATCGGCGCGAAGGCGGATGTGATTGACCGCGCCGAGGACCGTTTGAAATTCCGTGACGCCATGGCCGAAATCGGCATCGCCGGGCCTAAATCCGCGATCGCGCATAACCGCGAGGAAGCCGCCGCGGCGCTTGAGTTCGTGGGCCTGCCCGCCGTCATCCGCCCCTCCTTCACGCTGGGCGGCACCGGCGGCGGCATCGCCTATAACCGCGAGGAATTTTTTGAAATCTGCGCCTCGGGCATTGATGCCTCGCCGACCAACGAGGTGCTGGTCGAGGAATCCGTGCTCGGCTGGAAAGAGTATGAGATGGAGGTGGTCCGCGACAGCGCCGACAACTGCATCATCGTCTGTTCCATCGAGAACATAGACCCCATGGGCGTGCACACCGGCGATAGCGTCACCGTCGCCCCGGCCCTCACCCTCACCGACAAAGAATTCCAGATCCTGCGCGATGCCTCCATCGCCTGCCTGCGCCGCATCGGCGTGGATACCGGCGGCTCCAACGTGCAGTTTGGCATCAACCCGGTGGACGGGCGCATGGTCGTCATCGAGATGAACCCCCGCGTCTCGCGCTCCTCCGCCCTGGCCTCGAAAGCCACCGGCTTCCCCATCGCCAAAATTGCCGCCAAACTCGCGGTCGGCTACACGCTGGATGAGCTGCAAAACGACATCACCAAGGCCACCCCCGCGTCCTTCGAGCCGGTGATCGACTATGTCGTCATCAAAATACCCAGGTTTACCTTCGAAAAATTCCCCGGCACCCCGGCGCTGCTCTCCACCTCGATGAAATCGGTCGGCGAGGCCATGGCGATCGGCCGTAACTTCGCCGAAGCCCTGCAAAAAGGCCTGCGCAGCCTGGAGACCGGACTCTCCGGCCTCGACGAAATCACCCCGCCGGGCGACGGCACGGCCGATGCCTTCCGCGCCGCCCTCTCCACCCCGCGCCCTGACCGCCTGTTGATGGCGGCCCAGGCCCTGCGCGCCGGCGTTTCGGTGGAAGACATCCACGCCGCCTGCAAGTTCGACCCCTGGTATCTCAACCAGATGCAGATCATCATCGACGCTGAAAACGAGGTGAAGAAAAACGGCCTCCCGCGCGATGCCCTGGGCTTGCGCAAGCTCAAGGCGCTCGGCTTCGCCGACAAACGCCTGGCCCAGCTCTGCGGCCGCACGGAAGCCACCATCACCGAGGCGCGGCTGAAGCTCGGCGTCACCCCGGTGTATAAGCGCATCGACACCTCCGGCGGCGAATTCTCCTCCCAGGCCGCCTATATGTATGGCACCTATGAGGGCAGCTACGGCGCCCCCATCTGCGAAGCCGCCCCCACCGCGCGCCAGAAGATCATCATTCTCGGCGGCGGCCCCAACCGCATCGGCCAGGGCATCGAGTTCGACTATTGCTGCGTCCACGCCGCCTACGCCCTGCGCGAGGCCGGGTATGAGACCATCATGGTCAACTGCAACCCGGAGACCGTCTCCACCGATTACGACACCTCCGACCGGCTCTATTTCGAGCCCCTTTTCGCCGAGGACGTGATCTCGCTGATCCGCACCGAGCAGCAGAACGGCACATTGCTCGGCTGCATCGTGCAATACGGCGGCCAGACGCCGCTGAAACTGTCCCAGGCGCTGGAGGAAGCGGGCATTCCCATCCTTGGCACCTCCGCCGATGCCATCGACATCGCCGAGGACCGTGAGCGTTTCGCCGAGCTGCTGCAAAAACTCGGGCTCCGCCAGCCGGAGAACGGCATCGCCCGCTCCGCCGAACAGGCCGAGGCCATCGCCGAGCGCATCGGCTACCCCATCATCATCCGCCCCTCCTATGTGTTGGGCGGGCGGGCGATGGAAATCGTCTACGATCGCAACGGCCTTGCCCGCTACATGCGCGAAATCGTGCGCGCCTCGGCTGAAAACCCCGTCCTCATCGACCGTTACCTCAACGAGGCCTCCGAGGTTGACGTTGATTGCATCTGCGATGGCGAGACCGTCTACGTCGCGGGGGTGATGGAACATATCGAGGAAGCGGGCATCCATTCGGGTGATTCCGCCTGCTCCATCCCGCCCTATTCGCTCTCCCCCGCCATCGTCGCCGAGCTGCGGGCCGAGACCGTGGCCATGGCCAAGGCGCTCAACGTCGTCGGGCTGATGAACGTGCAATACGCCATCCAGAACGATCTGATCTATGTGCTGGAGGTTAACCCGCGCGCCTCGCGCACCGTGCCCTTCGTGGCCAAGGCCACCGGGGTGGATGTCGCCAAGATCGGCGCCCGTATCATGGCGGGTGAAAAACTGGCCTCCTTCAAGCTCGACGATTCGGTCGCCCTGCGTCACGTCGCGGTGAAGGAAGCCGTGTTCCCCTTCGCCCGCTTCCCCAATATTGACACGCTGCTCGGCCCGGAGATGAAATCCACCGGCGAGGTCATGGGGCTGGACACCAATTTTGCCCGCGCCTTCGCCAAGGCGCAATCGGGGGCGGGCGTCATCCTGCCGGTCAAAGGCACGGCCTTTCTCTCGGTGAAGGACTCGGACAAGGCCGCCATCGTTCCGGTGGCCCGCCGCCTGGCTGACCTCGGCTTCTCCATCATGGCCACCTCCGGCACCGCCAAACACATCGCCGCGGCGGGCATTCCGGTGAAGCGCGTCAACAAGGTGCTGGAAGGCCGCCCGCATTGCGTCGACTCCATACGTTCGGGTGAAATCCAGCTCGTCATCAACACCGCCCACGGCGCCCAGTCGGTCACCGACAGTTTTGACATCCGCCGCTCCGCGCTGACCCATGGTGTGCCAAATTTCACCACCATCGCCGCCGCCCGGGCCACGGCGCACGCCATCGCCGCCCTCATTTCGGGCAGTCTTGAAGTTGCGCCGCTTCAGTCGTACTTTCCCTAGCCTTTCAACAGCGTCGCTGGCACCCGCGCGGGTGCCGGCGGCGTTTGCCTTTTGTTCCCCCCAACCATCGGGGCGCCCACGCGCTTTGAGGAGATGCAGTGCAGAAATTTCCCATGACCGCCTCCGGCCTCGCCGCTCTCGAAGAAGAGCTGCGCCACCTCAAAGGCTCGGAACGCTCCGCCATTATCCGCGCCATCGCGGAAGCCCGCAGCCATGGCGACCTTTCGGAGAACGCCGAATACCACGCCGCGCGCGAGCGGCAGTCCTTTGTTGAAGGGCGCATCGCCGAGCTGGAGGAGATCACCTCCGCCGCCGAAGTCATCGACCCTGCCTCCCTCTCGGGCGACACGGTGATGTTCGGCGCCAGCGTGCTCATCATGGACGAGGATTCCGAGAAGGAGTTCTGCTACCAGATCGTCGGCACCCATGAGGCGGACGTGCGCAAGGCCCGCCTGTCCATCACCTCGCCGCTGGCGAAAGCGCTGATCGCCAAAAAAGTCGGTGACACCGTCTCCGTCCCCGCGCCGGGCGGCGACCGTTCATATGAAATCCTCAAGATCACCTACGGCTGATAATATCATGATCTCCCTCCAGGACGTTCAGGCCGCCGCCAAGCGGATCGAAGGCGCGGTGCTGCGCTCCCCCTTCCTGCGCGCTGACGGTCTCTCCCGCCTCACCGGCGCCGAGATTTACCTGAAATACGACCATCTCCAGGCCACCGGCGCCTTCAAGGAGCGCGGCGCTGCCAACCGCATCGCTTTGCTCACGCCGGAGGAGCGCGCGGCTGGTGTCATCGCCATGTCGGCGGGCAACCACGCCCAGGCCGTAGCGCGCCATTCGCAGCGCGCGGGCATCAAGGCCACCATCGTCATGCCGGTGCATACGCCTTCCACCAAGGTCACCCGCACCGCCTCCTGGGGCGCCAAGGTGGTGCTTTTTGGCGAGACCCTGGCCGAGGCCGCCGCGCATGCGCATGAGCTGGCGCAAAAAGAGGGCCTGTTCTTCATCCACCCCTATGACGACCCCGCCGTGATGGCCGGCCAGGGCACGATGGCGCTGGAGATGCTGGAGGATGTGCCTGACCTCGACGCGATGGTGATTGCCACCGGCGGCGGCGGCCTGGTTTCCGGCTGCGCCACAGTGGCGCGCGCCCTGCGCCCGC
Source organism: Acidocella aquatica (assembly GCF_030160635.1). Lineage (GTDB taxonomy): Bacteria > Pseudomonadota > Alphaproteobacteria > Acetobacterales > Acetobacteraceae > Acidocella > Acidocella aquatica. The sequence continues at coordinate 166,338 of NZ_BSOS01000065.1, read as the reverse complement.
AGATGGAGGTTTTTGGCGTCGAGGTCGAAAATTATTCCGCCTTCGCCCAGGTCCTGGCGGGCAAACCCATCCATGTCGGCGGCCCGACCGTGGCCGAGGGCATCGCCGTGCGCGATATCGGGCTTAACCCGCTCGAAGTCCTGCGCGCGCTGAACGTCGAAGTCCTCGTCGTCTCCGAACATGCTGTCGAGAGCGCCATCGCCCTGCTGGTGGAAAGCGCCAAGCAGGTCGCCGAAGGTGCGGGCGCCGCCGCGTTGGCCGCCGTCCTCTCCTTCCCCGAGCGCTTTCGCGGCAAAAAAGTTGGCGTCACCCTCTGCGGCGCCAACATTGATGCCCGCATTCTCGCCAACACCCTCATGCGCAACCTCCTGCGCGACGGCCGCCTGCTGCGCGTGGTGGTGGAAATGCCAGACCGCCCCGGCATGCTGGCCGAAGTCGCCACCCGCATCGGCGCGCTCGGCGGCAACATCATCGAGGTCTCGCACCACCGCCTGTTCTCCAGCCCCTCGGTGCAGGATGCGCAGCTCGAAGTGATGATCGAAGCCCGCGATGCCGCCCACGGCGCCGCCATCGAGGCCTCGCTGGCCGAAGTCTTCACCCTGCGCCGCATCTAGAGCCTGATCGCTTTAAGTACGATGACTTCAGCTTGACCCGCGGCGCGGGGAAAGCTGAAGTCTGAACCGCCCTCCAACCTCACCTATGAGCGAAAGCTCATTGCGCGGCCCAGCGGCTCACCCTCCACCGCGCCCTCGCGCATCACAATCTGCCCGCGCACCACGCTCGCCACCGGCCAGCCGGTGCAGGACACGCCCTCGAAAGGCGTCCAGCCGCACTGGCTGGCGATCCATGATTTCTCGATCCGGCGCGCCGCCCGCAAATCCACAATCGAGAAATCCGCATCATACCCTGCGGCGATCCGCCCCTTGTTCACCGCGCCATAAACCCGCGCCGGGCCGGCACACATCAAATCCACCAGCCGCAACAGCGAGAGCCGGCCTTGGGCCACCTGCTCGAGCATCATCGGCAACAGCGTCTGCACCCCGGTCATGCCCGAGGCGCAATCAGGCCAGGGCTTCTCCTTCGCCGCCTTGGAATGCGGCGCATGGTCGGAGGCCAGGGTATCCACCGTGCCATCGGCCACCGCGGCCCAGGCGGCCAGGCGGTGGCGCTCATCGCGCACCGGCGGGTTCATCACGCCGTAAGGCCCCAGCCGGTCATAAATATCCGGCGCCGATTGCACGAGATGGTTGAGCAACACCTCGGTGGTGACCAGCGCGCGGTAATCCTTGAGGTAGGCAAATTCCTCCTCGGTCGACACATGCAATATATGCACTGGCCGCCCGGTCTTGCGCGCCAGCGCCGCCACCCGGCGGGTGCCGAGAAACGCGCATTCAGGGTCGCGCCATAGCGCGTGGCTGGAATAAGGATCACCGCAGGTGAAGCGCGACTTGCGCTCGACCAGCCGGTATTCATCCTCAGAGTGAAACGAAACCCGCCGCCGCCCGCTGCGCAGCACACGCTCGATGCTGGCATCATCCTCCACCAGCAAATTCCCCGTGGAAGACCCCGCGAACACTTTGATGCCGCACACGCCGGGCATGCTCTCCATCATGCCGAGCTGCTCGATATTTTCCTTGTTGGCGCCAACATAAATGCCAACATCGCAATAGGCCCGCCCGGCGATGTAGTCATGCTTGCGGGTCAGGTTCTCAACATCGGTGGCCGCCGGGTTGGTGTTGGGCATGTCGAACACGCAGGTCACCCCGCCCAGCACCGCGCCCAGCGTGCCCGAGCGCATGTCTTCCACCCCCGCGATCCCGCCCATTCCACCATCGCGGAAATGCACATGCGGGTCGATCACGCCGGGCAGCACATGCAGGTTCGCCACATCAAAAACCTGCGCGGCGGGGCCAAGGTTTTTGCCAATGGCGGCAATATGCCCATCGCGCACGCCGATATCGGCCTGAACCTCGCCCCAGGGCAGAACCACGGTGCCGTTTTGCAGCAAAAGATCGAAACTCATAGCAGCCTCACATACATAAATCACCCCGCCTCACGGCAGCAGTTTCTGCAAATTTTCCAGCCAGATGCCGAGCACGGCTTTCGGCGAGAATTCCCCAACAAAGCGCTGGCGCGCGGCCAGCGCAAGTTTCACCCGCAACCGCGTATCATTAAAAATCTGCCCGGCGGCGGCGGCCAGGGCCCCGGGGTCGTCCACCGGCACCAGCAGCCCGTCTTCGCCGTCGCGCACCACGGCGTGTTCGCCTTCAACATCGGTGGCCAGCACCGGCGTCTGCGCGGAGAACGCCTCCAGCACCTCAGGCCCCAGCGGCCGCTGCCGCGCCGGGCATACGAACACATCCGCCGCCTTCAACAACGCCCCGGTGTCGCGCCGCGCGCCCAACAGCCGCACCCGTTTCTCAAGGCGCAATTGCGCGATCAACCGGCTCAGCGCCACGCGCTCCGGCCCCTCGCCCGCGATCACGCAATACATATCAGGCAGCAGCGCCGCCGCGCGGATCAGCGTATCAAACCCCCGGCTCCGCTCCAGCGGCCCCAGGCCCAGCAACAGCGGCGCCGCCTCGGGCACGCCCAGCGCCGCACGGCCTACCGGATCCTCGCGGGTATAGTCCTCAACAAAATCAGGCAGATAAAGCACCTTCGCGGGTGAAAATCCGCTTTGCGCGATATGGCTGGCAATGCCGCGCGTACTCCCCGCCAGATATGCGCAAAGGCCAAACTCGTTACGGCCGTAATAGCCATCCAGCCGGCCAACATTCACCCACGGCCCGCGCGGCAGAAACGTGGCGGCCCGGCCCGTCCAGGCCAGAGCGATCTGCGCCTTGCGCGCCTGCAAAACCTCGCGGATGTCTCTCAGCGTGGCAAAATCCAGCATCCCGCCGAATTCGAGCGTCATGGGCGCCAGCGCGCCCGTGCGCAGCCGCAGCTCAAGCCCCGGGTCAGGGCTGATTACCGGAAACACCTGATGGCCATTATGCGAGAGCAGCAGCGACATGCGCTCATACATTCCACCGGCGCCGCTCCCGGCGATGATCTGAGCTATGCGCATAACAGCCTCCGCGCGGCGGCAACCACGGTTTCCACCATCAACCCTTCCATGGGCGCCTCGCCAACCGGGCCAGGCGCGACGGCAACGGATGTACGCAAACCAGCCGGTGCGTATTCATCCGCCCGCGAACGCCCAAAGAGCCCCAAAGTCGGCGCCCCGGCGGCGGCGGCCAGATGCATCAGCCCAGAGTCGTTGCCGATAAAAATGGCGCAGCGGCGCAAACAGGCGGCAACTTCCGGCAGCGCCAGATTGCCGACAAGGTCAATCGCGCCCGGCAAGGCCGCCAAAACCGGCGCGGCCAGCGCGCGCTCATGCGCCCCCGGCCCCGCGAACACCGCCACCCGCGCGCCCGGAATTTGCGCCGTCAGCGCCTCATACAACGCGACAAAGCGCTCCGGCGGCCAGATTTTACCGCCCCAGTTGGCCGTTGGGCCAAGCCCGATCACCGGCCCCTCGCCCAGCAGGGCCGCGGCCCTGGCGTCGTCCGCCGGGGCGGTCCAGGCCACGGGCAAGGGCGCCGGGGAGAACCCCATGGCCGCCCCCAATTGCTCATAACGCCGCCCGGGACGCCGCCCGCCGCGCAGGATTTTACGCCGCCACGCCGCCAGAAAAAACGAAATGCCGGAGGAGCGCACATCCACCACCTGGCTCCAGAATTTCCCTACCAGCCGGGTCCATAGCCGTAGCCAATGGAGGTCGAAGCCTTCCTTCTCGAAGACGATCAATTGTTCCAGCCCCGGCATTCTGGCAAACACCCCCGCCGCCACCACACCACACGCAACCGTGATCCGCGCTTGCGGATTCTCCAGGCGCAGTTGCTCCAAAATGCCACAGGAGATCACGGCGTCGCCGAGCCGCGACGAGGTTATAAAAAGGATTCGCATCTGGCCATGCGTCTAGCACGGCTTGCGGCTCCCGCGCCAAGCGCCCATTTTCAATGGCATGACCTTTCTGGCACATCTACCGCAGCGCGGCGTTATCTCCCTCACCGGCGCGGACCGAGTCGGCTTTCTCAACGGCCTCGTCTCCAACGATGTTGCCCTAGCCGCCCCCGGCCGTGCGGTCTGGGCAGCCCTGCTCACGCCGCAGGGCCGCTACCTGTGCGACTTTTTCATTTATGCCAGCGCTGACTCGCTGCTGCTGGAAACCCCGCGCGAAGCGCTGGCGGGCCTGCTCACCCGCTTGAAGCGTTTCAAACTGCGCGCGGCGGCCGAACTGGCCGATGTCTCGGAGCACTTCCACATCTACGCCGGCTGGGGTGGCGGCGCCCCTGCCGCGCAGGTCATCGCGCCGGACCCGCGCCTGCCCGAGGCCGGGTTCCGCGCCCTGAGCGAGACCCCGCTCGCCACCAACGCCACCGCCGCCGATTACGCGGCCCACCGCATCGCGCTTGGCCTGCCCGACGGCCCGCCGGACCTGGAGGTGGAGAAAACGCTCCTGCTGGAAGCCGGGTTTGATGAATTGCACGGCATCGCCTGGGACAAAGGCTGTTACATGGGCCAGGAGCTGACCGCGCGCACCAAATACCGCGGCCTGGTCAAGCGCCGGCTCATCCCCGTGCTCTGCGGCGCGCAACCCCCACCGCCGGGAACCCCGATATTGGCCGATGGCGTGGAAGCCGGCACGCTGGGTTCGCACGCCGGGCAAATGGCGCTGGCGATGTTGCGGGTGGACGCGCTGGGCAAAACGCTGCTGGCCGGTTCCACCCCGCTGCACCCCAAGCCGCCAGACTGGCTACGCCTGCCTGAATAACAAAACCGCCGGAGGAATTCCCCCGGCGGCGTTGTATCGGTCGTGTTACTCTAAGTTACGCTAAGTTACTTAAAATTACTTCACCTGCGAAACGAACGGCACGGTCGAAGCCATGCCGGCTGTGTAATCCAGCGCGGCGGTTCCGGCCGGGTAGCCGTTTTTGCTCAGGATATAAGCCATAATATCGGTATACTGGTCGTGCGACAGGCTGCCCGGCGCGCTCACCGGCATCTGCTGCGCGATCTCGGTGAACACCGAGCCAACGGTATATTTGTTACCCGCTGCCGCAAAAGTCGGCCCGATCAAGGCGGGGCCTGCCACGCCTTTAAGGTCGGCGCCGTGGCACATCGCGCAGCTCTGCGCGAACACAGCGGCACCAGCGGTTGCCTGCGTCTGGGTGTACAGCGCGGGGGGCGTTGCCGCCATCGCCGCAACGGTTGCCAGCAGCAGACCGGCCGCCGCCAATCCAGTCACTTTAAATGCGTTCATCGGACTACTTTCATAAGCTAGCTGTTCGGAAATTTACACGCTTGCACGGCCAGCTCAAAAGGCGGCCATCGGCACAAATCGGCCAAGGCCCTGCTTGAGCAAGTGCAGCGCAATATCATTCTGCACCTGCCGCGCTAAAAGCGCAACGAGACCCCCGCTTCAATCCGGCCCGCGCGCGGGCTACAATGGAATGATGTCCGAGGATGATCTGTTCGCCCCCGCCGCCGCCGAATCGTTGCCGACACAGGGCCAGCCCCTGGCCGAGCGCCTGCGCCCGCGTGCCCTGGCGGACATTGCAGGCCAGGAACATCTGCTTGGGCCGCAGGGCAGCCTTACCGGAATGCTGGCCCGCGGCTCGCTCGCCTCGCTCATCCTCTGGGGGCCGCCGGGCGTTGGCAAAACCACCATCGCGCGCCTGCTCGCCGCCGGCGCCAATTTGCACTTCACGCAGATCTCCGCGGTCTTTTCCGGCGTGGCCGATCTCAAGCGCGTGTTCGACGATGCGCTGAAGCTAAAAAAAGCAGGCCGCGCCACGCTTCTTTTTGTTGACGAAATCCACCGCTTCAACCGCGCGCAACAGGACGCCTTTCTTCCCGTGGTCGAGGCCGGGACCATCGTGCTGGTCGGCGCCACCACCGAGAACCCCTCCTTCGCCCTCAACGGCGCGCTGCTTTCGCGCTGCCAGGTGCTGGTGTTGCGGCGGCTGGACGACGAGGCCATGGAGCTTCTCCTCCAGCGCGCCGAGGCTGAAACGGGGCTGCGCCTCCCGCTAACCCCCCAGGCCCGCGCGATGCTGCGCGCCATGGCCGATGGCGACGGCCGCGCCCTGCTCAACATGGCCGAACAGCTTTTCTCGCTCCCCAGCGCCGGAACTTTAAATTTAAATGAAGAAGACTTAAGCCGCCTGCTCTCGCGCCGCGCCGCACTTTATGACCGCGACCGCGAGGAACACTACAACCTCATCAGCGCGCTGCATAAATCCATGCGCGGCTCGGATGCCGACGCCGCCCTCTACTGGCTGGCCCGCATGTTCGCAGGCGGCGAAGACCCGCGCTTCATCGCCCGGCGGCTCACCCGCTTCGCCTCCGAGGACATTGGCCTGGCCGACCCGCAGGCTTTGGTGCAGGCCCTGGCCGCGTGGGACGCTTACGAGCGCCTCGGCTCCCCCGAGGGCGAGCTCTGCATCGCCCAGGCCGTGCTCTATCTCGCCACCGCCCCCAAATCGAACGCCGCCTACAAGGCTCTGGGTGCTGCCAACCGCGCCGCGAAGGAGACGGGCAGCCTCATGCCGCCCCAAAACATCCTCAACGCCCCGACCAAGCTGATGAAAAACCTCGGTTATGGCGAGGGCTACACCTATGACCACGACACTGACGAAGGCTTCTCGGGCGATAACTACTTCCCCGAAGGCATGGGCCGCCCGGACTTCTACCGCCCCGTGCAGCGCGGTTTTGAGCGCGATATCGCCAAGAGGCTCGCTTATTGGGCGAAATTGCGCGAAGAGGGCGCATGACTCTTACATTTGAAGTACCCGAGGCCGAGACCGGCACTCGCCTCGACCGTTTTTTGCGCCGCAATGTCGAGGGGCTGACCCAGGCGCATATCCAAAAATTCCTGCGCGCGGGCAAAATCCGGGTGAACGGCGCCAAGGCCGAGGCCAATACGCGCCTCGCCCTGGGTGATAGCGTCACCGCGCCCGAGATCACCCCGCCGAAGGAAATGCCCAAGGTCCGGCAGGTGATGACCATGGACCCGCATATGATCCGCGACCTGGAGGCCATGATCCTCTACCGGGATGACTCCGTGATCGTGCTCAACAAGCCCGCCGGCCTCGCCAGCCAGGGCGGCAGCGGCATCACTGTGCATCTCGACGGCATGCTGGATGCCCTGCGCTTCGAGGGCACCGAGCGCCCCAAACTCGTCCACCGGCTGGACCGCGACACCTCCGGCGTTCTGCTGCTGGCGCGCGGCGTAAAACCCGCCAGCAAGCTCGCCACCGCCTTCCGCGGGCGCGATGTTGAAAAAACCTATTGGGCGCTGGTCTGGGGCGTGCCCGATGTGCTGGAAGGCCGCATCGACCTTCCCCTGGTGCGCGTGGAAGTCAGCGGCATGTCCCGCTCCGAGCCCGCCAGCCGCAAAGACCCCGAAGCGCTGAAAGCCGTCACCGGCTACCGCGTGGTGGAATATGCGGGCAAAAAATTCGCCTGGATGGAGCTGCAACCCCAAACCGGGCGCATGCACCAGCTACGCGCCCACATGCTCGCACTCGGCACCCCCATTCTGGGCGACGCCGCCTACGGCCAGGCCTTCGCCGACGGTTTCGCGCCGCAACTGCACCTGCACGCCCGGCGATTGTCATTCCCCCACCCTGACGGCGGCTTCCTGACGGTAGAAGCCCCCCTGCCCAAACACATGCGCGACAGTTTTTTACACCTGGGTTTTACCATCCCGGAGACGATGAAACCGAAACGGACACCCTAGGCACCAAGGCTGCGCCCCGGAATTTTCACCGTCATGCCAGCGAAAGCTGGCATCTCCCCCCCCTAAAACAACGTCGCGTCATCCGCCAATTTATCGCCCTCAATCTCCAACACATCCCAATGCTCAATCATCCGGTTCTCCGCATTCATGCGGAAAATATCCGTATTCGTTGAGCGCGCCCCGTCGTTGCGATTGATCCCCGCCATAAAAACACTGTGATAGACGTAGATCAAATCACCCCCGGCGCCCATCAAATGAATATCCACCGGGAAATCCCCGCCGGTTGCTGCGATGTATTTTGGAATCTCCGTCTCGACAATTTCCTTGATGCGATGAAACCCGCCCGGCATGTCAGGGTTATGCTGAATATATGACTCATCGTAATAAACCGGCACCAGCGCCGCGTTGCCCTTGCTCCACATATTCAGCAAAACGCTGGTCATTACCGTTTTCATCTCCGCCCGCCGCGCCGCGCTCACCGGCAAATCCGCATTACCGCCGCCGGCAAACCTGTCCACGCCGTTTAGAGAATCCTGTGGAATAAACTGGCGTGAATTCCAATGCTCAACAATCATCCCGGTATCATCAAACCGGAAAATATCGGCGCCGGAAACCGGTACCGCGCCATCATATCTCACCTGCGCAAAAACAAAATCGCCATCGGCGACAATTCGAAAAACCTGGTGCGGCAGCGCCCCGCGCGCGGCCAGCCGCCGCCGCAGCGCCTCGCGCCCTGCTTGCAACACCGGCACACCTGCAAGTTTCGCGCAATGGGGCACATAGGCATCCGCAACCAGCCGCTCCAGCGCGTTCAAATCTCCACTGGCCAGCACACCGAAAAACGCCCGCACTTTCGCCTTGAGCATGCCAGCCCCCCTACCGCGGATAAAACTTCATCCGCAACGAAGGTATCGCCCTGAACGCCAGAATATTGGCGAATTTCACCTCAGCATCGAGCACCTCCGCCCCGGAAAAATTCTCAGTCAGCGCCGCGAAAAATTCGGTCAACTGCATTTTCGCCAGCAGATGCCCTATGCAATGATGAATCCCCGGCGCGAAGGTCAGCGACTGGTCATTCGTGCGCGACAAATCCAGCACCTCCGGATTTTCATAAGCGCGCGGATCGCGGTTCCCGGCCGCATGCATCAAAAATATCGTATCGCCTTTTTTTATCTGCTTGCCATGCCACTCAAAATCCGCCGCCACCGCGCGGTTCTGCGCGGCTGACATCGCCGAGTAGCGCATCAGCTCCAGCACCGCATTCATCATCTGCTCGGGATGATCCGCCATATACGCCCAGGCTTTCGCATCGCGCGCCAGTTTCTCAATCCCCAGCGTCATCGAATTTGCCGTCGTGTCATGCCCGGCGATCACCGCCACCTGCAACACGCCGACAATCTCATCCTCGCTCAACCCGTCCTTGCCGTCCTTGGCGTAAACCAGCGAGGAGATGAAATCATCCGCCCGGTGCGGGGTCTCGCGCCGGTCCTTGATGATGGGCAGCACCGCGGCGGTCAGCTCGGCAAATGCGCGGTCGGCGGCGATCACCCATTCGCCCTGCGGGTTCGGCGTGCCCAGCCCCACCATCACATCATTCGCCCACACCCGCAGGCGTGGATAAAATTCCTCCGGCAGCCCCAGCAGCTTCAAAATCACATTGCCCGGCAGCGCCAGCGCAATATCGGCAAACTCAATCTCTCCCGGCGCGCGCAGCTTTTCCATCAGCCCGGCGATAATACCCTTCGCATAGGGCCGCAGCGCCTCCACCACGTTGCGGCTGAACGCCTTGGTCAACAGCCCGCGCATCCGCGTGTGGTTTGGCGGGTCCATATTGGTGATCTGGTAGGGGGAGTATTTAACCAGGTTTGGCAGTTTCTCCGCCCATTGCGCTTGCGGAATCGCCGAAATAGACGCCTGCGCCAGCCGCACGTTGCTCACCGGAACCCGCCCGTAGAGCGCATCCATGATATCGGCATGCCGCGTCACGATCCAACATCTGGACTTCTCATCCCAATGCACCGGGTCGCTCTCGCGCAGTTCATTGAGGATCGGGAACAGCCGGTCGCCGAGTTCACCGGCATGGCTGAAGTCAAAATTGGCAAGGGTAACAGCCTGGTCCATCGCAATTCTCCTCCGGTATTTTTATATGCGGACACCCCACGCGCCGAGGTATCTCCCATTTTGTAAGCTACAATACTTTAGCTGGAGAATAAAGTTAAGTTGCGTATCAATTCTGAAGGCGCCGTTTTTATACCAAACCCGCGCAAATTGGGGTGTAAGAACAATATGTTGCCCGCGAATGCGCCGCGTGAGGCGCCCGTAGGCGCATAAAAAAAGCGCCGTGCGGTTTCCCACACGGCGCTTTTAATGTCACTTCTGAAAAATCAGCGGCGCAGGCTCAACCGGCCGATCAGGTCCTGGTAGCGCTTCACATTCTTGCGCTTCAGGTAGTCCAGCAGCGAGCGGCGCTGGCCAACCAGCACGAGCAGGCCACGGCGCGAATGGAAATCCTTCGCGTGGGTCTTGAGATGCTCGGTAAGGTTGGAGATGCGCTCGGAGAGCAGGGCAACCTGCACTTCGGGGCTGCCGGTGTCATGTTCGGCGGTCGCGTATTCGGCAATCAGCGCCGTGCGGCGCTCTGGCGTAATCGACATCGTGATATCCTTCACGAAAATTGTTGAATCAACCGCTCCGGCTTCAGCCACCCATCAGAGAGTCGGGCCAGCGCCAGAACGCGCCCCGCCGCCAGTACGCGAACCAGCCCTTCATCAGGATTGGCGGCATCTGGAATCCGCCCCATCAGGTCAACCAGGTTAATCGGCTGGCCTTGTGAGAGGGCATGAGCCTCTACTGCCGTCAGGGCCAGTGCCGGGATGTCGTCCAGCGCGGTCTCGAGCGGCCGAACAAGCTCGGCAAGTGCCTGGGGCGTATGCGACGGATCGAGGATCGTGTCCATACTAACCGCCATGTTTTCCAGGAATGGCCCCACGCGCAGGCGGCGCAGCACCACGATATGCCCGACCGTGCCGCAGGCGGCGGAGAGGTCGCGGGCCAGCGAGCGCATATAAACCCCCTTGCCGGACTCCACCTCAAATTCGGCGGTGTCGGCATCGGGCCGGCCGATCAGCTCAAAACGGTCAACCTGCGCGGGGCGCGCCGGCAACTCCGGCGGGGCTCCGGCGCGCGCCAGGTCATAGGCGCGCTCGCCATCGACCTTGATGGCCGAAAAAGCGGGCGGAATCTGCATGATACTGCCCCGGAACGCGGGGAGCGCCGCTCTTATCTGCTCATCCGTGGGCCGCGCATCCGAGGTCGCCGTCACCGCGCCCTCGGCATCATCGGTGTCGCGCGCCTCGCCGAAGCGGATGGTGAAATGGTAAAGTTTGGTCCCATCCATGACATAAGGCACGGTTTTGGTCGCATTGCCCAAAGCGATCGGCAGAATACCGGTGGCCAGCGGGTCCAGCGTGCCGCCATGCCCCGCCTTCTGCGCATCCAGCGCGCGCTTCACCTTGTTTACCGCCTGCGTACTGGTGATTCCCTGGGGTTTATCCAGAATCAGCCAGCCGTCGAGCTTGCGGCCCCGCTTTTGTTTAGCCATATTAAATCCAATCAAGAATGAGACACGGCTGATAGCGAATGCGGCGCGCCGCGAAAAGCCACGCGCCGCAAACATTTATTCATAATTTTTCGATCCAGGGTTGATCCATTAACGCCCCGGCAATCTTGATCTGTTGAAAAAGACTTGTCCGGCGGCAAGTCCGGCGGCCCCTCACCCGGAGGATTGCCTATATGTCTGGTATAAATGCATCGAGCTCTTTCCCGAAGCTGACCCCCTCCAGGGTCGCTCCCTCATACAACGCCGCCTTCGCGCAACCACTCCCGCCGGACCAGAGCCTCCCCAAACGGGAAAAATTCATCGGCTTCGCGCGCGATGAGGCCAGTGCGAGGATGCTGCATACGGTGCTGGCGCCGCAGCTGCGCGATAGCAACCAGATCCACGTGGTGGATTTCCGCGCCAGCCTGGCCATTCTCTCGGCCATGACCACGCCCGAGATCGTGCTGATCGACCTCTCGGGCGAGGATCAGCCGATTAACGCCGTGATGGAACTGGCCGAGGTGGTCGAGCCTGGAACCGTCGTGATGGCCATCGGCGAGACCATCAACGTGAATTTTTACCGGACCGTCACCAAGGGCATGGGGATTAAGGAATATCTGCCAAAACCCCTCAATCACGCCACGCTGGAACAGAATTTTCTTCCCATCATCAGCAATATGGCGAAGGACAACACGGTCAGGCGCAGCGGGCGGTTCGTGGTGTTCGCGGGCACCCGCGGCGGTGTCGGCACCTCTACCGTCGCCACCAACCTCGCCTGGCTGATCGGCAACGAGCTGCACCGCCACACCGCGCTGGTGGATGCCGAGCTGCATACAGGCACCATCGCGCTCAACCTCAACCTGAATGTCAACAACGGCCTGGGGACGGCGCTGGCCGTGCCCGAACGGGTGGACCAGCTGCTGCTGGAGCGCTCGATGCAGCCAGCCGGGGACCGGTTGCATGTGCTGGCCGGGCAGGAAGGGCTGGACAAGGATTTCACCTACAAGCCAGGCAGCGGCGGCACGCTCATCAGCGCGCTGCACGCACGCTATAATTTTGTCGTCATGGATGCCGGCAACCGCCTCTCCCCCTTCTCGCGCGACCTGTTGAACCTGGCCCAGCAGCGGATCATCGTGATGGACCCCAGCATGGTCTCCGTGCGCAACCTGGAGCGGCTGCACACCCTGCCGGGTGAGCGTTCGCAATCCTCGCGCCCGCTGGTTGTGCTCAACAGGGCGCAAACGCCGGGGGGGCTCTCCCAAAGCTATATGGAGCAGAGCCTGGGGCTGCGCTTTGATGCGGTGATCCCCGATCTCCCGCGCTCCGTGCCAAAGGCAAGCCAGTTCGGCACACCCGCCGCTTCGGTCCGCGGCCCCTTCCGCGATGCCATCGCCACCCTGGCCAAGGCGCTGGGAGCCACCTCCTCGGCGGAGATACCCTAAGCCCCGGATTAGGATTTTGTGGCGTATTCGGCTATACAGGGTGCTAGTCCTGACGATTCTGGAGCATCCGCCTTTATGTCTGAACCGCTGCCGCCGACCTCGCCCGAAGCCCCGAAAGACGACGCCTATGACGCTGCTTCCATCAGCGTATTGAAGGGGCTGGATGCCGTGCGCAAGCGCCCCGGCATGTATATCGGCGATACGGATGACGGTTCGGGCCTGCACCATATGGGCTTCGAGATCATCGACAATGCGGTGGACGAGGCCCAGGCCGGCTACGCCGACCGGGTGGAGGCGATCCTCAACGGCGATGGCTCGATGACCGTGCGCGACAATGGGCGCGGCATCCCGACTGACATCCACGCCGAGGAAGGTATCTCGGCGGCCGAGGTGGTGCTGACCAAGCTGCACGCTGGCGGGAAGTTCAACCAGAATTCCTACAAAGTCTCCGGCGGCCTGCACGGCGTGGGCGCCGCGGTGGTGAACGCGCTCTCCGAATGGATGGAGGTGCGTATCTGGCGCAATGGCGAGGAGCATTTCATCCGCTTCCAGCACGGCGAGACCATGGCGCCGCTCAAGCTGATCGGCACCTCCGGCCACCCCAACGGCACCGAAGTCACCTTCAAACCTTCCGCCGGGACTTTTACACATACCGAATTCGACTACGCGGTGTTCGAGCGCCGCCTGCGCGAACTTGCGTTTCTCAACTCCGGCCTGGCGATCGTCCTGCGCGATGAGCGCCACGACCCGATTCAGGAAGCCAAATTCCATTACGAAGGTGGCGTCGCGGAATTCTGCTCCTGGCTCGACCGCGCCAAAACACCCGTGCTGGCAACGCCCATCACCTCCATCGGCGAGGCCAAGGAACATGGCATCCGCGTTGAATTCGCGATGACGTGGAATGATTCCTACCACGAGACCATGCTCTGCTTCACCAACAACATCACCCAGCGCGACGGCGGCACGCATCTCGCCGGTTTCCGCGCCGCGCTGACCCGTGTGGTGAGCAAATATGCCCAGAGCATGAGCAAGAAGGACAATCTGGAATTCTCCGGCGAGGATATGCGCGAAGGCATGACCGCGGTGCTATCGGTGAAAGTGCCGGACCCGAAATTCTCATCGCAGACCAAGGATAAGCTCATCTCCTCCGAGGTGCAGCCGGTGGTGCAGGCGGCCGTGGCCGATGCGCTGAGCCATTGGTTTGAGACGCATCCGAAGGAAGCGAAAAGCATCGTCGGCAAGGTGATGGACGCCGCCGCCGCCCGCGAAGCCGCCCGGCGCGCGCGCGAACTTACCCGCCGCAAGGGCGTACTCGACATTTCCTCCCTGCCCGGCAAGCTCGCTGACTGCCAGGAGCGCGACCCGGCGAAGTCTGAACTGTTCCTCGTCGAGGGTGACAGCGCGGGCGGGTCCGCCAAACAGGGACGTGACCGTAAATTCCAGGCGATTTTGCCGCTGAAGGGCAAAATCCTCAACGTTGAGCGCGCGCGGTTTGACAAGATGCTGGGCAGCCAGGAGATCGGCACGCTGATTACGGCGCTTGGCACCGGCATCGGCCGGGGCGAGCCGGAACAGGGCGGGTTTGATGAGACCAAATTGCGCTACCACCGCATTGTCATCATGACGGACGCGGATGTCGACGGTTCGCATATCCGCACGCTGCTGCTCACGTTTTTTTATCGCCAGATGCCCAAACTCATCGAGCACGGCTATCTCTACATCGCGCAGCCGCCGCTCTACCGCGCCAAGCGCGGCAATGAGGAACGGTATTTGAAAGACGACGACGCGCTGGAGACCTATCTGCTGGAGCGCGCATTGGGCGAGGCCACCCTCACCGCCGCCGACGGCACGCTTTACGCCGGTGACGAGCTGCGCGGCGAAATGGCCTGGCTCGGCCAGGTGGTGCACCGCTTCAACGCGCTTTCGCGCCTGCTGCCGATCACCTATCTGGAGCAAATGGCCATCACCGGCCTGCTCGCGACTGACGCGCTGGGCAACCCGGAACGCGACCAGGCGCTGGCCACACGGCTGAACAGCAACGCCGCCCCCACTGAACGCGGCTGGGTGGTGACCTCTGATGCTTCCGGGGTAACGCTGGGGCGCATGGTGCGCGGTGTCGCCGAGCGCTACACGGTGGATGCCGCCGTGTTGCGCACCACCGAGGCCCGCTACCTCGCCGAGCGCGGCACACGCCTCGCACAGCTTTTCGGCACCGATGCCACATTAAGCATCGACGGCCCGCCGAAGCCGATTCACGGCCCGGTGGCGTTGTGGGAGACCATGCTGAGCTATGGCCGCAAGGGGCTTGCCATCAACCGGTTTAAAGGCCTCGGCGAAATGAACCCGGACCAGCTCTGGAAAACCACCCTCGACCCGCAGGTGCGCCGCCTGTTGCAGGTGAAAATCGCCGACGCGGAGGATACCGACCAGATCTTCTCCACCCTCATGGGCGACATTGTGGAACCCCGGCGGGACTTTATCGTCACCAACGCCCTCAAGGTCGCCAATCTGGATACCTGAGGCTGTGTCTGGGCGTTTCGTTAAACCGGGGGGCGGCGCCCCTCGGCGCTAGAGTGCGATCGTTTGAGGTTTGCTCAACCGAGCGAGCCGAAAGCGTGAATCGCCCTCAGAAAAACGGCTAGGTCCTGATCGCAATTAAAGCGATCAGGACCTAGAGTGCGATCGTTTGAGGTTCGCTCAACCGAGCGAGCCGAAAGCGTGAATCGCCCTCAGAAAAACGGCTAGGTCCTGATCGCAATTAAAGCGATCAGGCGCTAGTTTCCTCGTTGCACCCGCCCCCAGGCGAGCCAGAAATAGGCTGGGGCTACAATGAGCAGCCAGAGAATGGGGGTGGCGGCGAGGATGCCGGCCGCGCCGAAGCTTTTCACGGCGAAATATTTGAGGATGAAGCCGAGCAGGGCGGCCGCGGTAAGCAGGTATATCTGGAATTTCAGTTCGCTGACCGCATTCAGATAAAGTCCCGCGATGCGCGGCAGGTTCAGGGCGATGATCCAGGCGGCCATGACCCAGAGGAAGGCCTGGGTTATGTGCATATCCTGATGCAGCCACCAGCGCAGCACCGGCGCGCCGAAGGCCACGATCAGCGCTGACCCGGCGATGGCCAGCGCGCTTGTGAGCAATGTGCCGTGCCGCAGGATTTTTTTCAGCCAGAGCAGGTCACCTTCGGCCGCGGCTTCAACAAATTCCGGCCAGAGCGGCTGGGTGATGATGTTGAGGAAGCCGATGGCGGTGGTGCAGACGCGCATGGCGATGACCATTTGGGCGGCGGCGGCGGCGCCCCGCCAGTGCAGTGCTAAGAGGGTGTCAAACGAATAGGCGCAGGAAGCTGCGATGGTGATGGCAAAGAGCAGGCTGCCGCGCGTGAGGATTTCGCGCAGCGCGGCGATGGCCGGCGGCGCGCGCGGGCGCAGCTCAGGGTGGCGCAGCAGCGCATGGGCGAGGCTGGCGGCGTTGATGGCGAGCATGGCGGCGTAGACGGCGATTGTCATGATCGTGATGCCGCCGCCCCACCAGGCGGCGAGCAGGAGAAGCGCCAGGGTGAGGAGGGTCTGCGCGAAATCCCAATAGCCGGCGATGTAGCCCTTGTGCAGGCCGAACCAGATGTCGCGTGATATATTGAGCGGAATGTTCAACGCGAGCAGGATGACCGCGGCCAAAAAGGGGGCGGAGAGGAGATGTTGCCCGCCAAGCCAGAGCGCCGCGCCACCGCCCAGGACCAGCAGCGAGAGGCAAGCGGCGATGCACAGCGAGGCGGTGATATAACGATGCAGAGCAGCGCTTTGCCCGGCGGCCTTGGCCTGCGGCAACAGGGAGAGCAGCGCGCTGCCGAGGCCGAGGTCGAGCATGCTCGACAGCCAGGCCAGCGAGGTGGCCGCCCCCCAGATGCCGAACCCCGCCAGGCCCAGCGCATGCAGCACCAGCGGCAGGGTTATGAGCGTGCTGAGCAGCTGCGCCGCGCGCTGGCCCAGGCCGATGCCGGAGATGAACAAGATCCGGCGGTTGCGCTCACGCGGCATGAGTGGTCTCTAAGGTCATGGATTGCATAATGACCGGCTGGGCGCGCCGCGCCAACTGCGCCTGATGAAACGGCTTTGCCTCCCCCCTGCCCTGGCCGGGGCGCTGCGGCTGCGCGATGTGCCGGTGGTGGTGACCGGCACGGGCGGGTGGCTGGGCCAGGCGGCGCTGGAGATGTTGGAGGGCGCGCTGGGCGAGGACTTCGCGCGGCGGGTGCGCGTGTATGCGGCGGCGGCGCGTGATGTGCGGCTGCGCTGCGGGCTTGTGGTGCAGGCGCGCGCGTTCGCGGAGCTGGAGCGCGAGGCGGGGCCGCCGGGGCTGGTTTTGCATTTTGCGTTTTTGACGCGCGGCTTTGCGCAGGCGCCTGATTTTGAGGCGGTGAACCGGCGGATTACGGCGGCCGTGCGCGGCTATATTGAGCGCAACGGGGCGGCGGGGGTTTTCATTCCCTCCTCGGGGGCGGCGTATCGGGCGGAGCACGATATTTATGGCGCGTTGAAGCTGGAGGACGAGGCGGTTTTTGCGGCGCTGGCGAAACGGCTGGGGTTTCCGGCGGTGATACCGCGGATTTTCAATCTGGCGGGGCCGTTTATCAATAATGTGAATCACTATGCGCTGGCCTGCATGATCGCGGATGTGGCTGGGGGCCGGCCGGTGCGGTTACGGGCGGCGCATCCGGTCTGGCGCTCTTATGCGCATGTGGGGGATGTGTTGAGCATCGGGCTGGCGGGGTTGCTGCGGGGAGTGACGCTGGAGGGGTTTGATACGGCGGGCGAGGTGGAGGTGGAGATTGGCGATCTGGCGGCGCGGGTGGCGCGGGTGATGGGCGCGGGCGGCGCGGAGATTATACGCCCGGCGTGGCGCGAGGGGGCGGCGGATTATTATACGGGGGATATGGCGGGGTATCGCCGGGCGGCGGCGCTGGCGGGGGTGAGCCTGCGCGGGCTGGATGAACAGATTGCCGACACGGCGGGGTATCTGGCATCATTGGGGTAAGATAACACTTGGTTTGGGGATATTATGACCATTGCGGTGCGCGGCGCTGATTTTATTGCCTCTTTTCCGGTGGAGCGGGGGAGTTGGCGGCGCGCTCATGACATCAGGGCCGGGGGCGGGTTGTTCATGCCGGATTTGGGGACGGTTGCGAAGGCGATAGGGCTGGAGGAGATGACACCGCTGCTGCCGCGCGCGGCGTTAAGGGCGCGGATGCTGGGGGCGCTGACGGAGGAGAGTGAGGGGGTGGTGTGAGGGTGAGTAACGATGAATATGATAGTCATAGATAAGCTTATATTATTTAACCTAAGCTAACAACAAAATGCATAAATAGATGCCCAAGTCTTCCTTGAAAATTTTAAAAGTTATGAAAATTAAAAGGCTACAAACACTGAAAGCAGGCCCTTGATGTCAACGATAGATTATTCCAAGCATTACTATTCTGCGCGTGACAAAGATAGTCCGGTATGGCATTTATTAGCCAATCGAAATTTTGAGACTATTCGCCCATATCTTCCTGCCAATCGTGAGGCACCTATTCTAGAAATTGGACCGGGCAATGGATTGGTAATCAGCCTATTACTAAAAAATGAATATAAAAATGCCTTGGGATTAGATATTGATAAAAATCTAGCCTTAGACGCTCAAAAATATGGTATCCCCATAAAGTATGTACCCGAAGACAAAGTGAATGATTTTTTGCGCAAAGATGAGAACAAATACGCTCTGATTTTTTTTATGCACGTTTTAGAACATGTTTCCGTAGAGCATCAAGCAGAGTTTATCTCCTCCGTTAGATTTGCTTTGGCCCCCGGTGGCAAACTCGTTTGTGAAGTCCCCAATGCAGATTCTCCTTTAGCGGCACGTTGGAGATATTGTGACTGGACGCACAAATGTTTATTCAGTATCGAATCATTGAGATTCATTTTAAAGATTGGAGGCTTTCAGGAGGTTTTAACTATGAAAGCTAAATCTGCAGTCATAACTCAGCGTGGTCTATTTATAGACACTATCGTGTGCATCATCAAAGTTGCATTCAATACTTTCTCGGAATCAATTCAAAAAATTCACCTTATTGCAGGGATTGGTCTTGAAGGATTAAAGATTCCAGTGAGCGCTGCGATATTAGGTATCGGAATAAAGCAGGACAGTCAAAATGAACATTGATATCGCCGTTCCAACCTATAATTCTGCGCAATGGCTTGATGCTTTTCTGGAATCTATCGTGCAGCAGGATTTCTCCAATTGGAGAATAGTGACCCGTGACGATGGCTCCAAAGACGGCACTGAAAATATTATTCTTTCTTGGGGAAACCGGCTTGGCGAAAAAATAAAAATTATCAAAAATCCAGAAAAAATAAACCTCGGAATAGTTGGAAACTATGAGGCTATTTTTGATGAATGTTGCGCAGAGCTAATAATGGTCGGCGACCCTGATGATGTATGGAAACCTGGGAAAATTACGCTGACATACGAAGTGATGATGCAAGCTGAGAAAGAATTTGGGGTAGATATGCCCATTGTTATCGGCACTGACGCAGAACCTGTTGACAAAGACCTGAAACCTATTTCACCATCGCTCTGGAAGTGGGCAAGGATGAATACGAATTCGACATCAAAGCTGTCACTGATGGTGATGGAAAACCCTGTTTTGGGTCCAACAATGTTGTTCAACCGTCCTCTTCTTACTTTAGCTATGCCGTTAAATGGCGGTGCCGCTTATCACGACTGGTGGCTGGCGCTCGTAGCCTGCGCATTTGGCAAAATTGTTTTAATTAAAAAATCTACCCTTCTTTACAGAAGGCATGGCGCCAATGATTCTCTGGAGCCGTTGACACAAAATTATAGTCAAGCCGCAAAAAAAATCGGCAAAGCTCACAGTCGAGTACAATTTCTGATTCGTCAGTTAGCACTTCAAGCCACCGCATTTTCATTGCGTTTTCGAGATAAATTAAAAACATCTGATTATTTAGCACTTGAAGCAGCTTCTTGTTTGCCATCTAGCACCATGGTAATGCGCCGCGTTCGCGTCATAAGACACGGACTTTGGTTTGGATCGTTTATAAAAAATGTCGGGATGATGGTTTTTCTTTAAATTTTAAATTTTTAGTCTTCATCTTTTTAAATTAAACAATTAATTTTTTACTTGCAATAAAAATTAGCGATATATCACAGGCCGTTTATCCCTGCTCCATTATCTGCTTCAGCCATAGACTTGGCCACGATCCAACAACTTCTTGACATAGCAAAAACAGCCAAAATTTTAAATTTTTTTGAAATAGAGTGCCATTTCGTATGCATTAATTTGAATTTACTCGCTTTTTGGCACGCCTAAAAATTTCTCGTCTCACTGAATTGAGAAGCCTTGGACTAATCCGATCAAGCCACCAAAACATTTTGGCATGAAAGGGGAACACAATGATTCGGCGGCGCTTCTTTACGCCTTGAAGAATTTTTTTTACCGCCAATGTTGTTGTCATGGCCGGCGTTAACCAAGAAAGCTTGTATTTTTCTCCCCGCATAGGAGTTAGAATGTTGCCTGGACAAACAACGCAAACGTGGATGCCATAAGCTTCGGCTTCGACGCCCAATGCGCGCGAGAAACCAACGACACCAAATTTGCTAGTTACATAAGGGGCAAAAAGTGGATCAACAAGAAATGTTGCCATCGAGCCCATGTTGATGATTGTTCCATGCCCCTGTTTTGCCATCACGGCATACGCAGCCATACTTGAGGTTATGGTTCCCATTAGATTCACGGATATTATCCGGTGCCAATCGCTCCAAGGGGCATCAAGCGCCTCTCCATAAGAATTGATGCCAGCACAATTCACCAGACAATCTAGGCTACCAAGACGATCTTGCAAGCTAATCAATAGAGCCTCTACCTGATTACGGTCCGTTACATCGAGTTTAATGGCTTCTGCTCTTTCGCCGATCTCATGGCTTACGTTTGCGGCTTTTTTAAGATCGATATCCGCAACGACAACGTACGTTTTTCGTGACGCCAATTCCCTGGCCATGGCTGCACCGATACCTGACCCACCACCCGTTATAAGAGCGACTCTGGGTTTAAATACATACGTCATCGTTCCACCTCCAATCTCCCCACCCGCTCCTTCTCAATCACCAACGGTCTTTTGGTGACATGAGTAAGAATAACACCGATATATTCGCCCAAAATGCCGATGAAGAACAATTGCACCGAGGCGAAAAAGAATACGGCGATGAGGATGGGGGCGGTGTTGGCGGGGAAGCGGTACCAGAACAATAATTTTGCCGCCAGGTAGCCAAGCGCCACGAGCAGGCTGATGGCGGAGAGGCAGAAGCCGGCCATGGTGGCGAGGCGCAGGGGGACTTTGGAGTGGCTGGTGATGCCGAGCATCGCAAGGTCATACAGGGAGTAGAAATTATTGCTGGTGACGCCGCGTTCGCGCCTTGGCTGGATGAAGGGGATTTCGGCGCGGGGGTAGCCGAGGTCGGCGATCAGGCCGCGGAAATAGGGGTAGCGGTCGCCCGTGGCGCGGACCTGCTCGACCACTTCGCGGTCATAAAGGCCAAAGCCGGTGAAATTTTCGATGAGCGGAACTTCGGAGAGGCGGCCGATGAGTTTGTAATAGGCGCGGCGGATGAGGAACATCAGCCGGTTTTCGCGGCTTTCGGGCTTGATGCCGATGACGACCTTGAAACCCTCGCGCCATTTGTTGACGAAGGCGGGGATCATCTCGGGCGGGTCTTGCAGGTCTGTTACCATGGTGATCAGCGCGTCGCCGGGGGCGGAGAGAAAGCCGTGCAGGCCTGAGCGCAAAACGCCGAAATTGCGGGCGTTGACGATGAGGCTCACGCGGGAGTCTCGCGCGGCAAGTTGTTTGATTTCAGCAACGGTGGAGTCGGTGGAGGCGTTGTCGATGAAGAGGAGGGTGTAGCGCTGGTCCGGGATGGTGGCGAAGGCGGCGGTGATGCGCTCATACAAGGGGGCGATGTTGCCCGATTCGTTGTAGCAGGGGAGGACGGCGCAGATGAGTTTGTCCGGGGGGGTGGTCATGGCGTGGCCTCCACCGGGGCCAGCACCAGCTCTATCAACGCACGCACGGCGCCGTTGCCGCCTGATTGGGTGAGGCGGATGGCGGCGGCGGCCAGCACCTGGGGTTGGGCGTTGGCGGGGGCGGCGGCGAGGCCCGCGAGGGCGAAGGCTGGGAGGTCGTTCACGTCATCGCCCATGAAGCAGATGCGCGACAGGGGGATGGCGGTGTTGGCGGAGAATTGGCGCAGGGCGGCGCCTTTGTCCTTGATGCCTTTAAAGACCTGGGTGATCTGCATTTTGGCGGCAAAACGGTCAACCAGGGGGCTGGCCTCGCCGGAGATGAGGCCGAAGACCAGACCAGCCTGGCGGCCACGCGAGATACCCATGACATCGGCGAAGTGGAAGCGCTTCCACTCCTCGCCGTTTGGTCCCCACCAGAAGCTGCCATCGGTGAGGACGCCGTCGACATCGAGCACCACGGCGTCCACCAGCGGCATAATTATGCGCCTTGGATGCGCGGGCCGTGGACGCGGCGGAGTTTTTCGATGACCGGCTTTTCGCGGTCAAGCACGCGCTTGACGCCGTCGCCCATGGAGGTTTCGACCAGGCGGATGTCGCGCACCAGGCGGGTGATGCCGTTGGGCTCCAGGGAGGCGGCGTGGTCTGAGCCCCACATGGCGCGGTCGAGCGTGAGGTGGCGCTCCACCACGCAGGCGCCGATGGCGGCGGCGGCGACGGAGGAGGGGATGCCGGTTTCGTGGCCCGAATAGCCGACCGGAACATCAAACTGCTGCGCCAGCACGGGGATGACGCGCAGGTTCAGCTCCTCGTAATGGGCCGGGTAGGTGCTGCTGGAGTGGAGGATTATGAGGTCCTTTTTGCCGAGAACCTGAACCGCATGGTCGATCTGCTCCAGGCTGCTCATGCCGGTGGAGAGGATGATGGCTTTGCCCTTGGCGCGGGTGTGGCGCAGCAGGTCGTCATCGGTGAGGCTGGCGGAGGCGATTTTATAGGCCGGGGGGTCAAAATGGTCGATGAAGTCGACGGAGGCTTCATCCCAGCAGGAGGCGAACCAGGCGATGTTCTTTTTGGCGCAATAGGCGTCGATCTCGTGATATTCGGCGTGGCCGAACTCGAGGCCGCGCTTGAGGTCGCCATTGGTGGCGCCAAAAGGGTTTTCGCGCGGGCGGGCGAGTTCCTCGGGCGTGTAGACGACATCGACGGTGCGCTTCTGGAATTTGACGGCATCGCAGCCGGCGGCAACGGCGACGTCGATCAGGTGTTTGGCGATGTCGAGATCGCCGTTATGGTTGATGCCGATTTCGGCGATGACGTAGCAGGGGTGCCTGCCGCCGACGGGGCGGTTGCCGATTTTGACTTCGCTCATGATGCTGCTTTCCTCGAGGCTGGTAATCTGGTCATCCCGCAGTGCCATTGCCGCGGGCTGATGACAAGTTGTTCATGCGTCCCCGGGTGGGGCAAACAACCCGGCGAGGCGGGCGCCGATGACCATGGTGACGGCGAAGATGATTGCGCCGCGTGCGCCATAGCCGAGCAGGACGATGCCGGGGCCGGGGCAGATGCCCGAAAGCCCCCAGCCGAGACCAAAGATCGCGGCGCCGAGAACAAGTTTGGTGCTGGCCAGTTTGTCGCCGGGAGAGGCGGCGGCGCAGCCGCGCGGGGTGAGGCGGCGGCGTTTGGCCCAAACAAAGGCCGGGGCGGCAACGGCGATGGCGCCGCCCATGACCAGGGCCAGGGAGGGATTCCAGGCGCCGGAGACATCGAGGAAGGCTTTGACGCGGTCAGGATCGGCCATGCCGGAGAGGATCAGCCCGGCGCCGAGGATGAGGCCAAAGGCGAAGGCGGAAAATATGTGCGTGGGGCGCATCAGCCGTGCCCCAGGAGGTGGCGGGTGACGAACACGGTGAGCCCGGCGGCAAGCATGAACACGCAAGTGGCGATGATGGAACGCGGGTTGAGCTGGGCGATGCCGCAAACGCCGTGGCCGCTGGTGCAGCCATTGCTCAGGCGGGTGCCAAAGCCGACCAGCAGGCCGGCCGCCGCCAGCAAGGGCAGCGACTCGCGCCCCAGAGCGGCGGGCAACCCGCGCCCAAGCGGGGCCGCGGCGATACCCGCCATCACCAGGCCGAGCAGAAATGCCCATTGCCAGATTTTGGACTGCCGCCCGGAGGCCCCCGCCATGATGCCGCTGATGCCGGCGATGCGGCCATTGACCAATAACAACCCGGCGGCGGAAATGCCGATGAGCACCCCGCCGGCGAGAGCTTTTTCCAGCACCGCTGGTTCGATTACGATCGGCATACAACCTCTGTTCAGAATTCACCCTCGGCCCCGAGGAGGCCTTGTTCGTCTGATCCAACGAAAACCGCGGGAGAGCAAGGGTGCGGCGGGCTGGTTAATTCTCCAGCTCGGAATCCCAGTAGAGGAAATCGCGCCAGCTCTGGTGCAGGAAATTGGGCGGGAAGCCCCTGCCCCGGTCCTGCAGTTCCCAGCTGGTGGGGCGGCGGGGTTCCTGATGGGGGATCATGTTGCATTCGCGCGGCAGCTTGCTGCCCTTGCGCAGGTTGCACGGTCCGCAGGCGGTGACGACATTCTCCCAGCTCGTGCGCCCGCCATGGGCGCGGGGGATGACGTGGTCGAAGGTCAGCTCCGGGGCGGCGCGCTTGTGGCCGCAATATTGGCAGGTGAAAATGTCGCGCAGGAACACGTTGAAGCGGGTGAAGGCCGGGTTGCGCGCGGAGGGGATGAAGTCGCGCAGCGCGATGACGCTGGGCAGGCGCATGGTGAAGCTGGGGCTGTGGACCTCTTTCTCATATTCGGAAAGCACCGAGACACGATCAAGGAACACCGCTTTCACGGCATCCTGCCAGTTCCAGGTCGACAACGGAAAATAGGACAGCGGACGGAAATCCGCATTCAAGACGAGAGCGGGAAAATTTGACCCGCCGTCAGGCATTACTGAACCTGTCCCAGAACGGGACCAGATTTTGGGGAGAAACCGCGAACCCCAGCCAGATATGGTGGTTAGTACGAGTCATGTGAACTTTATGACAAATGCGACGGGCCGCCGCAAGACAGGAAAGCGTTTGTAAACCACTTGTCACACGCACGCGCCGCCATGCTTATATCGGCGGAGCCATGAATATCACCACGCGCTTCGCCCCCAGCCCGACCGGATATCTCCACCTTGGCCACGCATTTTCGGCATGGAACGCCCGGACGCGGGCGGATGTTTTCCAGCTGCGGCTGGAGGATATCGACAGCACACGTTGCCGGCCTGCGTTTGCCGCCGCCATCATTGAGGATCTGCGCTGGCTGGGTCTGGCATGGGATGGCGAAATCCGCGTGCAATCAGCGCATTTATCCGAATATCAGGCGGCGCTGGAGCGGTTGCGCGGGCGGGGGTTGCTCTACCCGTGTTTTTGCAGCCGGGCGGAAATTGCCCGCGCGCAGGCCGCGCCGCATGGGGCGGAGGCGGTGTATCCGGGCACCTGCCGGCATTTGAGCGAGGCCGCGCGGGCGGAGCGGATGAGCGCCGGGGCGGCCTATGCGCTGCGGCTGGATATGGCGGCGGCGGTGCGCCAGGCGGGGGAGCTGCGGTTTTTCGAGGAGAGCAAGGGCTGGATCGAGGCCAGGCCCCTGCCCTTTGGCGATGTGGTGCTGGCGCGCAAGGATACGCCGGCCAGCTATCATCTCTGCGTGGTGCATGACGATGCGCTGCAGGGCATCAGCCATGTGATCCGGGGTGAGGATTTGTTTGAGGCGACGCATGTGCATGTGCTGCTGCAGGCGCTGCTGGAGCTGCCTACGCCGGTTTATGCGCACCACCGGCTGCTGCGCGATGCCCAAGGCAGGCGGCTGGCCAAGCGCGATTTTGCCGCTACGTTACGCTCCATGCGGGCGGCGGGCGTGCAGCCGCGCGCGATTTTGCGGCAATTCGAGGAGGGCATCGCGGCATGAGGCGTATTCTGGTCAGCCTGGCGTGGCTCGCGGGGTTTGCGCTGCTGGGCGGTGTTGCCATGGATGTGTTCATCCAGGTGATGTTTCCGCATGTGCATGCACCGGCTTTGCGGATGAAGCTGATCGGGTTGGGGGCGGAGTTCGGGTTCAACCTGTTTGTGCTGGCGATGTGCTTCGCGCTGCTGCCTGGTGCGCGGCGGCCACCAGGAGCGGCGGCGCGTTTTGGCGTGGCGCAGGGCATCTGGGGGATGGCGGGCTTTGGCCTCGCGATGGCAAGCGGCGGCGCGGTGCTGGCGAATGTGCTTACCCTCGAGGATTTCACCCTGCTCGCCCGGCACGCGCAGGCGCGGGTGGATTTCACGGGGCAGCCGTTTCTGTTGGCGATGGTGCTGGCCGGGGAGTGCGCGGCGGCGTTGTGGGTGGTGTGGTATCTGCGCCAGCTGGGTGCCGCGCGGGTGGAGGACGGCGGAGAGACCGGCATCGGCTGGTGCGCCGCCCCGGCGCTGGGTTATGTGAGCGCGGCTGTTATGGCGGTATGGATTGTTTGCAGCGTCGGGCTGCTGTTCCACTTCTTTCCGCCGGATATGCGGGCGTTGCGGAATTTGCCTGAAGCGAGGCTCTTTGAGGCCAGCGGGGTGGCGGCGCTGCCGCTGTTGGTGGTGGCAGTGTTCATTGGCCCGGCGCTGGAGGAGATCGTCTTCCGCGGCATCGCCTTTGCCGGTTTGGCGGCGCGGCTGGGGCCGGGCTGGGCGGGGGTTGTGACCACGCTGGTCTTCATGGCCGCGCACGCGCCGGAGAAGATGTATTATCCGCCGGGCTTTATCGATGTGGGGCTGATGGCGGCCTGCGCCGTGGTGCTGCGGCTGAAGTTCCGCTCCATCCGGCCCGCGATTGTGCTGCATATCCTCTACAATGGCGGGTCTATGCTGGCGGCGGGATTGTTTGTGCGCTGAGCGGACAGGCGAGCGTGGCCGCGGGGACCAGCGGGTGCGCGTGAAGCGCCCAGAGGTATAACAACGGCGCGGGGTTGAGGCGGATGAGGCGCGCGAGGCGGCGGATCTGGCAGACCCGGTGAATTTCATAAGGGAGCACATCGGCGCGATGTTGCTGGGTGCCCTGGGCGATGAAGCCCGCGATCTGGGCCGGGGTCCAGCGAGGGGTGGTGGCGCTGGGCTGGTAGACCGCGCCCCGCGGCGTCGCGGTGGCGATGCGCCAGCCAGCCTGTTGCAGCAATGTGGCGGCGGCGCGGGTTTCGGCGGCTTCATCAACCGGCTTGCCGCTGTAATAGGCGTAGCCCTGGGGGAGCAGCACCACATATTGCACATCATAGGCCTGCAGGTAGGCGGAGAATTCCCCGGGGGCGATGGCGGGGAAGCGATTCTCCCACAATGGCTGATATAACGGCCAGGAGCTGAAGGGAGCAGGCTGGCCGTTGCCGATATAGCCCTGGCCCGCCAGCATGAAGCGCATGCCCGCGGCGTATTGCCAGCCCATCTCCTGGGCGAACACCGGCATGACCAGCACATGCGCGCCCGGCGGCAGGGTGGCGAAGACCGGGGGCAGCATCGGCTGCCGCCAGTTGCGCGCGGTGGATTGCGCCGGAAGAAGGCTGAGCAGGCACAGCCCGGCCAGCGCGTAGCGGCGCCAGCCGCTGCCCGGCTGCGCCAGCCACAGGGCCAGCAGCAGCGTGAGGGAGAGCCAGGCGTAAAGCGCGAAACGGCCGGGCAGCATCGCGGCGAAAACCGGCATCTGGGCGAAGGGCAGCCACGGCGCCGGGCCAAGCCGGTGGCCCAGAACATGGACATAAGGGCCGAGCGAGGCCACCACCGCCAGCAGCGCCATGCCTGCCAGCACCCGCGCCGCCGGGAGGGGGGTTGTGCGCCAGATATGGAGCGCGAGCAGCACCAGGGGCAGACCGTAATAGCCGCCCTGCTCGCTTGAATTGCCCGTAAAAAGCTTTGACAGCGGTAGCGCCGGATGCCCGCCCAGGAACACCAGCGGGGTGGGGATGAAGGCTGCCAGCAAGTCGTTGGCGTAGACATCCGGGGTGGAGAAATTCGCCCGCGCGGCAGCGTAGCCGCGCAGCATGGCCCAGATGAAGGGGGCTGCCAGCAGCAGGCAGAGCGCCAGGCCCAGCAGGATGCCGCCCAGCAGGCGGCCCAGCGCGGGGCGGGGCAAAGGGGCCAGCCAGGCCAGCAGCAGCAGCGCGGCGGCGCCGAAAAGCATTTCGCTGGCGAAAACCTCCTGGGAGACGCCGAACTCGAATAAAAACAGGCCGCCCAGCACGGCGCCCAGATGCCAGCGCGGCCAGTTATGCGCGGCCGCGCGCAGGCAGGCCCAGAGGCTGAACGGCACGGCGGCAGTGAAGGCGAGGTTGAGATGGCCAAGGGTCTGGCCGATCTCATAGCCGGAACAGGCGAACATGGCGCCGGCCAGCAGCGCGGCTGCGAATACGCCGGTAAGCTCCCAGGCGGCGAGGTAGAGGGCGAAGGCGGCGAGTGCTGGGGCGGCGATCATCAGCACGTTGAACACCGCCGCCGCGCCAAAGCGCAGGGTGAAAGGTGCCGCCAGCAAGCCCAGAGCGGGGATGGAGGTTTTCCAGACCAGATCGGTGCCCGCCGGGTAATCCACATAATGCGTGAACAGCAGCGGCAAATGATGCGTCAGCGCGAAAGGCCACCAGTTGAGGAACCAGATGAAGGCCAGGGAATCCTGCTCGTCGCCGAAATAGGTGAGCCCCGGCCAATGGCGCGGCGGCGCGTAGAAAACCCAGCTGGCGGCGAGATAGAGCAGGCACACCGCAGCATGGCGGAAAATGGTGAGGTGCTTGGCGGGCTCAATACGCATCTGCGGTTTTTCAACCACAGGTTGGTTGCTCCTACAACTCCCGCGATTTGGCATTCGCCCGTGATCGTCGTAGACTGAAGCAGAAAATATCTGGGTGGAGAGTATTTATGGGTGGATTGAGCATCTGGCACTGGCTGATCGTGCTGCTTGTGGTCATGCTTGTGTTCGGTACCGGCAAGGTCAGCAATCTGATGGGCGAATTCGGCAAGGGGATTAAAACCTTCAAGCAGAATATCGCCGATGAGGACGGCAAGAAGGGGCCTGCGGACGCCTCGATGAGCCAGCCGGACTCGCTGAGCGCGCCCGTGCCGGACCAGAACAAGACGACCGTCAACCAGGGCTGAAATGGTCCCCGCTGAACTGGCGAACGCGCTGGCCGAGGCCGGGCAGCGGATGGATTTGCGCTGCTGGGTGCCAGGCTCCGCCGGTAACCTCTCCGCGCGCGTGGATGATGCCCGTATCGCGATCACCCGCAGCGGCGTGCATAAGGGGCGGCTGAAGACCAGCGACATCATGGCTGTGGATTATGACGGCAAAACGCTCAGCGAGGGGATGAAGCCCAGCGCCGAGACGCTGCTGCATTGCCAGCTCTACCGGCTGTTTCCGCAGGTGGGCGCGGTGCTGCACGGCCATTCGGTGGCCGCCACCGTGCTCTCCATGCAGGGGGCGATCACCTTTTCGGACTATGAAATTTTGAAAGCCTTCGGCTTTGCCACGCATGAGATAGACGTGGTGCTGCCGGTATATGCCAATGACCAGGACATCGGCCGGCTGGCCGCGTATATCGAGCCGCTGCTGCTGCGCGACCCGCCGATTGGCTATGTCATCGCCGGGCACGGCGTTTACGCCTGGGGAACCAGCGTTGAGCATGCCTACTGGCGGCTGGAGGCGCTGGAATTTCTGCTGCAATGTGAGTTGGAACGGAGACGAATGAAATGAGCCGTTTGACGATCTATGAAGACACGAACCCCGGTGTTTCAGTGTTTTGCTCCGAGGATGCGGGCGCGGTGGCGGCGGAGCTGACCAAGATCGGCGTTGACTTCGCGCGCTGGGAGAGCCCGGTGCATCTGGCCGCTGACGCGCCGGCGGAGGAGATTCTGGCCGCCTACCGGCCGTATCTGGATGCGCTGATGGGCGCCACGGGGGCTGGGTCGGCCGATGTCATCAAAATGACGCCTGATAATCCCGCCGCCCCGGCATTGCGCGAGAAATTCCTCAAGGAGCACACGCACAGCGAGGATGAAATCCGCTTTTTCGTGCAGGGCAGCGGGCATTTCGTGATCCATGAGAACGGGCGGGTGTATGATGCGTTCTGCGAGCAGGGGGACCTGCTGCGCGTGCCCGCCAACGCGAAGCACTGGTTCGATGCCGGAGCGGCGCCATTGTTCACGGCGCTGCGGGTGTTCACCGACACCTCCGGCTGGGTCGCGCAGTTCACCGGGGACGATATTTCCACCCGCTTCCCCGTCGCGTAATGGTGCCGCCCGCCGCCGTCCTCACGGATATTGAGGGCACGACCACGCCCATCGCCTTTGTGCATCGTGTGCTGTTTCCCTATGCGCGGGCGCGGCTCGCGGCGTTTTGCGCGGCACATGCCGAGGTGGGCGGCGTGCCGGTGCCGCCGCTTGAAACGCTGTATGCGCAGATGGACCGCGACGAGAAAGATCCGGTGCTGAAAACCATCCAGGGGATGATCTGGGAGGAAGGCTATGCGGCGGGCGAGCTGAAGGCGGAAATCTATGCGGATGTGGCCCCTGCCCTGCGCCGCTGGGCGCGCGGGGGGGTGCGGCTTTATGTGTATTCCTCCGGCTCCGTGCCGGCGCAGAAGCTGCTGTTCGGGCATAGCGCCGAGGGCGATCTGACACCGCTGTTCCAGGCGTATTTCGACACCAAGGCCGGGCCGAAGCGCGAAGCCGCGAGCTATGGCGCGATTACGCGCGGGATCGGGATTCCGGCGGGCGAGGTGTTGTTTCTCTCCGATGTTGAAGCGGAGCTGGATGCGGCGCGCGCGGCGGGCTTGCGCACCTGCCAGCTGGTGCGCCCGCAGGATGGCACCCTGGCCTCGGCACGGCACCCAACCGCGGTGGATTTTGCCGGGGTGGCGCAGCAATTTGGTCTGCCGCATGTTTGAGCGAATCCGCGCACGGCTGGCCGCGCGCCCGCTGGTGCGGGCTTTTTTATGGGGCATGGCCTCGGCGCTCGGCCTGCCGCCGGTGCATCTGCTGCCGGTGCTGCTGTTCAGCGTGCCAGCGTTTTTGCGGCTGATCGGGGCTGCGAAAACCTGGAAACAGGTGGTGCTGACCGGCTGGCTGTTCGGCTTTGGCCTGGGGCTGGCCGGGCTGTATTGGATCACCGAACCGATTTTGACCGAGATTGGCACCTTCTGGTGGCTGGTGCCCTTGGCTGCCCCTTTGCTGGCGGGGGCGGTGGCATTTTATTCCATTATTCCCGCCCTGGCCGCGCGGGCGGTGAAGCCCGGGTTTGGCCGCCTGCTGGTGTTTGCCGGGGCCTGGGGGGCGGCGAATCTGGTGCAGCAATTCGCCTTTTCAGGTTTTCCATGGAATCTCTGGGGCACGGATTGGGCGATTCCGGGCGTGGCGGGCGATGTGCTCATCCAGCCTGCGGCGCTGATTGGTGTGCAGGGCATGACGCTGCTGACCGTGCTGCTGGCCGGGTTGCCGATGTTCGGGCGGCGGGGGCTGGCCGCGCTGCTGGCGGTTATGCTGGTTTGGGCCGGGTATGGCTGGCACCGGCTGCAAACCCCGGTCGCCGCCACGGGCGTGACTCTGGCGCTGGTGCAGCCCGATTTTCCGGTGCCCGGCTCCTATGATCGCGCGGCACTCTTCGCGCGCTGGCAGCAATTGCTGGACATGAGCCAGGCCGGGCTGAACAACGGCGCGACGGCGGTGGTCTGGCCCGAAGCCGCCTCCCCCTGGCTGCTGGATACCGATGCCGCCGCCCGCCAACAGCTCGCCGCCGTGACCGGGACCGCGCCTATCCTGGCCGGCTCGCTGCGGCGGGTGAGCGCGACTGATTTCCGCAACTCACTGGTGGTGACTGACGGACCGCTGCCGGCGGTTGGCATCTACGACAAATGGAAGCTGGTGCCCTTTGGCGAGTATACGCCCAAATGGATTCCGCTCAGGATCATCCCCAACATGATGGGCGGCGGCTTCACCTCCGGCCCCGGGCCCGAGACGCTGCATGTAACAGGATTGCCGCCATTCGGGCCGCTGATCTGCTATGAGGCTATTTTCTCGGGCCAGATTGTGGATATGCATGACCGGCCGGCGTGGCTGGTGAATGTCACCGATGATGCCTGGTTTGGTGACACCGCCGGGCCGCGCCAGCACTTCGCCGACGCGCGGCTGCGCGCCGTGGAGGAAGGGCTGCCACTCGCGCGCGACGCGAACTCCGGCATTACCGCCATGTTCGACGCTTTTGGTCATGTCGATGCATATCTGCCGCTAAAAAGCCAAGGTGTGCTGGTTACATCTTTGCCAGGAAACCTTCCGGCACCGTTTTTTGCTAGGTTTGGACTGGAAATCCCTGCTATGCTCGCTTTTGTTGCAACGATTGCCGGTGTATTAATTTCCACCCTGGCTTAGCCTCATATTTGCTGATGCTCAGCTTGATCGTCTCTTTAATAATTCGATATTTGTAGTTTTTGTATTGTCTTGCCCGTTAACCTCTGGTAATCACTTTAGTCTGGTTGCACTTTACCCTGGGTGGTGATGTACGACAAATTTAGTTTAAGCGGGTTCAATCAGCCGCCGGGTGGTGGCAATATTGTGGCTGTCAGGCGTACCGGGAAGCGAGAGTAATTCGCCCCCATTGTTGGAGATGTTGAGTTAAATGGCCGAAGAGAACGCCGAACGTCCAGAACGCGAAAGCCGCCCGAGCCCGATCGATATCCATGTGGGCTCGCGGGTCCGCTTGCGCCGCACATTGCTCGGCATGTCTCAGGAACGGCTGGGTGACGCGTTGGGCCTGACTTTTCAACAGGTGCAGAAATATGAGCGCGGCGTGAACCGCGTTGGCGCGTCGCGCCTGTTCGATATTTCCCGCGTGCTGGATGTGCCGATCAGTTATTTTTTTGACGATATGCCTGAAGGCATGTCGGAAAGCCCGGTCTCGGGGCCGCGCGGGCGGATGTATGGCTTCGCCGAGGCGCAGGAGCCTTTCTCCGCCGGGGTGGATGACCATTTGACCAAGCGTGAGACGCTGGAGCTGGTGCGCGCCTATTACCGCATTACCGACCCCGCGATGCGCAAGCGCATGTTCGACCTGATGAAGTCTCTGGCGCCGCCGGAGGCGACATTCGACGCCCACTGAATTTTTAACTTCGGCTTTCAAAAAAAACGGCGCCTGGTGGCGCCGTTTTTTTTGACCTTTTCATGGCCGGACCTGTGTGTTTCCGGGCCAGACTACTGGGCCGGCAATTCCGGCGGCGGAAGGGACTCGCCCGCAAGCCGCCTCCGGAATGAGATGAAATCGCGGAGCGATTCCACCTCATGCCATCCGTGCCAGAGCCTGATCGCTTTCGGCTCGCTCGGTTGAGCGAACCTCAAACGATCGCGCCAGAGCCTGATCGCTTTAAGTGCGATCAGGCTCTGGCCGTTTTTCTGAGGGCGATTCACGCTTTCGGCTCGCTCGGTTGAGCGAGCCTCAAACGATCGCGCTCTAGTCCGGGGAGCCGCGCAGCGCGGCTTCCTCGGCGGCGATCTCGGCGGCGCGGGCGGCGACCGCGGCGGCGCCAATCGGCGGGCCGGGGAAGCGGGTGCGGGCGATGCCGAACCAGATGATCGCCATCAACCCGAGCAGGCCGATGAGGTAGCTGTCCAGAACGTCATTGGGTGGGCGCGTGCCGATGTAGATGATGATAACCCCGCCGATGCTGGTGATGAGCGCCAGCGGTTTGGAGAGGAAGCCCAGACGGAACGGGCCGAACTCGGTCCAGGTTTTGCCCTCGGCGAACAGCCCGGCGAGGATCGGCATGGCGTAGGAGATGTAGAGGAACATCGCGCAACCAGCCGCCAGCGCCGCGAAGGCCGGGGAGTAGAGGGTGGAGGCGATGGAGAGCACCACGGTGAACCAGATGGCGTAGACCGGCGAACGATGCGTCTCGTTCACCTGTTTGAGCCATTTGCTGCCGGGCAGGCCGCCGTCACGCGAGAAGGCATAGACCATGCGCGAGGTGGAGGTAACACCCGCCAGGGCGCAGAGGAAGTTGGCCAGCACGATGCCGACATAGAGAACGTCCTTGATCCAGTCGGGAACCGTGAGCGAGGCCATCAGGTTGAAGATGACATTGCCGCCGGCGGCCGCGGCTTTTGCCTGGTCGGGCATCGCCAGGACAAAGGCGCCGGCCATCGCCAGGCCGAACACGGCCGACCAGATGATGGCGTTGAGGATGCCGCGCGGCACGTTGCGGCGGGCGTCCACGGTTTCTTCGGAGGTGTGGGCTGAACCGTCAAACCCGGTGACTGTGTAGAGCGGGTAGAGCAGCGCCAGCAAGAACAGGTAGAACGGGCTGGAGGCATGCGGCACCACGCCGCCACCGGCATCGCCGGAGTAGTTGGTGAAGGTGACGAGGCGCGAGAAATCAAAATGCTGGATGCCGAAAAGCATCACACCGGTCAGCAGCACGGCGATGACCAGAATGAGCACGCCGGAGAAGTCGATCAGCTTGGTCGTGGTGCGGATGCCGAAATGGTTGAGCAGCCCCTGGGCGACGGTGATGCCGATAACCGCGATGGTCTGCTGCTCAAAACCCCAGGCGGAGGTGTTGATGCCGAAAATGTTATTGAGGATCAGCCCGACGCCTAGGTTGTAGACGCCGACGTTCACCGAGGAGATGACGAAGATGAGACCCAGTAGGTTGAACCAGGCGGTGATCCAGCCCCAGGCACGCCCGCCAAGGATGGATGACCAGTGATACAGGCCGCCCGCGGTGGGGTAGGCCGAGGCGATCTGCGCCATGGAAAGGCCGACGATGAGGGCGAAGGTGCAGCCCACGATCCAGCCGACAATGGCGGTCAGCCCGCCGCCTGTGGAGAAGCCGACCTGGAAGGAGGTGATGCCGCCGGCCAGGATGCAGATGATCGAAAACGACACGGCAAAATTTGAAAACCCGTGCATGCGCCTTGAGAGTTCCTGCGCGTAGCCCATCTTGTGCAGGGTCGCGGCATCGGCCGCGAGTATTTGTTGTTCGGTCTGGTCCGCCATATTTAACCCCCTCGAGTGGTTCATCCACTATTAATGATTGGTTCAGTCTAGGCAGAAGCTCCCACATTCTTCAAGCGAAACTTAACGCCCTGTCATTTAACGCGGGGGCTGGTGTGTTGCGCTGTCATTCTCGCGCCGCCAAAGCTGTGCTTATATCCGCAAAACAGAGGGAGGCACCCATGGCTGACGAACCGAAACTGACCCTGCCAACACTGCGCGCAATGGCGGAACGCGGCGAAATTGATACGATTATCATGGCCGCGCCGGACATGCAGGGGCGGTTGCAGGGCAAGCGGGTGATGCCTAAATTTTTCTTTGATTCGGTGGCTTCCGAGGCCGCCGAGGGATGCTCTTATCTGCTCGCCACCGATATCGAATGCGGAACGGTTCCCGGTTATGATCTTACCTCCTGGGAAAAAGGCTATGGCGATTTCATCTTCGCGCCGGACCTCGCCACCCTGCGACTCGCGCCCTGGCAGCCGGGCGCTGCGATTATTTTGTGCGACATCGAGCTGAAAGGCCATCGCCCGGCTGACATCGCGCCGCGCACCATGCTGAAGAAACAGCTGGAGCGCCTGGCCTCGCACGGGCTCAGCGCCTTCGCCGCCACCGAGCTTGAGTTTATTCTTTTCAAGAATACCTATGAGGATGCCTGGAACCGCGCCTATCGCGGGCTGACCCCGGCGAACCAGTATAACAATGATTATTCGATCCTCGGCACCGCGCGGGTGGAGCCGGTGATAAGGGCGATTCGCAACGCGATGGAGGCCGCCGGCATCCAGGTGGAAAACTCCAAGGGTGAGTGCAACCTCGGCCAGCATGAGATCAATTTTGCGTATAGCGACGCGGTGACGACCTGCGACGCACACGTTATATATAAGGAAGCGGCGAAGGAGATTGCCGCCTCGATGGACCATGCCATCACCTTCATGGCCAAGTTCAACGAGCGCGAGGGCAGTTCGTGCCATACGCATCTCTCCTTGCGCGACGGCAACGGAAAGGCTGTGTTCCTGGATGACGACGGGCACAGCCCATCGAAGTTCTTCCTGCAGTTTCTGGCGGGTTTGTTGAAACATGCGCCGGAGCTGACATTCTTTTTCGCGCCCAACATCAACTCCTACAAGCGCTTTGCCACCGGCAGCTTCGCGCCCACCGCGCTGGCCTGGGGCATGGATAACCGCACCTGCGCGCTGCGCATCCTGGGCCATGGCAAGTCGCTGCGGGTGGAAAACCGCCTGCCGGGCGGCGATGTGAACCCTTATCTGGTGCTGGCCGCCATGCTCGCCGCCGGGCTGGACGGGGTGGAGAGCGATCTGGCCCCGGTGCCGATGTTTACCGGCAATGCCTACACCGCCGGGCTGCCGCGCGTGCCCAATACGCTGGCGGATGCCGCCCGGCTGTTCCGCGAGAGCGAATTCAACAAGGCTGCCTTCGGCGCGGACGTGGTGGCGCATTACGCCAATATGGCGAAGGTTGAGCTGGACGCGTTCAACGCGGCCGTTACCGACTGGGAGCGTTTCCGGTCATTTGAGAGGATGTGAGATGACGATCGAATTACGCGGCAACTGGCGTATCCCGACTGAGATTTTGGCCGGAGCGGGGCGCATCGCGGAACTGCCCGGCCGGGTGAAGGCGCTTGGAATAAAGCGCGTGCTGATTGTGACCGATCCGGGCGTTGCCGGGCTGCCGTTTTTCGCGGCCATCGTGGCCGGGCTGGAAGCCGAGGGCATTGCCCCCGCCGTGTTCCATGATGTGAACCCCAACCCGATTGCCGCCAACGTGGCGGCGGGGGCCGAGGTTTATAAGGCGCATGGGGCGGAGGCGGTGATCGCCATTGGCGGCGGCTCGGGGCTGGATTGCGGCAAGACCATTGCGCTTGCGGTATCGACCTCGCGCCCGCTGTGGGATTTTGAGATCACGCTGGCCGGGCCGGAGCTGGACCGCCCGCTGCCGCCGATTTTCGCGGTGCCGACCACCGCGGGGACAGGCTCCGAAGTGGGCCGCGCCAGCGTGGTGACCGACACGAGCATCGGCCGCAAGCTGATTTTGCTGCACGCGCAGATGCTGCCCCGGCTGGTGATATTGGACCCCGAGCTGACCTTCGGCCTGCCCGCCAGCATCACCGCGTGGACCGGCATGGACGCGCTCGCGCATTGCCTGGAGGCTTATTACGGGCCGTTCTACAACCCGTTTGCCGATGGCATCGCCATTCAGGGCATGTTGCTGGTGAAGGAAAACCTCATCACCGCCGTTAACGAGCCGCGCAACGCGAACGCGCGCATGAACATGCTCGCCGCCGCCTCGATGGGGGCGACCGCCTTCCAGAAGGCGCTGGGGGCGATCCACTCGCTCAGCCACCCGATCGGCGCGCGCTTCCATGCGCATCATGGCCTGACCAACGCGGTTTTGATGCCTTATGTGCTGGCCTATAACCGGCCGGTGATCGAGGAGCGGATGGCGGTGCTGGCGCGCTGCCTGGGACTCGCGGGCGGGTTCGACGGGTTTCTGACCTGGGTGCTGGATCTGCGCGCGGCGCTGAAAATTCCGCATACCATCGTGGATTTGAAAGTGACGGAAGACGCGCTGGATGGGCTGGCACAGGAAGCCTTCCTCGACCCCAACACGCCCGACAACCCCCGCCCCGCCACCGCCGCTGATATGAAGCGGATTCTCGTCGCGGCGATGAAGGGGTCTCTCGACGGGCTGGGCGCGTAACCGCTGACACAGCCGGGCCAGGGGACTGCCACCCTTGGCCCGGCTGCCTCAAAGCCCTTTTTGCATAATCACCACATCCAGCCAGCGGCCGAATTTATGGCCGACCTTGCGCATGGTGCCGACCGGCTGGAAGCCCAGGCTCGCATGCACGCCGATGGAGGCCACGTTCTCCGAATCGCCTATCAGCGCCAGCATCTGCTTGAACCCCGCCGCCGAGGCATGTGCCAGCAGCGCCGCTACAATCGCCTTGCCCACGCCCTGGCCGTGCACATTTTCGCGAACATACACGCTGT
The DNA here is from genome assembly GCF_030160635.1 of Acidocella aquatica. GTDB lineage: Bacteria > Pseudomonadota > Alphaproteobacteria > Acetobacterales > Acetobacteraceae > Acidocella > Acidocella aquatica. Next base: position 128,390 of record NZ_BSOS01000065.1, on the reverse strand, counting down.
CCTCCACCGTGGAGCGGTAGGACGCACGGTCGCGGAAGGCGCCGTAATAGCCAAATCCGAGGCAGCCGGAGGCATCGCGCGCGACCAGCCAGGCATAACCCGCGGCCAGGCCGGCACGGTAGCGGATTTGAAACTCCTCAAGCGAGGGCGGCACTTCCTCAAATGTGCCGGTGCCGGCCAGCACATGATGCGCGTAGATCGACTGGATGGCCGGCAGGTCTGAGTCTGTTGCGTTCAGGATTTCCATACGAGACCGTGATACCCCTTGTGATGGGCTGAATTTACAGATTCCTTGGATATTGAACAGCGCCGGGGCGCCCGGTGCGTGGCATTTTGAGGAAATCACGGTCCAAAAAACACAACCTTAATGATAGATGGGCCGAATGGCGTTGTATTCGCGGAGGTAATTCGGGCATAAGCCGCCTACACCCCCTCGGGTCACCGGGGTTAAGTAGCTGTGCAGAGAAGGTTGATACCGCATGAACGATACGCAGCGCGATCCGGGCGCGAATTCCGCCACGGGGCACGGGGCAGCCAACCTGGACATGGCGGCGCTGATGGATGCCGAGATCAACGTCAGCCCCCTGGTGCAGGCGCGGCTGGCGGCGGTGATGAATGTGGCGCGCTACCATGGCGTTGAGCTGAACCCCGAGAACCTGCGGCTGCAGACCGATGACGCCGCCCCCTCCCCGCTGGTTTTGCTGGACTGGCTGAAGGACGCCGGGCTGTGGGCACGCGGCGTGCCCATGACCTTCCGCCAGCTGATGCGCATTGATGATGCCGCCCCGATTGTCCTGCTGCTCGACGATGGCGGCGCCGCGCTGGTGACCGGCCGTGACCCGGAAAACCAGGTGCTGTTGCTGCGCGACCCGCGCGGACGCGCCAGCGACCCCGCGATGCCGGTGGACGAGCTGCGGCTGAAACAGGTGTGGAGCGGCGCCACGCTGCTGGTGCGCACCGCGCGCGAAGGCAATGACGAAGAACAGGCCTTTAACTTTACCATGCTGGGCCGGTTGGTATGGTCCGACCGGGCATTGCTGCGCGATATCGGGATCGCCTCGATCACCATCACCATCCTCAGCATCATCCCGATCTTCATGGTGATGCGCGTCATCGGCACAGTCATCCAGTATCATAGCTGGAACACGCTGGCGCTGGTGACGGTGCTGATCATTCTTTCCACCGGCTTTGAGATGATTTTAACCTTCGGGCGCAAGCTGCTGGAGGTGATGATCGCCACCAAGCTCGACGCGCGGCTCAACCTGCGGATTTTTGACCGGCTGGTCTCGCTGCCCATCGAGTTTTTCGAGCGCGAGCAGGCTGGCGTGCTCACTTATAAGGTGCAGCAGATCTATCAGGTCCGCGAGTTTTTGACCGGGCGGCTGATGAACACGTTTATCGATGTGTTCATGGTGGTGCTGCTGCTGCCGATCTTGTTCTATATGAGCGCCCCGATGGCCTGGACCGTGCTGATCGCCGCTTCACTGATCGCGGTGATCATCGGCATCTTCCTGCGCCCGCTGGGGATCATGACCGGCAAGTTGATCGCGGCTGAATCGGCCAAGGGCTCGGTGCTGGTCGAGACCATTTACGGTATCCGCACCGTCAAGGCGCTGGCGCTGGAGCCGGCCCGCGCCGCCGACTGGGATCGCAAGGTCGCCACCTCGGCCAATCTGGGCATGGAGATGGGGCAGCTGGCGAACTGGCCGGCCACCTTGGTGATGCCCCTGCAGCGCTACAGCCAATACGGGGTGATGATCTTTGGCGCCTATATCGCCATGAACTCCAACAACCCGCTCGATATCGGCGCGCTCACCGGCTACATGCTGCTGGGCAGCCGGGTGGCGGGGCCGCTAGTGAGCCTGGCGACCGTGATGCAGGACGTCCAAAAAGCGCAGGCCGCGATCTGGCAGGTTGGCTCGATCCTGAACCGGCCCAACGAGAAACGCGCGCTGACCCACGGGTTGCGGCCGCGTTTTGAGGGCGCGGTGGAGTTTGACGACGTGACCTTCAGCTATGAAGGCTCCAAGACGCCCGCGCTGGACAAGATGAGCTTTAAAATTCCCGCCGGCACCATGCTGGGGCTGGTGGGGCGCTCGGGCTCGGGGAAATCAACCGTGACCCGGCTGTTGCAGGGTATCAACCGCGATTATTCAGGCGCCATAAAAATCGACGGCACGGATATGCGCGAGATCAACCTGCGGCATCTGCGCAAGAGTTTCGGCATGGTGCTGCAGGATAACTTCCTGTTCCGCGGCTCGGTGAAGGATAATATCATCGCCGGGCGGCCGGGGCTCTCCTTTGAGGATGCGGTGCAGGCCGCGCGGCTGGCCGGGGCCGAGGAATTCATCGAGCGCATGCCCCAGGGCTATGACACGTTCATTCAGGAAGGCTCGCCCAACCTCTCCGGCGGGCAGAAGCAGCGCCTCGCCATTGCGCGCGCGGTGATATCCGACCCGAAAGTGCTGATCCTCGATGAGGCGACCTCCGCGCTCGACCCCGAGAGCGAGGCGCTGGTGAACGCCAACCTGCTGCGCATCGCGCAAGGGCGCACCATGGTGATCGTCTCGCACCGGCTGTCCTCGCTGATTGATTGCGACCTCATCATGGTCCTGGATCGCGGCCGCACCATGGATATCGGCACGCATCACGAACTCGTGGAGCGTTGCGCCATCTATCGCCATCTGTGGCTGCAACAAAACCGCCATCTCGACCCACAAGGAAAAACTCATGCTGCTGCGCCTAAGCCAACTCTTGCCTAAGGCGATCGGTTCGCGCAACGCTGTGGCCAATGCCGAGACAATGCCGCTGGCGGTGCTGGAGTTTCAGTCACCGACCGCGGCTGTCATCGCCACGCCTGTGCCGTTCGTGGGGCGGTATATCAACTGGTTTGTCAGCGCGCTCGTTTTGTCGGGGCTCACCGCCTCGGGAATGATGCCGATCGACCAGCTTGTCACCTCCTCGGGCACATTGGTCTCCGCCGTGCCCGATACCGTGGTGCAGGCCTTTGCCGCGGATTCGACCGCGTCGATCATCAAAAGCATCAACGTGCATGAGGGGGAGTTCGTCACCAAGGGGCAGGTTCTGGCCACGCTGAACCCGACCTACGCCGAGGCCGACCTGACATCACTGACCCAGCAGCAGCAAAGCTACGCCGCGCAGGTGGCGCAGTTGCAGGCGCAGGAAGACGGCAAACCCTATTACGGCGACCCCAACAACCCGGCCGCCACGCTGGCGCTGCAGACCTATAATCAGCAGATCGGCCAGTATAACTCGACTGTTGAGTATTACGACCAGCAGATCAGCCAGCTGCAAACCCAGATTAAAGGGTATAACGACCAGGCGGCCTATTACCGCCAGCGTTTGAGCATTGCCTCGAATGTCGAGACGATGCGCAAGGATTTGCAGCAATTGCAGGTGGGAAGCCGGCTGGACACGCTGGCCGCGACGGATGACCGGGTGGGCATGCAGGCCTCGCTCGATAGTGCGATATCCTCGGCCAAGGCCGCGCAAAAGCAGATCGCCTCGATCACGGCGCAGCGCGACAGCGCAAACCAGCAGTGGAAGGCGAATATCTCGCAACAGCTGGCGACGGCGCTCAATAACCTCGCGCAGGCGCAGCAGGCGCTGGTCAAGGCCAGGCTGAACAACTCGCTGGTGGTGCTGACCGCGCCGCAGGATTCCATCGTGCAGTCTATCGCATCGGTCTCGGTCGGCAGCCAGCTGCAAAGCGGGCAGAGCTTCATGGACCTGACCCCGGTGAACGCGCCGCTCAGCGTGGAAGTGGACATCGACGGCTCGCAATCAGGCTATGTCGCCGTCGGTGACCCGGTTGCCATCAAGCTCGTCACGCTTCCCTATCTGCAATATGGCCAAATTTCCGGCACCGTGACCTTCATCAGCCCGCAAAGCATCAACCCGCTCGACCAGCAGGCTTATGGGGTCAATGGCGTCCCCCTGCCCAATGCGCCGCGCGATTTATTCTACAAGGCACAGATTTCGCTCGATGTGCTGAACCTGCATAACCTGCCGCCCGGTTTCCATCTGGTTCCCGGCATGCCGGTTGAAGCGGATGTGAAGGTCGGCCAACACACGATGCTGGCCTATTTCATGCGGCAGATCCTGCCCGTCGCCTATCAGAGCATGCATGAGCCATAAAATTCCATGAGTATCAAACAGGATATTTCCGACCGCGTGGCAGCGCGCAAGCCGCCAAAGGCGCTGGCACGCGCGAAAGAGCTTTACGCGGAGGGGAAGTATGAACGCGCCCTCAAGCTTTTCAGCGTCGCGGCGCAGGCTGGAATCGCGGAGGCCGAACGCGAGGTTGGCCGGCATTACCTGACGGGCGAAGGGGTCCGGCGCAATGCCGTGGAGGCCGCGCGCTGGTTTATGCGCGCGGCGGAAAAGGGCGACATGGTGGCCAGCCGCAATCTGGCGGGGCTGTATATGTTCGGCATGCGCGAGGATGCGGTCTCGCACACCGGCGCTTCGTTATTCACGCAAGGCGCACCTGCGGAAGCCGAAAACACCCCGCCTGACTACGACACCGCCTTGCGCTGGGCGCTGCCGGCGGCGGAGGCTGGAGACACCGATGCGCAGCTGATGGCCGGGTTCATCTATTCCAACCCGACATGGCCGCAGCGCGATGATGCCAAAGCCCTGCCCTGGTTTGAGAAAGCCGTGCAGGCCGGCGCGCCGCAAGGGCATCTGGGCCTTGGCATCACGCTGCTGCGCCAGGCCGCCGGAGAGGCGCCGGACGAAGCCATCGCGCATATCCGCCTGGCCGCCGATGCGGAACTGCCCACCGCGCATTATTACCTCGCCCTGCTCTATGACATGGGGGTTAATCTCCCGGCCGACCCGGCACGCGCGGCAAAGCATTACGGCATTGCCGCCAAGGCCAACCTCTCCAACGCGCAGGCGAAATATGGCTTCATGCTGTTCAACGGCATCGGCATCAAGGCCAATCAGGTCGAGGGGGAGTCCTGGCTGCGCCGGGCCGGTCTGGCGGGGGACCCGGAGGCGGCGGCGCTGGTCGCCGAGATTTATGTGCGCGGCGACGGTAAGCTGCCGCCCAACTATGCCGAAGCCGCCTCATGGTTCCGCACCGCTGCCGAATTGGGGCATAAGAACAGCGCCAGGGCGTTGGGGATGCTCTACCTCACGGGCACCGGCGTGCCGCGCAACCCGGATGAAGCCGCCATCTGGTTCCGCCGCGCCGCCGAGGCGGGAGACGAGACCGCGAAGGCCGACCTTGCCTCGCTGCTGCTCAGCGGCCAGACCAGCCCGAAGCTGACCGAACCGGCGCCGGTGCATGAGTGGTTTGAGCAGGCGGCCGAAACAGGCGATCTGATCGCCGCGTTCAACTACGCGGTTTGCCTGGCCCAGGGCGTGGGGGTGGAGCGCGATGAAATCCGCGCCGCGAAATGGATGCGCCGCGCCGCCGAGGGGGTGCTGAACGCGCAATACTGGTACGGCGTTATGCTTGCGGAAGGCCGCGGGGTGGACGCCAACCCGGAAGAGGCGCGCGTATGGCTGCAGAAATGCGCCGATGTCGAGTTGCCGGACGGGCTGATCGCCCTGGCGGATTTGTGCCTGAAGGGTGCTGGCGGGCCGCGCGACCACGAGGCCGCGCGGCAATTATATGAACGCGCCGCCAACCGGGGTGATCCCAGGGGCATGTTCGCGCTGGGCGCCATGTATGGCGGCGGGCATGACATCCCCACCGACCGCGCGCGCTCGCTGGCCTGTTACCGCGCCGCCGCCGAGCGCGGGCATCCGTTGGCCTGCCTCATGCTGGGCCGCTATCTGGCGCACGGCATCGCCACCGAGGTTGATCTGGCCGAAGCCAAACACTGGTTCACCCAGGCGCTGAACGGCGGCATCGCCGAGGCACAGAACGACCTTGACGCACTGGTGCCGCCCGAACCCGAGCCGGAACCGGAAGCCGAAACTGAAGTTGAAACCTCCACAACGGAGTGACGCGGCCGGCGCCTGGAAGCGCGGGCTGGACGAGGCCAGCATCCCCTGGCTGGAACGCGCGGCGCGGCTGGCGCCGGGTGACCCGCGGATCACGCTTGACCTTGCGCGGCTCCGCCTGAGCGGCGGCGAGACGGATATTGCCGCTGCCGCCGGGGATTTTGAACGGGTCGCGCAACGCTATGACAATGCCACGGCCTGGCTCGGGCTGGCCATGGCCAAGCTCAGGCAGGGTGACGCAAGCGGCGCGGCGGCGGCGCTGAATACCCTGCTGGCGCGCCATTGCCTGCCTGACGAGCCCGGTTTTTCCGCCATTGCCGGGCAGGTTGCCGCCGCCGCCGGGTATGATGGTTTTTGCGGCCTGGACCCGGAGGGCGAAATGCGCGGCCAGGGCAGAGGCCGGTTGCTCGGCGCGCCGCTGGACCGGGCGGCGCTTATGCGGGTCGAGGGGCTGGTCGCGGTGAGTGGTGAGGGAGGGTTGAGCGGCTGGGCCTGCCGCCAGGCCGCGCCACATACGCCGCCGCAACTCACCTTGCGCGACGCCGCCGGGCATCGCCGCGCGGTAAAATTCGGTAAAATTCTGCCCGCCGATGACGATGTGCCCCTGCTGCCCCGGCATGGTTTCAAAATCGCGCCGCGCGCGCTGGCGGGGCTGACCCCGCCCTTTACGCTCAGCGGCCCTGATGGCAGCAACATTGCCGGCAGCCCGCTGGACCCGGCGGTGCTCGCCACCCTCGCCCCCCGCCCGGCGGCACGGCGCGGCCGGGAGCGCGCGCGCCTGCCCGCGCGCCGGGCGCTCAGCGCGTTGATCCCGGTGTATCGCGGGCTGGGGGAGACCCAGGCCTGTCTGGAGAGTGTGTTCGCGGTGGCTGGGCTGGTGCGGGTTATCGTGGTGGATGACGCCACGCCGGAGCCGGAGCTGGCCGCCTGGCTGGATGGGCTGGCGGCGGCGGGGCGCATTGTTTTATGCCGCCACGAAACCAACCTTGGTTTTCCCGCGGCGGTGAACACCGGGCTGGCCGCCGCCGCCGGGGATGATGTGCTGCTGCTCAACAGCGACATTCTGCTCCCCCCGGGTGCGGTGAAAACCATGCGCGCGGTCGCCTATGCCGATGCCGCCACCGGATCGGTGACACCCTTTGCCAATGAGGCGTCAATTTTAAGCTACCCGGACCCGCGCGGCGGCAACCCGATGCCCAGCCTCGCGGACGCGGTGGCGCTGGACGCGCTGGCGCGGCGGAGCAACGGGCGCCGGAGCCTGGAAATTCCCACCGGGGTCGGGTTCTGCATGTATCTGCGGCACGACTGCCTGCGGGCCGTGGGCGGGTTGCGGCCCGGGATTTTCGCGCAGGGCTACGGCGAGGAAAATGACTGGTGCCTGCGCGCGCGCCACAAGGGGTTCAGGCATCAGGCCGCGCTGGGGGCGTATGTGGCGCATGCGGGCGGGGTTTCCTTCCGCGCCGCCGCGCATGGGCTGACATTGCGCAACCTTGGCATATTGGAGCGGCTGTATCCGGGGTATCATGAGCTGGTGACGGGTTTCATCGCCGCAGACCCGCTGCGCCCGGCGCGGGCAAAGCTGGATGCCGCCCGGCTGCGCGCGGAGGCGGCGCGAGAGCGCGTGCTGCTGATCTCGCACAGCCATGGCGGCGGCGTCGCCCGGCAGGTGGAGGCCGATATGGCGGCGCTGCGCGCGCAAGGCGTGCGGCCGTTGCTGTTGCTCACGCAGTTTCCCGCTGATCCGCTGAGCACGCCCTATCCCTGGCCCGCGCTGCTGAGCGAGGGTAGCCCAAAGGATACGCCCAACCTCGCCTACACCCTGCCGCGAGAGCGCCCGGCGCTGCGGCGCCTGTTAAAAGCCTTAGGCGTGCAAAGGGTTATTCTGCACCACACGCTTGGGCACCACCCGGGCGTGCGCACGCTGGCCAAGGCGCTGGGCGTGCCGCAGGAGATCGTGGTTCATGACTACGCCAGCTTCTGCCCGCGCGTGAACCTGCTCACCCGCCCGGAACCGGACGCCCCGCCGCGTTATTGCGGCGAACCCGGTGTGCGCGGCTGCATCGCCTGCTGCGCGCGCGACCATAACGGCATTTACGAGGCGCTCGGCGTCCCTGCCCTGCTCAAACGCTCGGCCGCCGAGTTCGCCGGGGCGGCGCGGATCACGGTCCCCTCCGCCGATGCCGCGAAACGCATCGCACGGCATTTTCCCGGAGTTGTGCCCCGGGTTGTCCCCTGGGAGGACGATGCCCTCACCGTGCCACGGCACCCTCCAGGCAACGGGGCGCGCACCATCATGGTGATAGGCGGCATAGGCCCGGCCAAGGGTTTTGATCTGTTAGCCGCGTGCGCCGAGGATGCGGCGGCGCGCGGGCTGGGGCTGCAATTCATCGTCGCGGGCAGCAGCGCCGATGATGACAAGCTGCTTGCCACCGGGCGTATTTTCGTCACCGGCCATTACCAGGAGGGCGAGGCCCAAGGCCTGATCGCCAGATTTGCGCCGGACCTCGTGTTTTTGCCCTCGATCTGGCCGGAAACCTGGTGCTTCGCGCTCGGCGAAGCCTGGCGCGCCGGACTCTACGCCGTGACATTCGACCTTGGCGCCCAGGCCGAGCGCCTGCGCGCCACCGGGCGGGGCCTGACTTTGCCGCTTGGCCTGCCTGCGCCACGGATCAACGATATTTTGCGAAGTTGGATGCCAACCCACGGAAAATGACGCTTTTTTTTAAACCGAAAGTGACATCTAATGGCTATACTGCGATAGGAACGACGGGTATTTAACCTCGTATTACAACGGCTGCAGATTTAAGGACTTTAGATGGCTCAGGTAAAACAAGCGCAAAAACCCGCCGAATCTTCGCCGCAACCGAATGCCGGAGCGAGCGCCGGTGATAACCACACATCTGTTCAGGAGCTCAAGGTCTCGGGACATCTGATGACCTTGCCGGCCGGTTTGTTTTGTTTTGTCAATGAAGCCAATCCGGCCGCCAGCCAGAACAACGGCATGCCCGGCGTGCGCATCTCGCCGCCCCCCGCCGGTGGGCAGAATATCGAAATCTCGAGCTTCCGGGCCGATGGTTGGATGAATGCCGATGGCGATGCGGCGCTCGTGCGAATCCGCAAGGGGCCGGCGCAGGTGCTTGTCACCATCTATCAACTGCCAAACATGCCCGACGCGGCGCCCAAATTACAGGTGCGCCAGTTGCTCACCGCGGGCGATATGCCAGCGGTTGCCGCCAATGCCCCCGCGCCCGCTCCGGCCCCCGCCCCGGTGGCGCCCGAGGTGATGGATATGATGGCGCATATACAGACCCGCGGTGATGTGGGCGCGAAGTTCGGCGTCTGGCTCGGCGAACGCGGCAGCCAAAACTGGATCGAGGGGTTTGCCCTCAACGCGCCGGAGGGGATCAACCCGGCGGATCTGTCCTATCAGGCCGTGCTCGGCCGTGGCTGGCTCTCCCCCTGGGTGGAAGCCGGGCAGTATTGCGGCTCGCGCGGCATGGCCCTGCCTTTGCTCGGCCTGCGCATCCGCCTGACCGGAGAGGCTGCCGAAAATTATGAACTGAGCTGCTCGGCCAGCTTCGTTGGCGGCGCCAGCGCCGGGCCGGCCGGTAATGATGAGACCTGCGAGGCTGATACACTGGCACCGCTGGAAGCCTTCCAGATCACCCTGACCCCGCGCACCCGCCGGGGAGGCAAGGCTAAACGCTGATCGCACCGTGAACTTTCTCTTCGTCCACCAGAACTTCCCCGGCCAGTATCTGCACCTTGTGCGCAGCCTGATCGCCGATAACGATGCGTGTGAAGGCACGCATCAGATTCTGTTCATGACCGAACCGAATCACAACAATATGACCGGGGTGCGCAAGGTCACCTATTCAACGCCCCCGTCCATTTCAGCCAGCGTGCATCTGGATGCGCGCGAATTCGAGATGGCGACCCGCCGGGGGCAGGCCGCCTACCATGGGGCGTTGCAGATCAAGGCGCTCGGCTTCAAGCCGGATATCATCATCGGCCATCACGGCTGGGGTGAAATGCTCAATCTGGTGGACGTGTTCCCCGGTGTGCCGATCCTCGGTTATTTCGAATTCTACTATCGTATCCTTGGTACGGATGTGAATTTCGACCCTGAATTCCCGATGGCGGAGGCGCGGTTTTCGGCGGTGCGCGGCAAAAATGCCGTGAACCTGCTGGCACTCGCGCTCGAGCAATATGGCCAGGCGCCGACCCAGTGGCAGCTCAGTACCTATCCCGAATGGGCGCGCAAACAGATCCGCCTGATCGAGGAAGGCGTGAACCTCGACATCTGCAAGGCCAACCCGGAGCTGCGCAAAAAAACCGTTACGGTGGGCAAGCTGACCGTGACGCCGAAGCAGAAGCTCATCACCTATGTCGCGCGCAATCTGGAGCCCTATCGCGGTTTCCATACTTTCATGCGCGCGCTGCCCGCTATATTGGCGGCGCGGCCGGATGTGGTGGTTTCCATCGTCGGCGGCGATGAGATCAGCTATGGCGCACCACCCGCGGCTGGCACCTGGCGCGAGGTGATGATGCGCGAATTGGGTGATAAAATCGACCTGACCCGCGTGCATTTCATGGGCAAGGTGCCTTACGAGGACCATCTGACCCTGCTGCAACGCTCGGACGCGCATGTGTATTTCTCATATCCGTTCGTGGCGTCGTGGTCATTGCGCGAGGCGCTGGCGGTGGGCTGCGTGGTGATTGGCGGTGACACCGATACGGTGACCGAATTCGTGAAACACGAGGAAAACGGGCTGGTGGTGCCCACACTCGACCATAACGCGCTGGCCGCAACAGTGCTGCATATTTTGCAGGACACCAAACACGCCGCGCGGCTGCGGGCCGGGGCGCGGGCCTTCGCGGAGAAATACCTCGACATCAACGATTATCTCACGCGCTACCGCGCCTATATCGAGGAGATCACGGGCAAGAAGCTGCTGGCGCCAGCGCCCGCCACGCCGAAAAAAGCCACGCGCAAGGCCGCACCCGCAAAGATCAGGAAAAAATAATCTCCGGCGCCAAGTGTCATTCCCGGCGGCACTTGGTATAAGGCCGGCATGTCAAAAAATCCCGCCTGCCCACAATGTTCCATGGAAAACACCTACCCGGACGGGGCGAACTACGTTTGCGCCGACTGCGGCTATGAATGGCCGATGCTGGACGCCGCCAAGGCTGATGCCGATGACGGCGATGTGGTGAAGGATTCCAACGGCAATGTACTGGCCGATGGCGATTCCGTCGTGCTCATTAAGGATCTGAAGGTAAAAGGCTCCTCCACCACGCTGAAGGTCGGCACGAAGGTGAAGAGCATCCGCCTCGCTGGTGGCGACCATGAGGTCGACTGCAAGATGGATGCTGGGAATTTCATGCTGAAAGCCTGCTACCTGCGCAAGGTGTAAGGCGCCAAGGGCCTCACGCCACTCAGCGCCCCTCCCCTTCCGGCAGGATCACGCAGTCAAGCCTGTAGGTGCCATCGCTGGCTTTGCGCGCACCGTGGATATCGGTTTCAAAGCCGGGGAAGCGGCGGTCCCACGATTCGGCAAACCGCAGATATTGGATAATGGCGGGCAGTGTGACCCTCTCGCCGGGGAAAATAAGCGGAATTCCCGGCGGGTAAGGCACCACCATGCGCGCGAGAATGCGCCCCTCCAAATGGTCCAGATCAACCTGCTCAACGCGGTTACCCACCAGAGCCGCATGCGCCATTTGCGGGGTCATCGCGGGTTCGGGCAAATCATCGAACATGGCGCTCTGCAGCGCCAACACATCGCCTTGCTGATACGCCTCATGCTGCGCCGCGCAGAGTTCGGCCAGCCCCATGCGTTCATAATGTTCGGGCGCTGAACGCACCAGATCGGGCAGAACATCCGCAAGCGGGGTGTTGGCCTGATAATGGGCGCGGAAGGCCAGAAGCTCGGTGATCAGGTTGCTCCATTTCCCCCGCGATACGCCCAGCGTGAACAGAATCAGGAAATGATAGATGCCGATTTTCTCGACAACAATCCCGCGCGACCAGAGGAATTTCGCGACGATAGGAGCCGGGATGCCCGGCGCATCCTCACCCTGCGCACCGAGGCCAGGGCAAAGGATTGTCACCTTGATCGGGTCGAGCAAGGTGAAATTCTCGGTGATGTCACTGAAACCATGCCAGGAATCGCCGGGTTTCAGGGTCCAGTCATCCTGATCCAGCCCGGCATTTTCCGGTTCCCACAGGCGGAACCACCAATCGCCCGCCCTGGTGGATTCAGCGCCAAGCCGCGCGATGCCGGCGCGGAAATCAGCAGCCTCATGCAGGGTTTCATCAACCAGGCTGCGGCCCGCGGCGCCACGCATCATACGGGCGGCAACATCGCAGGAGGCAATGATGCCATACCAAGGCGAGGTGCTGGAATGCATCATGAAAGCCTCGTTGAAGCGATCAGGATCAAGCCGGACTTCAGTGCCTTCCTTGATGTGGATCATCGATGCCTGCGAGAAGGCCGCGAGAACCTTGTGGGTTGATTGGGTGGAGAAAACCAGAGACGAAACCGGCGCCGCGGTGTCGCTCATGGCGTAAAAGCTGCTGTAAAACTCGTGGAACTTGGCCTGCGCCAGCCAGGCTTCATCAAAATGAATTGCATTTGTGATGGGAGCAAGCGCGGCTTTTACGACGTCGGTATTTACGCAGAGTCCGTCATAAGTTGAGTTTGTGATGGTGGCGACGCTCAACCGCGCGCCCGGCGGCAGCCGCGCCGCCAGGGCTTCGGCATCAAATTGCGCGCGCGGAATCGGCCCGATGATGCCATAGGCATTACGGCTGGGGCGCAGATAAATAGGTTGTGCGCCGGTCATGATAAGCGCGTGAACCAGCGACTTATGGCAATTGCGATCAACCAGAACATAATCCCCGGGGCCGACGAGGCCGGACCAGATGATTTTATTGGCGCTTGAGGTTCCGTTGGTTACAAAAAAGCTTGTGTCAGCGCCGAAGCTTTGAGCCGCCTCGCGCTCGGCCTCGCGCACGGGGCCGGAATGATCGAGCAACGAACCTAATTCGGGAACTGAAACGGAAAGATCCGCGCGCAACGTGTTTTCACCGAAAAACCGGTGGAACGCCTGCCCGACCGGCGAGCGCATGAACGCAACGCCGCCGCCGTGCCCTGGGGTGTGCCAGGAATATTTCGCGGCATCGGTATAGCGGACCAGCGCCTTGAAAAATGGCGGCAGCATCGCGTCGACATAACGGTGGATGGCGCTCGACACATAGCCGGCGATGAAGCCTGGCGTGTCCTCATGAAGATAGAGATAGCCGTCGATCCGGCCCATCAGATGGGTCGGCAAATCCTCCTGCATACGTTGTTCGCCGTAGAGAAAAATCGGCAAATCCGGCGCGCGTGCAAGTGCGAGATCCAACAAAGTGGTCAGCGTCTCGATCAATGCGTCACGCGTTGCAAAACCGTCAATGGCGATAAGCACGGCGGAGAGGCCAGTGTAGAGAACCCGCCCCGCGCTGGCATCGGCGATGGTGATCCCGGTCAACACCCGGTGGTTTCGCGCCTCGAACGCCGCCACGAGCGCGCTGACGACACGGCCAACAGTCGTGGGCGCGCCAAAGGCTTCATCAACGACGGCGATTGGGTAATCTATGAACTCTCTCATTTTGCGGGGATAAACTCCGAGCGGTGCCGCGGTTGAGCGCGTACACCTGGGAAGAACTGAAGAAAATTGATTACGGCTTCAAAAATGCCAGGAAATGGCCCTCGGCCTTGCGGAAGGCGAAGATCAGCGTGAAGGAAATACACAAATAGATCAACGCAACCGTCGCGAACGAGGCGAAGGGATTATATGTCGCGGCGTAGGCATCGTTGGCCACTTTCAAGAGGTCCGGCACCGTCGCGGTGAAAGCCAGCGTTGTGGCGTGCAACATCAGGATCACCTCGTTGCTGTATACCGGCAGCGCGCGGCGCAGCGCCGAGGGAATGATGATCCGCCGGTATAGTGTGAACTGCGACATGCCAAGCGAGCGAGCGGCCTCCACTTCACCAAACGAGGTATCACGGATCGCGCCGGCGAAAATTTCCGTGGTGTAAGCACCAGTATTCAGGGCGAAGGCGAGCAGCGTACAGTCAATTCCCTGTTTGAAAAAAGCCGCCAGCGGTGCGGAATTTCGCACGAAATCCAAGCCGTAAAAGCCGGTGTAGATGATCAGCAATTGCACATACAGCGGCGTTCCGCGGATCACGAAAGTATAAACCCACACGGGGCCCCAGATCAGCGGATTGCGCGCGTTGCGCAGAATCGCCAATGGCAATGCGATACAAAAACCGATTGAACACGAGATCAGCAGCAACCAAAGCGTCATCGCAAGGCCGGTGATGTGATAACCATCGGTGTATAAAAACTCCCGACCGAAATTCTGTAAAATATAGATCACAGCACAGCCTTCCTTACGCCAACCGCGTATTTACGTTCCAGCAGCAGCAACACGCCGTTGGAAATCGTCGTCAGAAATAGATACACCAGCCCCGCGATGCTCATGAAAAAGAACGTACGGAACGTCCCCTCACCGGCATATTGCGCTGCCTTGATGATGTCGGACAGACCGATCAGCGAGACCAGTGCAGTGGCTTTAAGAATCACCTGCCAGTTGTTCGCCAGGCCTGGAAGCGCGTAGCGCATCATCTGCGGGAATAAAATCCGCCGGAATACCAGAAGTGGCTTCATCCCGAACGCTCGCGCCGCCTCCAACTGGCCGCGCGGCACCGCCATGAAGGCGCCACGGAATGTCTCGGTGAAATACGCCCCATAGATGAAGCCCAGTGTGATGACACCGCTGGTAAAGGGGTCGAGGCTCACCTCAAAATCGATACTGTTCTGGATACTATTCAGATAATCTGTAGCATCGTTCAGCCATATCTGCAGCGAATAGAAAATCAGCAGCATCAGCACCAAGTCAGGCACGCCACGGATGATCGTGGTGTAGACTGTAGCCAGCCCACGCAGAAAACGGCTCTTGGAGAGTTTCGCCGAAGCGCCAAGCAGACCGATGATAAACGAGACCACGAGCGAGAGCAGCGAAAGCTCGACTGTGACAATGGTTCCCTGGAAAATTTGCGGTCCGTAGCCTGCAAGGTTGAGCATCGCTATCCCTCATTAAAAAAAACCGGCCCCGCTGCACGCGAGGCCGGCCTTGGCCTCACTTCGCCGGGTTGGCGCCGTAGACGTCGAAATTGAAATACTGCGATTCGATCTTCTTATAGGTGCCGTTTGCGATAATTGCCGCAATCGCCGTATCGATCTGCTTCAGCAGTTCCGGTTCATCCTTGCGCACGCCGATGGCGATATACGAGCCCAGCACATCCTTCGGGTCATATGTCACATTGGCGGCCAGGGCATAATCGGCGCCTTTTGGCGTCTTCAGGAAGCCATAATCAGCCTCCACGGAATCCTGCAACGAGGCATCCAGCCGGCCCGAGAGCAGATCCGCATACACCTGATCCTGGCCGGGATAGGAGATCACGTTCACGCCATTGGGCTGCCAATAGGTTTTGGCGTAGCTCTCCTGAATGGTGCCGGACTCCACGCCCACGGTCTTGCCCTTGAGGCTCGCAGCCGTCGGCTCCAGGTCCGCACCCTTCTTGGTGATCAGGCTGGTCGGCTCGTTATACATCTCGGAGGAAAAATCGATCTGTTTGGCCCGCTCGGGCGTCACGGTCATCGAGGATAAAATCGCGTCAAACTTGCGCGCCTGCAAAGCCGGAATAATGCCGTCAAAACCCTGGCTCACGAACACACACTTTACCTTCAGCTCGGCGCAGATGGCGCGGCCAAGGTCAATGTCAAAACCAACAAACTCTCCGCTGGGGGAAAGACTCTCAAACGGCGGATACGTCGCATCCACCCCGAATTTGATCTCGGTCATGGTTTTGGCCTGTGCCGGCACATGCGCTGTAAAGCCAAGGGCCGTGATTACCAAAGCCGCGGTTGCAAATCTTCTTTTCATGAACATCTCCTAAGTCGTTGATTATATTTTCGAGGTTATTCTGGGTAGAGGTAAAGTCTGATTATCGAACAATAAGCAGCGCTTTGGATAAGCTCCTGACAGCAACGCTCAATGAAACGATTTCAGGGTTTCGCGCGGCTTCATGCGCGAGGTCGATGGCTGCATTCACTGTCGCCGAATGATCTTGGGGAAGAATTCTTGATTCCGCATCTTCCGATAACGCAGCGTTAGCAAGTGCCGCCTGTAGGTAAGTAAGATCGTCGCCGATCGCGGCAACAGCACGCGCTTCCCAAACGCCATTTGTTTTGAGCATGCTGGCCGCTGCACGCAACGGCTCTATGGCACTCCAGCCGCCCGCCTGTGCCCAAGCAAGTTGCGCTGCCACAACCGGTATCGTATGCGCCTTGGCAATCTGGACAATCAAGGGGCCAGCCACCAGATTAGGAACCGCAACGGCAAAAGCCGCGAGTATTTCAGGAACACCTTGCCTCACCAGCTCCTGCACGGGTGACGATTCCGCAACCTGCGCACATGCGGCTTTCGTGAGAGCAGACAGTTCCGCGCGTAAGGCAGCAACTCCTTCTCCTATCTCAGGCAAAGGACGTTTATTGCCAAGTAGAACACGGGCTGTAGCCTCTTGTAACCGGCTTGCCGCCAGCAGCACGGCATATCGTGCAGATGCAGGAACATGCTGCAACGCTTCCACGCCGGCGTAAACATCAGGTAAGCCGAACGCGTAATCAGCAACCAGTGCCGCGTGGGCCACATCCACCAAATCAGCTCCGCCCTCGGCGGCAAGCCGGCCAAACGCAGCCACCCCCATCCGGTTAACCAGTTCATTGGTGACGGTTGTACCGATCAGCTCGCGGCGCAGACGGTGCCGGCCGATCTCCATTGCAAAGCGCTCCCGCAACGGCTTAGGAAAATACAGGGAAACAAGGCCGGAAAGAGCTGGATCATCAACCAGTGAGGAGGCATCCAACACTGCTGCAAGGTGCAGTTTCGTATACGCCATCAAAGCGCACAACTCGGGCCTGGTTAACCCCTGGCCCGTGGCGCTGCGGGTCTTCATCGCCGCGGCATCCGGCAGGCCCGCGACGTTTCTGTCGAGTATACCAGCCGTTTCAAGCAATGACATCAATGCATTTTGCGCCGGAAGATCGCTCGCACCACCGATTTGATCAAGCGAGATTGCCAATGATTGCTGGTGGTTATCGCGAAGCACCAACTCCGCAACTTCCGAGGTCATTGTTGCCAAAAGTTCCACTCGCTGGCCGGCCGTAAGTTTTCCGGCTTCCATCGGGTCTGCAAGCAGAATTTTTATATTCACCTCGTGGTCAGAGGTTGAAACGCCTGCTGAATTGTCCAGAGCATCCGTGTTAATTCGGACACCCGAAAACGCCGCTTCAATCCGTCCGGCCTGGGTAACCGCAAGATTGGCGCCCTCACCTATCACACGTGATCTCACATCCCGTGCATTAACACGCACGGCATCGTTAGTCCGATCATCCGCATCGGCCTGGCTCTCTGTGCTCGATTTTACGTAGGTACCGATGCCTCCGAAATAGAGCATATCCACCTTCATGGTTAGAATAGCCCTGATCACGGCGTCAGGTTCCTGCTGGTTTTGAGACAAACCAAGCATTGCCATGGCCGCATCAGAAAGTAGGATCGATTTCGTCTGGCGTGAATAAACACCGCCACCGGGGCTTAGTTTTGCGGCGTCATAATCAGCCCACGAAGAACGCGGCAGCGCAAACAGCCGTTTACGTTCATCATAACTCGACTCTGCGTCGGGTTCAGGATCAAGAAAAATATGCCTGTGATCAAAGGCAGCACGCAGCAGGGTTTTTCTACTAACCAGCAGACCGTTGCCGAAGACATCTCCCGACATATCGCCAACGCCGGCGCAGGTGAAGGTGGTCGATTGAATGTCAATTTCAAGCTCATGAAAATGATGCGCAATGTTCACCCATGCGCCACGGGCCGTAATTCCCATTGCCTTGTGGTCATAGCCAACTGAACCGCCCGAGGCGAATGCATCACCGAGCCAGAAGCCGCGTTCAATCGCAATCGCGTTGGCGATATCACTGAATGTTGCCGTGCCCTTATCAGCGGCAACCACGAGATATGCATCGTCTCCATCGCGCCTGACCACATAGGGAGGCGGAACAATCTCGCCCGCGCGCAGATTGTCAGTCACATCCAGCATCGCATTGATCAGCAATTTATAGCACGAGATCGCTTCCGCGAGCAGGGCTTCACGGTCAGCTCGCGCATTGCCTGTTGGCACGGGCGGGCGTTTGATGACAAAGCCACCTTTCGCACCCACAGGCACGATGACCACGTTCTTGACCATCTGAGCCTTCATCAGCCCAAGTATCTCCGTGCGGAAATCATCACGGCGGTCTGACCAGCGAATGCCGCCACGTGCAACTTTTCCGCCGCGCAAATGGCAACCTTCGGTACGCGGGCCATGCACCCAGATTTCCACCATCGGCCGCGGCAACGGCATGGCGCCCGCGCGGGCACTGTCAATTTTCAAAGCGATAACAGGGCTTTTCGCATCATAAAAATTTGTGCGCAACACAGCGTCAGTCAGCTGATATAATCTGCGCAGAATGCGATCCTCATCAGGGCTTGAGATCAGATCAAGCTGTGCGAAAAACTGCTTGGAAAGTTCATCTTCGGCCGCGGCATCCCGCGTACGTTCAGGATCAAAACGGGAATGAAACATTGAAATAAGCGTATTCGCGGCCACCGGGTGCGCAGCCAGCGCCCCCTCAACCGCGCTCTGGCTGAATGGGGCACGCACCTGCCGGCACCATTTAAACATGGCGCGCAGCAACGAAGCTTCACGCCAGTTCAAGCCAGTTAAAATCAGGCGGTTGAAACCGTCTGCCTCGCAGCGGCCATCCCACGCGGCCATAATGGCGTCCTGTATTAACACGCCGCGTGCCGGTAGATCAAGCGCATGGCCGTCAGCCGTTTCCAATGTCAGTTCATGCAGAACAACAAAGGCGCCTTGCGGAGCCAACGGGTATGGAACTTCCTCAATCACCCTAAGCCCCAGACTCTCGATCAACGGCACAATGTCGGATAACGCGATCGGCTCACCGGCATGGAAGAGCTTGAGGACCATCACCCGGTCAGGTAATCCGAAAGGCCTGCTCAACGTGCTTTGAAAGCCGCCCGCCTGAAGGGCCGACTCTGCCGCGATAATGTCTTCAACCGCCGTCATTGCCTGGGTCTTGGTTGTGTAAACATCGGGGAATGCACTGCCCCATTTGCTTATCATCAAAGTAGCCGCCGTCTCGCCATGCGCGACCATGAGGGCTTCATGAAGCCGCTCGCGGAAGCTGCGCGCCACCTCCTTCATGGCGACTTCCAGCGTCGCCGCGTCGAGCCCGCGGGCCTGGGCCGGGTCTGCGGCGATGGTATAATTTACACGCGCCAGCGGTCCATCACCTAGAGCCAGCGCAAAGCCCGCGATGCTGCCGGAGGTGACTCTCTTGAGCATTTCCGCCAGTTTGTTGCGCAAGGCGCTATCCAACCGGTCACGCGGCGCGAAAATAATGGCCGAGAGATGCCGGCCGAACAAATCCAGACGCAGAAACAAAGCCAGTTCGGGGCGCACCTGCAACTGCACAATGCGCTGCGCAGCCGCCAGAATATCGTGAACATTCCCCTGGAACAGATCATCGCGCGGCCAGGTATCAAGAATATGCCTGAGCATCCGGCCATCGTGGCTAACCGGATCAACCCCGGCCGCTTGCAAGATAAGCTCGACCTTTTCGCGCAAAAACGGGATGCTTCGCGGATTGCGATTGTAGGCATCAGCGACAAACAGCCCGGCGAAGAACGAAAGTCCGGCAACCCTGCCCTCTGAATCGCGTTGTTTAACGACAATCACATCATAGAGTTGCGGCCGATGCACCCGCGAGCGGATGTCGGCCTTGGCAATTGCCACCGTCTCAAAGCGTTCCAGCGCCTCTTTTGATATCGCCCGCCAAATGGCGGGTTCATGCAGCGCATCAAACAAATGGCAGTCGGGGCTTTTCAACACCCCCAGCGCCGTGCGTTTCTCGGGAATGACGATATCGAGCGCATGGTCGAGCGCAACCGTGGTTGTGCCGAGCAGAACAAAATTTTGGTCGGCAAGCCAATCGAGAAAATTTCTCTCCGCGCCGAGAGGGAGAGCAGCGGCCGTGTTCGCAAGCAGCCCGCGCATCAGCTCGAAATCCGCAACCGCGGATCGCGCGTCATGCATTGCGCCGTTGATCGCTCCCTCGATGCGTTTCAGGATTTCAACCGCGACTTCCGGGCCAAATGCAATCTGGATCACAGATTCCGCTGAACCTGTATTGATTTTGTCCAATACGCCATTTTGGTCACGGGTAACGCAAAGTATCGGATGAACCAGCCACTGGACTGGCTGGTCAAACGATTGCAGGACTCCAAGAACGGAGTCCACGAGAAAGCTCATATCGTCATTGACGATTTCGATAATCGCGTATGAGGTGCCCCACCCTTGCTCACTGCCGCGCGGGTTAAAAACCCGGATATTCGCGTTGCTGGAAGGCCTGTGCTGCATGAACGACCACACCGACATGACAGCGCCGGCAAGCTCCTCCGCCGAACGCCCCGCCAGGCTCGGCGTGGAAAGTCCGGCCGCATAAACATCCAGAAAATCCACGGCTTTTTCAGCATCGCTTCCCTTCAGGTAGCGCCGCATGGAATCCGCCACTTGCCGCAGCAATTCAGCACGAGCAGGTTCTGTGATGTTTATATTTGTCATTCCACCTGTACCTGATCTTATTTTTAATATTCGTTCAAATGAGCCAAACCACTAATGCTTCAGCGTACTCGACAAAAACTGCCTAAACCGTTCTGAATTCGGATTGGCAAACATCTCTTCCGGCTTGCCCTCTTCCTCGGTGAGTCCCTTGTGCAGAAACATCACCCGGCTTGCCACTTCACGGGCAAAACCCATCTCGTGCGTCACAACAAGCATCGTCCGCCCTTCCTTCGCCAGGTCGCGCATCACCTTCAACACTTCACCGACCATTTCAGGGTCCAGCGCCGAGGTTGGTTCGTCGAACAATAGCACATCGGGCTCCATTGCCAAAGCCCGGGCAATCGCAACCCGCTGCTGCTGCCCGCCCGAGAGTTGCGCGGGGTAGGCTTGCAACTTGGCGGACAGGCCGACCTTCTCCAGCATCGCCTCCGCGCGCAGCATCGCGGTTTTTTTATCCAGACCCAGCACATGGATCGGCGCCTCGGTAACATTTTGCAGCACGGTCATGTGACCCCAGAGATTAAACTGCTGGAATACCATCGCCAGGCGCGAACGCAGGCGCTCAACCTGCTTGGGGTTCGCCGCATCACGCGAGCGCCGCCCCTCTTTCATTTCAATAAGCTCGCCTTTTATCCGTACACGGCCTTTGTCAGGCATTTCCAACAGGTTAATGCAGCGCAAAAAAGTGCTTTTTCCCGAGCCTGACGCGCCAAGAATCGCAATCACATCTTCATTATGCGCGGTGACGGAGACGCCTTTCAACACCTCGACCGGGCCAAAGCTTTTATGAATATCCTCAACGACCAACGCTGAGGAAGTGGGTTGCTGATCTAATAACATACGTCGTTTCCTTTAAGACACCGGGCTTTTTTTATTATGGCCGTAAGCGGCGCGCGTAACATAAAGCGGAGACACATTCGCCTCCGCGATCCGCCCGGCGGCGCAAGGCAAACCTTACTGACACCACCCCCATCTGACCTGAAAGGTCAGGCGCCGGAGTCTTTAGGCGGATGTTGTGACCAACACGATCTGCGCACATTAAACAACCCTTGAACGGCTATATTAGTTGTATATACAATAGCGGCAAAGAAAAGGCTTGTATAGAGGGAAATTCGCTTTTCCGGCAGATCGGCCTGCCTGAAGTGTCAGTTTTTGAATATCCGGGATTTGATTCCGCAACGCCTGGCGAAACCACCGGGCGTTGCGGACATTGAGGATGATCTCAGGCAGCGCGCAAAATCATGCCGAACAGGTCACGCGGGTCATCAGGATCGGCCAGCATATCCAGCTCCTCGAAAAACGGCGTTTGGCGTACCTGGTCACGCACATAACGAAGGGCCGAGAAATCCTCAATCGCGAAGCCGACGGAATCGAACAAGGTAATCTGCCCGGCGGATTTGCGCCCCTGGGCCTGCCCGGCGATCACCTGCCACAACTCCTGAACCGGATGGTCCTCGGGCAATTGCTGAATTTCGCCCTCAATTCTGGTTTGCGGTGGATACTCAACGAATATATCCGAGCGCAGCAGAATATCGCGGTGCAGTTCGGTCTTTCCGGGGCAGTCCCCGCCGATGGCGTTGATGTGCAGCCCGGCACCCACGAGATTATCGCTGAGAATGGTGGCGCATTGCTTGTCCGCCGTGGCGGTGGTGACAATCTGCACACCGTGCATCGCTTCTTCGACCGAGCCGCAAGGTGTGATGTCGAAGCCAAATTTCTTTAGGTTGGCTGTGCATTTTTTCGTTGCGGCGGGGTCGACGTCATACAACCGGAGGTTTTTAATTCCCAGCATCGCCTTGAAGGCCATGGCCTGAAATTCCGACTGCGCGCCGTTGCCGATGATGGCCATGGTGTGAGCATTTTTCGGCGCCAGATATTTGGCGGCGACGGCCGAGGTTGCGGCGGTACGCAAGGCGGTCAGGATGGTCATCTCAGACAGCAGCGTCGGGTAGCCGTTGCTGACATCGGCCAGCAGGCCGAAGGCGGTGACGGTTTGGCGGCCCTCGCGCGTGTTCTTTGGATGGCCGTTGACATATTTAAAGGCATAAAGCGAATGATCGCTCGCCGGCATCAGCTCGATCACGCCGTCGATCGAGTGCGCCGCGACCCGCGCGGTTTTATCGAAGCTCTCCCAACGCAGAAAATCATCCTCGACATAAGCGGCAAGGTCGGTCAGGAACTTCTCGATCCCGATTTTCAGGATCAGCTTCATCATGTTGTCGACACTGACGAAGGGCACAATGTTCAAATTGGGAATAGGCGTCATCAGAAGCTCCAGGTTGGGCGGTCCATCACGCGGCGGCCCAGGAGGCTTGCCACAAGATCGACCAGAAGGGTTGCGGTGCGTCCGCGTTCGTCAAGAAAAGGGTTGAGTTCAACAAGATCGAGACTGGAAACCAAACCGCTGTCGTGCAGCATTTCCATCACCAGATGCGCCTCGCGGAAGGTGGCGCCGCCGGGGACGGTGGTGCCGACGGCGGGGGCGATGCTGGGATCGAGGAAATCAACATCGAAGCTGACGTGCAGCAGGCCGTTTTCAGCTGTCACACGGTCCAGAAACCGCGAAAGCAATGGGGCGATGCCATGCTCGTCGATCGCGCGCATGTCGAACACCGAGACTCCGCAATGCCCCAGAGCCCGGCGCTCAGCGGGGTCAACACTGCGGATGCCGAGCATGGCGACCCGCTTAGGGTCTAGCGTGGCCCGCAACGGCGGCAAACCGCCGCCAAAGCCGGCCTGCCCGGTGAGATACGCCACCGGGGTGCCGTGAATATTGCCGCTGACGGTCGATTCGAGACTGTGAAAATCAGGATGCGCATCAAGCCAGAGCATGAACAAGGGCCGGCCTGTCTCCGCTGCCCGCCGGGCGATGCCGGCCACCGTGCCGGCGGCGATGCTGTGGTCCCCGCCCATGAAAATCGGCATGCCCTCGGCGCTGGCATCATAGGCAGCCTGGCTTAAAAGCTCGACCCAGGCGGAGATTTCCGGCAGGTTTTTTAGCGCCGGATTGGGGTGATGCACCTGACTGGCAGGCGGCGCGCTCAGGTTGCCCAGGTCGGACAACCGGTGCCCAAGCCCGGTGATGGCTGCCGCCAACCCGGCGGTCCGCAGCGAGCTGGGGCCCATTTCGCAACCCAGCCGCCCGGCGCCTTCCTGAACGGGCACCCCGATCAATTTGCAATGTTTAACAGTCATACCGTCTCCAGTTTGGGCTTATTGCCGCCCGATTTCCCAGAATAATCGGGTTTTACCGGCAAAGTGAACAAACATAATTGGCATATTTCTCGTTTTCATTTATCAAATTGGCACAAACTTTATTCAAAATGGTTAATCATGGACGCACTCGACACAAAACTCACAACCCAGCTACGCCACAACGGGCGGCAAAGCATTTCCGACCTTGCAACCCAGCTTGGGGTATCACGCGCAACCGTTCGCGCCCGGATGGAGCGTTTGGAGAACTCGGGGGTGATTCTGGGTTATACCGTCATCCTGAAATCCGACGCGACCGAGCTGCCGGTCCGGGGGATCATGATGATCGAAATCGAGGGTTATTCGACTGACCGCGTGGTCCGTAGTCTTTCTGGGTTTCCGGAGATTTCAGCCATCCACACCACCAACGGCCGGTGGGACCTGGTGGTGGAGCTCGGCACCGGAACGCTCTCCGACTTTGATGCGGTATTACGCCGCATCCGGCTTATCCAGGGGGTCATCAACAGCGAGACCAACCTGCTGCTGGCGACCCCGCGTTCCACCAAGGCGCGGCTGTAGCGCTGGTTGCACCAAAAAGGTGCAACCTATCTAAAATAAAGGTTGCACCTTTTTTCGGTTTTGTATAACTCTCGCCAAAATTCGCAAAAACCTTTTGGAGGGCGTTATGGCAACCACCACGATCGGCGTAAAACTGGACGAGCATATTCGCCTGCGGCTGAAGGCCGCGGCGGAGGCGCAGGCGCGAACCGCGCATTGGGTGGTCAAGCAGATGATCCTGGCCGGGTTGGAGCGGCTGGAGCGTGGCGAGAGCCTGCATGGCGGCGCCGATGACGCAGACACCGAGGGAGCGCCGCCGGAGGAAGAGGCCGCCACGTTCATGCCGTTTCTGGATTTCGCGCAGGATGTGCAACCGCAGACCGTGTTGCGCGCCGCGATCACCGCCGCCTATCGCCGGCCGGAGGAGGATTGCGTGCCTGCCCTCATCGCCCATGCCACGCTGCCCGAAAAACAGGCGGCGGCGGCGCGCGAGACGGCGAAAAACCTGGTGGTGAAATTGCGCGCCAAGCGCACGCGCGGCATTGTGGAGACGTTGTTGCAGGAATACGCGCTCTCAAGCCAGGAGGGCGTGGCCCTGATGTGCCTGGCCGAGGCGCTGCTGCGCATACCTGACAGCGCCACCCGCGATGCGCTGATCCGCGATAAGATCGGCGCCGGAAACTGGCAGAGCCATTTGGGTGGCAGCCAGTCATTATTCGTGAACGCCGCCACATGGGGGTTGCTGCTCACCGGAAAACTCGCCGCCACCAACAGTGAGGCCAGCCTCTCCTCCGCCCTCACCAAGCTGGTCGCGCGCAGCGGGGAGCCTGTGGTGCGCGGGGGTGTGCATATCGCAATGCGCCTCATGGGCGAACAATTCGTCGTCGGGCAGAGCATTGCGGAGGCGCTCGCCAACAGCCGCAAATGGGAGGCCAAGGGCTTCCGTTATTCCTACGATATGCTGGGCGAAGCGGCGCTGACCGCCGAGGATGCCGCGCGCTATCTGCGCGATTACGAGCAGGCGATCCACGCCATCGGCAAGGCCGCGCGGCGCCAGGGGATTTATGAAGGTCCTGGTATTTCCATCAAGCTTTCCGCCTTGCACCCGCGCTATGCGCGGGGCCAGCGCGAACGGGTGATGAGCGAACTGCTGCCGTGCCTCACCGATCTGGCCAAGCTCGCCCGCTCTTATGACATCGGGCTGAACATCGACGCCGAGGAAGCCGACCGGCTGGAACTCTCATTGGACCTGCTGGAGAGCCTCTGCTTCGACCCCGCGCTGGAAGGCTGGAACGGCATCGGCTTCGTGGTGCAGGCGTATCAGAAGCGCGCGCCCTTCGTGCTGGATTATCTCATAGACCTCGCCCACCGCAGCAAGCACCGCCTGATGGTGCGGCTGGTGAAGGGCGCATACTGGGACTCAGAGATCAAACGCGCGCAGCTTGATGGGCTGGAAGGTTTTCCGGTGTTCACCCGCAAGGTGCATACTGATGTCTCCTATCTCGCCTGCGCGAAGAAGCTGCTGGCCGCACCAGATGCCATCTTCCCGCAATTCGCCACGCATAATGCGCATACGGTGGCGAGCATCCACACCATGGCGGGGGAGAATTTTTACCGCGGGCAATATGAATTCCAGTGCCTGCACGGCATGGGCGAGCCGCTGTATGAGGATGTCGTCGGCCCGCAATATCTCAACCGCCCCTGCCGGATTTACGCACCCGTCGGCACGCATGAGACACTGCTCGCTTATTTGGTGCGCCGCCTGCTGGAAAACGGCGCCAACACCTCATTTGTCAACAAAATCGCCGATGCCAAGGTGAGCGTTGACGAACTGACCGCCGACCCGGTGGGCGAAGCGCGCAAGATTGTGCCCCTGGGCGCGGCGCATGAGAAAATTGCCCTGCCGCGCGCGATATTTGGCGAGCAGCGCGCCAACTCCGCCGGGCTGGATCTCTCCAACGAGCAGCGCCTCGGCTCGCTCGCGTCCGCCGTATTGGCCGGGCTGGCGGTGCAGTGGCAGGCGGGGCCGATCCTCGCCACCGGCGACGTTTCCGGCGAGGCGCGGGCGGTGCTCAACCCGGCTGATACGCGCGACAAGGTTGGCCAGGTGAGCGAGGCGACGCCGGAAATCGTAGGCACGGCCTTCACCTTGGCGCAGGAGGCCGCCCCCATCTGGCAATCCACCCCGCCGCAGGACCGCGCCGCCACGCTGCAACGCGCGGCGGATTTGCTGGAAGCGCGCCTGCCCACGCTTGTCGGGCTGATTGTGCGTGAGGCCGGAAAAACCATTCCCGCCGCCATCGGCGAAGTCCGCGAAGCGGTCGATTTTCTGCGCTATTATGCCCACCAGATCACCCATGGTTTTGACAACGATACACACCGCCCGCTGGGGCCGGTTGTGGCGATCAGCCCGTGGAATTTTCCGCTGGCGATTTTCACCGGGCAGATTGCCGCAGCCCTGGCGGCGGGAAATGTCGTTTTGGCCAAACCGGCCGAAGAAACACCGCTGATCGCCGCCGCCGCCGTGCATCTGCTGCTGGAGGCGGGAGTCCCCCCCGGCGCGCTGCAAATGTTGCCGGGTGACGGGCGGATCGGCGCGGCGCTGATTGCCGATACAAGGGTGCGCGGCGTGCTGTTCACCGGCTCCACCGAGGTTGCCCGCATGATCCAGGCGCAACTGGCCAACCGGCTGGACGCGCGCGGCCTGCCCATTCCGCTGATTGCTGAAACCGGCGGGCAGAATGCCATGGTGGTCGATTCCTCCGCGCTGCCCGAGCAGGCGGTGGCGGATATCATCGCCTCCGCCTTCGACTCCGCCGGCCAGCGCTGTTCGGCTCTGCGGATTTTGCTGGTGCAGGACGACATCGCGCCGCGCCTGCTCACCATGTTGCAAGGCGCAATGGCGGAACTTTCCATCGGCAAGCCGGACCATCTGGCCACGGATATCGGCCCGGTGATCAGCGCCGAGGCCCGCCAGGGGATCGCCAAACATGTCGAGACCATGCGTGCGCGGGGCTACCCGGTATTTGCCCCGGAGCTGGACAAAGCCTGTGCCCAAGGCTGGTTCATGGCGCCAACGGTCATTGAGATTCCCTCAATCGATGTGCTGGGCCGCGAGGTTTTTGGCCCCGTGCTGCATGTGCTGCGCTACAAGCGCACGGAGTTGAACAACGCCATCAACGCCGTGAACGCGCTGGGCTACGGCCTCACCTTTGGCATCCACAGCCGGATCGAGGAGAGCATCACGCAGGTTACGAACCGGATTAATGCTGGAAATATCTATGTGAATCGAAACATCATCGGCGCGGTTGTGGGTGTGCAGCCGTTTGGCGGGCATGGCCTCTCGGGCACCGGGCCAAAGGCCGGCGGGCCGCTCTACCTGCGCCGCCTGCTGGCCGAGCGCCCGGTTATGCACGGCCTGCCGATAGGTGCGGCGCCCGAGGCGTTGCAATTGTTCATCGCCACATTGCAGGAACGCAAGGCCGGGACTGCCGGATTCTCGCACTACAGCGCGCAGGCGCCAAGCCGTGCGGAAATAACTTTTGCCGGGCCTGTGGGGGAAGCCAACCAGTATCGGCTGTTGCCGCGCGGCAAGGTGCTTTGCCGGGCCGCAACGCAAGATGGCCTGCTGCGCCAGATTGCCGCATGCCTCGCCACCGGCAACATCGCGCTCGTGAAAAACCTGGGTGATTACCAGGTGTTACATGACCTGCCTGCAGCTTTGGCAAGTTATATCGTACCTGCGGACAAGGCGCCCGATGCCGCGCTGTTTGATGGCGACGCTAACGCGCTGTGTGCGCTGATGGAGGAACTGGCCACGCAGACCCATGCGGTTGCTGCTGTTTACAGCCTGCCGCGCGAGGGCGCGCGCGCCGGAGAGTATCCGCTGGAATTCCTGCTCGCTGAGCAGTCCATCAGTGTCAACACAGCGGCCGCGGGTGGCAACGCCAGCCTGATGACCATCGGTTGATTTTATAAAAGGGACGAAGCCATGCTCTCCATCCAATCCCCGCGCAGCGTCGTGATGATCCGCCCGCATCATTTCTCCCCCAATGCGGACACCGCACAGGACAATAGCTTTCAGGCAAAGGATGCCTCGCGCACGGCGGAAGAAATTTCGCGGGCGGCCTATGCGGAGGTGACCCGCGCCGCCACGCAGCTTGTGGCGGCGGGGGTCACGGTGCATCTGTTTGAGGATGAGACACGGGATTCACCGGATTCGGTGTTTCCCAACAACTGGTTCTCCACCCATACCGGCGGGCACATCGCGCTCTACCCGATGTTCGCGCCGAGCCGCCGCAAGGAACGCCGGGGCGATGTGATCGAGCTGTTGAAACAGCGCTACCGCGTGCAGGATGTCATCGACTACTCCGGCCTTGAATATGACAATGTGTTTCTCGAAGGCACAGGCGCGATGGTTTTGGAC
The DNA here is from genome assembly GCF_030160635.1 of Acidocella aquatica. Lineage (GTDB taxonomy): Bacteria > Pseudomonadota > Alphaproteobacteria > Acetobacterales > Acetobacteraceae > Acidocella > Acidocella aquatica. Next base: position 99,437 of record NZ_BSOS01000065.1, on the reverse strand, counting down.
CATGTGGAGCGCGTCGCCTATGCCGCGCGCTCAAACCGCTGCAACCCCGTGGCGCTGGAGCGCTTCTGCACGCATTTCAATTTCGAGCCGATTGTGTTCGACGCCTTCGATGCGGATGGCCAGCCCATCTACCATACCAATGTGCTGATGGGCATCGGCAGCGAGATTTGTCTCATCGGCCTGCAAACCATAAAAGATGAAGCCCGGCGCGCGGAAATCGTGGAACGCCTGGCGGCGGGCGGGCGGCGCATTGTTGATCTCACCCATGCGCAAATCGCGGAATTTGCTGGGAATGCAATAGAACTTGAGGGAAGTGCGGGGAAAATCCTGGCCATCTCGGCACGGGCCTTGCGGGCTTTAACCCCGGCGCAGCGGCATGAACTTGAACAAGCGGTCACGGTGCTGCCGCTGGAGGTGCCAACGATCGAGCTGGCGGGCGGCTCCGTACGCTGCATGATCGCGGGTGTTCACCTCTCGCCGCGCAAACTGGCGTAACCTGCCCTACCCGCCTTTTTTGGCATTCCACTCCGCCACCGCGTAGCGGCTGCCCAGGCTGTAGCGGCTGCCCGGATGCGTGAGGACCGAGCGCGTGGCGGGGCCGGCCTCGGTCCAGGTTCGCCGCTCAACCTGCAAACAGGGTTCATGCGGGCCGATTTCCAGCAATGCCTGTGCCCGCTCATCGGGCGCCACGGCATGCACGATATGCTCCACCTCGCTCGGCGGCGCGATGCTCTGCAAGTAACGGTTGCTGGTCTGCTGGGTGAAATCCTGATCCAGATATTGCGGGGCAAAGCGCGGCGAGACGTAGCGCACCTCAAACTGCACCGGCAGATCATTCTCGAAATGCACGATTTCGGAATGAAAAAGCCTTGCGCCGCGCCGCAAGATGAATGCCGCCGCCAGAGCCTCGTCCGCGCGGACCGCCTCCAGCAGCAGGACCCGTGATTTATGCACATTGCCGCGCCGCTGAATATCTTCCGATATATCATAGATTTCCAGCAAGGCTGAGCGCGGCGCCTGCGCACGCACAAAAGTGCCAAGCCCCTGCACGCGATTCAGCAAGCCATCAGCGGACAATTCCCGTACTGCGCGGTTTACCGTCATGCGTGATGCGCCCAGAACCTCCATCAACTCATGTTCCGAAGGTATGCGGCTTCCATCGGGCCATTGGCCTGAAGCAATGCCATCGAGCAAATATTGCTTGATCTGCTCGTAGAGTTTTTGCGGCTTTGGCGCCTCGGTGCCGGTCATGCCAACAGCTTCCGCACCACGGCGTCAAACCGCTTGCGGCTGCTTTCCGCCAACTCATGCCTTCCATCGCGCACGCAATGCCTCCCGCGTACCCACACGTCTTTTACCACCGGCGCGCGCGTCGCAAAAACAAACTGCGCCAGCGCGATATCAGGATCATCTCCTGCCAGCGCCACGATATTTGCCGGTGCGCCCACGGCCAGCCCGCCAATCGCGCCCAACGCCTGCGCACCGCCAGTAACCGCACCTTGGAACATCGCCGTGGCTGTTGAACGCGCCGCCGCCGTCGCCATCACATTGCGCTGGCGCAGGCCAAGCCGCTGCGAATACTCCAGCATCCGCAACTCCTCGGCCACCCCGATCAATACATTTGAATCCGAACCGATCCCGTATTTTCCTGAAAAATCACGTATCGGAAAAATCCCGTCGCCCAGATTGGCCTCGGTGACCGGGCACAGCCCCACAACGGCGCCGCTGGCGGCCATGCCCGTGCATTCGGCGGGTGTCACATGTGTCGCATGCACCAGGCACCAGTTCGCCGCCACCGGCACGTGGCGCATCAGCCAGTCCACGGGCCGCAGGCCGGACCACGCGACGCAATCTTCCACTTCGGCCGTCTGCTCCGCGATGTGGATGTGCAGCGGTGCGGCGCCCGCAATCGTGACAAGCGCATGCAGCTCCTCCGGCGTTACCGCACGCAATGAATGCGGGGCCACGCCTGTGTTCGCGATTTGCTGGCAGCGTTCATGCAATCTGGCGTAGGAGCCGATATCGTTAATAAACCGCCGCTGTGCCGTCGCAGGTGGCGTGCCGCCGAAGCCTGCATGAGCATAGAACACGGGCAGCAATGTTAAATCAATTCCCGCCGCCGCTGCCGCCGCGCCAAGCCGCGAGGCCATCTCGGCAATGTCGTCATAGGGTTTTCCATCAGGCGCATGGTGCAGATAATGGAATTCCGCCACGGCGGAGAACCCGCCCTCCAGCATTTCCACGAAGGCCTGCGTCGCCACCGCCTCTATATCGTCCGGGTTCATCCGCAATGCGAAGTGATACATCAAATCGCGCCAGGTCCAGAAATTCTCCCTGCCCTCGCCTCTATGTTCGGTAAGCCCCGCCAGCGCGCGCTGAAAGCTGTGGCTATGCAGGTTCGGCATGCCAGGCAATGCAATCGCCCCAGCCTCGTCATGCGGGCGCGCATCTTCCTCAACGCCTGAGATCATGCCGTCTCTTATGCTGAGCCGCACATTCTTCGCCCATCCGGTGGGCAACAACGCATGCCTGAAAAATAAATCACGAACCACTGGACAACTCCCTCAGATGCCCCTATTGTATATACAACTTAATCAGCCCGGCCAAGGGTTATTTCATGCAAGCAGACCATATTTTCACCAACGCCCGCCTCGCCACCATGGATCCGGCCCTGCCCGGCCTGGGTGCCGTGGAACATGGCGTGGTCGCCGAAAGGGCGGGACGCATTATATATGCGGGCCCGGTTCGCGCCTTCGATGCCGCCAAAACAACCGATTGCGGCGGGCGATGGATCACGCCGGGCCTAATCGATTGCCACACGCATTTGGTGTTTGCCGGCAACCGCGCAGGAGAATTCGCGGCACGGCTAAAGGGCGCCACCTATGAAGACATCGCCCGCGCGGGCGGCGGCATCGCTTCCACGGTGCAGGCAACGCGCGCCGCGAGCGACGCTGATCTCCACGCCGCAAGCCTCGTGCGGTTAAACGCGCTGATTGCCGAAGGGGTCACCACGGTTGAAATAAAATCCGGCTACGGGCTGTCGGCGGAATCGGAGCTGAAGCTTTTGCGGGTGATCGCCGCACTGGGCGAGGTAGCGGGGGTTGATATTTCTTCCAGTTTTCTGGGTGCCCACAGCCTGCCGCCGGAGTTTGCCAATAACCGTGCGGGGTATCTCGATTTACTCTGCGATACACTCATTCCGCAAATCGCCACGCAAAAATTAGCTGATTCCGTCGATGGTTTTTGTGAGGGAATCGCCTTTTTGCCGGACGAGATCACCCGCGTCTTCACAGCCGCCGCCGCGCATGGCCTGCGGGTGAAGCTGCATGCCGACCAGCTCTCCAACCTCCACGGTGCGGCACTCGCGGCCAGCTTTGGCGCGCTGAGCGCCGATCATCTGGAATACACCGACGATGCCGGCGCCGCCGCCATGGCCGCGGCGGGCACGGTTGCCGTGCTGCTCCCCGGCGCCTTCTACTCATTGCGGGAAACCAGGATGCCGCCAATTGCCGCGCTGCGGGCGCATGGCGTGAAAATCGCTGTTTCCACTGATCTAAACCCCGGCACCTCGCCGCTAAACTCGCTGTTGCTGGCGATGAACATGGCCGCCACGCAATTCCGCCTCACGGTGGAGGAGTGTCTGCTTGGCGTCACCCGTAACGCCGCCGCCGCCCTGGGCAGAGCAGATGTTGGCACGCTCAAGCCGGGTGCAAAATGCCATCTCGCCATCTGGGACATCAAAGACCCGGCTGAACTTGTCTACAATATCGGTTTCAACCCTCTTTACCGCCGCATCTGGAGCCACGCATGAATCTTATTCCCGGCAACGTCAGCCTAGCACAATGGCGTGATATATATAACGGCGCGCCTGTCAGCCTCGCGCCCTCGGCCATCCCCGTTATCGAGCGCGCCGCCGAAGCCGTGGCGCGGATCGTCGCGGCGGGAGAGCCGGTTTATGGCATCAACACCGGCTTTGGCAAACTCGCCAGCGTGCGCATTGCCGAAGCTGATCTTGAAACCTTGCAGCGTAACCTCGTTCTCTCGCATGCCGCTGGTGTGGGTGAGCCCATGCCCATTTCCGTCGCGCGCCTGATGATGGCGCTGAAGATGGGATCGCTCTCGCAAGGGGCCTCTGGCGTGCGCCCGCAAACAGTGCTCATGCTGGAGCAGATGCTTGCCAAAAACCTTATCCCGGTTGTGCCCGCGCAAGGCTCTGTCGGCGCCTCGGGAGACCTTGCACCACTCGCGCATATGACCGCCGCGATGATTGGCCATGGCGAAGTTTTCTTCTCCGGCCAGCGTCTTTCCGCATCCGAAGGTCTGGCGCGCGCCGGGCTGGCGCCGCTTGTGCTTGGCCCCAAAGAGGGCCTGGCACTGCTCAACGGCACACAATTCTCAACCTCCTACGCCCTGGCTGGATTGTTCGAGGCCGAGGCGCTGTTCCGCGCGGCGCTGATCACCGGCGCGCTTTCAACTGACGCCGCCAAAGGCTCAGACGCACCCTTCGATGCCCGCATTCACGCACTGCGACGCCACAAAGGTCAGGCCGAGGTTGCGGATGCATTGCGCGGGCTGATGGCGGGCAGCGCCATTCGCGCCTCGCACGCAATCGGCGATGCGCGCGTGCAGGACCCCTATTGCCTGCGCTGCCAACCGCAAGTCATGGGCGCGGTACTGGATCTTTTACGCCAGGCCGCCGCGACGCTGGAGACCGAGGCCAATGGCGTGACCGATAATCCGTTGATCTTCACGGAACCTGCTGAAGCGCTCTCGGGCGGTAATTTCCACGCCGAGCCTGTGGCCTTCGCGGCGGATATGATCGCGATGGCGGTTTGCGAAATCGGCTCGCTCGCCGAGCGCCGGTTGGCGATGCTGGTGGACCCTGCCCTCTCCGGCCTGCCGGCGTTTCTGGCGCCCAAGCCGGGATTGAATTCAGGCTTCATGATTCCGCAGGTCACAGCCGCAGCTTTGGTCTCCGAGAACAAGGGCCGCGCTTTCCCCGCCTCGGTTGACAGCATCCCGACTTCTGCCAACCAGGAAGATCACGTCTCCATGGCTGCGCACGGCGCGCGCCGGTTAATGGCCATGACGGACAATTTGCGCGGCATTATCGCCATCGAACTGCTGGCCGCCGTGCAAGGTTGCGATTTTCATCTGATGGCATCAAGCGATATTCTTGAATCCGCACGTGGCGTGCTCCGCGAAAAAGTACCGGCGTTGGATGACGACCGCTATTTCGCGCCGGACATCGAAGCTACCATCGCCCTGTTGAAACATGCTGCGCTGCCGGTGCAAAACCTGCCGGGTGTCGCATGAGCTTTATCAGCATCCGGCAGGGGTCGGCCCCGCTGATTCTAAGCATCCCGCATGCTGGCACGGAAATTCCGGAATCGTTGCTGCCGTCCTTGGTTTCCCCCTGGCTCGCGCGCAAGGATGCCGACTGGTGGCTGCCAGAGCTTTATGCCTTTGCCGAGGCTCTGGACGCGACCGTAGTGCGCACGCGCATTTCGCGCACGGTCATCGACGTAAACCGTGACCCCTCGGGCGTATCGCTCTACCCCGGGCAGGCCACCACGGGGCTTTGCCCCACCGAGACTTTTGATGGCGAGCCGTTATATGTTGACGGCCACGCACCGAACGAGGCGGAAATTCTGCTGCGCCGGGTTAAATATTTTGATCCGTATCATGAGGCCCTGGCCGCGGAGATCACACGGCTCCGCCGCTTGCACCACGCCATCGTGTTATATGACTGCCATTCCATTCGCAGTGAAATCCCCAGGCTGTTTCAGGGAGTTCTTCCAAATTTCAACATTGGAACCAATGATGATAAAGCCTGTGATGCGGCGATAACAGACCGCGTTGCCGCAATCTGCGAGGCCGATGAGCGTTTCTCGCGGGTGGTGAACGGCCGCTTCAAGGGCGGATATATCACGCGCCATTACGGCGACCCGGAAGAGGGCATCAACGCCCTTCAGATGGAACTCGCCTGCCGCGGCTATATGGAGGAACCAGCGGCGCCAACACCGGAGAACTGGCCCTCCCCCTTCAATCCTGCCCCGCCTATCCTTCAAATTTTAAAAACCATTCTGGAGAGTTTTATCCCATGAACCGTCTGGACAATGCCCGTATCATCCACGCCCCGCACGGCAATAAGCTTTCGGCCAAATCGTGGCAGACCGAAGCGCCCTTGCGCATGCTTATGAACAATCTGGACCCCATGGTCGCCGAACGCCCGGAGGAGCTGGTGGTATACGGCGGCATCGGCCGTGCCGCGCGTGACTGGAATTCGTATGATAAAATCGTTGAGACGTTGCGGCGGCTGGAAGGAGACCAGACCCTGCTGATCCAGTCCGGCAAGCCGGTCGGCGTGTTCCGCACGCATGAAAATGCGCCGCGTGTTTTGCTGGCGAATTCAAATCTCGTGCCGCATTGGGCGACGTGGAAGCATTTTCATGAGCTCGATCGCAAGGGTTTGATGATGTATGGCCAGATGACCGCCGGTTCCTGGATCTACATCGGCACCCAAGGGATTGTGCAAGGCACCTACGAGACCTTTGTGGAAATGGGCCGTCAGCATTATCAGGGTGAGCTTGCTGGCAAATGGGTTCTCACCGCCGGCCTGGGCGGAATGGGCGGCGCGCAACCGCTGGCCGCCACCATGGCGGGCGCAAGCTGCCTGGCCGTGGAATGTCAGGCCAGCCGCATCGAGATGCGCCTGAAGACACGTTATGTCGATGTGCGCGCCGACACGCTGGACGAGGCGCTGGAGATCATCAACCGCTCGGTTGCCGAGAAAAAACCGATTTCCGTCGGCCTGCTCGGCAACATTGCCGAAGTTCTGCCCGAGCTTCTGCGCCGTGGCATCCGCCCGGACGCGCTCACCGACCAAACCTCCGCGCATGATCCCATCAACGGTTATCTGCCCAAGGGCTGGACAGTCGCCGAATGGATCGAGCGCCGCGAGACCAACCCGAAGGCCGTAGAGGCGGCCGCCCGCGCCTCCATGGCCGGGCATGTGCGCGACATGCTGACATTTTCAAAAATGGGTGTTCCTACCTTTGATTATGGCAATAACATCCGGCAGGTGGCGAAGGAGGAAGGGGTTGAGAACGCCTTTGATTTCCCGGGCTTCGTACCAGCCTATATCCGCCCGCTGTTCTGCCGCGGCGTCGGCCCGTTCCGCTGGGCGGCGCTCTCGGGAAACCCTGAGGACATCTACAAGACCGATGCCAAAGTGAAAGAACTTCTGCCGCACGACAAGCATCTGCACAACTGGCTCGACATGGCGCGTGAGCGCATCGCCTTCCAGGGTCTGCCGGCGCGTATCTGCTGGGTTGGCCTGGGTGACCGGCACCGCCTCGGCCTGGCCTTCAATGAGATGGTCGCCAGCGGTGAACTCTCAGCACCTGTTGTCATCGGGCGCGACCATCTGGATTCCGGCTCCGTTGCCTCGCCCAACCGCGAGACCGAGGCCATGATGGATGGATCGGATGCAGTCTCCGACTGGCCCTTGTTGAATGCGCTGCTCAATTGCGCCTCAGGCGCCACCTGGGTTTCGCTGCATCATGGCGGCGGTGTCGGCATGGGGTTCTCGCAACACTCCGGCATGGTCATCTGCGCCGACGGCACGCCGGAAGCGGCGAAACGCCTTGGCAATGTTTTGTGGAACGACCCGGCAACGGGCGTGATGCGCCATGCCGACGCGGGCTACGACATTGCGAAGGATTGCGCGCGGCAGTTCGGCCTCGACCTGCCTGGCATTCTGGGCTGATCGCCTGAATGCGAATCATCGAAAGTGCCGGCTACCGCCAGATGCCCTGGAAAAACGGAGCCGGTACGACGGCTGAAATCGCCGTGGCGCCACCCGGCGCCACGACGGATGACTTCGACTGGCGCATCAGCATGGCGCAGGTCGGCGCCGACGGCTGGTTTTCGGAGTTTCCGCAGATTGATCGCACGCTTGCGGTTCTTGAAGGCAATGGCATCGTTCTTTCAATCTCTGAGGCTCCGCCGGTCAGGATTTCACCGGCATCCATCCCCTACAGCTTTGCCGCGGATGCCCCCGCCTTTGCAAAATTGGTTGATGGACCCATCCTCGACCTCAACGTCATGACAAGGCGCAACCGTTTCACCCACCGGCTGCTAAGGCTGGATACGGAGGCGCCCGTGCGGTGGCAATTGCAAGCCGGGATCACCGTGGTCCTGAGCTGTTCCGGCGCTCTGGGTCTTGATGACGGTATCCATTCAGGCCGCCTACCCGCCAGGGATGCCGCTTTTTTTGAAAGCCAGACACGGCCCCTCATCGTGACGCCAGAGGGCCGGACGGCCATCTACCTTATAGAGCTTAACAGAGTTTAGAACCGGAATCGCTTGGCGATTCCATCAAACTTTGATTTTCTCCATTTTTGGGTCGTAGAGCGGCGCCAGGTGTAGCGTGGCGGGGACGCGGATGGTGGCGACCTCGAGTTCGTAAGTGCCCGAGGTGAGAAATTCGTCGCTCACACCTTCCGGGTTGCGGACATAGCCAAAGCCGATGGGTTTGCCGATGGTGTGGCCAAAGCCGCCGCCGGTGAGCCAGCCGGCGCGGATGTTGTCGCGATAAATGGTCTCGCGGCCAAGAAGAATCACGTTCGGGTCGTTGGTGGTGAAACTTACAAGCCGCTTCTTCAGCGGGCTGGCCGCCTGGGCCTCCAGGGCCGCGCGGCCGAGGAAGGGGATGGGCTTTTTCAGTTTCACGAAGGGGCGCAGCCCGGCTTCGAGCGGGGTGTGATCGGGGCCGATATCCGAGCCCCAGGCGCGGTAGAATTTCTCCAGGCGCAGGGATTCGATGGCGCGGTAGCCGCCCGGCGCGATGCCATGGGCAGCGCCCGCCGCCATCAGGGCGTCATAGACGGTGAGGGCAAATTCGGTGGGGATATGCAGCTCCCAGCCGAGCTCGCCGACATAGGTGATGCGCAGGGCCATCACGCGCGCTCCGGCGGCGGTGATGGTGCGCACGGTGCCGAAGGGGAAGGCGGCGTTGGAGAGGTCGTCCGTGGTGATCTGCTGCAACACCGCGCGGGCATTTGGCCCCATCAGTGCCAGGGTGGCGTAGGCGGAGGTGACATCGAGCAGCTGCGCGTCCATCCCCTTGGGGATGTTGCGGGTGATCCAGTCAGCATCATGCGTGGCGAAGCCGGTGCCGGTGGTGATGTAGAATTTGCGCTCCTCCAGGCGGGCGATGGTGAGATCAGCCTCGATACCGCCGCGGGTGTTGCACATTTGCGTGTAGGTGAGGCTGCCGGGGGGGGCGGAGATGTCGTTGGCGCAGATCCACGAGAGGGCGGCCTCGGCATCGCGGCCGGTGAAGAGGAATTTGGCGAAGGAAGTTTCGTCAAACAGGGTGACGTTGCGCCGCGTGTTCCCGTGCTCGCGCGCAACGGCTGAGAACCAGTTGGGTTTCTCGAAGGTGTAAATGTCAGCCGGGGTTTCGCCCGGGCCGGCGAACCAGTTGGGGCGCTCCCAGCCGAGCTTTTCGCCAAAGCAGGCGCCGGCCTGCTCAAGGCGCGCATAAAGCGGCGAGCGGCGCAGCGGGCGGGCGGATTTATACTCCTCCGATGGCCAGGCCATGGTGTAATGCTTGGCGTAGGCTTCCAGCGTGCGGGTGCGGACCCAGCCGGTGTCGCGGTGCGGGGGGCCGAAGCGGCGGATGTCAACCGGCCAGAGATCAGCCGAGGGTTCGCCGCCCACGACCCATTCGGCCAGCATTTTGCCAGCGCCCCCGCCCGAGGCGATGCCGAAGGCGTTGAACCCGGCGCCGACGAAGAGGCCGGGCAGTTCCGGGGCTTCGCCGAGGATGAAATTGCCGTCGGGGGTGAAGCTTTCCGGCCCGTTGATGAGGGTTTTAACCCCCGCGGTGGCAAGGGCCGGGACGCGGCCGATGGCCAGCTCCATGATCGGCTCGAAATGCTCCCAGTTGGAGTTGAGCAACTGGTAGGAGAAGTTTTCCGGGATGCCGTGCACGGCCCAGGGGATGGGGTTGGGCTCGTAGCCGCCCATGACGAGGCCGCCGACTTCCTCCTTGTAATAGGTCAGGCGGTCCGGGTCGCGCAAAGTGGGCAGGTTTTTGGGTGTGCCGGGGATGGCCTCGGTGACCATGTATTGGTGCTCGACCGAGACCAGCGGCACGTTGACGCCGACGGTGGCGCAGAGGGTGCGGGTCCACTGGCCGCAGCAGACGATGACGGCATCGGTGGCGATGCGCCCCTGCGCGGTGAGCACCGCGGTGGCGCGCCCGTTGGTGACCTCGATGGAGGTGACCGGCGTGTCCTCGAAGATTTTCGCGCCGTTCATGCGCGCGCCCTTGGCCAGCGACTGGGTGATGTCCGACGGGTTGGCCTGGCCATCCGTCGGCAAAAAGGCGGCGCCGATGAGATCGTCGATCTGCATGAGCGGCCAGAGGTCTTGCGCCTCCTTCGGCGTGAGCAAATGCATCTCCAGCCCGAAGGAGCGCGCCGTGGTGGCCTGGCGCTTCACCTCGGTCCAGCGCTCCTGGTTGCAGGCGAGGCGCAGGCCGCCGTTCATCTTCCAGCCGGTGGCGAGGCCGGTTTCGGCTTCCAGCGAGCGGTAGAGCTTAACCGATTCACCTAGCAACTGGGTGATGCTGGCCGAGGAGCGAAGCTGGCCGACCAGACCGGCGGCATGGAAGGTGCTGCCCGAGGTGAGTTTGGCGCGCTCCAGCAGCGTGACCTCCCAGCCGAGCCTGGCCAGATGGTAGGCGGTGGAACAGCCGATGATACCGCCGCCAATGATGACGGCACGCGATTGGGTGGGGAGGGTCATGGCCGCATCATTGAACTGAACGCGGAGGCAGGCAAGAGGGATTGTTACGACCCAAAGCGGGGCAGACCGGCCAGATCGGTGAAATAGTGAAATATCGTGAGGGTGTCGCGGCCGGGAGCGCCGGAGTCGATGATTTGTTTCTGCAATGAGGAGACGGCGCTGGCCATCGGGGTTTGCATATGCAGGCGGCCTGCTTCCTCCAGGAAGAGTTTGACGTCTTTGAGGCCGATTTCGATGGCGCCGGTGCCGTCAAACTTGTTTTGCATGATGTAGCCGGGGAAGACGCGCTGGGAGAAGAAATTGGCGCCGCTGCCCTGGTTGATGATGGCGACGGCGGTTTCCATGTCCAGCCCGGCCTTCAGGCCCAGCGCGACGGCCTCGCAGGTAGAGAGCACGCAGGCGTAGGCGACGGCGTTGTTCACCACCTTGCCGGCCTGGCCCATGCCCGCGTTGGGACCAAGGTAGAAGAGGCGGCCGGCGAAGGCTTCCAGGGCGAATTTGGCGCGCTCAAAGGCTTCGGCGGGGCCGGCGGTGAGGACGCCAAGGTTGCCCGCCTCAGCCGCCATGGTGCCGCCGACGACGGGGGTATCGAGCAAGGTGATGCCGTGTTTGGCCAGGCCCTCGGCGATTTCCACAGCCGCCGCGCCGCCCAGGGTGGAGGTTTCGATGTAGATTTTGACCTTTTGACCCTCGGCGACGCCGCCGGGGCCAAAGGCGACGGTTTTGCAGATGTCCACCGTGGGCAGGCAGGCGAAGACGATTTCGGCCTGGTCCACAACCTCGCGCACCGAGGCGGCGGCGGTGGCGCCTTTTTGCTGGAGGGCGGCCAGGACCGCCGGGTTGCGGTCATACGCCAGCACGGGGACGCCCTTTTTGAGCAGGCAGGCGGCAATTGCCCCGCCCATGGCGCCGACGCCGATAAAACCTACTTGCTGCATGCTCTGCTCCCGTTTTGTTTTGCGTCCCCTGGCGGTGAGGCTTGGGGCTGATGGGGGGAGAGTGTGGGAAGGCGGAAAAAATATCAAGTAGCGTATTGGTAGGTAGTGTACTTGTTTGATGGGGCGTTGGGCGCTTGTGCCGGGAGTGGGCATCGAGAGGCCAGGAACGAGTTTTGCCAGCAATTATCTATCAGCTGAGCATAAGCGCTAACCGGGCGGCTTCGCCTCAAGATGCGCCAGGAATACTGAGAGAAGGATCAGCGCGCCGCCAAGCAATTCAATCCAGCTCAGCGGCTCAGCCAAAAACGCGGCCCCGCCGAGCAGGCTGACCAGTGGCAGGAGATACAGGAACCATCCGGCGCGCTGCGCCCCCAGAACGGCGCTGCCCGCATTCCAGAAAAGAATGGCTGCCACGGCGTTGCCGCCGATAAACGCGAAAGTGACCAGCCATTGCGCCAGGCTCATGCCCACAACGATGCCAGGAATTTTGGGCGCGCCAAACAGGACCATCGGCAAAGCGCCTGATAATACCGTGACGGCGGTTGTGGGCAAAGCACCGCGGCGGTTGATAAGGGGGGTTACCAGCACGCAATATAGCGCCCACAGCACGGCGCCGGTTAGCACCAGGATGATGCCACGCGGCGTTCCAAAAGCAGGCCCCGTGCCGTGCGCCAGCAGCATGACGCCGAAGAGGCCGGCGATAACCGAGAAAACCGTCAGCAGCGTTGGCGCCTTGCGCAGCGCGATGGAGGCAAAAACCAAAATCAGTAATGGCTCCGTCGCGTCCAGCAGCCCGGTGAGCCCGGCTGAGACCGTTTGCTGCCCAATCGCCGCTGGGAAATTATAGCCGGTGATGCCGATAACGCCGGAAACCACGCCCGCGAGCCAGTCCCGGCTTGTCCAGTTACGGGTCAGGAGCAAAGCGGGTGACAACACAACAGCGGCGATGCCGTAGCACAAACCCATGAAGGCGACCGGCGAGAGCCCGCCATCGCCGATTCCAACCATGTAGCGTGTGGCGATGGGCGAAAAGCCCCAAAGCAGGACGGAGACCAGAGTCATGCCCACGGCAGCACCGGCACTGGGCATCGCGCCTTCCAGTTGCTGCAGCCGTTCTATGACCTGGGCAGCCCGCACCCGCCTTACTCCTGCTTCACAGTTTAAAATCTGTCATCATGCGCATGATTGCCAGAAGCCGGGTACGGCCGGCAGGGGGGCCTGCAGCCCGCGAGGATGGCTAGAGCCTGATCGCTTTAAGTGCGATCAGGCTAAAGCCGTTTTTCTCAGGGCGATTCACGCTTTCGGCTCGCTCGGTTGAGCGAACCTCAAACGATCGCGCTCTGGCTGCCGGAGCGGATTAAAACACCAGGCCGGTTTCAAGCAGCCCGCTCAGCTGGAAGGAATCATTATGCTGATTCCCATAGCCGTATTTGGGCAGGCCGTAAGCGCTGGTGCGGTTGAGCAGCAACGCGCCAACATCGGCGCGCAGGAAGATATCCTTCTCCTGCCAGGTCGGCGTGACGGAGATCGCCTCGCCCGTCGCATTCGGGCCATAGAACCAGTAGGTGCCGTTTGTGGCATCCGCCACGCTCTCATGCTGGTCAAAATACTCAACCCAGGCGCCGACCGAATAGGGCGAGGTGCCGAAGCTGTAATCAGCGAAGACCGCGCCTACGATGTTGGACATGCCCTTCTGAATGCCAAGCGTGGCATCGGCCTTGGCGTATTCATACTGCAGCTCAGGCACCAGGTTCAGATGGCCCACCGTGTAGCTGTAAAAGGCGCCGACCATCTGCGAGTTCTCGAATTCCGGCGCCGCGCCTACATAGCTGTTGCTATAGGCCAGCGAGCCGTTGCCGTAGGTGTTGGCGTGCACGCCGGTTCTGCCCAGGTTGCCGCCGTAATAAACATCAACGCTGTTGTTGCTGTTGAAGGTGTAGCCTGCCACCGCCTGCAGCGAGTTGAACACGCCGGTGTCGTAGCCATCGCCGAAGAACACGGAGGCGCTGACCGGGCCCGAGGCGTAGTTCGCGATCACGCCGCGGCCTTGTCCGCTTTCCACATAGGCGATCTGCGAGAGAAAGATATTCGCGTTGTTGAACTCCTGCCCTGCTTCATATCCCTCCAGCCCGGTGACCTGGCCAACCGAGATGGTGACCGGCGAACCGGTTGGCGCCAGGGTGACGTAAGCGCCATAAAGCGGCCCGGTGGAGAAGCTCTGGATTGAGGATGGGTTCTGACCCAGGCCCAGGTAGATGTAATTCGTCGAGCCCACCTCGATGGTGGCCTGGAGCACGCCGGTGTTCTTTTGCAGCTCGATTTCGCCGTTCATAAACTGCATTCCGACCGCTTTAGGCCCCGCATTGTTGGTCGCGGGCGCGCCTATACCGCCGGTGTCAGCGTAGCGCTGCGTTCCGGAAAAAAAATAGGCCATGCCATCGGCAGCACCTGATAATTCCAGCGGTCCCAGCGGTCCACCATCAATCTGGATGGCGGCCGGGCCGCTCATCGCCTTCGCCGTGGGCGCACAAGCCGCGATGGCGATGGCCGACACCGTGAGGCAAAGAATCTTTTGCCGAATATTCATTTTGTTCTCCAATAAACGTTAAAGTCTCAACTTACCTGTTAAACTCAGATGCATTGCCGTGTTTGCGATCTGATTTATTTTTTCCTGACACAGTCTCGCAGTTTGGGTCGTCAGGAATTCCAGCGCTCGATCTCAACACCCGTTGATGCCGCATCAACGAATACATCGAGCTTCTCCACGCGTACCCGGACGTTCAACACCCGGGCATCATCCAGACATGTTCGCGCCAAACGCTCGGCAAGCGTTTCAACCAGCTGAACATGCCCTGATTTCACAATTTCACGCGCGCGCACCACGATCGCTTCGTAGTCCACCACGCGGGCCAGATCGTCAGGCCCGGCCACGCAGTGCGAGCGATGCGCGCCGCCATCGTCAACCACGGAGAGATCCAGATTGATGCGGATGCGCTGGAGCGTCTCATGCTCATGCGCGTAAACGCCGATCGAGGCATCGAGCACCAGGTCTCTGACAAACATGCGGCGAAAAAGCCGCGAGTCTCTGATGGGGCTGGTCTGGTTCATGCTGGCGAGCCATGCGCGTATCGTTGCGAGGCAATATCATATGCGGGAGTGATGAGTGCCATCTAGAATTCGATCAGCCGGTTGGTGCGCAGATAATCCAGTATCGCGCGCGCTTTTTCGGCCGCGCTGCCCTCGCGCACGAGCGCGCCACCCTTGCTCTCGGTGGCGATGGCGCCCAGCAGCCTTGCATGGCCTTGGCGGGTTTCAAGCGGCTTGAGCCTCTGGGGTTTTTTGACCGCGGGTTCGCTCTGCCAGGGGCTGGCCGGCAAGGGCGCCGCAACCAGCGCCGGCGCGCTCAGCAGGCGCCCGGCGCGCAGGCTTGCATACACATAGCGCGGGGCGCGCGGGGCCAGCGGGTGCAGCGCGATGACAGCCGGGAGGCTGACGCGCACGACCCGGCGCTGGCCCTTGGGCAGAAACTGCACAATCTCCGCCTCGTCTCCCAGCAGGGTGATCTCCAACGCCGCGCTCACCACTGGCATGTTCAGGGCCTTCGCCAGCCGGTAGGGGAGCGTGCCGCTGCCCTGCCCCGCCTCGGCGCGCTGGCCGCACAGGATGAGATCATACCCGGCAACACGCGCCGCCAGCGGCGCCAGCGCATCAGCCCCGGCCGGCAGGGGCAGCACCTCCACATTGGCGGCGCCGTAGGCCAGGTAATCATACAGCGCGGGGGCGGCATCGCCCGCATGCAGCACGCTGACCTCCGGCGCGAGGGCCAGGGCGGCATCGAGCGCCAGCACATCGTTGCGCGCGGCGCGCGGCGCGCCGCTGGCCGGGTTGCGCCCCACGGAGACCAGGGCCGCGATTTTGAGTTGAGGGGGCATCATACGCTCTCCCGCGCGGTATCAGGCCAGTTGCGCTGCGCCAGCTCGGCCAGCAGCGCCGTCATCACCTCCTGGGCATCGCCGACGACGCTCAGATCCGCGCGTTTGGTGATTGGCGCGCTGGCGTCGCTGTTGATGGCGATGACGTGGCGGCAGGCTTTGATCCCCTGCAGATGTTGCACCGCGCCGGAGATGCCGACGGCAAGGTAGGTGCTGGCGCTCACGGTCTTGCCGGTGGCGCCGATCTGCTTGTCGCGGGTGAATTTGCCTTCGTCCACCGCCACGCGGCTGGCTCCCACGGCGGCACCGAAGGCGGCGGCCACGGCCTCCAGCGTTGGAATATCGGCCACGCCGTTGCCGGCGGCGACGATGAAATCCGCCTCCTCCAGCGCCAAGGCGGAGGCGGCGATTTCGCGCAGGCCGCGGTTCTGATAGCGGCCCGGCGGCGCCTGAGCGGCGGGTGGCGCCACGGTTTCACCCGCGCCGGAAAACGGCAGGCCGGTTTCCACCACATCAGGGGCGATCAGCACCACCAGGGGCATAGGTCCGCGCGCCAGCGCGGCGCCGCCCTGCCAGTACATCGCCACCGCGCCGGGTTTGAGCTCCACCACATGGGTGGCAACCTCCGCCTCCAGGTGGACGGCGAGGCGGCGGCCGAGATCGCCATCACCGATATCGTTATCAGGCATGAACACATGCGCGGGCGCATAGCGGGTGACAAATTCGCACAGCGAGGCTAGCTCCTGCTCCGGCGCGAAGCCCTGCTCATCGGCGCCGGGCAGCACCGCCACCAGATCAGCGCCATACGCGCGCAGATCTTCATTCAAACCGCCGAACACCAGCACGGCGACCGCCTGTTGCGGGCTTGCCAGCAATGCGGCGGCGGCGATGGCCTGGTGGGCGTGCGCATCGAGCATGCCGCGCTGGCTGTGCGCCGCGACCAGCAGATACCCGGCAGGATCCCCCTTCAGGCGCAGCGGTTTGGCCGCGGGCGTGTGCGCGGGCGCGGCCAGCAGCGAGGCATCAAACCCGCCGGTGGCGCCAAGGATGATCCGGCGCAGGCCGGCCGGGCTCAGCACGAAGGGGCGGCGGGGGTCGAGACGTTTACGCTCCTGGTTCATGCCTGGCCCTCCAGCGCGGCGGCGAGCAGCTCCGCCACATCGATAACTTCCGGCCTGGGGCCGACGACGCCTTCCAGCATCGCGGTGCATCCGGGGCAGGCCACCGCCACCAGCCCGGCGCCGGTGGCCCGGGCGTCGGCGATGCGGATATCGGGGATGCGTTGAGTGCCGGGGATGTCAGTCAACGGCGCGCCGCCACCGCCGCCGCAACAGCGGCCGCGCAGGCCCGAGCGTTCCATCTCGGTCAGGCGCACGCCGATCTGGCGCAGCAGGGCGCGGGGTGCTTCGGTCTCGCCATTGTAGCGGCCGAGATAGCAGGGGTCGTGATAGGTAATGGTGCGCGTCTCGCTTGTTGCGCCCAGCTTCAGCTGCCCGCTGCTGGCCAGCCCGGCCAGAAAGACGGTGTGATGCAGCACGGTAAAGTGCCCGCCCAGGGCCGGATATTCGTTCTTGAGGCTGTGGAACACATGCGGATCAGCGGTGAGAATCCGCCCGAAGGTCAGGGTCGACAAAGTGGCGATCAACCGCACGGCCTGCGCCTGGAAGGTTGCCTCATCGCCCAGGCGGCGCGCGGTGTCGCCGGTGTCTACTTCCAGCGCGCCGAGGATCGCGAAATCCACCGAGGCGGCCTGCAGGAGCTTCACCAGGGCGCGCAGGCTGCGCTGGTAGCGCATGTCAAACGCCCCCTCACCCGCCACCAGCAGCACATCAACCGATTCACCCGGCCTGATCTGGCGGACGTTGAGATCCACCGCCCAATGGTAGCGGGCGGCATTGTCATATCCGCCCTGCGTTGCGGTTTCGCGCAGGTTGCCCAGCATCTCCGGCCCCTTGCCCGGCAGCGCGCCGCGCGCGAGGGTCTGGAAGCGGCGCAGATCAATGATCGCGTCGACATGTTCGATCTGCATCGGGCACTCCTCCACGCAGGCGCGGCAGGTGGTGCAGGACCAGAGGGTTTCCGGCGCGAGCAGCGCGGGGAGTATCGGCTCCTCCGGGCCGCCGGAATGGCCGCCCAGGGTGATGCCGGGATAGGGGCTGCCGGCAAACGCCGCGTCGCTGCCACCAGAGAGGCCCAGCACCATGTCCTGAATGAATTTTTTCGGGTTCAGCGGCTGACCGGCGGCGAAGGCCGGGCAGGCGGCCTCGCATTTGCCGCATTGCACGCAGGCATCGAAGCCGAGAAGCTGGTTCCAGCGGAAATCCGTTGGCTTTTCCACGCCCAGCACCGGGGCGGCGAGGTCCAGCGGGCGCAGCGCGGTGGAGCGCATGGCGAAACGCTCCGCGCGGGGGGCGAAACGCTCCGCGCGGGGATGGAAGGCCAGATGCAGCACGCCCGCCACCGCATGTTTCATCGGTCCGCCGGTGCCGATACCCAGCACCAGCTCCGCCGTGCCGGCCAGCAGCGCCAGCATGATGAGCGCCGCGAAAAAACCTGAAAGCAAAGCGGAGGGCAGCAGCGCCAGGGCCAGCAGCCCGAACGCGAAGGCCGCCAGCGTGTAGGGCAAACGGTTCCAGGGCCCGGCCGAGAGGCGCGGCAGCGGGGCGCGGCGGCGCTGCCAGACCAGATAGCTGCCGCCAAGCATCACCGCAGCCGCCAGCACGAGCGCGCCGTTCAGCAGCGGCCGATAGAGCATCAGCCCGTAATTGAGGGCCACCAGCGCCATGGCCGCCACGGCGCCACCGGCCACCAGCATGTGCGTGCGCGCGATATACGGGTCGCGCGCCACCACATGGTGCACATCGACCAGATAACGCCGGGGCACGGTGAGCAGCTGCGCCCAATTAAACGGCGCCGCCGCCCCCGCCCGCCACAGCCGCGCGCGCCGCATTGTGCCGAAAGCCAGCGCCGCCACGGCCAGCCAGAAGAAAAGCGTCACCAGATGATCCAGGCTGTGCATGCTCAGAAATCCTTGCACAGCCGCAGCGCATCATAGATCGCGCCATGGATGTTATGCTGGGAGATGCAGTCGCCCACACGGAAAAGCAGGAAGCGCCCGCCGCCCAGCGGCTGCGACAAGGAGGGCTGCGGCGCCGCGGCGAACAGCGTTTCCATATCCGTCTGGCCGTGGTTGAGGGATTTTTCCTTCAGCGCCCAATAGAGCTGGTCGTTGGGCAGGATGCCGTTCTCGATCACCACCTGATCGACCACGCGCTCCTCCTGCACCTCGGTATATTCATTGCGCAACACGGCGACCAGCCTGCCATCCTCGCGATAGACCTCGTCTAACCAGACGTTTGGCGTCATCACCACATCCAGCGCGTAAAGGCGGCGGTAGAAGATGGGGAAAGTGGTGCCGCCGACATCATCGGCGATTTTCACGTCCGGCGTCGCGATCTCGACGCGGCTGCCGCGCGTGGCCAGGAAGTCAGCGACGCCGGCGCCGGCGTGGGTGCTCATTGAATCATACACCAGCACGTTTTGCGCCGGGGCGGCGCGGCCTGAGAGAATATCCCACGCGCTGACAGATAGGCCGGAGGCAGCGCCCCAGCCCGCGACCTGGCCCATATGGCTGGCACCGCCCGTGGCCAGGACCACGATGTCGGGATTTTCCGCCAGGATCATCGCGTCCGTGGCTTCCACGCCCAGGCGGCGCTCCACGCCGAGGCGGGTTGTTTCCATGTCAAACCAGCGGATGATGCCCGCCATCTGCTCGCGCTGCGGCGCTTTCGCGGCGAGATTGACCTGCCCGCCGACAGTGGATTCGCGCTCGAAGAGCACCACATCATGCCCGCGCAGCCGCGCGACCCGCGCCGCCTCCAGCCCGCCGGGGCCGCCGCCCACCACCACGACCTTGCGCTTCGGCCCGCCGGATTTGGCGATGACATGCGGCATTGTGGCTTCGCGCGAGGTGGCGGCGTTTTGCACGCATAGCACGTCCAGCCCGTTATATTGCCGGTCGATGCAGTAATTCGCACCGACGCATTGCTTGATTTCATCCTCGCGCCCATCACGGATTTTCATCGCCATGTGCGGATCGGCGATCTGCGCGCGGGTCATGCCGACGAGGTCGATCATGCCGCTCTCCAGCAGGCGCTCGGCCTGGCCGGCGTCGCGTATGCTCTGCGCGTGCATCACCGGAATGTTCACCACCGCCTTGATGCCAGCCGCCAGATGCACGAAAGGCTCAGGGGGCAGCGCCATCGGCGGCATGCAGTTGGCCAGGGTGTTGTGCGTATCAGCCCCGGAGCCGACCACGCTGAGGAAATCGATCAGCCCGCTCGATACCATTTCATGGGCGATTTCCTTCAATGTTTCATGATCGAGGCCATCGGGGTGGAACTCGTCGCCACACATGCGCAGGCCCACGGCGAAATCTGCCCCCACCTCGGCGCGGACCGCGCTCAGCACCTCGCGGCCAAAGCGCATGCGGTTTTGCAGGCTGCCGCCGAAATCATCGGTGCGGAAATTGGTGCGCGGGCTCCAGAACTGATCGATCAGATGTTGATGGGCGGCGGAGATTTCAATTCCATCCATGCCCGCGGCCTTCACCCGCCGGGCGGCGGCGGCAAAATCCTTGATGATGCGGTTGATTTCTTCAACCTCGATGATTTTCGCGTTGCCGCGATGCACCGGCTCGCGCACGCCGGAAGGCGTCATCAGATGCGGCCAATGCTCCCCATGAAAAGCCGAGCGGCGGCCCATATGCGTCGCCTGGATCATGATCTTCGCGCCGTGCTGGTGCATGGCGCCGGCCAGGCGGGCCAGGGGCTCGATGATCTGGTCGTTGGAGAGGTTGACTGATTTCCACCAGCCTTGGGGACTGTCGATCGACACCGGGCTGGACCCGCCGCAGATGGCCAGACCGAGACCGCCCTTGGCCTTCTCCTCATAATAACGGATGTAGCGATCGCCGGGCAGGCCGCCCGGTTCGGCATAAACCTCAGCATGCGCCGTGCTGACGATGCGATTGCGCAGGGTCAGTTTGTTCAACACAAAAGGCGAAAGAAGGTTTGGGTAGCGCATGAAAAATCCTCAGAAAATATCAGGGCAAGGCAATCCGCCCGCGCGGGGCGCCCTGCAGCAATGTATCAGGGCGTGACCGGCGAGACGGTGAAGATGCAGTATTCATGCCCTTCGGCCGCGCACTGGCTCTCTATGCTTTTTGTTTTGACCGGCGACGCCGGGTTCGTCTGCTGTGAGACAAAATCCATGGCGCCGGCGAACCAGCCCTCGAACATGTAACAAAGCCGCCCGTGCGCCTGGGGCTGTTGCAACACGAAAGAAGAGTTGCGCAGCGAAATCTGCGCCTGGCCGGTGGCGGCATCGGCGGAGATGAATTCAAACAGGCCCCAGCCGCGCTGGGAGAGACGCTTGAGATAATGTTCAAACACCGCGAGGCCAGAGAGCCCGTGCGTCTGCGCCTCTTTTTCGCACCAGAAATAGGCTGAACGGTGGCCCGCGGGGTAGAGAATTTCGCTGTAACGCGCGCGGCCGAGAGCTTCCTCCACCGCGAGATGGTTATTGGTAAAAAAATGCCGCGGCACATAGAGCATCGGCAGACCGTCGGTGGTCCAAACGCCGGTGTTCTCGTCGACATCAATTGGCAAAAGCGGATTCATAAATGGCTCCCGGATGAATGAAAAAGCTTAAGCGCCCCAGACCTGCCCGAAGACGCGCTGCCAGTTGCCACCCATGATCTTGCGGATACGCGCCTCGCCCCAGCCCGCGCGGGCCATCGCCTCGGTCAGGTTGGGGAATTCGCCGATTGTGCGGATGCCTTCAGGGTTGACGATTTTGCCAAAATTGGTGAGGCGGCGGTGGCGCCCTTTATCATGCGTCAGCCACTCGAAGAAATCATGCCCGTAGCCCTGGGTGAAATCCGTGCCGATGCCGACGGTGTCCTCACCAACAATGTTGATGACGTAATCAATCGCCTCGATGTAGTCGTCCACCGTTGCCTCGATCCCGCGCTTGAGAAACGGCGCGAACATCGTGACGCCAACGAAGCCGCCATGATCGGCGATGAAGCGCAACTGCTCGTCGGATTTGTTGCGAGGATGCTGCTTCAGCCCTGAGGGCAGGCAGTGTGAATAGCAAACCGGCTTCTTGGATTCGAGGATCGTCTCCTCCGAGGTTTTCGCGCCGACATGCGACAGGTCAATCATGATGCCGGTGCGGTTCAACTCGGCCACCGCCTCGCGGCCAAAGTCGGAGAGGCCGCCGTCGCGTTCGTAACAGCCGGTGCCGACGAGGTTTTGCGTGTTATAACAAAGCTGGATTACCCGCACGCCCATATCGGCGAAGGCCTCGATGTAGCCGAGATGATCCTCGATCGCGTGGGCATTCTGGAATCCCAGGATGATGCCGGTCTTGCCCTCCGCCTTGGCGCGCGTGATGTCGGCGGTGCTGCGCACCAGGGTCAGCAGATCAGCATTCTCGCGGATCATTTTCTTCATCCCAGCGATGTTCTGAACCGTCGCCTGGAAGCCTTCCCACACCGAGACGGTGCAGTTGGCGGCCGTCAGCCCGCCTTTGCGCATATCCTCAAAAACGTCACGCCCCCATTTGGCGATGATCAAACCGTCGATGACAATGGAGTCTTGATGCAAGGAGGTCATATTTATCTCTTATCGAATATTGGTTGTTGGCTAATCTGTCCGTTTTCGTCACGCGTAACTTTACTGAAAGCGACATTTCCAGGGGAATTCACGACGCATGGCATTTCATGCTCCGGTGATGGAGGATTTATGGCTCTCGCGGCTGGGCGCGTAACCGAAACAGCGCGCATAGGCGGAGGAAAAATAGGCGGCGGATGAAAAACCGCACAGCGAGGCGACGTCGGTAATGCGCAAATCGGTCTGCTGCAACAGGTGCTGGGCGCGCTTGAGGCGCAATTCCTGTGCGAAATGCGCCAGCGTGGTGCCCATGTGGCGCTTGAAGAAGCGCTGCAACTGGCGGGGCGAGACATTCAGCCGTTCGGCGATTTCAGAGGCCGGGAGATCGTTGGCGAGATTTGCCTCGATCAGCGCCACCGCCTGCGCCAGGAGCGGATGGCTGGAGCTGGCGCGGTCATGCGCGGCCAGCGGCTGGCGCTCGCCGCTCATGCGCATGCGCTCGTGAATGAACGCGGCGGAAACTTCCTCGGCGAAGGAGCGGCCCAGCCGGGCATGGATCAGGCTTAGCATCATATCAAGCGGGGCGATGCCGCCGGTGCAGGTGATCCGGTCACGGTCGACCACGAAAAGGTCGGGAACAAACTCTGTCTTTGAAAATTCTTCACGGCTGGCGGGGAGATTTTCCCAATGGATGGCGCATCGGTAGCCCTCGAGCAGCCCCGCCTCGGCAAGGGCGAAGGCGCCGGTGCAGAGGGCGCCGAGCGGCAGGCCGTGGCGGGCCTGGCGGCGCAACATATCGAGCATTGGTTTTTTCACCGCCGCGCGCACATGCACGCCGCCGCAGACGAACAGAACATCAGGCGGCGGCGCGGCACCAAGCCGCATGCACGGCGACAGAGCAAGACCGTTGCTGGCGGTTGAGGGCACGCCATCCATCGTCAGCAATTGCCACGAATAAACCTCGCGCCCGGCGACGCGGTTTGCCATGCGGCACGCCTCGATGGCGTTGGTGACCGCGATCATCGAATAGTCAGGCAGTGTGAAAAATCCAAACCGGGAAAGTGACGCCAGATCCATGTCTTATCGTTCGATCACCAGATCGCTCAGCGGTTTGGAACAGCAGAGCAAGATCATTCCCTGGTCGATCTCGCGCTGGCGGATGCCGCCCTGATGCGACATTTCCACCTTGCCCGAAAGCAGCCGGGATTTGCATGTGCCGCACAGCCCCTTAGCGCAGGATGACGGCAGGCGCATCCCCTCGGCGCGGGCCGCATCGAGCACCGTGCTTTGCGCGGGGCAGATAACCGCGCGCTGGCTTTTGGCAAACATGACCTCATATGAACCCCCGCCGGCCAGCACCGGCGCCACCGGCGCTGGCTCCTGCGCCAGCGTGGCGAAATCAAAACTCTCCTCGTGATAGTGCGCCATGTTGAAATCGAGCTGTTCCAGCAGCGCCTTGGCCGCGCGCATATAGGCCGGCGGGCCGCAGACAAAGACCTCGCGTTCGGCGCAATCGGGCACGGCCAGGCTCAGCATTCCGGCGCTGATGCGCCCGCGCAGTCCACCCCAGCTGTGGAATTTGGCGTCGGCCTCGCAGACCGGGATGAATTTGAAGTTCCGTGAATGAACCTCCATCAACTCCAACTCACGGCGGAAGATGATGTCCGCCGGGGTGCGCGCGTGGTGCATGAAGACGATGTCGCTCTCGCTGGCGAGGTCAAACTGCGCGCGCGCCATCGACATCATCGGCGTAATGCCCGAGCCGCCGGAAAGCAGCAGGTATTTTTCAGCCGGATTGCGCGCGTAGCTGAAACTGCCCAATGCGCCTGTGGCGTTCACCTCCTGGCCGGGGGACATAGTCTCATGCAGCCAGTTGGAAACCGGGCCGCCCGGCACGCGCTTGACCGTGATGCTGAGCACATGCGGGCGCGTGGGCGAGGAGGCGATGGTGTAACAGCGGTTGACCACCGCATCGCCTATGACGAAATCAAACGTGATGAACTGTCCGGGTTGAAAATGAAACAATGCTGGGCGCTTGGGCGCAAAGATGAAGGTTTTAACATCATGCGTCTCCTCGCGCGTGCCGATGCAGACCAGCGTATTGTCGTCCTCGCCGCTCCAGAATGACGAGGTACCGCCCGCATCGTCCTTGAAGATATGCTCGGCTCTCATGCGCAGAGATGCGCCTTGAGCCGCGCGATGTACCAGGCGGCGAACTGCTCCACCTGCCCTTCCGTCTGTTTAGAATACGGCCCCTGCACATAGCCGGGACTCTGCGCGCCGAGCTGGCTCAGCCCGACCAGGCGGCTATCCTGCACGTTGGTTTCGCTCCACACGCGCGTGAGATTCTCCATGTCGTAATCAACACCTTCCACCGCATCCTTGTGCACCAGCCATTTGGTTTTCACCAGGGTCTGGTTGGCGCTCAGCGGAAACACCGCGAAGGAGACGATATGATCGCTCATCAGATGATGCCAGGAGTTGGGCTGGGTGTGGATCGAGAGATCGCCAAGCCGCGCCTCGGTGAAATTTCCGAGCAGTTTTTTGGAGGCGATCTTGGTATCCAGCGTTTGAGATTCGCCCGCCTTATCCATCGTCATACGCCCGACGCGAAAGCCCGAAACCGCTTCCAGGCGCTGGTTGTTCTCAACTGAGGGCAGGCCCGCCGCCTCCCACGCCGCCAGATCTTTCTCAACCATATCCTCATAATGGCGCCGCAGCGCCTGGCGGGAGGGGTCATGTTCGGTTGCATCGAAGCCGAAGCCGAACTCATAGATCGATTGCGTCAACTCGGGATGATTGGCCGAGCAATGGTAGCACTCGCGGTTGTTCTCCACGGCAAGCTTCCAGTTGCCCGGCTCGATCAGATCGCTCTCATGCACCACCTTGCAATTGGCGATGTCGTGCGGCGCCACGTAGGGGCCGGCGGTTTTTGCGAATTCCTCAAAATCCTCCGGCGGGTTTTCCGCCAGGCAGATGAACAGCAAGCCCTCGACCGAACGCAGGTGAACCTTGCGCAACCCGCTGCAGCTGGCGTCGAAATCCTCCGGCATATATTGCGCGTGCAGCAACGCGCCATCGAGCCCGTAGGTCCAGGAATGATAAGGGCAGACCAGGCGCCCCACGCTGGTTTTTTCATCGACCACCAGAGCCGCGCCGCGGTGCCGGCAGATATTGTGCATCGCGTGAATGTTGTTGTCATCATCACGCACGATCAGAATGGACGCATCGCCGATCTTGACGTTCATAACATCGCCCGGCTCGGGCACATCCGGCTCCAGCCCCACGAAAATCCAATGCCGCCTGAAAATCAGATCCATATCCGCCTTAAAAATATCAGGGTCGGTATAGAACGGCGCCTCAAGCATGTGGTAGGGGCGGCGGTTTTGTACCAGATGCTTGAGCTTCGTCATCGCGGCGTCGGACATTTTATTGGCCTTCTGCTTGAGTGTTTATGACTGGCAGCATGCAACGCCCGGCCATGCTCGTCTTTAGATTTTGGGCCAAATATTTTCTATTTTCCGACAAAATTGACGGAAAATCAGTTAAAAAACCCGCGACCCGGCGCACCCGACCAATTGCTGGTCCAACAGCCCTGGCGGCACTGGCGGAATTTTGTCGGAATTTGGCAAAGGTCCCGCGCTGGCGCGAATGTTTGAAGGCGGGCAGCCGTGCGCCGCCTTGAACTGCCGGGAAAAATGCGCGCCATCCGAAAAGCCGGAATCCAGCGCGATTTCAGTGACCGAGCGGCTGGTGTTGGTGAGCAGCCAGCGCGCATAGCGCAGCCGCAACACGCGGTAGAAAGTCGAGGGACGGGTTGAGAGTTCGGTCTGGAACAAGCGCTCAAGCTGGCGCGTGGAGAGCGAGAGCGTGGCGGCGATGCTGCTGATCTGCAGCGGATTTGAGAGATGCTGCTCCATGAGCAGCAGCGCGCGGCGGATGCGCACATTCACCGTGGCCTCAGCAATCGGCGGGTGCGGCTGCACGGAGCTGATCGTGCGCACCCGGTCAAGCAACAGCACATGATGCGGCTTCTGCGCGGTGCTCTGGCCGAGATGACGCTCGATCAACCATGCCGCGAGATCAGCCGCCGCCGCGCCGCCGGCGCAGGTGATCCGGTTGCCGTCAACCTCGAACAGCCGGTCCGCGGAGACCTTCTGGTCTGGAAACTCCTCGCAAAAATCCTGATAATGCAGCCAGCTTACGCAGCTGCTCCGGTTTTTCATGAGCCCGATGCGGCTCAGAATGAAACTTCCCGTGCAGATGCCGATCAGGTTCACATTCAGCTTTGCCGCCTGATGCAGATAGGCCACCGTTTCCTCGTCGGTCTCCTGCCCATTGTGCAGCGTGCCGCCGATCACCGCGATATAGTCAAACTCCTTGGGATTCCTGAACGCGCTGGTGCGGTTCACCTGCACGCCGCAGCTGGAGCGGATCGTCTCGGAGCGGCTGGCCAACACCGCCCAGTTGCAACCGATCGGGCGCGAGCGATCGGCCTCGTCGGCGCTCAGGCGCAGCGTGTCCACGAACAGCGATAGCGCCGAGAGCGTGAAGTTGGGTGCGAGAATAATGCCGATCGAAAGCGGCTTGCGCCTCGCGGGCTCATATTTCTGTCTTTGCTGGCCGAAATCGGTTTCAGCGTCCTTCTGCGGCGCGGCGTCGTTTACGTAGTCTCTTGTATATAACACGGCTTTTCTCCATATTTTGAAGTGCCGGTGTGTTCCACCCCATCAACATTCTACAAAGTTCAGGGCAAGCCCGCCTTGCGATGTTTCTTTATATTTTGTCATCATATCTTGGCCCGTCTGTCGCATAGTGTCAACCACATGGTCGAGGGAAACACGGTGCGTGCCATCGCCGCGCCGGGCCAGCGAGGCGGCGCTGATCGCCTTGCCGGCGCCGAACGCATTGCGCTCGATGCAGGGAATCTGCACCAGGCCGCCGATCGGGTCGCAGGTCATGCCGAGGTGATGTTCCATGGCGATTTCCGCAGCGTTTTCAATCTGTTCGTTGCTGCTGCCCAGAGCTTCCGCGAGCCCGGCGGCGGCCATGGAAGCGGCGACGCCGACCTCGCCCTGGCAGCCCACCTCGGCGCCGGAGATGGAGGCGTTGGTTTTGAACAGGCCGCCGATGGCGGTGGCCACCAGCAGGAAGCGGCGCATGGTATCGCGTGTCGCACCTGGACAAAATTCGCGGTAATAGCGCAGCACCGCGGGCACCACGCCGGCCGCGCCGTTGGTTGGCGCCGTTACCACGCGCCCGCCGGCGGCGTTCTCCTCATTCACCGCCATGGCGAACAGGCTGACCCAATCCATGGTCGCATGCGGCGCGAGGTTGTTAAGCCCGGCGTCTGCCTCCAGCTTTTCCCGCAGCCCGGCGGCGCGGCGGCGCACCTTGAGCGAGCCGGGCAATATCCCCTGCCCGTGCATCCCGCGGTCAATCGTCTCCATCATCACATCGATGATGCGATCAAGATAATTTATCACCTCCGCATGCGGGCGCAGGGCGGTTTCGTTCGCGAGAACCATGTCGGCAATCGGCAGGCCGCTCGACTTTCCCAGCCGCAGCAGCGCCGCGCCGGAGTTGAAAGGGTAAGGCACCGCCTGCGCCCCTTGCGCGGGGGCATCCGGGGCATCCTCGGGGAGCACGAAACCGCCGCCCACGGAGCACCAGCGCTGCGCCAGCAACAAGGCGCCATCAGCGGCATAGGCGCTGAAGCTGAGCGTGTTGGGGTGGCGCGGCGTGGGGGAATGGCGGTCAAAGATGATGTCTTGTGCAGGAACAAAAGCAAGATCATGTGTGCCGCCGAGGCGCAGCCGGCCCGCGGTGGTGGCCGAGAGGATCAACGCCTCGCCGTGCGCCGGGTCGATCTCTTCCGGGATTTCACCCGCCAGCCCCAGGATAACCGCCTTGCCGCTGCCGTGGCCCTCACCCGTCCAGGCCAGGGAGCCGAGCAGCTCGGTCCGCACGCGCGCCGTGACATCGAGCAGGCCGCTCTCACGCAATGCCTCGGTGAAATTGCGCGCCGCGCGCATCGGCCCCATCGTGTGCGACGAGGAGGGGCCAATGCCGATCTTGAAAAGCTCGAAAACGCTGATCATGAGGTCTCAGCTCCCACGATCACGAGCAACTCCCACAGATACGGCACGAAGGAACGCCAGACCTCGATGTGGAACTGCTCTGCCCCGGTGCGCCAGAGCACGATCTCGGCCTTGGCGAACACGGTGCGGGTGCACATGCCAACGGGGAAGCTTGCGAGATCAAGGTCCAGCGGGCAACCGGCGTTGAGGCGTTGCGCCGCGCGCGGGCCGGAGAGGCTGAAGCCGGTCTGGCGATGGCTGATCTCGACCAGGGAGAACGCCTGCCCCGCAAGCTCGGCACGCAGCGCGGCTTCAACCGCCGGGGCGCGTTCCGGCGCGGTGAGCAGCAGCCACTCGCCTGGCCCCAGCCAAAGGGCGGCGGCGGTCTCAGACTGGGCAGCGCGGCAAGGCGCCAGCGGCAGGCTCAGCCCCAGCGCGCCGAGCGGCGGCGGCGCGGCCGTGGGAGACAGGCGCAAGGAGAACCGGCCCATCGGCCCCTGCGCCACCAAATGCGGGTCCGCCACGGTTTTAACCGCAGCCAGCGGGTGCAGGCGCGCCATTGTTTCAGCCATCTAGCTTAATCCCTTCAGCATCGTAGAAAACCGGTCCGGTGATGGTTACACGGATGACCCGGCCAGGCATGGGCACATGGAGCGTTTCGCCAATGCGGGCGCGGCCGTTTTTAACCAGGGCGAGCGCCATGGAGCGGTTGAGCGTGGCGCTCCAATAGGAGGAGGTGACATGGCCCAGCATCGTCATCGGCGGCGGCTGCGCCGGATCGGCGACCAGCTGCGCGCCTTCCTCCAACACAACCTGCGGGTCGTCGGTGAGCAGGCCGACCAGCTGCTTGCGCTGCACGCCCTCGCCCATTCCCGCGCGGGCCAGGGCGCGCTTGCCGACAAAATCAGGCTTCGCCTTGCCAATGGCCCAGCTCAACCCGGCATCGTCGGGGGTTACTGTGCCGTCGGTCTCCTGGCCGACGATGATGTAGCCCTTCTCAGCGCGTAGCACATGCATGGTCTCCGTGCCGTAGGCCACCAGCCCGGCCGGCTGGCCGGCGGCGAAGATCGCCTCCCATACGGCGCGGCCGTAATCAGCGGGGACGTTGATCTCAAAACCCAGCTCGCCGGTGAAGCTGACACGGAACAACCGCGCGGGCACCCCGGCGACGCGGCATTCCACCACGCTCATATGCGGCATCGCCGCGTGTGAAATATCCGCGCCTTCCACGAAGGGGGCGAGAATTTCGCGCGCCTTGGGCCCCTGCAAGGCGATCACCGCCCATTGCTCGGTGGTCGAGGTCAGCCAAACCTTCAGCTCGGGGAATTCGGTCTGGCGGTAATCCTCCATCATGGTGAGCACCCGCGCGGCGCCGCCGGTGGTGGTGGTGACATGAAAGCACTCATCGCTCATCCGGCCGATCACCCCGTCATCGAGGATGAAGCCATCCTCGCGCAGCAGCAGGCCGTAGCGCAGCCGCCCGGGCTTGAGCTTGCTCCAGGCGTTCACATACATGCGGTTGAGAAACTCCGCCGCATCGGGGCCCGCCACTTCGATTTTGCCCAGCGTCGAGGCGTCGAAAATCCCCGCGGCGGCACGCACCGCGCGGCACTCGCGCGCCACGGCCTGGTGCATGTCCTCACCCGCCAGCGGAAAATAACGGGCGCGCTTCCACAGGCTCACATCCTCAAACACCGCGCCCTGCGCCTCCGCCCAATGATGCACGGGGGTGCGGCGCACGGTGTCGAACAGGTCGCCGCGCGCATAGCCCGCGAACACGCCGAAGGTGGTGGGGGTGTAGGGCATGCGGAAGGTGGTGGTGCCGATCTGCGCGATCGGGCGGGCGAGAACATCGGTCGCGATGCCAAGCGCGTTCATGTTCGAGATCTTGCCCTGGTCGGTCGCCATGCCGGTGGTGGTGTAGCGCTTGATGTGCTCGATCGAGCGCAACCCCTCGCTGATGGCGAGCTTGATGTCCTTGGCGGTCGAATCATTCTGGAAATCGACGAAGGCGCGCACCGAGGCAGGATTTTTGCCGTGCGGCAACGCACCCGCAAAGCCGCCGCCGGTCGCGGGGGCATGGGTGGTGGCAAAGCCGCGCGCGGGCACCAGCGCGCCGCCCGCCGCCCGGGCCGCGCTGGCGCCCTTGGCGAAACCATCGGCCAGAACCTCGCTGAGCAGCGACACGCCACGGCACGCACCCGCCACCCAGCAATCCTCCGCCGGAGTGCCGGGCACAAAGGCGCCCAGGGCATCGTCATAAACCAGCTTGCCCCGGCTCTGCGAGAACAGATGCACGCTGGGCGTAAACCCGCCCGACATCAGCAGCAGATCGCAGCTCACCCGCTCGGACGCGCCAACCGTGCCATCCGCCGCGAGCGGCGCGAGGTCTGCCCCGCTGACGCGCAGCCGCCCGCTGGTGCCGGTGATGGTGCAACCCGCGCGCACCGGCAGACCGGCCTTGCGCGCCAGATCCACCCAGCCGCCCTGCGGATTAGCCCGCACATCGGCGATGGCGGCGATGCCAACCCCGGCCTGATAGAGCGCCAGCGCGGCGCGGTAGGCGCTGTCATGCGCGGTGACGATGACGGCCCGCTGGCCGGGCTTCACGCCATAGCGGCTGGCATATATGCGCGCCGCGCCGGCCAGCATGATGCCGGGGCGGTCGTTATCGGGGAACACGAGCGGACGTTCGATCTCGCCTGCCGCCAGCACCACCTGCTTGGCGCGCACCTGCCAGAGCCGCTCGCGCGGCTGGCCGGCGACGCCGGGCAGATGGTCGGTGAGGCGCTCCACCAGCCCCAGCATATTATGCGGGAAATAGCCGAAGGCGGTGGTGCGGGCCAATATCTGCAACGAGCCCGCCGCCCGTAGCTGCGCGATGGTCTCGCTCAGCCAACGCGCCGCCGGGGCGCCGTCAATCGTGGCGTCCGTCTCACTGAGCAGGGAGCCGCCAAGTTCGTTCTGTTCATCGCAGAGGATCACCCGTTGCCCGCCCTGCACCGCCGCCAGCGCCGCCGCCAGCCCAGCGGGGCCAGCGCCGACAACCAGCACATCGCAATGCGCGTAGCGCTGCGCGTAGGTCGTGGCATCAGGCGCCCGCGGCGCGCGGCCCAGCCCGGCCATCGCGCGGATGCGCGGCTCGAAAAATTTGGTCCACGCGCCGCGCGGCCACATGAAGGTTTTGTAGTAAAAACCAGCGGGAATGAAGCGCCAGATCAGGTTGTTCACACCTGCCCAGTCATATCGCAGCGATGGCGAGCGGTTCTGGCTTTCCGCCACCAGCCCCTCGAACAGCTCCACCTGCGTGGCGCGCAGGTTGGGGCTGTAATGCCCCTCATCCGCGCCCACGCCGACCAGCGCATTCGGCTCCTCGGGGCCCGCCGATAAAATGCCGCGCGGGCGATGATATTTGAACGACCGCCCGGCAAGATGCTCGCCATTGGCCAGCAACGCCGAGGCGAGCGTATCGCCTTCCAGCCCGCTCATGCGCCTGCCATCAAACGTGAAGCTGATTTTTTTGCCGCGGTTGACGCGCCCGCCGGTAGGGAGACGGAAATTCTGGCTCATCGGCCCGCCTCCACCGCCGCATCCGGTCTGCTCTCGCCGATCCGGTAGGTCGCGACAAAATGATCGGTCGTTGTGTCACGCAGGGCATTGAAGAACTGCGCGCAGCCATGCGCATGGCGCCAGCGCTCGGCATGTACCCCGCGCACATTGCTGCGCTGGTAGAGATATTCGGTCCATTGCGAATCAGAAACATCGCGCGGGTCCTGCGCGCGCACCACATGCGCCTCGCCGGCATAGCCGAATTCCAGCTCGGGGCGCGGTCCACAGAAAGGACAAGTGATCAGCAGCATGTTTACGGCCTTTATGGAAAAATTAAAACTAATGCGCCACGGCGGCGGCGGCGGCTTCGTCAATCAGCATGCCCCGGGCGAAGCGTTCGAGGTTGAACGGCGCGTTGATCGTGTGCGGCTCGTCGCGGGCGATGGTCCAGGCGAACAGATGCGCGGCCCCTGGCGTCGCCTTGAAGCCGCCCGTGCCCCAGCCGCAGTTTACATACAGGCCCGGCACCGGGGTTTTGGCGATGATCGGGGAGCGGTCAGGCGTGACATCGACAATACCGCCCCAGTTGCGCAGCATCCGCATACGCCGGAAATCAGGGAATAATTCGCAGATCGCCTCCAGCGTGTGTGCGGAAATATGCAGCGCGCCGCGCTGGGTGTAGGAGGTGTAGGCATCCGTTCCCGCGCCGATCACCAGCTCGCCCTTGTCGGACTGGCTCATATAGGCGTGGATGGTGTTGGACATCACCACGCAAGGGAAAATCGGCTTGATCGGCTCGGAGACCAGCGCCTGCAGCGGAAAGCTCTCAAGCGGCATACGCAGCCCGGCCATGCCCATCACCACCGAGCTGTTGCCGGCGGCGGACACGCCGATCTTGCGGGTCGCGATCTCGCCACGGCTGGTCGCAACGCCGGTGACATGGCCGAACGCATCGCGATGGATGGCGGTGACCTCGCAGTTTTGGATAATGTCGACACCCAGCGCATCCGCCGCGCGCGCATAGCCCCAGGCCACGGCATCGTGCCGCGCGGTGCCCGCGCGCCGCTGCAGCGCGGCCCCCAGAACCGGATGGCGCATATTGCCGGAAATATTCAAGGGCGGGCAAAATTCCTTGGCCTGTGCAGGGGTCAGCCATTCATTGTCCACGCCGTTCAGCCGGTTGGCGTGAATGTGGCGCTTGAACGACTGCTCATCGTGCACGTTATGCGCCAGCATCAGCACGCCGCGCTGCGAGAACATCACGTTGTAGTTGATGTCCTGCGACAGCCCCTCCCAGAGCTTCAGCGCATGGTCGTAAAGTGCGGCGCTTTCATCAAAAAGATAGTTCGAGCGGATGATGGTCGTGTTGCGCCCGGTGTTGCCGCCGCCGATCCAGCCTTTTTCCAGCACCGCGATATTGCGCAGCCCATGTTCCTTGGCCAGGTAATAGGCCGCCCCCAGGCCATGCCCGCCGCCGCCGACAATCACCGCGTCATAGGCTGGCTTCGGCGTGGCGTCGCGCCATTGCGGCTGCCAGCGCTGATGCCCGGAGAGCGCGTGTTTGACCAAAGCGAAGGCGGAAAAACGCTGCATTTATAATTGCCTCTTGTTGGAGCTGAAGCGTGCCCGCAAGCCCGGCCCCCAGCGCGCACAAACTCGGCGCAGGGGTTGAATAAATGCGACATTCCCCCACCGCGCGGCATGGCGCGGACATAAAAAAGCTGCCCGGTCGGCAAACCGGGCGGCTTTGATGGTCTGGCGGATTTATCCGCGATTTCAGCGTTGCGCGCGCTCCCAGTCCGGCGCCACGAAATAGGGTGCGTTGGAAGCCGCCAGCTGCGGCTTGCCGAGAATGAAATCCGCGCCCTTCTCGCCGATCATGATGGTCGGGGCGTTGAGATTTCCCGTTGTCACGCGCGGCATGATCGAGGAATCCACGATCCGCAGCCCCTCGACCCCGATTACCCTGGTTTGCGGGTCCACCACCGCCATCGGGTCGCCGGGACTGCCCATCTTGCAGGTGCAGGAGGGGTGGTAGGCGCTCTCCACCTTGGCGCGGATGAAATCGTCGATCGCCTCGTCGCTGACCACGCCAGCGCCGGGCTGCATCTCCTCGCCGCGATACGGATCGAACGCCTTCTGCGCCACGATCTCGCGCGTCAGCCGCACGCAGGCGCGCATCTCCTCCCAATCTTCCGGCTGGCTCATATAGTTGAACAAAATTTCCGGCTTCTCCAGCGGGTTGTTTGATTTCAACCTGACATGGCCACGGCTTTTCGAGCGCATCGGCCCCACATGCAGTTGGAATCCGTGACAGGTGGCGAGGGATTTGCCATCGTATGTCACGGCCAGCGGCAGGAAATGATACTGGATATTCGGGTAGCGAATCCCGCTGCGCGAGCGAATGAAGCCGCAGCTCTCAAAGTGGTTGGTGGCGCCAAGGCCGTCATGGCGCAGCAGCCAGCGCAGGCCGATCATCGCCTTGGCCAGTGGATTCATCGAGGAATACAGCGTCACCGGCTGTTTGCACGCCACCTGAAAGTAGAACTCCAGATGGTCCTGCAGGTTTTCACCCACGCCGGGGCGGTCCGCCAGCACCTCTATGCCATGCGCGCGCAGCTCCGCCGCCGGGCCAATGCCGGAGAGCTTCAGCAGCTGCGGCGAGTTGATCGGCCCGCCGGCCAGGATCACCTCGCGCCGGGCCGTGGCGGTTTTGTGCAAATCACCCTGCCGGTAGGCAACCCCGCTGGCGCGCCCGCCGGTGAACAGCACCCGCGTGGCCAGCGCCTGGGCGCGAATCTCCAGATTTTTGCGGTGGCGGATCGGCCGCAGATAGGCATTCGCCGCACTCCAGCGCGTGCCTTTATACACGGTCATATCCATCCGCCCCATGCCTTCCTGCTGGAAGCCGTTGACATCGCTGGTCATCGGATAACCCGCCTGGGCGCTGGCATCGAGCCAGGCTTTATGAAGGGGATTTTTCAACGGACCATATTGCGTGTGCAGCGGGCCATCGCCGCCGCGATACGCATCCCCGCCCTCGGCGCGCGTCTCGGCGCGTTTGAAATAGGGCAGCACGTCGCGATAGGCCCAGCCTTTCGCGCCCAGCTCTTCCCAGGCGTCAAAATCGAGCGGATTGCCGCGGATATAGACCAGGCCGTTGATCGAGGACGACCCGCCGATAACCTTGCCGCGCGGCGTGTGCATCCGCCGGTTGTTGAGATGCGGTTCGGGTTCGGTCTCGTAGAACCAGTTGTATTTCGGCATGTTCATTGGAATCGACAAGGCGCTCGGCATCTGGATGAAGATCGAGCGGTCTGATCCGCCGTATTCCAGCAACAGCACCGAAACGCCCGCCTCCGCCGAGAGGCGGTTGGCCAGCACGCAACCGGCGGAACCCGCGCCGACGATGATATAGTCGAATTGTTCAGAAGGCATCACAAGATCCTAAAAATGCTCAGTAAGGGGCGTCGATTTTTTCGAGCGCCACGTAGACGCTCTTGATCTGCGTATAATGCTCGATCGCGGCCTTGCCGTTCTCCCGGCCCAGGCCGGACTGCTTGACGCCGCCGAAGGGAAGCTCGATCGGCGTGACGTTGAAATGATTGATCCAGCAGGTGCCCGCCTCGAGATTCGCAATCACCCGGTGCGCGCGCGTCAGATCCTGCGTGAACACCCCGGCCGAGAGGCCAAAGCGTGTCGCATTCGCCCGGGCCACGGCCTCGTCCTCGTCGCGGAAGCTCAACACGCACATCACGGGGCCGAAAATCTCCTCGCGCACGATCTTCATCTCATCGTGGCAATCAGCGAAGATCGTTGGCTCCACGAAGCAGCCCTGCGCCAGCGCCCCGGCCAGGGCGCGAGCGCCGCCGGTCACCAGTGTCGCGCCTTCGGCCTTTCCGGCCTCGATATAGGAGAGCACCTTGTTCATATGCGCCGGTGAGATCAGCGCGCCCACTTGCGTCGCCGGGTCCAGCGGATCGCCCACGCGCATCGCCTCGGTGCGCAGCTTGAGGCGCCGCAGGAATTCATCGCGCACCTGCTCATGCACGAACACGCGCGTTCCGTTTGAGCAGACTTCACCAGCGGAATAAAAATTCGCCAGCAGCGCGCCGGAGACCGCATTGTCGAGATCGGCGTCCTCAAACACCAGCAGCGGCGACTTGCCCCCCAGTTCCAAGGTCACATGCTTGAGTGACGCGGCAGCGTCGGCCATCACCGCGCGGCCGGTGCCAACCTCGCCGGTGAGGGAGATTTTATGGATGCCGGGATGCTGCGTCAGCATCCGCCCGGTGGCCGCGAAACCTTGCACCACGTTGAAAACCCCATCGGGCAGGCCTGCCTCCTTGAAAATTTCCGCCAGCCTGAGCGCGGTGAGCGGCGTCATCTCGGCGGGTTTGAAGATCATCGCGTTGCCGCAGGCCAGCGCGGGGGCGGCCTTCCAGCAGGCGATCTGCAGCGGGTAGTTCCATGCGCCGATGCCAGCCACAATCCCCAGCGGCTCACGCCTTGTATAGCCAAAGGCGGCGGGACCGAGGTCCACCTGCTCGCCGGCAAGGCCGCTGGCGATGCCTGCGAAATATTCCAGGCAGTCAGCGCCGGAGGCAACATCGACAACGCTGGTCTCCTGAATCGGCTTGCCGGTGTCGAGCGTCTCGAGCAGGGCGAGTTCGCCGTTCTTCGCCCGCAGCAGCCGCGCCGCCTCGTTCAACACGCGCCCGCGCTGCGCGCCGGTCATCCGCGCCCAAATGCGCTGGCCCGCCCGCGCCGCCGCCACCGCCTGCTCAATCTCAGGCGCGCCGGCAATTTCCACCGTGCTCAGCACCGCCCCGGTCGCCGGGTTGCGCGTCTCGAAAGTCTCCCCTCCGGCCGCATTGACGAACCCGCCATTGATGAAGTTTTTTTGCACCTGCCCCGTGGCGCGCTGCAAAATCTGCATTTTTCCCTGCGCGGCGGCGAGCGCCATATCCACCAGATGGCTCACCATCAGCCGGGCCGAATCGCTGTTCGTCTCGCTCCAGTCCGACAAGGTCGCCCGCAGCCACACCCCATCGATCATCGCCGCGATCATCGCCGCCGTTTCAGCCACCTCATGCGCCGGCACGAGCGGACGCAGCGCATGGCGCAGATTGCTGAGAATCCGGCTCTGATACACCACCTGCACCCGGCGGAATTGCGGCACATGTATCACCTGCCCCCAAAAAGCCAGCCAGGCAATGCCGGTGCGGCTGTCAAACTCCTCCGGCGCCAGATTGGCGTCAATCACCGCCTGAATCCGCGCGCGCGGCGTTTGCGCCCGCCCCTGGCGCACCACCACACCACGCGCCACGCGCTGCACCAGCTTGCGAAACACAGCCTCCATCAGGCCGTTTTTGTCCTGAAAATAATGCGAGATCAGCGGCGCCGAGACACCCCCGCGGGCCGCGATCTGCGCCAGCGTGGTCCCCACATAACCAAGCTCGGCGATGGTATCTATCGCCGCCTCAATAATCTGCCCGCGCCGGGAATCTTCGGTTGAGCCGTTGTTTTGGTGGACTAATGTAGTAATGGTGATGACCCCTATCATGATTTCACGCGGCAGCCGCGAAGTTTTTGCTTGTTTGCTTTCCGACAGAAAACACGTAATTGAACAACCAATCAACAAAAAAAGTAAAAATTTTTATCCGCCCCTTTTTCGTCGCATTCCCCCATTTCATTCAAGCCATGCGTCGGAATCACACAAGTAAGTATCGCCCGAATGCCGATGATAGGGCTTGCAAGGCTAAGAACAGAAGAGAAAAACAAAAAAGCCGGACTATCGGTATTTTCGCTTTAAGGACACAAATCTTACTTGAACGGCTATTTAATCCCGATTGAACTGCCTAGTCCGGCTAAACACGCGGCACCAGACCCGAGGCCAAGACTGCTTATTTCCCACTCCGATTGAAAGGACGCTTCATGAAAAAAACATCCCTCGCCCCAACGCTCGCCGCAGGTTTTCTTTGCCTGGGCCTCGCCGCCGCCCCCACCACGGCCGCCCATGCCGCCACCGACCCGCAATCCTGCCAGGCGGTCCGCATGGCCGATATCGGCTGGACCGACAATGAAGTGCAGAACGCCGTGTTCTCGAATATCCTGACGGCGCTGGGCTACACCCCCAAGAGCACCCTCTTCGCCGAAGAGGTCGCCTACGCCGGGTTGCAGAACAACCAGCTTGATATTTTCCTGGATGACTGGACGCCCTCGATGGATTCCATCACCGCCCCCTATGAGAAGGCCGGCACAATCGATGTGATGGGCCCCGACCTGACCGGCGCCAAATATACCCTCGTGGTGCCGACCTATCTCTATAACGAAGGCCTGAAATCCTTCGCAGACATCCAGAAGTTCGGCGCGCAGCTCAACTACAACATCTACGGCATCGAGCCGGGCAACGACGGCAACGAGCATATCCTGAAGATGATTCAGGAGAACAAGTTCGGCCTGGGCAAATTCCACCTCGTGCAGTCGAGCGAGGCCGGTATGCTCTCCGAGGTCTCACGGCTGTATCCGCAGAAGAAGGCGATTGTCTTCCTCGGCTGGGAGCCGGAGCCGATGAACGTGACCTACAGCCTGCAATACCTGAGCGGTGGTCATGAATTCTTCGGCCCCAATGAGGGCGCTGCCAAAATCTACATCAACACCCGGCACGGCTATGCGGCGCAGTGCCCGAATGTCGGCACCATGCTGAAGAATTTCAACTTGCCGATCGATGCTGAAAACACGATGATGTATGCCATCCAGATCAAAGGCGAGAAGGCCGATGACGTCGCCAAGACCTGGTTGAAGGCCAACCCGGCATGGGTGCAGGCCGAGCTTGCCAACGTGGTCACCACCACAGGCCAGCCGGGGCTTGCGGCTGTCACCAGCGCACTGGCTAACTGAGCGTGCGCGAGGTTGGCGCCAGCGCGCCTGGCGCTGACCTCGCGGTGCTATTGACTTAAACCGCCCTCGTTGCGTGCAGCACATGGGGTTTATGGATGCTATGGAGGCCGATACCTTGAACGCGTTGGAAACATGGATTACGGCAAATCAGATACCCGTCGGCCCGTGGGCCATCTGGTACATCAACTTTATCAAAACCAACGCCGCCGGTTTTTTCAACGTCATTTCCGACGGCCTCGGCTTTCTGCTGGACAACACAGCAAACCTCCTGCTTGATATACCGGGCCCGCTGCTGATCGGCATATTCGTCGCCGCGGTGTGGTTTACGCGCAAATCCTGGAAGCTCGCGCTGTTTGTCGGCCTATCCCTGGTGTTTGTGATGAACCAGGGGTATTGGTCTGATACCGTATTGACATTGGCGCTGATCCTCTACGCCACATTTTTCTGCATGCTCATCGGCGTGCCCATCGGCATCGCCGCGGCGCACCGCCCCTGGCTTTATCGCATCCTGCATCCGGTGCTTGACCTCATGCAGACGCTGCCAACCTTCGTCTACCTCATCCCCACGCTGGTGCTCTTCGGCCTGGGCACCGTGCCTGGCCTTATCTCCACCATCGTCTTCGTGTTGCCCACGCCGATACGTCTGACCTATCTGGGCATTTCCTCCGTGCCCCGCCCGCTGATCGAGGCCGGGCAGGCTTTCGGCGCGACGAAGACCCAGCTCCTGCTGAAGGTTGAACTGCGCGCCGCCCGGCCGATGATCCTTGCCGGGCTTACCCAGGTTATCATGCTCAGCCTCTCGATGGTGGTGATCACCGCACTCGTCGGCGCGGGCGGATTGGGTGAACCGGTGGTCGACGCCATGGAAACCGTCCAGATCGGTGAGGGTTTCACATCCGGCCTTGCCATCGTCATTCTCGCGATCATCCTCGACCGTGTATTCCGTCCCTCTGAAGATAAGACGAGTCAATCATGAGCATCGCCATCCAGTTTATCGACGTTAATATCGTCTTTGGCGTCAGCAACAGAAAATCTGACCGTATCAAGGCGGCGAAGGTTATAGAGGAAATCCGCCAGGGCAAGAGCCGGGCCGAGATCATCGCCTCGACCAAGGCGGTGCTGGGTGTCGGCAACGCCAACCTCACGGTTGAAAAAGGCGAAATCGCCGTGCTCATGGGCCTCTCCGGCTCCGGCAAGACCACGCTTCTGCGGGCTGTGAACGGGTTGAACCAGGTCACCAGCGGGCAGATTCTCGTGCAGCACAAGGATGGCATGCTCGATGCCGCCCAGCCCAGCGCCGCGATGCTGCGCAAGCTGCGCACCGAGAGCGTGGCCATGGTGTTTCAACAATTCGCGCTGCTGCCATGGAAGACCGTGCGCGAGAATGTCGGCTTCGGCCTGGAACTGCGCCGGCTCAAACCGCGCGACTACAAGGCGGCTGTTGATGAAAAACTCGAACTGGTCGGGCTGACGCAATGGGCTGATCGCTATGTCAGCGAACTTTCAGGCGGCATGCAGCAACGTGTCGGCCTGGCCCGCGCGCTGGCGACCGATGCTGATATTCTGCTGATGGACGAACCCTTCTCGGCGCTTGACCCGCTGATCCGCACCAAACTGCAGGATGAGCTGCTCTCACTGCAAAAACGGCTGAAGAAAACCATCCTCTTTGTCAGCCATGACCTGGATGAAGCGCTCAAAATCGGCAACCACATCTCCATCCTCGAAGGCGGGCGCATTGTGCAGACGGGCCGGCCGGAAGATATTATCCTGCGGCCGAAGAACGATTATGTGGCCGAGTTCGTCCAGCACATGAACCCGCTCAATGCGCTTACCGCCTCCTCCGTCATGCTCCCGCTTGGCGATTTCGCCCGCCAGGGGAACAGCATCGCATTCCACTGCGGCGCAGACTACACCCTTGAGATCGACCGCGAGGACAGGCTGCAGAGCGTAACCTGCGGCGGCCGGACCATTCCTTTTGCCTATGCGGAGGGGGAGAATTTTCCTGGCGCGCCGGAGGATTTTATTGCCTGTGTGCCGCTTGAAATGCCGCTGAAGCAGGTTGTGAACGCACAACAAATATCCGACCGTCCGGCCCTTATCCATGACAACGGAAAAATCGTCGGCATCTGCCGGATCAAGGATATTTTGCAGGCCATATCTGGAAAAAACAGAAGAACACACGCCGTCCCGGCCGCTGTTTAGCATTTCCTTCCGCGGCGCCAGACGCCACCGGTGTGTCTGAAATTTGCCTTTAACCTGGAGTTGAACCTCTCGTCATGACGACATCTTACCCCACCCAAGAGTTGGAGCACTTCTTTTCGGCCCCGCTCGTGCAGGCTGACTCTGAAATTGCCGGCATCCTCAACGCCGAGCTGCGCCGTGAGCAGGATGGCATTGAGTTGATCGCCTCGGAGAACATCGTCTCGGCCGCGGTGCTGGCGGCGCAGGGTTCGGTGCTCACCAATAAATACGCCGAGGGCTACCCCGGCAAGCGCTATTACGGCGGCTGCGGCCCGGCGGACCTGGCCGAGACCCTGGCGATCGAGCGCGCGAAGAAACTGTTCAACGCGGGTTTCGCCAATGTGCAGGCCAACTCCGGCAGCCAAGCCAACCAGTCGGTGTTTCTTGCTCTCATCAAGCCGGGCGATACCATTCTCGGCATGTCGCTGGCCGCCGGCGGGCATCTCACCCATGGCGCCGCGCCCAACATGTCCGGCAAGTGGTTCAACGCCGTGCAATACGGCGTGCGCCGTGAAGATGGCCTGCTCGACTATGAAGAATTGGAATCCCTCGCGCGCGCGCACAAGCCCAAGCTGATCATCGCGGGCGGCTCGGCCTATCCGCGTTTCATCGATTTTGCCCGCATCCGCGCCGTCGCTGATGAAATCGGCGCCTATTTCATGGTGGACATGGCGCATTTCGCCGGGCTGGTCGCGGCCGGTATTTATCCATCGCCGATGGAGCACGCGCATGTGGTCACCACCACCACGCATAAAACCCTGCGCGGCCCGCGCGGCGGCATGGTGCTCACCAACCATGAGGACATCGCCAAAAAGATCAATTCCGCGATTTTCCCCGGGCTGCAGGGCGGCCCGCTGATGCATGTCATCGCCGCCAAGGCGGTGGCCTTCGGCGAGGCGCTGCAACCATCGTTTCGCGTTTATCAAAAGGCTGTGGTCGAGAATGCCAAGGCGCTGGCGGCAACCCTGGCCGGCGAAGGTCTCGATATTTTCTCCGGCGGCACCGACAGCCACCTGATGCTCGTCGATCTGCGGCCCAAACGCGTGACCGGCAAAAACACTGAAGCCAGCCTGGAGCGCGCGCATATCACGGCCAATA
Organism: Acidocella aquatica; assembly: GCF_030160635.1. GTDB lineage: Bacteria > Pseudomonadota > Alphaproteobacteria > Acetobacterales > Acetobacteraceae > Acidocella > Acidocella aquatica. The sequence continues at coordinate 57,198 of NZ_BSOS01000065.1, read as the reverse complement.
AAAACGCGATCCCCTTCGATCCGGAAAAGCCTTTCATCACCTCCGGCATCCGCCTGGGCACCCCGGCCGCCACCTCGCGCGGCTTCGGCGTCGCTGAGTTCCGCGAGGTCGGGCTGCTGATCAACCAGGTGGTCGAGGGCCTCGCCCATTCCAACGACGGCACCAACGCCGCCGTTGAAGCCTCGGTCGCCGCGCAGGTCCACGCGCTGTGCGCCCGCTTTCCCATCTACCCGCGTTAACCGGCAGGGGCACCCGCCCCGCTATCCAGTACAATAATCAGGAGGTCACATGACAGGTAACAGAGGCGTTGCTTACATCGCCCAAGGAAAAGTCGAAGTCCAGAAAATCCCCTTCCCCAAGCTGGAAGACCCGCGCGGGCGCCGGGCGGAACATGGCGTCATTCTCAAGGTCGTTTCCACCAACATCTGCGGCTCCGACCAGCACATGGTGCGCGGGCGCACCACGGCGCAGGCGGGGTTGATCCTCGGCCATGAGATCACCGGCGAGGTGATCGAGGTGGGCCGCGATGTGGAGACCCTGCAAAAGGGCGATCTCGTCTCGGTTCCCTTCAACGTCGCCTGCGGGCGCTGCCGCTCCTGCAAGGAGCAGCACAGCAACGTCTGCCTCACGGTCAACCCGGCGCGCGCGGGCGGCGCGTATGGCTATGTTGACATGGGCGACTGGATCGGCGGGCAGGCTGAATATGTCATGGTGCCCTATGCTGACTTCAACCTGCTGAAATTCCCCGACCGGGCGCAGGCCATGGCCAAAATCCGTGACCTGACCTGCCTCTCCGATATTCTGCCCACCGGCTTCCATGGCGCGGTGACGGCTGGTGTCGGCCCTGGCAGCACGGTCTATGTCGCGGGCGCCGGCCCGGTCGGCCTGGCGGCGGCGGCCTCTGCGCAGTTGCTCGGCGCGGCCGTGGTTATCGTCGGCGATGTCAACCCGGTGCGCCTGGTCCACGCCGCCAAGGTGGGCTTCCAAACGGTGGACCTCTCCAAGGATGCCTCGCTCTCGGAGCAGATCGCGCAGATATTGGGCACTGACGAAGTTGATTGCGCCATCGATGCGGTCGGCTTCGAGGCACGCGGCCACGGCCATGACGGCGCACAGCACGAGGCCCCGGCCACCGTGCTGAATTCGCTGATGAACGTGACGCGCCCGGCCGGCAAGATCAGCTTTCCCGGCCTCTACGTCACTGACGACCCGGGCGCCGCCGACAAAGCCGCCAGACAGGGGGCGCTGAGCATCCGCTTTGGCCTCGGCTGGGCCAAATCGCACAGCTTCTACACCGGCCAGACCCCGGTGCTTAAGTATAATCGCGCGCTGATGCAGGCGATTTTATGGGACCGCATCAAGATCGCCGATATCGTCGGCGTGCAGATCATTTCGCTTGACGACGCCCCCAAGGGCTATGCCGAGTTCGATGCCGGCGCGCCGAAGAAATTCGTGATCGATCCGCACAACATGCTTACGGCCGCATGAATGTTGCATCCCCCCGCCATCCCCCGGGGTAGATAACCCGCGGGATGACAGGGGGTTTTTGAGAAAAATGATGTTGCGTGGTCCTGAGGGGGAATCGCCTCCCCCCTCGGGCGATCAGTAATCAACAGGCGGTATTGTTATCTGATTGACGGCATATACCCGCCTCCCCGCCGTTCACACCGCGGTAAAGCAATTATCCACGAACAACTGCGTTCCATTCACGAAGGAACTATCATCCGAGGCGAGAAACAGCACGGCGCGGGCGACTTCCTCGGGTTCGCACATGCGCCCCTGCTGCGCGGCCAGCGCGGCCTCTGAAACATCAACGCCCAGCGCCTGCAAATCTCTTACCTCCCGCATGCCGTGCGGCGTGCGGATGAAGCCGGGGCAGACCGCATTGCAGCGGATATTTCTGTCCCGGAACTCCACAGCGATGGCGCGTGCAAACATGTGGCAGGCGCCTTTCGTGGTGTCGTAGAGCACCTCCATCGGGGTGGCCGCCACGGCGGAGATTGATGAGGTGCAAACGATGGAGCCTCCGCCCGCGGCGATCATGCCGGGGAGGACCGCGCGGGTGACGAGGAACATGCTTTTCACGTTCACGGCCATCAGCCAGTCCCATTCCGTTGCCGTTATATCCAGGAACGGTTTTACGATCAGCGTTCCCGCATGATTGAACAGCACGTTCGCCGGGCCGAGGGACGCATTGAGATTGCTCACAGCGGCGATAACCTGCGCCTCATCGGAGACATCAGCCTGCGCGAACACAGCGCCGGTTTCCGCCGCCAGCGCCTTGCCCTGGGCTTCATCGCGGTCGATGATGCCCACCCGCGCACCTTCCGCCACGAACAGGCGGACGGCGGCGGCGCCACATCCTCCGGCGCCGCCCGTGATGATGGCAGTTTTACCCGCCAGCCTGCCCGCCACCTCAGACCTCCCCTACCGCGGCCTCGGCGGCCTTGATTTCCATTTGGCGGCGCTTGATCATATCGCCCACCGGCGGCCCCTGGAAGCGCCGGCGTTCAATGCCGAACCAGACGATAACCGTGAGGCCGATAACGCCCAAGGTGACGGTCAACGCCTGTTGGTTGGGCGGTTGCACACCGATATAAAGCAGCACCGCCGCACCGATGATCGCAAGGATGGCGAAGACCGGATACATTTTACCCACATCGAACGGGCCCATTACCGTCCAGCTGCGCCGATAGGCGATCAGGCCCGCGATGATCGGCAACAAATAAGAGATATAGAGGAAGATAACGCAGACCGCGGCAATGGTCGTGTAAACCGGCGCGTAGATTGTGAAGGCGACGGAGAGGATGGACACCATCCAGATGGCATGCACCGGGGTGCGGTATTTGGCGCTGACCCGGCGCAGGAATTTAGAGCCCGGCAGCCCGCCATCCCGCGAAAAGGCAAAGACCATGCGGCTTGCCGAGGTAACCGTGGCCAGGCCACAGAGATATTGCGCGATGGCAATGGCGACGAACAGCACCAGCTTCCACGCTGGAGGCACCACGTTCATGATCCAGAAAAACGCGCCGAACCCCTGGGAGGCCGCGGTCTTCATATCAGGCGCCGCCAGAATGACGGCCGAGAGCATGATCCAGCCAAACAGCCCGGACCAGACGACGGAGTGGATCATGCCACGGGGAATCGCCCGCGCGGCATCAATCGTCTCTTCGGCGGTGTGCGCCGAAGCATCAAACCCCGTGACGGTGTAGGCCGGCAAGAGAAACCCGAGCAGAAAGAGATAACCCATATTGCTGGTCTTCGGCCAGACGCCGCCGCCAGCGTCGCCGCTGTAGTTAGTGAATGTCCAAAGCCGCGACAAATCAATATGAGATGCGCAAAGCAGAAGCGTGACGGTAAGAGCAATCGCGCTGGCGAAAATCAGGTAGCCTGAGAGGTCCGTAAGCTTTGAGGTCAGGCGGATACCGAGATGGTTGAACAGCCCCTGGCTTGCCGTGATGATGCCGACCACCGCGACCTGCACCGCGATGCTGTAAGGCGTTGGCGTGGCCGGCGTGAGGGCTGCGGTATCTATCCCGAAATAAGGGGCAATTGAGCCGACCAGATAGAGATAGGTTCCGACATTGATGGCGGCCAGCACGGTGAGCAGGCCGACAAGATTGAACCAGGCGGTGACCCAGCCGACAAAGCGGCCACCGAGAATGGAGCCCCAATGGTATAAACCGCCGGCGGTGGGGTAGGCTGAACCGATCTGGCCCATGGCGATGGCAAAGAACAGCGAAAACAGGCAGCTGAGCGGCCAGCCGAGGCCAATCGCGGCGCCGCCGACGCTGCCAATGCCCTGGCCGAAGGAGTTCAGCCCGCCAGAGACAATGCAGATGATGGAGAAGGACACAGCGAAATTTTGAAATGTCCGCATGCGGCGCGACAATTCCTGTGCATATCCCATCTGATGAAGAATTTGCTTGTCATTATCGAGAATAGCCACCTCAACGCCTTGTTCCATAACAATCTCCCCTCATAACACTCATGAAGCACACCAGTAGAAACGCTCGTTCAGAGCGCGGCTTGGTTGAATCGCCTGTTGTTTCTGGTTTTTAATCCCCGAGGCTTCATGTTTGCAGAAACACCATGGGCTGGGTAAATATCCCAAATGGGATAGGTGGCCGTATGGATAGTGGAACATGGACGCTCTGGAACCGTGATCTTGCCGGTATTCTGCAACAGGCGGATGGCAGCGATGTGCTGGCGCGGCTGGAGGCGGCCATGGGGCGCGTCGTTCCCTTCGACATTTCAGTGGCCTTCGCCTATCCAGACGGCCGCGAGCCGATCCTGCTCCATGATGGCTTGAAGAATACCGCCACGCAAAGCGCGCTCGAGGCGTATATGCGCGGAACCTATCTGCTGGACCCCTTCTACCTTGCCTGCTCAAACCAGATTCTGCCTGGGCTGTACCGCATGGCGGCGCTCGCGCCGGATAATTATTTCAGCAGCGAATATTATCATTCGCCCGCGGTGCATCCTTGCATTTCGATGCAAACAGGCTCGCTCGCCGAGGAAATCGGTTTTTTCGTGCCGCTGGAAGCCGGTTTCATGGCCACCTACTCGCTCATGCGCAGCAATGGCAGCCCGCCGTTTTCAGAGCCTGAATTTGCCCGCCTGGCGGCCATTGAACCGATGGTCCGCTTTATTCTCGCCCAGCAGTGGAAGTACATCACCACCGTCCAGGGCGCGGCGATGCGGCGAACCTGGTCAATCCAGGGCGAGGCGATGGAACTGGCCTTCGGGCGTTTCGCGGCGGATCGCCTGACCGAGCGGCAAAGGCTGATCGTGCAATTAATCCTGCGCGGGCACAGCAACCATTCCATCAGCCTGCGGCTTGGCATCACTGAAGGGACTGTCAAAATCCACAGGAAGGCGATCTACGACCGGTTGCAGATCTCCAGCCAGTCTGAATTGTTCAACATGTTCATCAATTTCCTGATTTCACCCGCATGAACGGCAAGCCACCGGCTGGCGATGCTTTGTGAATGCCCGGGCATTGGGGATGTGCTTATTCGAGAAACCGCCTGGATCCGTGACTATCGCACGTTAGGCTGGCGCACATTAGGCTGGACGAGCCGCTATGGCGCCGCCGCCTCACGCTTCATTGCTCTTAAGGGCCTTTGAGGCCGCTTAACGATCCATCCTGAAGAGGTGGTGCGGGCGGTCGGAATCGAACCGACACTCTGTCACCAGAACCGGATTTTGAGTCCGGCGCGTCTACCAGTTCCACCACGCCCGCGTCTGGCCCGTGTGTAAGGTAGGTGGAAAATGAAATCAACCGGGCGCCTTGCACCCGCGCGCAGGTTTGGCTATAGCGCCCCCACTGGTCCCGAATAGCTCAGTTGGTAGAGCAAGCGACTGTTAATCGCTCGGTCGTAGGTTCGAGTCCTACTTCGGGAGCCAGCCCCCTTCAAAAACGCCGCAAGCACAACCCCCCATACAAATCATGGGGGGTTTTCTCTAGCTTTCCAGGCGGACACCCAGGCGGCCTGCGATATCCTGGATAAACTGCCAGGCGACCCGGCCGGAGCGCCCTCCCCGCGTCACTGACCACTCCACCGCCGCCGCGTGCAGCGCCTGGGTGGTGACCGGCAGGTTGTAGGCGGCGGCGTAACCCTCGACCATGGCGAAAAAAATGTCCTGGCCGCTGTTATGGAAGCCAAGCCATAGGCCGAATCGGTCGGAGAGGGAGACTTTCTCCTCCACCGCCTCGCCGGGGTGAATCGCCACGGCGCGTTCATTTTCGGTCATGTCGCGCGGCATCAGGTGCCTCCGATTCGAGGTGGCGTAGAACAGGACATTGCTTGGCCGCCCCTCGATCCCGCCGTCCAGCACCGATTTCAGCGCCTTGTAGTCGGCATCCTCGCGCTCGAAGGAGAGATCATCGCACAGGATGATGCACCGGCGCGCCTGCCCGCGCAGCACGTTCAGCAATACCGGCAGGGTGCGGATGTCCTCGCGGTGGATCTCGATCAGCGCCAGCGAATCGGGTCGTTCCTTGTTCACCTGGGCGTGCACGGCCTTCACCAGCGAGGATTTGCCCATGCCGCGCGCGCCCCACAGCATGGCGTTGTTGGCCGGCAGGCCGGCTGCGAATCGCTGAGTGTTTTCCAGCAATATGCCCTTCTGCTGGTCAATGCCCTGCAGCAGGGTCAGCTCCACCCGGGCGACCTTGGGCACCGGGGCCAGCGTCAGCCGCTCCGGGTGCCATACGAACGCCTCCGCCGCCCCCAGGTCCGGCGGAACCGGCACGGGCGGGGCAAGGCGCTCCAGCGCCTCGGCAATGCGGCGGAGCAATGTGTCGTCCATTCGGCGGTCTCCCGGTTGTTTTGGCGCGCCAGTTGACTGGATCGCGCCGCAACCTATGGTCCGCCGCAACTGAACGCAAACAGGAGCAGACATGTTTATCACTTCGGCCTTCGCGCAGACCGCCTCGGGTGGGGCCAGCAGCTACAGCACGATTCTCCAGTTCGCGCCGCTGGTGCTGATGTTTGGCGTTTTTTATGTTTTGCTCATCATGCCCTCGCAGAAGCAGCAGAAGCAGCTGAAGGCGCGGCTGGCCACGATCAAGCGCGGCGACAAGGTTGTCACCGCGGGGGGGATCGTCGGGCTGGTGAAAAAGGCGGTTGACGGCGCCGATCAGGTGGAAGTGGAAATTGCCCCGAATGTCACCGTGAGCATCGTGCGCTCGACCATCACCTCGGTGCTGGCGCCCGTGGCGGCGAACGACAAGAGCTAGAGCGCGATTGTTTGAGGTTCGCTCAACCGGGCGAGCCGAAAGCGTGAATCGCCCTCAGAAAAATCGCTAGCGCCTCAGAACCGCCGCGCGGTAGTGTAGCGGGCGACATCTTCCAGCGCGGTGCGCATCGGGCTTTCCGGGAAGGCCGCCAGCGCCGCGCAGGCGGATTCGACGAAGGCATCGGCCCGGGCGATGCTGCGCTGGGTGGCGTTGTGGCGCTGCATGAAGGCCAGGGCGGTGGCGAGGTCGGTCTCGGATTGTTCGCCCTCGCCGATGGTGCGGGTCCAGAATTCCAGCTCCCGCGCATCCGCCCCGGCGATGGCCAGCAGCACCGGATAGGTGAGCTTGCCTTCGCGGAAATCGTCACCCACGGTTTTGCCAAGCTCGGCCTCGTCGGCGGCGTAGTCCAGCGCGTCGTCCACCAGTTGGAAGGCCATGCCCAGGTCCATGCCAAATTGCGCCAGGGCCGCGGTTTGCGCCGCCGGGCGCTGCGCGATCACGCCGCCAACCTCGCAGGCCGCCGCGAAAAGCGCCGCGGTCTTGCCGCGGATCACGTCAAAATATTTCTGCTCGGTGGTGGAGAGGTCGTTCTGCGTGGTTAATTGCAGCACCTCGCCCTCGGCGATGGTGGCGGACGCGCTGCACAGGATGCGCAGCACCTCCAGCGAACCGTCCTCGACCATCAGCTCAAAGGCGCGGGCAAAGAGGAAATCACCCACCAGCACCGAGGCCTTGTTGCCGAACACCGCGTTGGCGCTGGCAAAGCCGCGCCGCAGCACGGATTCGTCAACCACATCGTCATGCAGCAGGGTGGCGGTGTGGATGAACTCGACACAGGCGGCGAGCTTGATCTGGCGCGCGCCCTCGTAGCCGCAGAGCTTGGCGGCCGCCAGGGTGAGCAGCGGGCGCAGCCGCTTGCCGCCCGCCGCGACGAGATGCGCGGCCAGCTGGGGGATCAGGGCAACGGGGCTATCCATCCGGGCGATGATCGCCTGGTTGGTGGCCAGAAGTTCGGGCTCCAGCATGGCTGTGAGCCGGCCTAAAGCGTTGGTCGTCAAAGGCGTCGCACCATCCAATTTTTTAGGCCTAACCTGGGAGCTTGGTTTACGTTACCTCCATATCGGGCGGACGGAAAAAAGGGTCAAGGCGCGCGGCATGAATGAGATCACCTCTGGCGGATTATTGGGCGGGCGCGTGGCTTACCGGCAACTTGCCACGGGGCATCGCACGGGGTTTGAGCCGGTGCTGATGGCCGCCGCCGTGCCGGCGCGGGCGGGGGAGCTGGTTTTGGAGGCCGGAACCGGCGCGGGGGCGGCTCTGTTGTGCATGGCCGCGCGGGTGCCGGGGGTGCGGGGCGTGGGCATCGAGTACGAGCCTGCCCTCGCCCGCCTGGCCAATGAGAATTTCCGGGCGAACGGGTTCGCGGATAATGCCTGTATCCGGGGCGACGCCATGCACCTGCCCTTCCCCAGCCATGCGTTCGGCCATGTGATGGCCAACCCGCCCTGGTTCAGCGCGCATAACACCGCCTCGCCGGATGCACGGCGCGCGCTGGCGCATCAGGCCGGGCCGGGGTTGCTTGAAGGCTGGATCAACTCGCTCACCCGCGTTTTGCGCCCGCGCGGGAGCATCACACTGATTTTGCCCGCCGCCTCCTTCGCCGCCGCCGGGGCGGCGCTGCGCGGGGCGGGGTGCGGCGCGATCAGCTTGTTTCCGCTCTGGCCGCGGGCGGGCGAGCCGGCGAAGATTGTCATCATCGCGGCGCGCCGGGGCGCCAAAAGCCCGGACCGCGTGTTGCAGGGGCTGGCGCTGCATGACGCGGCGGGGATCACCCCGGCGGCCGATGCCGTGCTCCGCCAGGGCGCCGGGTTAAACCTGTAGCGGCGTATTAAACAACGCGCATGCCGCGCTACGAGCGGAGCAGCGCGTCGCGCATCACAGCGGCGATGCCCACCGCCAGCAGCGCCACCAGCGCGCAGGCGCCAAACCCCGCGCCAAAACCGTGCGCCAGCAGCATGACCGCCGCCAGCGTGGCGCCAAACGCGCCGCCGATGGCGCGAAAGAGCAGCATGCAGCCGGTGGCGATGCCGACATCGCCGCGCTGCGCCGCGTTCTGGATGGCCACCGTGATGTTGGGTTGCACCAAGCCGATGCCGCCGCCGAGCAGCACGCTGTATGCCTCGCACAGTAACAGCGGCGTTGATGCCCCCATGGTCGCCAGAAGCCCCAGCCCCAGCGCGCATAGCGCCAGGGCCGCCAGCATGGTGGGTTTGGTGCGGCCCAGGGCGCGGGAGATTTTGCCGCCTATATAAGAGAGTATGACAAAGGCCAGCAGAAAGGGCGTGGTGTAGAGGCCCGAGACAGCGGCGCTGGTGTGTTTTATGTATTGAAAGAACAGCGGCAGCAGCAGCGAGCCGCCGAAGGTGCATAGCGAGTTGGTGGCCGAGAGCAACAACCCGCCCAGCACCGTGGCGTTGGCGAACAGGCGCAGCGGGAGCATCGGCGCGGGGGCGTGGTGCTCCACCCAGGCGGTGAGCCCGGTGAAAACCACCCCGGATGCCACCAGGATCAGCGTTGCCCGCGAGTCCCAGGGAAAATCGCGCCCGCCGGAAGCCGCGAGCACCAGCCAGGCGGTGATGGCGCACACCAGCAGGGCGGCGCCGAGGAAGTCTATGCGCTGGCCAGCGCCAGCATGCGGCGGCAGGCGGCGCAGCGCCCGGCCGCTGAACACCCAGGCCAGGGCGCAGAGGGGCAGGTTGATCCAGAAGATGCCGCGCCAGGAGAGGCTGTCGGTCAGCGCGCCGCCGAGCATCGGCCCGGCGATGCTGGCGATGCCCCACATGCCGCTCATATATATCTGATAGCGGCCACGCTCGCGCGGCGGTGCGACATCGGCGATCGCCGTCTGGGCGATGACCATGAGGCCCGCCCCGCCGATGCCCTGCACCGCCCGCCAGAGCGCGATTTCCCAGAAATGCGTTGCCGCCGCGCAGCCCAGCGAGGCGGCGGCGAACACGAGGATCGCCGGCTGCATCAGCCGCCGCCGCCCGTAGATGTCAGACAGCCGCCCGAAGATCGGCGTGGCGGCGGTGCCGGTGAGCAGATAGGCGGAGATGATCCAGGCGATGTGAGGCCCGCCGCCCAGATCGCGCGCCATGCGCGGCACGGCGGGGACGATAATGGTCTGGTCCAGCGCCGCGAGCAGAATGCACAAGGCCACGCCACGGATGACGGGGAGAATTTCCTCATGCGTATAAGTTTTCGCCGCCGTCATGTTTTGGAGATACCCCGTCCATGTGGAGTCGGCACAATGTATCGTTATGTTATGGGCGACGGCGGCGCCCCATATTGGGGTAACGGTTTCCAGGGAAAGGCTTTTTGGCACCGCCGGGACTCGGCGGAAACGCGAGTCTTAAAAAAAACTCCTGCGGACAGATGTAGTTATCGATTGCTTTATACTCCACAAGATGTAGTTTGGCGTCCTAGGATAATGCGTTCCAGAGTAGAACATCGGGGTCTGACAATATGAACATGATGACAAAGCCTGAGGCTGTGCTGCTCGATGACGGTGTACAAATGCGCGGGCGGCACCAGGTGCATATCGACCGCTCCCGCGATTCGCTGCTGACCGACTTTGGCCGCGCCACGCTGGATGACCGTTATCTGCTCCCCGGCGAAGGCTACCAGGATCTGTTCGCCCGCGTAGCCTCCTATTACGGCGACAATGCCGCGCATGCGCAGCGGCTCTACGACTACATCAGCAAAATGTGGTTCATGCCGGCCACCCCCGTGCTCTCCAACGGCGGCACGGAGCGCGGGTTGCCGATTTCCTGCTTCCTCAATGAAGCCTCCGACTCGCTGGAGGGCATCGTGGGGCTTTGGAACGAGAACGTATGGCTCGCCTCCAAGGGCGGGGGCATCGGCTCCTATTGGGGCAATCTGCGCTCGATTGGCGAGAAGGTCGGCCAGAACGGCAAGACCTCCGGCGTTGTGCCGTTCATCCGCGTGATGGACAGCCTGACGCTGGCCATCTCCCAGGGCTCGCTGCGGCGCGGCTCGGCGGCGGTGTATCTGCCTGTGTGGCACCCCGAGATCGAGGAGTTCATCGAAATCCGCCGCCCGACCGGGGGCGACCCCAACCGCAAGGCGCTCAACCTGCATCACGGCATTTTGATCTCGGATGCGTTCATGCGCGCGGTGGAAACCGATTCCGAATGGGTGCTCACCTCGCCGAAGGACCGCGCGCATGTGCGCAGCATCTCCGCGCGCGCCCTCTGGGTGCGAATCCTCACCGCGCGGATTGAGACCGGCGAGCCGTATCTGGTGTTCTCCGACCATGTGAACAACGCGCGCCCCGAGCACCACAAGCTGGCCGGGCTGGAGGTTAAAACCTCCAACCTCTGCGCCGAGATAACCCTGCCGACCGGGCTGGACCAGCATGGCAAGCAGCGCACGGCGGTGTGCTGCCTCTCCTCGGTGAACCTGGAGACCTGGTTCGAGTGGCACAAGGAGGAGATGTTCATCGAGGACATCATGCGCTTCCTCGACAATGTATTGCAGGATTTCATCGACAAGGCGCCGGACCTGATGGAGAAGGCGAAATACGCCGCCATGCGCGAGCGCTCGGTCGGCCTTGGCGTGATGGGGTTCCACTCCTTCCTGCAGGACCAGAACGTGCCGTGGGAAAGCGTGATGGCGAAAGTGTGGAATGTGAAGATGTTCAAACACTTGCGCGCCGGAGCTGATGCGGCGTCGAAGAAACTGGCGCAAGAGCGCGGCGCCTGCCCGGATGCCGAGGAATACGGCGTCATGGAACGCTTCTCGCACAAGATCGCGATTGCGCCGACCGCCTCCATCTCGATCATCACCGGCAATACCTCGCCGGGGATTGAACCGATCGCGGCCAATGTGTTTCTGCAGAAGACTCTCTCGGGCAGCTTTACCGTGCGCAACCGGCCGCTGCAGAAGCTGCTGGAGAAATATGGGCGCGATGATGATGAGACGTGGTCCTCCATCACCACCACCAAGGGCAGCGTGCAGCATCTGGACTTCCTGAGCCAGCATGAGAAGGATGTGTACAAGACCGCCTTCGAGCTGGACCAGCGCTGGATTATCGAACACGCGGCCGACCGCACGCCCTATATCTGCCAGAGCCAGTCGATCAATATTTTCGTGCCGGCCAATGTGAACAAGCGCGACCTGCATCAGTATCATTATCAGGCGTGGAAAAAAGGCGTGAAATCATTGTATTACTGCCGGTCGCTGTCGATCCAGCGGGCGGATACGGTGTCTGAGAAGGCGGTGCGGCCGGATGAGTTCACCGGGATTCCGGTGGAGGCGGCGCCTGGGGTGCAGGCACCCGCCTCGACGAATTATGAGGAATGCCTGGCCTGCCAGTAGCAAAAACCTGATCGGGGTCTGGGGTCAGTGGCCCCAGCGGGTCCAGGGCGGCGCCCTGGTGGGGATCCAAGGGGCCGCGCCCCTTGGCAGCACAAATAGAGATTAAAGGCCTAAATTATGAGCGAAAACCTGCCTCTGAAGATCGACCTGCTGACTGAGAATCCGGTCTACAAGCCGTTCCGCTACCCCTGGGCCTATGACGCCTGGCTGACGCAGCAGCGCGTGCATTGGCTGCCCGAGGAAGTGCCGCTCGCCGATGATGTGAAGGACTGGCACAAGAACCTGACCCTGGCCGAGCGCAATCTGCTGACGCAGATTTTCCGCTTTTTCACGCAGGCGGATGTCGAGGTGAACAACTGCTACATGAAGCAGTATTCCCAGGTGTTCAAACCCACCGAGGTGCTGATGATGCTCTCGGCGTTCTCGAACATCGAGACCATCCACATCGCCGCGTATTCGCATCTGCTCGATACCGTGGGGATGCCCGAGGTCGAATACACCGCGTTCCTTAAGTATAAGGAGATGAAGGACAAATACGACTTCATGCACGGCTTCTCGGTCTCCGATAAGCATAATATCGCGAAAACCCTGGCGGCGTTCGGCGCCTTCACCGAGGGGCTGCAGTTGTTCGCCTCGTTCGCGATTCTGCTCAACTTCCCGCGCTTCAATAAAATGAAGGGCATGGGGCAGATCATCACCTGGTCGGTGCGTGACGAATCACTGCATTGCGAGTCGATCATCAAGCTGTTTCGCACCTTCGTGCAGGAAAACCCGGAAATCTGGACCGAGGAGCTGCGGCGGGACCTGTATTTGACCTGCGCCACCATCGTCGACCATGAGGACGCCTTCATCGACCTCGCCTTCGAGCTGGGCGCGGTGGAAGGGCTGACGGCGGATGAGGTGAAGCGCTATATCCGCTACATCGCCGACCGCCGGCTGACGCAGCTCGGGCTCAACGCGCTCTTCCATGTCGACAAGAACCCCCTGCCCTGGCTGGACGAGATGCTGAACGCGGTGGAACACGCGAATTTTTTCGAGAACCGCTCCACCGAATACAGCAAGGCGTCAACCACCGGGAGCTGGGAGGATGCCTTCGCCGAGTTCGGCGCTGCCGAGTCCGCCAGCAGTTTGCCGGTGCAATAAAACCAAGCCGTTGCACCACGGTTTGCCATTTAAGGTTGTTTGTTTACAGCGCTTTTCTACCAACTCGCGAAGAGTTGTGCGTTTTTTGCATGGCCTAATACCGTGGTATAAGTTAACAACGAGCATTCGACGGAGTGACCGCGTTCGGCGCGCATGGTTAGACTACGGCTAAACGGTTATACTAAGGTTAAACCAGGTGTGCTTCGTGGAATAGTGGGTGGCGGCTTTACATTGGACTAAACGCATCATGGCAAGTGTACCAGAGGACGAAATCGAGTCCCAGATCAAATCAGGCGCGGCTGTTCCGCGATATAGCCGCAGGCTGTCGGATAAGATTCTGATTGCCTTTCACCATGCCTGCGACCAGGGCGATTATGAGATCGCCGAGCAGTTGCTGCGGATTCTGGAAACCATGCTGACACGCCGCACCGTGCCGCCCGACGCCAACCGCCGCAAAACCATCGAAAGCCTGGTCGCCGCGCATGAACGGCTTTGGCATCTGCGCCATCCCGAGAAGCAGGCCGGCCTGGGCTGAGCTTTACCGGCTTCAGGTGATGAATTTTTCATAGCTCTCGTTGCCGCTGATATGGAAGGCCAGGCCAGACCACTGGGAAAACCCGTCGTACCAGACGCTTAGATGCAGTTTGCCGGTGAGATCGAAGCGCTGCGCCGTGATGACCTCTTGCCCGGCGGTGGGCAAATTGTTCCAGCCTGGTGAATTCACAACAGCCGGGTAGCAATGCGCGGTCTGGATGTTGAGGAGCGTGCCTGTCAGCATCGCCTTGTTCCAGTAGGTTAAGGGCATGGTGTTGGGCGGAGCGGTATACTCAGGGTAGCTTTTGGCCGGGTTGTTGTGGTTGACCCCCGCGACATCATAACCAGCCGCCACCTTGCGCGCATGCACTTCAAGGCGCGTGCCGTTGTCGTTCACCTGGCTCTCCAGGCCCTGGAACACGCCGCCCGACCAATGCTCCCGCACGGCGGCGCCATAGCGGAACAGAGGAATCCCGGCGAAGGTGACTAGCAGGGCGATGTTGATATCCACCACCAGAGCATCGCCGTTCCCGGAAAAATTCAGGTGATGCTCACCGATCGGCGCGCCGTTGCGCAGCACCCGGAAGGCCATGCTGTTGCCCGGAGGCACAGGCAGCCCGTCGGCCAATGCCGGCCCCGCCACGGCCAATGCCGCTGTTCCCGCTAAAAACCGCCGCCTTTGCATCGTCGCTCCCGCCTCTTGGCTCATCTCGTCCGGTCATGTTTTAACAATTGGTTTCATGCGGTTAGCTTGAACCTTCCGGGTCAATCCAATCGCATGTTGATCTAACGGCTGAGCGTTTCAGCTTGCATTAATATACGATGAACGATGAAACTTGGATCAGTTCCCGCGGAGGGGCGACATCCATAACGTGGCGTGGCAGAATACTCTTATGCATCAACTGATTTTACTCCGTCACGCCAAAGCGGCCCCAGCAAACGCCGCCCCCTCGGACCACGACCGGCCGTTGACCGACGCCGGCAGGCAGGCCGCCACCGCCATTGCCACGGCCATGCGCAAGGCGGGGCTGGCGCCCGATGTCGTGCTTGTTTCCACGGCATTGCGCACACAGCAGACCTTCGAAGCGCTGGAAGCCGCCGGGGTGTGGGATGAATGGCCCAATATCGATTCCCTGCCCGTTTTATATATGGCCTCGCCGAACCGGATACGCGATCTGCTGCGCGATCTGCCGGAGACCGTGCGCAGCGCGCTGGTGATCGGGCATAATCCGGGGTTGCACGATCTGGCGCTGGCGATTTCCGGCCCGGCCAGCTCGCAGCCTGATCTGGTGCGCCTGAACGACGGCTTCCCCACCGCCGCATTGGCGGAATTCCTGGTCTCCACCCCCTGGCGGCGCCTGGGCGCGCATGGCGCAACCCTGCAACGCTTTATCAAGCCGGCGGATATCGTCTGAGGTGGATACCGTCTGAAACGAGGGACGCCCTACGCCTGGGGCAGAACAGCAATGCAGGCGGAATGCTGCAACCGCGAGCGCCTGCCTTTACATGTGACCCATGATTTAATAACGCTCTCTTAGTCCGCGCCATGCCAGACTATTATTCGAACAGCCCCTCGAACCAATCAGAAGGTGAATCCGCATGCCTCACTCCGTAACCAGCAAGCAGGTCGGCACCGCAACGCTGAGCTATGATGGTAAATCAGCGCCCCTGCCCGTGCTGGCAGGCTCGCTTGGCCCGGCCTGCGTCGATATCCGCAAGCTCCAAGGCGAACTCGGCGTTTTCACCTTCGACCCCAGCTATGGCGCCACGGCCTCCTGTGAAAGCTCCATCACCTATATTGATGGCGATGCCGGTATTCTGCTCTATCGCGGCTACCCGATCGAGCAGCTGGCTGAAAAATCCACCTTCCTCGAGGTCGCCTATCTGCTCCTGTTCGGCAATTTGCCGAATACGGCCGAGCTGGGCGTGTTCACCAACGGCGTCACCCGCCACACCATGCTGCATGAGCAGATCCGCCGCTTCTGGGACGGTTTCCGCCGCGATGCGCACCCCATGGCGATGCTCTGCTCGGTCGTTGGCGCGATGTCCGCCTTCTATCCTGACAGCATCGATACCCAGGACCCGCGCCAGCGCGAGATCAGCGCCTACCGCATGATCGCGAAAATCCCGACCATCACCGCCTGGGCGCATAAATACAACGCCGGGCAGCCCTTCGTTTATCCGCGCAACGACCTGAATTACTCGGAAAACTTCCTGCATATGTTCCATGCCGTGCCGGCTGAACCGTATACGCAGAACCCGATCCTGACCCGCGCGATGGACCGGATTTTGATCCTCCATGCCGACCATGAGCAGAATGCCTCCACCTCCACGGTGCGCCTGGCCGGCTCCACCGGCGCCAACCCGTTCGCCTGCATCGCCGCCGGCATCGCCTCGCTCTGGGGCCCCGCGCATGGCGGCGCCAACGAGGCCGTGCTGAAAATGCTCGCCGAGATCGGCCATAAGGACAACATCCCGGCCTTCATCGCGCAGGTGAAGGACAAGAACAGCCATGTGAAGCTCATGGGCTTCGGCCACCGGGTTTACAAAAACTTTGACCCGCGCGCCAAGATCATGCAGCAGACCTGCTACGAGGTGCTCGAGGCGCTGGGTATCAAGGACGAGCCGATGCTCGACCTCGCCATGGAGCTGGAAAAGATCGCGCTGGAGGATGAATACTTCGTCTCGCGCAAGCTCTACCCGAATGTTGATTTCTATTCGGGCATCATCCTGAAGGCCATGGGCTTCCCCACCACCATGTTCACCCCCATCTTCGCGCTGGCCCGCACTGTCGGGTGGATCAGCCAGTGGATGGAAATGATCGAGGACCCGCAGCAGCGCATCGGCCGGCCGCGCCAGATTTATACCGGCGCCGCCACCCGCGACTACACACCAATCGACCAGCGGGGCTGATGCCAGGCTCCGCTCACGCGCAAGGGCCAAGGGGGGAAACTTCCTTGGCTTTTTTTTATTGAACCGCCTGCCCTCCGGCCCCTGGCGCAACCTGATCGCCGGGCTGCTCTACATGCTCGCCATCACGGCGCTGGCCACGCTTGCCTATGTGCTGGCGGGCTGGAACCTGGCGGATGCGTTTTATTTCGTCATCATCACCGTCTTCACCGTCGGCTATGAAGAGGTCCACCCGATCCATTCGCCAGAGCTGCGCGCGATCACCATCGGCACCATCGTGCTGGGCAGCACGGGCGTTATTTTCCTCACCGGCGCGCTGGTGCAGGCCTTCACCTATACGCAAATTCAGCAATTGTTCGGAACCAAGCGGATGAAAACGCAGATCGAGAAAATGTCCGGCCATGTGATTATCTGCGGCTATGGGCGGATCGGCGAGGCGCTGGCGGAGGAGTTGCGGGCGGGTGAGGCGCAGTTCGTCATCGTTGACCTCGACGAAGCACGGCTGGCGCAGGCGGCGGCGCATGGGTTTCCCACCTGGCAGGGCGACGCAACCACCGAGAGCGTGCTGGAAGAGGCCGGGGTGCACCGTGCGCGGGCCCTGGCCACGGTGGTGCCCAACGATGCGGTGAACGTGTTCATCACCCTCACGGCGCGCAGCCTGAACAAGGACCTGGAGATCATCGCGCGCGGCGTCTCGCCCAACACCAAGGGCAAATTGCTGCATGCCGGGGCAAGTTCGGTGGTGGAGCCCACGCATATCGGCGCCGAGCGCATCGCGCAGCTGATCCTCTTCCCGCAGACCTCGCGCTTCACCGACGACACCAGGCGCATGCGCGCGCTGGGGGCGGGGCTGCGCACGCTGGGGCTGGAACTTGAAGTGATGGCGGTATAGCCCGACAGTCCGCTGGCGGGCAGCAGCATCGGAAAAGTCGAGCAGGAGGCGGCCGGCGGCCTGTTTGTCATCGCCATCAACCGCAAGAACGGCGAAACGCTCACCCGCCCGTCGCCCGCCACGGTCATCGAGCCGGGCGACGGCGTTGTGGTCATCACCCGCTCCGGGCGGAGCACACCCAAGATCAGCTGAGATTATCCGCCCGCAATGCCGCCATGCCTGGCCCTGCTTATTGTGCAACGCACACAGCCAACTACATATAGCCCAATCCAAACCACTAAAGGACTTATTATGCCCTCATTGTTCGACCCGTTGAACCTCGGCGGCCTCACGCTGCCCAACCGTATCATCATGGCCCCCCTCACCCGCGCCCACGCCGGGCCCGAGCGTGTGCCCAATGCGCTGATGGCCGAATATTATGCGCAGCGCGCCACCGCGGGGCTGATTATTTCCGAGGCGACTTCAGTATCGCCGCAGGGTGTTGGCTACGCCGATACGCCGGGCCTGTGGTCCGATGAGCAGGTGAAGGGCTGGAAACTCGTCACCAATGCGGTGCATCAGGCCGGCGGGCGGATTTTTGCCCAGCTTTGGCATGTCGGCCGTATTTCGGCGCCGCTGTTCCTGAACGGCGAACTCCCGGTCGCCCCCAGCGCCATCGCCGCGACGGGGCATGTCGCCCTGGTTCGCCCCAAGCAGGATTATGTCACGCCCCGCGCGCTGGATATTGAGGAGATCCCCGGTATCGTGGAAGCCTACCGCAAGGCGGCGATGAACGCGCAGATGGCCGGGTTTGACGGCGTGGAAATCCATGGCGCCAACGGTTATCTGCTCGACCAGTTTTTGCAGGACGGCAGCAACCAGCGCACCGATGACTACGGCGGCTCGATCAAAAATCGCGCGCGGCTGATGCTGGAAGTCACCGATGCTGTCACCTCCGTGTGGGAGGCCGACCTGGTGGGCATGCATCTGGCGCCGCGGATGGACGGCAACGGCGCCGGCGATTCCGACCCCGTGGCCACCTTCAGCTATGTTGCGGCGGAACTGGCCGACCGCGGCCTCGCCTTCATCTGCGCCCGTGAATATCAGGGGCCGGATTCGCTCGGGCCGCGCCTGAAGAAAATTTTCGGCGGCATCTACATCGCCAATGAGAACTTCACCCTGGAAACCGCGCAGGCCACACTGGCCGCCGGCGATGCTGATGCTATCGCCTGGGGCAAGCTCTTTATCGCCAATCCCGATCTGGTGGAGCGCTTCAAGCGCGGCGCCACGCTCAATGAGCCGGATGCCTCGACGTTTTATGGGTCGAGCCCGCATGGCTATACTGATTATCCCGCAATGGAATCGGCGCTCGCGTAAGGTTGGGGGGGGCGGCGTTTTGAGCGCCGCCCCCATTTTCAGCCGGCGCCGGAGCCTGGTCGCTTTAAGTGTGATCAGGCTCCGGCCATTTTTCTGAGGGCGATTCACGCTTTCGGCGCTCGGTTGAGCGAACCTCAAACGATCGCGCTAAAATAACTCGATCTCGCCGCCTGAATGCCTGGTTCCGGCGAGGTATCCCTCCAGCACCAGCTCCTCATAGCATTTCACCCGGTTGCGGCCGCTGTGTTTGGCCAGATACAGCGCCTCGTCGGCGCGGCCAAAGGCTGCCGCGCCGCTGTCATCCGGCTCGATCTTGCTAAAGCCAATGCTCACCGTCACCCGCCCGACCTGCGGAAACGCGGCCTCCGCGACCGCGGCGCGGAAAGCATCGAGCGCCACCCAGGCTTCCTCCTGCGTTGTCTCGGGCAAAACCAGCAGGAATTCTTCGCCGCCAAAGCGGAAAATGCCTTCGATCCCGGCGAAATATTCACTCATCAACCGCGCCAGCAAGATCAGCACCTCATCGCCATAGGGGTGGCCAAACTGGTCATTGATCCGCTTGAAAAAATCGACATCCACCACCGCGATGACCGCATGCACGTTATTCTCGGCGGTGATCTGCTTGAAATAGGTGCCGAAGGTCCGCCGGTTGAGCAGGCCGGTCAGCTCATCGCGGTCGCCATAATCCAGCAACCCCAGATGGTTGCGGTATACACGCAGCAATCCATGGACCGTATGCGCCTGGACTCCCTCCAGCTTTGAGGGCCGCAGAATTTCCAGCAGCCCGATGACCTCACGTTCATTACAGAGTGGAAAAACATGACGGCACAACCCGCCCTGATCGCGCGGGCAGTAGATATAACGCCGCCCGGCATGGCAATCGCGCCATTCCTGCCGCGCTTCATCAAGGCCGATCTCCTCGCTCTGGCCTTCGCGCGCGGGCAGCGACACACGCTCGCGCAGTTTGATCTCCGCCCCCTCGTTCACCACCCGCCAGATTGACAGGCTCGACGCCTCGGCCAGCTCAAAAATCACCCGCGCCAGGGCTGCCTCAAGAACATCCTTGTTCCGCAGATCGGTAAGGTCGGCAACGGTATGGATCAGTTCTGTCATGAGGTTGAGCCGGAACGTCTCATGAAAAGCTTAAAGAGCGAACAACAACCCCGGGGGCGCATCATCCATGCGGCGGCGGCCATGGCGCTCGCCGCGGTTGGTTGGTATAGACCGCTCCTGTTAAAACTCTGAAGGTATTCCCTATGGCACGCCGCCGGCAGCTCTATGAAGGCAAAGCAAAAATTCTGTTCGAAGGTCCCGAACCCGGAACCCTCGTGCAATATTTCAAGGATGACGCCACGGCGTTCAATGCCCAGAAAAAGGGCACCATCACCGGCAAGGGGGTGCTGAACAACCGTATCAGCGAATTCCTGATGCTCAAGCTGGCGGAAATCAATATCCCCACGCACTTCATCCGCCGCCTCAACATGCGCGAGCAACTTATTAAAGAGGTTGAGATTATCCCAATCGAGGTGGTGGTCCGCAACATCGCCGCGGGTAGCCTCTCGCAGCGCCTTGGCATCCCCGAGGGTACGCGCCTGCCGCGCTCGATCGTGGAGTATTACTACAAAAACGACCAGCTCAACGACCCGATGGTGGCCGAGGAACATATCACCGCCTTCGGCTGGGCCACCCCGCCGGACATGGACGATATTGTGCACCTCACCCTGCGCATCAACGATTTCCTCACCGGGCTGTTCCTGGGTGTCGGCATCACGCTGGTCGATTTCAAGATTGAATTTGGCCGCCTGTTTGAGAATGAGGACATGCGAATCGTCCTGGCCGACGAGATCAGCCCGGATAATTGCCGCCTGTGGGACGCCAAAACCAACGAGAAGATGGACAAGGACCGCTTCCGCCGCGACCTTGGCAAGATCGAGGAAGCGTATCAGGAGGTTGCCCGCCGCCTCGGGATTCTGCCCGAAGCCGGCACGCGCGACATGAAGGGCCCGGAGATGATGCAATGAAGGCTGTCGTTACCGTCATGCTGAAGGCCGGCGTGCTGGACCCGCAGGGCAAGGCCATCGGCCATGCGCTGAACAATCTGGGCTTTGCCCAGGTTGGCGAGGTCCGGGCCGGGAAGATCATCGAGCTGGAGCTGGCGGAAACCGACCCCGCCGCCGCCAAGGCCGCGGCCGAGGAGATGGCCAAAAAACTCCTGGCCAACATGGTCATTGAGAGCTTCAAGGTGGAGATCGCCGTTTAAGCGGTTGATTTTAAGGTTTTACATTACCCCGCCCGCTGGGTAGGAGCAAAACGATGCGAGCTGGTATTCTTCTTTTCCCCGGCATCAACCGCGAGCGCGACATGGTGCTCGCGGTGCGCCAGAGCTTTGGCACAGAGCCCAGGATCGTCTGGCACAAGGAGACCGATCTCACCGGGCTTGATCTCGTCATCATCCCCGGCGGATTCTCCTTTGGCGATTATCTGCGCTGCGGCGCCATGGCGGCGCAAAGCCCGGTGATGCGCGCGGTGCGCGACCATGCCGAACGCGGCGGTTATGTACTGGGCGTGTGCAACGGCTTCCAGATCCTCACCGAAACCGGCCTGCTCCCTGGCGCGCTGCTGCGCAACGCGGGCTTGCGGTTTCTCTCCATGGACACAATGCTGAAGGTGGAGCGCAACGACACGGTATTCACCGCCAAATACGCCAAGGGCGAGGTTTTCCGCGCCCCGATGGCGCATGGCGACGGCAATTACACCGCTGACGAGGCGACGCTGGACCGGCTGGAGGGCGAAGGCCTGGTTGCCTTCCGCTACCATGACGAAAACCGCAACGGCTCGGCGCGCGCCATCGCCGGGGTGTATTCCCCCAATTTGCGCGTTCTCGGCCTGATGCCGCACCCCGAAGACCTGGTGGACCCGCTGATGGGCGGCACCGACGGCAAACCACTTTTTGACTCACTGGCGGCCGCATGAAACCCGTTGACGAAAAACTCGCGAAATCCTTTGGCCTCAACGCCGGGGAATACGCCAAGGTTCTGGAGATCATGGGCCGGGTGCCGAGCTTCACAGAGCTTGGCATTTTCTCGGTCATGTGGTCGGAGCATTGCTCCTACAAATCAAGCCGCGTGTGGCTGAAGGAGCTGCCGACGAAGGCGCCCTGGGTTATCCACGGGCCGGGCGAGAACGCCGGCGTGATCGACATCGGCGAAGGCATGGCCGCGATCTTCAAGATGGAATCGCATAACCACCCGAGCTTCATCGAGCCCTACCAGGGGGCGGCCACGGGTGTCGGCGGGATTTTGCGCGATGTGTTCACCATGGGCGCGCGGCCCATCGCCAACCTCAACGCGCTGCGCTTTGGCGACCCGAAACTGCCCGTCACCAAGCGCGTGGTCGATGGTGTGGTGCGCGGCATCGGCGGGTATGGCAATTGCGTGGGCGTGCCCACGGTGGGCGGCGAGGTGAATTTCCACCCCGCCTACAACGGCAATCCGCTGGTCAACGCGATGACAGTCGGCATCGCCGCACAGGACAAGATTTTTCTCTCCGCCGCCGCGGGCATCGGCAATCCGGTGGTGTATGTCGGCTCCAAGACCGGGCGCGACGGCATCCACGGCGCCACCATGGCCAGCACCGAGTTTGACGCCTCCTCGGAAGAGAAGCGCCCGACCGTGCAGGTTGGCGACCCGTTTACCGAAAAACTGCTTATCGAAGCCTGCCTGGAGCTGATGCAGACGGATGCGATCGTCGCCATCCAGGACATGGGGGCGGCCGGGCTCACCTCCTCCTCGGTGGAGATGGCCGGCAAGGGCGGCGTCGGCATCGAGCTGACGCTGGATAACGTGCCGCAGCGCGAGACCGGCATGAGCGCCTATGAGATGATGCTCTCCGAGAGCCAGGAGCGCATGCTGCTGGTGCTCAAGCCCGAACGCTCCGAGATGGCGCGCAAAATCATCGAAAAATGGGACCTGGATTACGCGATCATCGGCCATATCACCGATACCGGGCGCATTGTCATCACGCATAAGGGCGTGGTGGAGGCGGATATTCCGCTCGCCCCGCTCTCCGATGAAGCGCCCTTATATCGCCGCCCTTATGTCGAGGCCCCAAAGCCCGAGCCGCTTGGCCCGATCTCCTCGGACATGAGCCTGGAAGCGGCGCTGCTGAAACTCATCGCCTGCCCGGACCTCTGCTCGCGCCGCTGGATTTTTGACCAGTACGATTCCACCGTTGGCGGCCAGACGGTCAAACGCCCGGCCGAGTCGGATGCCGCCATCGTGCGGCTGGAGGGCACCAACCGCGCGCTCGCCATCACCACCGACTGCACGCCGCGCTACTGCGTGGCCGACCCCGAACAGGGCGGCGCCCAGGCCGTGGCCGAAGCGTGGCGCAACATCACCGCCACCGGCGCGAAGCCGCTCGCGGTGACTGACAATATGAATTTTGGCAACCCGGAGAAGCCGGAGATCATGGGGCAGTTCGCCGGCGCCATCAAAGGCATGGCGGCGGCCTGCATCGCGCTGGATTTCCCTGTCGTCTCGGGCAATGTCTCGCTCTATAACGAGACCGAGGGCAAGGGCATTCTGCCAACCCCCGCCATCGGCGCCGTCGGCGTGCTGGAGGACGCCGCCCTGGCGCGCGGCATCGCCATCGCCCCTGGGCAGGATCTGGTGCTGATCGGCGCAACCTATGGCGAGCTTGGCTGCTCGCTCTACCTGCGGGAAATCTGCGGGCTGGAAACCGGCGCCCCGCCGCTGGTTGATCTCGCGGCCGAACGCGCCAACGGCGATTTCGTGCGCGAGCAGATATTGCAAGGCAATGTCGCCGCCTGCCACGATCTCTCCGACGGCGGCCTGCTCGTCGCGGTGACAGAAATGGCACTGGCCGGGAACACCGGCGCCGACCTCACCCAGGCCGACACCACCCCCGCCTTCGGCTTCGGCGAGGACCAGGCCCGTTATGTTCTGGCGGTCGAGGACGCGGAGCCCCTGCTCACCGCCGCCTTTGCCGCCGGCATTCCCGCGCAAAAAATCGGCCATACAACCATTGACGAATGTTTGACTCTGCCCGGCGGCGTCGCCATATCGTTATCAGTACTGCGCGAGGCCAACGAGGGGTTTTTCCCCGCTTGGTTCGCCTGAAGGATACAAAACATGGCCATGCCTGCTAGTGAAATCGAAGCCCTGATCAAATCCGCGTTTCCGGATGCCGTCATCACGATCGAGGATCTGGCGGGCGATAATGACCATTTCGCCGCCACTGTCATCTCCGAGGCGTTTCGCGGTGTATCGCGCGTGCGCCAGCACCAGATGGTCTATGCCGCCCTGCAGGGCAACATGGGTGGCGCGCTCCACGCTTTGGCCCTGCAAACCGCCGCCCCCGATTAAGGAAATTTACGCCCCATGACCGACCCCGTTTTCGCCGAAATCCAGTCGTTTATCGACTCCGCTCCCGTTGCGCTCTTCATGAAGGGCACGCCGATGTTTCCGCAATGCGGGTTCTCGGCGCGTGTCGTGCAAATCCTCAAGCATGCGGGCGTTGCGTTCAAGACCGTCAACGTGCTGGAAAATCCAGAAATCCGCGACAGCATCAAGAGCTTCAGCAACTGGCCGACCATTCCTCAGCTCTATATCCAGGGCGAGTTCATCGGCGGCTGCGACATCGTGACCGAGATGTATCAGAGCGGCGAGCTGGAAGCCCTGTTGAATGAAAAAGGCATCGCGCAAGACAACGCCGCCTGACGCGCCGCCCCGGCACGCGGCCCTGGCGCACCACCCTGGCGCAATGCGCGTAGCCTTCATCACCGATGAGCTGCCAAGGCCCGGCACCGCCGGGCATCTGGCGTTGAACTTCGCGATTATCGAATGGCTGCAAGGCCTGGGGCATGAGGTTGAGATTTTGCTGGTCGGGCACCGGCTGCCCAGGCCGGTGGAGGGCTATGCTCTGGCGCCAGTCGCCGGGCCGCATGTCCGCGGTTTTGGCGGCTATGTGGTGGCGGTTTCTCCGCGCGTTATCGTGCGCAGCGTGGCGCGTGCGCTGCTGCGGCGTCTGCCCGCCACGCTGGCGGCCAAAATCCGCGCCGCGCGGCATGGCGCCGATGCCGTGCTCGGCAGCTTCACCTCCGCCGCCGACGCCGCCTGGTGCGCCCGCCACGCCGCCCGCTCCCGGCCGGATGTTCTCTTGCTCGACACGATCTTCCGCGCCCCGGTGCTCGCCGCCCCGGGCCTGAGCGGGCTGAACAGCGTGCTGATCACGCATGACCTGTTCCACCGCCGCCACCGGGCGCTGCGTAGCGCCGGTTATCGCGTGCAGCCGGCGCAGCTGAGCCGCGAGGAGGAAACCGCGCTGGCCGGCAGGGCGCGCCATATCGCCGCCATCCAGCCCGACGAAGCAAAAATCTTCGCGGACATGTGCCCGGCGCGAGACATATTTTTACTCCCCATGCCAGCCAGCCCCGCGCCCGCCCCGCCCGGGATTGAGAAGCTGCCCCGGCGGCTGGTTTTCATCGGCAGCGCCTCGCTGCCCAATCTCGACGGGCTGCGCTGGTTCTTCACCGAAGTCTGGCCCCGCCTGCGCGGCCAGGGGATCACCCTGGACCTGATCGGCGATTGCGGTCCGGCTTTGCGCGGCCTGCCCGAGGGCGTGACGCGCCTCGGCCGGGTGGACGATATATCGCCGCTGCTGCACCGCGCCAGCCTTGCCATCGCGCCGCTGCGGGTCGGCTCTGGCCTCAAGATCAAACTATTGGACTATGCCCGCCACGGGTTGTTCACCATCGCCACCCCCGCCAGCCTGAACGGTTTTGCGCCCGATGCGGCCAGCCCCTTCATCGAGGCCAAGGCGGCTGACCATTTTGCGCGCGCCATCGTGAAGCAACTATCGGCGCCGCCGCCGCCAGGCGCCGCCCTTGCCTATATCAGCCGGCATTATGGCACCGGGCCCAGCTTCGCCGGTCTGGCACGGGCATTGCTGCCGCTTAAGGGTCACGCAGACCTACCCACGGCTTAGGCAGCGCTTATTCCTGGCCGCGCTTTTTCCTTGCAGCGCTGTCGCAACTTCCTGAGAAACTTTGCCTAAATTTATAAAAATAGCATTTTCTGCGCATTAACTTTCTGCGGTCAGTTTCCCCGCATGACCTGCATTACCTCCCATGCCGCCCGCATCAAAAATCGCCGCTGAGGCAAGTTCGGCAGAGGAGCTAGCTCCGCTCGCCGAAGCCCCCGCCCCGCATTCGGCGCGCGAGTTGCGCCAGCGCACCGCGCGGCGTGAGATCACCGAGCGGCGGCGCATCACCCAGCGGGTGCGCCAGGCTCTGGCCACCGGCGGCCTCATGCTACAGTACCAGCCGCTGATTTCGCTGCAATCGGGCTTTATCCGCGGGGCCGAGGCCATTATCCGCCTGCGGCACAGCCGCCGCGGCCTCATCGCCGCCTCGCATTTCATGCCCATCGCCGAACGCTCGGATGTCATCAACGACATCGGCGGCTGGATGCTGCAACAGGCATGCGTGGAAGCAGCAGGCTGGCCGGGCAATCTCTCGGTGGCCCTCACCCTCTCCCAGCGCCATGTGCAGAGCGGAAGGTTGATCCGCCAGCTTCTGGAGTCACTCAGCGCCTCGGGCCTGCCGCCCGAGCAGCTGGAGCTGGAGCTGACCGAGGCCATGCTGATCGATGAAAACGACGACACCGTATTTGCGCTGAAAGCCCTGCAAAGCCTCGGCGTGCGGCTGGCGCTCAACAATTTTGGCACCGGCTATGCCAGCCTGAGCGCGCTGAAGCGCCTGCCGATCACCACCCTGCGGCTGGACCGCTCGCTGACCCAAAACCTCGGTGAAGGCCCCTCGGGCACCGCCATCGTGCAGGCCGCGATAAAGGCCGGGCAGGCCCTGGGCTGCACGGTGCTGGCTGACGGCGTGGAGAGCGAGGAGCAACTGGTATTGTTGAGCGAAATCGGTTGCGATGAGGGCCAAGGCCCCTATTTCAGCCAGCCGGTCGCCGCCGCTGAAATCTCCGCCATGCTCGCCGCGGGCTAAAGCCTGATCGCTTTAAGTGCGATCAGGCTTTAGCCGTTTTTCTGATGGCGCTTCACGCTTTCGGCTCGCTCGGTTGAGCAAGCCTCAAACGATCGCACTCTAAAGCGCAATCGCACTTAACGCGAAACGGCCCGCTGGAAATACCCAGTAAAACCTTAAAAAACCGCAACCGCCTTTCGCTTCGCCCCGGCTTTGGGCATAAGCCAAAACATGAGCTCAGACCCCGCCGAACAAGCGATTCTCTCCCTGCTGACTGGCAAGGGCGCGCAAAAATCCATCTCGCCCACCGAAGCCGCCCGCGCCCTGGCCGGCAACCCGCCGGGCGAGGCATGGCGGGCCAGCCTCTCGCCCATCCGCCTCGCCGCGCAGCGCCTGGCCAAGGCCGGGGTCATTGAACTCCTGCGCAAGGGCAAGCCGGTTCCCCCGGCGGAAGCGCGCGGCGTGATCCGCCTGCGCCTGACACAGGCACAATAACATGCGCCACACCATGACCAACTTCATCACCGGGTTGGGTGAGGCCTGGAGCCTGGCCAAACCGTATTTCGGCTCGGAGGAGCGCTGGGCCGCGTTTGTTCTGCTGGGCGCGGTTATCGGGCTCAACCTGCTGCTGGTCGGGCTGAACGTGGTGCTGACCTATTGGAACAATGATTTCTTCAACGCCATCCAGGTCTATGACCAAAAGACCGTGGTCGACCTGCTGTATTACCCGCTGCTCACCATCAAAGGCGCGCGCTACCCCATGCCGGGCTTCGCGGAGCTGGTGGTGGTGTATATCCTCATCGCGGTCTACGCCTTCTACCTCAACCAGATGTTGCAAATTAAATGGCGGCAGTGGCTGACGACGCATTATGTCGAGAACTGGCTCTCCGAGCGCGCTTATTACAACATCAGCCTGAGCCAGAGCCGCAGCGCCATCATTGACAACCCGGACCAGCGGATTTCGGAGGATCTGCGCGATTTCACGGCCAACAGCCTCTCGCTGGGCATGGATTTCATCACCAATGTGGTGACGCTGTTCAGCTTCGTCTTCGTGCTTTACGAGATCTCCGGCTCGGTCAAGCTCTTCGGCTTCACCATTCCCGGCTATATGGTCTGGGTCGCCATATTGTATTCCGCCGCCGGCACGCTGTTCACCCAGCTCATCGGGCGCAAGCTGGTGCCGCTCGCCTTCAACCAGCAGCGGCTGGAGGCCGATTTCCGTTATAGCCTGGTGCGCGTGCGCGAAAACCCGGAGGCCATCGCGCTCTACCGCGGCGAGGCTGACGAGCGGGCCACGCTGGGCGAGCGCTTTCAGGCGGTGCGGGATAATTTCTGGGCCATCATGCGCCGGACCAAGCTGCTGAACTTCTTCACCATCGGCTTCACGCAGATCGCCAACATCTTTCCGCTGGTCGTCATTTTGCCGCGCTATTTCGCCAAAGCCATCGGCCTTGGCGGCCTGAGCCAGATTCCCATGGTGTTCGGGCAGGTGCAGGGGGCGCTCTCCTGGTTTGTCACCTCCTACCCGAATTTGGTGACATGGCGCGCCACCGTCTCGCGTCTTTACGGCTTCCGCGAAGCCGTGGCGGCCGCGCGCATCGCCGCCGCCGCCGGGCCGCAGGTGGGCGCGCCGGGGGCCATGCTCACGCTTAACGGCCTCACCCTCACCCTGCCTGACGGCCGCTGCCTGTTGGACCACGCCAGCCTCACCCTGCGGCCCGGTGAGCCGGTTCTCCTCACCGGCGCCTCGGGGGCCGGTAAATCCACGTTGTTCCGCGCCATCGCCGGCATCTGGCCGTTTGGCCAGGGCAGCATCACGCCGCCAAAGGGCAGCCTGCTGTTTCTGCCACAAAAACCCTACTTCCCGCTGGGCAGCCTGAAGCGCACCGTCACCTATCCGGGAGCCGAACAGGATGTCACGGATGATACCGTCCGCGCCGCGCTCGCTGATGTAGGGTTGGAACGTCTTGCCCCCCGGCTGGGCGAGACTGAAAACTGGAGCCTCATCCTCTCGGGTGGCGAACAGCAGCGCCTTGCGATTGCGCGCGCCATCATCGCCCAGCCGGACTGGCTGTTCCTCGACGAAGCCATCTCAGCGCTGGATGCCGCGGCCGTGGAAAAAATCCAGGCGGTGCTGCGTGAAAAACTATCCGGCACCACCATCGTTGCCATCAGCCATCATGGCGGCATCATTCCCGGCCAGCGCCATCTGGCCCTGGCCGGGAGGGGGCTGGCGGAGGTGGATGCCTAGAGCCTGATCGCTTTAAGTGCGATCGCGCTCTAGCCATTTTTTCCGAAGGCGATTCACGCTTTCGGCTCGCTCGGTTGAGCGAACCTCAAACGATCGCGCTCTGATATCAGGCCCGCGCGGCCACCATGCCGAAGCGGCGCAGGGCGTCGGCGCGCATGGTGGCGAATTCGCCGCCGCTCTCATCCTGCACGCCGGGCGGTGGCGTGATGATCAGCGTATCGGGGTGGGGCGTGGTATCCGGCTCATGCTCCTCGACATAGCCTTCCGCCTTCAGCTTGAGCATATGCGCCAGCACGTTGCGCTGCGCCGCGGCTTTCAGGAACGGATCGGTTTTGTCATAGAGCTTGGCCGAGAGTGCCGCGACCACCCAGTCCTGCTGTTCCAGCTCGGCCAGAATGGTCCGCTCGCGGAACTGGCGGTGTGCCAGCAATTCCCGCACCAGGGCGCGCGGGTCCGCCAATAGGGGGCCGTGGCCGCTCAGGTAGAACACCTCGTCGCGCGCCAGCAGCAACTCCAGGGAGCGGTAGTAGTCCAGCATGTCGCCATCTGGCGGGCTGACGATGGAGGACGACCAGGACATCACATGGTCGCCGCTGAACAGGATTTTGGTGCCGTCGGGCAGGAAATGCTCAAAGCAGAGATGATCCGCCGCATGGCCCGGCGTGTGCAGAGCCGTGAGCCCGGCAATCACCTCGCCGTGGTCCAGCCCGAGATCGGGGGTGAAACCTGGTTTTTCGCTGATTTTGTAGCCGGCGACCGGCGCCCCGGTGGCCTGCGCCAGCGCCGCCGCCGCGCCCCAATGGTCGCTATGGGTATGTGTGAGCACGATATGGCGGATCGGGGTGCTGCCCGCCGCCTCGATAACCTCGCGCACATGCTCCATATCCTTCGGCCCTGGGTCGAGCACCACCAGGCCGTCATCCACCTCGATGAGGTAGGTATTGGTCCCCTGATAGGTCATGACGCTGGGATTGCGGGCAACCACACGCCGGATACCCGGCAAGACGAAAATCGGGACGCCGCGTTGCGGCTCCGGTTCTGTTAAAAAAGGCATGTTTCATCATGCCCCGCAAACACGCCCCCTGTAAACGGCAACCAGTTACCTGCCAGCTACCTAAAGGAGTAGAGCAGCGCGAGCACCCCGAACACGCCCACAACGCACACCACGCCGAACAATGCCTCGGCAAAGGTCGGATTGGAAACCTGCCGGGAAGACCGCCGCCTCCTGCTTGGCGAAGGCTGCACGTTTACAGTCTCTAAATCTTTTATATTCATTGCCTTGTACCTCGAAACTTCGAAGCCATCCCGTTTTCTCGCGGCGGGACTTTCTGGATCATCTCCGTTCGCAATTCTGCGCCCGAACGCCCCTGAAAAGCAACAAAAAATGCGTGTATTGCACGGCATCGCCCCCGCCTTGTACGCTGCAAGGATGACCACTGATCCGGACGCCCCGCTACGCGCCTCCCTCAAACGCCACAAGCTTTTCGCCTCCGCGCTGCTGGGGCTCATGGCGGCCCTCGCCGCCGCCAGCTACGCCCTGCCGCCCGGCCCGTGGACCACCCTGCTGCGCGATGCCGCCAAGGCCGGGTTCATCGGCGGCGTGGCGGACTGGTTTGCCGTCACCGCGCTGTTTCGCCACCCGCTGGGCCTGCCAATTCCCCACACCGCCATCATCCCGGCGCAGAAGGAGCGCCTGGGCAACGCGCTGGGCCGTTTTGTCGCCAACCATGTGTTCACCGAGACGGATATCCGCAAATTCCTCGGCAACCTGGATTCTCCGGGAATTCTCCGCCAGTTCCTGACCGAGCCCACCGCCACCCGCCCCGCCGCCGAGGCGCTGGCGGGCATGTTGCCCAAGCTGCTGGCGAGCATTGAGGACGGCCGCGCCCGGCGCCTGCTGGCCCGGCTGCTGCCCAAGCTGATCGGCGGCAGGGCGGCCGGCGTGGTCGTGGCGCGCGCTTTGGGCGGGCTGGTGGAGGGTGGGCGGCACCAGGAGGTGTTTTCGTTTATCCTGAACCAGTTGAAGGAAACCCTTGTGGCGCGGGAAGAGGTTTTGCAGGCCGCCATCAAGGAGCGGGTGCGCGAACAGGGGGGGCGGCTGGTTGGCTGGGCGCTTGGCGCCACGGTGGCCAAACGGGTGCTCACCGCCGTCAACGCCGAGCTGGAGCGCGTCAGCCCGGATAGTTCCGAGATGCGCGACGCCTTCGACGAATGGGTCCGTTTCGAGATCACGCGGCTGGAAACCGACCCCGCCCGCGCCGCCGAGCTTGGCCGGGCGATGCAGGGCGTGCTGGCGCATGAGACGGTGCAGGCCTGGGCCTGGGATGTGTGGGCCAGGCTGCGCCGCGCGCTGGAGACCGATGCCGCCCTGCCGCATGGCCGCTCCGTCAGCGTGATCGAGAGCGCGCTGGCCTCGCTGGGAGAAATCCTCGGCAAGGACGAAACAGCACGCGCACGGGTCAACGCCGCCGTGGAAACCGTGGTGCTCAACCTGCTCCCCGCCGCGCAGGCGGAGCTCGCCGCGTTTATCGGCCGCGTCGTCGGCGCGTGGGATACCGCGACCATCACAGACAAGCTGGAACTGCGGGTGGGCAAGGACCTGCAATATATCCGCGTCAACGGCACGCTGGTCGGTTTCATCCTGGGGGCGCTCATCAGCCTGGCCGCCATGGCCCTGCCCGGTGGCGGGCATTAGGCCGCCTTAGAGTGCGATCGTTTGAGGTTCGCTCGCCTGAGCGAGCCGAAAGCGTGAATCGCCCTCAGAAAAATGGCTAGAACCTGATCGCACTTAAAGCGATCAGGCTCTAAGTGTTTTGCGGGTAGCAGCCGCGCCGGTTTGCATGCGTTTGCGTGCTTGTGACGCGGGGGGTGCATACGCTATGTCAGGCGTCATGAAATACCTCGGTGCAGCACTCATTTTTCTCATCCCAGCGATCGCCGCCGCGGCTGACGGCCCGGTGGCGCTGGGCGGCAATGGCGGCAAATTCGGCGATTGGACGGCCGCGGCCTACGGCACCGGCAGCGCCAAAATATGCTACGCCTTCACCACGGCGCAAACCTCCAAGCCGAGCTGGAAGTCGCGGGGGCCGGTGATGCTCACCGTGACCGAGCGTACCGGCAGCCGCGACGAGGTAACGCTCAGCGCCGGTTACACCTACCCGGCCAAGCCGAGCGTGACCCTTGCCATCGGCACCACCAAGGTTGATTTTTACACCCAGGGCGGCACCGCCTTCACGGCCTCGGGGGGCGAGACCGTTGCCGCCTTTAAGAACGGCGCCGCCGCGGAAGCCATTTCCACCGGCCCGCACGGCCATCCGGTGACGGATGATTTTTCCCTCACCGGCTTTTCCGGCGCCTATAACGCGATTGTCAAAGCATGTCCTTAACTGATCTCACCGCCGCTGACGCCGAGCGCATCCTCGCCAAGGCCGCATTGTTTCCGCCGCCGGGCAACATCTTGCCCGATGGCCGGCGCGACCTTGTGGGCCTCTCGCGCGAGGAGCTGCTCGCCGCCGTGGCCGAGGTGGGCGAGGCCCCCTTCCGCGCCAAACAGCTCTGGCACTGGATCTATCATCAAGGCGTGCGCGAGTTTTCCGCCATGAGCAGCATCGCGCGGCCGTTGCAGGAGAAATTCGCCCAGCACTTTATCGTCAGCCGCCCGGAAGTGGCGCTGGACCAGCTCTCCAAGGACGAAACCCGCAAATTCCTCTTCAATTTCCGCGATAATGAGAAGGTCGAGACCGTCTATATCCCCGACCGGCAGGAAGACCGCGGCGCCGTATGCATCTCCAGCCAGGTCGGCTGCACCCTCTCCTGCCGGTTCTGCCACACCGGCACACAAAAACTCGCGCGCAACCTCTCCTCGGCGGAAATCGTCGGCCAGTTCATGGCCGCGCGCGATGCCTATAAGGAGTGGCCCAGCCCCAAGGGTGAAACCCCGCGCCTGCTCTCCACCATCGTGCTGATGGGCATGGGCGAGCCGCTGTATAATTACGAGAACGTCGCCAAGGCCATGAAGATCGTGATGGACGGCGAGGGCATCGGCCTGTCGCGCCGGCGCATCACCCTCTCCACCTCCGGCGTTATCCCCATGATGGACAAGGCCGGGGCGGAACTCGGCGTCAACCTCGCCGTATCGCTGCATGCCGTGCGTGACGATCTGCGCGACGAGCTGGTGCCGCTGAACCGCAAATACCCGATCAAGGACCTTATAGCCGCCTGCAAGCGCTACCCCGGCGCCTCCAACGCAAGGCGCATCACCTTTGAATACATCATGCTCAAGGGCATCAACGATTCCGAGACCGATGCGAGGGCGCTGGTCTATCTCATCGCGGGGCTGCCCGCGAAGGTGAACCTGATCCCCTTCAACCCCTGGCCGGGCAGCACCTACGAATCCTCAACCCCGGCCGCGCTGAAGAAATTCGCCAGCATCGTGATGGACGCAGGCTACGCCTCGCCTATCCGCACCCCGCGCGGGCAGGATATTCTGGCGGCGTGCGGGCAGCTTAAATCCCTGGTGCAACCGGCGGCTTAGAGCCGGCGCGAGAACCGGCGTCATTCCCGCGAAAGCGGGAATCCTCCCTGTTTTGTGGACGCAGCAAGTTTACCCTTGACTTAGACTGTAATTAGATATATCTAAATACAGTCTAACAAGGAGAAGACATATGCGATTTTGTAATCAAGACCAATCTAACCAGGGCGCCCGTTGCGGCGGCGAACGCCGTTTCGCCCGGCACCCGGACCAGGAAGGCGGCGGCCACGGCATGCGCGGCGGCGGCATGCACGGCCCCCGGCACGGGCGCGGCGGGCGCATGGCCCGGTTGCTCGAACATGGCGACCTGCGCCTGCTGGTGCTGCATCTCATCAACGAGAAGCCCCGGCATGGCTATGAGATCATCAAGGCGATCGAGGATCTCTCCGGGGGCGCCTATGCGCCGAGCCCCGGGGTGATCTACCCGACGCTGATGATGCTCGACGAGCTTGGCCAGGTGGCGAGCGCCGCCGAGGGCAGCCGCAAGCTGTTCTCGATCACCCCGGAGGGCAAAGCCAGCCTCGCCGAGGCGCAACCGGCCGTGGACTCGCTGCTGGCGCGCATCGCGGCGGCGCAACCGCGCGAGATGGCGCCACCAGTGATAAGGGCGATGGAAAACCTGCGCACGGCGCTGCGGCTGAAGCTGGAAAACACCGACCGGGCCAGCGGCACGATCCGCAGGATCGCCGACCTGCTGGACGGCACGGCCCGCCAGATCGAGGATCTGTAGAGCGCCTGGGGCGGGCCGCCCCGGTTGGCGTTACAGCCGCTTAATGCTACCGCCGCGTTTGTGAAGAAGTTCTACCAATCCGCCCCTGCCCAGGCGTTCATCGCCTGGGCTGCCGCGCGTTACCTCACCCTGGTCGCGCGCACGCTGCGCTGGCGGGTGGAGGGCGAGTCGCATCTGCGCCTGATGGCGGGGGACAAGCCTCTCATCGTGGTGTTTTGGCACGAATCGCTCCCTTCGATGCCCATTTTCTGGCTGCGCGCCAAACGCCTGGGGATGACCCGCCCGGCCGTGGTGCTGGCCAGCCAGCACCGTGACGGCCAGCTCATCGGCCAGGCGGTGCAGCATATGGGCATCGCCCTGGTTTCTGGCTCCTCCTCGCGCGGCGGCGCGGCGGGGTTGCGCGGGCTCATCAAGGCCCTTTCCAATGGCATGCATGTGGGCCTCACGCCTGACGGCCCGCGCGGCCCGCGGCGTGTTGCAGCTCCCGGCGTCGCCCAGCTTGCCAGCCTCAGCGGGGCGCAGATCCTGCCCTGCGGCGCCCTCACCTCGCGCGCCAAAACCCTCGACTCCTGGGACAAAATGCGCCTGCCGCTGCCCTTTGGCCGTGGCGCCCTGGTCTGCGGCGCGCCGATTACCGTTGCGCGGGATGACTGGCCGGCGGGTGTTCCCGCCGTCACCGCCGCGCTTAACGCCGTGATGGACCGCGCGGCGGAGCTGCTATGATCCTGCCCTCCTACAACGCCGCCATGCGCCTCGCCGCACCGGCGCTGCGCCGTATGCTTGCGCGCCGGGTGAGCAAGGGCAAGGAAGACCCGGCCCGCCTGAGTGAGCGTTTCGGCATTGCCTCCCTGCCCCGCCCTGAGGGAACGCTCGTCTGGTTCCACGCCGCCAGCGTGGGGGAGACGATGTCGGTCCTCCCGGTGATCCGCGCGCTGGCGGGGCGGGCGCAGGTTCTGCTCACCACCGGCACCCTCACCTCCGCCAGGCTCGCGGCCGGACGCCTGCCCGGCTTTGCCCGCCACCAGTTCGTGCCGCTGGATCATCCCGTTTGGGTGAGGCGTTTTCTGGATCACTGGCGGCCGGAGGCGGCGGTGTTCGTGGAGAGTGAAATCTGGCCGGGAATGCTCACCGCCTGCGACGCCAGGGGCATCCCGCGCCTGCTCATCAACGCGCGCATCTCCGCCCGTTCGGCCGCCAAATGGCGGTGGCTGCCGCCTCTGGCCATGCGTCTGCTTGGCGGGTTTCGCGCCGTTCACGCGCAATCGCCGGGCGATGCCGCCAATCTGCGCGGCCTTGGCGTGGGCAATGTGCTCGAATGGGGCAATCTGAAATTCTTTGCCCCCAAACTTCCGGTGGAGGCCGCCGCCCTGGCCACGCTGCGCCGCGAGATCCCCGGCCCGGTGTGGCTTGCCGCCAGCACGCATCCCGGTGAGGAAATTCTCGTCCTGCAGGCGCATGAAGCCTTGCTGGAAGCCCATCCAGATTTGGTCACCATCATCGCCCCGCGCCACCCCGAGCGTGGCGCGGAAGTGGCCGCCCTGGCCGCCGCGCCGCGCCGCAGCCTGCGCGAGGCCCCGCGGCCGGGAAAAATCTATGTGGCGGATACGCTGGGCGAACTCGGGCTGTTTTTCCGCGCCGCGCCGTTCGCCTTTATCGGCAATTCGCTGGCGGGTTTTGGCGGGCACAACGTCATCGAACCCGCGCTGCTGGCCCGCCCGGTCATCACCGGGCCGCATAATGAGAATTTTGTCGAGGCCGCCGCCCGGCTGCGCGACGCGGGCGCATTGGTGGAGGTGGCGGATGCTCCCGGCCTCGCCGCCGCCGCGCGGGCCTGGCTGGACAACCCCGCCGCCGCGCAAGCCGCCGGAGCCGCCGCGCAGGCGGCGTTCGACGCGGCGGAGAACCTGCCCGCCCGGCTAGCCGGGTTGATCCTGGCCGCCATACCATGAAAACGCCCGCCTTCTGGGCCAAACGCGGCATTCTGGCCTATGCGCTCAGCCCGCTTGGCGCCATCACCGCCATGCTCACCGCCCGGCGCGTTGGCAAGGCCGGGTTCAACCCCGGCATCAAGATCATCTGCGCCGGCAACGCCGGGGCGGGCGGGGCGGGCAAAACCACGGTGGTGCTGGATTTCCTCTCCCGGCTGAAAGGCCCCGCCTTCGCGCTCACGCGCGGCTACGGCGGACGGCTGGCTGGGCCGGTCCTGGTGGATCCCTCCGTCCACACCGCCGCCGATGTGGGAGACGAGGCGCTGCTGCTTGCCGCCGCCGCCCCCACCATCGTGGCGCGCGACCGCGCCGCCGGGGCCAAGCTGGCGCTGGCCGAGGGCGCCGCCGTGGTGGTGATGGACGATGGGCTGCAAAACCCCTCGCTGGTGAAAACCCTCTCCGTATTGGTGGTCGACGGCGGGTATGGCTTTGGCAATGGCATGCTGCTGCCGGCGGGCCCCCTGCGCGAACCCGTGGCCAGCGCCGCCGCGCGCTGCCAGGCGGCGGTGCTCATAGGCGCTGATGAAACCGGCGCCCTGGCCGCTCTGCCGCCCGGCCTGCCGGTGTTGCGCGCCGCGCTGGTGCCCGATTGCGCGCGGAGCCTGAGCCGCCGACGGGTGATCGCCTATGCCGGGATCGGACGGCCGGAGAAATTTTTCCGCTCGGTGCTCTCGCTGGGCGCGGATATTGCGGCCACCCATGCCTTCCCCGATCATCATGTATACACTGCGCTCGATTCGGCACGGCTGCTGAATGAGGCGGCGGAGCTGGGGGCAACTCTGGTGACGACCGCGAAGGATTACGTGAAACTGCCGCCGCGGCTGCGCGCGGCAAGTCTGCTGGTGAGTGTGCGCCTGCAATGGGAGAACGAGGCGGCGTTGGAGGCTTTGTTGAAATGAGTGAGGTGAAGCTGGCGCACCGCGAGGTGAAACTGGCGCACCGCGCCGAGGCGCTGCTGGTGCGCGGCGTGCTCGGCCTGTTGCGCAACCTGGCACCCGCCACCTCGGCCCGAATCGCGGGCGGCGTGGCGCGCGTGCTTGGGCCGCTCATCCCGGTCTCGAAAATCGCCGATAAAAACCTACGCATGGCGATGCCCGAGCTGGACGCCGCGCAGCGCCGCAAGATCATCGGCGAGGTATGGGACAACCTCGGCCAGACCGTGGCGGAACTCACCCGCATCGGCGAGCTGCACCAAAGCGAATCCGGCCCGGGCTATATCGTCACCGGCTGGGAGGAGCATGTCGCCCCGGCGCTGGCCAAGGGCGGCCCGGCGATTTTTTTCACCGGGCATATCGGCAACTGGGAGATCATTCCCCCGGCGGCGTTCTCGCGCGGGGTGGATATCGGCTTCATGTACCGCGCCGCCAGCAACAAGCTGGTGGATGATATCATCCTGCGCCTGCGCGAGGCCAATTTCGGCCGCAAGATCATCATGTTCGCCAAGGGCGGCGCCGGGGCGCGGCAGGCCTATGCGCATCTGGCGCGCGGCGGGCATCTGGGCATGCTGGTCGACCAGAAGCTCGACAACGGCATTTCCGTGCCATTGTTCGGCATTCCGGCGATGACGGCCTCGGCCATGGCCAGCTTCGCGATCAAGTTCAAATGCCCGGTGCTGCCGGTGCATGTGGTGCGTATCGGCCCGGCGCGGCTGCAGGTGATCTGCGACCCGCCGATGACCGCCCCTGACACCGGCGGCCGCGACACCGACGTGGCCGCCATGACGGCCGAAATGAACCGCATTCTGGAGCGCTGGATCCGCGAGAAGCCCGGCGCCTGGCTCTGGCTGCATCGCCGCTGGCCAAAAGCCTTGTACAAATAGCCGGTGCCAATTGCCCCGCCACGCGGTAAGATGCGCGCATGACCTTCTGGCGCACCAAGACATTAGCGGAGATGAGCAAGGCGGAGTGGGAGTCGCTCTGCGACGGCTGCGGGCGCTGCTGCCTGCATAAATTGCGCGATGAGGATACCGATGAGGTGAGCTTCACCAATGTCGCCTGCCGCCTGCTGGACCTGAACACCTCCCGTTGCTCGGACTATGCCAACCGGCGAACCAAAATCCCCGATTGCGTGCAGCTCACGCCCAGGAAGCTGAAGACCGTTGACTGGCTGCCGCCCAGCTGCGCCTACCGAAGGCTGGGGGAAGGCAAGGACCTGCCGCCCTGGCATCCGCTCATCACGGGCCGGGCGGAAAGTGTTGTCGAGGCCGGCGCCAGCGTGGCCGGGCGGGCGCTGAGCGAGCGCGACGCCGGGCCGCTGGAGCACCATATCGTCGAATGGCCCGGCAAGCTGCCCAGGGTACGGCGATGAAAAACAACGAGCTCACCACCGAGATGGTGCCGGTGCAGGGCGCGCTGGCGCCGGTGGCGTTCCGGCGTTCGGTGCGTGCTGCGAAAATCTCCCTGCGGATCGACCCGGCGCAGGGCGGCATCGTTATCACCTTGCCGCCGCGCGCCTCACGCCGGGCGGGCCTCGCCTTGTTGCAGACTCATGAGGCGTGGGTGGCGGAAAAACTCGCCGCCCTGCCCCGCGCCCTGCCCTTCCTGCCTGGCGCGATGGTGCCGGTGCATGGGATTGAGCATGTCATCCGCCCCGTGCCCGCCGGGCGGGGCGGCGCGTGGATTGAGGGGCGGGAAATCCTGGTCACCGGGGAACCGGAATTTTTAAGCCGCCGCGTGGCAGATTGCCTGCGCCGCCTGGCGCGCCAGCGGCTCACCGCGCTCGCCGCCGAGAAGGCGCGGCATGCCGGGGTTACCCCCCGATGCGTGCGGGTGAAGGACACGCGCACCCGCTGGGGTTCCTGCGCGCCGGATGGCACGCTGGCCTTCTGCTGGCGGCTGATCTGCGCGCCCGAATTCGTGCAGGATTATGTCGTCGGGCATGAGGTTGCGCATTTGCGCCACATGAACCACGGGCGGCAGTTCTGGGCGCTGACCGAACAACTGACCGCCCACCGCATTGCCGCCAGCGCATGGCTGGGCACGCATGGTCCCGCACTGTTGAGGATCGGCTGACGGTACTAACTTAAAAAAAAACCTGAAAGGTCCGCGTCGTGAAAGCTGTCGCCTTTACCCATTCAAAACCCATTACGGCCTTTGACTCGCTGGAGGATGTCGACCTGCCAATGCCCGTTCCCCGGCGGCATGATCTGTTGGTGGAGGTGAAAGCGGTTTCGGTTAATCCGGTGGACACCAAACTGCGCCTCTCCGGCGAGCCTTTGGGTGAGCCGCGTGTGCTGGGGTTTGATGCCGCGGGCATCGTGCGCGAAATCGGCCCCGAGGTTCAGCATTTTTCAGTGGGTGATGAGGTTTATTATGCCGGCGTGCCCACGCGGCCGGGGACGAATGCGGAGTTTCATCTGGTTGATGACCGCATTGTGGGCCACAAGCCGAAATCCCTGGGTTTCGCACAGGCGGCGGCGCTGCCGCTAACCGCGCTGACCGCGTGGGAAATGTTGTTCGACCGTTTCAACCTGCCGCGCGCGCGCGCCGCCGGAGGCATACTGCTTATCGTCGGCGGGGCTGGCGGCGTCGGCTCAATGGCGATTCAGCTTGCCGCCCAGCTTACCGGCCACACCGTGGTGGCCACCGCCGCCCGCCCCGAAACCGCCGACTGGTGCCGCGCCCTGGGCGCGCACCACGTATTCAACCACCAGCACGATCTGGCGACGCAGTTTTCGCAATTCAGCCTGAATGCGCCGGAACATATTTTCTGTGTCACGCATCAACGGCAGCATTTCAAGAAACTCACCGAGCTGCTGGCCCCCGAAGGCGCCATCGGCATTATCGAATCTGACGC
Source organism: Acidocella aquatica (assembly GCF_030160635.1). Taxonomy (GTDB): domain Bacteria; phylum Pseudomonadota; class Alphaproteobacteria; order Acetobacterales; family Acetobacteraceae; genus Acidocella; species Acidocella aquatica. The sequence goes on along the minus strand of NZ_BSOS01000065.1, from coordinate 16,912 downwards.
CACGGCCTTGGATATTTCCGCGCTGATCAAAAAGTCAGGCACTTTGCACACGGAGTATATTTTCGCTCGCGGTATTTTGAAATCACCCCAGATCACCGCGCAGCACCGCACGCTGGAGGCCATTGCGCATCTGGTCGACAATGGCACGCTGCGCAGCACGATGACCGAGAACTATGGCAAGATCAACGCGGCGAATCTGAAGCGCGCGCATGGCGCGATCGAAGCGGGTTCGGTTCGCGGCAAGATCGTGCTCGAAGGTTTCTGAGCGCCGGCGGGCTTTTGGAGCGGGTTCGAATTGGCGCTCCTGCGCCAATTCGAACCTATTGCGCTAGAGACTGATCGCTTTAAGTGCGATCAGTCTCTAGCCGTTTTTCTGAGGGCGATTCACGCTTTCGGCTCGCTCGGTTGAGCGAACCTCAAACGATCGCGCTCTAACTGTTCAACCCCGTCTCGGGCGAGAGCATCGCGTTGCGGCTGGCGAGGCAGGGCGAGACGAACAGATAGCCGCGATAGCCGCCGGCCAGCGTGCGGGCGGAAACCATGATCCAGAAGCCAACGAGAACCACCACGAGGCATCCACCAAAATCGGTGAAGAAACCCATGCCTGTCTGCACACCAAGGTTAAGCGTGGCCAAAGTGAACACGCCGAGCGGGAAGGTGAACCCCCACCAGCCCATGTTGAAGGGCAGGCCCTCATCCAGATAAGTGAGGGTGATGCCCACGGCCATGAACAGCCACCATGCGCCATAGCCCCAGAACACTAACCCGCCGAAAATACCCAGGCCATGCGCGACGGCGCCGATGTCGGCCATGCCAAGCCCGGCCAGAACACCCGGCGCATCATGCCCCAGCACCAGCAGGCCCAGGGCGCCAGTGCCGAGCGGCCCCAGGGCCAGCCAGCTTGAAACCGCCATGTCCCGCTTGGGCAATTTGTGCAGCACCATCCGCAGGAACAGCACCACCAGCACGCCGCACGCCAGCGGCACCGAAAAAGCCCAGAGTACATAACTGAGAAACAACATATGCGCGGCGGCCACGGGGCTGGCCAGATGCACCAGCAGCAACCCGCCGCTGGCCGCTGTCACTTCTGCGGGAACAATCGGCAGCAGCCAGATCGCCGTCATGGATTCAAAACTATGCGTCTGGCGGGTGAACATGAGGAAGGGCACGAGAAGGCCGATACCGATGGCCAGCGCCGCGTCGATCCACCAGAGCGTGAGCGCGATGCCGACCGCCCGCGACCCGATCAGGGCAATTCCGAAGGCGAGAAACCCGTTGATGATCGTCGCCAGCCCCATGGGGATCGCCCCCAGAAACATCGGCATCACCGAATGGGTGAAAATCGGCATGGCATCGCGCGGGAAAAATATCCAGCGGGCCAGATAAAGCACCGTGCAGAGCACAAACAGCGGGATGTTGAGCAGCCACAGCCCAACCGCGATCTGGTGCAGCAAGGACAGATGCAGCGGGAAGAGGTTGAGCGCCAGCGACACCACGCCGGTTCCCATTGTCACGGTAAACCAGTTCGGGGTGAATTGCCTGACGATTTCGCGCGGATGCGGGTGGTGCGAGAATGGTTTGGACAGATGGAAAGACATGAGGGTCCTCAATGATTTGAAAATGACCATACAGCGCTGGATTACTTTAATAAAACCGAATGTTTTTATTGTTTCAATCTAATTAAATGGTTAATTTCGCGTTGAGCTGAAGCTTTTGCTTCGAGAGGAACCGGCCATGACCCTTGAACAACTACGTATTTTTATCGCCGTGGCCGAGCGCGCGCATGTCACCAGGGCGGCGGCGGCACTGGGGCTGGGGCAGTCGGCCGTGAGCGCCGCCATTGCCGCGCTGGAGGCACGCCATGGCACCAAATTATTTCACCGGATCGGCCGGGGGATCGCGCTCACCGAGGCGGGGGAGCAGTTTCTGGGCGCGGCGCGCGCCGTGCTGGCCCAGGCGGATGCCGCGCAGGCCCTGTTGGAAGACCTCGCCGGGGCCACGCGCGGGCGGCTGCATGTGCAGGCCAGCCACACCATCGCCAGTTATTGGCTGCCCCGGCATCTGGTGGCGTTCCGGCGCGCCTATCCGGGCATCGAAATAGAACTCACCGTGGGCAACACTACCCAGGTGGCGCGGGCGGTGCTGGAGGGCATCGCCGAGATGGGGCTGGTGGAAGGCAATGTGGAGGCTCCGAGCCTGTTGAGCCGGCAGGTCGCGCGTGACAGCATGGTGCTCGTCGTGGGGCCGGACCACCCATGGGCCAGCGTGGAAAAGCTGGAGCCGGCGCAACTGACGCAAAGCGAGTGGGTGCTGCGCGAGCCGGGTTCGGGGACGCGCTCGGAATTCGAACATGCCCTGGCCGGCTTTGGCCTGAATATCAGCAATTTGCGCGTGGCGCTTGAACTGCCCTCCAACGAGGCGGTGCGCGGCGCGGTGGAAGCCGGGCTGGGCGCCACGGCGCTTTCCGCCTCCGTCGCCGCCCCCAGCCTGGAGGCTGGGTTGCTCCGGCAGGTGAATTTGCTCCTGCCCGAGCGCGCGTTTCATCTGCTGCGCCACAAACAGCGCACGCCCAGCCGCGCCGGGGCGGCGTTTGGCGCGCTGATCCAGCCGGACTGAACCTTCCCAAACTTTTGCCGGGGGCCGCGCCTGGCCGCGCGCGGCAGTATGACCCGGTAAAGTTTAAATTTTGCCCGATTGACATACCATCCGGATGGATTGTATGTAGCGACAACCGCGGACCGCTCAGGCGCCACGAACAAAAAATCAAGGAAGGAACCGCCCATGCCGCATGCCATTGGCCCGGCCGTGAAAATCGACACCGCGCGAGGCACATTCAACGTCGCGCGCCGCAACTTTGTTGATCCCGGCATTTTGCAGGCCGAGCACGACCGTATTTTCGACCATTGCTGGCTATATTTGGGCCACGAAAGTGAGCTGCGCGAGCCTGGCGCGTTCCTGACCCGCGCGGTCGGCGGGCGCAACCTGCTGTTCACGCGCGACAACCAGGGCAAGCTCAACGCCATGCTCAACGCCTGCCCGCACCGTGGCGCGCAGGTTTGCCGGGAACGTTCCGGTGTCGCGAAAACCTTTCAGTGCTTCTACCATGGCTGGGTTTTCGGCACCAACGGCGCGCTGCGCGGCCTGCCCGGCGCGGATGCGTATCAGCCGGACTTCCAGCAGCGCCCGGAAACGCAGATGACACATGTGCCCCGGCTGGAGTGTTTTCGCGGATTTGTGTTCGTGAACTTCGACAGGGACGCCGTTTCGCTTGAGGATTATCTTGGCAACGCCAAGGAATATCTCGAACTCGTGGCCGACCATTCGGAGGCGGGGATGGCCATTGTCGGCGGCACGCAGGAATATGCGATCCGCGCCAATTGGAAGCTGCTGGCCGAGAACAGTTTTGATGGCTACCACGCGGCAACCAACCACGCGACCTATCTGGACTATCTGAAGTCGACCACCGGCGGGCTGGTGCCGATTGCGCTCTCCGGTACGGGCCGGGCGCTGGGCAACGGCCATGGCGTCGTGGAATATAAGGCGCCCTGGGGCCGGCCGATCGCGCAGTGGATTCCCGCCTGGGGCGAGGAGGGCAAGGCGCGCGTCGATGCCATCTACCAGAAACTCGTGGAGCGCCACGGCGAGGCGCGCGCTGAGCGCATTGCCCATAGCAACCGCAATCTGGTCATTTTCCCCAACCTCGTGGTCAACGACATCATGGCGGTGACGGTGCGGACCTTCTACCCCAAGGCCCCCGACCTGATGGCGGTGAACGGCTGGGCGCTGGCGCCGCAAGGCGAGCATGCCGACGACCGCCAGGCGCGGCTCTATAATTTTCTTGAATTCCTCGGGCCAGGCGGCTTTGCCACGCCCGACGACATCGAGGCGCTGGAGCAATGCCAGGCCGGGTTCAGCAACATGAGAGAAGCCCCTTGGAATGATATTTCCCGCGGCATGGGCAGGCAAACCCCGGCCTATGATGATGAGGCGCAGACACGCTCATTCTGGACCGAGTGGAACCGCCGCCTGTTTGGAGACCAAGCATGAGCCACAAAACCCCGCTGACACGCAGCGACATTGAAGATTTTCTGTTCGCCGAGGCGGAGCTGCTGAACACCTGGCGCTTGCCGGAATGGCTGGCGCTGTTCACCGGTGATGGCGTTTATTATGTGCCCTCGACGGACGTGGCGCCCATGGCCTCGCCGGAGAACAATTTGTTCTATATCGCCGACGATCATTTCCGCCTGAGCGAGCGGGTGAAGCGGTTGATGAAGCGGACCGCGCATGTGGAATTCCCGCGCTCCAAAACCATGCGCCTGGTCAGCAACGTGCGGATTTTGGCGCAGAGCGAAGACAGCCTGAGCGCCAGCGCCGCCTTTATCACCTACCGCACGAAGGATGCCGTGACCGACACCTATTTCGGCACACATTATTACCAGTTCGCGCGCGATGACGCGGGGCTGAAAATCCGCGAGAAGCGCTCCATGCTGGCCTCCGACGGGCTGCGCGCGCAATGCCGCATCAGCATCATCATTTAGGGGGCGGCCGATGAGTCCAGCGAAGCTTTCAGGGAATGTCGCCATCGTCACCGGGGCGGCGCGCGGCATCGGCTATGCTATCGCGCAGCGGCTTGCCGCCGATGGCGCGCAGCTCGTGCTGGCCGACATGGACGAGGCCGGGCTGGCCGACGCGGCCCGCCGCCTGACCATCTACCCGACGCACATACCGGTGAGCGTGGCTGGAGATCTCTCGCTTCAGGACGTGGCGGAGCGGACCGTGAATGCCGCGATCGCGCGGTTTGAGCGCATCGACATTCTGGTCAACAACGCGGGCGGAGGCGTGATCCGCCCGTTTCTGGAGCATACGCCCGAGACCTTGCGCACCACCATCGACCGCAATTTATGGACCGTGCTGTGGGCCACATGGCTGACGCTGCCGCATATGAAGGCGCAGGGCTATGGCCGCATCATCAACATGGGCGCGGATTCAGTGCGCAACGGCCTGTGGGAACATGCCGCGTATAATGCCGCCAAAGGCGGCGTGCATGGGCTGACCACCGGGCTCGCGCGCGAGTTCGCGGGCGATGGCATCACCGTCAACACCGTGGCACCCCCGGCGGTGAATACGCCGCAACTGGCTGAGTATATTGCCCGCGCGCCGGAGGTGGCGAAAAAATTCATCAGCGTCATCCCCATGGGCCGCGCGGCCGAAATGAGCGAGGTTGCCTCCATGGTCAGCTATCTGGCCTCACCTGAAGCGGGCTTCGTGACGGGGCAGGTCATCAGCGTTAATGGCGGCAGTACAATGCTTTGAAGGAGAACCGAGCCTTGACCACATTCGCTGCATTCACGGCCGCCGCGCTGGCGCCGGGCGAAATGAAGAAATTGGTGTTGCCCGATGAGCGGGCGATTGCGATTTATAACGTCGATGGAAAATTCTACGCGACCGATGATCTGTGTACGCATGGCGAGGTCTCGCTCACCGAGGAGGGCATTCTGACCGGCTGCATCATAGAATGCAGCTGGCATTTTGGCAGTTTTGACGTGACCACCGGCGAGGTGGTGACGACACCGTGCAATAAGAACCTGCTGACTTACACGGTCAGCGAGATTGATGGTGTGCTCCATGTTGACGCCTGACACGCACGAACCCCCGGCGCGCAAGCGGCGCACGCAGGAGGAGCGAAGCGAGGAGACCAAACAGCGCATTCTGCAAGCCGCCACACGGCTGACCGTGCGTAAGGGCTACGCCGCGTTGCGTACGGCTGATGTCGCGGAGGAGGCCGGGGTTTCCAAGGGCGCGTTGCAGCATCATTTCGAATCCAAGGAGACGCTGGTGATCGCGCTGGTGGAACATGCCTTCAACAACCAGATGCTGGCCAGCCGGCAGCGCGCGGCGCAACGCGATTCAACGCATGATCTGATCGAGATGGTGATTGAAGACGCCAAGGAATTTTTCTTCAGCGAATATTTTCTCGTCGCGGTGAATCTGGTGCTCTCCAGCCAGCCGCCATCGCAATTACGCACGGCGGTGCTCGCCATCAGCCAACGCGCGCGGCTGCCGGTGGAAGCCGCATGGAAACAGGCGTTCATCGCGGCGGGCATCCCCCAGGATATCGCCACGGAACTGCTCAGCCTGACGCTGGCGATCGTGCGCGGGTACTCAATACGCAATCTGTGGGACGACAACACCGAATGGCAGAACCGCTGCTTTGCCACCTGGGCCGGCATGGTGCGGCTTTATGCCGAGAAACACAGGCAGGATGGCAATGACGCAGGCTAGGCTGGCAGCGCTGTGCTACGCGCGCGTGCCGGTGGCTGATGCCGCCGCGGCGGCGCAGTTCGCCGAGGCGACGCTCGGATTGCAGCGCGCGGGGGACGTGGCAGGCGAAATCCGCTGGCGCAGCGGCCCGCCGGCGTGGAGCCTGGCGCTGACCGCCGAGGCGCAACAGGGCCTCGGGCTGGAAGTGGCGGATGAAGCCGCGCTGGCGGCAATCGCCGCCGCCCTGCCCCGTGAGGGTTTCATATGTTCATGGGCGGACCGTGAGCTTTGTGAACAGCGCGGCGTGGCGCAGGCGCTGCTGGTGCGCGATGCCTCGGGCAATGCGCTGGAGCTTGTGCTGCGCCCACGGCTTTTGGCCAGCCGCTTTTTTCCGCCGCATGACAGCGGCATCACCGGCCTGCACAGCATCGGCCTGCGCAGTATGGATGTGGCGCGCGACACCAGGCTATGGACCAGCCTCCTCGGCGCGCGGGTTGCCGGCCGGGTTGGCGATATCACTTATCTGGCCTTCGATGATGCGCATCACCGCATCGCGCTGTATCCATCAGACCGTGCCGGGCTGTTGTATATCGGCTTCGGGGTGGCGGATTTCGACTACCTGATGCAGCACAATTACCGGCTGGAAGCCCAACAAACCCGTATTGTACACGGCCCGGGGCTGGAGGCCGTCTCCGGTTCCAGCTTCCTGCGCTTCGCGGGGCCAGGCGCGCTTGCCTGGAGCTTCGTTCACCCGGCCGCCCCGGCGGCGCCGCGCGCGCCCCGGCAATTCGCCCTGGCGGCGGAGGCGTTCTGCGCCTGGGGCAGCATCTGCACCGAACTGCCGGAACTCAACCCGCACCACGCAAAAAGGCAAACGCCATGATCGAACTGAAAGACCTCAGCTATGTCCGGCTCGGCACCGCGGACCTTGCTACCGCCGAGACTTTCGCAACCGGCGTGCTGGGCCTGGAAGTGCGCGAGCGCCGCCGCGATGCGCTTTATCTTCGCTCCGACCAGCGCGCACATTCGCTATGCTATTTTGAGGGCGCGCCGGAGGAGCAGATCATCGGCTTCGAGGTCGAAAACACCGCCGCGCTAGACGCCGCCGCCGCCGCGCTGGAGGCATTGCGGCACAAGGTGCGCCGTGGTTCGGCGGCGGAGGCGCAGGCGCGATATGTCAGCGAATTTATCAACTTCCGCGATCCCACCGGCAACCAGATCGAGCTGGTGACCCGCCCGCAACTCAGCGCCAGGCGGCATTTTCCAAGCCGTGATGCGGGGATTACCGGATTCAACCATGTCGGCCTGAACTCCACCGACCCCGTGCGCGACGAGGTTTTTTGGACGCAGGTTTGCAACGCCCGCGTCAGCGACCGTATCGGCGATATTCCGTTGATGCGCATCAACGCCATTCACCATACGCTGGCTTTGGTGCAGGCGGCCCAGCCCGGCATCCAGCACATCAACCATCAGGTGGCCGAGGTCGATGACGTGATGCGCTCTTACTATTTCCTGCGTGAACACAATGTGCCCATCGTATTCGGCCCCGGCCGTCACCCGACTTCCGGCGCGCGGTTTTTATATTTCAAAGGCCCTGACGGCGTGGTCTTTGAATATTCCTGCGGCGTTGGCGAAATCGCCGATGAGGCCACGCACCGCCCGCGCCAGTTCACGCGCGAACCGTTGAGTTTCTGCATGTGGGGGGCCACACCCGGCGGATTGATTCCGGGCGTCTAACATCATGGCGCGGCCACGCGCTTTTATCCGAACAACTGGGGATTATAAAAACATGACCGCAACCACACCGGAAATCGCAAACAGCATCAAAACCGGCGGCTACAACACCAATGTTCACATCCAGGGTGAGGGCAAGCCCGTCATTTTCATCCACGGCTCGGGGCCGGGCGTTACCGCCTGGGCCAACTGGCGCCTGATCATCCCGCAGCTCGCGCGCGATTTCCGCGTGGTCGCGCCCGACATGGTGGGTTTTGGTTACACTGACCGCCCGGAAAACATTTCCTACACCAAGGAGACCTGGGTGCGGCAGGTGAAAGACCTGATGGATACGCTCGGGATCGAACGCGCGGACCTGGTCGGCAATTCGTTCGGCGGCGGTATTTCCTTGGCATTCGCGTTGCAATATCCAGAGCGGGTCGGCAAGATCATCCTGATGGGGGCGGCCGGGGTGAAGTGGGAGGTGACACCAGGCCTCGCCGCGGTTTGGGGCTATGAGCCATCATTCGAGGCCATGCGCAACCTGCTGGATATTTTCGCCTATGACCGCTCCATCGTCACTGACGAGCTGGCGCAGCTTCGCTATGAGGCCAGCATCCGCCCGGGATTTCAGGAATCCTTCCGCACCATGTTTCCGCACCCCTTCCAGCGCTGGCTGGACGCGCTGGCCAGCGACGAAGACGAATTGCGCACGCTGGACAAGGAAGTTCTGCTCATCCACGGCCGCGAGGACCGCGTGGTGCCGCTGGAATCTTCGTTGCGACTCCTTAACCTTATTCCCAAGGCGCAGCTGCATGTGTTCGGCCAATGCGGCCACTGGACGCAGATTGAAAAGAGCGCTGACTTCACCCGTCTGACACGCGACTTCTTCACGGGCTGAAGCATGGCCACCGATATTCACACGCATATCGTCCCCGCCGGGTTCCCCGCCTATGCGGGGCATTCCGGCGAGGCGGCGTGGCCTTCCATTTGTCCGGCCGGCTGCGGGCACCGGCATGTGATGATCGGCGGCGGCATCTTTCGCACCGTGCCAACCTGCACGTCCATCGCGGCAGAAAGACTGGCGGATATGGACCGCCATGGCATCCAGCGGCAGGCGCTCTCGCCAATGCCGGAGCTGCTCTCGTATAAGTTCAGCGCCGATGATGCGCGGGCGATGGCGGCGGTGGTGAACAACACCATCGGCGCCATGGTGGAGGTTGCCCCAGCGCGCTTCACCGGCCTTGGCATGGTGCCCCTGCAGGACCCCGCCCTGGCCGCAACCGCTTTGCGGGATTTGATGCGCGACGGCCGGTTCCGTGGCGTGGAAATCGGCACCAACATTGCCGGTGTGCCGATTGGCGATGCGCGTTTCACGCCATTTTTCGCCGCGGCGGAAAACCTCGGCGCGGCCGTTTTCGTGCACGCGTTTCAGCCTTCGGGGCTAGACCGGCTGATCGGCCCGCCGGTGCTGGGTGCTGTGGCGGCCTTCCCCACCGAGACGGCGCTGGCGATTTCCGGCCTGATGACCGGCGGCATGCTCTCACGCTTCCCCGGATTGAAAATCGCCTTCAGCCATGGCGGCGGCGCGTTCGCCTCGGTGCTGCCGCGTCTGCAACACGGGTGGCAGGCGCTCAAACCGTTACAAACGCTGATGTCTGAATCACCGGTAAAAATCGCGCGGCGGTTGTATTATGATACGCTGGTCTATGACGGGCCAACCCTGCGCCACCTCGTGGATATATTCGGCGCGACACAATTGATGATCGGCACGGACTACCCCTTTGAGATCCAGGAGGCCGATCCGCTTGGCGCTCTGGCGGCAGCTTGCCTGCCGCCAGAAACACTCACCCTGCTGCGCACGGAGAACGCGCGGCGATTTCTTGGGTGTTAGCCTTAATCGTCATCTCCGCCGTGCCAGCCCCAACCGCCGCCGACAACCACGCCAACCGGCGGCGCCACCGCATAGCCTGGGCCATAGCCGTAGCCGCCCGGATAATACACGCAACCAGCCAGGGAAACGCTCGCGAGAACCACGGCGGCAACCTTGACCAGGGTGCGTGACGAAAATTTCATGGTTCGGAAAGACATTGGTTACTCCTTAAATATATTCGACCGTAAGCATCGGCTATAGAGCAAATATACTCACTATTTAAGGCAGGTTTAGGGCGGCGAACCGGCGGCATTGTAAAACATTGCAACCAGCACCTCTATTTGATCCGCCTTACCCGCGCAACGAGCGCGCGCCGCGCGCGCGCCGCGTCTCTGCCCACTTCAAGCAGTTCAGGAATTTGCCCAGGATGGCGCAGCACGGAAAGCAGAACGCGCGCCAGGTCGATCCCGCCGTTATCCCTTAACCCCGCCAGCGCGGCTCGGGGCAGATTGCGCTCCGCCGGGTCCGCCACCGCGCGCAACACCGCGAAGGGCATGCCCCGCGCCGTGGCGGCACGGGCAACGGCACCGGATTCAAGGTCGATGGCATCGGCCCGGCCGCGGCGGTAAAGCAGCGCCTTGTCCCCGGCCGAAGCCGCGATCCGGTGCCCCGCCAGCATCGGCCGGCCGGTCGAGCCGCCCAGCAGCTCCATCAACCATGTGTCGCATGTATAGGTCTGCGCGCTCTCAAATACGGCGGAGGGCACCAGCACTGTTCCGGGCAACAGGCCAGGCCGCAACCCGCCGGCCAAGCCGAAGCTCACCAGCGCCTGCGCCCCGCCAGCCACCAGCTCCTCCGCCGCGCGCAAGGCACCCTCGGGGGTGCCGCCGCCCACCGCGACTGAAAAACCTGTCTGGCGCAATAACCCCGCCTCGGCGGCCAGGCCGGTCACAAACCCAATTTTGCTATGTTTCATATCATGCGTTTATCACAACGAACCCGGGGCGGAAATTATCCTTGCGGGACCAATCCGCTGTAAAGGGCAACCATCTCAGCCACATCGGGAATTTTCGGGTTGTTCTGCGGGCTGCCCGAGGCCAGCGCCTGCTCGGCCATCAAATGCGTCCTGGCGTGCCAGGCGGCGGCGGGGATACCAAATTGCACCGGCGTGGGCACATCAAGCTCGGTATTCAGCGCCTCCAGCCCCGCCAACAGCTTTGCGCCCGCGGATGCATCATCATCCCCCGCCCCGGCAAACCCCGCCAGCCGGGATGCCTGGGCATAACGCGGCAGCGCCGCGGACAGCGAAAAGCGCGTAACCGCCGGGAGCAGCATGGCGTTGGAGAGCCCATGCGGCACATGAAAATGCGCGCCGATGGGGCGCGACATGCCATGCACCAGCGCAACCGATGCGTTGGAGAACGCCAGCCCCGCCTGTGTCGCGCCCAGCATCATCGCGGCCCGGGCCTGTGCATTGCGCGGCTCGTGGAACGCCGCACGCAGATTGCCGCCGATCAGGCGCATGGCGGATTCGGCCAGCGCATCGGAGAGCGGATTGGCCCGGCGCGAAACATAGGCCTCCAGAGCGTGGGTTAAACTGTCCAGCCCGGTGTCGGCGGTGATACGCGGGGGCATTGAAAAGGTGAGTTCGTAGTCAACAATCGCCGCCAGCGGCAGCGCGCCCAAACCGGCGATGAGCATTTTTTCATCGCGCTCAACATCGCTAATCACGGTGAAGCGCGTCACCTCGGAGCCTGTGCCCGCCGTGGTCGGAATGGCGATAAGCGGGAGTTTCCCCGAATCGGCCAGGGCCGGGGCCTTGTAGTCGCGCATTTTTCCGCCCCTGCTGGCCAAAATGCTCATGGCCTTGGCGGTGTCTATCGGCGAGCCCCCGCCAAAGGCCAGCAGGCAGTCATGCTCCGGCCGAATCCGCGCGACCCCCGCCTCCACGATCATATCCGTCGGCTCAGGCACCGTCTCGGAAAACACATCGACCACCAGCCCCGCCGCGCGCAACGGCTGCGTCAGGCGCTCCAGCAGGCCCGAGGCAACCATGAATGGATCGGTGACGATAAGCGGGCGCCCCAAACCGAGCCGGGCCAGCACCACCGGAACCTTGGCCACGCCGCCGCCGCCAATTTCAAGAATCCGCGGCGCGTGAAAGGATATGGGCGTCATTGAGGTGCCTGAGTGCTGTTTCTGCGCCTAAACAACCGAAAAAATGTGAACGCACAATGGGAAAAATGGAAAAACCCAAGCCCGGACCGCTGTTGCAAGCCCATTTTGGGCCGAACAGCCCAAAAATTAAACTTTAATTATTAAATTTTCATTCATCTTATTCAATTCAATTGTCTGTGATATTGCTTGTGTGTTTATATACTCTGGGTAGAAATTACGTAATTTTACGCTGCAATGCAACCTTGAATAACAATCGCCTTTGACCAAGAACGGAGCCGTTATGACCGCAATCGTGACTATTTCTGGGTCGGCCTATTACACGGGCAGCTATAAAACGATTAGCGTGCAATCGGGCACTGTCGGGATCACTGGTGATGGCGATACGGTCCTGAGCAGCGCCTCGGATGTCGGCATCAAACTGAGCGGGAGCAACGGGCTCATCAGCGTCACGGGCTCCAACAGCACCATCACCGCGGGCATCCCTTCATTTGGCGCCTCGAGCTATGACAGTCTTTATCTAGGCGGCAACTACAACATCGTCGCGGACTATGGGTTTCAGGGCGGCGGGGTCACCATCAACGGCAGCCACAACACCATCGCTTCAAACCAGAAAATTGAGTCGGCGAATGTGATCGTCAACGGCTCCTATAATACGATCAACAGCCTGTATCTGGGCGGCAATATGACGATCAACGGTAGCAACGAGAATATTATCGTTGGCGCCGTCAATGTCGTGGTCAACGGCAATAACGACACGGTGACCTCCGTACTTGCCAAAAGCATCACCGATACGGGCAAGAATAACGTCTTCGTCAATGAAGCGATTCCGGGACAAACGATCCCCTATAATCTTCTCAATGGCAATGGAACGGCGGGAACCGACACAACGCCGGGAGCCGTGATCTCAATTACCGGTTCGGGCGCCAGCGTTACCTCCCTTACCAACAACAACACCGTCGTCGCCTCCGGCGGGCAAACCACGGTTTCCACGCAGAGCTACAATAATTCCATTTCCATCAGCGGCAGCCAGTCATCCGTGGTCACGCAGGGAACCAGCGAAACCGTCAGCGCCTCGGGTGCGGGCGATACCGTTTCCGCCGTCACCAGTGCCGGGCTAACGGTGAGCCCCTCGGCACCGGCGGCGGTCGTTGTGCTTTCGGGGAACTCATCGGTTGGCACGGTCTATAACGATGGCTCGTCCATCATCGATATCATCAACCCTCCCTCCCCCATGACCATCAATGTCATGGGCACCAATGCCAGCGTCACGGCCAATGCCGGCGAGACCATAAACGACTCAATCGGCGGCAATCATTTCTCCATTTCCGCCGCGAGCCTCGTGAACATCACCGGCAATGATACCGTGCAGGTGACCGACCGTTCGAATATTTCGCAGGACAGCATCAGCGGGTCGGTCATCAACTTTGGCTCCGATGACCTCTATAACGGCATGACCGGCAAGTTCGTGAACGCGAAGAACACGCTCAACGTGACGGGCAACGGCAATACCGGAATTATTTATGCCGCCAACCAGGATACGTTGAACGAAAGCGGCAGCGGCAACCTCTTTATCCTCGAGGCCGGCAGCGGCGTGAACACGCAGGGCGGCGCCATCAATGTTTCCGGCAACAACAGCTTCGTCGCGATGAGCGATAATAACACCATCAACGGCACCAATGGCGCGCAGATGGTTGTTCAGGCCAACAACAACATCATCACCGGATCGAACATCAGCCTTCAGCTCATGGGCACGGGCAACCAGGTCAACCTGAGCGGATCGGACACAGTCTCCGACAGCAGCCCCTACACCTATGAGACCAATTTTACCCCCAACCAGCTTACGCAAAACGCATTCACCGTGCAGAGCGGCCTGTATTCTCTGGGCGGCCTGGACAGCTTGCTGCAAACCCAGGGCACGGCGCAGATCACCCTGTTCGGCGGCAATGCCGTCACCCTCTCCGGCGCCAACGACACCGTGACCGCCGGCGACCAGGTCTATGGCGGCAACACCATCATCAATAACGGCGCCAACAACCTTATCGCCCTGCAGGAAACCAATCTTGCCGCGGACACCATCATCGCCAACGCCAGCACATCAGTAACGCTGACCGATATTCCCGGGGTGCATATCGGCGGCAACTCCGGCAACGCCATCGAAAAACTAACCTTCATCGGCACCAGCGGCACCTCCAGCACCATCCTCGGTGGTGCCAGCAATGCCGCCATAACCATGTCGGGCGGCGCCAGCACCGCTAACATCGTGTATGGCGGGTTTGGCGGGAATAACAGCCTGAATGGCGGGAGCGGCGGCGGCGATCTGTTTGCCGCGGGCGGCACCAATGACGTTCTCATCGGCGGCAGCGGTGGCAACAACACCCTTGTTTCAGCCGCCGGAAATGAGACCTTCTTCACCGCGGCGGTTGGAACCGACCTTATCTCCATCACCGGCGGCGGCGGCGTTGATGTTCTGCAGACATTCAAGGGCAGCCTGAAACTGGCCAGTAATCTGAGCGTGCAGAGCGAAACCACGGTTGGCGGTTCGCTCAACGTCACCCTCAATGACGGCACGCAGCTCATCTTCTCCGGGCTGACGAGCGTGACCCAGAACGGCAATCTATTTACCCATTAAAGCGCGATCGTTTGAGGTTCGCTCAACCGAGCGAGCCGAAAGCGTGAATCGCCCTGAGAAAAACGGCTAGAGCCTGATCACACCTAAAGCGATCAGGCTCTAATTCAATAGGCGAAAGCGCGGTGAACCTCAGGCTCCCTCAAAACCTGTGAGCACGTTCACCGCGTTGATGCCGATTTCCGCGACGGCGTAGCCGCCTTCCATCACAAAGAGCACCGGCTTGCGCAGGCTGGCGATGCGGGCGCCCATTTGCGTGAAATGCTCATGTTCAAGCAGGAAGTGGGAAATCGGGTCGTCCTTATAGGTGTCCACCCCTAACGAAACGACAACAGCATCCGCGCCATAGGCGGTGATGCGCTTCAACCCGGCTTCCAGCGCGGCTGACCATTCAGGCCAGGCCGTGCCCCAGCGCAACGGAAAGTTCAGGTTGAACCCCTCCCCCGCGCCCGCGCCAATTTCATCCTCCCAGCCCAGCAGATATGGATATTCCTGGTCCGGGTGCCCATGCAGGGAGACCAGCAGCACATCGTCACGCCGGTAGAAAATCTGCTGGGTACCGTTGCCGTGGTGGTAATCCACATCCAGGATCGCCACCCGCTTCGCCCCATCGTCCAGCAGTTTTTGCGCGGCGATGGCGGCGTTGTTCAGGAAGCAATATCCGCCGTAATGGTCAGCCCCGGCGTGGTGCCCGGGCGGGCGGCAGAGCGAGAATGCCCCGCGCTCACCCGAATTGAGCAACGCCACCCCGCTCAACGCGACATCAACGGAGGATTTGATCGCCTGCCAGCTGGTTTTGGTAATCGGCGTGCCACAGTCAAAACTGTAATACGCGAGTCGCCCATCCAGCCCGGCGGGCACACGATCCTCGCGCATGCCGCGCGACATCCAGGTATAAGGATATGCCGCCCCAGTGCGGCCCAACCCCTCCCACTCCGCCTGCGCGCTCTGCAGCAGGGCCACCAGCCCGGGCGCATGCACGCGGGTGATCGCGCTCACGGGGAAGCTCTCTGGCGGGCGTATCTCGCCCAGCCCGACCTCTTTCACCCGCCCCAATACCAGCTCGGCGCGCTCCGGTTTTTCAAAAGCCGGCAAAAATTCGCCAAAGATCAACTCGCCCGGACTCTGGTGCAACAGGTGGTCGGCGCTGAAAATTGTTTTCATGCCATTCATGATAATGCCAATTTTAACACGCGCGCAACCAGCGCGGCGGGTGAGTTCACCGCGGCCGCCATTCATGGTATCGTGAAGCAAAACAACCAGGAGGTGCGCCGTGACAACTTCGCTCGTGCTGACATTCGTTTCCCACGACAAACCCGGCCTCGTGAGCGCCATCTCCGAGAAAATCGCCGATGCCGAGGGAAGCTGGCTGGAGAGCCGGCTGGCGCGCCTAGCGGGTGAATTCGCCGGAATCGTGCTTATCAGCGTGCCCGACGCCAATGCCCCTGGCCTCACCGCCGCCCTGCACAGCCTGGAGGAAGCCGGGCTGCGGATCACCGTGGAACGCACCACGAGCGCGCCACCGGAAATCAGCTACAGAACCCTCGACCTGGAACTCCTCGGCCAGGACCGTCCGGGGATTGTGCGCGACGTCACCCACGCCCTGGGCCAGCTCGGCGCCAATATTGAAGAGTTCAGCAGCGGCATTGAAAGCGCCCCCTTCACCGGCGAGACCATGTTCCGCGCCGCCGCGCGCCTGCGCGTCCCCGGGAGCGTCACCACTGAGGACGTCCAGAAAATCCTCGAACGGCTCGCCGAGGAAATGATGGTCGACCTCACCTCCAGCGAAAACGAAGACGACTGATGGCGCAAAAAACCAGCCCGTGCGCGCCACCCGCGGCAGATTGCAGGCTCTCCTGCGGGAACCTGGAGGTAGAGAACCGGCTAAAACCTTCACCTTTGATTCGCCCTCAGTGGTAGGGTAAAGAGACCGCATTGCTACCGCCTTGCCTGCCATCACCAGACCACCCGTGAACATCATGTACACACCAAAACTGGATTTTGAGCTTCAGAAGCCAGTTAACGCCTTGATAAGTCTCCGTAGCTCAGCAGGATAGAGCACAGGATTCCTAATCCTGGGGCCGTGGGTTCGAATCCCGCCGGGGACGCCATTCTCGAACAAAAGTAATAACTTCCCCCGGCGTGTTCGGGAGGTCGTTCATTGCGGCTTTAGCCAGCACTCCTTTTGGACCGCTGGTAATCCCCCCTGCCATTAAGGGGATTGATAAGTAGAATTTTCTCGGCATTTTACGCGAGGAGAT
>NZ_BSOS01000064.1 GCF_030160635.1 Acidocella aquatica | reverse complement strand
ACGGCGAAAATCCGCCGATCAGGCCGCGCTCCTCCGCATTATGGGGACCTCGTGATTAGTCAAGCGTGGTAAGACCGATGCGGCGGATGCCGAGGCGATCTGCGAGGCGGTCACAAGGCCGACCATGCGATTTGTTCCAGTAAAATCGGCCGAACAGCAATATAGCTTGGTCACTTTGGCGACGAACTCATCAAGCAATCGCGCAAAGGGCACACTTTAAATCAAAAATGCAACTGTAATGTTAGTGCAGAGACCGGAACACCGGCTGATTTACCATGTGAGACTGCTATAGCAATCAGCAAGCCTCTTGCTGCGATTTCGACCAAGGGTCACCGTCTCGGACGAGAGACGGTAGCCCTTCTACAGACAAAGCGACTGAGAATAACCTAAAAACCGATATCCTTGATCGGCGCTTCAAATCCGCTATTCACAATGTGAGCCGCCTTGGCGAGTTTCGGAGGGTCAAGCCTGGCGAGATAACCATCGATCAGACGCTGGTAATTGCTGATCATGCCTTCACTGTCTTTCGACAGACGCATGAATTTGAATTCGCCTGCATGCAAGCCGAGTTGCTGGAGGGGTAGATTGGAATAGTCCTGCCGCGGGATTTCTGGAAAATCCGGGGAGTTGTGCGGCAGAACGATCGGCTGCTTTGGCGTTTCGTGTGATTCGCCTTCAGGACGCAGCACAAGGGACCATATCTCAAACAAGCAGGTTTCGGGCGTAAGCGGCCGGATGCGATAAGATGACATGGCTCCCAGCATCGGCAGCAGGAAGAAATGCGGGAACATAAATTCCACAGCGTGGAATTCCACCTCGTGCGAGACCTTTGTGATGTCGAACATGGGGGCGCCGCGCTCAATGGCATCCTTGGTGATTTCCTCGTTTGCCCGGGCGTAGAACGCCATCGTGGCCCCCAGCGGGTCCTCGGGAACCTCCATGTCGCGGAGTTTTTCAAGCACGGCGACTTCCGAATCGTGAACCATGCCGCCCATGCCGGAGCTTAGCCTGGCGAGGAAATCGACATGCATGTTCACAGTCTCGCGTGCCGTGAGGCCGCGGCTTGCAAGCATTTCGTCGGAGTCAGTGCCGTAGGGGTTTCCCAGTGCGGATAAGTGATGCAATTGCGGATGGGTTTTCATCGTGTGGTAACCTTCCTGGAAGGCTTCCATCGCGAGTTTCCAGTTGGTTGGCAACACTGTCGCGTACCACCAATCCATCTGTAGTTTGTCAGCATTACGGGCGTTCATCCGGTCGGCCACCGGGCCTAGCGAGTCGAGCAGTGAAGGAGCATCATCATCGAAATTGATAAAGGCGCAGCCAGCCCAGAAGTCGATCCGGCAGGCTTTCAGGTCGATTTCGGCGTGGTCGAGCAATTCTTCACTGAAGACCTGCTTGCCGAAAATGAAGGTGTTTTTCCCCTCCGGATTCCAGCGCCAGCCATGGAACGGACAGATGAAGCCCCTGCTCTTGCAATTGCCCGGACCGGTTGCGAGCCGCACGCCGCGATGGCGGCAGGCGTTGTGAAACGCCTTCACGCCGCTTTTGGTATTTACGATGATGACCGATTTATCGAGAATCGTGTATTCGGTATAATCGCCGATGTTGGGAATTTCTTCGAGTCGGCAGGCCATCTGCCAGACATGCGGCCAGACATGCTCGCGCTCCAGTTCAAAAAAGGCAGCGTCGTAATAGCGCTCGGCTGGGATCAGCTCCTTGTTGGTTATCCGCAGGGGTACCGCTTCCAGCTTTGCCGTATCACTCGTAGTCATCAAACATCTCCTAAGCTGTCCGGCCTGAGCGTCCTGGCCCTCGACAGACCACAGAGGCCAGACGGAAGCGCCGGGACATGGCGGTACAAATTAACATTTATTGTCAGCCGCCTCATGGCTGGAGGCAAGTAGGCAAACGCATCCATCGTCCCGGCGAAATGTCTCGCCCCCGACGAGCCCACATTCGCTGGTGCGAGCTCAGCTTTCCCGAAGACAGGCCCGGATGAACAGTCGAACTTCGTGGTCAATCGCCTGGCCTTCCGGTGCGCCGGGGAAGCCTGTATGCGGGCCCGCCTCAGTTACATGTAGCGCCGCCGGCACGCCCGCAGCGCGGAGTGCCCGGTGCATGCGGACCGTGTTCGAGAGATAAAGGTCACGCGTTCCCGTCGTAAGTATGGTATCCGGAAAACCCTTGAGTTCACCAAAGAGCGGAGAGAGGTATGGATGGCGCAGATCATGCCCATCTGCGTAAAGAAGGTTGACCTCCATCAGGCTGCGAAGCCCCGGATCGACGCCATCATTGGTACGGAAGCTGTCCCCGGACTCAGTAAGATCAGCTTCGGGGGTGACCAGCACAACGCCGGCTGGCATGGGAAGTCCTTCGTCGCGGACCCGCAGTATCAGCGCGGCCGCCAGGTTGCCTCCGGCAGAGCCGCCGCTCACGATAATATCCTGCGCGGGCAACTCACGAAGAAGCGCCCGGTACGCGGAAATGCAATCATCCAAGGCCGCCGGATAAGGATGGTCGGGCGGCATGCGGTAGTCAACGGCCCACACGCGTTTTTGCGTGCGCGTAGCCGCCCCCATGCCCATAAGGCGGCACATCTCACCGCCACAGAGGATGAGCCCGCCGCCATGCATATCAAGAATAACGCCGCGGCTGCCTTCGGCCCATCCTGGGGGAGTAATGTCGTATACGCGGGCGCCGTCAGCATCGCGTTCCACGACATTCGCTGTCACTTGAGACATCATTTGCGTCAGCATCGGCAGGACGGCGTCGGTCATAACCGAAACATAGTTTTGCCAGCCTGCTTTGTCTTCAATCGAAGGGTAGGGCATGGATGGCGGCTGCGGCATCAAATAGGCGCGGGCGATATCACTGAGGAAAGACGGGACGGGAATGTCCCGTGCCGGAACGTGTAGAATACCGCTGGCGTTGTCGTTGTCCATGTCCATCTCCTGATGTGGGGAGCAGTTTTTGAATGGTCTGCTTTATCAAATAACTTTGGCCCGCTGCCCATGACCGCTGTTCATGGCCGTTGGCAATATGAGGCAAGTTTGCAGCGAGGCTATTAGTTTGTCGACACCGCCTTGGTATCTGCACGATACGCGCGGCGTAACGCATCTGGGCAAAACGGGCGATGTCATCCGGCCGGGATCAGCCGGTCGGCTGTTTGGAACCTTCATCTGAACCCACACGAAAAACATAAATGGAAACGCGCGTATTAAACCTCACGACGTCCGGACTCCGATGCCCGCTCTATCCTATTGAGCAGCCGGCTTAACTGCCGCGCGGCATCGAAATCTGGCACCGTTTTCGTATTCGAGCGGATGTCTTCGGCAAGCCGTGCATAGCTTTCGGCAACGTTGATCGGCGGCCCGTTGAGCCCGGTGGTAATCAATTCAGACGTGCCGCCGCTGGTCACGCTACTCTCCAGTACCAACATTCCCGTCTGGTAGCCGCCGGGATTGTTGCCTGTAATCCTCAGCCATCCAGCTTCGCCTTCAAGCTCAAGCATGAAGGGCTTGAAGGTAGTCCCCCCGGCAACTTCGAGGGTTGAGACGCAGCCGCTCTCATGCTGGCCAAGCACCATCACATGGTCGGCGCAGCTGCGCTCGATCGTTTCGTCCGTGCCTTGTATATGCAGTGTACGCCGCAGGATGCTGCTGCGGGCATCAATCTCGGTGTAGCGACCGATGATTGCTTCCATCGCCGCCAGCGTGTGACCTCCCGTAATGGTCTCAAGCGTTGCGCCGTTGCGCTTGTCCTGAAGGTAAGCATAGGCGGGTGGCGCCTGCGCGCCCCAGCCTGCTGTCGGCGAGAACACCCGCATCACAGTTGGTTTGCCGATGGCTCCCTCCCTGACCAACGCCATTGCCTGGCGGATCGCCGGTGCGGAGAGGCCTTGCAGACCGATCATCACGTGGCTGGCGGGGCCAACGGCGGCGGCCATCTCATCCGCCTCGGCAACGTCACGGCCTAGCGGCCATTCGCACATGACATGTTTGCCAGCTTGCAGGGCCGCGAGCACCACGGCGCGGTGTTCGGGTACCTTGACCGCTACTACCACAAGCTCGACCTCCGGCGCCCGCGCTAAAGCCAGGGAGTCGGCAAACGCCTGTTGCGCGCCGAATGCGACCCGCGCCTGCTCAGCAATGTCCTGGGTTCTGGCCGACACGGCGCTCAGCTCAAAATCCTGCGCGAGCGCCTTGAGAGCCGGAACATGCGCATCGCGGGCCCAGCCACGCTCGGCATTTGCGCCGACGATACCGACGTGGATTTTTCTGTGCGTACTCATGCCGCAGGTCCTTCTTTCAAACGTCCAAGCAGTGCGGTTGCCGCAGGCTCACCATTCAGCACGAAGCTCTGCCGGTGCACGATCATCCGCGCGCCACCTTCCTGCCGCGTGAGCTGCCGGCGCGAAGCGCTTAGCCGACCGATATAAAACCCGTCCGGGCCATGCATCGAAACCATCGTGTGGCAGGTGGCAACGGCCTTGTCGCCTTCGATCAGCACATGCGGCAGGGTAGACATATGCGCGCACCCGCTTGCGACCAGTTGCACGTGGCCCGGATCTCTGGTGATCGCTTCAATGGCCTCGCGGCCATTGAATGCCCCTATATCTCCCACGGCATACACACTATCGTGAGTATAGAAAGAGCCAACGGCGGCGGCGTTCAATCCATCAACCGCATAGCCATAGCCGCATACGACCTGATAGATCGCCTGCTGGCCCTCTAAACGGCGCAAACGCGCTTCAATTTCCGCATTCATCATCCCACCATGTAGCCGCCGGCGTCGCAGTTGATCGACTGTCCTGTGATGGTCCGGCTCTCATCACTGGCCAGGAACAAAGCCAAATTGGCGATGTCCAAAGGCTGCGAGATAGTGCGCAACGCCACGCCCTGCAGCGCAGTTACCTTCCAGGGCTCGAAATCAATCCCCTGCTCGGCGGCCATGCGCTCGCCCCAGCTCCTCCAGAGCTCCGTCTCTATCCCGCCGGGAACCAGGCAGTTGCAGCGAATGCCGTGCGGACCGGTCTCGAGCGCCACCGTCTTCGTGAACGCTCGCAAGGCCTTCTTGGCCGATACGTAATGGGTCTTACGTGGAATCCCCGACCATCCGGCAGTGGATAAGAAATTGACGATCGAGCCGCTGCGGCGCTCCAACATCGACTGGTTGAGGACCTCGCGCGTGCAAAGCATGGCGGCCGTAAGGTCGATCGCGATGGTCGCGTTCCAATTCTCGAGCGTCTGCTCCCAGATATACTTGTCATGCCCTGGAGCCGCGGCATTGTTAAGGAAGATATCGACCTGACCGAACGCACTTATGGCGCGGTCAACCATCGCCTTTACGTCAGCTTCATTTGTCACATCGGCCCGCATGCCAATGGCGCCGCCGGCCCGCTCAGCCGCAGCATGGACCAAATCCTCGCGGCGGGCTGACAGCAGAACCCGTGCCCCGTGTTCGACGAACAGCTTTGCCATCACTGGACCCGTGCCGGTGCTCCCGCTCGTAATGATGGCGACCTTGCCGCCTAACTGGCTGTTTCCCGTTTTCATTCTAGGTTCGCTTCCGCATTTTAGGAGGCCCGGCGAAACTCATCCTGCTTCTTTACCAGAGGCCGCGCATTTTAAACTTACGGGCGTTACCTTATATTCTCTTAGCTTGCAAATATGGCCGCCGCGCTCGTTTTTTATCTGCCCCAAAAAGCTGGCTGAGCGTTTCCACGACGAATGCCGTCACGCCGGCGGCCGAGTTGCCCGCGCGCCATGGGGCGAGATGCGCCGAAGCGATCCGCCCATGGGCAACGGATAAAATCAATAATGTGGTGGAGATTGCGTCTTTGGCTGGTATAGTGCGTCCTTCGGCGGCGAGATGCTCTATGGGAGCGATCACGCTGCGATATGCCGGCTGGAGAAGTCCGGGTGCATTGGGAGAACTCTCCGACGAGGCATACTCGGGCGCGAATAAAAGCTGATATCGCGAAGGCCGTTCCATCGCGTATTGAACGTAGGCCCTCATTTTAGCCGTCAGTTCCTCGAATGCCGTCGGGTGAACGAGGCGGGCCGTGGAATCAGCCATAGCCTCGCCCAATTGCCGCCAGCATTCGCGGCCAACCTCCGTGACCATCGTTTTGGCATCGGGGAAATGGGTATTGACCGATGTCGCCGCTACCCCGACTTCACGTGCAACCATGCGCAGGCTAAGCTCGTTGAGCAGATTTTGGTCCAAAATCCGCATTGCAGCATCGATGACCTCGGACCGCAGCCGGTCTCCGCGCCCACGCTGATTACGTTCTCTTTTGGCCGGCCTCGTCTGCAATCACATTCTCCCGCATCGTCGCGTGTACCAATCGTGGCAGCGATAACTTGAGCGGTAACCATCTCCAAGGCAACATTTATGGCGTAGGAGTGCGGTGGACGGGATAGCTTTTCATGGCCGCATTCGCCATGCGGGAATCGCTGCCTTTCCGCGTCGGCGTTTCCGCTGGCGTCTAAAGGCCAAGACAAGTTTGCATTGGGGCCGACCTCAAACGAGGTGCCGGATAGTCATCAAGAAGGAACGTCGATATGCTACTCAGCCTGCCAAACGATAGCCAGCCGATCAAGGAAATGTTCGAGCGGTTTTTCGCGGCAGAGTCGACCCCGGCGCGCGTGCGTGCGGCAGAGCCGATTGGGTTCGACCGCGCATTGTGGCGCGACCTTGTCGATCTCGACGCCCCGTTCATGCGGCTCCCCGCGAGTGCCGGCGGGAGTGACATGAGCTTGTTCGATGCCTGCCTGATGATGGGAGAAGCCGGACGCCGGCTCGCCGCCGCGCCGCTCGCCGAAACAATGGTCGCACTGCGTATACTTGGCCAGATCGGCGGCGCCACCGCGCTGGAATGGATTGAGAAGGTGCGCGCCGGCGAGACGGTGCTGACATTGGCCTTGCAGCCGGTGTGCGACGGCAAAACGCAGTTGGTGCCGGGCGGTGCTGTCGCCCAGGGCGTATTGGTGCTTGATGGCAACCAGCTGGCCATTGAGATCCCGGAGAACCCGCTTGTGGTCCCGTCTACATTGGGCGGAGCGGCGCTCGGCCTGTTTACGCCCGGCTCGGGCAAGCGGCAGGTGATTGCCAGCAACGAGGATGTCGCCCGTATCTGGGCAGCCGGCATCGAGGAGTGGAAGCTGCTCACGGCTGCGGCGCTTACCGGCCTGTCGCGTGAAGCGATTAAAATGGCAGCCGCCTATGCCAGTGAGCGCATCGCCTTCGGCCAGCCGATCGGCGCCAACCAGGCCATCGCCCACCCGCTGGCCGTTGATATCATCGATGCTGACGGAGCGGCGCTACTGTTGTGGCGGTGTCTGCGCGCCATTGCTGACGGGCAGACCGACGCCGGCGCAATGATCTCAATGCTGTTCTGGTGGACCTCGCGTAACGCGACGAACAGCGTCGCGCATGCTATCCATACGTTTGGTGGCTACGGCCTGACCAATGAATATGACATTCAGCTTTATCATCGCCGGGCCAAGTCCTGGCCGCTGGCGTATGGCGACCCGGAGATGGAACTTGTCCGGGGCGGCCGCCGCCTGTTCTTGGGTGAAACCGCAAGCCTGCCAGACGTGGGAACGCTGGAGATCAGCTTTGAAGAGCCCGATGCCGGCCGAGAACTGGCGAACGAGACGCGCGCCTTGTTCGACAGCATACTCGATCCGGAGAAGCACCAGATCGGCGAGCAGAACTTCGAAGCGCATGACTGGGACATTCATCGCGCCTTTGGCAAGGCGCGGCTGTTATTTCCTGACTGGCCTGAGAAGTGGGGTGGACGGAGCGCGGATGCAGACTCCACGCGTGCCAGTGGCAATGTGTGGCAGGAAGTTGGTTTCGTCGGGTTGGCGCGCGGCGTGACCGGCATGGCCGGATATCTCGTGCAGCGTTTTGGCCAACCGGCCTTGCAGGAAGAGGTGTTGCTGCGGTTCGCCCAGGGCGAGGCAGTATCGTGTCTGGGCTTCACAGAACCTTCCGGGGGGTCCGACGTATTTGCCGCCAAAACCCGCGCCGTGCGCGATGGTGATGACTGGGTCATCAACGGCCAGAAGATGTTCACCTCGGGCGCTGAGCTGTCTGATTATGTCTTGTTGCTGGCGCGCACAGACCTCGACGTGCCGAAACATAAGGGGCTAACGCTGTTCCTGGTGCCGCTGAAAGTGCCTGGCGTCGAGATTCACCCGGTACACACCTTCATGGATGAACGTACGAATGCCACCTTCTATGCCGATGTGCGCATCTCCGACCGTTACCGGCTCGGTGACGTGAATGCCGGTGTGAAGTTGATGTCCGCGGCGCTGTCCATGGAGCAGGGCGGGAGCTTCTATCACTACCAGATGCGTGAGATGGTCGAGGCCGTTGAAGCATGGGCGCATGAGGAAAAGCGCGATGGTAAACCATTCATCGAGCAGCCCTCCGCGCTCTCCCGGCTAACCCGAGTTTCTACCGCAGCCTACGTCACCGAGTGCCTGAATGCGCGGGCATTATGGACCCGGCTGTCCGGCGCCACGGATTATTCTTATGGTCCGGCAACGAAGATATTCGCGACACAGGCTTTCATCGACTATGCGGCTGACCTGCTGGACCTCTCCGCGCCCGGCTCGCTGCAGCGTGGTAAGACGGGTCTGGGCGTGGTTGAGAAGGGCTACCGGCACTCCACGGCCACCTCGATTTACGGCGGGACGAGTGAAGTGCTGCGCAGTATGGTCGCGGAAAGGCGCCTGGGGCTGCCGCGCAGCCGCGCCTGAAACCGCCAGGGTAATTTGTTGAAGTACCCATCCTATTGATCCGACGCGATTTTATATGATTCGGTGTGGCC
>NZ_BSOS01000063.1 GCF_030160635.1 Acidocella aquatica | reverse complement strand
GCTTTCGAACCGCCATCAAATCTTGCAAATTCCCACTTGAACTCAACGGGCCGTCCACGCATGATTCTGTTGGTTTGCAACAACTGACGGAATCACGATGACTTGGACTGAAACCGCTCGACGGCGATACTGCCGGGCCGGCTTGCGCTATGCAAGCAATCTCACTGATGCCGAATGGGCTTTGATCGTGCCGTTCATGCCAGCACCGGCGCGGTTGGGGCGGCCGCGCTCTGTCTCGCTGCGCGTGATTGTTGAAGCGATTCTCTACATTCTATCCACTGGCTGCCAATGGCGGCAACTGCCCAGGGAATTCGCGCCCTTCACGACGGTGCAGGCATATTTTTACCATTTCAGCCGTGATGGCACTCTGGTACGCATCAACCAGGCGCTGGTCGCGCAGGCGCGGGAGCTGGCCGGACGCACGGCATCGCCAACCGCGGGCGTGATGGACAGCCAGTCAGTGAAAACGACCGAGGCGGACGGGCCGCGCGGGTTCGAGGCGGGTAAGAAGATCAAGGGGCGCAAACGGCATATCGTCACCGATACGCTCGGGAACCTCGTCGGGCTTGTTATCCACCCCGCCAATTTTCAAGATCGCGATGGTGCGCCCGGCGTGCTCAAATCCATTCGCAAGAAATATCCTTTGCTGAGGCATGTTTTCGCCGATGGCGGCTATGCCGGACCTAAACTGCAAGGACGCCTCAAAAAGATCGGGAAATGGACCACCCAAATCGTAAAAAACTCCGACACAGCAGAAGGATTTGAACTCCCGCCCCGCCGTTTGGTTGTCGAGAGAACCTTCGCCTGGCTCGGCCGGTGCCGCCGCCTCGCCAAAGATTTCGAAGCAACAATCGCCAGTGCTACCGCATGGCTCCTGCTCGCCCATATTCGCCTGCTCACAAGAAAAATCACACGAAAAGGTTAGGCGCACTACCACTCAGAGTCAGGTTCCTACACTGTATAGCACAAGCAAGGGTCGCCGTAAAGTAAATGCCAGGGTAATTTGTTGAAGTACCCATCCTATTGATCCGACGCGATTTTATATGATTCGGTGTGGCC
>NZ_BSOS01000062.1 GCF_030160635.1 Acidocella aquatica | reverse complement strand
AAGGCAAAATACAGATGCAAATTTAACCCATAAACTCCATAAAAAGCCTATCCGCGCACAGGTCTCATAAAACGTAAATTACGATTTTGATCAAGGCGAGACTGTGAAGCGGCATGGATTAAGGACCCCGGTTTGGGGGTAATCGGCGTCCAATAGGGGCTCTGAATCAATCTCGGTGCGGTTGAGTGCGGAATCCTATTCATCCGCTATATTGCCCTGAATCTCTTTGGAGGCTCAGAAATGCGTGCTTACCGCGGTCGAAATTCGTTGATGCCCTGCCGGTAATTTCGCGTCGTTTTTGTGCATCTGCTGTTTGCGCTACCTGACATCCGTGCGGCGTTTGATTTCGCCATTGAGCCGCTCGATGGGGTTTGTGCTGTGGATTTTGGTGCGGTGTTCCTTGGGGAAGCCCATGTAGGCCAATACATCTTCCTCCATTTCATCCATCATGGCGGTGAGCTTGGCGGCTTTGGGGCGCAACTGGTCGGTCACCTGGCGCCACTGCGCCTTTGCAGATGCTGCGTCGTCCTGGGCGAAGGCGGTGCCAACGAAGGCGGCAACGACACCGCGCCCCTGGCGGCCGGCATGGGCCAGCAGGTTGCGCATCATATGCACCCGGCAACGCTGCCAGGTGGCGTGCAGCACCTTGGTAATGGCGGCTTTCAGACCCTCATGGGCATCCGAGATCACCAGCTTGACGCCGCGTAGACCGCGGCGGCAGAGACTGCGGAGGAATTCGGCCCAGAATGTTTCCGCCTCGGATGCACCAATCGCCATGCCGAGCACTTCGCGCCTGCCATCACCATTGACGCCGGTTGCGATGGTGACGGCGACCGAGACAATCCGTCCGGCCTCGCGCACCTTCAGATAGGTGGCGTCCAGCCACACATACGGCCAGTCGCCCTCCAGCGGGCGGTCGAGGAAGTTATTGATTTTATCGTCGATTTCGCCACACAGGCGCGAGACCTGACTTTTGCTGATGCCGCTCATGCCAAAGGATTGCACGAGGTCGTCAACCGAGCGGGTGGAAACGCCCTGCACATAGGCTTCCTGGATCACGGCGCTCAAGCGCCTTCTCCGCCATCCGGCGCGGCTCCAGGAAGGCCGGGAAATAGCTGCCTTGCCGCAGTTTTGGCACGCGCAGTTCGATGGTGCCGGCGCGGGTTTCCCAGGTTCGGTCGCGATACCCGTTGCGCTGGTTCACGCGCTTGCCATAGGGCGCGCCGGTCAGGCTTTCCGCTTCCAACTCCATCAGCCGCTGGGCGGTAAAGCCCACCATCTCCCGCAAAAGCTCGGTATCGGAACTCTTCTCCAGAAGCGCGCGAAGCGCCATAATGGGGTCGGTCATCGTTGTCATCTCCTTTGGTCCTTGGTTGGTCGGTTGCAATTCCAACCTTAACCGAAGAACGACGATGACCACCGCTGTGGGTAAGTAGCCCGCCTAACATTACAGTTGTGATTTAGATTTGATGTACGCTTTCTGTGCGGCGGCTTGGTGAGCTCGGCG
>NZ_BSOS01000061.1 GCF_030160635.1 Acidocella aquatica | reverse complement strand
CGATTTGTTCAAACTGATGGATGCAGCGGATGATCTGGTGCGCCCGCTGCAGGACCGCCCGGTGCGTGTCGACCGCGAATCCTTGAGCCTTGGCTACGCGGGCGTGTATTCCAGCTTCCTCCGCCACGCCGAAAACGCCGCCAAAACCTATGGCGTCGACACCCGCGAAATCCTCACCGAACTCGGCAACCGCCGCATGGTCGGCGGCCAGGAAGACATGATCATCGATGTCGCACTCGACATCCTCAAACAGCGCGCGGCCGGGTAATTCAGCGGGCTTCCACGGATAAAACGATTTGCGCGTGCATCGTCTCATTTGGCGCCAGCACGCGCATTTCCGCCGGGGCGCGGTTGATGGCGTCGGTGCTGTGGGAGACGGGCTCAAAGGCGAAGAAATCCCGTCCCTCGGGCACGAAGAGAACCGCATGACGCAGCGGCGGCGTTGCGGTGAGCCGCAGGGTGAGGTGCTCGGCCGGATAGCTGATTTCAGCCATGCCGTCCCAGCCATAAAAGCCATTATCCACAACATGCGCGCCGATCCGCGCGCCGCGCGCGTAGGCATCGCACAGATCCGTTGCCGTGGCGGCGGGCAAGCCGTCCGGCCCGTTGCGCCAATATCCGCTGGCGTTGAAGCGCAGCACCGCCCCGCTGTGGCGCGGAAAATAGAGGTGATGGCCAAACCCCGCCGGAAACGGGCGCGTACCGGCATTGCGCAAGGTCAGGCCGATCTGCAGCGCGGTTTCAGTTAAGCAATAGGTTTGCGCCGCCTCGTAGGCGAAGGGAAAATACGGCGTCTGCGCCTCGCCCGGCTGGTAACGCAGCGTCAGGCGGGCCGTATGGCTCGTGGTCCCGGCCACCTGCCAGGCGGCATACAGCGCGTTGCCGTGCATGGCATGGCGCGCATCGCGCACATCACGCGGCAGGTTGTAGCTCTCCCCGGCGAAGCAAAAACGCCCCTGCGCGATGCGGTTGGAGAAGGGGATCAGCGGGAACGAGGCGAGATCGCGCACGGTGGCGGCGCCCGGCGCGGGGGGGCGCAGCAGCGCCAGCCCATCATGCCACCAACCGGCGATGGCGCCGCCCAGCGCGGGGGCCAGATGCAGCCGCATCGCCCCGGCGGCCAGGCGCAGCTCAGGCGCCGGCCAGGATGCGGTTGCGGGCATTGTCGATATGGCGGCGCATCGCCGTGCGGGCGGCTTCGGGGTCATGCGCGCGGATGGCGGCGACGATGGCCCTGTGTTCCCCCTGCACAACGCGCAGGCGCTCCGGGCTGCTCAATGAGAGGCTGCGCGCCACATGCATGCCGGCGAAGATATGCGCCGAGAGAGCGTCAAGGCTCTGGATGAAGAGGCCGTTCTGTGTCGCGCGGGCGATGGCGGCGTGAAAATGCTGGTCCGCGTCCACGCCCACCTGTTGCGCCGCCACTACATTGTCCAGCTCAGCCAGCGCCGCCTCGATTTCGGCCATGGTTTCCGATGTCTGCCGTTGTGCCGCCAGGGCCGCGGCCTCGCCTTCGAGCGCGATGCGCAGCTCATAACAGCGCATCAGATCAGCCATCGCGCCGATCGGCGCCAGGCGCAAAAACTCATCGCGCGGGCGCTTGACGACATAGGTTCCCGCCCCGTGGCGGGTCATCACCAGCCCGTCGGCCTGCAGGCGGAAAATCGCCTCGCGCACCACCGGGCGGGAGACGCCGAACATCTCGCACAGCCGGGCCTCGGCGGGCAGGCGCTCACCCTCGGGCAGCACGCCGCCGACGATCTGCCCGACAATCTGCTCGTAGAGCTGGTCAGCCAACCGCGCCGAACGGCGCAGCGGGCCGAAACCGGGGGGCTCTGGCCTTGTGGTCGCGAGGGGGGTGGTCAACGGTGGTGTCCTCCTGCGGTCTTATAGCCGGGGGAGGGCGGGTGGAGGCAAGATAAAAATCATCATACATAAACTTGTATTACAAGTTTATAAATTTGTTGCTTAATATCGAGCCCCTGGTTTATAGAGGCTTGGGTATACTGACCATCTGATTCTGCATGGTGGAATTTATATAACAAATTATGAGTGACAAAGCTTAGAGGAGGAGACGAGCCCATGAGTTTCACCGCCGCGCAGTTCCGTGCATGTCTAACCGGGATCTCCGGCATTCTGGTCACGCCGTTTGACCAGGATGACCAATTTGCCCCGGCCCGGCTGCGCCCCGTGGTCGAACGGGCGGTTGCGGCGGGGGTGCATATCCTCACCGCCAACGGCAACACCGGCGAGTTTTATGGTCTTACAACCCTTGAGGCCGAGCGTGCCGTGCACACCGCGGGCGAGATGATCGCGGGGCGCGCGCCGCTGCTGGCGGGCATCGGGCGCGCCATGGGCGATGCTCTGGCGCTGGTGAAGGCCTCCCGCGCCGCCGGGGCCGCGGCGCTGATGGTGCATCAGCCGCCTGACCCGTTTGTGGCGCCGCGCGGGGTGGTCGAATATGTCCGCCGCATCGCCGATGCCGGGGCGGGGCTGCCGGTGGTGATCTATCTGCGCAATGACGGCATCGGGCTGGACGCCATCGAGGCGCTGTGCCGGATTCCCGAGGTTGTGGGCGTGAAATGGGCAACCCCGGCGCCGCTGCGCCTGGCCGAGGCGATGCGCCGGGCCGATCCTGCCATCGTGTGGGTCGGCGGGCTGGCGGAGACCTGGGCGCCCGCGTTCTATGCGGTGGGCGCGCGCGGCTTCACCTCCGGGCTTATCAATGTCTGGCCGAAACATTCCATGGCCATCCACGAGGCTCTGGAAGCAGGCGATTACGCCCAGGCGCGCGCGTTGATCGCGGTGATGGAAAGCTTTGAGGCCCTGCGCGCGGAAGAAGGCAACGGCACCAATGTTTCAGTGGTGAAGGCGGCGCTGGCGCTGATGGGCAATGATTGTGGCGCGGTGCGCCCGCCGGGCGCCTGGCCGCTGAACGCGCGCCAGGACGCGGAGCTGCGCCTGCGCCTGGCGGAATGGAAATTGACGCCCAAGCCGGTGGCGGCGTGATGGACGCGGTGATGCGGCACGAAGGCCTGACGCTGCTGGGCGGCGGCGGCGTGAAAACCGGGGCGGTTGCCTTCCATGGCGTGGCGGCGGCCACGGCGGCGGCGCTTCTGCCCGGTTTTGGCGAGGCGGATGCCGGGGATGTGGCGCAGGCCTGCGCCTGGGCGGAAGCGGCATTTGATGTTTACCGCGAGACCGCGCCGCAGCTTCGCGCGGTGTTTCTCGAGACCATCGCAGCCGAAATTATGGCGCTGGGTGACCCGCTGGTTGAGGCTGCCTGCGCCGAATCCGGCCTGCCGCGCGGGCGCATCGAGGGGGAGCGCGGGCGCACCTGCGGGCAGTTGAAGCTGTTCGCCGCCGTGCTGCGCGCCGGGCGCTTTGCGGATGCGCGGATAGACCCCGCGCAGCCGGCCCGTGCGCCGTTGCCGCGGGCTGATTTGCGGCTGCGCAATATTGCGCTCGGGCCGGTGGCGGTGTTCGGCGCCAGCAATTTCCCGCTCGCCTTCTCTGTCGCGGGCGGAGACACGGCCTCCGCCCTGGCGGCTGGCTGCCCGGTGGTGGTGAAGGCGCATCCCGCGCACCCGCAAACCTCCGCGCTGGTGGGGCAGGCGGTGGCGGCGGCGGTGGCGGCGTGCGGCCTCCCTGCTGGCGTGTTCTCGTTGCTGTTTGGCGCGGGCAATGCGCTGGGCGCGGCGCTGGTGGCGGATGCGCGGATCAAGGCCGTGGGCTTTACCGGCTCGCGCGCCGGGGGGCTGGCGCTGGCGGGCATCGCCGCGCGGCGGGCGGAGCCGATTCCGGTTTATGCCGAGATGAGCAGCATAAACCCCGTGCTGCTGATGCCGGCCGCCCTGGCGGCGCGCGGCGCGGCGCTGGGGGCGGGCTTTGCGGCCTCGCTCACGCTGGGGGCGGGGCAGTTCTGCACCAATCCCGGGCTGCTGCTGGCGGTGCAGGGGGATGGGCTGGACGCATTCGCCGCCGCCGCTGCCACGGCGCTGGATGCCGCCCCGGCGCAGACCATGCTGAGTGCCGGCATCCGCAACGCCTATGAGACCCATATGGCCGCGCGCCTTGGGCATGCGCATGTGCGGGTATTGGCGCGCGGGGCAGTGGGCGCGCTGTTTGCCGCCGATGCCGGGGTGTTCATGGCCGATGCCGCGCTGGCGGAGGAGATTTTTGGCGCCGCCGGGCTGTTGGTGGTCTGCCGCGATTTCGCGCAACTGCATGAGGTGCTGGCCGGGCTGGAGGGGCAGTTGACCGTGACGTTGCAGATGGACGAACCCGATTATGAGGCCGCCCGCGCGCTGCTGCCGCTGCTGGAGCGCAAGGCCGGGCGGATTCTCGCCAATGGCTGGCCGACCGGGGTGGAGGTGTGCCACGCGATGGTGCACGGCGGGCCGTTCCCCGCGACTTCGGACAGCCGCACGACCTCGGTGGGCAGCAAGGCGATCGAGCGGTTTCTCCGCCCGGTCTGCTACCAGGATATTCCCGCCGCGCTGTTGCCGCCGGAGCTGGCGGATGACAACCCGCTGGGCCTGCCGCGCTTGGTGGATGGGGTGATGCGGGGATGAAGCCGCGCCTGGTGGTCACGCGCCGTTTGCCAGACGCGGTGGTAGCCCGCGCCGCGGCGGAGTTTGAGGCGCTGTTCGCCGATGACATGGCGCCGCAGGACGCGCTGGCGGCGGCGGTGACGCACCGCGCGGCGGCGCTGCTGGTGAGCGGGCGGCTGCGGCTGGATGCGGGGTTGATCGCCGCGCTGCCCCCGAGCGTGCGCATTGCCGCCAATTGCGCCGCCGGGTTTGACAATATCGACATCGCGGCGGCCAGGGCGCGGGGGCTTATCGTCACCAACACGCCCGATGCGGTGAGCGATTGCACGGCTGATTTCGCTTTCATGCTGATGTTGAACGCCTGCAGGCGCGGGGCGGAGTATTCGCGGATCATGCAGGCGGGCTGGCGCCGGAGTTTTGGCATGGATGAAATGCTGGGCCTGCGCGCCAGCGGCAAGCGCCTTGGCATTCTGGGCATGGGGCGCATCGGCCAGGCGGTGGCGCGGCGCGCGCGCGGCTTTGGCATGCGCGTGCTCTACCACAACCGCACCCCGCTGGCGCCGGAGCTGGCGCAGGGGGCGGAATATTTCGCCACGCTGGAGGCGATGCTGCCGCATTGCGACATCCTCAGCCTGCACGCGCCGGGCGGCGAGGCCACGCGCGGCATCATCGGCGCCAAGGCCCTGGCCCTGCTGCCGCGCGGCGCCGTGCTGGTGAACACCGCGCGCGGCGCGCTGGTGGACGAAGCGGCGCTGATCGCGGCGCTTGGCTCCGGGCAGTTGTTTGCCGCCGGGCTGGATGTGTTCGCGCGGGAGCCTGATTATGATCTGCGGTTGCGCGGCTTGCCGAATGTGTTCCTGACGCCGCATATGGGCAGCGCCACGCTGGAGACGCGCACGGCCATGGGCATGCGCGCGCTGGATAATATCGCCGCCGTATGTGCCGGGCTGCCGCCGCTCGACCCGCTATATTAATGAAGCAAAGAAGGAAGGATTGCCATGACAGATGAACGCTCCGCCCCCGCTGGGGCGCGCAAGACGCCAGAGGAATTGCGCTCGGCGCGCTGGTTCGGCCCGGCTGATCTGCGCTCCTTCGGCCACCGCTCGCGCGCGATGCAGATGGGCTACGCACCCGAGGAATGGGCAGGCCGTCCGGTGATCGCCATTCTAAACACCTGGTCCGACCTGCAACCCTGTCACTCCCATTTCAAAACGCGGGTGGAGGATGTGAAGCGCGGCGTGTTGATGGCGGGGGGCTTTCCGGTGGAGCTGCCCGCACTCTCGCTCTCGGAGAGCTACCTGAAGCCGACCTCGATGCTATACCGTAATATGCTGGCGATGGAGGCGGAGGAGCTGCTGCGCGCACATCCGGTGGATGGCGTGGTGCTGATGGGCGGCTGCGACAAAACCACCCCCGCTCTGCTGCTGGCGGCGACAAGCATGAACATCCCCGCCATCTTTGTGCCCGCCGGGCCGATGCTGCGCGGCAACTGGCATGGCAAAACCCTTGGCTCGGGCAGCGACAGCTGGAAATACTGGGACGAGCTGCGGGCTGGCAAGATTACTGACAAGGACTGGCTCGGCGTGGAGGGCGGGATCGCCCGCTCCTATGGCACCTGCATGACCATGGGCACGGCCAGCACGATGACCGCCATCGCCGAGGCGGTGGGCATGGTGCTGCCCGGCGGCTCATCGATGCTGGCGGCGGATTCCGGACATATCCGGCTTGCTTCTGAATCCGGCAGGCGCATCGTGGAGGCGGTGTGGGAAGATCTCACGCCCCGGAAGATACAGACCTTCGAAGCCTATGAAAACGCCATTGCCGTGGCGATGGCGATGGGCTGCTCGACCAATGCGATCATCCATCTCATCGCGATGGCGCGCCGTGCCGGACATGCGATCGGCCTGGCCGATTTCGAGCGGTTCTCGCGCAAGGTGCCGGTGATCTGCAATGTGCGCCCCACGGGTGATACCTATCTGATGGAAGATTTCTTCTACGCCGGCGGGATATTGGCGCTGATGAACCAGATGCGCGAACATCTGCATCTGGGCTGCATGACCATCAGCGGGCAGACCCTTGGTGAAAATATCGAAGGCGCGGAAGTCTATAATGAAGACGTGATCCGCACGCTCGACAAGCCGATTTATGGCGAAGGCTCGCTCGCGGTGCTCACCGGCAACCTCTCCCCCCAGGGCTGCGTGATAAAGCCCGCGGCGATGGACCAGAAATTCCTGAAACATTCCGGCCCGGCCGTTGTGTTCGATGATTACCCGAGCCTGAAGAAGGCGGTGGATGATGAGAGCTGGGACATCACCGCCGATCATGTGCTGGTATTACGCAACGCCGGGCCGCAGGGCGGGCCGGGGATGCCCGAATGGGGCATGCTGCCGATGCCGAAGAAACTGCTCAAGGAAGGCCACAGGGATATGCTGCGGATTTCCGATGCACGCATGAGCGGCACGAGTTACGGCGCCTGCGTTTTGCATGTGGCGCCTGAGAGCTTCATCGGCGGCCCGCTGGCGCTGCTGCGCACTGGCGATATCGTGAGCATCGATGTGGATGCGCGCAGCATCAAAATGGAGGTCTCCGAGACCGAACTCGCCGCGCGCCGCGCCGCCTGGGTGGCCCCGGCGGCACATTACGAGCGCGGCTATGGCTGGGTGTTCACCAAACACATCCAGCAGGCTGATGAGGGGTGCGATTTCGATTTCCTGCGCACCGATTTCGGCGCCCCGGTGCCCGAACCCTCGATCTACTAAACTTTAGAAAAAGTTTTTGGGCAGGCCGCTTTTTGTAAAAAATGCGGCCTGCCACCTTCGCCTGGTGGAAAGTCATGAGGACTAATTCTTCACCACACTCATAGACAGGGTGAAATATCCGCTTCGGGAAAACGCCAAGCCGATTTACTTAACCATCACCTTCTCACTCTCTTCCGTCAGCGGCACCAGCATCTGCGCCCTTAATTCCTCGCGCGGCAGCAGCGGTGTCATATCCTCCAGCGGCATTGAGAGCATCGTCCCATCCGCCTGCGGCACCGCAATCGCCTTCGGCCAGAGCGATTCATTGGGCGTCACATGAATATCGCACAAAATCGGCCCCTCATGCGCCAGCGCCGCCGCAATCCCCGCGTCCAGCTCACTTGCATCGCGCACACTCATCGCTTCCAGCCCCATCGCCTTCGCAACCGCCACCAAATCGGGCATGAACAACCCGCCCTCCGGTCCGGTCCCCACATACCTTCCTTCAAAATAATTGCGCTGCGTATTGCGGATCGAGGCATACCCGCCATTATTGATAATAAAAATCTTCACCGGCAAATTCTGCCCCCGCAGCGTCGCCAGCTCCTGCAAATTCATCATCAAACTGCCATCGCTCTCAATACCGATACATTCGCGCCGCCCGCTCGCAACACAAGCCCCGATCATCGCCGGAATCCCATACCCCATCGAGCCCAGGCCGGAAGTCGTGCACAGCCTCTGCCCCGCCTTGTTCAAAAAAGTCATCCAGAAAGACTCAATCGCCAACCCTGACCCGCCAGTCATAATCAGCATATTCTCTGAAAATCCCCTTGAGAACGCATCAATCAACTGAAAATGCGAAATTTCGCCCCGTGCCGGATACGCCTTCCCCTGGTTCAGGGCATACCGCTCCTTCCACCCCGCATAAAGAGCAAACCAATCCACCCGCGCGCGCCGTTTCACCAAATCGTGCCGCGCCACCACGGCTTCCATAAAATCCCTGGCATCAGCGAGAACTTTTAAATCTATCGGGTGCGTGAACTTGTCCAGCTCCACCGGATCCACATCCACCACCACCTTGCGCGCATTGCGCCCAAACCGCGCGGGATTGAACGCGGTGACTGAATTATCCAGCCGCACGCCGATACAAATCAACAAATCAGCATTCTGCACCGCAAAATTCGGCGCGCGCAGCGCCACCGTCCCCGGCTTGCCAAAGTTCAGCGGATGCTCAGCGGGAATTAAATCCATCGCATTCCACGTCACCGCCACCGGTATGCCCATCGCCTCATACATCCGGCGGCAAACCTCCGCCGCCCCGCCCAGGCGCACGCCATGGCCGATAAAAAACATCGGCCGCTCCGCCTGGTTGATCATCTCGATCATCCGCGCCGCCGCCTCACCCAAATCCGGCTTCGCTTCCACCGGCGGAACAAACCCGCGCAGGCTCGCCACATCAACCGGCCCGCCCTGAATATCCAGAGGCACATCAATCCAAACCGGCCCGCGCCGCCCGGTCATCGCCAGATGCAGCGCCTTCTCCAAATGGTGGCGCAAATCAGCGGCATCCATCACCGTCACGGCATATTTCGTCATGCCGGCCACCATGGCAACGATATCCACCTCCTGCGGCCCTTTTTGCCGCAGCCCGCTGTCCAGCTTTAAATCACCGCGCTTCACCTGTCCCGAGATCACCAGCAGCGGCGCCGATTCCGCCCACGCCTCGCCAACGCCGGTAATCGCATTGGTTGCCCCCGGCCCCGATGTCACCAGGGCGACGCCAATCCCCCCGCCCGCCCGCCCATAGGCCTCCGCCGCCATCGCGCTGGCCTGCTCATGATGGTTCGCCACCACCTCCAGCCCCTCGGCCTGCCCCACGGCGTCTACAAGAAACATATTCCCGCCGCCCGGCACCAGAAAAACGGATTTTATCCCCCGTTCCACCAGAAAAGAGGCAATAAAATCAGCGCCGCGCACCGCAATGGTCATAATATCTCCAAGCCAAAAAATATGTTACCCCAATGATGCCAGATACCCCGCCGTGTCGGCAATCTGTTCATCTAGCCTGTGCAGGGGTAATCCCCCCGTTTTTAACGGGGCTTAATGGTAGAATTCACGCGGCGAGTTTCAGTTTCTGGG
>NZ_BSOS01000060.1 GCF_030160635.1 Acidocella aquatica | reverse complement strand
CAAGGCACGGGATGAGGCAACCGGATTGCGGGCTTTGCTCTGGCGGGATTTTACCGCCTGCCACAGTTCATCGTCCACGATCCGCAGTTCCGGCACTTCGGTGACGACCCAGCTCTCCGGCGGATTCGGCCGCGAAACCCGCTTGCCGGTGGCCGGGTCCTTCACGTAGCGCAACCGGTTCCACACCAGGCGGCCGATATACAGCTCGTTATTGAGGATGCCGGTGCCGCGCTCGGCATTGCCGTTGATGGTGCTCTGGCCCCAGCCGACGCCGCTGGGGCCGGGGATGCTCTCCTTGTTCAGGGCATGGGCGATGGCCCGGGGCGATTGCCCGTTCACAAAATCCCGGAAAATCCGCCGGACGGTCTCCGCCTCGATTGGGTTGATCTCGCGTTCGCCGGCCGTGGGGGTGCCGTCGGCGGCGAAGCTGCGAATAATTTTATAGCCGTAGGCATTGCCGCCGCCGGATTTACCGGCCTCAATGCGGCCGCGCAGGCCGCGATGGGTCTTGAGCGCCAAATCCTTGAGGAAGAGCGCGTTCATGGTGCCCTTCAACCCGATGTGCATCTCGCTGATGTCGCCCTCGGCAATGGTAACGATCCGCACATCGGCAAAGCTCAGCCGCTTGTACAGCCCGGCGATATCTTCCTGGTCGCGCGACAGGCGGTCCATCGCTTCGGCCAGGACAATATCAAAGCGGCCACGGGCGGCATCCGCGATCAGCTCCTGCAAGCCGGGGCGCAGCATCGAGGCGCCGGAGATCGCGCGGTCGGAATAGCTGTCAACTACGGTCCAGCCCTGGCGCTCCGCATGACCGCGGCATAGCCGCAGCTGGTCCTCAATCGAGGCATCACGCTGCAAATCTGAGCTATAGCGGGCATACAGGGCGACACGCATCGTTAGGTTCCGGATATGGCCAAGCGCCCTGGGGCGTCGCCCGATTGGAAATGAACCGGGGGCGTCAGGCCTGGATCCACGCGTCCATCCCCATCCTGTCCGGGGGGGCAGTTTATGGGAGGCAGCGCAGTTTTGGCAAGAACATATTGGGGGGCAGCGCGGTCATCGCACCAATGCACAGCCGCGTGCCGGAATGGGGGCGGCGGGCCAATAAGCCAACAATCGGCCGCCCTGCCCCTTTGCCGGGTTTGCGCCCTATCTGGTCATTAGCGGGGCGGGAGGGGTAATCCCCCCGTTTTTAACGGGGCTTAATGGTAGAATTCACGCGGCGAGTTTCAGTTTCTGGG
>NZ_BSOS01000059.1 GCF_030160635.1 Acidocella aquatica | reverse complement strand
CGAGGACCTCATGTTCCACATGGCAGGCGGAGGCGACCTCGAAGCTCTGAAACATGAACTCGGGCGGGTGCAGTAATCGCGGCTGATTTCTGCTGCGATTATGCTGCGGCGGCAGGGGAGCCGGCGGTGAAGATACGCTGGCTGCCTTGTTTTTTTGATAGGCGCGCTTTTGCCCCATATGGGCTGCACAGGTTCAAATGAAGGGCGGCGCTGACCCCATGCAGGCGGCGGCAACGCTTATTTTCCTCAACCGGCAAGTTTTTTACGGATTTTGCAATGACATCTCAATTTACATTAGCCGTTTGCGCGGAGATGATATTCCGTGACCGTCCCATCGAGGTTCGCGCCCGTGATCTGGCGGCGCGAGGCTTTGAGGTTGAGATTTGGGATTGGACGCGCCACGACATCAAGGCACTTGCCGCGACGGGCGCCACCTTTTCTTCGATGACGGGCTATGTCACCGGCCGCTTGGCCGATGACGAGGGTGCGGCGGAGTTGTTGCGTACGGCCAGGCTTTCCATCCCCGTGGCCAAGGAGCTGGGCATTCCGCGCCTCAACCTGCATGGCACCGGCCTGGATCAGCGGGGCCTGCCGGTTACGCCGGCGCACGAGATAACAGGTGCGATGTGGCTCAAGGCGCATGACACGTTGAACCGCATCGCGGACCTCGGCGAGGCTGAAGGCGTGACGTTCGTGCTGGAAAATCTGAATGCTCCGGTTGATCATCCGGGTGTGCCGTTCGGCCGCGCGGCTGATTGTCTGGCGCTGGTCAGTGCGGTGAACCGGCCAGGTGTGCGCCTGATGCTTGATCTTTATCATGCACAGATCGGCGAGGGTAATCTGATTGAGCTTTGCCGCGCGGCGCTACCCTGGATCGGTGAGATTCAAGTGGCCGATGTGCCTGGCCGCTGTCAGCCGGGTACGGGCGAGATCAACTATCCAGCAATTGCCAAGGCGCTTGCCGGGATGGCGTATAGTGGCTCCATCGGCATGGAAGCATTTGCGCTGGGCGATGAGGAGCAGGCGCTGGCTCAGTTCCGTGAGGCTTTTACGCTCTAACACTCCAGTTGAATTTCTGAAATTAGCGCGCTCGTTTGAGGTTCGCTCGACCGAGCGAGCCGAAAGCGTGAACCTCCCTCAGAAAAGTTTCGTGTTTGCAGGCGCAATTTCACGCGTTTGGTTTGAGCGCTCCGCGCCAGTGTGAACCCATCGCGCTAAACGCACATTGCTCCCTCCAGAAGAATTCACTCGGCGGAAAATTTGCGCCGAGCAAGCTTCTGGGGGAGGCAACGGATTACCTGCGCGGACGGGTAGAGCGTGATTGCCCCACGTCGATCACGTTCTAACTTATGTTTTACGATCAATTTCATTAGTTTAGCTTGAATCGGGTGACTCAAGCTAAACTAATATTGATCTAGGTGATATCGATCCAGCTCTTTGCGGCGGAAGATGCAATTGCCGCGTCGATCACTTTCTGAATTTCCCAGGCCTCGCGAAAATCAGGTCCCTGGTGTTCACCACCATTTATGGCGCTCAGGAACTCGGCCATTTCGATTGTCTTGAGATCGTTGAAGCCAAGCTGGTGGCCCGGGGCGACGCAGAATAGCCCGTAGGGCGGGTGTGCCGGGCCGGTTTCGATGCGTACGAAGCCGGAATTGCGCGCGCTGGCGGCAGAGCGATAATGCAACATTTCGTTCAGCCGTTCCTGCGTGAAGATCAGCGACCCTTTGGAGCCGGTTAGCTCAAACCCCAACTGCATCTTACGGCCGGTGGCGACCCAGTTGGCTTCGATGGTGCCGCCGCAGCCACGCGCGAAGCGGACAGTCAGGCGGGCAATGTCATCCACCAGCACGTCGCGCCGTTCGCTAGCCCCTGCGGCCACCGGGCGCGTTTTTATCACGGTTTCCAAATCCGCGTTGACGGCGCTGATCGGCCCTAGCAGAAACCGCGCCATGCCGGCGATATGGCTGCCCAGATCGGCCACCGCGCCCCCTCCGCCGGAGGGATCGACGCGCCAATTATAGGGAACCTGCGAATCCGCCATGTAATCCTCGGCATGGATGCCGCGGAAGCCGGTGATCTCGCCCAGTTCGCCAGCGGAGACCATTTCGCGCGCCAGTTTGAGCAGTGGATTCTTAATGTAGTTATAGCCAACCTGCGTTACGCAGCCAGCGGCTTGCGCTGCCTCCATCATGGCGTGCGCGTCGGCCGCATTCGGGGCGATCGGCTTTTCGCAATGCACATGCTTGCCCGCCGCGATGGCGGCCAGCGCCATTTCACGGTGCATGACATTGGGGGTGGTGATAGAGATCACCTCGATTGATGGATCATCCAGCAGGCTATGCCAATCGGCGCTCCAGCGCTGGAAGCCGAACTGGGCGGCCATGGCTTCGGCTGCCGGAATGTTGATGTCGCTCACCGCCCGAAGAATGGAACGGGGACAATCAGGGAAAATGCTGGACGCGGCGCGATAGGCGATCGCGTGTGTTTTACCCATGAAGCCTGTGCCGATCAGCCCGATGCCGATTTCACGCATTGTTATTATTCCTAACTATCAAATGTTGATGACGCATCCCGGCGCACGCGTATTTCGTCACCGGTGTTCTCTAACCAAAATCATGAACGCCTCATGGCGTGACGCTGGCCGTGGCGTCCGCGCGGTTGACCACGACCGCCGGGTCAAGCTGCCCGGCGAAGAAATCAAGGATGTTGCGCACCGCCATGGTGGACATGCGCATCGCGCATTCCTTAGTCAGCCCCGCCGCATGCGGGGTGAGGATGACATTGGCATTGCGGAGCAGCGGATGGCTGGGGGGGAGCGGCTCCACCTCGAATACATCCAGCGCCGCGCCGGCAAGCTGGCCCGCATCCAGAGCGGCGGCGAGCGCGGCTTCGTCAATCACGCCGCCGCGCGCGGTGTTGATGACGATGGCGCTGGGCTTCATCAGCGCCAGTTCCGCGGCCCCGACGGGCGCCTTGCCCCCGGCAAGCGGGATATGGACGGAGAGGATATCAGCGCGCGCCAGGGCCTCGTGTAAATCCGCGGCCGGCACGGCGCCTGCCTCGCGGATGGCGGCGGGGCTGGTGAACGGGTCATGCACCTCGATGCGCAGGCCAAACGGCGCGGCGCGCTGGGCAACTGCGCGGCCGATGCGCCCGAAGCCGAGCAG
Organism: Acidocella aquatica; assembly: GCF_030160635.1. Taxonomy (GTDB): domain Bacteria; phylum Pseudomonadota; class Alphaproteobacteria; order Acetobacterales; family Acetobacteraceae; genus Acidocella; species Acidocella aquatica. The sequence continues at coordinate 8,010 of NZ_BSOS01000059.1, read as the reverse complement.
CAGCAATGTCTTGCTGGCCAGATCCATCGCGCTCTGGCTGTCGCGGTAGCGCCAGTTGCCGGCGCGTGTTTCGCGGTCATAGTCGATCACCCGTTTTGCCAGGGACAGCATCAGCATCAGCGTATGTTCCGCCACGGAGGCGGAATTGGCATCTCCCACGACGCAGAGCGGGATATGGCGGCGGTTGAGGGCCTGCACATCCACGTTGTCATACCCGACCCCGTGGCGGGACAGGATTTTCAGGTTCCGGGCCTTGTCCAGCAGGGAGCCGGGGAGGGTCTGCGTTCGAATAAGGATGGCGTCGGTTGTCTCCAGCAGCGGCAGGATGGCTGGCGCGGCGAGGTCGTCCGCCATGTCAAACGTCACGCCCGGCGCCGCGCGGAGGAGGTCGAGACCCGCCTGGTGGATTTTTCCTCCAATGAGGACATGCGGCATCTCAGTACCCTCCGCTGGAAGAGGCATCGGCCGCAGCGGCACTGGCGGCGCCGGCCAGCCTGCGCGTGGTTTCAACGCTGTTGCGCGCGGCATCCGTGAGCAGCCGGACATCGTTGCTGATGGTGACGAGATCAAACCCCCAGCCGATGGCCTTGGCGGCATAGGCCGGCGTGCCGTTATGCAGGCAGGCGCGCACGCCCGCCTGGTGCGCCTTGCGCAGGATGGTTTGGATGGCCTCGATCATCTCCGGCTCTTCCCGGTCGAAACCGGTGCGGTAGCGCCGCCCGGTGATGCCAAGCGTGAGGTCGGCCGGGCCGATATAGACGCCATCAAGCCCGGGGGTGGAGAGAATCTCATCCGCATTGGCGAAGGCTTCGGCGGTTTCAATCATCGCGAGGCAGATGACCTCCTGGTCGGCATGGGTGCCGTAATCCGCGCCGGCGGAGAGGTTTGCGCGGGTGGGGCCGAAGCTGCGCACGCCGTTGGGCGGATAGCGGACATAGGAGACAAGCCGCTCCGCTTCCGCGCGGTTATTGATCATGGGGCAGATCACGCCATAGGCGCCGGCATCCAGCACCTTCATGATGGCGGCGGGGTCGAGCCAGGGCACGCGCGCCATGGGGGTGACGCCGCTGGCGCGCATGGCCTGCAGCATCATCGTCGCCATCTCATAGCCGACCAGCCCGTGCTGGAGATCGATGGTGAGGCAATCATAGCCCTGCGCGGCCATGATCTCGGCGCTGAAGGGGCAGGCGATGGAGAGCCAGCCATTGAGCACTGGCTCGTTGGCAGCCCATTTGCGGAGAATATTATTGGGAATCATGCAAACCTCCCTTCAGAGCGCGACATGTGCGAGCTTGACGTTGAGGAACTCCAGAATACCCTCGCTACCGCCTTCGCGGCCCGTACCGCTTTCCTTGATGCCGCCGAACGGAGCTTCCGCAGCGCTGAGCGCGAAACTGTTGACACCGACCATGCCCGCTTCCATCCGCGCCACCGCCTCGCGCACGCGCGCGGGGCTTTTGGTGAACACATAGGCGGCCAGCCCAAAGCTACTATCATTGGCGCGGTGATAAACCTCTTCGTCGCTGGCGAAGGGGGTTATGGCGGCGATCGGGCCGAAATTCTCATCAGCCAGCGCCTTGGCATCGTCTGGCAGGCCAGAGATCACGGTCGGGGAGAAGAAATAGCCATTGGACTCCATCTGCGGCGGGCTGCCGCCGGTCTCGATGCGCCCGCCGCGGCGCTGTGCATCCGCCACGACCTCGGCAATGGCGCTGACGCGGCGCGGGTTGATGAGCGGGCCCATCTGGGTCGCCTCATCGAGCCCATGGCCAAGCCGCAACGCGCGCGCCCGGGCCACGAAGCCGGAGACGAAGCGCCCGTGCAGGGATTCATGCACATAGAAGCGGTCCGGCGCCACGCAGACCTGCCCGGCATTGGCGAATTTGGCGGGCACCGCGAGGTCCAGCGCGGCTTCCATATCCGCATCCTCGAACACGACCATCGGCGCATTGCCGCCCAGCTCCATGCTGGTGCGTTTCACCGTATCGGCGGCGTCGTGCAACATTTGCCGGCCGATGGCGGTGGAGCCGGTCAGAGTCACCTTGCGCACGGCAGGCGAGGCGACCAGCGGCGCATAGGTGGTGGCGACGGGGCCAACCAGAAGGTTGACGACGCCCTTGGGCAATCCGGCTTCGCGCAGGCAGTCGATCATCACCATCGCCGTGCCGGGAACCTCGCTGGAGGGGCGGAGAATCACGGCGCATCCGGCGGCGAGCGCGGGGGCGAGCTTGCGGGCCGCCAGAACGGCCGGAAAATTCCATGCCGTGAACGCCGCGACGATGCCCACCGGCTCGTGCAGCACCTCAATGCGCCCGCCAGGGGCGCGGCTCTCCACGATGCGGCCATAAATGCGCCGGGCCTCCTCGCCAAACCAGCGGAACTGATCGGCCGACATCGTCCATTCCCGCCGCGCCTGGGCCAGCGGCTTGCCGGATTCCAGGGTGATCATACGGGCGGCTTCCTCGGTCCGCGCGCGCATCACATCGGCCGCATGGTGCAGAAAATCAGCCCGGGTCCACGCGGGGGTGGCGCGCCAGAGCGCAAGGCCCCGGCCAGCGGAAGCCAGCGCCTCCCCGGCATCCGCCAGGCTGGCGCCCGGCACATCGCCAAGACCGGCACCCGTGCCGGGGTCCACCACCTCAATCCGCTCGCCCTGGCCCACGCCGAGCCAGACACCATCGATAAACAAGCCGTAATTCTGATACATCAGAGCATTTCCCCGCGTTATTCCTTGGCCGTGATTGCAATGATCTTTGCAGAACCTGGGCGGGCCGCTATAACCGCAAAATCTGCGCTGGGTTGGACCGGGTTTCCTCTGCCTGCCCGCCACGTGCGGAACATGGGCCGAAGCAACAGCAAATCAGCGAGGGGTCGATCCTGCCATGGTTATTAGGTTTCCGTCCGCCACTGGCGTCTGAACGTCAGGGGTGCTACAAAAATAATTGCATTGATTTTAATATTGCAAAAAAATTTCCGAAACACAAGCGCTGATTTGCGCGGGGTAAAAATCGTCACGGGCGGGTATATGTGGCGGGATACATGAGAAGAGGGGCGGACATGGGGCGTGGCGCGTTGGAAAATGGCAAGGTATTGCCAAAAAATTATGAGGGCGTGGTCAATCTGATCAGCGCGGAGTATCCGCGGCTCTCCGCCGGATTTCAAAAAATCGCGCGTTATGTCACCCAGAACCCAAATGTCGTGGCGCTCGAATCGATCAGTGAAATCGCCTTGAAATGCGACACTCATCCTTCGAGCCTCGTACGTTTCGCGCAGGAATTCGGCTATTCAGGCTTCAAGGAAATGCAGCTCGTCTTCCAGACCCGGCTGGCGACGGCGGCGCCCGGCTTCCGTGAGCGGGTGAGGGCGCTCGACAGTGAATTGTCGCGCAACACCAACTCTGGGAATCTGGGGCATTTGCGCGGCCTGGTGGTGCGTGACATCGCGGCCTTGCAGGAGCTTTTGGAGAACATGCCGGAGGAGTCGCTGACCGAAGCCGCGAAGCTGCTCACCAAAACGGACACGATTTATATTGCCGGGCAGCTGCGCTCCGAACCGATTGCCTCCTTGTTCCGCTATCTGCTGACCATGCTGCACCGCCGCGTGGTGTTGCTGGACCCGGCGGGCGGGCTCTCGCAGGAGATGGCGGAAACAATCAGCGCGCGCGATGTGCTGGTGGCCATCTCCTTCCGGCACTACGCGCAGGAGGTGGTGGCGATCGCCGAACTTGCGGCGGGCCGCTCCGTGCCGATCATCGCGATCACCGACAGCCAGCTTTCGCCTTTGGCCAAGGATGCGACGGTGCTCTTTACCATCCCTGAGGATGAATACAGTTTTTCGCGCTCACTCGCGGCGCCGGTCTGCCTGGTGCAATGCCTGGCCGTGGCGGCGGCGGCGATTTTGCAGCATAGCAGGGAGGAGGCGCCCCGGATTCCCACGGTTACGGAGATTATCCGCAACCGCAAGGGCGCCGCCGTGCGCCCCAAGCGCACGCCGCGGCCGTAAGGGGTAAAAAAATTCTGCAATAATACTTGCTGAATTTTTTATTCTGCAATAATGTTTTCCTCGACCCCGCGAAGGGGACCGGCACCAAGACACCGGCAAATGGGAGGAAAGCGGATGACCGCAGTACGTTGCACCATGGCGCAAGCCCTGGTTCGTTATTTGTGCAATCAGTTCACCATCGTTGATGGCGCGCGCGTGCCGCTGTTCCCCGGTGTGTTCGCGATTTTCGGCCACGGCAACGTGACCTGCCTCTCCGAGGCGCTGGAAGCGGTGCAGGACACGCTGCCAACCTGGCGCGGGCAAAATGAGCAATCCATGGCGCTGGCGGCGATCGGCTTTGCCAAATCCGTGCAGCGGCGCCAGATCATGGTCGCGGCGTCCTCCATCGGGCCGGGAGCGCTGAACATGGTGACCGCGGCCGGCGTGGCGCACGCCAACCGTTTGCCGGTGCTGCTGCTGGCGGGCGATACGTTCATCAACCGCCGCCCCGACCCGGTGATGCAGCAGGTTGAGCATTACGATAACCCGACCACCAATGTGAATGACGCCTTCAAGGCCGTGACACGCTATTGGGACCGGATCGTGCATCCCGAACAGATCATCTCCTCGCTGCCGCAGGCGGTGGCGACAATGCTGGACCCGGCCGACTGCGGCCCGGCCTTCATCGGCCTGCCGCAGGATGTGCAGGAAATGGCCTGGGATTATCCCGAAGCCTTCTTCGCCGAGACCGTGCATGACATCCCCCGGCCGCGGCCCGACCGTGGCCGCCTGAACGAGGCGGTGCGGATGCTCAAGGCCGCCAAGCGGCCACTTATCATCGCCGGGGGTGGCGTGCGCTACTCCGGCGCCGGGCAGGTTGTGGCGGCGTTCGCGCTGGAGCACGGCATTCCGCTTTGCGAGACCATCGCCGGCAAGGGCGGTGTCACGCATGATCATCCGGCGCATGCCGGGCCGATCGGGATCGTCGGCTCCACCTCGGCGAATGCCCTGGCCGCGCAGGCGGATGTGGTGCTGGCCATCGGCACCCGGCTGATGGACTTCACCACCGGCTCCTGGACCTGCTTCGCGCCGGACGCGAAGTTCATTTCCATCAACGCGGCGCGCTGGGATGCGGCGAAGCACCGCGCGCTACCCGTGGTGGGCGATGCGCGCGAGAGCGTGGAGGAATTGAGCGCGGCCGTGGCGGGCTGGCGGGCGGATGCCAGCTGGACGCAGCACGGGCGCGAGGAATTCGCGAAATGGAACGCATTGCTTGACGGTTATCAAAAACCATCCAACGAGCCGGTGCCGACCTACGCGCAGGTGGTGGGCGTGGTGAACCGGCATGCCGGCGAGCGAGACCTGCTGATCGCCGCGGCGGGCGGCATTCCGGGCGAGGTGATGAAAAACTGGCGTGTGAAGGCGCCGAATTCGTTCGATTGCGAATTCGGCTTCTCCTGCATGGGCTATGAGATCGCCGCCGGCTGGGGTGCCGCGATGGCCGACCCAACCCGCACGCCGATCGTGATGATCGGTGATGGCACCTACATGATGATGAACTCCGATATTTATTCCTCCGTCCTCTCGGGGCATAAGTTCATTCTCATTGTCTGCGATAATGGCGGCTATGCCGTCATCAACCGGCTGCAGAACGCCAAGGGCGGCGCGTCATTCAACAACCTGCTCAAGGATTGCCGGGTGAAGGAGGCGTTTGGCGTCAATTTCACGCAACATGCCCAAAGCATGGGCGCGCTGACCCGCCATGTTGAAAGCCTGGCCGATCTGGGCGAGGCCGTGGAATGGGCCAAGACGACGGATCGCACAACGGTCATCACCATTGTCTCCGACGCCTTCGCCTGGACGCCAGGCGACGCCTGGTGGGATGTCGGCGTGCCGGCCGTGAGCGCGCGCGAAAGCGTACGCGAGGCAGCCGCGGCCCAGCAGGAAGGCCGCAAGAAACAGCGCGTCGGCGTCTAAACGCACCGGCGCCATCATCAAGAGCCTCATCACGAAGGAGATGGCAAATGCAGGCCAAGTTGGGAATTGCACCGATTGCATGGTCAAATGACGATCTGCCCGAGCTGGGCGGTAATACGACGCTCGAGACATGCCTGAGCGAAGCGCGGGCCGCCGGATTCGCGGGCGTGGAGACGGGTGGAAAATTCCCGAAGACCGCCGCGGAACTTGGGCCGAAACTCAAGGCGCATGAGCTTAATCTGGTTTCGGGCTGGTATAGCGGCACGGTGCTCGACGCGCCGGACGATCTGGCCGCGGAGAAGGAACAGGTGGCAGGCCAGCTCGCCATGTTCCGTGAACTGGGCGCCTCCTGCCTTGTTTACGGCGAAACCGCAGGCACGCTGCAAAACCGCCGCGCGGCGCCGCTGGCGCTGCGCCGCCGCCTCTGGGAAGACGAAATCAAAACCTATGGCCGCCGGCTGACACGCTTCGCCGAGCATTGCGCGGCGCAGGGCGTGCCCCTGGCCTTTCATCACCATATGGCCACGGCGATCGAGAGCGAGCGCGATATCGATTTGTTAATGCAACATACCGGTGAAGCCGTCGGCCTGCTTTATGATACCGGCCATCTCCGTTTCGCGGGCGCGGATTTGTTCAATGTTCTAAAAAATCATGGCAAGCGCATCAATCATGTCCATGCCAAGGACATCCGCGCCGCAGTAGTGGACGGGCTGGACCGGGAGCGGCAATCTTTTCTTGATGCGGTTCTGGCGGGCGCCTTCACCGTTCCGGGAGACGGATCAATCGATTTCGGCCCGGTAGCCAGACGGCTGGCGGATATCGGTTACGAGGGCTGGTTCGTCGTTGAGGCGGAGCAGGATCCGGCCAAGGCGCCACCAGCGGAATTTGCGAAAATCGGCTACCGGGCACTGAGCCGGGCGCTGAAGGACGCTGGCTACAGCATAGAAGGAGAGACATCATGAAACAGATGGCCGGCAAGATTGCAATCATCACCGGCGGCACGCAGGGGCTGGGTGCCGCCATCGCGCGGCTGTTCGCCGAACGAGGCGCGCAAGGGCTGGTGATCTGCGGCCGCTCCCGCGGCAAGGGCGAGGCGCAGGCTGCGAAGATCAAAACGGAAACCGGCGTGGAGGTGCGCTTCGTGGCCGCCGATCTCGCCAATGTCGAGGACTGCCGGACCGTGGTAGCGCAGGCCGATGCCGCATTCGGCCGGGTGGATGTGCTGGTGAATGCCGCGGCGGTGACGGATCGGGGAACGATCCTCGATACCTCGCCGGAATTGTTCGACCATATGTTCGCAGTCAATGTCCGCGCCCCCTTTTTCCTGATGCAGGAAGCGCTGAAGATCATGAAGCGCGAAAAGACCGAAGGCGCCATCGTAAACATTTGCTCCATGTCCGCTCTGGCCGGGCAGCCGTTCATCTCGGCCTATTGCGCCTCCAAGGGCGCCCTGGCGACCCTGACGCGCAACACCGCCTATGCGGTTCTGCGTAACCGGATCAAGGTGAATGCGCTCAATATCGGCTGGATGGCGACGGAAGGCGAAGACCAGATCCAGATGAAATATCATGGCGGCAACCCGAATTGGCGCGCCGAGGCCGAGGCCGGACAGCCGTTCGGCCGGCTGCTGGATCCGCTTGAGGTGGCGCGGGCCGTAGCCTTTCTCTCCAGCGCGGAATCCGGCCTGATGACTGGGTCGGTGGTGAATTTCGACCAATCAATCTGGGGCGCGTATGACGAGTCTCCGGCACCGGCCGCCGCACTTTAAGAACCGGCGTGGCGGCGCCGCGCGATAATGAAAAAATTCTGAATATTCCATAAGAATCACAAAAAAATTGTTTTGAAATAATCCGCATGGTGTGGATTTTGTTAGGGGGAAAAATGAACGTAACGAAGAAACTTTCTGTCAGTGCATTTGCTGTTGGCGCTGTATTGTCTGGTGTTGGCATGTTTGCGGCACCTGTTTGCGCCATGGCGGCGGCGCCATCGTACACATTTGCGATGATCACGCACGCGCAGCCTGGCGACACGTTCTGGGATATCATCCGCAAG
>NZ_BSOS01000058.1 GCF_030160635.1 Acidocella aquatica | reverse complement strand
ATCCGTCAACTCAACGAATCAGAACCAACCGCGTCGATGCAAGCCTATCCGCGCACAGGTCTCATAGACGGCTTTCCGTATGCGTTCCGCCAAGCTCCTAGAGGTATGTCGTTCCACTGCAAAAATGCGCGGCGTAGACTCTGATCGTTGCGGAATCCGAGCACATGCGAAATTTGCTTTGTGCCAAGAGTGCCATCCCGCAATAATGCCTTGGCATAATCGTTGCGGAATTCGGCCAGGACATGCGTAAAGCTCGTGCCTTCCGCCGTCAATTTTCGATTCAGCGTGCGGGGGCTGAGGCCCAGAGCCGTAGCGACATTATGGAGTTTGCGCTCAGGTTCGGGCGAGGCGATTAAGACCTGACGCAACTGATGCGCAATACTATCTGAAGCCCCTGCCGGGTGTTTGACCGCGAGATGTTGAACGAGCAGATTAAACAACTCATCATCGCGCGACACGATTGGCATATCCAGAACGTAGCCGGGCAAAGTCAAGTCATTCGTGATGGCTGAGAACTGAACTGTTCCGGGAATGAAAGTGGCGTAATCCACGCCTTGGCTTGCGTGATGCATAAATCGAGTCGCCGCATTTTTCCCGTCGAATCCCGTGGTCTCATTGGCAAAACGCAAAAATGAACCAGCAAACTCTTCTGCGCAAAATCGTGCCAGATTGCTCCCGGGTGCATAGGTGGGCAGGAAGACGACACGCCAAACCTGATCGTCGATTTCCCAGCGATATCGTAATGGATCGCCGGCTATGTCAGCAAATCGCAACCAGATTTCAAACGCCCGGCGTAACGTGCCGCAGCTCGATATTGCGTGCCCGACGATGCCCCATTCAGCCAAATGCCGCGCGGCGCCGAATGCAACGGCAAAATCGGCAGGTGCCGCCTCTGCGACCAGACGCAGCATCGATACGTAGCTGGCGGCAACAATGTCTCTGTCGTCTGCCGAAGCTGCCTCAATGAGCATTTGCAGTGGCGCCGGTATCGCAATGCCGCGTTTTTCAAGGGCTGCGCAGTAACTTCGGATTTTCTGCAATCGTGGTTGTTTCATGAAATTCGCCAGAAGTTGTTAAATCACTGATCCGATGCGCTGACTAAACGCCCAATAATCCAAAACTGTCATGTTCGACGGCTGCCATCATGGCGCGCACTGTATTTGCGGTATTGATGGCTTCTGGCTGCCAGACGGAGCTGTTGTTCAGCCATGTCACGGTAGGATAGAAACATGCCACCCGGTACAAAAACCAGGCGTCATCAAAGCTTGGCGCATCCGGCACGCCACAGGCCCGCAACCGCGTCACATAATGTGAGATCAGCGCCCGCTCCCAATTTCGCCGGTCTATGACATCCAGCGCACAGAGCATGAAATAGACAATACCGATAGTCCAATGCTCGGGCCGCGCCACCCAGTCGATCACGCCCGGCGTGCCATCCGCGCTCACATATAGATTGCCGAGATGTTCATCGCCATGCACGATGACCATGGCGGCTTGCTTCAGCGCGCCCCACATGCGATGCCATGCGGTTTCGGCCTTGCCCATGTCCTGAAATGCGGCGGGCAAAGTCCGCCCGCGCGGCTGATCCACGTAGCTTTGCCAATGGTCTGCCCGGAAAAAACTCGGGAAATACATTTCGTGCAGAATTTTGCGGTTCTGCCCGGCAACACTCTCCGGTCCCATGGTGCCGCCTGCGGCGAAAGCCGGGCTATTCCAGGAGCTGGCATGCATCTTGGCGAACGCATCCATGAACGCCATGGCCTGTCCCAAAGTCAGTGTGCGGAAGGCATTGAAGAAAGTCGCTCCTTGCGGCGTGAGATCCTGCATTAAAATATCCGCAGCATCCGGCTGCACCTCGATCCGGTACCAGGCCGGCATTGCCGGGGCGGCAATTTGCGGCGCCAGATCACGGATGGAAAGCACCTCATTCGCCATCGCCCAGGCCGGCCCGGTGGAAGGGTCGTTCTCACCCGGAAAATTCCCCTTCACGATGAAATGTTTCACATCGGGCTGCGGGCCGCCAGCTGCATATTCCGCCACAAGGCGAAACTTATTTTGTTTATGTCCGAAAACTTTTCCCCGCTGCAAATTTGCGACCCGCACGCCCGGCCAAGTAGGCTGCAGCGCCGCCGTCAGCCAGTCCGCGGTTACGTCATCATAGCGCTGCAAGGCTTGGTTTCCGGCCATATTGCCTATCTCCTCCATTCCGGCTCATTGCGGACAAATCGATGCCCATTTTTCGTTATGTTTCCTGTAATACGCGCATCGCGGCCTTGAGCAATTCAGGGGGTCATTGAGTGGCCGGCATGGCCGAGTTTAAGCTCGTCGAGCTTGTCTGATTCGCGCGCCTGAGAGGTAATCCGCGCGGCGCCACCTGGTGCAACTCTAGCCGCGCCTCAAGTTCGGTCAATTGCGCGCGCAATTTTTTGGCCCGTGCAAAAAAAAGCCCAGCGCCGTTCTCCGCGCGTGCGGAGCATATTCAGCGCTCTGAGGAGCCTGCCTGCCGGAAACTGCGTCACCCGCCGTTCGTCATCCTGGGTCAGATCGGGCATCTGGGTTTTGTGCCTCCGTAAGATCAGTTCGTCAAAATCAATTCCGCGGCGCGCCAGGCGGTGGCCATGGCGGGGCCGTTGGTGTTGCCAGATACCATGGCGGGCCAGATTGAGGTATCCACCACGCGCAGGCCCTGTACGCCGCGCACGCGCAAGCCTGGGTCCAGCACCGCCATGTCATCCGTTCCCATGCGGCAGGTGCCGGCAACGTGGTAGCCGGGCGTGCCCATGTTGAAGGCGGCATCGATGATGTCGTCATCGCTGACACAAGCAGCACCCGGCATCAGCTCGGAATGGATGAAGGGGGCCAAAGCCGGCTGTGCGGCGATGGCGCGCATGACGCGGAACAGGGCCACGGTGCGGATGCGGTCGCTCTCTGTGGCCATGTAATTGGCGTTGATATAGGGGGCGGCATCCGGGTCGGCGGAGCGGATGCGCAGCTCGCCCTGGCTCTCCGGGCGCAAATGGCAGCCGAACATGGTGAGGCCGGGATAGGGGCTGACAGCGCGGTCATCCAGCGGGTGCTGGCCGCCTTGCGGTTTCACCTCGAAGGAGAAGAGCCCGACGCCGATCTGGCCGTCCGGCCGCAGCTGGTCCGGGGTGGTTTTAAGGTAGCCGGAGAGGTCGAATACGGCATTGGCGAGCGGGCCGCTGCGGGTGAGCGCGTAGCGCAGCACCGAGAGGGCGAGACCTGGGCCGCGCAGTTCATGGTTATGGCCGCCTTTCAGGGTGCGGTAGCTGAGCTGCTGGCCGCGGTGCTCGCGCAGGTTTTGCCCGACGCCAGGTAAATCCGCGATGACCGGGATGCCGAGCGATTGCAGCAGGGCGCCGGGACCGATGCCGGAGAGTTGCAGCAATTTGGGGGATTGCAGGGCGCCGGCCGAGAGGATGATTTCAAGCCGGGCGGCAATGCTTTGCGCAGAACCCGCCCGGCGCAGGGTTATGCCGCTGGCGCGATTACCGGTAAATTCTATCCGCAGCACGTCGGTATCCGTGAGGATGGTGAGGTTGCGCCGCTGCCGGGCTGGCTCCAGAAAGGCGCGGGCGGCGGAAAACCGCTTGCCGGAAAAAATCGTGCGTGGCTGGTAGCTGAAGCAACCGGCCATGGCGGCATCCGGCGCGTTGGTGTCCGGCACTGTCGGGGTTCCGGCTTGGGCGGCAGCGGCCAGAAAAGCTTCGGCCAGGGCATCGCCCTTGGGCGGCATGGTGATGCGCAGCGGGCCGGAGGTGCCGCGGCCGCCGCCGGGGCCGAGGGCGTGGTTTTCAAGTTCGGCGAAGCAGCGGCCGATTTCATCCCAGCCCCAGCCGGTGCAGCCGGCCTGCGCCCATTCATCATAGTCAGCCGGGGTGCCGCGGACATAGACCATGCCGTTGACCGAGCTGGAGCCGCCTAAAGTGCGGCCCTTGATCCAGGGCTCCGTGGGGCGGTTACCGCTTTTCGCGACTTCGTAATGCCAATAATGCTGCTTGCCATGGGTCTGCAGGCGGCCGACACCCATGGGCATGTGGATGAGCGCGCTTTTATCGGGCGGCCCGCTCTCCACCAACAACACCTGGTGCGCCGGATTGGCGCTGAGGCGATAGGCCAGAACCGAGCCGGCAGAACCGGCACCGATGATGATGTAGTCGTAAACCGGTTGCATCAGGCCAGCGGCAGCAGGCGAGTGGTGATGGGCACGGCAAAGCTGGAAGAGGCATGCGCAAGGTCGAGCAGTGGGCTGAGGTCCGCGCGCCCTTGCTGCAATGCCTCGCGCATGGCTTGCGCAAAAACCTCCAGTTCCGCGGAGGTTTTGGCCTCCAGTTCATAGACCGCGAGATAGGCATTAGGGTCCGCCGGCAGGCCGGGCATGAGGGCTACGGATTTGTCGATTTTATAGCGCGTGGCACTGATGACGCCTGGGATGGCGCAAATATCCGGCAAATGCTTGTCCGTGTACCAGGCATTATACGCAGTCTCCTGCGCCGCGGAGATGGGGCTGGAGAAGACGAGCATGAGGGTTTTTGGCATGGAATAAACTCCTGCTTCAAGCGGTTTCACGGATAATTACGTTAACTGATCGGAACATGATCCAGGAAGTCGCCGCTATCCAAAAGCCGTAGGTTGTGAAGGGGACCCAGTAAGGAAACAGCCCGCTCCATGCGAAAGGACCGGATTTGTAGAAATATGCCGCCATCCCGGGCAAATACGTCAATTCCAGCCCGAAGGTGAGCCACGCAAACCAGCGCGGGAACAGATGAGGTTGCGATTTATCGATGAGAATGGCAACGCCAAGCGGCATGGTCTGAAGAATAAAAGGCGGCACGGCCGCGATAAGAAACAGCCAACCCGCATCATTGGTGAACTGCGTCAGCTCGATGGAGCGATCCGGCCGGAAGGCGGCAAGTTCCCATATCATCGCCGGAATAAAAAGGAACAATGAGCCGGTGATACCTCCAGCCAGTTCGCACAGGGTTAGGAAGCCGGCGCCCCCTTCCATGCGGCGGATGAAATTCGCCATGGTTACAATGTAGGGGATGTAGAACATGGCACCGAAGCAAAGGCAGACCATGGCGAGACGGATGCCATCCGTATTGCCCTGGTACATGGCGGAAATGCTGGCTGCATCATCCATTGGCGTTTGCGGCGGTAAGAAATGCGCAAGCGGCCAGAAACCGATGAAGAAAAACCCAAGGAAAAGAAAGCCCCCCAAGGCGCCGGCCTTATCTATACGCGTGACCATTTTTTTGCTCCCCCAGTTCGCTCTTGTTCACCAAACACCTGGCATTACAGTTGTGTTGGCCCGTCCACCCCAACACTACTGTGATGCCAGGCGATGCTCTCGTTTCAATGGAGACCTCGATACGGGAGCCCGAGATCCATACGTGCGTTTATCGAGCCTCTCTAAGCGTAGCCTCTTCACTCCGGATCGCGCGGAGCGTCAGCCAGGACATGACGAGCAGCCAGATGAAAAAGGATCCGGCCGCGAGCCAGTAAGCAAGCAGACCGTCCCAAGCGAACGGCCCCGTTTTGAAACAGAATGAGGCACCGCCGGGCAAAAACAGCACTGCCATCCAGATATTAAAGTAAGCAGACCAGCGCGGGAAGACCGGTGTGGGGCTTTTGTCTTGCAATACGCCCGCGGCGAAGCCGCGCAAACTGCGCGATGAAGGTCGGGAAGGCGGGGATGATGATCAGCCATCCAGCGTCGTTCAATAATTGGGTGAGATTTGGGTCGCGTTCAGGGCGGAAGGCGGCCATTGCAAAGATCATGACGGGGAACATGACGGTGAGTACGCCAATAGCGCCGGCGCCGAGCTGCATGTAAGGCGGCAAGCGGCTGATCCCCTTGATACGGAACAGTTGGACCGAGATCGCGCCCACGAGCGACATATACCCCGCAATACCAAACAGCCCGAGGATCATGCCAATCTGGATAAGCATAGCTTTAGCCTGGTAGATCGCGGCGATATGCATTGCATCCAGAGAAGGGGACGGTGGCGGAACGAAACCGGCTAACAATAGGCCTGACCCGAAAGTTACAACACAAAACGGCCCGCCCCAGGCAGCAATTCTTTGGTCGATGAGGTTCATTTGGCTGATTTCCCCTGGTGGTTTTTGTCTAACGTATGTGAATTGCGTGCTGATTTCCAGTCAGAAACGGTCATAAATAGGCGTGGTTTGCTTTTTCTCGCAGACGAATGAAACTGGAAAATATTGTCATGATCGTCCGGTGAAGCTGATGAGAAGGACCAACAAAAAGCATCCGGCCCCAGTTCAAACTGCGGCTGGATCGAAAATTGAGGCGCCAAACGATGGTGTCGAATGCGGCGGTTAGCTGACTACTCCGGTGCAAACCGATACACAGAAATGAATGTCTCGTTGATCGGGTCAGTCGTTTTGAAGAAATCCAGCGCAGCCTGAATGCGTGGAGGTATTGGCATTTTTGCAGGATCGAACGCCGGGGATAGCAGTTGCAGCATACGCGGGATAGCCCAGGAAAACTGCCGGGCGATGTTGCGCGCCTGGTTAAAACGCGAAGCCCAGCGCTGGGAAGCTGTCATGGTTTCGCGATCTTTTCTCAGCAAGACCGCGGTGCCGCGCCAGAAGCAATGATTGACATGCCAAAAACTGTACAGAAAACCCCAAATGCGCAGAAAATAGCTGCCAGAAACGGCATTAAAGGCTTCATGGCAGGACGTGCGATGTTCAAACTCTTCTGAGATATGCCAGAGCCATAAATTGGCACCCGATGGTTCCGCACCTTCAAAATACTTATCGCATTGCTCGTACACATATTTTGCTGTGAAGGTTGCGGTATTCTCGAACCCGGCGCAATACGCGGCACAAAAAGCTAATGACTTCTTATCGCGCATTTCCTTGAGTTCAGCCGTTACTTTGGCGATGACAGGTTTGATGTCATAACCTGCATCCAAGAGAAGTTTGTTGAACCGGTTATGGTACAGTGTGTGGTTGGTCTCCTGCTTAATAAACAGCTCCAGCTCTTCTTTTAGAGCAGGATTATTTTCACAATGTTTCGTACGAACCTCATTGGCGACATTGTTTAGCAAATGCTCAATGGGAGCGATGATAACCGAAACTCCGTTCAGAAACTGCGCGAATTCGTGATCTCTCGACCATAGGATCGGCGTGACGCCTCGCTCAAAGGCAATGCCTGGCCGGCGGGGGGTCAACATCTCTCTTTCTCCAAATATGAGAACATTTGCATCAGACACTGCGCGGGAACGCAGTTCCGCTACGCCGTAAATAAGCCCACTAAAATTCGAATCCAACGGAACCCATCATACGGATCACGCCAGATATCATGCGGATTACGCCATTTTAGCACTACAGCTTCATTTTTTTGTTGCGCCGCACCCTGATTTCCGAATCAATGTGTCACCATGGGTCAGAGGTCATGGGATTTTGGGTGCTGATCCCTAGCGCCGATGAACGCGCTGTCTCTCAAGAACCTCGACGGCATCGTACTGGCGGGGCTGATGGACCCGGATATATTTAAGGAATTCGCCGCCGCATTCGTGGCCGAGCACAATAGCATCATCGCCCGGCAGAATGTGCATTTTGATGCTGCCAAACAGGAACTGGCGGCGATCAAATCAAAACTGGCCTATCTGGTCGATGAACTGGCCGGCGGCAGAGGCTCACGGACTCTCAAAGATAAATTGATCGCCCTGGAAGCCCGCGAGGACGAGCTGAACGGCCTGCTCGCCAACCAGCCCGCCCGTGAGCCGGCGCTGCATCCCAAACGGGCAGAAGTTTACCGCGAGAAGGTGGCGGCGCTGCACACCGCGCTGGCCAGCCCGGCAACCAAGGATGAGGCGTTCAGCATCATCCGCACGCTGCTCGACGAGAACCCTGAGGTGGCCCCCTTCTTCTCAGATCTTCTTGAATAACGGGCTTTTTGGCTTCTCTGTACCGTCCTTGGCGGTGAGGAACCGCTCGGTAAAAATATACTTCTCGAACAACCGCCCGCGCATCAACGTATTGACACAGGCCTCGATCATCGGCGGCGGCCCGCACAGATACGCGGACCATCCCTCGAACAACCCGTCAAACAGCCGTGCGGCGACATCATGGACAAATCCGCGCTCGCCCGTCCAGCCGCTCGCTTCCGGCTCGGAGGAGAGGGCTGGGATGTAGCGGAAATTGCTATGTTCCACCGCGAGCGCCGAGAACTCTGCCTCGCCATACAAATCCGCCCGCGTGCGCACGCCATGCACCAGCATGATCGGGTCGCGATACCCCGCGGCGAGCAACTCCAGGATCATCGAACGCGGACTGGAAACCCCAGTCCCGCCCGCCATGAACAACAAAGGCCCGCCGCGTGATTTGCGCACATAGAAGCGCCCATAAGGCCCTGAAAGCGCCACCGCGTCGCCGAGTTTCAAAACCTCGTGGATATACGAAGTTCCTTGCCCACCCGGCACGCGCCGTATCTGCAAATCGACATACCCATCCTCGGACGGCGGATTGGCGATCGAGAAGGCGCGCGTCCCATGCACCCCCGGTAGCGTCAGGTTGATATACTGCCCGGCCTGAAAATCGATCCGCCCGCCGCCAAGCCCCAGACGCACCCCCTTCACATCATGCGTCAGATCCTCCAGCCCCTCGACCCGGCCGGCAAAATCCCGCACGGTAATACGCCGCTGGTCCGGCTCCTCGTCGATATCCGCCTCGATGGTGACATCGCTCATCATCCGCGCGCAGCAGGCGAGGGTTTTCCCTTCCGCCCGCTCAAAATCCATCAACGCGAACGGCGAGGCATCGCCATGATCGACCTCGCCCTCGAGCGCCTCGACTTTGCACGTCCCGCAGAGCCCATGCCCGCAGGCATAGGGCAGATAAATCCCCGCGCGCAGACAGGCGTCGAGGATGGTCTGCCCATCCTCGACCTCGATGCACTCGCCCAGCGGCTCAATGGTCAGTTGATGTGTCATGGAAAAAAAGTCCTTATTGGCCGTGGCACTTTAAGAAGCCGCGCGACCTGTCAAGCCAGGTGTCCAGAAACGCACCAGCGACTTATGGTGCATCCCGTTTTCCGCGAGCGACTTGCCAAAATCCGGCGTCGCCTTCTCGCCGTCGATCATCCAGTTCACCGCCGCCCAGTCGACCTTCGCCGCGTCGGGATGTGCCGCATAATGCGGCGCGATGACGTCGCTGACCAGCGCGCCAAACGGCATGGCGGGCGGCAGCGGAAACGCAATCGCCGAACAGAAGGAGAGGTGCTCCTCCCAATGGACATAAACCAGTATATTGCCATGGAAGTTCTGCTGGATGTCTCTGATCTCGATATGTTTTACATAATCGGGGGTAATCGCCGTAACGGTCATTTATTCCTCCTCAGGAGCGCATGGCGCATTCCCGCGCCATGCTTTCTTGGTGACTAATTCAGCTCAGACAGCCTTGCGCGCGGCATCCGCATCCGGGTGCCACTCTTTCCAGATCTTCTCATCGGGCGAGCCGGTATAATCCATATTATCCGCGCCGGCATTCAGATTATACCAGGCCAGCACGTCTAGCACCGTCGGGCCGCCGCAATTTCCCTGGAAAATCTGCTGCACCGGCATCCATGCCTGCACATATTTCTCAGGCTCACCGTCAAAGATGTCCTTACAGCCGTCGGAGCAGAAGTGATACGTCTCGCCCTGGAATTGCGTCGCGCGGAAGCAGATCGTCGCCGGATCGCCAGGCTCGGTATAGGCCATCGGAATCTGGCAGGTCTGGCAGAGCTGGGGCAGCGCCATGTTGTAGAACCGCTTTCCCTCCTTTTCCATCTCCGCCCACAACTCCCAGCGCGGCCGGTAGTATTTGTCGAACGTGTTGGGATATTTGGCGGAGAGCCAGTCGAGATGCTCTTTATCGGGCATCCAGGTATGGAACGCCGCCGCGTGGGTATATTGGTAGAACACCGCCCAGTTCTGATGCGAAATATGCTCCGCCTCTTCGGTTGCGATATCCGCGTATTTTGGCATTTTCAGGCCATAACGCTCAAGATCCTGAAACAGCGAGCCCCCGGCCTCGACGAAGTAAATATCCCAGGCTTCCTTCCAGGACATTACCTTTTTTGGCAGCATATAATCCATCATCATGGCGACAAGACCAAGCAGCCGATGCCCGCGCCAGAACCATTTATCGACCCATTTCTGCACAATCGGCAGATTGTCCGGGTGCTGCTCGAGCAGGAATTTGATGACCTCGATCCCCAGCGTCATATGCCGGCTCTCATCAGATTGCGCCGAGAAACCAAACGTCACAGTGGACATATCGCCATTATACGCGGCGCCGGACATGAAGGGCACGAACAGCAGATTGGTCAGCAAATACTCGAAGGCAAACCCAATCGCGATCATAAACTCAAACGGCCCGGCCGAGCGCGCGTCGTCGAAGAACGATTTTGGCACCGAGAGATACCAAACGCGATCATGCATGTGCGGAAATTCGCCGATGCCGTCGAAGAATTTGTTGTAATGGCTGATCGTATGCACCTGCGTCTGCAAGTGCCGCAACTCGTCGAGCGATTGCATCTGTGCCGCAACCCGCGCGCCCGCCCCGCGCAAATGCCGGCCGGTAAACGCAAACCCGCGATGTGCCTGATACTCCTCGGGCGAAATCCCGGTGAGGAACAGCTTGACGACGTTGACATACCGCCCATCCGAGAGATTCGTCTGCCCGTTATTCTGCGCGAATGCATCAAGCACGGCATAGAGCTTGCGCTCCTTCTCCGCCTGGAATTTCCAGTAGGTATCCATCGTGAGCCGGAATGGATCTTCCCAGGCCGACCAATCCTTGATCTTGATCCCCTCGAAGGAATCATAGGGAAATACATCGTCCATCTTCTGATACGTGGTTTCCCAGTCCAACCCGCGCGTCATATGTTCATAACGCTGGCGCAGTCCAAGTTTTTTAACTGTCATTTTCCTGCTCTCCCCTGGCCGCTTAATGGCGCCAGCTTAAGGTGAAGTGATCGTCATCCTCATCGAGGTTGCCCGCCATCGAGACGAGGACAAGTTGAATCTCCTGCGGCTCCCACGCGCGTCCCAGCCGTTCCTCAACCGAGGCGCGCTTGATCGTGATCGAATGATCGCAATCAAGCTTGACCGCGCCATGCATGTTTAAAACCCGCACGCCCGGATTATCGGCCAGAATCGCCTCGATAATCGGCCGCGCATCGTCGTTTTGCAGCAATGTGATGGATGCCACCTGCGCCATGTTCATTCCCCCTTAAATCGCCAGACCGAGTGCCACCGCCCGCAACCGCGCCGCCTCGCCCGCCGCGATCGCCGCCTTGCCGCCATCGCCGAGCAACGCCTCGGAGAGCGGCTTGACCGCCTCCACCGCGCGCGCAATCCAATGCGCCGCCCATTGCGAAACGAGTGTCTTGTTGTGCCCGGATTCGGCAGCGACCACCTTGACCACGCTATCGCTCCACCGGCTCTCCTCGGCGCGCCAATCCTGCATGAATTCGGTCAGCATCGCGACGCTCAGCCCGGCATCGGCAAAGGCGGGTTCGGCGAATTTATAGATGAAATCGAGCAAAACGCCGTTCACGCCGAGCGTCTGCGCAACATAGAGATGGAACCAGTCGCGCTCGACGAAGCTATCCTCAATCAACCGCCGCACTTCCTGCCAGGCTGGATCTTCCAGCCAGGTTTTCTTGGCCGCATCGAGGGAGGTCCCGCTCTGGCTGTCCAGCACCAGCCCGATCCGGCTGATGATCTGCGCCATGCCAAGCTGGTCGGCGGCCGAGAAGATGCAAGGTGCGGTAATCGCCGTGCCATATCCGCGCTGGCACATCTCGGTCATGTTCATATTGCCGCCCCAGTGCAGATGGCGCAGCGGCAACAACCCGCGCTCCAGCGCCGCCCGCGCTTCCGGCGAAATCTTCACCAGCAACCCGCGTTCCTCGACAAACGAGAAATTGCGATCCACGGCCTGATTCATATTGGCGCGCGCGATGTTATAGGTCGCATAATAATACTGGCGCGGGTCGATCGGCTTGTACCAGTCATCCATGACAACAGCGGTCTTGCGCGTGTCATAGGTCCAGAATTCAGGCTCCCAATAAGGTTTGTAGTGGAAATTGGCGGTCGCCTGAATATCGTAGGTCGCCTCCTGATAACGCGAGGCGGGCTTGTCGCCCCCCAGACGCCGCGCCACATGCCCAAAAGTCTGACGCCGCGGCGCGATATCAACGGTCTTAATTTGAACGCTCATGCTTCTTCCTCTCTGTGAGGCTTGGTGCCTCATCGTTTCGTCGTGGATCAGGAACCGGAGGCATCTTCCTCCGGGCGGCGCAGCAACCCCGGCTGCCCGGCGCGCCAGGCAAGCCGGGCAAGATCGGCGGCAATCGCTTCCGCAGGGGGCAGAAGAATAACCTGCCGGTCCTTGCAGAACTCGGTAAACGCCAGAAGCGGGAGGATCAGCTCGACCGCGAGATCGCCATCACCCAGCGAAAATTCAAACTCCACAAATTTGCCCGCCCTGGTTCCCAAAACCCGGGCATAAGCCTGGCTGCTATTGGGGGAACGCAATCGCGGAGCGCGCTCGGGGAGTTCTTGGTTGCCCATCCTTATAACGCTCCTCTTCCGCGGGGGCGTATCTTGACGACGCCCCTCATAATGTCCGGTTTTAGCGTTTATTTTTTTCGGGAGTCAATAGAAATTTCGACATTCTATGAAATAACAAAATTGCGACCCACGTCTCCCCATCCCGGCCGCGATAGCCATTGCGCTGGTTGAGGCGCTCAGGTGCACGCTCGCCAGGGGCGGCTGCGCGCCCCGCATAAACTGGTGTGCATCGTCATTGTATGCTGATAAACGGCCAGGCAAGCCGCCCATAACCAACAGGAGGGAACCCCATGTCCAAGCTCACCGGCCCGCTCACCCAGAACGCCTTCATCGTGCGCGACCTTGAGGCAGCCATTACCTATTGGACGGAGGTGATCGGCGCCGGCCCGTTCTTCGTCTTCCCGCCGCTGGAATTTTCGGCGGGCACGCTGCATGGCGCGCCTCTCATCCCCCGCTTCAAGGCCGCCATCGCCTATTCCGGAGATCTCAACATCGAGCTGATTGAGCCCGAGGGACCGTCCATCTTCCAGGAATTCCTGGATGCGGGCGGCACCGGCGTGCACCATAATTGCGTGATGACGGAGGATTTCGACACTGCCGTGGCATCCTACGTGGCGCGTGGGGGCGAGGTGGTGCAGACGCAGGACGTGGCGGATGGCTCACGCCTGGCCTATGTGCAGATGCACGGGGCGGTGCCGGTCATCATCGAGGTGGCATATCTCAAGCCCGCCGCCCTTGGCCTGTTTGCCGCGCTGCGCGAGGCCGCCGCCAATTGGGACGGCAAGACCAGATATCTGACTTTCTGAATCGATCCTTAAAAAGCGAAGGGGCGGATGATATCCGTCCCGTCAAACCCCTGGGCGGAGCGCTTCACCAAATCATACACGCCCAGCAGCGGCGGGGTAGGCTCGTAAAGCTCCGTGAAATGCCCATACGCCTTCACCGTATCCATCATGGCGAAACCGGCCCCTGGCATCACCTCGGCATAAAGCCCCTCGGCAAAACCCTGCGCCTCGAAATGCCGCATTGCCGCGTGAATATCATCGACGATGAGCGCGATATGATGGATGCCGCTGCCGCCATTGGGATACATGTCGAAGAACACCGAGGGTTCCGGGTTGTTCTGCTGCACGAACTCGATCATCACCTCGCCCCATTGCCCATAGGCGGATGTATGGTCGAGCTTGCCCGGCTGGCCGCGATAACGGCACAAGGTGAGTGGAATATGCTCCGCCACGAAATAGGGGCCGGAGCCATAAAGCGCTGAATGCGCGCGCGCCGCCACGCGCACATCGGGAACAAAATAGGCCACCTGGCGAATGGGGTCGCGCCGCATGTTTCAACTCCCGTGTTTTCTGATTCAATCAGATGTTATGCTAGAATACTATATTGACAGAACGCCCCTCGCGCAGCAAGTTGGCTGTGCCAGGCTGCCGGTGCGGCCATCACCATGGCTGCGCAAAAGCCATAATAAAATAAAGATTTGGGAGAGATCATGAGCAGCCCATCCGTGAGCAACAATGTTACGCTTGAATATCCGCATGAGGGCGTTGCCCTTGTCACTGCCGGCAATGGCGGCGCGCCGGGCCATACCACCACCTGCGCCACCGTGTCGTACCTCGCGGACGCTTTGGATAAAGCAATCGACGAGGGGGCGCGCGTCATCGTGCTGGCCTCTTCGGTGGAAGGCCATTGGCTGGAGCATGCCTATCTGGAGGACATCCGCCAGCTGGTGATGGGCAACGCCGCCACCGGCGACCCGGCCGGCTGGTTCCGCTCGCTGATGACCCTCAACCGCGGCAAGGCCGTGACCATCGCCGCCATCAATGGCGACACCTCCGGCGGCGGCTGCGAGCTGGGCTGGGCTTGTGATCTGCGCGTGGCGGAGGAGCAGGCGCGCTTCTCGCAGCCGGAAGTCATCATCGGTGTCGGCACCGGCATTGGCGGCACCTCGCGCCTGATGCGCCTCATCGGCCGCACCGCCACGGCGGAAGCCGTGCTCACCGGCCTGCCGCTCACCGCCAGGCGCGTGTACGAGCTCGGCGGCCTCAACCGCCTAGTGGCCAAGGGCCAGGCGCTGGAGGAGGCGCTGAAGCTGGCCAAGCACATTGCCGGCCTGCCGCCGCAAGCCGTTGCCGGCATGAAGCAGATGCTGGGCGAGGATGAAGACCTCAACCAGACCCAAGGCATCGAGAACGACCAGAAGATCAGCCAGGGCCTGTTTGCCAATGCGCATAGCATGGAGAGCATGGCCAGGATTCAGGCGCGCTTCGATGCCGGGGAAAGCATGGACCAGATTTACTGGAACAAGGGAGAGACGCGATGAAAACAGTTGAAGGCAAGGGCGCCATCGTGTTCGGCGCCGCCGGGCGCGGCAATATGGGCCAGATCATCGCCAAACGCCTCGCCGCCGAGGGCGCGAAGGTCTGCGTCGCGGGCCGGCACGAGGATGCGCTGAAAGAGCTGGCGGCTGAAATCGGCGGCAGCTACGCGCTGGCCGACATCACCAGCAAGGATCAGGTTTTCGCCGCCGTGCGCAAGGCGAAGGCCGATTTCGGCAAGCTCGATCTCGGCATCAACGCCACGGGCTGGGGGCTGATGAAGCCGACCGAGACGACCACCGAGGAAGATCTGGACCGCATTCTCGCCATCCAGTTCAAGGGCCCGTTCTTCTTCATCCAGGCCATGCTGGACGCCATGCCGCAAGGCGGCTCGATCATCCAGATTTCCTCGGCCACCGCCACCATCCAGCTGGAAAACCACGCCGCCTATATGGGCACCAAGGCGGGGGTGGACCACATCATCCGCACCGTCGCCAATGAATACGGGCATCGCGGCATCCGCGCCAACTCCATCTCGCCCGGCATCACGGATACGCCGATGGCTGGCGGCTCCTTCGCCCTGCCGGGCTTCGTCGAGGCCTTCGCGAAAGAATACCCGCTCGGCCGCGTCGGCACCTCGGATGACATCGCCGCCGCGGTGCTGTGGCTGGGCTCGGATGAATGTTTCATGACCGGGCAGAATCTGCAGGTGAATGGCGGCCTAACCTTGCGCCGCAACCCGACCATGGCCGAGATGGGCGAGGTATTCGCCAAAGCCACGGCGCATCTTTCAACCTGACGCCAAAGCGGTCCGGCACAAACTGCCGTGCCGCCCGGGGCAGCGCAACGCTCCGGGGGCTCAGTTGGAAACGCGGGTGGCCGGGTCGATCTCGTCCGGCACCACCAGCCCGGCGGTCCAGCCGCCATCAACAGCCAGCTCGGCGCCGTTAATGTAGGAGGCCGCGTCGCTGGCCAGGAACAGGCTGGCCTGCGCCACCTCCTCCGGCTCGCCCACGCGTGCGGCGGGGATGCGCAGCATGTGTGAGAGCAGCGCGCCATCCACAGTCCCGGCCGGGTCCAGCATGGGCGTGCGGATGGCGCCTGGATGCACGGAATTCACGCGGATGCCGCGCCCGCCATATTCCACCGCCACGGATTTGGTCATGCCGCGCAGCGCCCATTTACTGGAATCATACCCCACCATGCCGGCATTGCCGCGCAGCCCGTTCACGGAAGAGATGTTGACAATGGCGCCGCGCCCCTGCGCCAGCATATGCGGCAGCACCGCCTGGATGCCCAGAAACGGCCCCACCACATTCACCGCCAATATGGTTTCAAACCGCGCCTTCTCCAGCTCCGCGGCGCCGTGATGATCGGAGATCGCCGCGTTATTAACGAGAATATCGATGCGCCCGAAGGCGGAGAGCGTCTCGCGCACCAGCACGGCCCAGGCTTCCTCGGATGACACATCCGCAACAATAAAGCGCGCCGCCGCACCGATTTCAGCGGCAACCTTACGTCCTTCTTTTTCCAGCCGGTCGGTCAGCACCACGCGCGCCCCCGCCTGCGCAAACAGCCTTGCCGTCGCCTCGCCCTGGCCGCGCGCGGCCCCGGTGACAATCGCCACTTTTCCATCCAGCCGGATCATGCCGGTTCCTCCTGCTTGTTATTAGGCCGTTATTTCCACGTAGAGGCGGCGCAGCTTCAACGTTTCGATGCGCCAGCGCCCCTCATACCGGTAGGTCTCGAAATAATGGCCCCAGCCTTGGAATTTTTTGAACGGGCCGCCCGGTGGAATGATCAGCATGTCTTCCATCGCCCATATGCCCTTGGCCGAAGTGCCTGAAAGAATCTCGATCTCCGGCATATGGCCATGATGCACGCTGGTGAGCGGCGAAATGCCACTGCGTACATACTCCACAATCGCCGCGCGCCCGTTCACCACCGGCTCCTTGGCGTGCTCTTCCTCGGATTTCGGCGGTTCCAGCGCGCCGCGCACATCAAACACCGCATCCGCCGTGAACAGATCCGGGAATTCTCCCCAGTTCTTGGTGTCCATGCAGCGAAAATACGCGGCCTTGAGCTTGCCGATCTCCTTGATGGCCAGCAGGCGTGCCTCAGCGCTCATTTTAAATCCCCCTTTGATCCATCAAGATACAAATCCATTTCCGAAAAAAATTGCTGGATGCGCTTTTCCTGTTCGCTGAAGCGGATGATGCCGCCCAGGCCCCGCGAGCGCATGCCCTTGTACAAGGTCACCATATTGGCAACATCCTGGTCCACCACATCGCCGCCGCGCGGTTCCTCGCTGGTGGTGCGCTGGCGCGCCGGGCGGGTGGCGCCGGTCACGTCCACATCCGGCTCCACGCCCATATAGGCGGGCGGGCGCACGCCATCGGCCAAGCGCCGGCTCAGCACCCAGGCATCGTAAAACGCGCGCTCCGGGTTGGTGGGGTGCGGGCGCATGCGCATGAACAACACGCCCTCGGGGTGCATGTTCAGCGTCACATTGGGGAAGAGCGAGGGATTCCAGTCATCGGTGAGCTGGTTATCCGTATACCCGCTATAATCCACGCCATATCGGTTATTGGGCCTCCGCTTGGCCGCCTGCAGCGCCCGGCGCACGCCTTTTGCATCGCCCTTATAGCTGGCCGGGTCCACCCCGGCTTCCATCAGGAAATAGGCCAGCGCTTCATTCACCGTCTCGTCATCGGGCCAGCGCGGGCTTACCACCCCCACGGGGAAGAGCTGCCGGTTATGCCCGTTGGGATAAAAATCCGACTGGATGAAATAATCATCGACCGAGGGCTTGATCTGCGGATGGGTGGAATGCGCGTGGTAGGGTTCGTTGAACACATTCACCAGCACTTTCCAGTTCGCCGGCACCTCCACGCAGAGGTCTTTCACCACGAACATCTCCTCCATTTTATAGGAGGCGAGCATGGGCAGCAGCGGGCCATAAAATTCCTCGAAGGAGGGCGGGTTTTCGGCCATGTTGATGAACACGAAGCCGCCGAACTCATGCGCATGCAAGCCGGCCACTGAAAACAAAGTGCTGGCGTCCCGCGCGGGAAGATATTTTGATGTTACGAACTTCAAAATCGGGACGCTAGGCGAGCGCTTCTCTCAATCCCACGGGCTCCCTCTGCGCGGGTGGCTGCCTCTGAATAAAGTAGCTGGGTTCTTGCCTTTGCCGGATCAGGGCTGGCAGCAACTCCGCCCAGGCCGCCCAGACTCCCGCATAGGGAGGCGGGCAATCCGCCTTGATAAGCTCGTGTAATTCGGGCAGCCGGTAGAATGGCACCATGGGGAACATGTGGTGTTCAATGTGATAATTCATGTTCGCATAGAGAAAGCTGAAAACCGGGTTCATGATGATTGTTCTGGTGTTCAGCCGGTGGTCGAGGACATCTTCGTTCAATCCGGCGTGTTGCGTAAGGTTGAAGAGTTGAGAGAAAAAACCACCATAGAAGCGGGGCAGGATGACGAACATGGCGGGGAGGATACTGTGCGTGGCGGCACAGCCCAGGATGACAGCGAGGATCATGCCAAGATAGATGCGAGACGCCAGGATGACGCGGTGGCGCTGCCCATCGGGGACAAAGTGCTTGCCGTCCTCGGTCAAGTCTCCGCTCGCGTTCCGCAGGAGACGCCCCAGTTGCACAAAGCCGTCGTGTATAAAAAAGAAGTCCAGAAATTGCATCAGAACCTTTGGCGGCCGTGGCGCCGCAATTTCCGGGTCCCTTCCAACCAGCAGGGTATGGGTATGATGCCGGGTATGGCTCCAGCGATAGTAGAAGCCTTCCCGCAGGGTCATGAACGCGCAAAGATGAAAGAGCGCTTCGTTCAACCACCGTGTGCGAAAGGCCGTTCCATGCGAAAGTTCGTGATGCCGGTGATCAGCCGCTGCATAGAGAACGCCGTAAACGAAGAAGGCGGGGAGCGCCCACCAGCTTCCCCAGGAGAAAAACGCGGCAATCGCGGATGCGGCGAGCAGGCCGAGCCACAAACCAAAAAACCGCAGGGCCGGACCGTCAGAGCGGCGAATTAATTCTTTCATTTTTTTGCGGTCGATCGCGCAGGAATACCAAACAGCATCGGCCGTTATTCCCATGTCCTTGCCATCATGCGAGGTGGTGTTCTCTGCATGCATTTCGCGCAGCCTGTAGTTTTTCCAGCTTGGTTTCATGATATACCCTCCAAACGGCCTTATATCACCAGCCTGCTTGCCACCGAAGAAATTCGGGATATTTTGTTTCAAACACCTCATGCCGGGAAATAGAAAATGAGAGAATCTCCCAAATCGGGCCCGCGCGCCCGCATCAGCGATGTGGCCAAGGCTGCCGGTGTCAGTGTCTCGACGGTTGATCGTGTTATAAATGGCCGCGACCCGGTGCGAGGGCCGACCGCCAAAAAAGTCATGAAAGCCGCTGAATCTTTGGGTTTTCGCATGGCACCCCTGATCGGGCAAAGCCTGTCCAAGGAACGGCCCATGATGCGGTTCGGGTTTTTGCTGCTGCAAAAAAACCGATCCTTTTATGAAATGCTGGCGGAGGAACTCCTGCGGGCGGCTGGAAAATCTTCCGGCGTCCGCATCTCGGTCCGGATTCTTCATACGGAGGAGCTCGCGCCGACTGCCGTCGCGGCGCAAATTAAGGCGCTTGGTGGCGAGTGCGACGCCGTTGCGGTGGTCGCCGCCAACCACCCGCTCGTTTCAACCGCGCTGGAGGGGCTCGCCTCCAGGGGTATCCCGGTCTTTGCCCTTATTTCGGAGATTAACACGAGAGTCCCGGTGGGGTATGTCGGGCTTGATAATTATCAGCTTGGGCGCACGGCCGCATGGTTCATAGCCCAAATGGCGCAGGCGCCAGGCAAGGTGGGCGTGCTGGTCGGAACCCATCGCTTCCGCTGCCAGGATTTGAACGAGAGCGGTCTGCGCTCGTATTTTAGGGAGCATGCGCCGCGGTTTGAAGTTGTTGAGCCAGGTGCGACGCTGGAGAATGCCGGTGTTGCGGCGGAACTCGTTCGTCATCTGTTGCAGCGGGAACCGGAACTTCGAGGATTATACATCGCGGGAGGTGGTATCAGCGGCGTGCTGACGGCACTTCGCGAATGCGCGCATGCAAAATCGATTGTCGTCATTGGCAATGACCGCACCAGATCGGCTCATCAAGGCCTGTTGGATGGGCATATCCGCCTTCTCCTCTCCCACCCGCTTGCCTCGCTATGCGCCACCCTGATTGAACGAATGATCCTTGCCGTACGCGGAAATTCTGATGCTCTGGCACCGTGTTTTCTCGGAATAAATATCCTGACCCCGGAGAACATCCGGTAAGGCCCGGATGAAACCGGCCGCAAAAAAGGCTGGAGCGTTCACCTTTGCGATGAACATTCCAGCCAGTATTTTTGCGCTCGATTGCATGTGGCCAGCTTGAACCCTGCGGTTCAGGCTGGCCACATATTGGTTTGATGCGCCCGATCAGAAATCGTATTTCAGATAAATACGGCTGCTGAAGTAGGGGTTATTGAAATGCTGCCCCTGGTTGCCGTTTTCGGCGAAGGCCGCGTCGGCGTCCCAATCAGCCGAGAGACCCGGGAGAACGCTGGAGAGGTTGTAGTTGAAGTTGGAGTCGATCACGTGGATCGCCTGGTCATGAACCGGCGTGCCGGTGGGGAAGGCATAGGGGCCGCTAAAGTTGTACACGTTACCGCCAAAGCCGTAGTCGACCTTGTATTCGACATAGGTTGGCGAGATTTTCAGCTTGCCGTCCAGCGCCACGACATCGCCGGTGATGCCGATTGCGTAGCCGGGGCCGAAGTCGGGGATGCCGGTCTGCATCGTGTCGGTGAAGGTGGTGCCGGAATTATCGTTGTAGGGATGGATCACGCCGCCATGGCGGAATGAATTATAGGCGATGGGGCTGTAGTCGCCGATCATCGCGACATCGTCAGCGCCGAAGCTCATGCCGAGCTTGCCGCCATAGATGTGTGCATCAACGCTGCCGTAACGGCTGATGCCGTTACCGGAATTACCTTCGGCCAACATCTGCGCCGCGCCGAACACGGTTTCATTCGCGGAAAGCGGTGTCGCGAAATCAGCCTGGCCGTAGACGAGCTGGCCGAGGCCGTAGAAATCATAGTACCAGCCCTGCAGGCTCACATTGGTGCCGGCAAAGGTGTTCTGGTAGCGCGCACCGGCGGCGATGAAGCCGTTGGATTTCGAGAGGTAGCGGTTGCCGGTCGTGAAATCGCTGCTGTAGCGCGAGTTGTAGCCGAAGATCCGGGCGCCGAACACGGAGAGTGTTGCGGTGGAGGTCTTCAGGCCCATCGGTGCCGCGTCGGCTTCGCCGTTGCTGCCGCCAATGATGTTCGCAACACCGGAGAAGCCCATGAAGGCGCGCGGGCTGAAGGTGTAGAGATCCTGGTTGGCGTAAGGCGTGTTGAGCATCTGCCGGCCGCCGCGGACTTCCAGCCACGGGTTTTCAAACTGCAGATAGGCTTCGCGGACTGATTGCAGGCTGTGCGTGCGGCCGGTCAGTTCGGTGTCGTCATGAGCGGGGTTGTGGGAGTAGAGCCCCAGAGACTGGCCGGTATAGCCGCCCAGGCCAACGCTGAAGCCATCAAGCGCGCCGGTATGCACGATGAGATGGCCGCCGACGCCAAAGCCGTTGGTCATATTGCCCGAATGGCCGGCATTGGCATAGGTGAAATTGGTCAGGCCCAGCTCGCCGGTGAAGGTTGTCTGGCGCAGCGCGTCCTGCAGGCTTTGCGCGCGCGCGGGCGCGGCCAGCATCACCGCAGCGGCAAGCAGGCTGATGCCGCCCATTGCGAGGCGAACTGAAATGGTTTTGGATGTCACGTTATAGTCTCCCTTTGTAGTGGTTGGACGCTGTTTTGCGTTTGTCAGAGGGGCGCGAACGGGTGGTGCCGCGCGGAATAACCGGCGGATGCGCGGCTCTGAAAATCGCATGGGCGGTTCAGGTGAAAAATATCAAATATCGCAATATGCGGAGCTCAACCGAAGGAGAGCCGCGATAGAAGCAGGAATACAGCCATGGTTTCGTCCCAGAAGTTTGAAGTTTATTGTTTTGTCTTATCGCTTGGCTCGCGGGCCGGCGGTGTTGTGCCGCCGGCTCGAAGCTGACCCAACTGTAAAGGCCGGGATTTTTTTAGTCAATAAATTTCATTTAAAATTATTTTAGAAAGAGTGTTTCAAGCTGTCAGGCGGACCGGCAAGCCGGTACGCACGGACTCGGTGGCAGCATCCGCGAGCATCTGCGCGCGCAGCCCGTCCTCGCCGGCGGGGCTTGGGGCCTTGCCGGTGGTTGCGCAGTCGATGAAGGCGGCCAGCTCGGCGCGGTAGGCTTCGTTGTAGCGTTCCAGGAAGAAGAGCTGCGCCACATCGGCGGTGTAGCCGCGCGTGTTCGCCTCGCTCACCGTCGTTACATGCTGGTTGCCGACCGAGAGCATGCCAACGGCGCCATGCACCTCAATACGCTGGTCGTAGCCAAAGGTGGCGCGGCGCGAGTTGGTGATGGTGGCGATCTTGCCGCTGGCGGTGCGCAGCAGCACGGCCGCGGTATCCACATCGCCAGCTTCGCCAATGGCCGGATCAACCAGCGACGAGCCGACGGCATGCACCTCAACCGGCTCTTCGCCGAGCAGGAAGCGCGCCATGTCGAAATCATGGATCATCATGTCGCGGAACAAGCCGCCCGAGCGGGCGATATAGCTGACCGGCGGCGGCGCGGGGTCCTTGGAGATGATGCTGACCAGCTCGACGTTGCCGATCGCGCCGTTGGCGATACGGTTTTGAACTTCACGGAAATTAGGGTCGAAGCGGCGGTTGAAGCCGACCATCAGCATGCCCTTGGCGGCGGCTACGCCGGCGAGAACGGCGCGGATGCCATCGGCGCTCATATCCACGGGCTTTTCGCAAAACACCGGCTTGCCCGCGCGCACGGCGGCGAGGATCATCTCGGCGTGGGTGTCGGTCGAGGAGCAGACCAGCACGGCATCAACGTCGGGCGAGGCGATGGCGGCGGCGGCGTCAGTGGTGGCGCGCACCCCGTAGCGCCCGGCCAGGTCAATGGCGGCGGCTTCGATGGCATCGCTCACCACGGTGAGCTGCGCATTTTCAAGCAGGGCCAGGTTGGCGGCATGGACGCGGCCAATTCGGCCCGCCCCGATTAGAGCGATTTTGAGTTTGGACATGGTTCCTCCGGTTGGGTTGGTTTCCCCAAACAGAATATACGTTCTGATTTTTGTTGTCCATAGACTGTATTTTTCATATTTGACTGGGTCGGACGACAAGCCGAAATTGCCCGCAACGAGGAGGATTTGTGATGCCGGAGCCGGCGTTGGATGTGGTGACGTTGGGCCGGGCGGGGATGGACCTTTATGGGCAGCAGACCGGCACCTGGCTGGCCGATATGGGCAGCTTTGTGAAATCGGTGGGCGGCACACCGGCCAATGTGGCGGTGGGGTGCGCGCGGCTGGGCCTGCGCGCCGCGATCATCACCGCGGTTGGCGCGGATCCGCTGGGCGAGGCGATCATCGCGCAATTCATCGCCGACGGGGTGGAGACGCGCGGCGTGCGGCGCGATACGCAGCGGCCGACAGCCCTGGCGATCGCCGGCGTGGGCCCGGGCGGCGCCGTGCAACTGCACTTCTGGCGCGAGAATTGCGCCGACATGGGGCTGCGCGCCGGCATGCTCGATGCCTCCCTGCTTACCTCGGCGCGCGCCCTGGTGCTCACCGGCACCCATGCCTCGACCCCTGAAGTATATGCAGCCAGCCTGCACGCGGCGGCACTTGCGCGTGCCGCCGGCGCCCGGGTGGTGCTGGATATTGATTTCCGTGAGCAATTATGGACCAGCGGCGAGCGCGCATTCGTGTCCGCTCGGCTTTCGGCGTTGATGGAAGGCGCGGCCCTGGTGTGCGGCACCGCCGAGGAGTGGTGCGTGGCCGGTGCGGCGCCTGATCCGTTCACGGCCATGCGGCGGCTGCGTGAGGTTTCAGACGCGCTGTTTATTTTAAAACACGGCGCGGAAGGTGCCACGCTCGTTACGGCGGGGCCTGAAACCGGGCAAAATTTTCCCGCCTGGCCGGTGCGGGTGGTCAATCCGCTGGGGGCGGGGGATGCATTCCTCGCAGGCTTTCTCTCCCGTTGGCTGCGTGGGGCGTCGCCCGAGGCGGCGATGCCCACCGCCCTGGCGTGTGGCGCCATCGCCGCCGGGCGGCTGCTTTGCGCCAATGCGTATCCGGGGCCGCGGGAGGTGGCGTTGTTCATGGCGGGCACGCCGCTCGACTCGCCTGTCATGGCGGATGCCAAGCGCTTCACCGCGCGCCGCCGCGCCCCCGCCACGCTGCGGGCCCTGGCCATTGACCACCGGCCGCAGCTCGCGGCCCTTGCGCGTCACCCGGCACAGATCGGCACCTTCAAGGCCCTGGCCTTGCGTGCCGTGGCGGCTGAGGCCAGGGGGCGCCGTGGCTATGGTCTGCTGCTTGACCATATTTACGGCGGGCCCGCGCGCGGTTGCGCCGAAGCGGATGGGCTATGGATCGCCGCCCCGGTCGAGCAGCCGGGCAGCCGGCCGCTTGCGTTCACCGCCGGGCTTGACCTGGGTGGCGGCCTGGCCTCCTGGCCCGCCACCGAGACTTTGAAATGCCTGGTGACCTATGGCCCTGATGATGAACCGGCATTGCGCGCCGCCCAGGATGAAGCGCTGCTGCGTCTGCAGGAGGCGGCGGTAGCCGCCGGACGGGAATATCTGGTGGAAATCCTGCCGCCGCGCGGGGGGGTTATGGACGAGACGGCGGCGCCGCGGTTGATCGAACATTTCTACCGGCTAGGCCTGCATCCGGACTGGTGGAAATTGCCGGTGCAGCCAAACCCGGTATGGGCGGTTCTGGAGGGGCTTATTCCGGCCGCGGATCCGGCTTGCCGGGGGGTGCTGGTGCTGGGCGGGGACCATGAGGCGGAGATTTTGGAGGCCGGGTTGAGCGAAGCGGCGGCGTACGGGCTGGTGGCTGGGTTTGCCATCGGCCGGGCGATCTGGGCGGAGCCGGCAGCGGCATATTTTGCCGGCCGCGCGGCGGGCGATGAGGTACAGGCCATGTTGCAGGCGCGTTTCGCGCGTTTCTCCGGGCTGTGGGATCGCCTGAGAGGGGAGGCTGCGTGAGTCTCTATTTGCGCCGCGCGCACCAGCCGGATGCACAAGGCCGTTGCCTGACCGCGGGTTTGCCGGGGCAGCGCGATGGGCTTGGCCATATCGGGCTGGAGGCATTTGCCTTGCAGCCTGGTCAGGCCGTGAGCCGCTCCACCGGCAGGCTTGAAACAGGCCTGGTTTTGCTCTCCGGCACGGGGTTGATCGAGGCGGCGGACCTGCACGCCGAAATCGGAGGGCGGCGCAGCCCGTTCGAGGGACCGGGCCATTCCGTCTATCTGCCTCCCGGCGCGGCGTGGCGATTCACCCCTGCGAGCGCCTGCGAGTTGGCGCTCTGCCATGCCGCGGTGCCGCCGGGCGCTGCGCCGCCGCCGCCCCGCGTCATCATGCCCGGCGCTGTGCGCTGTTCCACGCGCGGAGCGGGGGATAATGAACGTTTTATCCGCGACCTGTTGCCTGAAACCGAGCCAGCCGCCGCCATGCTGCTGGTGGAGGTGATCACGCCCGGCGGGCATTGGTCATCCTTTCCGCCACATAAGCACGACACGGCAGGGCCGGATGAGACGGCGCTGGAAGAAATTTATTACCACCGCTTCCGCCGCCCCGGGGGGTTTGGTTTCCAGCGGATCTATGACCATGCCGGGTTGGATGAGGCGCTGCCGCTGACCGACGGCGCCGCCGTGCTGGTGCCGCGCGGCTATCATCCGGTTTCCGCCGCGCCGGGATGCGATCTTTATTATCTGAACATCATGGCCGGGCCGGAGCGGCGCTGGCAG
This sequence comes from Acidocella aquatica, assembly GCF_030160635.1. Classification (GTDB taxonomy): domain Bacteria; phylum Pseudomonadota; class Alphaproteobacteria; order Acetobacterales; family Acetobacteraceae; genus Acidocella; species Acidocella aquatica. The sequence continues at coordinate 13,606 of NZ_BSOS01000058.1, read as the reverse complement.
ATCAGCACCGACCCGTGTTTCGCGATAGCGCGATGACTTCAGGTTGACCCGCTTTGCGGGCCAATCTGAGGTCTGAATCGCCGTTTATTTTTATAGTCCAGAGGCAGGCCTCAGCTATTTGAGGGTGACTCGCCAACGGTGCGGCGCCGCTCGGCGCTGACGACCGCGAGGCCCATGGCCAGCGTTAACGTCGCGGTGAGACAACGGAACGAGCCAAGATCGCTCTCCACGACCTCAAGCCGCGCCCCGGTCAGGCTGGCGATGGGCGAGAACACCGAGTCGGTGATGGCGACGAGTGGCACCCCCCGTGCCGCTGCCTGGTTCGCGATCTCCACAGTCACCGGCGTATAGGGCGTAAAGGTGATGACCAGAAGCACATCGTTCGCGCGCATGCTGCCGGCCTGAATGTCGATCATGCTGCCGAAATTATCCAGCAGCACATGCTGCATCTCCAGCTTGCCGAACATGTAGGAAAGATAGGCCGCCACCGGGAAGACGCGCCGCTGACCGAGAATATAGATCGTGCGCGCCCTGGCCAGCAGCGATACCGCCGCGTCAAACGCCTCGCCGGAGATGCTCTCGGGCAGACGGGCGAGAGAGCGCATCGAGGTTTCGACGAAACGGCCCAGAACCGAGCTTGAATCAGCATCGCCGCCGGTTTCGTTCTGTATCTTGGTCAGGCGTTCCTGATAATCGGGCCAGCGGTCGCGCAACCGCGAGCGGAACACGCCCTGGAGTTCGGAGAACCCCGAATAGCCGAGACTTTGGGCGAAACGCACGAGTGCCGAGGGCTGCACGCCCGCCGCCGCCGAGAGTTCCGCGACAGTGTTCAGCGCCATCTCGTCGGGGTGGTCGAGGGCGAATTTCGCCACCTGCGCCAGCCGCTTGGGCAACATGCCGTGGCGTTCGATGACATGGTTGCGCAAGGCTTCAAACGTGCGGGGGATTGAGTCTGCCAGTGTGCCCTGGCTTGGGTTGGGAGTGGTCATGGCGGCATGGGTAGCTGACATCTTTATATAACACCAGAATTTTCCTTCCATATATAGGCCGAACTTTGGCGGAAAATTTCATTTGCCGGAATGCAAATTCCACTATTGCCATTTAAATGGAATTGTTGTTTCATAATTTTGCCGACCGGCAGGCAAGACCGGGACAGCGGAGAGGAATCAATGACAGATCATCTGAATGCCCGGTCATCTGCGGCCAGCACATTGCGCCTGACCGCCGCGCAGGCGGTGGTGCGCTACATTGGCGCGCAGTTCATCGAACAGGATGGCGCCGAAGTGCCGCTGTTCGGTGGCGTCTGGGCGATTTTTGGCCATGGCAACGTCGCCGGGCTGGGCGAGGCCCTGCATGCCGCGCGTGATGTCCTGCCCACCTACCGGGCTCATAACGAGCAGGCGATGGCGCATGCCGCCATTGCCTACGCCAAGGCCCATGCCCGCCGGCGGATGATGGTCTGCACCAGTTCCATCGGGCCGGGCGCGCTCAACATGGTCACCGCCGCGGCGCTGGCGCATGTGAACCGGCTGCCGGTGCTCTTCCTCCCGGGCGATGTGTTCGCCTCGCGCCGCCCTGATCCCGTCTTGCAGCAGGTTGAGGATTTCGCCGACGCGACGGTCACCGCCAATGACTGCTTCCGTCCGGTATCGCGTTATTTTGACCGGATCACGCGGCCCGAACAGCTTCTCGCCGCGCTGCCGCGCGCGCTTGAGGTGCTGACCGACCCTGTGCTGTGCGGCCCGGTGACGCTGGCCATGGCGCAGGATGTGCAGGCCGAGGCGGCTGATTTTCCCGCCGCTTTCTTTGCCCGCCGCGTGCATTATATCCGCCGCCCGGGTGCTGACGAAACCGAGCTGGCGCGTGCCGTGGAGGCTCTGCGCGGCGCCAGGAATCCATTCATCATCGCCGGAGGCGGCGTGCGCTATGCCGGGGCGGAGGATGCGCTGGCCGCGTTCGCCGCCCGCCATGGCGTGCCGGTGGGCGAGACGCAGGCGGGCAAGGGCAGCCTGAACTGGGCGCATCCCCAAAACATGGGCGCCCTCGGCGTCACCGGCACCAGTGCCGCCAATGCCCTGGCGGCGCAAGCCGACGTGATTCTTGCCGTCGGCACCCGCCTGCAGGATTTCACCACCGGCTCGCGCGCGCTCTTCGCCAATCCCGATTTACGTATCGTGCATCTGAACGTGGCGGCCTTTGATGCCGCCAAGCACGGTGGCATGCCGCTGGTGGCCGATGCCGCGCGCGGCTTGGCCGGCCTCACCGCCGCATTGACCGGCTGGCGGGCCGATGCCGCCTGGACCGCCCGTGCCGCCACGCTGATCGCCGATTGGCGCGCGCAGGAAAACGCCGTCACGGCCGCCAGCGCGGCGGCGCTGCCCTCTGATGCGCAGGTGGTTGGCGCCGTCAATCGCCAGGCCGGAGCGGATGCCACCGTGGTCTGCGCCGCCGGTGGTCTGCCGGGCGAGCTGCATAAGCTCTGGCGCGCTGAAAATTCCCGCTCCTATCACCTGGAATATGGTTTCTCCTGCATGGGCTACGAGATCGCCGGCGGGCTGGGCGTGAAGCTCGCCCATCCGGAGCGCGATGTTTATGTGATGGTGGGCGACGGCTCGTATCTGATGCTGAATTCCGAGATCGCGGTCTCCGTGATGCTCGGGCTCAAACTCACCATTCTGGTGCTGGATAATCGCGGCTATGGCTGCATCAACCGGCTGCAAATGGGCACCGGGGGCGCCCCGTTCAACAATCTGCTGGCCGACTCCCGGCATGAGGCGCAAGTGCCGGTCGATTTCGCGGCCCACGCCGCGAGCCTCGGCGCGCTCTCGTGCAAGGTGAGCGGCATCGCCGGGCTGGAAGCCGCCCTGGCCGCCGCCAAAACCGCGCCGCGCACCAGTGTGATCGTCATTGACACCGACCCCTACATCACTTCCGGCGGCGGCGCGTGGTGGGATGTCGCGGTGCCGGAAGTTTCCCTGCGCGGCGAGGTGAATGAAGCCCGCGCCACCTATGAGCAGGCCCGCGCACACCAGCGTCTTGTCTAACATCTAAGGATTTTTCTCGATGATTCATCTTGGCACCAACCCGATTGCCTGGAGCAATGACGATCTGCCCGAACTGGGCGGCGCCACGCCGCTGGAACAATGCCTCACCGAGGCCCGCGAAGCGGGGTTCGAGGGCATCGAGCTGGGCAATAAATTCCCGCGCGAGGCCAGGGCCCTGGCGGCCGTGCTGGCGGCGCACGGGCTGCGCCATGTTTCCGGCTGGTATAGCGGCGAGCTGCTGAGCCGCGATGTGGACGCCGAAATCGAGGCGATGACCCCGCACCTGGAATTACTGAAGGCAAATGGCGCGCAGGTGCTCATTTACGCTGAGGTCAGCGGCTGCATCCATGGCCAGCGCGATGTGCCGCTCAGCCGCCGCCCGGTGATGCCGCAAGCCGCCTGGCCTGAATTCACAGCTAGGCTCTCGGCTTTGGCCCGGCATGTGCGCGAGCAAGGGCTGCGTCTCGTGGTGCATCACCACATGGGCACGGTCATCGAGACCGAGGCCGAGATCCACCGGCTGATGGCCGAGACCAGCGCCGATGTCGGCCTGCTGCTCGATGCCGGCCACGCCACCTTCGCCGGCGCCGACCCGGTGGCGCTTGCCACGCGCTACGCCGCGCGCATCCATCATGTGCATTGCAAGGATGTCCGGCTGGAGCTGATGGCCGTGGCCAAGGCGCAGGACTGGAGCTTCCTCGAGGCGGTCATCGCCGGGGTGTTTACCGTGCCGGGCGACGGCGGGGTGGATTTCCCCGCCGTTCTCGCGGCGTTGAAGGCGGGCGGCTACGATGACGGCTGGATGGTGGTGGAGGCCGAGCAGGACCCCGCCCGCGCCCATCCGCTCACCTATGCCCGGCTTGGCTACGCCAATCTCTCCGCAATGGTCCGCGCGGCCGGATTCGAAATCGCCGCGCCACTCCCCGTTCCTGTTTCCTGATCCCCTGGAGTCCCTCCGATGAAAATTCTTAATCATTACATTAACGGCGCGCCGTTCACCGGTTCAGGCCCGCGCACCTTGCCGGTCTTCAACCCCGCCACCGGGGCGCAGGGCGCTGCCGTGTCCGTCGCCACGCCCGATGAGGTGGAAGCCGCCATCGCAGCCGCCGCCGCCGCGTTCCCCGGCTGGGCCGCGACACCGCCGCTGCGCCGCGCGCGGGTGATGTTCCGTTTCAAGGATTTGCTGGAGCAGCACGCCGACGAGCTGGCGGCGCTGATCAGCGCCGAGCACGGCAAGGTGATCTCGGATGCGCGCGGCGAGGTCACGCGTGGCATCGAGGTTGTTGAATTCGCCTGCGGCATCCCCGAGCTTTTGAAAGGCGACTACAGCGAGAATGTCGGCACCAATGTCGATAGCCACGCCGTGCGCCAATCGCTGGGCGTATGCGTGGGCATTACGCCGTTCAACTTCCCGGCCATGGTGCCGCTCTGGATGTTCCCGGTGGCGCTGGCCTGCGGCAACAGCTTCATCCTGAAGATTTCGGAGAAAGTGCCGTCGGCGGCGCTGCGCATGGCCGAGTTGCTGAGCCAGGCCGGTGCGCCGGCCGGCGTGTTCAATGTCATCAACGGCGACAAGGACGTGGTGGACCAGCTCCTGCACGACAAGCGCGTCGTCGCGGTGAGTTTTGTCGGCTCCACCCCGATTGCAGAATATGTGTTCACCACCGCCACGGCGCAGGGCAAGCGCGTGCAGGCGCTGGGCGGGGCGAAGAACCATCTGGTCATCATGCCCGACGCCGACCTGGAGCAAGCGGTGGATGCGTTGATGGGCGCGGCCTATGGCTCCGCCGGTGAGCGCTGCATGGCGGTCTCGGTGGCGGTGCCGGTCGGCCCCATCGCCGAGCCTTTGGTGGCGCGCATCGCCGAGCGCGCCCGCGCGCTCAAGATCGGGCCGGGCACCGATCAGGAGGCCGAGATGGGCCCGCTCGTCACCGGCGCGCATCAGGCGAAGGTGGAATCCTACATCGCCAAGGGCGAGGCGGAGGGCGCCACGCTGGTGCTCGATGGCCGCGGCCTGAAGCTGCAGGGCAACGAGGGTGGCTATTTCACCGGCCCGACGCTGTTCGATCATGTCACCCCGGACATGACCATCTACAAGGAAGAGATTTTCGGCCCGGTGCTGAGCGTTGTCCGCAGCGCGAGTTTTGCCGAGGCGCTGGCCCTGGTCAACGCGCATGAGTTCGGCAACGGCGCTGTCATCTACACGGCTGATGGCGATTCCGCCCGCGCCTTCTCAACCGGGGTGCTGGCCGGCATGGTCGGCGTGAACGTGCCCATTCCGGTGCCGATGGCGTTCCATTCCTTTGGCGGCTGGAAGCGTTCCATCTTCGGTGACCATGCCATCCATGGCCGCGAGGGTGTGCGCTTCTACACGCGGCTGAAAACCGTGACCACGCGCTGGCCGGCCGGCATCCGCAAGGGCGCCGAGTTCGCCATGCCGACGATGCGCTGAGGCGGGAACGGGGGCGATGGAGATCACCTGCATTCTCGACGCGCAGGCGGGGCTGGGCGAAAGCCCGCTCTGGCATGCCGCCGAGCAGGCGCTCTACTGGGTGGATATCCTCGCCCCCCGCCTGCACCGGCTGGACCTGGCCAGCGGCGCGCGGCACGATTGGCCGATGCCCGCCACCATCGGCTGCGCGGCACTGGCCGATGACGGCGGGTTGCTCGTCGCCCTGCGCGGCGGCATCCACCATTTCGCGCCGCGCACCGGCGCGCTGCGCTTCATTGCCCATCCCGAGGGCGATGTGCCCGGCAATCGCTATAACGATGGTAAGGTCTCGCCCGATGGGCGTTTCTTCGTGGGCACCATGGACGAGGCGACGCTCTCCCGGCCCTGCGGAGCGCTCTACCGGCTTGACCAGGATGGCGCCACCGCCCGTGTGCTGGAGGGGCTGATCGTCTCCAATGGGCTGGCCTGGTCGGCTGATGGCCGGCGCGTGTTCCATTCCGACAGCAAGGGGCAGCAGCTTTGCCGCTACGACTACGCGGAAGGGGCATTCAGCAACAAGCGGATCATCGCCACCCCTGGCGAGGAGGATGGCCGCCCCGATGGCGGCGCCACCGATAGGGCCGGGCTGTACTGGAGTGCTGGCATCTCGGCCGGGGTGTTGAACGCCTACACGGAGGAGGGCGCGCGCGTGCGCCATATCGCGCTGCCCTGCGCCGCGCCAACCATGCCCTGCTTCGGCGGCGCGGACATGCGCACGCTGTTTCTCACCTCCGCCCGCCACCATGTGGCGCCCGCGCGCCTCAACGCCACCCCGCTCTCGGGCGGAATTTTCGCCCTGCGCCTCGAGGCGCCCGGTGTACCCATCCCCGCTTTCCCAATGGCCCGCCTGCCAACCACGGAGCCCGTAGAATGAAAAATATCTGTCTGATCGGCCACGGAATGATGGGCATCTGGCATGCCGAGGCCCTGCGCGGCCATCCAGGCGTGCGGCTGCACAGCGTGGTCGGGCGCGACCTGCCGCAGGTGCAGGCATTCGCCACCGAATACGGCTTCGCCCATGCCGGCATAAACATGATCGAGGCAGTGAATGACCCGGCGGTGGATGCCGTGATCATCGCCGGCCCCAGCGAGTCGCATGCCGCGATGGCGATGGAGGTCATCAAGGCCGGCAAGGCGGTGCTGGTGGAGATCCCCATCGGCATGACTTTCGCGGCATCGGAGGCGGTGGTGCATGCGGCCGAGGCGGCCGGGGTGATGCTCGCCGTGTCGCACCCCATGCGTTTCCGCCCGGAGCGGCGCGCGATGCTTGCGCGCATCCAGGCGGGCGAAGAGAATGTGCGGCATGTTCATGGGCGCTTTTTCATCCACCGGCTGGTGAATATCGGCGCCACCGGCATCCGCCGCAACTGGATCGACAATATTCTGTGGCACCACACGACCCATCTGCTGGATTTCGGGCTGTGGCTCGCAGGCAAGGGCGATGCCGCGGCGGGGGCGGCGCGCATCCGCCGCGTGCAGAGCTTCATGCCAGGCATCGACCCTCATACCGGCACGCCGATGGAAGTGGCGGTGCTGATCGAGACGCATGATGACCAGAGCATTCTCGCAACAGGTTCCTACTACGCCCGCGAGCGGATTTATGATACGCTGGTGGTGACCAGCCAGGAGAGTTACCGGCTCGACGAACTCACCTCCACGATAACAACCGGCGCCGGAAGCGAATCTGCGGTGAGTGAGCATGAGAACGCATGGGCCATCGCCCGTGATTTCATCGATGCGCTGAACAGCGGCCGCGAACCGCTGGTGACGGGGCGCTCCGTGCTGCCCGTGATGCGCGTGCTGGAGCAGGTGCAGGCGGAGTGGGATGCGCGGCACGGCGCGCGCAGCATTCCGGGGCGTCCGCTGGACCAATTAAATCTCGCGGCCATTTAGCGGCGGGCGGGAGAGGGGGCAAAATGTCGCTCAAGCAAAAATGGCGGGCCGGGGAGAAAATCCTCAATGGCTGGCTGGCAATTCCAGACAGTTTCTCGGCCGAGACGATGGCGCATCAGGGGTGGGATAGCCTGACCATCGACATGCAGCATGGCGTCACGGATTATCTCGCCGCGGTACGCATGCTCACCGCCATCAGCACCAGGCCCGTCATCCCCGTTGTGCGCGTGCCCTGGCGCGAGCCGGGGGTCATCATGAAGATGCTCGACGCCGGAGCGCTGGGCATCATCTGCCCGATGATCAACAGCGCCGCGGATGCCGCGGATTTCGTCTCCTGCCTGCGCTATCCGCCATTGGGGCAGCGCAGCTTCGGCCCCATCCGCGCGCTGCTCGCGCATGGGGGCGATTACGGGAGCAAGGCCAATGAGCTCGTCACCGGCTTCGCCATGATCGAGACGCAGGCCGCGCTGGACAATCTGGACGCCATTCTCGCCACGCCGGGGCTGGATGCGATTTATATCGGCCCGGCGGATCTCGCGCTGGCGCTGGGCGCCACACCGCGGTTTGATCCGGTGGATGAGCGCGTTATCGCCGCGGTTCACCATGTGCTGGCGCGGGCCAGGCATCACGGCGTGTATGCCGGCATCCATAACGCCACGCCGGAATATGCCGCGCGCATGGCCGCCCTGGGTTTTGATTTCGTGACGATCGGCTCCGATGCGCGTTTCATGGCCGCCGGTGCCGCCGCCGCGGTCGGCGCCTTCCGCGCCACCCCGCTTGATGCCCCCAGCAACGGATACTGAGACCATGACCAAAAAAACCTATGAAGAGCTGCGCAGCCACCGTTGGTATGGCGTGGATACCCTGCGCGCCTTCGGCCACCGCTCGCGCACCAAGCAGATGGGCTTCTCGCGCCGCGATTTCGAAGGCAAGCCGGTGATCGGCATCCTGAACACCTGGTCGGACATGAACTCCTGCCACAGCCATTTTCCGCAGCGCGTGGAAGAGGTGAAGCGCGGCATCTGGCAGGCCGGCGGCTTCCCCGTGGTGCTGCCGGCGATGAGCCTGGGCGAGCCTTTCGTGAAGCCGACGACGATGCTCTACCGTAATTTCCTTGCCATGGAGGCGGAGGAGCTGCTGCGCGGCCACCCGATCGATGGCGTGGTGCTGATGGGCGGCTGTGACAAGACCACGCCTGGCCTGCTGATGGGCGCGATCTCGATGAATCTCCCCGCGATCTATTTCCCCGCCGGGCCGATGCTGCGCGGCAACTGGCGCGGCAAGGTGCTTGGCTCTGGCTCGGATGTATGGAAGCACTGGGCGGAGCGGCGCGCCGGTAATCTGAGCGACGAGGCCTGGGGCGAGCTGGAGGACGGCATCGCCCGCTCCGCCGGCACCTGCATGACCATGGGCACCGCCGCCACCATGATGACGCTGGCCGAGGCGCTGGGGTTCGTGCTGCCCGGCGGCTCCTCCATCCCGGCGCCTGATGCCAACCATTCCCGCCTCGCCTCGGATACCGGGCGGCGCATCGTCGAGATGGTCTGGGACGATCTGAAACCCTCCGACATTCTCTCGCTTGGCTCGTTCGAAAACGCCATCATCACGGCGCTGGCACTTTCGGGTTCGACCAACGCCATCGTCCACATCATCGCCCTGGCGCGGCGCGCCGGGATCAATCTGGAGCTGGAAGCCTTTGACCGGCTGAGCCGCACAATCCCGGTGCTGGCCGATATCCGCCCCACCGGCCGCTTCCTCATGGAGGATTTCTACTATGCCGGCGGCACCAGGGCGCTGTTGAACAGGCTGCGCGGCCACCTGCATCTTGATTGCCCGACAGTGAACGGCGCCACCATCGGGCAGAATATCGAGGGCGCGGACGTGTATATCGAGGATGTCATCCGCCCCTTGGACAACCCGGTCTGGGCCTCGGGCGGGCTGGCCGTGCTCACCGGCAATCTTGCCCCGCGCGGCGCTGTCATCAAACCCGGCGCCGCAGAGGCGCGGCTGCTGAAACACCGTGGCCCCGCGGTTGTGTTCAAGAATTATAACGACATGGAAGCGCGCATCGACGATCCCGCGCTGGAGGTGAGCGCGGATTCCGTGCTGGTGCTCCAGGATGCCGGGCCCATCGGCGCGCCGGGCATGCCCGAATGGGGGCAGCTGCCAATCCCCAAAAAACTTCTGGCACAAGGCGTGCGCGACATGGTGCGGATCTCCGATGCCCGCATGTCGGGCACCAGCTACGGCGCCTGCGTGCTGCATGTCTGCCCGGAGAGCCGGGTTGGCGGACCGCTTGCCTTCGTGCGTGATGGAGACATCATTGAGCTGGATGTGGAGGCGCGGCGGATTGCGCTGTGCGTGAGCGATGCCGAGCTGGAAGCCCGCCGTGCCGCCTGGGTAGCGCCGCCGCCGCATTATCAGCGCGGCTTCGGCGCCCTCTATACCCAGCATGTGCGCCAGGCCGATGAAGGCTGCGACTTCGACTTTTTAGAAACCGCGCATGGCGAGCCCGTGCCCGAACCGGAGATTCACTGATCATGGCTGAAATTGCACTCTTCGGGGCTGGCCGCATCGGCGCCATGCATGCCCGTCTCATCGCCGAACACCCCGCCGCGACACTCCGTTATGTGTCAGACGCCATCCCTGAGCGGGCGGCGGAACTGGCGGCTCTGCATGGCGCCCAGGCCGTGCCGGTGGCGGCGGCGCTGGCGGATCCCGCCCTGGATGCCGTGTTGATCGCCACCGCGACGGATACGCATGCGGCGTTGATCGAGCAGGCAGCCGCCGCGGGCAAGCATATTTTTTGCGAGAAGCCGATTGATCTTGATCTCGGCCGCGCGGCGCAGGCCGTGGCCGCGGCCGGCAAGGCGGGGGTGAAGCTGATGATCGGGCTCAACCGGCGCTTCGACCCGGCGCTCGCAAAAATGAAGGAACTATTGGAAGCCGGCGCCATTGGGCGGCCTATCCAGATGGTTTTGCATAATGGCGATATGAACGCGCCGCCGGCCAGTTTTCTGCGCAGCTCGGGCTTCATCATCCGCGACATGCTGATCCATGATATCGATGTGGCGTGCTGGCTGCTCGAGCGCGAGCCGCAAGCGGTGTTTGCCGCAAGTTCGGCACAGGTGGACCCGGAGATCGGCGAAATCGGCGATACCGACACCGGCGCCCTGACGCTGGTGATGCAGGATGGAGTGCTGGCGATTCTCACCGTGACCCGTTTCGCAAAATTCGGCTTCGATGCGCGGGCCGAGATTCGCGGCACCAAGGGGTCACTGTGGCTGCATAACCCCGGAACAGGGCATCCAGTGCTGCAATGCCTCACGGCGGAGGGCTTGACCACAATCGCGGTGCCCAACATGGCCCCGGACGGCAAGCGTGGCGAGGCCTTCCCCGACCGTTTTTCGGATGCCTTCGTTGCGCAGGCCGATGCCTTTGTCCGCCTGGCCAGCGGCGAGGCGCTGCAGGTGCCCGGCGCGCGGGAAGCCATGCGCGCCATGAAAGTGGCGGATCTGGCCTCCCGGATCGTGGGAGATTCCGGAGCCGGGTTTCGGGATATGGAAAAATAAAGCTGCAACACCATATTTTGTTCTAAAAATTCCACTGCGTGCGTGGCCGCCAAGCTTTGTTGATTTGCCATGAGGACCGCGACACCGGCAAAAACTAGAGCAAAGAGAATAAAATAAATGCTACTTGGGCTCCGGCCCAGCATAATCTCTTGACGCCGTAGTGGATTTAATATTCTATACTGATAAAAATCAGCACGTTTGTTTCATAGCGTGGTGCAGAGAGGACGTCAGGCAATAAAATGAGCCGGTGTAAAAGCGAGATAGGCTGCAGAGGCGGCGCGCGGGTGTGGTGTGACAGCCTCGCCGCTAAAGGGGAAAGCGCATGAGTGTTCGGCTTGCGATTCTCGGTGCGGGCGTCATGGGGGCTGATCATGCGCGGATCATGTCCGGCGACATTCCCGGCGCCGTTTTGCAGGTCGTTTGCGATGCCTCCGAGAAACGCGCGGCGGCGGTCGCCGAGGCTTGCGGCGCCAGGCATGTGGCGAGCGATCCGCTGGCCGTTATCGCCCGGGCCGATGTCGACGCGGTTCTGATCGCGAGCCCGGACCAAACGCACGCCGCCTTGGCGATCGCCGCTCTTGAGGCGGGCAAGCCGGTGCTTTGCGAGAAGCCGCTGGCGCCGAACGTCGAGGATTGCCTGAAAGTCATCGAGGCTGAAACAAAGCTGGGGCGCCGGCTGCTCCAGGTCGGGTTCATGCGGCGGTTCGACCCATCGTATACCGAGATGAAGGCAACGCTGGCGGAGGGGCGCATCGGCGGCGCGGTGATGATGCATAATTTTCACCGCAACGTGGAAGCGCCTGCGAATTTTGAAGGTTACATGGGAATCACGAATTCCGCTCCCCATGAATTCGATGTGGCGCGCTTTGTGCTCGATACGGACTATGCGTCGATTTCGGTGTTCCAGCCTGCCGGCGTTGATACCACCAAAACCGGCATGCCGGTTGTGATCGTGCTCGAGACCACGGGCGGGCACCTTGTTACGATTGAGGTCAACAACAATGCCGGTTATGGCTACGACGTGCGTGGCGAGCTGATTGGTGAACACGGGTCGGTTTTCCTTAATGCGCCAGTTCATTCAAAACTGAATGCGCGCTTGCAGGCGGCTGAACGTTACCCGGCTGACTGGCGGCCGCGCTTCGCCGAAGCGTATCGGGTTCAGAACAAGGCGTGGTTGAAATCAATCGAAACCGGCGTGCCTTCGGAAATCGGCGCCAATGCCTGGGATGGTTATTGCGCCACAGCGGTTGCGCAGGCGGGTGTGCAGGCTCTTGCGGCGCGTCAGCGCGTCAATGTTCACATGGCGGATAAACCCGCCCTTTACCGTTAAGCGGAGGAATAGCCTGTGAAGCTTGGTTTTGTCTCCGATAGTCTCGGTGGAATGAAGTTTGAAGAGGTGCTTGACAGCGCGGTGCGAATGGGCGCCTCGGGGGTTGAGGTGAACACTGGCGGCTGGTCGACGGCGCCGCATTTTGATATGGCCGCGATAAAGAAAAGCGCCGAGGCCCGAAGCAACTTCCTCAACGCCTTCCGCAGCCGCGGATTGGATGTCATCAGCCTGAACGCCAATGGAAATCCGCTTCATCCAACCGATCCCAAGCAGGCTGAATGCCTGAAGGATACGATTCGCGTGGCCGGCGGCATGGGCATCAAGACAGTCTGCACGATGTCAGGATTGCCCGCCGGTTGTGCCGGGGACAAGTTGCCGAACTGGGTGGTTGCATCCTGGCCGCCAGAGACGCAGGAGATTTTGCGTTATCAGTGGGAAGACAGGCTGTTGCCGTTCTGGAGTGATATCGTGGCCCTGGCGAAGGCGCATGGCGTGGAGCGCATCGCCCTGGAGCTTCATGGCAATCAGTGCGTCTATAATGTGCCGGCGCTCCTGAAATTGCGCAAGGCGGTTGGCCCGGTTGTGGGCGCGAACCTCGATCCATCGCATCTTTTCTGGATGGGCGCTGATCCGCTCGCCGCGGCGGAGGCGCTGGGTGCGGCGATCTATCATGTGCATGCCAAGGATACGCTGCTTAACGCGCCTGTTCAGGCGACCACATCACTTCTGGAGAACGGCAGCCTCATCGATATTCCGGGGCGAAGCTGGTCGTATATTACGCTGGGCTTCGGACATGGCGAGGAGTGGTGGCGGCAGTTTTGCTACAGGCTGAAGATGGCCGGCTATGACGGGTGGCTGTCGGTTGAGCATGAAGATGTGCTCTTGAACAGTTTGGAAGGACTTGGGAAATCGATGGCGCTTCTGCAAGGCGTCATGCCGGTGGCACCGAGTGATTTTGCACCACAAGCGATTTAAGGCCAGGACGAGCCGGGCTTGTGGTTTTTGGGGGAAGGCTAGGCATGTGGGATTTTACTCTTTGTAAGAGTGCTGATTCCATATGCATAATTTCTTAATCCGCATGGTGTGGATTTTGTTAGGGGGAAAAATGAACGTAACGAAGAAACTTTCTGTCAGTGCATTTGCTGTTGGCGCTGTATTGTCTGGTGTTGGCATGTTTGCGGCACCTGTTTGCGCCATGGCGGCGGCGCCGTCGTACACATTTGCGATGATCACGCACGCGCAGCCTGGCGACACGTTCTGGGATATCATCCGCAAG
>NZ_BSOS01000057.1 GCF_030160635.1 Acidocella aquatica | reverse complement strand
AGAGTAGAGCACAAAACCTCAAAGCTCAGAAGTGGCTTTCAAAGGGGCAGATTAACAGCGCTTACAGTTGAAGAAGGTTTTGGAACGGATCCCCGATCCGCGTGGCCGGCAAGGGCGGGACTACAGGCTTTGGTCGATCCTCGGTCTGATTTTGGTTTCCATGCTTTGTGGGCGGCGGGGCATGAAGGCTGCGTTTCATCTGGGACGTAGCCTGACGCGCGAGCAAAAGCGGCAATTGGGTTTTATGCGTGACCCTACCCCGTGTCACGCGACGCTGACTGAAACGCTGCGCGTCCTCGATGCCCTGGCGGTTGCCGACATCCTGGGCGCGGTAGTGATGGCGGATAACGGTGATGACCTTTAAACGTATGAACCTGTCGGGCGAGTGAATTTTAACGTCATTCCGCTAGCAAATCCGCTTCTGTTTCTAGCCCGGATAATTCATGAGGGTCGGCGAACGCCCAGCAAGGCATTGAAATTACTTCTAATTCTAAAAAGCCCTGAAAACAGCTGCAAGCTTGGTCGTATGTTAGAATGTGTAGGAATTTCAGAGGTTTACCTATTCGTGGTCGGAGTGACGCATAATACGGGCTAGGTTCCTTGGTTTTCTGATGAACAGCAACAGCGGCACCGTGACGAGTGTTGCCAACGTAAGGAAAACATAGTCATCATTATAGGCAATAACCTGCGCCTGCCGGTTGATAACGGCATCAAGTGCAGCGCTGCCGCCCGCACTGTACGGGCTCCAGAAAGCAGTCAAATGAGATGACGTAAGCAGCCGGTTGAAAGGTGTGACGTCGTTGGTGATTTCAGCGTGGTTGATCTGAACGTTATATGTGAGCAGGCTGTTGACTATGGAAATACCTATGCTCGACCCCAATGTTCGGGCAAGATTGAAAATGCCAGCACCCTCGGCGCGATGCTCAGGTGCTAATGTGGACAGGCTTATGGTGGACAAAGGAACCATAATAATTCCCTGGCCCGCTCCTTGGATTAGACCGACCAACATCATGCTCGTGTTCGAGACATCCGGCGTCCAACGGCTCATGGCGTAGAAAGCCCATGCTGATACGGTAAGCCCAGCGAATAGGATGATCCGAGTGTCCACCAAGCCGAGTAGGCGGCCGGCGAGAAGCATCGAGAAGATAGTACCGACGCCCCGCGGGCCCATGACAAGGCCGGCCGTGACAATGGGCTCATTCATCAGCTCTTGCAGGTAAGGCGGCTGTAGAGAAAGGGCCGCATAGGTGGTGATGCCGAGGCTGATGGTGAATATCGTGCTGGCGGTGAAATTGCGGTCCGTAAAGAGAGCGGGCCTGATGAACGGCGTGCGCGTTGTGAAGACGTGCACGAGGAACAAATAGAAAGCAACGCCGGCGAGCACGCACTCGATGATTATTTCCCGGGAGGAGAACCAATCCTGCTCTGCGCCGCGGTCCAGTAATATTTGCAGTGCGCCGATGGCGAGGCTTAGAGTACCAAAACCGAGCCAGTCCAGCTTAAAGTTCGAATTCACCTTGGTTTCCGGCAAAAACACCCACGTACCGATGAAGGCCAGCACGCCGAGTGGGACGTTGATGTAGAATACGGCACGCCAGGAATAGTCAGAGGTTAGCCACCCACCCACGACGGGCCCCAGGAGCGGGGCGGTCATTATGGGGAGACTGAACGTGGACATGGCGCGGCCGTAGCGCTCGGGCGGATTAATATTGAACATCACGGTTTGGGTGAGTGGGTTTATAGCTGCGCCCAACGCGCCTTGCAAACAGCGAAAGACAACAATTTGCGTTAAGGATTGCGCGGCGCCGCAGAGCATGGAGGTAATGGTGAAGCCGCAGATGCAAACCAGAAGCACCCGCTTGATGCCAAAGCGGGTGGCGAAAAAACCGGTAGGCGGCGTCATGATTGCCGCGGCAACAATATAGGATGTGAGGACCCATGCGATCTCGTCTTGGCTAGCGGACACACTGCCTTGCATGTAGGGCAGTGTGACATTGGCGATGGTGGTGTCCAATGCCTGCATCAGGGTTGCCAAAATCAGGCATGATGTAATGGCAATCCGGGCTTTAGCCTCCACGTGACGCTCCGCGGTTTCTGTTGTTGATTTGGCCAGCGGGCGAGTTCATTGTTGAACCTTTGGCCGGGTAGGCATGACTATTATCTGAGCCCGTAGATTGGAAGTGATGCGGAGCGAATTGCAATGCCCATGCGCTAAAATACCGCTCCAGCGTTTGCTGACGGCCGGCGGCGTCCAACGTATGCGCGGGTTGGGTGCAGCCGCGGCAAGCATGCTAGGCGATCACCGATATGGCGCCGTTGTCCAACCAGGATTTGCGCGGTTCGCCGATAGCGCGACTCGAACGCGCAGATCACGCAAACAGAGAGCCTGACTTGTATGCGGTGTCACCCCTGTAATCTCAGCGCGGAAAGGCTGCGCATTGCTACAAAACTTAAGGCGTTGCTTCTTCGACCTTAAATGAAGATTGGATAGGCATGTCTGGAGCGCCCCCGTCGCGCAAGGGTAAAAGTGGAACAAGGCGATCATCGCATGCAAAATTGCTTGTCACAGCCAGCGGAACAAGCGGCACGCCTGGCGCGGGACCATGTGCTCAGCCAGGGACACGGCTTTGGAGATTTTCTGCTGCTGTTAAGGCAAAGCTGACGCCATATTTCTGCTCGCTATGCGTCAGTTCATCCGGCCGAGAAACTGCGCCATCGCCTTTGCCGTTGCTGTTGCACCCGCAAGCGACGGATGGAACAATGTGCCCGCGGATTTTCGTCCGCCCTGCACCCAGGGTTCGGGGGCACAGGCGTGGTGACCAGCAGAAACTTTCTCCAGATCGAAAATTTCGGCGTCGGCTTCGAGCGCGGCGGTTCGGGTGATTTCAGCAAGCCGGACACCAACCTGCCGCATCATCGCCGCCTCCGCCGCGGTGAGATTAAGTGATGGACAGATTCCTTCAGGTGGCAGGATGGTCGGATAGGTTGCGACGATGACCCGTGCATTCGGCGAGCGGCGGCGTATCTCCTGAAACACAGCCAGCAGATCAGCCTGCAACGCGGCCCAGTTGCGTTTGTCAGGCGCCAACGGGCCTTTCCAGATGTGCCGCAGCAACCAGCCAAAAACCCCGCGGCCGTGGCGGCCTGCCAGAAAAACCAGATCTCCGACATAGCTGATGTCGTTGCCGCCGATCGTGATCGTAACAAGTTCCGTCTCACCATCCAGTGCATCCAGTTGCGCGGCTTGAAAATATTGCCCGCCACGCAGCACGTGCGTCGTTTTGGCGCCCGAGCTGGTCACATCCACAAGTGACATGCCGGTCAGCCGCGACAGTTGCTGCGGGTAGCTGTTGACGGTCCGCATGCAGAGCCTGGGACTTCCGGGAACGCGCTGGCCAAGGCCGATACCCGCGGCGAAAGAGCTTCCCAACGCAACATATCGTGCACGCGATGGGTTCGCTCCGTTTGATTTCATTGTCATTCCTTTTCACTCTTAATGGAGCGCGGCTAGCTTCAGGAAATTATCCATTGTAGGCGTTGTGCAAATGCAGTTTAACTAGAATGTTGACCCGCGTAAACCATGCTAATCTTACTGTGTCGTAAACTCTTGCCCGATTCGAATGTGATTTGTCATGTCTTGTCTGGAGATTCTTAACCGTGGAGGCGGGGTTACGTTATGGGTCTCAAGTCTGGACGGCGTGGCAGCGAATCACGTTTTTCGGCCTATGTCGAGGCATTAAGTTCGGCGCTTGGTCATGCCGACCGTGCGGTGCCGTTTCATTCGTATTGCGCGGGACTGCTGCTGCCGGGTGACCGCAAAAGCGTTGAGCCGATGGCAGCGCGCTTGCAGCCAGGCCGGGTGCAGGCGGCGCACCGGTCGCTGCACCACTTCGTGGCAAAATCTGATTGGTCGGATGATACGGTGCTGGCAGCGGTGCGGGCGCGTGTCCTGCCTTTGATCGCCAAGCGCGGTCCGATCCGTGCCCTGATCATCGACGACACCGGCATGCCGAAGAAAGGCCGGCACTCGGTTGACGTCGCGCGGCATGTCTGGAACGCCCCCGTCGCGCAAGGGGAAAAGAGAACGCGGCGATAATCGCATGCAGTCATGTCTACGGCCTGTTCGATGCGTGGCAGAGCTACGCTGGCCATGATGAAGTCCGCGAGTCCCTCCGATCAACATTGCGCGCTGGAGAAGCGCATTGACTCCACGGATTTTACCAACTCCCGGAAGCGACCGGTTCGGCATCATCTCTCAGCACCTTTACGCGATTTCAGTCGCGCCCGGCGTAATCAACCGACATAGTCAGACTACCGGCGCGACATATGCTTCTCCCTTTGCCATGAGCACCCAAGCGATCCGCGCGGTCTTGTTGGCGAGTGCGACCGCGACTACTTTTGGTTGCTTGCTATCGAGCAAACGCAATGCCCACGCCCGGCTTGGATTACTCTGCCGCGCGTGGCGCAGCACCGCTGTTGCGCCGACCACCAAAAGACGGCGTATATATCCATCGCCCTGCTTGGTGATGCCCATTGTGCGCTCCTTGCCGCCGCTGCTCTGCGATCGGGGTGTTAGCCCGAGCCAGGCGGAAAACTGTCTTCCAGACCGAAATACCGTCGCATCTGGCACACTGGCCGCAATCGCACTCGCCGTGATGGGACCGATGCCGGGGATTGCCGCCAAGCGCCGACTTTGCTCATTGCTACGATGCCAGACCATGATCTTCGCGTCGATCACTTCAATCTGGCGTTCAGCACTTTCGATGTGGGCGATCACCCCATTCAGCGCTTCCCGCGCCAGGACGGGTAACGCCCGCCCACACCCTTGGAACAACTCGAGCAATTGCTTTATCCCGGCGAGACCCTGTGGGGCGATTATGCCGAATTCTCCGAGATGGGCGCGCAGTGCGTTGGTCAGCATCACCCGCTGACGGACGAGCAACTCTCGCGTCTTATGCAGCATAAGCACCGATTGCTGTTCGGCCAATTTTACCCGAACAAATCGCATGGTCGGCCTTGTGACCGCCTCGCAGATCGCCTCGGCATCCGCCGCATCGGTCTTTCCACGCTTGACTAATCACGAGGTCCCCATAATGCGAAGGAGCGTGGCCTGATCGGCGGATTTTCGCCGTTTTCGGATCGGCTTGCTTTGCATTATTCAGTGCCGAACCTCTGCGGGTCAATCAACCAACGGAGGACCAGCCAATGCCCGCTTGCCGTCACGAACTAATTACCGAATTCAATTCCTCGCTTCTCAGTCAGCGATACAGCCCGGTCGTGGCGAGGAACTACTGCACCTACGCATCTGGGTTTCTGGATTATCTGGGGCCGCGCGCCATCTTGATCGCGGACGTGATCGACGTGCAGGTAGAGTAATACCTGCGGCACGCGATCGTAATGTTTGAACGGGAGCGTGGTCGACGTCCCAGCGCGCGTTGGCACGAGGTCCCGCGCTCCGGAATTCATGCCCTGTTGCGATTAGCTCACGGTCATTGGCCACCAGCAATCCAGCCTACCTGCGCGGCCGATGTGATCAGATTTGCAATTTGCGACGAATACGAAATCTGGCTGCGTGAGGAACGTGGGTTGGCTGGCTCCAGCGTCGCAGCGTTAATGTGGGAAGCGCGGAACTTCCTTACCTGGCAGATCGATCACGGAAGCGGCGGCTTGGCGGGGCTGAGCGTCGTTGACGTAGACCGTTATATGGATCTGCGCGCGCCGAAACTGACGCGCTGCTCTCTGAAGTCTGTCGCAGAGCGGCTTCGCTCGTTGCTGCGATATCTCCACATCACCGGTCGCGTCACAACGGGCCTGTCAGGGCATATCATAGCGCCGACGCTCTATGCATACGAAGGAGTACCCTCAGTCCTGCACCGCGATCAGATAGTTGCTGTGCTGGAGCGCGCAAGGAAGGACGAGACATCGGCGGGACTGCGGGACCATGCGATCCTGCAACTCCTTGCAACATATGGGCTACGGTCTGGAGAAATCCGCAATCTGCGGATCGAGGACATCGACTGGCGGGCGGAAGCCATCCATGTTCGCCACCGCAAGACACGAGCCAGCACATCGCTGCCCCTGATGGAGCCGGTCGGCGAAGCAGTGCTTGCTTATCTGCGTTCCGGGCGGCCCGTGACGGACGCCAGGGAAATCTTCCTCCGCACACGCGCGCCCTATCGCAAGCTCGACAAGCTTTACAGCGTGGTTCGCCGGCGACTCCGTGACGCTGGCGTTCAACCGCCTGGTAAGTGTGGACCCCATATCTTCCGTCATGCGCGCGCGGTTGAGATGTTGCGGGTCGCGGTGCCTCAAAAGATCATCGGCGATGTGCTGGGGCACCGTTCGACAGGATCGACGGCGCCCTACCTCAAGCTTGCTGCCGAGGATCTCAGGGCCATCGCGCTTGACGTGCCGGGAATGGAGGTGCTGGCATGACCCCCCGCTGGCCCGATCCCGACCGCGCGATCATTGGCCGCCATGTCGCGAGCCTTGATCTGCGCGGCATGAAAAGCCGAGCCTGTTATCGGCAGGTCTTGCATGGCTTCCAGGAGGTCGCCGAACGTTACGATGCCCTCGGTCAGGAAGTGCTGCTGGCCTGGTTGCGAGAATCATCCGTTCGCCGAGCGCCGTCCACGCTCTTGCACCGCACCCGCATCGTGGATCGGTTCCTCGAACACCTGTTGGAAATCGGCGCGGTCCAACGCAATCCCGTTGTCGCCCTACGCGATGAGTGCAATATCAAGCAGTGCATGCCGATCTGGCGAGCATTGGCGTCACGGGGTCCGGGACAGGCTCTTGCCGAACTGCGCCAGCCCAGGCCGTTCGGCAGCATGCTCGGCGAAATGATGGCCGAGCATGTCGCGATGATGCGGCGCAGAGGATACAAATACACTTCGCAGCCCCTGTTGCTCTTGCGGTTCGACCGATTCCTGCAGTTGCATCGGGGACCGGAAGGCGAACCGCTGAGCGCCATGATCGATCGATGGGCGGCAACGAATGTCACGCGTCACCACACGGAGGAATGTGAAAAGCTCAAGCGCGTCTTTGCGAAAATTCTTCGCCACCGCGACCCGTCGGTACCTGTGCGGCGACCGGACCCGAGACCGAGGAAGGAGGCCGCCAAGCAATGGCGAAAGCCTCATATCTACTCGCCTGCCGACGTGCGGCGGATGCTCGAGGTTGCCCGCACCTATCCGTCTCCACGGGTCCCGCTTCGGCCGCTGAGCATGTACACGATGCTGATACTGGCCTATTGTGCAGGCTTGCGGCGTGGCGAGCTTGCCCGTCTCGATCTTGGTGACGTTGACCTGCAAGACGGTACGATAACCATCCGGCAGACCAAGTTTTTCGAGACCCGGATTCTGCCGTTACCCGACAGCGTTGTAGTCGAGCTTAGGGGCTACATCGATGCGCGGCGGCGTGCCGGTGGATCACAGGACACGCGCTCCGGCCTGTTCTGGCACGAGCGAGGCGATGGCCATTACACGCCGGAAATGATCACCTGGCTGCTCGCCGACGTCATACGCCGAGCGGGGTTGAAGCCATTGCGAGGACAAACAGGGCCTCGCGTTCACGACCTGCGCCACTCGATGGTCGTGGACAGGATCCTCGAATGGTACCGAACGGACATCAACCCGCAGGACCGCTTGCCGTTCCTCGCGACCTATCTCGGTCATAGGGATATCAACTCTACCTTGGTCTACATCACCGTCACGCAGGAGCCGCTGTATTACGCAAATGAACGATTCCGGGCAGTTGGCGCGCCGTGCCTCAGTCAGGGGCAGGAGGTGCGGCCATGAGCAAGGTTGACCGGTTCCCGGACCTGATGCGCGCGTTCTTCTACGAATGGCTGGTCGAGCAGCGCAACGCGTCCATCCATACGGTTCGATCATACCGCGATACCTGGCGGTTGTGGCTCCGGTTCGTGGCCCAGCGCACGGGGAAGAAGGTGGCTATGATCAGGTTGGCCGATCTGGCCGCCAGCGAGGTCGCCGCATTCCTCAGTCACGCCGAACATGACCGTGGCGGTACGATTGGCACGCGCAACTGCCGGCTTGCAGCGATCCGCAGCTTCTTCCACTTCGTGGCCACTAGGGATCCCGGATCGATCGCGCAATGCGTGGAAATCCTCAACATCCCTGTCAAGCGCGCGCCGGTATCGGAACCATGCTATCTGGATCCGGCCGAAGTGACGGCGATCCTCGCCCAGCCCAACCGTTCGACGCTCGAAGGCATACGCGATCACGCGTTGCTCTCCTTCCTCTATTAATCAGTGCGTAAATAAACCGACATCAGGCGGCGTATTGGAGGGAGGGTTTTTGGAAGAATG
>NZ_BSOS01000056.1 GCF_030160635.1 Acidocella aquatica | reverse complement strand
GCTTGAAATCGGAATCACTGGCCGGCTTCGAATTGGAATGCATGGCCGACTTCATCGGAATCCGCATTACCCGGCTTCTGACAGAAAGGAGACGCAAGGTACGCGTCCTTCTTCGCAAAACAAGCGACCAAAGCGCCTTACATGGATTACCCGTTGAGATCACCTATGGGGACGTCCTTCATCCACCGTCCTTAAGCATGGCCATGCAGGGTTGTGAAACAGTCTTCTATAGCGTCGTCGATCCACGTTTCTGGCTGACCGACCAGACTCCGATATTTCGTAATAATGTCGAAGGCCTGGTCAATGCGATGGATGCCGCGCTCAAGGCCGGTGTTAAGCGCTTTATATTTACCAGCACCATGGGTACGCTCGGACTTAATCCTAACGGTCGCGTTTCCGAGGATATCCCCTTCAACTGGCTTGACCGTGCGCCACCCTACATTCGCGCGCGGTTGGAGGCGGAAACGCGGCTTCTCAGCTATTGTCGTGAGAAAGGCTTGCCGGGCATCGCGCTTTGCGTTGCTAACACTTATGGTCCTCAGGATTATCAGCCGACCCCCCATAATGGGGGTCTTTGGGAAGTCGCCAGCGGCAGAACCAAGGTGGCCATCGATGTCAGCCAACCAACCGTCGATATACGAGACGTCGCCATGGCGGCGCTTTCCGCGGAAACGCAAGGCCGACTTGGAGAGCGCTACATCATTGCCAACGAATTCGTCAGTAATCGGACTCTCTTCGCGATGGCAGCCGCCTGCGGCAACCAGCCGCCTCCAAAATTTATTCCGTACGGGGTATCTTATGGTATCGCATGGATAACGGAACGGCTGATGAAGCTCGCCGGCCGTAAGGACTTCATGATAAGTGCAAATGCAATGTTTTTATCGAACGTATTCCGTGAGATGGATAACACCAAGGCCCGGACGGAACTCGATTGGAGACCCCGCCCACTTGCAGAGACGGTACGAGACTGCATCGAATGGCTTGCAGACCGTGAAAGGCAAGGCAGGGCGGTGCACGCCAGCGGCGAAAAAGCATGACATTCGATTTTTATTAATCAGTGCGTAAATAAACCGACATCAGGCGGCGTATTGGAGGGAGGGTTTTTGGAAGAATG
>NZ_BSOS01000055.1 GCF_030160635.1 Acidocella aquatica | reverse complement strand
GAGCATTTCCAGGACAACCGAAGCCGAGCCACACAAATGATCGCAGCGGTTTAATGAATCGCCCTGTAGATTCAAGTTGTTTTCGAACGGACACTTACGGTATCGCGGGGGCGAAATTATTTTCGCCACGCTTGCCCTGATGTCCACGTGGATGCGAAGTCCGACGGTACGGTACGTCTAGCCGATGGGAGCAGTGAGGAGCGCATATGGCCAGCACATTGCATATAACAGGATCGAATGCCGCCGTTCCAGATGCGGCGACTCAGATAGAGATCTACCGGCGCATGTCGTTGATTGCCCAGAATGATGAGGCGTCACGCAAGATCATCCGTTCCGGCCGCCTGATGATGCCCTATTATTCAGGGCGCGGGCAGGAGGTCATTCCGTCGGCTATTTCCGTCAACCTCGATGATTCCGACCAGATATGTACGATTTATCGCGGCATTCACGACATGCTGGCCAAAGGTGTGCCGCTACGTGTGCTGTGGGCTGAAATTGCGGGGCGCGTGACCGGAACGTGCAAGGGCAAGGGCGGCCCGATGCACATCACCCATCCGGCCTCCGGCGCGATCCTGACGACGGGGATTGTCGGCTCCTCGATGCCGATCGCCAACGGCCTGGCCTGGTCTTACAAGCTGGACAAGAGTCGGCGCGTCGCGATTGCCTATTTCGGTGACGGCGCTTCCAATATCGGCGCCTTCCATGAAAGCCTGAACTTGGCCTCACTTTGGAAGCTGCCGGTGGTTTTTGTCTGTCAGAACAATCGGTTCGCCGAGCATACGCGTTATGAGAACGGTACATCGGTAGACCAGGTGTCGAAGCGTGCGGCCGGTTACAATATGCCTGGCTTCACCGTGGACGGCAACGATCCATTCGCGATGTACGCTGCTGCCAATGCTGCCATTGCGCGCGCGCGCGATGGCGAGGGTCCGACGTTGATCGAAGCCATGACATTCCGCTTTCATGGCCATGTGTTCGGTGATGATGATTTCTATATGACCAAGCAGGAGAAGGCTGAGGCACTTGCCAAGGACCCTGTGGCTGGCTTCCGCGGACGGCTGATTGCCGCTGGCACGGCGACTGAGGCCAGTCTCACAGCGCTCGAAGCAGAGATTGCCGCGCAGATTCAGGATGCCGTCGAGTTTGCCCTGAGCAGCGAGATGCCTCCGCTGGAAGAACTGCTGCGCGATGTTTATGCCGATTCGGGAGTTGCGTAATGACGGTCCAGACCAAGAAGCTAAACATCATTCAGGCCATCAACGAGGCAATTGCCGAGGCCATGGAGGCCGATCCCAAGGTTCTGGTGCTCGGTGAGGATGTGGCCGATCGCGAAGGCGGCGGCGTTGTCGGCGTGACCCGTGGTTTGTCCGCGCGGTTCGGCGATGAGCGGGTACGCTCGACCCCCATCACCGAGCAGGCGATCATAGGAGCTGCCATCGGTGTCGCGATCAATGGCTACAAGCCGATCGCCGAGATAATGCTGATGAACTTCACCACCGTGGCGATGGACATGATCGTCAATCACGCCGCCAAGCTCCGCTTCATGTCCGGCGGCCAGACGAGCGTGCCAATCGTGATCCGCATGATGACCGGTGCTGGTATCGCGAGTGGTGGCCAGCATAGTGACTTCCTGGAGGCCTGGTTCGCGCATACACCAGGTTTGAAGGTGGTGGCGCCCTCCAACCCCGAGGACGCGAAGGGGTTGATGCTCTCCTGCATCGTCGATCCTGACCCGTGCATGTTTATCGAATGTTCGCGCGCCTATGGCAATTCGGGCATGGTACCTGTCGATCTGGCGCCAATTCCCCTCGGTAAAGCCAAAGTCGTGCAGGAGGGCAGTGATGTCACGATCATCAGCTACTCCGAGATTTTTGTCCGTGCCCAGCAGGCTGCTGCCGAACTGGCCAAGGAAGGGATTTCCGTCGAACTCATAGATCTGCGCACCATATCGCCTTGGGACCGTGAGACTGTTGTGGCCTCGGTACGAAAAACTGGCCGGGCCGTGGTCGCTCATGAGGCGGTCCGGGCTTTCGGCGTTGGCGCCGAGATTGTTGCAACATTGCAGGATGAGTTGTTCGGCATATTGAAAGGGCCGATCAAGCGTCTTGGCGCGCCGTACACATCTGTGCCGTTTTCAAAGGTGTTGGAAGATGCCTTCGTCGTATCCGTGGCGGATATTGCGGCCGCCGCCCGCGCCACGATGGTTTAGTTGAGGTGTGCCAGCAATCAAATTGTTTCGCGTTGATAAATTGGCTGCGGACAGGGTGTCCGGCCGCTTAAGCAGGAGACTTTAATGGCGACCGATATTATTCTTCCCAAAATCGGTTTTTCGATGACTGAAGGCGTGCTCGCCGAATGGCTCGCAGCAGATGGCGCAAGCGTGACGGAGGGGCAACCTTTATTTTCAATCGAGAGCGATAAATCGACCAATGAGGTTGAGGCTCCTGCTTCCGGTGTGCTCAAAATAACTGGAGTGCCTGGGGATACGTATGAGGTTGGTGCGGTCATCGGCGTTATCGAGTGACTTTTCCCTTGAGGCCGGGGGCAGCCTACCGCTCAATCGTCGTGACGATTAAGCGGTAGGGATAACTGGTTGCGCCTGTCTCTGGCTGTCGCAATGACGTAAATAAATATCGAAACACAGCGGGAATGCCCGCTCCGGAGCAATCCCGGGTAGCGTTTGAGGAGGTAACATGGCGGCCGATTTGAGTTATGCAGGCAAGCGGGTTGTTGTAAGCGGATGTTTTTCCGGCATGGGTGAAGCGACTGCGCGCTCGCTCCTGGAACTAGGCGCGGAAGTTCATGGTCTTGACTATAAAGATACAAACCTAAATCTGGCTTCATTCACAAAGGTCGATTTGCGTGATCCGGCATCTATCGATGCCGCTGCGGCCTCAATCGGTGGAAAGATTGACGCGTTGTTCAATTGTGCCGGCCTGCCGCAGACGTTTCCGGCGATCGAGGTCATGAAGGTTAACTACATGGGCACAAGGCGTATGACCGAGCAGCTTTTGCCTTATATGGGCGAGGGTAGTGCGATCGTCAGCATCTCGTCCAACGGCGGTCTTGGCTGGTCGCAACGTATACCATTGCTGATTCAAGTGCTGCAAATCGATGGGTTCGAGGCTGCCGTGAAGTGGACCGAGGAGCACTCCAGCGATGTGGCGGAAGGCTATGCGTTGTCGAAAGAGCTGATCATTCTCTGGACGATGATGATGGGTGTCCCGTTCATCAAGCGCGGAATTCGCATCAACTGCACGCAGCCCGGCCCGACGCAGACGCCGATGATGAAGGATTTTGAAACCGCGACGCCTGCTGGCGTACTCACAGGTGCGATGCAGCCGATTAACCGCCGCTCGACGCCACAGGAGCAGGCGAATGCGCTGATCTTCCTGAACAGCGATCTCGCAACCTACATCAACGGTGTTTCGCTACCTATTGATGGCGGCTTCATGGGCGGTCTCGCAACCGGCCAGATTGATATTACCGCCATGATGGCTGCAGCGGCAGGCTAAGTAGTGTCCGTCCATAAACACGGTGTTTTTGGCGTCGACGGTGCCTTTGCGCGCAATTTGGATCGAC
>NZ_BSOS01000054.1 GCF_030160635.1 Acidocella aquatica | reverse complement strand
TTGAAAGCCCAAACAGCGGAATTAACAGAATAATATCAATACCTTAGCGTTAGTGGACGGACACTAGCCTATACAAATCGACGGCTCACAGCGGAGGAAGCGCTTTCCTGGGGCCTGGTCACGAGCATCGCCGATGATCCGTCTTTGGTGTGTGAGGCCGAAGCTCTTGCCTTGCGTCTCGCGGCGGGGCCTAGCCGCGCCTATGGCGTATTCAAAGCCCTGTTCGCGCGCGACGCATTCCTGCAGGACCATCTCGATGCGGAATTGGAAAATATCGCCGAGACTGCCGCCAGCCGCGACGGCACTGAGGGCATCGCGGCCTTCATTGGCCGCCGCAAGCCGGTGTTTACCGGAGAATAGGATCCAGAAGACGAACTGATCCCGGTCACGCGCTAGGTTGCTCCCCCAAGGGGCGCCGGGGCACAACGGGTTGTTGATAACTGAGGTCGCTTCTGTCACGCGTGGCGGGGCGCAAAGGGCCATATCGCAGATTGCCGCTTTCAGCGCTCCTGTCGGTCGTCTCTGTCAGATCGAAGGTCTTTTCGATGACGCAGACACGGTTGGCAATTTTCCAGACGCCGTCACGGCGCTGGAAATGATCTATGTATCGCCCGATTGAGAGTAAATGGGGTGGCTGAACATTGGCGCCAATATATGTGTAGTAAGTTTCGGCATAGGCGTCGTCGCCATCGAGCTCGCATGTATGATTGTTGACGCCATGATGGTGCACCATATTAAACGCGCGGCTGTTCTCGAACGCCCAGTCAATGAAGGCATCTGAAGTGCCGACAAAGACGTGATGATCATCAACTGCGTTGTCATGATAGCATGAGCGGATCAGATCCCGGTCGAGCCGGTCCAGGCCACGCCCGTAGCGAAGAAGGACAGACCAGATGTCCTGGCGGTCGATCAGCTCACACAGTTTTCTCTCGAGGGTCGCATCCATTGGTCACTTCCTCCTTCTATATTGTTTTTCGCCGTTGCGGCGCTTTAGATTCATTGCACGAGGCGAGGGCGGGAGAACAGAAGCTCGGGCCTCGTTTCCCCTGTTCGGGGGCAATAGGATCGCATGCCATACCAAGTGTCGATACAACGGCTCGTTTCAGTTGCGCGCGCGTATGACAGATGGCTAACGCGCTTCAGGCGCATCAGCCTGAACTTAAAAGCAGTCTGGTCTGACGCCAATGGCCAAAGCGGTAATACGTGAACGTTAAAACCAGCGAGACGACTGAACCAGCTGTGAAGCCATAGAGAATACCGTTAGCACCGAACCCCGATAACAGCGCGGCAAGCGGAAGGCGAACGCCCCAGACTGATAGAATCAAAATAAGAAGTGGTGCCATAACCACCCCACTGGAACGCATGACGCTCGATATGGCTTTGCTACTGAATATTGGCCCAGCAGTGCTGGCGAATTTTGGCCCACCTCCATCATTCAA
>NZ_BSOS01000053.1 GCF_030160635.1 Acidocella aquatica | reverse complement strand
ACGATGCCCGCACTGTGACACGCCCCTGACAAAAAACGATAATAAAAATATGCCAAAGTAGTGCTAGGCGGCGGCCCAGGTAGCCAACTCGCTTTCCAAGACTTGACACTGCCGCGCGCGGGGCCAACGCGCGGGGTCGTGGGTGGCTTGAACGGCAATACCGACCAGCATGGCGTAGACTCGGCGTGCGCGGAGATCCTCTCCCAAGACAGCATCCGGCAAAAAGCCTGGCTCCTCGCGGATCAACTGTGCGATAATCGTCAGCACATGTTCGGTTCGGGTCAACTGCTCAGCGTGGAAATCCGGCTCGCTGAGCGTCATGTTCCAGAAAGCAAACCATATTTTCCATGTATCACGACTTTCCGAGTCCATGGGGAGCAGGACTTCAAGGCATTTGCTGAGTGGCAACCGCGCCGCAATTGCGTGGTCGAGTCGTGCCTGGGTTTGGCAAAGCGTATCCTGGAAGATGAGGAACATCAACTCAGCCTTGTTGCGGAAATAATGCGAGACAACAGCTGTGCTGTAGCCCGTGAGTTGGGCGACTTCGCGCACCGTTACCATTTCAAGCCCGTGGGAGAGAAGCCGTGCCTTGGCGACGGCGACAACTTGTTGGCGGCGATTTTGATGATCAATGATGCGCGGCAATGAGTGATCCAATCGAAGATGCAAGATGATGATACAGCCCAATACAGGCTTGAACAATCTTATATATAACACCGTCATAAAAAGCTTTACAGCGGCGAGCGCGTTCGCTATCAAATAATGCGATAAGACGGAGCCGGAGGGGAATATGGATATTCGCGGTAAGCTCGTGGAAGAAGCGCAGGATATGCTTGAGCATTTGGCGACAGCGCGTATCCGGCAGGCGCCATCTGTGCTGACGATGCCGGCCGATATATATACCGATCCCGCGTTGTTCCAGCAGGAACGGATGAAACTGTTCCGGCGGGTACCGCTGATGTTGGCGGCCAGCTGCGAGCTTCCCGCCTCTGGCGACTACAAGGCCATGACGGTTGCTGGCGTTCCCGTTCTCCTCGTGCGGGGCAAGGAAGGAACCCTGCGCGCTTTTTTGAACAGCTGCCGGCACCGGGGCGTACCGCTAACAAAAGATAGTTGCGGCCACGCCACTCGATTTACCTGCCCTTACCATGCATGGACCTATGGGCTTGATGGAACGTTGCGCGGCGTGGCGGCTCGCCAGGAGTATGGCGACATCGCATTCGCCGACAATGGCTTGTTGGCGTTTCCGGCGGAAGAGCGGGCGGGTCTTGTCTGGGTTATATTGGACACGCAAGCGGCAGCGGATTTTGATGTATTTCTGGGGGAATTTGGCAGCTTGCTCACGGGGTTCGACTTAGGGAGCTGGCATTATTTCGACCGGCGTGTGCTGCACGGCGCTAATTGGAAACTGGCTTTCGACGCACATTTGGATTTCTACCATCTGCCAGTGCTGCACAGAAACACGTTTGGGCCTACGATCGGTAATCTCGCGCAATATTACTATTACGGCCCGCATCAGCGCCTCGGCCTTGTCAGTAAGGCGGAGCATAAGCTTGAGCAGGACGACATCGCCGGTCTGGCGGGTATGCCCTCCGAGACCTGGCCGCTCAAAACATTATTGTTCGGTGAATGGATCGTCTTTCCCAATGTGTCCATTAACTGTTTCTACAAGGGCGGACGCGGCATCATCATTTCGCAGATATTTCCAGGTGAGCGCGTGGGCGAGTCCATTACGGTTCAGACCTTCCTGCACGAAAAACCGCCCGAAGGCGCGCAGCGCGCCGAGGCGACCGCGATGGCGCAATTCCTGACTCATGTGGTGGGTGAGGAGGATTTGCCGCTGTCGATGGACCAACAGCGGAGTTTTGAATCAGGCTTGATGCCGTACGTCCAGTTTGGCCGTAACGAGGGTGGGCTGCAGCATTTCCACTATTGGCTGGACAGGTTCGTCTCCGCCCCCGCAGGTATTTCCACTGCCGTATTGCTGGCGGACTGACTCCGCACACGCGGGTGTGAACATGACACCGAGAGGGAACCCCCGGAAAAATCCAGACAAGCCCATTGAATTGACGATTGAAATTGGCATCTGGTGGGGGTCGATCTGCGCCGATCGGCCCCTTCAAAATGGAAATTTTAGCCTTTACATCAGCGTCTTGCAATGAAACCAAGCTGGGTCCCAATCCGATGCTTATTCACACTCATCCGCGCGAGCGTGACGGAGGATAGGCGAGCTCCTGAATTGTAAAATCGCGTGCAATGTTAACCCCCTGAGGGGTCGCTTTCGCGTCCAATTTCGACCCCTCTGACGTTTTTATGTCAGCATTCTTCCTGCGGCCTCTAACGGGCCGGGGGGATATTTTGGGGGATGATCGAGGTGGATTTGATTGGCGATATTCGGCGGGCGTATTTTGAGGAGCATTTGCCGATCAAGGAGATCGTGCGGCGTTTGGCGGTTTCCCGAGCGAGTGTGCGCAAGGTGGTTCGTGGTGAGGCGACCCGGTTCAAGTATGACCGTGGCGTGCAGCCTGCACCCAAGCTTGGCGCCTGGCTGGAAGTTTTAACCGGGGTTTTGGCGGCTGAGGCGAAGTTACCGCGCCGGGAGTGGCGCTCGACGCAGCGTTTATTCGAAGAATTACGTGGCCGCGGCTATGATGGCGCGCATGACAGCGTGCATCGGTTTGCGAAGGCTTGGCGCGCAGAGCAGGCGCGGCTGCCGGCAGCAGCCTATGTGCCGCTGAGCTTTGCGCCCGGCGAGGCGTATCAGTTTGACTGGAGCCACGAGACCATCACGCTGCAGGGCCTGCCGGTGCTGGTCAAGGCGGCGCATATGAAGCTGTCGCACAGCCGGATGCCGTTTGTGCGGGTGTATCACCGCGAGACCCAGGAACTGGTGTTCGACGCGCATGACAAGGCGTTTTGCTTTTTTGGCGGGGTCTGCCGCATCGGCATTTACGACAACATGAAGACGGCGGTTGAGGCGATCTTTATTGGCAAATCCCGCAAGTATAATCAGCGTTTTCTGCAAATGTGCTCGCACCATCTGGTGGAGCCTCGTGCCTGCACGCCGGCTTCAGGTTGGGAGAAGGGACAGATTGAGAATCAGGTCGGCAATATGCGTGACAGATTATTCCTGCCCAAGCCGCGGGTAAAAAGCCTAGCCGAGTTGAATGCGTGGCTAGAAGACCAGTGCATTGCCCACGCCAAGGCCACGCTGCATCCCGAGTTCAAGGACCGAACGATCTGGGCAGTGTTTCAGGAGGAACGTGCCAGCCTGATGGAATTTCGTGGTCCGTTCGATGGTTTTGTTGAGAAGGCAGTGCGTGCCACGACCACCTGCCTGATCATGGCCGACCATAACCGCTACAGCGTGGATGCGCGCGCCGCCGGGCAAAAGGTGTTGGTACGTAGCCACGCCGAGCGCATCGTCGTGCTGCTGGGCGATGAGGTGGTGGCCGAGCATCAGCGACAGTTTCGGCGCGATCAGATCGTTTACAACGCCTGGCACTATTTGCCGATTCTGCTGCGCAAGCCGGGGGCGTTACGCAATGGCGCGCCCTTCAAGGATTGGGAATTGCCAGCCGGATTGGCCGAGGTACGGCGCAAACTGCAGAGTCACGCCGATGGTGACCGGCAGTTCGTCAAAATTCTGAGCGCGGTGCTGGAGCATGGCCTGGCGGCGGTGGAAGCGGCCTGCGCGGAGGCGCTGGAGGCGGGGCTTGCCAGCGGTGATGTCATCCTCACCGTGCTGGCACGAAGGCTGCAACCGGCGCTACCCCCCAGCATCACGACGCCCGACGCCCTGCGGCTAAAAATTGAGCCGGCCGCCGATTGCGCGCGCTATGACAGCCTGCGGCGGGCCGCGTGATGGAGCGCCAGGACATCTTGGCGGCGATGACTGAGCTGAAACTTCTCGGCATGCGCTCAGCCTTTGACGAGATCATGGGCAAAGGCATGGCGCGACGTGACGAATTCTACCCGCTGATTGCCAGTCTGATCCGCGCCGAACACACGCACCGCCAAGCCCGCTCAATCAGCTACCGGATGACCGGCGCCAAATTCCCGGTGCTGAAGGATCTGAACAAGTTTACCTTCGCCGAGACCGTGATCGACGAAGCGCTGGTACGCGAACTGGCCACCGGCACCTTCCTCGATGCCAGGCGCAACGCCATCTTTATTGGTGGAACCGGCACGGGGAAGACTCATTTGTGCATCGCCGTTGCCTCTGCCGTTATCCGCGCCAAAGCCCGTGGCCGGTTCTACAACCTTGTCGATCTGGTCAACCAGTTGGAGCAGGAGAATACCGCCGGCCGTAGTGGCAGGCTGGTGGAAAAACTGCTGCGCTATGATCTCATCATCATCGACGAACTTGGCTATCTGCCTTTCAGCCAATCCGGCGGCCAGTTGCTGTTCCACCTCATCAGCAAGCTCTACGAAAACACCTCGCTATTGATCACCACAAATCTCGCCTTCGCCGACTGGCCGCAGGTTTTTGGCGATGCCAAAATGACCACCGCCATGCTGGACCGCCTTACTCACCACTGCGATATCGTCGAGACCGGCAATGAGAGCTGGCGCTTCAAAAACCGCGGCTGACGCCCCCTCGCTCCGCTCAGGGGGCAAATAACTCAAGTAGGTATGGCCCTGCCTGCCTTGCGCCTTAAGGCGCAAGGCAGGCAGGGCCATACCTACTTGAACAAGCAAAAACTAACGCAGAACGGTAAGCGATGCCCCGCGGCCCTGTGATTTAGCTTTGACTTTTGCGTCAGGGTGTGGCTGTCGGTTT
>NZ_BSOS01000052.1 GCF_030160635.1 Acidocella aquatica | reverse complement strand
CCCAGAAACTGAAACTCGCCGCGTGAATTCTACCATTAAGCCCCGTTAAAAACGGGGGGATTACCCCATAGCATCATGGGCGGCGCAAACTCGGTTGACGATCACTGCCGCAAGGCAGGAAGAACGGCCTCCTGTCACCGCACCAAACGCCCCGGCTCGCCGGGGGCGCAGGGGAGGGGGGCTCAGGCCACTTTGGAACGCGGCTGGGCCATAAGAGTGATGGCTTCCCCCAACTCACCCTTCAGCCTGCAGCTCAGGAAGCACCTCTACAGCAGCAGCCCCCAATTTTGACCGCAGCAGACACCCTCTCTCCCAGCATTTTCCCAGGTATCGCAGCCACGGCTGGGCTCAAAGCCCCACGCCAGAGGCATCATTATCCTTGCCACCACCAGCAGCCCTGATCTCCCCTCGCATAAAGTTGGGCCAGACATTGCCGATAAAACCACCAGCGTCGCTATGCACCGAATTGCCAAGGCGTCTCCTTTCAGAATAACCCGCTCCAAAGCGCTCGAATAACAAAAACTAGGCCCCGTCCGGCTACGCCTCGCAGGCTAAAGGCCAACATGACCGCAGAGTATTTTCCCCGGCTTCGCCTTCCTCGCGTAAGACAAAATACCCTGCTTCCTCATGTCCTCCACTGCGTTGCGGTCCCTTCGGGATGACCCAGCCTGCGCCAGTGCCTGGCCGTTTTTTATCGAGCCGCATGGAGCGGTAATCGTAAAATGGAGACTAAACTCATGGCAAACATCGGCACCTTCAAGCTCAGCAACGGCGTTTTCACCGGCAACATCACGACCCTCACGATCAATGCGAAGCTGACGATCAAGCCCGCCGAGACCGGCGGCACTGACAAGGCCCCGACCCATCGGGTTTTTCTCGGCACCAGCACTATCGGCGCCGCCTGGGAAAAAACCAGCAAGGAAGATCGGACCTACTACAGCATCAAAATCGAAGACCCGAGCTTCGCCGCGCCGCTCTTCGCAACGCTCATCAAGGGCGACGACGAAACCTACTCCCTCCTGTGGCCCCAGCCGCGCCCCAAAGCGGCCTAAGCCGCCCCTCCCTAAAGCGCCCCGGTTCGCCGGGGCGTTTTGCTGTTCCCTGCCAAGATCATAGAAAAGCCCGCCGGTCTCGCCGGCGGGCTTTTCAGTCTCCCGGTAGGCCCTCCAAGGCTACAGCCGCTTATTTTCCCACAACACCCAGCCATTGCTGGCGGCCCGGCTATCGCCGGCCGCGCTCTATTTCGCCCGCAAACTGGGCTCCACCGAACCCCTGACGGGTTTCAGCCCATC
This sequence comes from Acidocella aquatica, assembly GCF_030160635.1. Classification (GTDB taxonomy): domain Bacteria; phylum Pseudomonadota; class Alphaproteobacteria; order Acetobacterales; family Acetobacteraceae; genus Acidocella; species Acidocella aquatica. The sequence continues at coordinate 18,446 of NZ_BSOS01000052.1, read as the reverse complement.
TGGGTAACGATCACTGCCACAAAAAGACAACTCGCTCTGACGCAATCCGGACATGACCGCCTCACTTGGTCACGCTCTTTGTTGTGTCGCCGTTACGGAAGAAAATTGAAAGGAAAAATGAAATCAAAATGCCTTGCGGTAATCGGGGCCGAAAAAGCAAAGGGTGGGTCCGCGCCATGCTCGCCTTCGGCTGTGCGTGGCTTGTCGGTCCCGCGTTTGGCAAAGATGCCGAACGCGCCTTTGCTTTTCCGCCCCCGATTACCGCGCTGGAGGAGATGAAAGGTAGAAAAAATGACAAATCCCATGCGCAATGAACTCTCTCAATTCACCTATGACCTCTTTGGCAGCACAGCGGTAAGTTCCGATCTCTTGGCGCCCGTTGGCCTGATCCGCATTCCGATGAAAGAAAGTGCGGAGGATGGCGAGTCCACGGCGGACTTTCATAATCCCATCCCTGCGGCCAAGAAAACCGTGGCCGGCACCACGAATTTCCGCCTCGACGGCGACCGGAAGCTCGCACCCAACTGGAAGGCCCGTGGTCAGGATAACCTCGCCGCTATTCGCCTGCTCCACCAGCTCGAAACTGAAGGTCGCGCCGCAAATAAGGACGAACAGGCCGCCCTGATTAAATTCTGTGCCTTCAGCAGCACGGACCTCGCACAAAACGCCTTCAGGCGCGGCAGTGAAGCCCCGAAGAAAGGTTTTGAGGACTTGGCCGCGCAGCTCGAAGACCTCGTGTCGGCCGAAGAAAAGACCGGCCTCATGCGGGCAACGCAGTATGCCCATTATACGCCCGAGTACCTCATCGCCGCCATGTGGAACACCGTGGCGCAGTTCGGCTTTGAAGGCGGCTCCATCCTCGAACCCGGTTGCGGCACCGGCCTGTTTTTCGCCGCCAGCCCGGAAGCAATCGCGCGCCAGAGCTATTTCACCGGCATTGAAGCGGACCCGATCACGGCCCGCATCGCCGGACAACTCTATCCCGAAAGCGATATTCGGCAGGGCGATTTCACCAAGACCAAGTTGAGCCCCACCTATGACCTGGTCATCGGCAATCCGCCGTTCTCGGACCGGACGGTCCGCTTCAACGATGTTAAACCCGCCGTCCAGCTCAGCTTGCACGACTATTTCATCACCAAATCCATCTTTAACCTCCGCCCCGGCGGCCTCGCGGCCTTTATCGTGAGCCGCTGGACGATGGATAAGCTCGACCCAACCGCCCGGCTGGCGATTGCCGATAAGGCCAATCTCCTCGGCGCGATCCGCCTCCCCGCCGCCTCCATGCGCCAGGATGCCGGCACCGATGTGGTGGTGGATATGCTGTTCTTTCAGCGCCGCCCCGATGACGAACCGGCCGATGCAACGAGCTGGATGAACGTGGTCGAGGCCGTGCCCGCGACCGTCGACAGCGAGGCTTTCTACTGCAACCAGTATTTTTCGAACAATCCGGCGATGGTTCTGGGCGCGCACGACCGCACCTCCAGCCCCTATGGCCCGGTCTATACCTGTAAGGGTGAAACCGGCGAGGTGCTGAAAGCCACCCTCCAAGCCGCCCTGCACACCCTGCCGACCGGCATCCATACGCCCGACCGCAGCGCGATGCGCCGCGCCGGCGAAACCGCCGTTCGTATTCCGCAAAACGGCACGGTGCGTGAGGGTTCCTATCTCATCACCAAGCACTGCCTCCACCAGATCATCGACGGCCGCCCCGTCCAAATCGCCATTAAGCGGGGCAAAGCCAAGGGCGAGGGTATCTCGCTCCGCACCGCGGAAATCATCGAGTGCATGATTCCGATCCGCGACGCCGTGCGGCAGGTCCTTCGCGATCAAGAAGCCAACCGCCCCCACGCCGATGCCCAAGTGGCACTGCGCCGCGCCTATAGCCGGTTCCTCCGCAATTTCGGACCGATCAACAAGACTGACGTGACCGTCATCACCGACGAGGCGACCGGGCGCACCAAAGAGGTTGTGCGCCGCCCCAACCTGGCACCGTTCGCCGACGACCCCGATGTTTGGCTGGTCGCCAGCATCGAGGACTACGACGCCGAGCGGAATCAAGCCAAACATGGCCCGATCTTCAGTCAGCGCGTCATCCTGCCGCCCGCCTGCCCGCAGATCATCACCGCCGCCGATGCCCTTACCGTGTCGTTGCACGACACTGGCAAGGTGGACCTCGACTACATCGTCGATAGCCTCGGCAGCACCCTGGAGCATGTCTGCATAGAATTGCGGGGTATGATCTTCCTCAACCCGGAAACCAACGAATGGGAGACCGCCGACAACTACCTGTCCGGGCCAGTCCGCACCAAGTTGAAGGCCGCTCTCGCCGCCGCGAAAACCGATCCTCGCTTCGAGCATAATGTCGAAGCCCTGAACGAAGCACAGCCGACCGACCTCAAACCCTCCGAAATTACCGCCCGCCTCGGCGCATCATGGATTCCCACCGAGGTTATCGAACAATTCTGCGCCGCGAACTTCGACGTGAAAACCCGCGTTCGCTACGTCGCGCTCATCGGCTCATGGAGCCTCGAACAGCACCGCTTTTCCAACTCGCTATGCTACACCGAATGGGGCACCGAGCGCCGCCATGCGGGCGAACTGATGCACGACGCGCTCAATTCTTCCATCCCGCAAATCTTCGACACGTTTAGGAATGACGATGGCAGCGAAAGCCGCATTCTAAACGCCGAAGCAACCGAAGCCGCCAAGGAAAAACTGTCGGCAATCAAGCTCGCTTTCCAGAATTGGATATGGACCGACGCCAATCGTTCCGAGCTGCTTTGCACGATCTACAACGAGACGATGAATAATCTCGTGCCGCGCCACTTCGACGGCTCGCACCTGACACTACCCGGCGCCAGTCCCGTCATTAATTTCTATCCCCACCAGAAGCGCGTCATCTGGCGGGTCATTTCCGCCGGCTCAACCTACATCGCACACGCTGTAGGTGCTGGAAAAACCTTCTCCATGGCGGCGGCCGTCATGGAACAGAAACGCCTTAGTCTCATCACCAAGGCGATGATGGTCGTGCCAGGTCATTGCTTGGCTCAGGCCAGCCGCGAATTTCTGCTGCTGTACCCGACCGCGAAAATCATGGTGGCCGACGAGGTGAACTTCGCCAAAGACAAGCGGCAGCGCTTCATAGCGCGTGCCGCCCTGGGCGATTGGGATTGCATCATTATCACCCACTCCGCATTCAAATTCATCTCTATACCGTCGGAATTTGAGCGTGAGATGGTGCGGAGCCAGATGGAAGAATTCGAGGCGATGCTGGACGAAGTTGACGACGCGGTAAGCCGCAAAAAAATCGAACGCCTCAAGGAAGGTTTTGAGGCGAAACTATCGTCCATGGAGACCCGGAAAGACGACCTCCTGACGATCAGCGAAATGGGGATTGACCAAATCATCGTCGATGAGGCTCAGGAATTCCGCAAGCTGGCATTTGCGACCAACCAAAGCACCCTGAAGGGCATTGACCCGAACGGCTCACAACGCGCTTGGGATCTGTTCGTGAAAACCCGTTACATCGAGACCATCAACCAAGGCCGCAGCCTGGTGATGGCAAGCGGTACGCCCATCACCAATACGATGGGCGAACTCTATACGCTCCAGCGGTTCTTTGCCTCCGACATTTTGGAGCGGGCAGGGGTGCAGCACTTTGACGCCTGGGCCGGAAACTTTGGCGACAGCCGTACCGAACTCGAACTTCAGCCCTCCGGCTCTTACAAGCCGGTCACGCGCTTCAGCGAATTTGTGAACGTGCCCGAGCTGGTCGATATTTTCCGGTCCTTTGCCGATGTCGTTTTGCAAAACGACCTGCGCGAAAATCTCAAGTTGCCGCGCATTGCCACCGGCAAGCGCCAAATGATAACGGCGAAGCCAACCGCCGCGTTCAAGGCGTATCAACGCCACCTCGATAGCCGGATCAAGGCTATCGAAAACCGTACCGGGCGGCCCGGAAAAGGTGACGATATTCTTCTCTCGGTCATCACCGACGGCCGTCATGCCGCGGTGGACCTCCGCCTCGTCGCGTCGCGGCTCCCCGACGAGCCTGGGAGCAAATTGAACGCGCTTATCAACAACGCCTTCAAAATCTACCAGGAGACGGCCGACAATTTGTACTACGCCTCCGCCGGCGTACCCTACGAGCAGCCGGGTGGCGGGCAACTGATCTTCTCCGACATTGGCACCAATGGCGTGGAACTGAAGCGCGGCTTCTCCGCCTATCGCTGGATCAAGTCCCAGCTCGTAGCGCGCGGCGTCCCTGAAAGCCAAATCGCTTTCATGCAGGACTATAAGAAAACGTCCGAGAAGCAACGCCTCTTTGCCGCCTTTAATGCGGGCCAAGTGCGTTTCATCATTGGCTCCACCCTGACGATGGGAACCGGCGTTAATGTGCAAAAGCGCCTCGCGGCCTTGCATCACCTCGACGTGCCCTGGTTGCCGTCCGACATTTCGCAGCGCGAAGGCCGGATTGAGCGCCAGGGCAACCAGAACGGAGAAATCGGCATCTTCGCCTACGCGACCTTGACCTCGATGGATGCCACCATGTGGCAGAACAACGAGCGTAAGCAGCGTTTCATCGAAGCGTCGCTCAGCGGGGACCGTGCGGTCCGCCGCCTGGAGGATGTTGGCGCGCAATCTAACCAGTTTGCGATGGCAAAGGCCATCTCATCGGGTGACCAGCGCTTGATGCAGAAAGCCGGAATCCAGGCGGAATTAGCCCGCCTGGAACGCCTCCGCGACGCCCACGGCGATAATCAAATCTCGATCCGCCGCACCATCAATTCCGCGCGAAGCACCATTGAGATCAACGCCGGCCGGATCAAGCACATTACCGCCGACCTGGCCAAGCGCATCCCAACCGCTGCGGACCAATTCGCGATGAGCGTGAACGGTGTCACGTACACCGAACGCAAACAGGCGGGCGCGAACCTGATCCGCTTAATTCTCGAAGGAGGGTGGGATAGCAAAAAGCCGATCTTTGGCGACATCGGCGGCTTCACCTTCAAAATCGCTGTCACCGTAAACAACCTCTATAAGATCGAAGGGACCGAAGCGATCATCTATCGCTCCAACAATAACGAGCGCATCGGCCTCCCTGAAGAGCTTACCGCCCTCGGCGTGGTGGCTCGTTTGGAGAACACCCTCACCAGGTTTGAAGTAGAACGCGAAGAGGCCGAACAGCGCGTAAGCGATGCGGAGCGCCGCATCGCAGACTTTGCGCCGCGTCTCGACCAGCCCTTCGACATGAAGGACGAACTGGACGCCAAGCGTGACCAACTCAAGGAGCTGGAAGCCTCTCTCGCGGCATCGACCGAAGCAGAGCCGGGCGCAACCGACGAGGAAATCCGCTTCGCGGAAATCTTCCACTCCTCTCGCCGCGGCGACATGGGCGACGACCTCGAAGAAATGTCGTCTCCCGAAGCTGATGACGACGACGTGGATTAAACGTCTCCCCTGTTTGGTGCGCTGCATGAACACATGCGGCGCACCACAACCCCCATCACAAAGGCTCATTTCATGAAAACGTATCTTGAATTCGAGAGTCTCAAGGACGCCCGCGAATACCGCCGCGCCCACGGCACGGGCGGATGGATATTTACCGCTGACAAAACCAGCGTTTCAACGCTTTTTCCTCCGGAAATGTGCCCATCCGAAATATTGAACCACCGGCTCACGCGCGGGCAGTCAGGCTATCTGACAGGCCATCAATAAAATTAAGGAGCGAGAGAAATTGGAAATTGGAAATTGAAAACTTCCTCGCAGAACTGCTTTAGAAACACCGCTCCGCTCCATCGCTGACTGCGCAACCCGGCCCGGCCCAAGCGCCGGGCAGGGACCGCTCGCCAGCAATGGTGTTTCTACACAGCCCTGCAACGGTTGCTGTTGTCATCAACATTTTACTAAAACCAACGAAGGATTACTGCCATGGAACTCAAAAAAGTCGATCCACGCCTGTTGAAGGAAAACCCTCTCAACCCGCGTAGAAGCCCCGCGGCGCCCGCCTATGAAGACCAGCTTCTTGCCAACATCCAGGCTGTTGGCCTCATCCAGTTGCCACTCTGCAAGGAACGCGACGGTGAATACTTCATCGTCGCTGGACACCGCCGCGTGCAAGCCTGCATCCGCGCCGGCCTCACCGAAATCGAAGCCCTTTTCACCGACAGCGATACGCGCACCAACGCGATGCGGTCCGTCGCGGAAAATGTGGTCCGCACAGGCCTCAACACTGTGGACACCTGGCGGGCCATCGTCAGCCTGACCGGCGCCGACTGGACCGAAGACGCCATCGCGACCGCCTTGAACCTGCCGACCCGCACGATTCAGCGCTTACGCCAGTGCGGTAAGATGCACCCGGCCATGCTGGAACAGATGGCCCTGAACGATGAGCCCAACGCCCGCGAGCTGCGCCTCATCGCGTCCGCGAGCATCGAGGACCAGGCCGAGGTTTGGAAAAAACACAAGCCAAAGCGCGGCGAACACGCCCAATGGTATGCCATCGCCCAGGCGCTCGACAATCGGCGCTACTACGCCCGTGATGCGAAATTTGACCCCGAACTGGCCAAGGCCCACGGAATCGTCTGGCTCGAAGATCTGTTCGACCAGGGCGAGCAGGACAATCGCTACACGACCCAGACCGAGGAATTCCTGGGCGCTCAGTACGAGCATATGGCCAACACTTTGCCGAAAAAGGGCATCATCCTGACGGTCGACAAACAAGGCACGCCCCAGCTTCCCCACAAGAAGGCCGAGCGCATTTATCACGGCGCGAAAAAGTCCGACCTGACCGGCTCCTATATCAATGAAAGCACCGGGAAGATTGACGTCATCACCTACCGGATGCCAGTCGAAGTGAAGCCCGCCAAGCCCGCCGCCGGGAAAGCAGCCACAACGGCAGGTGCCACAGCGACCGCCGCGGCCGTTGCAGCGCCCATTGTTGAACCGGCGCCCTCTCGCGCGCCCATCACCCAAGCGGGCATGGCGATGATCGGCGACATGCGTACCGACGCTTTGCACGAGAGCCTCGCCCACGACGCCATCGACGACTTGACCCTCATCGGGCTGCTGGTGATGGCCTTCTGCGGCAATAACGTTGACGTGAAAACCGGCACCTCCGACGAGAAATTGCGGACAAAAGGCCGCCCGGCCATCGCCCGCGCCATCGCCACCGGCGGTACTTTGACCGCTGACCCTGAAACGCTCCGGCAGGCGGCGCGTGATTGCCTGCGGTTCGGCCTCAATCTGCGCGATTCCTACAGCGCAAAAACCGGCCCTCTCGCCCTGGTCGCAGCAACGGCGATCAACGCTGACCGCCATCTGCCAAACATGGCGACCGAAGCGTTCCTTTCCTGCTTGTCGAAAGCCGAAATCGAAAACGTCGGACGTCAGCATAAAATCCTGCCGCGCAACACCGGCAAGGACACGCGGGCTGCCATCCTCAAGGAATTGGCGGGGCAGCACTACGTTCACCCGGCCGCCAACTTCACCGTAACGCCGGAGGATGCAAAGGCCATCGACGCCCCCCGGCATCAAGAAATCTACGGCCAAACTGGCGGCGATTCCATCGAGGCCGGGGAAGGGGAGGGGGACGATCATGCGGAAATGCTTCGCGGCGTCGGTCACACCGGCCAAGACCCAGAACCCGACGCGGACGACGCGGGGCAAGATTCCGTAGCCGCCTGATCCGTAAAAGCCCGCCCCTGACCCGGCGGGCTTTTTCATCTTTCAAGATTGGAATTCATCATGGAGTCCGGAGCCATCACGACGCGCCAGCCCTCGATGGCACGCAGCAACACAACCAGCCTTTTCGGCTTGAACATCCGGTACGCCGACGAAGCCACCCGCCGGTTTTGGCAGATGGTGAACCGCCGCATCAACGAAGCGCCTGAACTTTCCGCCATGCTCGCCGCTGGTTTTCAACCGGAAATCACCGGCGGCGGCGGCCTGGCCTGGCGCAAAAACCTCAGCGACGGGAGTTTCCTGTTCGTCAACTATTACGATTGGGATGTCGGTGGCGAACCCGACGAACCCATCTGGATCGGCGGGCGCTACAAGAGCGCGCACCTCCCCGAACGCGGCACCTCTGCGCTACTTTACGAAGAAATGGTGTGCGACGTAACGCTGCCCGTCGCCATGGCTTTCGTTGAAAAATTTGAGAAAACTTATGGCCTCGGGCTACCCGCGCAGTCTCCCAGTTTCTTGCCCATTCGGGAGGTAGATCATGGCAACACATAAGGGAATCGGCACGCTCAAGCGCGTGCCACGTCACCTCTCCACGCGGGGACTGGCCAACAAATACGGCCAGCCGCCCGCCTCCCGGCAACAAGTAGCATTCCGCGACGAACCCACATCCGTGGCTGCGGCAATTTCCCAACGATGAGGAGTTTCAAATGACACAAATCAACCTTAGCCTGACCCTCACGGTTTTCGAGCGAAATGAGTATAACGGTGTACCCTACATCTCGCGCACCATGACATTCGATGTTGCCGGCCTGGATCTGTTGAGTAAATTCAGGAGGCTCGCGGAAATCAAACGCGCGAGCGACCTCAAGGAGATCGTCGATCATTTTGCGGCGAAAGCGCGCGAAGCCGTTCCCGATGAGTCCTACGCGATCCATGTTGCCGTCAACCGCGGCCAACGTAAGCCACCCGGCTTTGATAGGCTGATCGACGACAAGACCGATCCGCTCGGCCTCGACCGCTTCGTCAAAACGATCGACACCACGAAACCATGACCCCGTTCAGGATCACCTTCGAGGAAAGCACGCAGCGCCATTGCCTGCAGACGATTCCCGATTATCATGTGCTGCTGAACGGTAAGCGCGTTCAGCGGCTTTATTGGAACATGCGCGGCTATCGCGGTGTGCTTCCAACGCCTGACGGCGGCCTCTTCGAGCCCGGCGAGGTCAGTCTCACCAAATTCAAGATGATCGCTCGCAGCCTCGAACGCGAGGCAAAAAAACAGAACACCGCTGCGTAAGCGGTGTTCTGCCAATCACCGCAATCCCATTCACGCATCATCAGAAAAGGAATGTGTCATGTCGAACTCAAGCGAGGCGGTGATTAAAGCAAACCTCGCCAAATTGCCGAAGATATGCGCCGCGACTCATCCCTCCACCCAAGAACCGGTTTTTATAGTCGCGGGAGAAAAGGGGTACTTCCCCGCCAGCTCGAAAATTGACGTTGATTTATTCAACGCCGATTTGAAGATCACCCCCGCGCAAGCCAATGCAATGATCGCGGGTTCGCTCTTCGGATGGGCGGTCAACGCCGCCGACGCCGACCACCCCAGCAATCAGCCAGGGGCCAAGCCAAAGACCAAGCCCATCCACCTGAAATATCATTCAACCGATGATGATTATTGTCGCGTCTATTATGTCGATGAGCATCAAGGTCTCTGGTGCTGGCAGATGTGCCGGAAGGTATGGCACAACGCCTCATATCACCACATTTTTGACCTGATGCCGTGTACGATCTCAGGCGAACCTATCGGGCCGCGCGACTACACCGATATAACGGTGGATACGATGCCGCCCGACGTCCACAGCAAGACGCCCCACCAGTTTATCCACTGGTACCCGCGCCGCATGGAATACGCCCACCTCTGGAATCGCGATCATGATTAACGCCACACCCCGAACGAGCCGAGGCGGCTATGCCGTCACGCTATACCAAGGCCGCCGCGTCTCCATGGAGTCATATCTCCGCGCGTGGCAACAGGTGAAGCTCGATGATCCCAACAAAATGTATCCCAACGGGCCGGGCTCCTGGGCACCCATGACCGCCGCGCAAATCCTCGCAGAAATGCGCCGTGGCATCCACGACCGCATCAACCGCCACGTCCCCGGCTATGGGCAAGGCCGCAAATGGTCCCAGGACTGGTTTTGGTCGGCCAAACGATGCGCCGATCAGGTAAACACCCCGCGCCTCATCGTGCGCTGGGTGCCGCCTGATTTGCGGACGCGATTAGAGCATCGCATCGAACGAGACTGATCGCGCACTGGGGGCTAACCGGCCGCGATCAACCATTCTCTTGAAACCGCACCGAACGACCGAAGATAAGAATCCAGGGCGCGGCATTTGCCGAAAACCTCCTCGCTGAATCGGTAAGCCTCCACGGTCGCCTCAGCCGATTGATTCAGCAGTTTATTGGCCCGCGCATGATGCCCGTCGACATTCCGGCTCCTTTCGTCTTTTGCCATTCGAGCAAGTGTACCAGCCTTGTACGCTTCGTCGGCGAGAAACTTCGCCTCGCCACAAAGCGCGATAGCTTCCGTAATCAACATCTCGCGAAGATTCGAGATCAAATTTTTTAGCTCTGCCTCGCTGTGCAAAAAACCCAAGCTCTTAAGAAACGCCGCCATGGTATCGTCAGCCATATTTTTCAGATCGGGCTCCAAAGGCTCACGACCCAACATTTCGAGAACGGCAGCAACGACCTTATAGTCCGGCCTGACCTCCTCCAGCACGTCCAAGCTCGGATGGCTTCGCTTTTCCACCGGAAACCGAACCGCATTCTCTACCCAGATACCGTCGATCAACATTTCCACGCTCCTTGATGATCGCAACTTAAACCGACCGAACCGCATCGCGCAAGCATTAAGTCATTGAAAATAAACGATACCTAGCGAAAAACTGCCTGCGCAAAGCGCGCGCCGCCAAAACACCCCGTTCATCTGCACCACGGCTGCCATCGGCCAACATATTGTCACGTCACCGATGCGGACGTTGCCGCCATTCACAATCTCAACAAGCAGAGGCAACAAAGGCTCCAGCAACACGGTACGCAAGATTTCACAGCACGATCATCGCGGACGGCAAAGGGAGGTTTCAGTGATTGTCTCCCTCCGTTTCATCCAATCTCGTGATGACGGAAAGCACGAAGAGGCTACGGCGCTCAGGTCATCACCGCCGAACAAGGCAACCCGACGAACGAAACCTGGGCGAAATCTTTGACGGCCGGGGCAGTTGAAAAGGATTTAGCACTTTGCAGAGCCATAAAGACGTACAACCTGCTGCAACTTCGTGTGTCACGGCTCATGTCGGGATCGCTTCGGTTTATGTGGTCTAAGCCGCAATCTTCTGAGCCACCATACCCACAACGCTGCGCGTTGTGCCTTCGGTTGCGTGGTTAGTCTCCAAGGGCCGCCAAGACGGCCCCTGGCCCACACATCGGCAGGTCGCATATCGCGCAGCCCCCCAAGAGGGGCCGCCCGCTATTCAACCCGCCAACGTGCCGGTCATCCAACCACTCCAGGCAGGCAGCTCAGAAGATCACGGCTTTTTTCGCCCACACCGAAACGATGCCGGCATGGGCCGACACCTCGGAATTTGAAAGGTTCCACGATTATGGCAAACACTGCGAAAAAATCCTCCACCGCCCCGGCCGCGAAAGCTGTTATCCGCCCGGCTTACACAATCGAACGGGCACGCCTCCTCTGCCCGACCGTGGATCAAGCTGAACGCCTTGCAATCCGCTTCGCTCTGGAGCCCGTCGATTTTCACGAGATCAAGGACGCAACCCAGGGAGCAAACACTGCATCCTCAACCGCCATCGAAAGTGCGATGAACGAACAGGCTCTGGAAATCCACCTCCAGCGCATTGTTGGCGCCTTTGTTGCCTCCGCCTGCGGCGCTGGTGATTTTTACAGCGCCAAAGTCACACTCGCCCGCGAACTGACCACGCGGTTGTCCAACGACAGCCGTGATGAAGACCGAGACGGGGTTGCAGGTTTTGACAGCAAAGCAACGCGCGCACGTGAGTTTGCCGCCCAGGTCGGTCTCCAGGCAATGGCGCTGCTTGCCGCCGCCGAGGGGGCGGTGGAAGCGTTCGCCAAAATCACCGGCAGCGAATGGAAGCCTTACGCCCGCGCGGTGCCCAACGATAAGAAAGTGGATCGGCTTGCCGCGGAATCGGAGATGCAAGCCTTCGACTAAGACGCCTGAAGGCCGGGCTCACGCCCGGCCTTTTTCGTTTTAACAACACGCCAAAAAACCAATATAAGAAAGGAGCCCGGCGCATCATGTGCGATGCCATTCGTGAGAATAAAATGTCTGTCACATCCGGCATGAAAACAGACGTCGCCGACATCATTGCCGAATTCACCTGCGCTATAAAAGCCGCAGGTATCGTCGTCAACCAGCCGCTGCGGCTCGATGGGAACCTTCATCGTCTGCCCGTGCTGGGCGACCGGCACGGCGCCAAGTCTGGCGCCTATAAGCTGCACCTTGATAAGATGCCCGTCGGCTACATCAAAAACTGGAAAACAGATTACGAGGCAACCTGGCGGCCGGAATGCGTCCCGCACTTAACCGCCGTCGACCGCCAACAGGCGAACCGCGAAATCCGCGCCCGCGCAATCCGCGATGAGCAGCTCCGCGAAGACCGCCAGAGGCAGGCGGCCACCGAGGCCCAGGCTCTTATCGCCAATGCGCTGCCCGCGACGTCTCACCCCTATCTCGCCCTTAAGGGCGTCCGCGCTCACGGCCTGTTCTTGTTTGACAACAGCGATCTCCTGCTCCCGCTCCAAACGGTCGATGGCACCATTTGGAATTGTCAGCGAATTTCATTCGATGCTGCCAATAATCAAAGCCAAAAAACATATATGCGGGGTGCGCTCGCCAAAGCGACTTTTCATCCCATTGGCCTGCTCGACACGGACGAGCCTTTAATCATCGTAGAGGGATACGCCACCGGTGCCAGTATCCACGAAGCCACCCGGTTCCCGGTTGTGGTTGCCTGCCACTCCGGCAACCTCCTGCCGGTGACGCTTGCCCTCCGTGAAAAATATCCGTCTCGGTTGCTGCTTATTGCCGGAGACAATGACCACCATCTCCCTTGCAGACAAATCCCGCTGCCGAATATTGGCATCGTAAAAGCTGAAGAAGCGGCTGCCGCAAGCAACGCTTTAACGATCTTCCCCGACTTCGATTCATCCTCCGAGGGCACGGATTGGAACGACTTTTGCCAAATCCACGGCGGGCAAACCCTCCAACGTTTATTCGAGTGGAAGGTAGAAGCAGCCGTTTGACGCCTCCGCTGACATAATGGCGGCCCGGCTCTCGCCGGCCGCGCTCTATTCCGCCCAGAAGCCGGGCTCCACTGAACCCCATGCGGGTTTCAGCCCATCCGGGTGACGATCACTGCCGCAAGCCGCACAAGTCATTTTACCAGCCGCCACATAAAGTCCCCACAATACGATCAGCAGGACGGCCGGCTGCACCGGCCCTCCTCACACCCAGCACCGCTGGACTGCCGTCAGTACGGAAGAAATTGAAAAATCAGGAAATACAAACCCATCGCAGGGCTGATAAAGCGCGACCGATGCGCGCCATCGCAGTGGCCGCTACGCTTTGTTTTCATCTTGATGCCATTGCGCCAGCGCGGTTCTCATGACCGCCTGAAACGGCTCCCGGCCAGCGGCACAGGGCTGCGCCGCCAGCTTGCCGAGTTCGCCCACCGCCCAGTCGAGTGCTGCCATCTTGCGTGATGCCGCGAGAAGATACTTGACCGCGTCGGCCGCTTCCGCAGGCTTTGGGTCATACCCGCCGCCGTTCAGCAAGCTGGATAGCGCCAGCAGCGCGACGGTGGCGGCGAATTTTGCCTCCTTGTCGACAAAATCCCGCGCCGCGCGCAGCAATGTCGACGGGTCTGCGCCGTAGACGGCAGCACACTCAATGGCGATGTCGAAAAATCCGGCATCCTTCGCGGCGGCGAACCATTTTCCTTTATCGCCACGAGAGTCGATCAGATCCAGCAGCATCTGACGGCGGTCGCGATCGGGGTAGGCGCGGACCAGAGCGCGGTAGACGGCGAGATTCGTTGTGCCGCTCGCAGTGCGCAGGCCGTAACTTTGATAGGCCTCACCCGCGCGGCCTTGTTCGATCAACAGGGCCTCACAAAACCGATCGATAGAAAGTTCGTAGGAACCAGGATTTGTCGTACTACGCGCGGTTTCGGCAAAGGCAATGGCGGCCTCCCACAAACCTTGACGCACCAAAGCCTCCGCGCCGAAACGATGGTAGGGCCAGAATTTTACCCGGTGGGTGGCGAGCAATTCCTGAAGCTCATCGTAACGGCCACGTTCCAGCAGGCACGACAAGCAGATGGAAGTGCCTGTGACATACGAGAAATTCTGATGGTCAGCCCAGGCACGACGCACCATTTCGAGCATGAGGTCTGCATATTCGTCCATCAAAACAGGATATTGCGCGATCTCGCCCCAGCGCTCTTCGAGCGGCGCCAGATAGTCGACGCCGTCGTTCTGGACCGCCTCGAATAGGCGCGCCAGCCACTTGCCTCGGGTGGCGTGGTCCGCCGGTGCGGCGATAAGGATTGGGATCAGCTCGTTCAGGGCCCGAAAGACCGCAGAGCCAAGGGCGCCGGACGAGCTATCGATTCCCTGCAGACTTGGCCAGATGCGCTCGGCCAGGGACACGACGCCGTCACCCGCCAGGACAGGATCGGACTTTGCCACGGATTTGATCTCGGTGGCGGCTTGCTTGAGCCGGGTGACGGCGAGGTTTGAGCCACGCCAGCCATAGGCATTGGCCCGAAATTTTGATTTGAATTCCCACTTTCGAACGGCTGCCATGATTCCTGCCCTATGCCCCCATGCCGGGGAGATTACCGCGACGCCGTCACCGGGGATACCGCGGGTCCAATACGCCCAGTCGCGATTTCCAGGGAATGATTGGCGTTCACTTTGAGCCGGACCCACAGGGATAAAAACCCCAGCTTAGTCATGCGGTTTCGGAATCAGCGGGATTCCAAAATGACTCACCTGCTCCGAGTCGGCCGCGCGTACAAATAGGGTTGGCGGCACAGTTCGGAAGGCAATAAATTGTCGGATCATCCTCCCACCAAGGGCTCCATCGGCGCAGTTTCTCTCATCCGCGTCCGGCCTGAGAAAAATGAACGGCGTTTCTATGCGCTTGCGGTTGATGTCGATTTGTTCGGCTGTGCGCTACTGGCACGGCATTGGGGACGGCTGGGTACAACCGGTCGGCAGCGGCTTGATGCGCATGAAACCGTTGCCACCGCGCTTGGCGCGCTCGCCACACTGGAGCGGACCAAGCGGCGGCGCGGCTATTGGGATAGGAAAGAATGACGCCGGTCATGCGGCTTACCGAAGGGCTGTTGGGTAGTGCCTCGGTTTGAATTTCGGTTTTGGGTGGAATAGCTGCCAGTCAGCTTCCGGCCGGCGGAAGCGATATCAGACGTTCGCTTTGTGGCGAGATGGGCCGTATGCGGAAGGGTCGCTTTACACGAGTTAAGGCGAAAAGCCGCCGTTCGTAGGGGATTCTTACCGACGAGGGCCAGCGCCCTCAATCGGCATTTTTTGCTTGTCTTGTCGCCGGTCTTTTGCCGAGCAGATGACATATCGCATAACTCAGCTCAGCACGGTTTAGCGTATAGAAATGGAAATGCCGGGTGCCGCCGGCATAGAGCTTTCGGCACATCTCCGCAGCCACGGTGGCGGCGACGAGTTGGCGTGTCTCGGGGTGGTCATCGAGACCTTCAAACAGCCGGTCCATCCATTGCGGAATTTCCGCGCCGCACATGGCCGTAAATTTTCGGGTTTGGGCAACGTTCGAGACGGGCAGGATGCCGGGTACGATTTCGGCGTCGATTCCTGCAGCAGCAACCCGGTCGCGGAACCGGAAAAAAGTCTCGGGCGAGAAGAAGAACTGTGAGATTGCCCGGTTGGCGCCGGCATCGATCTTCGCTTTCAGATTGTCGAGATCTGCCTCTATGCTTGGCGAGTCAGGGTGGCATCCGGGATATTCGGCGAGTGGATATCATACACGCCCGGACCGATCTGGTTCGGGTAGTTGAAGCTGTCGAACACATCGAGCAGTTCCATATCGGAGCGCGATGTTTCGATGGTGATCACGTCCGCGTCCATCCCGGCGATGGCGGCGATGATGTCGTTGAACTCAGAATAGCACATATGGGTGTGGATCTGGGTTTCGTCCCTCACACCATTGGCGGTGATACGGAACGATTCCACGGCCCAGTCCAGATAATCCTGCCACTGGGATTTGCGCAGCGGCAACCCTTCGCGCAAAGCCGCTTCGTCAATCTGGATGATGCGCACGCTGGCTTTTTCCAGATCCAGAACTTCCTCGCGGATCGCGAGCGCAAGCTGGTAGCAGGAGACGAAACGGGGCTGGTCGTCACGCACGAAGGACCAGTTGAGGATGGTGACCGGGCCGGTGAGCATGCCCTTCATCGGCTTGTCAGTGAGCGAAGCGGCGTAGCTGATCCATTCGACCGTCATCGCCTTCGGACGGCTGATATCGCCAAACAGAATCGGCGGCTTCACGCAGCGCGAGCCATAAGACTGCACCCAGCCAGCCTGGCTGAAGGCATAGCCATCGAGCTGCTCGCCAAAATATTCCACCATGTCGTTGCGCTCAGCCTCGCCATGCACCAGCACGTCCAGCCCCAGCGCCTCCTGTTCGCGCACGCTATGCTCGATTTCAGCACGCATGGCTTGGGTGTAGGCGCTCTCATCAATGGTACCGGCCTTGAACGCGCTGCGCGCCAGGCGGATTTCCTTGGTCTGCGGGAAGGAGCCGATCGTGGTGGTGGGGTAGAGCGGCAGGTTCAAAAGGACGTGCTGCTTGGCCGCGCGTTCGGCGAACGGGCTCCGGCGGCGGCCCAGACCGGCGGTAATGGCGGCCACCGCCGCCTTCACCGCCGGGTTGTTTACCCGCGTTGAGGCATGGCGTGAGGCAATGGCGGCGCGGTTGGCGGCAAGCTCTTGTTCTACAACGCCTCGGCCCTGGGCAAGCGCGGTGGCCAGCACGCTGATCTCGCTAAGTTTCTGCACGGCGAAGGCCAGCCAGGAGCGGATCTCCGCATCCAGCTTGTGCTCACTCTCCAGGTCAACCGGCACATGCAGCAACGAGCACGAGGGCGCCAGCCACAGCCGCTCACCGAGCGTTTTCGCCACAGGCTCCAGCCAATCCAGTGCGGCCTCCAGATCGGTCTTCCAGATGTTGCGGCCATTGACCACGCCCAGCGAGATGATGCGCTCAGCCGGGCTGGCCTGGATTAAGGCTTTGACCTCATCCCGGGCATTGATTGCATCGAGATGCACACCCTGCACGGGCAACGCTGCCACGAGCGGGAGGTTATCCTGCAACGGGCCGAAATACGTGGCCAGCAGCAGTTTCACCGTGCCGGTGTTAAGCTGCTGATAGGCTGCGTGGAAAGCCTCCTGCCAGGCGGAATCCAGCTCGGTGACCAGGATGGGCTCATCAATCTGCACCCACTCCGCGCCTGCCGCGCCAAGGGCAGCGAGCAGCTTGGCGTAAGCCGGCAGCAGGCGAGGCAGGAGCGAAAGCTTGTCCGAACCGTCTTTGGCTTTGCCCAGCGCCAGATAGGTCACCGGACCGATGATCACAGGCTTGGCCTTTAAGCCCAGGGCCTTGGCTTCGGCGAGTTGGGCCAGCAGGCGGGAGGCATCGAGTTTGAATTCTGTATCCGCATCGAATTCCGGCACGATGTAATGATAATTGGTATCGAACCACTTGGTCATTTCGCCTGCCGCCACGCCCCCGCAGCAGGCCGTGTGGTTATCTGTTCCGGCCGCCGAGCGGCCGCGCGCGACGCGGAAATAATTATCCAGCGCATCGCCGTGGAAGCCGCGCACGCGCGCGGGCAAATTGCCGAGCATGAAGCTCGTGTCCAGAACCTGATCGTAGAATGAGAAATCGCCCACCGGCACCAGGTCCAGTGCCGCCTGATCCTGCCAATGCTTTGCCCGCAACTTGGCCCCCGTGCGTTGCAGCTCATCGCGCGAGGACTGCCCCTTCCAATAGGCTTCAAGCGCGAATTTCAGCTCGCGCTTAGCGCCGATGCGCGGGAAACCGAGATTATGGGTCGTGACCATGGGCGTTCACCTGAAAATGAGGAGCGAAGGAGGCAGTTACCTACCTGCTTGAGTTCATGAATAAAAATGGTATAAATTCATAAATCAATGAATTTTATTCACATGTTGAGCTGCTCATGGAGATCCTCGAACGCATCCACCTGGCCATCATCCGCGAGGTTGAGCGCCAGGGCTCGCTGACCGCGGCGGCGGCGCAGTTGAACCTGACGCAGTCGGCGCTCTCTCATGCAATCGCCAAGCTGGAAGACCAGATCGGGGTGAAAATCTGGCGGCGTGAAGGGCGCAGCTTGCAGCCGACCCAGCCCGGCGAGTTTCTGCTCAGCGTAGCCAACCGCCTGCTGCCGCAATTTGCCCATGCCGAGGAACGCCTGCGGCAATTCGCTAAAGGGGAGCGGGGTACGCTGCGCATCGGCATGGAGTGTCACCCCTGTTATCAATGGCTGCTCAAAATCGTGGCGCCGTATCTGGATAACTGTAAGCGATGCCCCGCGGCCCTGTGATTTAGCTTTGACTTTTGCGTCAGGGTGTGGCTGTCGGTTT
>NZ_BSOS01000051.1 GCF_030160635.1 Acidocella aquatica | reverse complement strand
TTGAAAGCCCAAACAGCGGAATTAACAGAATAATATCAATACCTTAGCGTTAGTGGACGGACACTACTTAGCGCCGGTTTCGGGTCGGGTCTGGCGGCAACCGTCCTCATCGGTCAGTGCCTCGGTGCGCGGGATCTGGTGGAGGCCAAGCGTGTGGTTGGCACGACCTTCGTTTTTTTGGCGTGATATCTGTGGTTACCGCCGCAGCCGGCTTTGCCGTGACGGCGCGAATCCTACAGGCGATGCATACGCCGCCTGATTCCGCGCCACGGGCAATTGCCTATTTGCGGGTTATCTCTCTTGCCATTCCAGCAATGTTTTTGTCGACTTTCGTGACAATGGTGCTGCGCGGCGCTGGCGATTCCCGCACGCCGTTCTACTTCATGCTCATCTCCGCGTGTCTGGATGTCGGCCTCAACCCATTGCTGATAAGGGGTGCCGGGCTGCTGCCGGGCATGGGAATTGCTGGCTCAGCGCTTGCCACCTCGATCTCGCAATGGCTGACACTGATCGCGCTTGTGCTTTGGCTTTACTGGCGGCTGAACATTCTGTGTATCAAGCGCGGCGAATTGGGCTATCTGCGGATCGACCGGTCGGTCCTCTGGACCTTGCTTGTTAAGGGTGTTCCAATGGGCCTTCAGGTCATCGTCAGGTCATCATCGATGATCATGTTGATCAGGCTGATGAATCACTATGGCTCCAGGGTTGTGGCAGCCTATGGCGCTTGCTTGCAGCTTTGGAATTACATCGCGATGCCGGCACTCGCGGTTGGGACCGCGGTTTCCTCGATGGCTGCGCAAAACATGGGAGCCGGCCGCTGGGACCGCGTACGCGGCATTACGATCGCCGGTGTCGGCTATAATATTCTTCTCACTAGCGCGTTGGTGATTGCAGTAACGCTGTCCGATAATCTCGCCTTTGGCCTTTTTCTCGGCTATCACTCGGGCTCGATCGAGATTGCCAAGCACATGCAGCTTATTGTCTCCTGGTCATTCGTTTTATTTGGTGTCAGCTTCGTTCTATCGATGGCTGTGACAAGCAATTTTGGCCCACTTGTGCTGACGAATTTTGGCCCACCCCCGGGGTTTGAGG
>NZ_BSOS01000050.1 GCF_030160635.1 Acidocella aquatica | reverse complement strand
CCAATGGGAACGCCACGCGACACTGGACTGCTGAAATACAAAATCCGCGCCACGAAAAACAGGGGGCATTTCTGTTTTGAAATGCCGCCAAATCTTTCGCCGTCAGGTTAATTTTTACTTGTTGGCGAGGAATGCTTCCAGGCTATCGTCTAGTGCTTCCATCCAAGGTGTATGATGCGCCGGTGCCATTGTGCCGGTGATTGTGGAGGGGAAGCTGTGTTGGCGATAGGTCAGCACGTCTTCTTCCTTGTGGTGCTTCCATTCCTTGAACTGCTCGGCAACAACTTCCGGTTTGAAGTCTGGATAATCCGTGCGGTCGATCAAATCGCGGACATAGGCGGTCTGAAAATCGATATCGTAGGACGCACCGGTGGAGGCTTCTTCCTTTTCGCGCCACGCGGCAGAATCGGCTTGCATTTCCTCAAGCGATGGCAACGTGATATGGCCCATGATTACGTCGCGGGCGAACCAGGCCTGGGCGTCGAACATGTTGAACGTATAATACTGGTCCTGCATGCCGAGATAAATCAGCTTTGGATTTTTCTCCCAGATCACACCTTTATACATGCCAAGAGGCCAAAGCCGGTTATTGGTTTTCAGGCGTAAATCATCCGGCAGGAAGGGGAAGTGATGCTGGTATCCTGTGCAAAGGATGATTGCGTCCACTTCCGCTGAGCTGCCATCTTTAAAGTGAGCGGTATGGCCATCAACCTTCAATAGCAGTGGCACTTCCTGGAAGGCATCGGGGAAGGCAAAGCCCATTGGTTTGGTGCGATAGCTGAAGGTGATTTTGCGCGCGCCATATTTATAGCATTGCGTGCCGATATCCTCGGCTGAATAACTGCTGCCGACGCAGAGAACGCTCTTGCCGGCAAATTCGGCCGCATCGCGGAAGTCGTGCGAGTGCAGCACGCGGCCGGGGAATTTTTCCAGCCCTGGAAAATAGGGTACATTCGGTGTTGAGAAATGCCCCGAGGCGACAACGACATAGTCGAAAACCTCGGCGTAATGTGAGTCATTAACAAGATCGCGAACTGTAACGGTAAATTTTTTGGTTTCGCCGGAATATACAAGATTGCTGACGGGTGAGCGGAAGCGGATATACTTTCGGATATCGCCTTTCGAGACGCGCCCGACAATGTAATCACGCAGGACCGCACGCGGAGGATAGGAGGAGATCGGGAAACCAAAATGCTCCTCAAAGGTATAATCGGCAAATTCCAGCGCTTCCTTGGGGCCGTTCGACCAGAGGTAACGATACATCGAGCCATGAATCGGTTCACCGTATTCATCAAGCCCCGTGCGCCATGTGTAGTTCCAGATGCCGCCCCAATCTTCCTGCTTTTCGAAGCAGACAATTTCAGGGATTTCCGCTCCTTTGCCGCGGGCCGATTCAAAAGCCCGCAGCTGGGCCAGCCCACTTGGACCCGCACCAATAATCGCAATACGCAGTGTCATTATATTCCCTTTGCGTCTTTGTCTGGAGGTATATGGTTCAGCAGCACTTAGAGTTCCTCTTCAGGCCCTATAAATGCGCCGTGTTACTCGTTACGCTCACCGTGTGGACATCCTCCCGACTGGCGCCGAATGCTGAATCGGGCAACCCTGCAGCAACGCAAAAACTTTATGCGGAAAGTAACTGACGGGCAAGATATTTAAACTGCAGGAATGATTTTTATAGAAATTCTGAGCTAACGCTCGCAATTTGTCGTAAAAAGAATGAATGTTTCCTGTAGGTTGATTTTAGGCGAAAAGCCAAATACTATGAGCATCTTTAACCCGTAATGGCTTAGTGAACGGTGCGCCTGATCCGCAGAGGAGCGATGAGATGATACAGCCGGCACTGGCCCTCTCAAAAACCCGGATGGAGACCGTCACCGCTTTGCCGTTACGGCATGTTCTGGTCAGAGATTTTGTGCTCTTGGCAAGTATCGGCGTGTTCGATCACGAAAAACGGCGCAGCCAGCGGGTTCGAATTAATCTCGACCTCGCGGTGCTGGAATCTCCTGGCCCGCTGGATGACGATTTGCGCAATGTCGTTTGCTACGACCAGATCATCCAGGCGATCAGGGCGCTGGTAAATGGCGGCCACAACCACCTCGTCGAAACCCTGGGTGAGGCCATTTCCACCCTCTGCCTCGCTGATCCGCGGGTCCGCCGTGCTGTCATCACCGTCGAAAAACTCGATGTTTATGAAGATGTTGCCGCAGTTGGTATCACCATAACCCGTGACAATCCGGTCTCCTGATAAGGCATCAGCCGCGTACGCGGGTTTTTTCCGGATCATAAAACGGAAACCGGCAAACCTTCGCCGCCAGGCGCTTTTGCTGCCCATCAAGCCGGCCGATCTCCAACGCGGTTTCCAGGGCTGACGCGGTGATATCCACGCGCGCCAACGCGATGGTTTGCTTCAGAAACGGCGATCGCGTGGCGCTGGTAATGCGCCCGACCTCGGCGCGGCCGATGAACACCGGGTCGCCATGTGCGGGTGTCTCGTTGCCCGCAACCGCCAGCCCCACCAGGGTACGCACCGGATGCGCGCGGCGTTTTGCCAATGCATCCTTGCCGATATAGTCATCCTCCTTGCGCGCCGGCACCGCAAAGCCAATCCCCGCCTCAAAGGGATCAGTCGTGCTGTCGAATTCATAGCCACCAAAAATCAACCCGCATTCAATGCGCAACATATCCAGCGCATCCAGCCCCAGCGGCGTCAGCCCATGCGGGGCGCCGGCGGTGGTTATCGCGTCCCACGCGGCTGGCGCGTGGTCTGGGTGACAAAAAATCTCAAAGCCCAGTTCGCCGGTGTAGCCGGTGCGGCTGATCATCACCGGAATGCCGTCATACCCGCCGATGCGCCCGATGGTGAAGCGGAACCAGCCAAGTTCGGCAAGGCTCGTCTGCCCCGGCGCGGTCCAGATGATCTCCCGCAGAATATCGCGTGATGCAGGCCCTTGCAGCGCCACGTTATGGATCTGTTCGGTCGCCGCGCGCAGATATACATGCAGCCCCGATTGCGCGGCCTTCTCGCGTAACCACAGCAGGCTTGCATCATCGCCGCCGATCCAGCGGAAATTATCCTGGCCCAGCCGGAAGAGTGTGCCGTCATCCACCATGCCGCCGTGCTCATAACAAATGGGCGTATAAACCACCTGGCCGGGTGCTAGCTTGCGAATGTCGCGCGGCATCACTTTCTGCAGGAAAACCTCGGCATCCGGGCCAATAATTTCCATCTTGCGCAACGGGCTGATATCCATGATGGCGGCTTTTTCCCGGCAGGCCCAATACTCAGCCATGGCGCCATGCCCGGCGTAGGAGGTGGGCAGCCAGAAATTGCGGTATTCGGCGAAGCTGCGTGTGAGTGCGCAAGTTCGTGGATGGAAGCCGGTTTCGCGTGTTGATTGCGGCGGAGAATCTGGAGTCATGCGATACCCGATCGAGCGTTTGAAGAAAGCGTCCGCGGCATAAACCCGGACTTGAATAGGCGTGAGCAGCCAGCCATTGGCCGCGTCGATGTCGCAAGGGCAGGCCGAGGCGCCACAGACCAGTTCATCCAGCGCGCGCAACAACACATAATCGCCAGGGCGCGACCAGGGTTCATCGAACCAGATCGCGTTGTGCGCGTCGACATTGGTGTTGAAGAAAAAATTGATGGCGGGCCAGCCCCGGTGTGAGGCAATACCGTAAGGCTCCAGGGCGGCATTGAGATTTTCGGAGCAATTGGCATGGCCGAAATATCCCATGTCCTCATAATAGCGCGGTGTGCAGGCGAGGTTGAAAGTGTCGTGCCGCCCGACGGTATCATGCACAACTTCCACCAATGCGGTGCGGTCCTCGTCGAAAAACTTCGCGTACAGTCCAGGTTTCGGGTAGGCCTGCCCTGTCATGGTTCTGGTAGTCGTCGCATCCAGCCCGCGCAGCAGGCCGCGATCCAGCGCACGGCGGCGGAAGCCAAGAAAATCCGAGCATTGCCGCCCCGCGACATCGAGGATCTGAATATATTCCCCCTCATGAACTTCGAAGGAAATGGCGCTGGCGATATCAATGGTGAGGTCAAGCCGCGGTTGCGCCAATGGTTCCGGCGCACGGAAAACCCCAGGCTGGCGCAATTGATTCCGGCGTACCAACACCGTAACATCTGATGCTGGCGTCTGCTCCCACACCAGCATTTGCCGCGCCGGCGCACCCATGATCAGCGTAATCGCCTGCGTCGCGGTAAACTGTTCGCGGCTCCCCGCCGGGGCATCGTCGCCGAAAATCAGCGCGGCGCGCGCATTGGCAATCGTCAACCCCCGCCGCGCCAGCCCAGCCCGCACACGCTGCGCATCCTCACTCTGGCCGGACAGTGCTTGCTCAATCCCAAATGGCTGAACATTTGCCGTCAGCCCCAGCGCTGCCAGCGCATCGCGCCCATCGGTGGCCAAGGCGGCCAATTCTACGCTTTGCCCGCCGTCCTTCAGCTGCAGCTCAACCGACTCACCCGCCGCCAGCGCCAGCACAACCGTGCCGCCGCCCTGCAACACATAACGCTCGGTATCAGCCGCCAGCGCCTGCGATCTGGTTGTGATAAAACCGGGAGCCCCCGCCGCAATAATCCCCGACGGACCTGCCATCTAACCCCCTGCACAGGCTGATTTCAAAAGCGTTGTTCCTCAGGAGCAACGCGCGTCAAGCTTAGGCGAGCGTTCTGGCTCCCGCAAGGCAAAATATACGCAAGAGGAAATATTTATGCGCTATGAGAAAAACCCGTCGCCGCCGATGCTGAGTCTGGCAGCGCAGGCGCGCAGCATGGCCAGATGGCCTTCATCCTCGCGCCGTTGTTCCGCGCGCCGCGCGAACGATAATGAAATCGCAGCCGCAACGCGCTGGTCGCCGGTCCAAAGCGGCACGGCGAGGCAATACAGATCATCGGCGATTTCGCCGTCATCGCGCGCGAATTGTTCAGCTTTAACCGTTTGCAGGGTTTCTTGCAGCACAACCGGATCGGTGATGGTTCTCTGCGTTAGCGCAACAAATGGCCCGCCCGCCAAATACCGTGCACGCTCCTCCTCGGGCAGCCACGCCAGCAGCACCTTGCCAATGCCTGAGCAATAGGCTTCGAGCTGCGTATTTTCGCGGCTGAAGGAGGGCTCCGCGGGAACTGAACCGGCGCTCTCCTTCACGAGATATGTCACCATGTCATTTTCCATCACGCCCAGATGCGCCGTTGCCCCGCAGGTGCTCGCAAGCCGCCGCAGCGCCGGGCGGGAAAGCCGGGCGAGTTGGCTTTCGGGCGTCATGCCCCGCAGTGCCTCGGCAAGCGGCAGGCCAACTTCATAGTGGTGACGCTCCAGCCTGGCGATCATGCCAGCGCCCTCAAGGGCGTTTGTTAACCGGTACAGCGTGGAACGCGGCAACCCCATCTCCGCGGCCAACGCCGCCAGCGGGGTCTGGCCCCGGTCTCGCGCGATGCGGTTGAATAAGTCCAACCCTTTTTCGAGCGATGCATTGCCAGATGGCCGTGGTTTGGCAGCCTGTTTCATAATCCCATAATATGGGATTATTTGGTCAAAGTAAATTGCTAGTTTTCGCCGTTTTCCCTAACGTTCCGGGGAGAAACAAGGAAATACCAGCAATGAAACCGACCCATTCAGACATCGCGGCCCGCTTGCGCGCTGCATACGACACCGGCGCTGTGCCCCCCCTGCGTGACGGGCTGGACCCCACGGATGTTGCCGGCGCCTATGCGGTGCAGGCGCTCAACACCGCGCATTGGGTGGGCCAGGGGCGCCGGATCGTGGGCCGCAAGGTGGGGCTCACGGCTAAGGCCGTGCAGGCGCAGCTTGGCGTCGGTCAGCCGGATTTCGGTGTGCTGTTCGAGGATATGTGCATCAAGGATGGCGGGATTTTGCAAGCCTCCAAGGTTATCCAGCCAAAAGCCGAAGCCGAGGTTGCGTTTATTCTTTCGGCGGATCTGCCAAGCGCCGATGTCAGCCGCGAAGAGGTAGCCGCGGCGGTGGCGGAGGTGGTCGCGGCGATCGAAATTGTCGACAGCCGCATCGCTGACTGGAAGATCACCTTCGCCGACACGGTGGCCGATAACGGCTCGTCCGCTTTTTATGTGCTGGGCAGCACGCCAAAGCCATTGTCCGGCCTCGATCTCTGGACCTGCGGCATGGCGCTGGAGGTGAATGGTGAAGTGACCTCGCTCGGCGCGGGCGTTGCCTGCCTCGGCCACCCGCTCAACGCCGCAACCTGGCTGGCCCGCACCCTGGCTGAACGCGGCGAGCCGCTGCGCGCGGGCGACGTGGTGCTGACCGGCGCGCTCGGGCCGATGGTAATCATCAAGCCCGGCGATGTGGTGAAAGCCTCGATCGGCGGTCTGGGTTCTGTATCTTTCACTTATGAGGATGCTCGTTAATGTCTAAAAAAATCAAATGCGCCATCATCGGCTCGGGCAATATCGGCACCGACCTGATGATCAAGATCATGCGGACCTCGAAAAACCTTGAGATGGGCGCGATGGTTGGCATCGATGCGAAGTCAGATGGTTTGGCCCGCGCCGCGCGCCTTAACGTGCCGGTCACGCACGAGGGCATCGAGGGTCTGTTAAAACTGCCAAACTACAAGGACATTCAAGTCGTTTTCGATGCCACCTCGGCCGGCGCGCATGTGCACAACAACGCGCTGCTGCAGCGCGACGGCAAAAAAGTCATCGACCTCACCCCCGCCGCGATCGGCCCCTTCACCATTCCGG
>NZ_BSOS01000049.1 GCF_030160635.1 Acidocella aquatica | reverse complement strand
CCAATTCTTACATCAAATCAACGGTTTACGCTATGCTCGCCAGCAGTCCTGCATAATCCGGGCTAGAGACTGATCGCTTTAGGTGCGATCACGCTCTGGCCATTTTTCTGAGGGCGATTCACGCTTTCGGCTCGCTCGGTTGAGCGAATCTCAAACGATCGCGCTTGGATTTGGCCGCTCTAAACGCAATGCCGCGCTAAGCTTTCCGGGAGTAGATCACTATGACGGATTCGCATTCAGCGATGAGTCTGTGAGCGCGCGCCAGCGCCTCGGCATGCGCGGCTTCCGCACTCAGCCCTGGAACCGAGAGTTGCTGCCCTTGCGCGAGATTTTTAACTTGCTCTTTGAGGATCGCGCGTATCTTGATCCAGTCTGCTTCCAGGGTTTCATTCAGATCCATGGCATAAATCCTCATTCTGGTTTGACGATCTTTGAGGCGGCGCCGCCGCGGCGCGCGAGAATGCAGCGGCAGCCGGATAACTGTGGCAGCTACATGGTTAAATGGTTGATTGCTATATAATCATGAAATGCCCGGCCGCGATACCGGGAAAAAGGGCGTGCGGCGCAACCGGCCTTACATGCCGGTTGCCGCCACCAGCCGGGCGTCCGCCGCCGGATGGGTATCCGCGCCGCCGGCGGGTCTTTTGCCCAGCATATGGCAGATTGAATAGCATAGTGCCGCGCGGTTGAGCGTATAGAAATGGAAGTGACGAACGCCGCCATCATAAAGTCTCATGCACATCTCAGCCGCGATGGTGGCGGCCACAAGCTGGCGCGTCTCGGGCTGTTCATCCAGCCCCTCGAACAGCCGGTCCATCCAGGGCGGAATCGCCGCCCCGCACTGGGCAGCGAATTTCCTCGTCTGCGCGACATTCGAGACCGGAAGAATGCCGGGGACAATCTCGGCGTTGATTCCGGCGGCGGCGGCGCGATCACGCAGGCGCAGGAACGTCTCGGGTGAAAAGAAGAACTGGGTGATGGCGCGATCCGCCCCGGCGTCAATTTTGGCCTTGAGATTATCCAGATCAGCTTTGATGCTGGGGGAATCGGGGTGGCATTCAGGATAGGCCGCGACCGAGATTTCAAACGGCGCAACCGCTTTCAGCCCCGCGGTCAGCTCCGTGGCATTGGCAAAGCCATCCGGATGCGGAGTGAAACGCTGGCCGGCCTGCGGCGGATCGCCGCGCAGAGCAACGATATGGCGGATGCCTGCCGTCCAATAACTTTCCGCGATATCCAGTATTTCACGTTTACTGGCGCCAACGCAGGTGAGATGCGCCGCCGCCGGCATGGCGGTTTCGCGGGCGATGCGGGTGACCGTGGCATGGGTGCGCTCGCGCGTGGAGCCGTCCGCGCCGTAGGTCACGGAGACAAAACGCGGAGCCAGCGGCGCCAGGCTCCTCACGGTGTCCCACAACGCGGCGTCCATTTTATCAGTTTTTGGCGGAAAAAACTCGAATGAAACTTCGATATCCCCTGCGGCGTCCGCGAAAATCGGGGCGCCTTGCCGGGCCGGAGAGAGCGAGTTCATGCGGCAATGTCTTTCATGTCAGCCACGGCGGGGCGCTGGCCCAGCCAAAGTTTCACGGTTAATTCACCGCCCTCGAGCGGCTGCGGCGGCTTGCTCTCGAGTCCCGCGCTGGCGAACCAGCCGGCGATCTGCTCATCGGTGAAGCCAAGTCTCGTGTGCGCATGGCGTGTGCGCAGCTCCTCTTTTTCGTGCGGACCAAAATCCACGACCAGCAGCCTGCCGCCGGGGGTGAGCAGGCGCGCCGCCTCGGCAATCGCCATTTCGGGCTGCTGGGCATAGTGCAACACCTGGTGGACAATCACGGTATCGGCGGAGGCGTTCGGTAGCTCCAGCGCGTGGAAATCCCCCTGGCGCAGTTCCACATGCTCCAGCCCGGCGCGGGCCAGCTTGGCGCGGGCGAGGCGCAGCATCTCGGGGCTGCGGTCTATCCCGATCACGCTGAGCGCCCTCTCCCCGAAAAGCTCGATCATCCGCCCGGTGCCGGTGCCGATATCAACCAGCCGGCCGATGGGCGCGGCACCCAGGCTGGCGCGGATCGCGGCTTCAACCTGGCTCTCCGCCACATGCAGGGAGCGCATTTCGTCCCATTCAGCGGCGTGGGCGTTAAAATATTCCTCCGCGGCGCGGGCACGGTCGCCTCGCACGGCGGCGAGACGGGCCATATCCGCCACCGCCCAATAGTCGCCTTGTTCCTTACCGCTCCAGGCATCGATGGCGGCCAGCAATGGCGCCATCCGCGCTTTATCGCCCAGGCCGAGGAAAACCCAGCTCCCCTCCTTGCGGCGCTGCGCGATCCCGGCATCGGCGAGGATTTTTACATGGCGCGAGACACGCGGCTGACTCTGCCCCAGCACCTGCGCGAGTTCGCCGATGGAAAGCTCCATCGCCCGCAGCAGCGCGAGAATCCGCAACCGGGTTGGGTCGGCGAGGGCGCGGAAGACTTCAAGTGCGTCATTCATATGAATTACAGATATAAGGATATGTTTATATCACTGTCAACGCTTTTATAAATGCGGCGGCCAGAATAAACCCCCGCCCCCGCGTCTCTGGCCATGCCGGATTTATAGGCTTACAAATTCTGTCAGTGGGATCGTGAAGGGCGGATTGGCGTGACGAACCGGCATGAGTGAAAATGTGAGACTGCATCTGTTGCGCTGGTGTGTTCTTTGTGCCGGGTTGGCCGTGTTCGCGGGCAATGGCGCGCAGGCGGCCCCGGCGGTGGGCTGGGTGGCGGCCGTTGCGGTCATGCAGACTCCACGGATTTCGGGTTTCGCAAGTGAGCAGCCGGGCGGCCTCGTTACCGTGGCTTCCGCTCAGTCCGGGATTGTTGCCACGCTTGATGTTCTACCCGGACAGGCGGTTGCGGCGGGGCAGAAAATTGCCCGGCTTGGCGGTCCGCAGATCACCGCCGCCATGGTTCAGGCGCAAGGCGTGGTCCTGGACGCAAAAGCCGCGCAGCATGCGGCGGAAATATCCCTGACGGCAGAGCAGCAGAAACTGCGGCAGCATCTCTCCACCCTGCAACTCGTTGCGCAGGCCAAGGCCGCGCTGGCCGCCGCCATGGCACGGAGCGCCACGGCGGCGGCCAATTTAGCCGCGCTGCGGGAAGACGTTATCCTGCGCAGCCCGCTGGCAGGGGTGGTGCAGAGTGTGCAGACCGCCAACGGTGATCTGCTGGCGGCCGGTCAGGCTGCCGCCACCATACAGCCCGCCTCGGGCACCTGGCTGCGCGCCGTGTTCTATAACGCCGCCGCCGCCGATATTGCCCCCGGCACCACGGGCCTGTTCACGCCCGGCAATGGCGGTGATCCGGTGCCGGTGAGCGTGCGTGGCGCGCTTGGCGCGGTGCAGCCGGACGGCGGCCTGCCGGTGGCTTTAATACCGGGCGCCCCCCTCGCGCCGGGCATTTTTGGCACGGTCACGCTTACCCTGCCGGCGCGGGCGGAGACGATCGTGCCGGCCGATGCCTTGATTCTCGACAAAGGCCAATGGTGGGTGATGCTGCACACGGCGCAGGGCGATCATCCGGCCGCGGTCGTGCCGGGCCCGGCGCAAGGCGATGACACGGTGATAAAATCCGGCCTGAAGCCGGGCGAGGATGTGGTCGTGGTGAATGCGTATCTGCTTTACCACCGCGGCATCGCGGCCTTGTATCAGCCGCCTGATTAGCCGGGCGCCCATGATGAACGCACTCAGCCGCGTTTTGCTGCGGCCCGCGCTGTGGATTTTGCTTTACGGCGCAATGATCGGCTACGGCATTTACGCGCTGGTGAACATTCCGGTCGAGGTTCTGCCGGCGTTCAATTTTCCGGCGGTCAGCGTCATCACGCATCTGCCGGGCACCACCGCCACCACCATGGAAACTCTGGTCGCCACGCCGCTTGAGGGCCAGTTGCTCGGCCTGCCGGATGTGACCGAGGTGCGCTCCACCATCGGCGATGGGCTGGTTGAAACCGATCTGCGATTCCGTGAGGGCACGGACCCGAACGCTGACCTGCAAGCGGTCAACGGCGCTATTGACCGGGTGCGCGCCAGCCTGCCGCCCGCTGCCCAGCCTTTATCCGAGATCATGGGCAACGCGATCAACGAGGTGGCCGACTACGCGCTACAAATCCCCGCCGGGGTACCGCGCGAGGAGGTTTCCCGCACGGTCGCCGCCACCATCATCCCCGCCTTGCGCGGCATCTCCGGCGTGCAACTGGTCAACAGCGCTGGCATCGGCGATGCCGCCCTCTGGGTGCAGCCAAACCTCGGCGCCCTGCGCCAGGCGCATATTCCGGTGAGCGCGCTCACCGCGGCGCTGGCCGGGCAGGTGAGCCTGGCGCCCGGCGGATATCTCACGCTCGGGCATCAGGATTCGCTGATTGAGCTGCATAACCTGCCGACGCACATTGCTGATTTAAACGCAACGCCGGTCGCCGGGCCAGATGGGCCGGTGGCGCTTGGGAGTCTGGCGCGCATTATCCGCACCACACTGCCCACCCACCAGCGCGAATTGCTGGATGGCCAGCCAAGCATTGCGCTGACGATTTTCAAACAGCAAGGCGCCTCCACCCTGCCGGTGACGCAGGCCATCGCCCAGAAACTGGCGGCGTTGAGCAGCCAGTTGCCGCCCGGCGTGCGGTTTATCCGTATTTATGACCAAGGGCATCTCGTGCATGCCGTGGGGGCTGATCTGCGGCGCAACCTCATCATCGGCGGCGTGCTGGCGATTGCGGTGATGCTCTTCGTGCTGGGTGCGCGCAGCGGCGCGTGGCTGTTGGCGTTGAGCATCCCGGTCTCGCTGCTGCTCGGCATCGCCGGGCTGTATGCCGCCGGGCAGAGCCTCAATTTAATGACCCTGGGCGCGATCACCGTGGCGCTGGGGCTGGTGGCCGATGACGCGATCATCGTGCTGGAGAGCATCTGCCACCGCTGGGAGGTGGGCGACGCCCCCGCCGCCGGTGTTTTGCGCGGCCTGCGTGACATCGCGGCGCCGGATATCATCGGCACGCTGACCACTATCCTGGTGTTCGTCCCCTTGTTGTTCACCGGCGGGCTGGCCGGGCTGTTTTTCATCCCCTTCGCCTTGGGCATGGTGTTCTCCCTGCTGGCCTCCCTGCTGGTATCGCTCACGCTCATCCCGCTCGGCCTCAGCCTCGTGCGCCATGGCGGGGCGATCCCGCAGCCCTCGCGGCGCAGCGAGCAGCTCCTGGCCGCGCTGCGGCGCCACAACCGCCGCCTGTTCAACTTCGTGCTGGCGCATCCGCGCTGGAGCATCGGCGGCTGTTTCCTGCTGCTGTTGTTAAGCCTGGCCGCGATGAGCCTGGTCTCGGTGAATATTCTCCCCTTGCCGAATGAAGGCGTGCTGCTGGAGTCCTTCACGCTGCCGCCCGGCACCGCGCTGCTGGACACGCAGGCGGCGGTCAATTCAATCGTCACCCGCATCAACGCCGACCCCGCGGTGGCCCACAGCCTGGCGCGTATCGGCTCATCCGCGGGCAGCAACTACACCGAGCCAGCCTATGCCGGGGAAATCGAGATTTTGCTGAAGCCCGGTGCCGGGGCGAACAGCCTGGATGCGATTGCCGCCCGGATTCTCGCCGCAAGCCAGACGCCCGCGGTGCAACTCGGTATCGATACCCCAACCGTGGAGCGCCTGGGCGAGAGCCTCTCGGGCCTGCCGCAGCCCTTTGAAATCCAGCTCTACGGCACGCAATTCCCGGCGATGAGCACCCTGGCGGATGCGATCACCAGCCGCCTCGCAACCGTCAAGGGCCTCTCCGGCGTGTTCAATAACGACGGCTATCCTGAGACGCAGATCAACGTGCAGCCGCGCCCCGCCGCGCTGGCGGCGGCTGGTCTCAGCCCGGCGCAATTGAGCAATGAGCTCTCCACCCTGCTGGCCGGGCAGGTGGTGACCCAGGTGCCCGACGGCAATCTCGCGCTGCCGGTTTATCTCCGCCTGCCTGATCCGGCCGCGTTTTCCCTCGATGACCTGGCAGCCCTGCCTGTCGGCAACCAGAGCGCCACGCCGCTCGGCCAGCTCGCCAGCATCAGCCTCGTCACCAGCCCGAATCAGTTTCACCATATCGACGGGGCGCGCGCCTTCGATATTCTGGCGACCCCCACCACCGCGCCGGGGGCTGCCATCACCGCCGCCAAAAGGGCGCTGGCCAGCCTGAAGCTGCCGCCTGATTACCGCATCGCCTTTGGCGGGCTCTACCCCATGTTGGAGGCCGCCGCCCTCGGCCTGGGGATTGCCGCACTCGCCGCTGTCATCCTCATGGCCGGCGTGCTGGTGCTGCGCTTTGGCGGCAGGCGTGCGCCGGGGTTGCTGATGATGCAGATCCCCCTGGCGATGACCGGCGGCGCGCTGGCCCTGGCGGCAAGCGGGCTGGGGCTGAACGGGATCGGCCTTGTCGGCTTCCTCACCCTGGTGGGGGTCAGCCTGAACCACGGCATTGTCCTGCTTGACCGCGCCCAGCAAAACGAGAACGCCGGGCTGGACCCAGCACAAGCCATGGAGGAGGCGCTGAATGTGCGGTTTCGCCCGATTTTCCTCACCACCATTGTCGCCGTGCTGGGCATGCTGCCCACCGCTCTGGGGTTTGGCGCAGGCGCCGCGCCGGAACAGGGGCTGGCCATCGTCATCGCGGGCGGCATCGTCTGGAGCGCGCTGCTCAGCACCAACCTGATCCCGGCATTATACATTCGCTACCGCGGCAAATAAGCGCCGGGTAAGGTTGCGCGCTCAAACATCAAACATAAGTTGAGAGTATTCAGCTATTGGCTGAATACTCTCAAACAGGCTTCGCTCAGGCGTGGCGCAGCGCGTATTCCAGCGTATCGAGCGCCTCGGCGAACACGCTGTCCTGGATTGTCAGCGGGTAGAGGAAGCGGATGACATTGCTGTAAACGCCGCAGATCAGCAAAATCAGCCCGCGCTGCTGCGCGATGGCCTGAACCTTTTTCACGAACTCCGCCTGCGGCTCGCCATCCTTGGGGTTGATGAACTCGGCCGCCACCATGCTGCCCGGCCCGCGCACATCGGCGATGAACGGCACCGCCTCGCGCAGCGTGTTCAGCCGGGCTTTCAGCCGTTCGCCCAACACGGTGGCGCGGTGCTCCAGTTTCTCATCCTCGATGATCTCCAGCACCGCATGGGCCGCGGCAACGGCCAGCGGATTGCCGGCATAGGTGCCGCCCAGCCCGCCGGGAGCCGCCGCATCCATCAGCTCCGCCCGGCCGACCACACCGGCCAGCGGCAGGCCGGCGGCGATGCTCTTGGCGAAGGTAAGCAGGTCGATGGTGACATCATGCTGCGCGGAGGCGAAGAACGTCCCGGTGCGGGCCGCGCCGCACTGGATTTCATCGGCGATCAGCAGAATACCGTGCTCATCGGCAATCTGGCGCAGGCCGCGAATAAACGCCACCGGCGCCGGGTAGAACCCGCCTTCGCCCTGCACCGGCTCGTAGATGAACGCGGCGACGCGCTTGGGGTCGATATCGCTCTTGAACAACCGGCGGACATGGGCCAGCGAATCCTCGATGCTGACGCCATGCAACGGATTGGGGAAGGGCGCGTGGAAGACATCGCCAGGCATCGCGCCAAAGCCGGTCTTGTAGGGAGCCACCTTGCCGGTCAGCGCCATGCCGAGCAGCGTGCGGCCATGGAAGGCGCCGTCGAACGCGATGATGCCCGAGCGCCCGGTCGCCGCGCGGGCGATCTTAACGGCATTTTCCACCGCCTCGGCGCCGGTGGTCACCAGTATGGTCTTCTTGGCCCCGGCCCCCGGCGCGCGGCGGTTCATCTGCTCGGCGAGCGAGACATACCCCGCATAGGGCACCACCTGATACGCGGTATGGCTGAAGCGGCCGAGCTGTTCGCTAACCGCCGCGATCACGCGGGGGTGGCAATGGCCGGTGTTGAGCACCGCGATGCCGCCCGCGAAATCGATATAGCGGTTGCCCTCGATGTCCCATAGTTCGGCATTGAGCGCCCGCTCGGCGTAGAAGTTTTCCAGCACGCTCACGCCGCGCGGTGTCGCGGCCTGGCGCCGTGCGTCCCACGCGGCGTTGCTCTGGGTGGTGTCTGGTTTGGAAGCTGCATTCAACATGAGATATTTCCTTGGTTCTGGTGAAAGTGGCTCTGGTGAAAGTCCCGCCCTTACCCTGCGGCGTAACCGACAACGCCTTTAATTTCGAGGAACTCTTCGAGCCCCCACTGGCCCCATTCGCGGCCATTGCCTGACTGTTTGTAGCCGCCGAAGGGGGCGTTCAGATCACCCTTCGGATAGTTGATGTAGACATTGCCGCTGCGCATCTTGCGTGAGATTTCCTGCGCCCGTTCGCGGTTGCCCGATTGCACATAGGCGGCCAGACCATACACAGTATCATTCGCCAGCGCGATCACCTGCGCCGGGGTCTCATAGGTGAGGATCGAGAGCACGGGGCCAAAAATCTCTTCCCGCGCGATGCGCATATCCGGCGTCACATCGGCAAACACTGTGGGGCGGACATAATAGCCCCGGTTCAGCCCGTCCGGCCGGCCTGTGCCGCCTGTCACGAGTGTGGCGCCCTCGTCGATCCCGGCCTGGATCATTGCCTGTATCTTGTCATATTGCAGCTGGCTGATCACCGGGCCCATATAAACCTCCGGGTCCGACGGCGCCCCGACCTTGATTGACTCCGCCGCCCGCCGGGCAGCGCCCACCGCCACGTCGCGGAACTGTGCGGGGACAAACATGCGCGTCGGCGCGTTGCAGGACTGGCCGGTGTTCTGGAAACAATCCACCACGCCGGTAGTCACCGCGGCTTCGATATCCACATCGTCGAGCAGAATATTGGCGGATTTTCCACCCAGCTCCTGGTGCATGCGTTTGATCGTATCGGCACCTGCCTTGGCGATGAGAATCCCCGCGCGCGTGGAGCCGGTGAAGGAGATCATGTCGATATCAGGATGCTCGGACATCGCGGTGCCCACGCCGGGGCCATCGCCGTTGACCAGATTGAACACGCCGGGCGGAACCCCCGCCGCGTGCATCACCTCGGCGAAGATGATGGCATCCAGCGGCGCGATCTCGGATGGTTTGAGCACCATGGTGCAACCGGCGGCAATCGCCGGGCAAACCTTGCAGGTGATCTGGTTGATCGGCCAGTTCCATGGCGTGATCATGCCGACCACGCCGATCGGCTCCTTGGCGATCAGCGTCGTGCCCTGCATGTGCTCGAACTCGAAAGTCTCCAGCACCGAGATCATCTGGGTCAGATGCCCAACACCGATGGCCGCCTGCGATTTATGCGCCAGCGTCACCGGCGCGCCGAGTTCCAGCGTGATCGCGTTGGCGATATCCTCATAGCGGGCCTGGAAGGCCGCGAGAATCCGCTTGAGCAGATCGAGCCGCTCCGCGCGCGTCGTCTGGCTGAATGTCTCGAACGCCTTGCGGGCGGCGGCCACGGCGAGGTCCACATCGGCTTTCGAGCCCAGCGAGATCTGCGTGAACGCCTCTTCGGTCGCGGGGTTGATCACATCCATCGTGCGCGGCGTAACCGGGTCAACCCATTCGCCATTGATATAAAACTGCCGCTCATGTGACATCATTGTTATTCCTTATGAAAAAATCTGAAAACGCCGGTTTCATGCATCCCGCCGGGCGCGCACGGCCTGGCCAAAATGCTCAAACAGCGCGCGGTTGGGCGCGCTCAGCTCGGGCCGGTATTCCGGATGCCATTGTACGCCGATAGCGAAGGGATGACCATCGGCGGCGGCGATCTCGGGAATGCCATCCTCGGCATAGCCATGCACGGTGAGGCCGTCGCCGATTTTCGCCAAAGCCTGATAATGCAGCGAATTCACCGCGAAAGACGGCGCACCGAACACATCGGCCAGCGGCGAGGCTTCGATCAGGCTCACCTGGTGCAGCGGCGCGTAACGGTCCTCGTAACTGGCGTCTTCGGGGGCATGATGTGCAACCGCCGGGTCCTGCGCGGGAATTTTGGTCTGCAGCGTGCCCCCCTGCGCGACATTCAGCTCCTGCAAACCACGGCAGATGAAAAGTGCCGGAACCCGCGCGCGCAGGATCGCGGGGATCAGCATGAGCGACAGCGCATCGCGCTCATCGTCGAACGGCCCATCCCCCGCCGCCGCATCGCCGTAGCGCCAGGGCCGGATGTTCGAGGGGCTGCCGGTGAAGAGAAACCCATCGCACAGCGCCAGCAGATCATCCGCGCCGCCGCGCCCCTGTTCGCTCAGCAGCGCGATCGGCAGGCAATCGGCAAATTGCGACACCGCCTGCACATATTTATCGCCGATAAGTTGATACGCCATGCCGCCCAGATCGCGCATGTCAGTGATAACGCCCACGACGGGCCGGCGTGTCGTTTTCATTTATCAACCTCGGAGCATTGGTTTTTTATATCGTTCATCACATGAAAAACCCGGCCGCTCACACAACGCCGGCCAGCCGCAGCGCGCCCAGCTCCTCGCCGGAGAGACCAAGCATGCCACCCAGTACATCCTGCGTATCCGCGCCCAGCAGCGGGGATGCGCGCTCATCCTCCACCTGGGTACGCGAGAAGCGCATCGGGTTGGCGACGCTGCGCATGGAACCGGCGGAGGGGTGCGGCACGGTCTTGAAGATGCCGCGCGCCCGCACCTGCTCATGTGCCTCCAGATCGGCGAAATTGTTGATCGGGCCGCAGGGCACGCCGATTGTCTCCAGCGCGGAGATCCAGCCCTGGGTCGGCCGCTGCCGCATCAACGCCTCCAGCAGCGGTATCAGCACCGCCCGGTTGGTCACCCGCGCCGGGTTGGTGGCAAAGCGCTCATCGAGCGCCAGCTCCGGCGCGCCGGCGAGCTGGGTGAACCGCCTGAACTGCTCGTCGTTGCCGATGGCCAGAATCGCATGGCCATCCAGGGTCGGGAACACCTGATAAGGCACGATGCTCGGATGCGCGTTGCCCAGCCGCGGCGGCTGCTGCCCCGACACTAGATAACTCATGATCTGGTTGGCCAGCGTGGCGATCTGCACGTCAAACAGCGCGATATCAACATGCTGCCCCAGCCCGCTGCGCTCACGCTCGGCCAGCGCCGCCAGCACCGAAGTGGCGGCATACATGCCGGTGAACACATCGGTCACCGCCACGCCCACCTTCATCGGCTCCCCGTCCGGCTCCCCGGTCACGCTCATCAGCCCGCCCATGCCCTGCATCAAAAAATCATAGCCGGGGTGGGCGCGGTAAGGGCCGGTCTGGCCAAACCCGGTGATCGAGCAATAAATCAGCCTTGGGTTGACCTTTGCCATATCCTCGGGGCCGAGCCCCAGCCTGGCCAAGCCATCAACCTTGAAATTTTCCAGTAAAATGTCGCTCTGCGCGGCCAGCCGCTTCACCAGCGCCTGCCCCTCGGGCCTGGCGAAATCGATCGTCACCGATTTTTTGCCCCGGTTGGCGCAGAGGAAATAGGCGCTCTCGCCGCGCGCCGCGCCCCCCCCCGCGGGCGGCAAAAACGGCGGCCCCCAGCTGCGCGTGTCGTCGCCCACCTCGGGCCGTTCGACCTTGATAACCTCGGCCCCCAGATCAGCCAGCAACTGCCCCGCCCAGGGGCCGGCCAGAATGCGGCTGAGGTCGAGGACGCGAACGCCATGAAGCGGGCCGGGCATGTTCAGGAGCTCCTAAAACGCCGCGATGCCCGTTATCGCGCGGCCCAGGATGAGCGCATGCACATCATGCGCGCCCTCATAGGTGTTCACGGTCTCCAGGTTCACCATGTGGCGGATCACATGATACTCATCGGAAATGCCGTTGCCGCCGTGCATGTCGCGCGCAACGCGGGCGATATCGAGCGACTTGCCGCAGTTGTTACGCTTGAGCAGCGAGATCATCTCCGGCGCGGCCTGGCCCGCATCGAGCAGGCGGCCCAGCTGCAACACACTGTGCAGCCCCAGCGTGATCTCGGTCTGCATATCGGCCAGTTTTTTCTGCACAAGCTGCGTCGCGGCGAGCGGGCGGCCGAACATCTTGCGCCCCAGCGTATATTCGCGCGCGGCGTGCCAGCAAAACTCCGCCGCCCCCAGCGCGCCCCAGGCGATGCCATAACGGGCGTTGTTGAGGCAGGAGAACGGGCCCCGCAGGCCTTTCACACCGGGCAGCAGCGCCTCCTCGGGCACAAACACATCCTGCATCATGATCATGCCGGTGGTGGAGGCGCGCAGGCTCACCTTACCCTCGATCTTGGGCGTGCTCAGCCCCGCGGCGCCGCGCTCGATGAGGAAACCGCGAATATCGCCCGCATCGTCCTTAGCCCACACCAGCAGCACATCGGCGAGCGGTGAATTGGTGATCCAGGTTTTCGAGCCGTTGAGCACATAACCGCCATCCACCTTCACCGCCTTGGTGCGCATCGAGGCGGGGTCAGACCCGGCATCCGGCTCGGTCAGGCCAAAACAGCCGACAAATTCACCCATGCGCAGCTTGGGCAGATACTTATCCTTCTGCGCCTGCGAGCCGAACGCATAGATCGGGTACATCACCAGCGAGGACTGCACCGAGAAGGCGGAACGGTAGCCGCTATCCACGCGCTCCACCTCGCGCGAGATCAGCCCGTAGGCCACATAGCTGACATCCGCGCAGCCATGGGTGCTCAGTGTCGCGCCGAGAAACCCCAGCTCGCCCAGCTCATTCATGATCGTGCGGTCGAAATGCTCCTCGCGGAAACCCTTCAGCACGCGCGGCTGCAATTTGTCCTGGCAATATTCATGCGCGGCATCACGGATGGCGCGCTCTTCCTCGGTCAACAGGCCCTCAAGCAACAAGGGATCGCTCCAGTCGAACGGACCCATTTTCCCTTTGGTGGTTTGCGGCTGCGTCATGGTGAATCCCTTGCTAAAAAACGCCCGGCTCCCCGGGGTGGCGGCGATACTCTTGCCGCAACTTCAAAACCGGCGCAAAGGAATTAAAATACAACTTTAATGCAAAATTTACATTAAATGCCAGATGCCGGAGGTGGCCCGTGGAACTGCATCAACTGCGCTGCTTCGAGATGGTCGCCGAAGAGCTGCATTTCGCCCGCGCGGCAGACCGCCTGGGCATGACCCAATCCGCCGTCAGCCGCACTGTCATGGCGCTGGAGGCCCTGCTCGGCGCCCGCCTCTTCAACCGCAGCAAGCGCTCCAGTGTTACGCTCACCACCACCGGCGCGCTGTTTCTGCCCGAGGCCAGGCTGATCCTGCGCCAGGCAGAGCGCGGCGAGATGGTGGGCAAGCGCGCCGGGCGCGGCGAAATCGGCCGGATTGAAATCGGCTACGTTGCCTCGGCGGCGCTGGCCGGCACCGTGTCAGACTTCGTGCGCCGCTACCGCGCGGTGGCGCCGGGCGTGGATGTGCATCTGCGCGAGCTGGAAACCCCCCGCCAGATCGAGGAAATCGCCACCGGCCGGCTGGACATCGGTTTCATCCGCGCGCGCATGCACTACCCGGTCGAGATCAAGGTGTTCCACCTTAAACGCGACCCCCTGCTGATCGCCCTGCAGGCCGATCACCCCCTGGCGCGCAAAAAAGCATTGTCCCCGGCTGATCTCGCGGGCATTCCCCTGCTGGTGCCCCATTTCGGCGAAGAGGCCGGATTTCTCACCCGCATTCAGGAGTTGGGCCGCGCAGGCGGGTTCAGGCCGGTCATCATGGAGCCGGTACGTGACTTCCTCACCGTCATCACCATTGTCGCCGCCGGGCTGGGCTTTGGGCTGGTGCCGGTTTCCGTGGGCAATCTGCGAATCCCCGGCACGGTGCTGCGCCCGGTGCGCGGCCTCGACCTCAGCTCCGATCTGGTCCTTGCGACCCGTCACGCCGAGGCCTCTCCGGCAGTACGGCAATTCATCGCGTTGCTTGGCAACCAGGCACCGCCCCGATAGCGCGGCCGCACACACCCTGGCGCGTCCCGGCCATGACCATCCGGCCACCGCGCCAGCTTAATGCCGCCGGATCATATGCTTA
This sequence comes from Acidocella aquatica, assembly GCF_030160635.1. GTDB lineage: Bacteria > Pseudomonadota > Alphaproteobacteria > Acetobacterales > Acetobacteraceae > Acidocella > Acidocella aquatica. The sequence goes on along the minus strand of NZ_BSOS01000049.1, from coordinate 43,324 downwards.
GTTCATATACAAAGCCTCGATATGCTCACCCTTACGGTCCAGGTTCGTAATCTCATAGGCGTTCCCGCTCTTACGGCAGACGATCAGCCTATCGCGCGGTAACCACGCCCGTGCAATCCGGTTGCTGGTCGGAAAGACCTTAAACTCCTGCCCGGAGGACAAAAACAGCAGCAAGCCGGGCGAGGTGCTCACTGCATCATGATGACAGTCCTGAGCCACCGACGCTGTAATGCTGGCAACCATGAATAAGCAAGCCATAAACAATGACCGCATTTTAATCTCCGGGGTTATTAAAACCTTACGCCACGCATTCGCGTACGCCAGCGCCAGGCCATTCAGCCCGCAAGGGCCACTTATAGCGCAAGGAGCGCACCGTGTAACCGCTTATCTCATTTACTCCAATGGACATACCACCTGTCATGGACTAAACAATTCCCAAATCCGCCCGGAAAGAGGGTCGCGCATCATGAATGATAAATCCCGTTTCGAGTTGTTTGCATATTGGCGCACTTCTGCCACCTACCGGGTGCGTGTGGCGCTCAACCTCAAGGGACTTACCGCGGACGAGCGCTTCGTGAACCTTGAGACGGGTGAGCAACGCAGCGAGGCGTTTTTGCGGATTAACCCGCTGGGCGCGATTCCCGCACTCATAGACCGTGAGGCTCAGCCGGCGCCGCCGATCACCCAATCGCTGGCCATTCTGGAATTCCTCGAAGACATCCACCCGCAAACACCGCTGCTGCCGCATACGCCGCATGGCCGCGCGCGGGTTCGCTCGCTGGCCTCAATGCTGGTGGCCGACACCCATCCGCTGATCACGCCACGCGTGATAAAATACCTCACCGATACGGCCCATTTTGATGCTGATGCCACCCGTGCATGGCGCGCCAACTGGCTTGCAACCGGCTTGCAGGCGTTTGAACAACGCCTGGCCACGGAGGCGGAAACCGGCACATTCTGTCACGGCGATCGCATCACCATCGCGGATATCTGCCTGGCAAGCATCAAGATCGTGCTGCCCATCTTCAAGATCGAGGTGCCGGACACGCCAATGGTGGACCGGATTTTCGCGGCATGCGAAACCCATGAAGCCTTCATGAAGGCAGCACCCTCGCGGCAATTTGGCGCACCGGCGTAACCTGCTGCCTTTTTTAACGGCCGCACGTGGCGCGGCGCCCCCGCCAGATGCCGGCTCTCATCAGCTAAGTGCGTTTGTCAGATAAATCACCAGCGCGATGCCGAGGATAACCAGCATCCCGCTAAGTGTGAAATCCATCTTTCTGCCTGGGCTGGGCTGCATTTCGGGGCTTTCGATTGCTTTCGCTATTGTCTTGAAACGCAGCCCGGATAAAAAAATCAGTGCGGCGCCGGCAACGATCAAACAAAGACCGGCAATATTACCAAACGCCTGACTGGCAGCCATATGAACCCGCTGACCCAGCGTGGATGCCGCGATTTTTAGAAAAATATCAAAGCGTTCAACAAGAAAACCGAATGCCATGATCGCGATGCCGGTCCGCACCCAGGCCAGAAACGTGCGCTCGTTGGCCGCGTGGTCTGTAAAGCTTTTAATTGTCATGGCATATTTCTAACATTCATCCGGGTATAACGTTGTTCAGCGCGAGATTCCAGTTCAGGGCATCCGGCCAAAAAACAGAGCCAGGACAATAACGCGGTTAGACGGCGCATCAGGCTTCAGGAACCTCCCGTGGCAACTTAAAATCATCAAACTCCGGCACCTTGAAACATTCGAGCCAGCCACGCTTCAACTCCCATTCTCGAAACTGTCACGTTTTGTACCAGCGGTAAAATCAGTTGCGCTGAATTGGAACAGCCTCCCCCGTTAATTATCCATCAAGGGCATCATGCTTTGCCCAAAACATGCCGCCCCGCGCCCCGCGCACAGCATGGCACGAAATTTGCTGAGATTGTTGCGGCGCTCCCCGAAGCAGCCCCCTACCAAACCAATAATATCTTAGGAAACAAAATGGCCTATCAGCAGATTGCCGACCAAACCAACAGCTTCTTTATCCCCTGCGTCACCCTTATCGGCCCTGGCTGTGCCAGGGAGGCCGGAACCCGCGCCAAATCGCTTGGCGGCCGCAAGGCGCTGATCGTCACCGATGCCGGCCTGCATAAAATGGGACTGGCCGATACCATCGCGGGCTACATCCGCGAAGCCGGAATCGAAGCCATCATCTTCCCCGGTGCAGAACCCAACCCTACCGACATAAACGTGCATGAGGGCGTTAAGGTCTACCAGGACAATCACTGCGACTTCATCGTCTCTCTTGGCGGCGGCTCTTCGCATGACTGCGCCAAGGGCATCGGCCTGGTCACCGCCGGTGGCGGTCACATCCGCGACTATGAGGGCGTCGACCGCAGCAAAGTGCCGATGACCCCGCTAATCTCGATCAACACCACCGCCGGCACGGCCGCGGAAATGACCCGCTTCTGCATTATCACCAACTCCTCCACCCATGTGAAGATGGCCATCGTCGACTGGCGCTGCACCCCCTTGATGGCCATCGACGACCCCCGGCTGATGGTGGCAAAACCAGGACCGCTGACCGCCGCCACCGGCATGGACGCCCTGACCCACGCCGTGGAAGCCTACGTCTCCACCGCCGCAACCCCCATCACCGACGCCTGCGCCGAGAAAGCCATCCGCCTGATCGGCCAATGGCTACCGCAGGTCGTGGCAAACGGCGAAAATATCGAAGGCCGGACTGCGATGTGCTATGCGCAATACCTCGCGGGCATGGCGTTCAACAACGCCTCCCTCGGTTACGTCCACGCCATGGCCCACCAGCTCGGCGGCTTCTATAATCTGCCGCACGGCGTCTGCAACGCGATATTGCTGCCGCATATCTGTGAATTCAACATGATCGCGGCCACGGACCGCTTCGCGGAGATCGGCCGCCTGCTCGGGGTGAACACTCAGGGTATGACCACCATCGAGGCAGCAAAATCCGCCATCGCGGCAATCCGCGAGCTTTCCAGCTCCATCGGCATACCGGCCGGCCTGGCTGAGCTGGGCGTGAAGGCCGAGGACCATGCGGTCATGGCGGATAACGCACAAAAAGACGCCTGCATGCTCACCAACCCGCGCAAGGCGAACCGGGATCAGGTCATCGCCATCTTCCGCGCGGCCATGTAGATAAAACCACGGCAAAAGTGGCCGCGCCCCAAATGCGGCCACTCTTGTTTCATTCAATATCCAACACCCAGCCCAGACCAGCCCTGAATGACGCTCCCGCGCTGCTCAGGCACAACCAGACCAATTTGCGCTCCAAAACATGATTTTTGACTTCGTCAAGCGGGCAAATCAAATTCCATTGCATATATTTATCAGTCTAACCTGCACAGCAAACGCTTTTCCCACCTTCCCGAAGATATGGAAATCGTCTAGCCTTCAAGGAAACCGGAGGGAAAACACATGGCACGCATTTCATTAGTTACCGGCGGCACTCGTGGGATCGGGGCTGCCATCAGCATCGCGCTCAAACAGGCTGGGCGAACTGTCGTTGCCAACTACGCAGGCAACACCGCCGCTGCCGAGGCTTTCTCCGCTGAAACCGGTATCGAGACCATGCGCTTCGATGTCGGTGACTATGACCAGTGCGTCAACGCGGTAAACGCCATCGTCGCCAAGCACGGCTCTTTGGACATCCTCGTCAACAACGCCGGCATCACGCGTGACACCGTTATCAGCAAAATGACGCGCGACATGTGGGACGCAGTGATCGACACCAACCTTGGCTCCTGCTTCAATCTTTGCAAAGCCGCGTTTGACGGCATGAAGGCGCGCAAATTCGGCCGTATCGTCAACATCGGCTCCATCAACGGCCAGGCCGGGCAATACGGCCAGGTTAACTACGCCGCCGCCAAATCAGGCATCCACGGCTTCACCAAGGCCCTGGCGCTGGAGGGTGCCCGTTATTCCATCACCGCCAACGCCATCGCCCCCGGCTATGTTGATACCGACATGGTGCGCGCCGTCCCGCCTGACGTATTGGAGAAAATCGTCGCCAAAATCCCCCGCGGCCGGCTCGGCAAGGCGGAAGACATCGCGCGCGGCGTGGTGTTTGTCACCGCTGACGAAGCTGATTTCATCACCGGCTCCACGCTCTCCATCAACGGCGGCCAGCATATGTATTGAACGGGCGCAAAGGGCTCCGCCCGCCACCCGGCGGGCAGAGCGCTTTGGCAAGGTCCAGACCTGATAAATATGCGACTCACCTTGAATGGCATAATGCACGCTGAATGAGCAAAATTCACCGCCATCTTTTTTGCTGGCGATTCACGTTTTTGCCTTGCTCAACCAAGTGCCCTTCAAACAATCCACGCAATCATCGTGAACCATCCGGTTCAACCCAATCACATATTGCCCTAACTCGGCACCAGGGATAAATGCTCGTGAACACCGAGCCATTTACCTTCAATCTTATGAAAGATAATCGTTTCTCTCTCATTGTAAACATGCTCGCCGTCATTCGTGGAAACGCGCGTTCTGGTTTCATGAAGGAAAACCGCAATATCTCCATATATTGTGACTTTCTGATTCATTGAAACACATTCTTCCACATGGAATCCAATGTTTTCAATCCACCCGGCCCATTCTTCTTCATAGGCCGCGCGACTCTCTAAAAGCCGATCAACCGAATAGAAGATAAAACTCGCATCCGGAGCAAAATATGAAAAATATTTTTCCCGGTCATTGTTTGCAAACGCCGCGATTAAATCAAGCGCGGTCTGGATAACCTCATTCCCGGCCGGCATCGTACCCCTCCCAATAAAACACATTTGCGCCAGAGAGCAGCATCAATTCATGATAATTGCAATATAACTCTTACGAATCGATGGTGTGAGAATTTCCCATATCATCGAGGTGTCTTTTTCAATGATCCAGGAATCTCCCGGTCCATAAATAACCTCCCGGCCGGATTTTTCATCCGTCATTTTCAGCGCGCCATCCAACAATGTGGCATGTTCATGAAAGCCATAAACCACACGGTAAATACCACGCGTGGCGGCATATAATCCCCCGAATACAGATTTATCCACGCCCCCGATCAGAATCTTTCCCGAAACGGCGATCGGCCCCACAATCGTCACCGCGCCGATATCCTCCGGGCTGCCCCAGGCATCGAGCGTCTCCCGCTCCGCATTCAGCATCAATGGAATCATCATGTTTTTTTCCAATCAATCATCGGCAAGAGTTCAGTAATCTCCCGGCGGAAGGGCAACCCACCCTCGGGCATGAGGTCCTCATCGAGCATCCGCGCATAACGCTGCCCAGCATAGGTGGCATGAGCAATCGTCGCTGGCGCCAGCGCATCGCCGATTGCCGTAACATCCTCGATGCCGGCATCCGCCCATGCTTCGCGGCATGCCAACAGATCCAGCGCCAATTGTTCATTGGGCAGGCGCGCCGTCACCAACACCACCGCATCAGCCATAAAGCGCGTCTGCCGTCCTGTGAAAACACATGCGCCAACCGCCACACCCAGTTCAATTTTTTCCAGTACCTGAAAGGAATGGATGGCAATACCCTTCTCAAGCATCCGCTTTTGAATGAAATGCTGCTCCATCGTATTGCGAGTCCATGTTGAAGCTTCAGAGGCGGGCGTAAGATACGCGACTTCATAATTTTTTTCCGCCAACAATTCGGCAATCACCCCGCCCATGTAGTAATGGTCATCATCCCACACCACCACCTCGCGCCCCGCGGGCATGCGCCCTTCCATGATCTCGGAAGGCGATAACACGCAAGCCCCCTGAGCAATGGGGATTGACCGTGTATGGAAATGGCCGGCGCCATCAGTGCGCCACCTTGCTCCCGTGGCCAGCACAACCCGGGGACAACCAAATTCCAATACATCCGCGGCCTGTAGCCGGCTATCAAAAAAAATCTCCACATTTTTAAGTTTTTGCAGCTGCATCCGCCGGTAATCCGCCACACGGCTCCAAGCGGAAAGACCTGGGAGTTTAGCCTCGGCAATCACCCGCCCGCCAAGCTGTGTTCCCGCTTCCGCCAGCGTCACATCGTAACCGCGCTTGCCCAACACATGCGCCGCCTCCAGCCCGGCCGGGCCAGCCCCCACCACCAAAACAGACCTGGTTTTGCCCTTGGGCTGCACGCGCTCAGGATGCCACCCTTTGCGCCACTCCTCCCCCATGGATGGGTTTTGCGTACAGCGGATCGGCGATTGCGTGAAATCCCCCGACACACAAATGTTGCAGCCGATGCACTCCCTGATATCGTCAAACCGCCCCTCACGAATTTTATTCGGCAAAAACGGGTCAGCAATCGATGGTCTCGCCGCGCCGATAAAATCCACAATACCTTTTTTTACCAGGCTCACCATTCTGTCCGGTGAGGTATACCGGCCAACCCCCACAACTGGCTTTGAGGTAAGACGTTTTATACCAGAAATAAACGGTTCCTGTGCGCCTTCCTCCGAAAAACGCGAAGTCCGGCTATCATTCTCCCAACCTGCCAGGGTCACGTCCCAGAGGTCCGGCAGGTCAGCGATCAGGCCGATCATATCCTCAACCTCCTCTTTATACAGCCCCCCTTCACCCAACAATTCATCAACAGATATTCGCACCGGAATGGCGCAAACATCCCCCACCGCGTCCTTCGTCTCCTCGGTGATCTCGCGCAACAGCCGGATGCGGTTCTCCAATGATCCGCCATACTCATCGGTTCGTTCATTAAACCGCCGGGACAGAAAATGATGCAGAAAACCAAGTGAATGCGCAGCATAAACATAAATCAGGTCAAACCCGGCGCGCCTGGCGCGCCGCACCGCCGCCAAATGCCATTGGCGTAGATTGCGAATATCCTGCAAATCCATCCGCCGTGCCTGCACGGGGTCATAGGTGAAGGTTGCAACCGGCAAATGCGCCGGCCCCATCGGTACCTCCCGCGAATATAAATTGGGACCATTCATACCATTATAAGCCAGTTCGATCCCCGCCAGACTCCCATGTTGATGAATTTTATCCACCATCCGCGAAAGTGCCGGAATATCCCGGTCATCCCACAGGCGTAGTTCAATGAATGGCGTAATATCCGAGGAATAATGAAACTCTACCTGCTCGCTACATACCACGGCCCATCCGCCCTCCGCCTTCACGCCTCGCATGTGAGCAAGCGCCGTCGGGTCGCGGTAGCCCATGCCGTTACAATGCGGCACCTGATAGAAGCGGTTGCGCGCTGTTTTAGGACCAATTTGCACGGGCTCGAACAAAATATCGTAGCGCGAATCATTCGTCATGAATTCTCCAGCGGATATAGATTTATCCAACATTCCAACCGTGAGCAGGGCCAAACCATCAGCATCCGGTGCTGCCCGCGAGCCAGCCGCCATCACGCTGGCCGATTATACACGACAACAGATTCATCCAATGAGATTTGGAACAACCCTTGAATTTCGCCCTAAATTTCTTTAATTACCTGTCGAATTCAGGATAATTCTGCAATTACATCGATCTCCACCAACCATTCCGGCCGCGCCAACGCCACCACAACCAGCCCCGTGAACACGGGGAACACGCCCTTCAGCCACTTGCCCGCAACCCGATACACTGCTTCGCGATGCCGGATATCCGTCAGGTAGACCGTGACCTTGCAGATATTCTCCAATGAAGCACCAGACTCGCGAAGCAATAGGTCAATATTCTCCATCACCTTCTCCGCCTGACCCGCCGCATCTCCAACCGCGACATTCTCCCGTGTGTCCAGATCCTGCGGCACCTGGCCACGCAGATAAATCGTCTTTCCCGCAATTACCGCCTGACATAAATCATTATCAAGATTCTGTTCCGGGTAGGTATCGCGGGTGTTGAACCGCCGCAGACGCTTATGGATCATACTCTCAACTCCTATTCCGCCGCTTGACGCACAGCCTCGGCGCCGCCAGGCACATTCGCCGACAACCCAGCAGATTTATGCACCACCCGCAGCGTCTCATCCCAATCAAAATTATTATACACCGACGCCAAATGCGCAAACGGTGGTGATTGCGCGAAAAGCTGGAAGGTCAGCCGGTGTCCGGCATAGTCCGAGTTCAGCAAATCCCGCGCAAAAGCTAGCAACTTGCGCCGGTCATCAGCTTGCCACTGATCATTGATCGTATAGAATTTCTCCAGCCATGGCCCGGTCTCCGGATGCGCGAAGGAAGCCGAATCAGGCGTCACACAAATCTGTCCGCCACAAAGCTCACGAGCTATATGCATCATATGGTGCAATTGTGAACACGCCAAGACCCTTCCTGTGTATAGCAAAGACTGATTGGGCATCATCAGTCCGCCAGGACTTTTCTGCGCTGTCGCAATAGCCGCCGTGAGATGCGCATTGATTCCCTCGCGATAGCAAGCAAGCTGCGCGAGTTTTTCCTGCACTGCCTGTTGTTTATCAAGCCCCGTCTGCCGCGCGTTGAACAAGGCCGCGCCAATCATCATATCCGCGAGTTTTAAATTACGTTGCACAAACGCAAAGGCGCTGTAACGATGCAACGTGGAACGAATGAACGTTGCTGCCTTGGTGTGTCTATAAAACAGAACATTCTCCCAAGGGATCAGCACATTATCGAAAATCACCAGCGTATCCACCTCATCGAATTTATTCGAAAGCGGATAATCCGCCGCGGGCGCACGTCCCGAAAACCCCGTGCGGCAGATAAATTTTAGATTTGGTGAGCCCAGATCGCATACAAACCCGACCGCATAATCGGAGAGTTCAGCATTCCCCCAATTGGCAATTGTCGGCTTCGTGAATGCCTGGTTGGAATAGGCTGCCGCGGTTTCATATTTCGCGCCTCGCACAATAATTCCGGCATCGGTCTCCTTTACCACGTGCAACAGCATGTCAGGATCTTGGTCCTGTGGCCGTTTGGAGCGATCACCCTTCGGATCGGTATTCGCCGAGACATGAAACGGATCCTCCCGCACCGCCTTGTCGATATGCCGCCGAATATTCTCAGAAAACTGTGGATTTACCTCATTTAAAACATCCTGCCCATCAAAGAGCGACCACATCTCACCGATCGTCTCATCCCCAACGCGCGTCACAATCCCACCAACATCATTGAGCACGGCTTCTGTCGAAGCACGCTTTGCGTGCCAATCCTCCTTCGTGAATGGCAACTTAAGACCGATTGCCGAACTATTACCCAATTCGTCCTTATAGCACATCACCGGCGCTGTCTTCGGATCATGCTGCATATCATAAATCCGCGCGCGAATATCAACGAGCGGCTTAAACATTGGGTGGAGAGTTACATCCTTAACGATCTCACCGTTTATCCAAACCCTGCGGCCATCGCGAATAGAGTCCTTGTACTGCTGTCCGGTACGAATCATTTTAAAACCCCTTTAGTTTGTAATCACTCAAGCCGCGAGACCAGGCTTGAAATTCATCACGCGCGCATAATTCTGACGGACATAGGCAAGCGGCGGTTCACTGCCGCTCACCGCCAAGACAACCCGGCCGATCAGAATCACATGCGTCCCAGCATCATGTATCTGCTCAACGTCACAGTGGAAACTTGCGCACGCGCCTTCCAGGCGAGGCGGCAAATCGGCAGCGTCATCCGCCCATTCTGCCTGGCCAAAATCAAATGCGGGGCCACCATCCACAGAAAATCGTCCCGCGAAACAATCCGCAATATTGGTCTGCTGCTCCGATAAAAGGTTAACCGTAAATTTCTGATTTTGTTTCACCGCGGCACCCACCGGACTGCGGCGATTTATACACGCAAGCAACATCGGCGGATCAGCTGAAACCGAGGCAATGGCACTCACCGTCACCCCGAAGCGCCCGGCTGATCCGTCTGTGGTCACCACGCTAACAGCCGTGGGGGCACAACGCATGGCCGCCACAAAGGCCATTCTGTTAGATGCTGCACGATCTTCATTAATATCCGATATTGGAACAATTGCATGATTTGCCATTGATTTTCTCCTCACGTCTCTACATGCCAGATCAGGCAGCTAAGATAAAATCAATACTATTAAATTTTTACCTCAGTAAAACAAAACCAAACATGCCTACATTCCATATTTAATCCAAGTGGTTTTCAGTGCTGTGAATTTTTCCAGAGCATGCAAGGATAGATCCCTGCCAAAGCCTGATTGCCCGATACCACCAAAAGGTGTCTGCGGACTCAGCGCATCCACCGTATTTACTGAAACCGTGCCCGCCCGCAACCGCTCCGAGACACGCAACGCGCGGTCGATATCTGCCGTCCACACCGAGGCCGCCAGACCATAAACACTCTCGTTGGCAAGACGGATCGCCTCTTCCTCGGAATCGAACGCGACTACCGATAATACCGGTCCAAAAATCTCTTCTCGAAACAAAAATGAATCAGATTTTACGTTGGTAAAAATGGTTGGCTGCATAAAAGCGCCTCCCGGATGCACCTGCGCCGGCACGCCACCGCTCACCAGCCGGGCCGTTTTGCAACCTCGCTCCACATACCCCATAACATGTGCCAGATGCGCCTTGTCCACCAGCGCACCCATGCGGCTCTCAGGATCCAGCGGATCCCCCGGCTGCATATTCCGCGCCAGCACTTCTAACCGCTCCACGAATTCGTTATGGATACGCCGCTCCACCAGTAGACGCGCATTGGCTGAACACACTTGCCCAGCGTTAAAAAATATTCCAAACGCAGCCATCTGCGCCGCTGAATCCAGGTCTTTCGTATCAGCAAAAACGAGGTTGGGACTTTTGCCGCCAAGTTCCAGCCAAACCTGCTTTAAATTGGACTGTCCAGAATATCCCATCAACGATCGGCCCACATGGGTCGAACCCGTAAAGACCAGGCAATCAACATCGTTGTTCAAGGCCAGCGCATCACCTGCACCACGCCCAAGTCCCGTCACTACATTCAAGATGCCATCCGGCAGTCCCGCCGCCTTGGCCAGTTCTGCAAGCCGCAATGCGGAAAACGGTGACCGCTCGGAGGGCTTGAGCACCACCGAATTGCCCGCCGCAATCGCCGGCGCGCACTTCCATGCCGCGATATCAAACGGAAAATTCCACGGGATGATCGCGCCCACCACGCCGAGGGGAACGCGCCGTACCAGCGCGAGATTTCCCGCATCCACCGGCGCGACCTCATCGGAAATTTTATCCATCGCCTCAGCATAATAACGCCAGACGGCGGCAGCACCTGGGATATCAATCGAGGCTGCTTCAGCCACAGGTTTTCCCATATCCAGACTCTCGGTCAGTGCCAGTTCAACGGCATTTTCCTCAATCAGGTCTGCCAGACGAAGTAGCACCGCACGCCGCTCAGCCAGAGTTTTTCCTACCCAGCGCCGATCCTCAAATGCCCTCCTGGCAGCCTTCACTGCCAGGTCCACATCCGCCGCGTCTCCCTTTGCGACTTGTGCCAAAACAGCGCCCGTCGCTGGGTTGATTTTGGTAAAAGTTGCCCCACTCAGTGCCGGCACAAATTGACCATCGATAAAAAGATCTGATTTCAGAATGATAGACAATGAGCGTTTCCGCCAATCCTGATATGAAAGCGCCATCATCAAATAACCCTATCCTCTGGATATTTCCTGCTCAACCGCACCTAGCGGAATATCCGCATTGAGCTTGTATCGCGCAGGCCGGAATAAAACGATCCCGGCCAATAGCGTGCCCACACCCACCACAGTTGTGGTCGTATTAAACGTCGTGATCGCGAACAACCCAAGGCCGATCAAAAATACTGAGCTAACACCTGGGAAAACTGAAAATGCCAGCCAATACAACCAAGACTCCCGATAGGTCTTCCGAAACACCCAGGCTGATACCAGCCCCGCCATGCCAAAATAATACGCGACCTGCAAACCTGAAGCCGTCACGCCGTCGCTGAGAATCGCACTGACAGATGGCATGAATCCCGTAAGGAGAATACCCGCGAGCCCGGTTCCAATCAGCCAATAAGTCGCGGGCATCGGCGTTTGTGTCTTCTGGCTTACCTGACCTAGATAATGCGGCAAGGCACCATCGCGCCCCATGGCAAAGAGTGTCCGGGTTACCTGCAGCATGCCAGTCTGCACGGTAGCCACGCTGGAAAAAATGACCGCGATTGATGCGACCAGTCCCCCCGTTCTACCGAGTCCCGCGGCGATCGCGATTTCATACAACAGATTGCTGCTGAAATTTCCTGTCTGCGCGAAAGTGAATAGTACCAGCGTCGCCCCGGCATAAAGTGAATATAGGACAATGGTCACAATCACTCCCGACAGCCCGCCGTTTCCAGCGGCATGCTCACCGTTCTTGGTTTCCTCCCCGAGATTCGCGGTAACATCCCAACCCCAGTATAAAAAGACCACGACCAAGGCTGAGGCTGAAAAACTCGCGGCTGAAAAATTGTGGATCAAGTAGCCTGGGCTATATAGATGCCATGAAAATGCATTTGCGAAGGGTACGGTATGCACTTTTACCAGCGCCGCAATGCCAACGCCTAACAACACGACCATCTCGAATGATAGCATGAGAATTTGCAAATAGCTGGTGAGTTTTATTCCCAGCATAATGATGCCGGTTATCAACAAAAACCATAAAGTCGAAAGCATCGTGATCACAGCAACATTATTCACCATGCTTGGAGCAATGAAATTCAATAGCGCCGTGGAGAGTGGCACCACACCGGAGATGATGAAAATCATTTGCGCGGTAATCAACGCCCAACCCGCCATGAAGCCATTAACCTTGCCAAATGCCTGACCTACCCAGTTATAAGCGGCACCGGCATGGGTCAGGCGTTTATTCAGCGCCTTGTAGGCCAACGCGATGCCAAGCATCGGCACGGCAAAAATTAGTACATACAACGGACTTAACAGCCCGGCGGCCGCAATGAGCGAGCCCATCGCCAAAGAAATCGCATTGGCCGGTCCAGAGCCAGCCACGCCCAATACCAGAGATTCAAAAAAGGAAAGAGCATCCTCACGAAGTTTATGTGTCATCCCATATCTCCTTTTTTAATTTGCGTGTTTAGACCAGTCTTCCATATAATTCCCGGCGGCGATCCTGCCGGTAGGGGTAAATCTGCGCACAAGCCTGCAATCTCTCATGGCTAATCTGCGCGATCAGAAGCGTATCGCCATCTTCCGTTACTTTATCGATTTTTCCATCGGGCCCAGCCAACCTGGATAACCCAAGAAAATTCATGTTATTTTCCATTCCCGCATGGTTACAATAGGCAATAAAGACCTGATTCTCGACCGCTCGTGCGGGTACAATATACTCTGGAACAGCGCTATATTCCTTGGTCAATGCCGTGGGAATCAGAATCAGCTCAGCACCAGATAGCGCCACGCTTCGTACAGCCTCTGGAAACTCTACATCGTAACAAATCAGCATGCCGATTTTCCAGCCGTTCAGCATAAACGGTTCGGAAAAACCATTTCCAGGCTTATAAATTGCGTGCTCAAAGGCACCAAAGAGATGCGTCTTGCGATAATGTCCTAATGCCGCGCCACCTGGGCCAATGGCCTGCACGGCGTTGAATATATCGTTTGATTTTAAATCATGCTCTGCATATCCATAAACAATAGCAATATTCTCGCGGCGCGCGATCTCGGAAATCTGCCGCGCAGCAGGACCATCCACGGGTTCGGCCAGTGCCTTTATGTCATCCGCCACATTATAGCCGGCGAGATAACACTCCGGACACAATAAAAGCTTGGCACCAGCCGCGCTGGCGGCGCGGGCGTTTTGCGCCAATGCCGCCAGATTGGCTTGCTTATCACCCGGCGCACCAATTCTTTGCCAAATTCCAATTTTCACTGCAGACCACTTGGCACAAAATTCAGTGCCCTCGCCTTCTGGGCCATAAAGTAATAAACAGGGCTCACGACACAAAGACCAACGATCCACGAAATATCAACACCATCCAGCATATTCGCGACCGGCCCAGTGTAGAGAGTGGTATTCACGAATGGCAATTGGATCAAGATTCCTAGAATATAACAGAATATCGCGGATTTATTGAATTTTCCATAAACCCCTCCATCCCGCGTGAAGAAAGACGCCACATCATAATCGCCATGGCGAACCAAATAGAAATCAACCAAATTCACTGCCGTCCAAGGCACCAGTACATAAAGTAGCAGCAAGATGAAGTTGGTATAATTCGTCAGGAAGTTGGCCGCCGCGAAAATGGCGATGAATAACCCTATAACCGTAATGGCAATCGCGACCACAACCCGCGCTGCCGGCCCAGCTTTCCAGTCCGGCGCAAAAGTCTGTACGAGAGTGATACTCGAGAGCACGCCGCAATATAGGTTCATCGCGTTTGTTCCCGCGATCCCCACTGAGAAGATGATCACGATCAAGAAACTTGCAGGGCCGGTGAAGGTGGTCAAGCCTCCCACCACATTGCCATCGCTCGCCAGAAGCCCCAGCATCGCACCGAGCACCATCGGCAAAATAGAACCCAGCGTGCAGCCCCAATAGGACGCCCAGAACGCCGGTACAGCGCCCGTATCCTGTGGCATATAGCGCGTATAGTCAGAGACATACGGCGCATAGGCGATCTGCCATAGCGCCCCCACGGATACCATGCTAAAAAATCCCGACGTGGTGTAGCTATTCATGGTCATAAAATTCGCAGGCAAACCATGAATGAAAATGATCCAGCCAAAAGACAGAAGCAGCGCAAATCCGGAGAGCCAGGTTAGCACCCGCGCATAGGCGTGGATCAGGTCATGGCCAAAAATTGTCGCCACCACACTGATGACCGCGATCATTACGAGAAACACATTCTGGCTGATCCCCGGAATAATCGTGTTGAGCGACTGCCCGCCCAGCACAATATTTGAAGCCAGAAAGCCGACATACATGATGATCACAATACCAATCACCAAAACCGCGCCGATTGAGCCAAACTGCCCGCGCGTTTGCACCATCTGCGGAACACCAAGCCGCGGCCCCTGCGCGGCGTGCAGCGCCATGAAGATCGCGCCAACCAGATTCCCCACGGCAATCGAGGCAATGGCACTCATGAAAGAGAGCTTGAAAACCGTTGTGGCCAACGCACCTGTTACGATCGTCAACATCATGATGTTGGAGCCAAACCAGATGGTGAACAAATCCATCGAGCGCCCATGGCGCTGGTCCCTTGGTATCTGATAGATCGTATGCTGTTCAATTTTGGTTGGATTTTCGTTCAATGTTTCCACGGTTTTTTCCTCGGTTTAAAATTTCCGCGCGCAGCCAGGCCGGTCAGGACGACGGCACACCGTCTTACAAAAAACACGGCGTTTTAAGGACATAAATCGGGTATTATCACGAGATTTCGCGCCATAACTCCACTCTCACCAACAAGATTTTCGTAATTATTGGATTTAGCTTACACGATGCCTTCTCGTTTTTTGCATCGATTTTATTAAAGCAATGAGCGAAGTTTGTTTTAGGTTTTGCACGCCGCCGTAGCAGCTGCCTCATTCGGCGCCTAATATTCGTGCATTGATGCTGACTTTGCAGCGATCGCGGTCGGCGCTATGTCTTGATGAATGGACACTCTTTCAACACTGGCCGGCCTCGTGGCCTTTCCCACCGTCAGCCGCGACAGTAACCATGAGCTAATCGCCTACATAGCCGCCCGGCTCGCCGCCGCCGGTGGCAATGTGCGCGAGATACCTGGCAACATCCCCGGCAAGAGCAATCTGTTCGCGAGCTTCGGCCCCACCACCGGCCAGGGTATCATTCTCTCCGGACATAGCGATGTGGTTCCGGCCAGCGAGCCTGGCTGGATCACGGATCCGTTCCACCTGAGCGCGCGGGGAGACCGGCTTTATGCGCGCGGCGCCTCCGACATGAAGGGCTTTATCGCCAGCATGATAACGCTTGCCGAGCAAAGCAAAAGCATCCCCCTCACACGCCCGCTGCATCTTGCCATTTCCTACGATGAGGAAATCGGCTGCGTCGGCGTACGCCACATGCTCCAGCGCCTGGAGGCCGAAGGTTTTCAGGCGGCGGGCTGTATTATCGGTGAGCCCACCGGCTTGCGGGTCGCCACCGGGCATAAAGGCAAAATTGCTGGCTGCATCTGCTGCCGCGGCGAATCCGCCCACTCGGCCGACCCCTCGCTTGGCTGCAACGCCATCAACCTCGCCAGCGCCATGATCCAGGAAACCGAGGCACTGCAAACCTGGCTGAGGGACAATGGTGCGAATGACTCCGCCTATGCATTCCCGCATAGCAGCGTGCATATCGGCACCATCAAAGGCGGCACGGTACTCAATATTATTCCAGAGCGCTGCGATATGGATTTTGAAATCCGTCATCTTCCTGGAGACGATCCCGCAATGTTGCTCGAACGCCTGCGCGCACGGGCTGCTGCCCTCACGCAAGCGGTGCGCGGCAGCGGCCGCCGCGCCAGCATCGAGGTGCGGGTGGACAATGAATATCCGGGCCTGGAAACACCCGAGAATTCCCCCATCGCAACACGCGCAACCCAGGCATCCGGCAATGCGGAAACCATCAAGATTTCATTCGGCACGGAGGCAGGTCTGTTTACAAAAACGCTGGGTTTACCATGCGTTGTTTGCGGCCCGGGCTCCATAGACCGCGCACACAAACCCAATGAATATATCCTACGCGAGGAATTAGACGCCTGCGACCGGTTCCTCCGCCGCGTGGTGCAAACTTAGCCCGTGCCGGGCAACGGCTTATCACGCAAAACATCGTCGCAGATTTTTGCAAACGCCACCGCGGCCGGCGTGCGCCGCAACCCCCGCAACATCGCAATCCCATGCACCAGCGGCTGCAGCGAAGTCTCCAGCGTTAAATAGGATAATTTGCGTCCGTCCAGCGTCGAGAGGTTTTTCGGCCGCGCATTTGCGAGACTATAGCCCTCCCCGCGCGCCACCAGGCTACGAATTACATCGATATACTGAAACCGCCCGGTGATATGCGGCGTCACCCCCGCTTGGCGAAACAGCGATAAAAAATAGTCCCGGCTGAATGGCAGATCCAGCAGGATAAAATTTTCGCCCGCCAGCTCCTCCAACTTCACTGATTTTCGCTGCGCCAGGGCATGCCCCGCATCCACAAACGCATAAGGCGGCAAGGGAGCGAGCGGGGAAAATTCAAAATCCGCCGGAATGTTCATATCATAAGTCAGCAGCAATGATATCTGGCCGCTGCGCAGACTCTCAAACATCTCTGTCTGGTGTCCTGCAATCGGGTTCACGCGCACCGCCGGATAGCGCTTCTTGAATACCGATAAAAGCTCAGGTATTGCAAGGGGAAACAGTGTCGATAAACAACCGATCTCCAATGGTCCAGACACGCGCGAGGAAATCTCAGAAGCCGCTTTCTGTAATTCTTCCGCCTGCATCAACAGGCCCTTGGCCTCCAGCAAAAACCGCTGCCCCTCGGTGGTGAGCGAGAGCCCCTGGGCATGGTGCCTGATGAACAGTTGAATCCCGAACACCTCCTCCAGCCCGGTAATGGCCGAGGAGATGGAGGGCTGCGATATATTCACCCGCTCCGCCGCCAGCGTGATGCTGCCGGTCTCCGCCGTCGCCACAAAATATGCAATCTGTCTCAGCGTGAATCGCATGTCTCTGCTTTGCCCTTTTTATGCCAAACCGTCAAAATAAAATATTTTACAAAACCAGGCCGGCACGGGAATACTGCGCCAGCTCTGTATGAAAGTTCCGCCATGACCTTCTCCCTCGCCGCGCGCTGCCTGAGAACCGGCCAGTTCGCCGCAGCGGTCACCTCGTCCTCGCCGGCCGTGGCCGCGCGTTGCGCCTTTGCGCGCGCCGGCGTGGGCGCCGCCACCACCCAGAACATCACAGACCCGCGGCTTGGGCCACTGGCGCTGGATTTCCTCGCGCGGGGAATGAGCGCGGCAGAGGCATGCGCCGCCACGATGGCCCAGGCCCCCTACCCGGACTACCGCCAGATCACCCTTATCGGCAGTTCTGGCCAGGGCGCGCAGCACTCGGGCCAAAAAACGCTCGGGCTGCACGCTTGGGCCCCAGGAGCGGATTGCGTCTCGGCTGGAAATTTGCTGGCCAACACCAATGTCCCCGCCGCCGTGGTGCGCGCCTTTGAGGCAACCTCCCAGGCCGATGAACTCGGCACCCGCGTCATCGCCGCCCTGCAGGCCGGGCTGGAAGCGGGCGGCGAGGCCGGGCCGCTCAAATCCGCCGGGCTCATTCTCACCGGCGATGCCGCCTGGCCCATCGCTGACCTAAGAGTGGATTGGCACGAAGCCCCGCTGGCGGAAC
The DNA here is from genome assembly GCF_030160635.1 of Acidocella aquatica. Classification (GTDB taxonomy): domain Bacteria; phylum Pseudomonadota; class Alphaproteobacteria; order Acetobacterales; family Acetobacteraceae; genus Acidocella; species Acidocella aquatica. The sequence goes on along the minus strand of NZ_BSOS01000049.1, from coordinate 25,066 downwards.
TCGCGTCCCTTTGGGCGCTTTGGCAGCCGCAAATGCAGGATTACGTCACCCGCGCGCTCAACCCGGCCAGCGCGCCAGCCTACGGGGTTCCCGGGGATTTATAGCGCCTGTCCCGCTCCACCGCGCCGCCTGCGATTGCTTAAGCGCGGCATGAGGCTGTAACCACGCGGCATGGACATTCTCCGGCCGCTTCGCCCGGCAGCGCAACCCGCAACGCCCCACCCCGAAACCGTATTGCGCACCGTCTTTGGGCTTCCCGGCTTCCGTGGGCAGCAGGCGGCGGTGGTGGAGCGGGTTGTCGCCGGGGGGGATGCGATTGTGCTGATGCCCACCGGCGGCGGGAAATCACTTTGTTACCAGCTGCCCTCGCTCTGCCGTCCAGGCGTTGGAATCGTCATCTCGCCGTTGATCGCGCTGATGCGCAATCAGGTCGCGGCCATGCACCAGCTTGGCCTGAATGCGGCGGCGCTGAATTCAAGCCTGAGCGGCCCGGAACGCGCGAAAGTGCGCGCCAGCCTGAGGGCCGGCCAGCTTGACCTGCTGTATGTGGCGCCTGAGCGGCTGATGATGCCGGATTTTCTGGAAATGCTCGATGAGACGCAGATCGCCCTGTTCGCGATCGACGAGGCGCATTGCGTCAGCCAGTGGGGCCATGATTTTCGCCCGGAATACCTTCAGCTGGCGGAGCTGGCCAGACGCTTCCCCCGCGTGCCGCGCATCGCGCTCACCGCCACCGCAGACATGCAATCGCGCGAGGACATCCGGCGGCGGCTCTGCCTCGACAACGCGGAGCTGTTCCTCGCGAGCTTTGATCGGCCGAACATCCGCTATGCCGTGGTGCCAAAAGCAGCTCCACAGCGCCAGCTTCTATCGTTTTTGCGCGCTCATCCTGGTGAGAGCGGCATCGTCTACTGCCTGAGCCGCGCTACGGTCGAACAAACCGCTGCCTTTCTGAAAGCCTCCGGCATCAACGCGCTTCCCTACCACGCCAAATTAGACCCCGAGCTCCGCTCAAAGCATCAGGATGCGTTTCTCGCCGAGGAAGGTCTCATCCTGGTTGCCACCGTCGCCTTTGGCATGGGCATCGACAAGCCGGATGTGCGTTTTGTCGTGCATCTCGACCTCCCGGGCAGCCTGGAGGCTTTCTACCAGGAGACAGGCCGCGCCGGGCGCGATGGCATGCCCGCCGAGACGCTGCTGCTCTACGGCATGCAGGATCTGGTCTTCCGGCGGCAGATGATTGAGCAGAGCGGCTCGCCTCCCGACGTTAAGCGCGTGGAACGGGCCAAGCTCGACGCGCTGCTCGGCGTCTGCGAAACAGCGTCCTGCCGGCGCCAGGCAATCCTGGCGCATTTCGGCGAGACGATGGCGCAACCCTGCGGCAATTGCGACACCTGCCTGACACCGGCTGAAACCTGGGATGCCACGACCGCCGCGCGCAAGGCGTTGTCGGCCATTCTGCGCACCGGCCAGTCCTTCGGCACGGGCCACCTCGTTGATCTGCTGCTCGGGGTGAAAACCGACAAGATCACGCGCTTCAACCATGACCAATTGCCGACCTTTGGCGTCGGTACGGAGCTGGACCGCAAGGGCTGGGGGTCGCTTTTCCGCCAGCTGATCGTCCGGGGGCTGATCGAGGTAAACCACGATGCATTTGGCGCGCTCTGCATGGCGGCGGCGGCCGAGCCCGTCCTGCGCGGGCAGGAACAAGTTCATCTGCGGCGCGAACGCAGCCCCAGAGCCGCCAACGCGGCGGTGAAGAAAAAAACCGGCGGCGAGATGCTCGATGCCGCGGCCTCCGCCCTCTACGAAACCCTGCGCGCCGAACGCGCCCGGCTGGCGCGCGAGCAGGGCGTCCCCGCCTATATCATCTTCCACGACACCACTCTTGCGGCAATCGCCGCGATGCGCCCGGCCACGCTCGAGGCACTCGGCGAAATCCCCGGCATGGGAAGAACCAAACTGGACCGCTACGGCGCCACGGTACTGGCCGCCATAACCTTGGCAGGTAAAACTTAACCCTGGAGCAACCATCCAAAACACGGAAACCCCAGCATAAAAGCCAATACCGCGTTGATTTAACCAGGGAAAAACTGGTGCCGACACCCGGGATTGAACCGGGGGCCTACTGATTACGAATCAGTTGCTCTACCGCTGAGCTATGTCGGCGACCGTGACGCTGGCTATATCGAAGCTCCGGCTTCGCCGCAACTACCCGCCGGCTGCTGCCACAAAATTGGCCGCCGGCATCCCGGCGGCCAATCTCTCTCTTTGGTCTTGCAGCTCAACCCGTCAGTTCTGGCTGGCGGCGCCGCTCTTGCTCAGCGGAATGCCAACAAACAGCGCCTGTCCCTGCCGGATGATCCGCAGCGCCACGGCGGGCGCCCCGGCTTTGCGCGCCGCCTGGATATCAGCCACCGCATCGTCGGGCGATGTCACGCTCTGCGGCCCCACGCCAACCAGCAGGTCGCCCTGCTGCAATCCGGCCTGGTCCGCCAGTGAATTCGGCTTAACGGCCATTACCACCGCGCCTGTAGCATTATCAGCCAGGTTCAACTGGCTGCGCAGATCCGGCGTCAGCGGCGCCAGCGTCAGCCCCAGCTCGCCCTGGGTAGCCGCGGGGCCACTCTGGCTGCTCCCGCCCTGCTGGAAACCGGCATCAGGGTTGGCCGGCATCACCGCCACGGGCACCGAGATATCATGCGTCTTCCCATCGCGGATGTAGCTGATCACGGTATTGTGCCCAGGCACCACATTGGCGATATCGTCGGCCAGATCGCTCGGGTTGGTCACCACCGCGCCGTCCACCTTGATAATCACATCACCCGGCTGCAACCCGGCCTTCGCCGCCGGACTCCCGGCTGAAATCGCCGCCACCAGCGCGCCGTCATGCGTTGGGTCCGCCGTCGGCAGCCCCATCGCCTGCGCCACCTGCGGCGAAATCTCCTGCGCCGCCACGCCCAGATACCCGCGCACCACCTTGCCGCCAGCAATCAGCTGCCCGGTCACACGCTTGATCATATCGGAGGGAATGGCAAAGCCGATCCCCACCGACCCGCCCGTCGGAGTCAAAATGGCGGTATTAATCCCAATCACCTGGCCGTGCTGGTTAAACAGCGGCCCGCCCGAATTGCCTTCGTTGATCGGCGCATCGATCTGGATGAACTTGTCATACGGCCCATCGCCGATATCGCGCCCCAGCGCCGAGACGATCCCCGCCGTCACCGTGCCGCCCAGGCCAAACGGGTTGCCCATCGCCACCACCCATTCGCCGGGCTCAACGCCGGAGGAATCCCCCAGCTCGACAAACGGCAGCGGATGCCCGGCATCGATCTTCAATACGGCAAGGTCGGTTTTCGGATCGGTGCCCAAAATCTTTGCCGGATAGCTCTTGCCGTCGGAGAGCTCAACGCTCACCGTTTTGGCGTCCTTCACCACATGGTTGTTGGTCACCACAATCCCGGTGGAGTCGATAATAAACCCGGAGCCCTTGGCCTCGACCACCTGCGGCTGCGCCTGGAACCCCGGCATCCCGCCAAAGGGAAACCCGGGCGGAAACCCCGGAATCTGCGGCATGCCGTTCTGCGCCTGGCCGCCGCCGGAATCCTGGTTATCCGTCTGGTCCAGTTTCAGATGCACATCAATTGAAACCACCGCCGGGGTCACGCGTTTCACCAAATTGGTAAAATCCCCAACCGGCGTGAAATTCGCCTGCACCGCCGCCGTTTCGTCCAAAGGCGAGGGCGCTGCCGCCCTGGCATAGCCGCTACCCAGGCCCGCCAGAGCCGTCGCACCAAGCAGCGCCAGCGTCAGAGCCGTGCCACGCTTCATCTTTATAGGTATCAACAAATATCTCTCCTGTGGCCTCGTCGTGTTAAGCACTTCGCAACAATAGATAATGCACGTTTTCAGAGCGGCGATAAGGCCATTCGAGGTGAAACAATTGTCACTTAAAAGACACAGCCAAATAAAATCGCAGAAAAATCATCCCGGCGGTTACAATTCTTCACCCAGCCGCCGTCAAGCTCCGTCGCGAACGTCCACCAGCACAATCTCCGCCGCGCTCACCGCCTCGATCTCCACCTCCGGCTCCTCTCGCAATGCCACCCCATCGCGCGCATTCGCCAATACACCGTTCACCCTTATCTCGCCGCTCGCCGCCACCAGATAAGCCGCCCGCCCCGGCAACAACCGGTAAGGCGTGCGCTCCCCCGCCGCCATCCTCGCCGCCAACACAGCCGCATCGGCATATAGCGGCAACGCCCCGCTATCGGCGTCAGCCGTCCGGCCGCTCGCCAAAACGCTCAATCCCTGGCCGGTGGCGCGCGGAAACTCCTTGGTGCCCCAGCCGGGCTCCACGCCCATCCGGTCCGGGATGATCCATATCTGGAACAGCCGCGTCAGCTCCTCCTCCAGATTATGCTCCGAATGCGTAATCCCCTGCCCAGCGTGCATCACCTGCACATCCCCGGCACGGGTTGCACCCACATTGCCCAGGCTGTCCTTATGCGTGATCGCCCCCTGGCGGATAAAGGTGACAATTTCCATATCCCGGTGCGGATGCGCGCCAAACCCGGTTCCCGGCGCGATTTCATCATCATTCCACACACGCAGGCGTCCAAAGCCCATCCGCGCGCGGTCATGATAATCGCCAAAGCTGAAATGGTGCCGCGCGTTCAGCCATTCATTGCGAAACGCGCCGAGCGAGGAAAATGGACGTACATCGATCATGGGAGCCGGCCTTTCATACTGTCGCCCCGTAACTTAGGATACGCGGCCGTTAATACCAGCCCGGTTTCCGATCACGCAAACGCACGGAGGCAAGAATTCTCGAGCCATTCCATGGCTCAATCGAATCACCTCGTGATCCAGCTTCAAACCACATTGCTCTATAAGTCATTGATATCTCAGGATTTTGGTGGTGGGCGCGACAGGGATTGAACCTGTGACCCCCACCATGTCAAGGTGGTGCTCTACCGCTGCGCTACGCGCCCATATCCGGGGCGGTGTTTAGCCGTGTTGCGTTTTGGAGGCAAGTACCCCAGCAACGGGCGGTTCAGGATTTCGGCTGGAACCGCGGATCGCCGGTGCGCCACATGATGAAAGCGATGATATCAGCCGTCTGCGCGTCGCGCTGGGCGCGGGTGGAGCCGATGCCGTGGCCGGCGTCATCCTCGACACGCAGCAAAACCGGGTTGCCCGACGCGGTGGCGGCCTGCAGACGAGCGGTCATTTTGGTTGGCTCCCAGGGGGCGACGCGCGGGTCGTGCAGCCCGGTGGTGAGCAATACGGCGGGGTATTTCACATGATCGTGGACATGCTGGTAGGCATCCATGGCGTACAGGCCGAGAAACCCCGCCTGAGTCGTGACGCTGCCGAATTCCGGGATGTTCGGCGGACCGTTGGGGGAGAATTCGCTGCGCAAGGCATCTGAGACACCTACTTCGGAGACGACCACGGCGGCGAGGTCAGGGCGCTCGGTCAGCAACCGCCCCACCGTGATGCCGCCCGCCGAGCCGCCGATGACGGCGAGGTGTTTATGCGAGGTCCAGCGCGTGTTGATGAGATATCGCGCGCAGTCGATCGTATCTTCCCAACTATGAAATTTCTTCAGTTTCTGGCCGGCGATGTGCCAGTCCTCGCCCAGTTCGCCGCCACCGCGCACATGCGCCACCGCGAACACGCCGCCAAGGTCAAGGAAGGGAAGCCAGCGGGCGAGGAAGGCCGGGTCAAGCGTGATGCCGTAGGCGCCGTAGGCTTCCAGCAGCAAAGGCGCCCGGCCGTTGCGTTGCAGGCCCTTGCGGTAGACCAGGGAGAGCGGGATTTTGGTGCCGTCGCGCGCGGGGGCAAATATCTCTTCCGAAGTGTAGGGGGAAAGGTCGATCGGCGGCGGCGGCGCAATACTGGTGGTTGTCACCGTGCCGTCCGGCCCGAGGTGGCAAACCACCGGCGGGTGTACCCAGCCCTCGAGGATGAACCACGCGCCGTCATGGCCTGCGGCGGCGTAGAAACTGCCCTCACTGATGGCCCCGGCGAAGGGGAGCTTTATGAGGGTGATTTTCCCGTCCGGGGTGAGGCGGCGGATTCCGGCGAGGCCAGCGTTGAGGTCCAGAATATAAAGCGCGTCACGCGCGGCGGCGATGGCGCGGATGACGGAGGCCGATTGCGCCACCACCTCCACCGCCTGCGCGATGCCGGGTGCGGCGGCGGTGGTTTTAAGAATTTTATAGCGCGGGGCGTGCTGGTGGGTGAGCAGATAGATGCTCTCGCCCTGCACGGCAAACGCGGTGACATTATCCGCCGGGGCGCAAATGTTCACCCAGGGCGGCGGCCCCTTGGCGGCGGCGGCCAAGGGGGCGGCATAGAGGGAGAGTTCGTTCTGTACGCCCGAGGCCAGCGCGCCGATGACCACGGGCGAGCCGGGGGTGGAGGTGACGGTGGGGAAGTCAATCTCCTGCACCTTGACCGATGGGCTGAGACTCTGGCCCATGATTTTAACATCGCTGGCCGGATCAGTGCCGAGACGGTGCAGCCAGCAGAGGCTGTTCTCCTCATACGCCAGGCTTTGGGGCGGCACGTCCTGATAACGGTTATAGAACAAAGCGGCGCCATCGGGCAGCCAGCTCGGGGATGCCTCCGCGGTACGGTCGATGCCTTCGGGCAGCAAGGCGCCGGTGTCCGTGACCAGGATGCGCAATGTGGATTGCTCGGAGCCGCCGGTGGAGATGCCGAAGACGACATGGGAGCCGTCCGGCGAGGGCGCCCACCAGTCCAGCGCCGCGTGGCTGGCGGCAGTGGCGAAGGTTTGCGGGTCGATGAGCAGGCGGTTGGGCGCGGTGAGCGAGTCGCGGACAAAAAGCTGCGAGAGTGCCGCGCCGGCGGGGCGGATTTCGGCAAAAATCTTGCCCCCGCCGGTCTGCACGGAAACAACCGCGACAACCGCGCCGGTATTATGCGCGATGGCCGCGGCGAGCGCGCTCCGGCCGGGGATTTTCGCCAGTGTTTGCGCGGCGTAGGCGCCCTGGGCGCGGACATAGGCTTCCCATTCGGGGGATTGGGATTCCATCCAGCGGTAACGATCGGTGATTTTCTCGCCCCAGAGAACTTCGGTCACGGGCCGGACCGGGGCGATAGGTGGCCCGCTTGCGGCGGCGAAGGACAGGCGGGGAGCGGCGAGCACGGCGGCGGTGGAGGCGAGCAGGGTACGGCGCGTCAGCTGGGGCATGGTTATCCTTGAGGTCCGTCAGCGGCATCATCGCCGGATGCCGCCCCGGGTCAAGGAGGGGTCAGCCGTGCAGCGCCCGGCGCAGGGCTTCGGTGCTGTCACGCAGGGCCGTGGCGGCGAGGCGGCTCGGGCCGATGACATCAAACGCATGGAACGCGCCTGGATAGACATGCAGCTCCACCGGCACCCCGGCGCGGGTGAGGCGGCGGGCGTAGTCGAGGTTTTCCTCCAGAAACAAATCCAGCGCGCCGGCGCCGATATAGCTGGGCGGCAGCCCTTCCAGGTTTTCGGCGCGCGCCGCCGCCGCGTAGGGAGAGACATCCGGCTTGCCCGGGGCATGGCCGAGCAGGCAGGTCCAGCCAAACAGATTGTCCTGATGGCGCCAGATGTATTGGCCGGTCAAAGGATGCGGCTGGCTGGCGGTGCAGGTGCGGTCGTCGATCATCGGGTACATGAGGTGCTGGAAGGCGAGTTGGACCTCGCCCCGATCGCGCGCCAGCAAGGCCAGCGCCGCGGCAAGGCCGCCGCCGGCACTCTCGCCTTTCACCCCGATGCGCGCGGGGTTGATGTTCTGCGCCCCCGCGTTGCGGCTGAGCCAGCGCAGCACGGCGTAGCAATCCTCCAGCGCGCCGGGGGCGGGTGTTTCCGGCGCCAGGCGGTAATCCACCGAGTAGACGGCGCAACCGAGTTCATGCGCCAGGATGCGGTTGGGCGCGTCCATCATCTCGGGGAAGCCAAAAATGTAGCCGCCGCCGTGGATGTGCAGCACAGCGGGCAAGCTGCCTGTGGCCTCGGCCGGGCGATAGGCGAGGACACGCACATGCCCCGCCGGGCCGGGTATGTTGAGGGTCTCAACGATGACCGGCAGCGGCGGCGGCGGCGGGAGGGCGGCGAGCTGTTCGGCCCGGCCCGCGCGTACCATCGCAAGGGCCTCGGCCGACCATTCCGGCATCGGCGGATAGGCGTTGAGCACTGGCAGCAGTTCAGGGTCTATGAGATGGCTGGACGGCACTGGCGATTCTCCGTTGATGTTCACATATCCTCGACCAATTCCACCCCCGGCACCAGTTTCATCGCCTGCGCCAGCCGCGCGGTGACGTTGAAGCCGCCGGGGAGGATGACATCGAGATTGCGCTCCAGCCCGGTTTTGGGAACCAGCGTGACGCGGCCGCGGCCTTTGCCCTCACGCTCCAACAGGGCGCGGATATGCGGCAGGGCCTCCGTGCGGTCCAGCCAGATGCGCAGGGATGCGCCGGCCTTGGCGGCGGCATCATCGAGCGGGGTGACATCCACGGCGGTGATGCGCAGCGATTCACCTTCGATCTTCACATCGGCGGTGACCAGCAGGGCCGTGCCCTCGACCAGGATTTCGCGCACGCGGCCCAGCACCTCGGAGAACAGCGTGACCTCGAAACTGCCTTCCATGTCCGATAACGTGAGCCAGAGCATGCGGCTGCCGGTGCGAGTGATGCGCTCCTTTTTGGCGCCCACCGTGCCCGCGAGTTTAAGCCGCGTGGCCCCCGCCTGCGCCCGGCGCTCGATGCTGCCCGAGGCGGCCACGCCAAGGCGCTTGAGTGCGATGGCATACATATCCAGCGGATGGGCGCTGACGTGGAAGCCGATGGCTTCGGCCTCGGAGGCCAGGCGGTCAGTCTCCGGCCAGTCAGGGATATTGGGCAGGCGGATGCTCTCCGGCTCCGCGCCGCCGAATAGGCCGATCTGGCCCGATTGCTTCTCCTCCGCCTGCGCCTGCGCGGTGCGGATGATGGCCTCCGCGGCGCTGAACACCTTGGCGCGGTTTGGCTCAAGGGATTCGAACGCCCCGGCCTTGGCGAGGATTTCAACATGTCCGCGGGTCAGGGATTTCGCGTCGATGCGGGCGGCGAAATCGGAGATGTCCTTAAATGGCTTGTTGCCCCGCGCCTTGGCGATGTCCGCCATCGCGGCGATGCCGACCCGCTTGATGGCACCCAGCGCGTAGCGGATGGCGAGGCTGCCATCGGGCAGGGTTTCGGGCTTGAAGTCAGCATCTGAGAAATTTACGTCCGGCGGGAGCACCTGGATGCCCATGCGCATCGCATCGGCGCGCAAAATCGCCAATTTATCGGTGTTGGTGATGGAAAGCGACATGCAGGCGGCGAGGAAGGGAACGGGGTGGTTGGCGCGCAGATAGGCGGTTTGATACGAGACCAGCGCATAAGCCGCCGCGTGGGATTTGTTGAAGCCGTAATCGGCGAATTTCGCCATGAGGTCGAAAATCTCGTTGGCTTTTTCCTCGGTGAAGCCCTGCTTCAACGCGCCTTCGCAGAAAATTTTGCGCTGCGCGTCCATCTCGGCGCGGATTTTTTTGCCCATGGCGCGGCGCAGCAGATCAGCCCCGGCCAGGCTGTAGCCCGCCATCACCTGGGCGATCTGCATCACCTGCTCCTGGTAGACGATGACGCCGTAGGTCTCGGCCAATATGTCGTGAATCGCGGCATCCGGCGCGGTCCAGGCGGCACCGTGCTTGCGGGCGCAGTAGTCGGGGATGTTGGCCATCGGGCCGGGGCGGTTGAGCGCCTGGATGGCGATGAGGTCCTCAAAACGGTCCGGGCGCATTTGCTGCAGGGCGCTGCGGTAGCCCTGGGTTTCAAAGGTGAACACGCCGCCGGTGTCGCCGCGCGCGATCATCTCATAGGTTTTCGGGTCATCCATCGGGATCGCGGCAAGGTCGATCTCAATGCCCTGCTGGCGCAGGAAACCAAGCGCCCGGTCGAGCACCGTCAGGGTCGTGAGACCCAAAAAGTCAAACTTCACCAGCCCGGCCTGCTCGACATATTTCATCGAGAATTGCGTGACCAGCAGGTCCGAGCGCGGGTCTTTATAGAGCGGCACCAGCTGGTTGAGCGGGCGGTCGCCGATAACCACGCCGGCGGCATGGGTGCTGGCGTGGCGATACAGCCCCTCCAGCTGCAGGGCGATTTCCATGAGCCGGGCAAGCCCCTCGTCAGAGGCGCGCAGGTCACGCAGCTTCACCTCACCGTCGATCGCCTGTTGCAGCGTGACAGGCTTGGCCGGATTGTTGGGGATGAGTTCGGCAACCTTGTTGACCTGGCCGTAGGGGAGGCCCAGCACGCGGCCAACGTCACGCACCGCCGCGCGGGCCTGGAGCTTGCCGAAGGTGATGATCTGCGCAACGCGGTCAGCGCCATATTCGCGGGTGACATAGGCGATCACCTCGTCGCGGCGCTCCTGGCAGAAGTCGATATCGAAATCAGGCATGGACACGCGCTCAGGGTTCAAAAACCGCTCGAACAGCAGGCCATAGCGCAAGGGATCAAGATCGGTGATCAGCAGCGCCCAGGCGACGACGGAACCAGCGCCCGACCCGCGGCCGGGGCCGACGGGTATCTTCTGTTCCTTCGCCCATTGGATGAAATCCGCCACTATGAGGAAGTAACCGGGGAAGCCCATCTGGATGATGGTGCCGAGCTCGAATTCCAGCCGCTTGCGGTAGGGGTCGCGCGCATCTTCCGGCAACCCCAGCGCGTTCAGCCGGGTCTCCAACCCTTCCTCCGCCATGGCGCGCACCGTCTGCGCCTCGGTGGTGCCGGGGCGGACTTTTGGGCAGGTGGGCAGCAGGGGCTTGCGCGATTGCGCCATCACCGCACAGGAACGCGCGATGGCCAGCGTATTATCGCAGGCTTCCGGCAGGTCGGCGAACAGTTCGCGCATGGCGGCTGCGGGCTTGAACCAGTGCTCGGGTGTAACGCGGCGGCGCTCCGGCTCGGCCAGCACACGGCCCTCGGCGATGCAAAGCAGCGCGTCATGCGCCTGGTGCATCGAGGATTTGGCGAAAAAGCACTCGTTGGTGGCAACCAGCGGCAGGCCGCGCGCATCGGCCAGGGTGATCAGCCCGGGCTCGATGGCCTGTTCCAGTTTTTCACCATGGCGTTGCAGCTCCACCGCGATGCGGCCGGGGAAGGCTTCGGTCAGCGCGGCAAGATAAGCCTCTGCCGCCGCCATCTGCCCCTCGGCGAGCAACCGGCCGATGGGGCCTTGGGCGCCACCCGTGAGCAGAAACAGGCCCTCCGCATGGGCAAGCAGGGTCTCCAGGGTGATCTGCGGTTTCGGCGCGCCATCCGAGAGCAGATAGCTGGCGGAGGAGAGTTTTTGCAGATTGGCGAAACCGGCCGGGGTTTGCGCCAGCAGCACCACCGGGTCCGGCGCCAGGTTGATGCCGCCGCGCGCCAGGCCAAGCTGGCAGCCGATGATGGGCTGCACCCCGGCGGAGGTGCAGTATTGCGAGAATTCCAGCGCGCCGAACATGTTGGAACTATCGGTGATAGCCACCGCCGGCATGGACAGCTCACGCGCCAGCGCGGCGATCTTGTCCGGTTTGATCGCGCCCTCAGATAGCGAAAAGGCGGAGTGGACCCGCAGATGGACGAAATTCTCGTAAGGCATGGCGACTCCGGTAACGCTGGATTGTTGCCTAACTATTCACGCTGGAAAAGCTCCAAATCTGGCTTTCTAACCCTTACGATCAAATTCATTCGCTGGATTAAGTCTGAATTGAACCTCATACTCAAATAAACTGACATTTGGCACGACGGAAATTGCATAACGAAGCCTGTCGTTGATGCTTTTAGCAACAATGACCCCAAAAACATTTTTGCCCTTGCCAATGGTTTGCTTTACCCACCCCATATAGCGCGCAAGCTGACCAATGGCGCTGTTGGGAGATAGTGCCCGCTTCAATTCAAAAATGTAGAAATCCCCCTGTTCACTGACAGCAAGAATATCAATAGGTCCAGTAGCCGTCGGATACTCAACGCCATCCCTTCCGGTTGGATCAACGTAAAGTCGGACCCGTTTTCCCTCGACGTTAATCATGGCCAGATTGTGTGAGAGAAAATCACGCAAATGAGCTTCTAGCTCAAAAGCAGCTACTCCCAGCTGAGACTGTTCATTAAGCTCCGATTCCGAATCGCCTAAAACGTTTTCGACCTCGATTTGACTACCCGGCTTCACCAGATGCACCTCTGTGTCAGTCTCGTGAACTAACCATCCTCTTTTCTTTAGTCCGTTACGAAGCTCATGAGATGTACTGTGCAACCCATCCAGGCCTTCTGGAATATATTGGGGATTGTTCCGAAGCCATTCCTTCATCGGCGCCAGCGTTACACTTCCGTCTTCGTTAGAAATTGCAATGTTAAATTTCTTCATTTTTGTTCACCAGCTTTATATGTTTCAAACAATGGAACCTCATACCCCACGCTGACGAAATAGAGCCCCCCGGCGGGCGCCGTCGGGCCGGCCACCGCGCGATTTTGCGCGGCCAAAACCTCCGCCACGCGCGATTCCGGCCAGACCCCCTCCCCCACCATTTTCAAACTGCCCACCATGTTGCGGACCTGGTGGTGCAGAAAGCTGCGGGCCTTGGCGTGGATGATGAGATGCTCGCCCTCGCGCGTCACACTCAGCTCATCCAGCGTGCGCAGCGGCGACTTGGCCTGGCAGGCGGAGGCGCGGAAGGAGGAGAAATCATGATGGCCGAGCAGCTGCTGCGCGGCGCGGTGCATGGCGGCCTCGTCGAGCGGCTGGCGCACATGCCACACACGGTTGAGCTCCAGCGCGGGGAACGCCGGGCGGTTGGAGATGATATAGCGGTAACTGCGCCAGGTGGCGGAAAAACGCGCGCTCCAGCCAGCGGGGGCCGGGGCCGCGCGCAGCACCACCACCGGGTGGGGCTTCATGTGGTAGTTCAGCGCCTCGCGCAGGCGGTGGGGGGAGAAATCCGGCAGGTCCATCTGCACGATCTGGCCCAGGGCATGCACGCCGGCATCGGTCCGGCCCGAGGCAACCGCGGCGGGGATGCTGCCGCCGCAAAGCTTGGCGCCTGCCTCCTCCATCACCTGCTGCACCGCCAGCCCGTGTTTCTGGCGCTGCCAGCCCATGAAGCCGGTGCCGTCATATTCAACTTCCAGCGCCCAGGGGATCAAAAGAAGCGGGCACCTTCCGGCAGGGTGAAGCCGCGCAGAAACGCGGCGATGGGCATGGCGGCCTTGCCGGGACGCTGGATTTCCAAAGGCCGCAGCGCGGTGCCGCCGCCGCAGGCGATGGTCATGGCGGCGTCCAGAATATCGCCGGGGCGGGTGTCATCGGTGAGGCCCGGGGCCGCGACAACCTCGGCGCGGAGGAATTTGAGGACGATTTCCCCCAACAGCGCCAGCGAGCCTGGCCAGGGGTTGTTGGCGCGAATCTGGCGCTCCAGCGCAACGGCGGGTTGGGTGAAATCCAGCCGGGCGTCCTCGCGGGTGCGTTTGCGGGCGTAGCCGCCTTCCTCGTCATTGGCCGGGGCAGGCGGCTGCTTGACCGGCTCGCTGGGGCTGGCGAGTTCTTCCAGGATAAGAGCCGCGCCGATTTGCGCCAGACGGTCGTGCAGATCGCCCGCCGTGTCGCGCGGGCCGATGGCGGTGGCCTGGTGGCGCAGCATATCACCGGTATCCAAGCCCTCGTCCATCTGCATGATGGTGATGCCGGTGAAGGGGTCACCGGCCAAAATAGCGGCCTGGATGGGCGCCGCGCCGCGCCAGCGGGGCAGCAGGCTGGCGTGAATGTTCAGGCAGCCGCGCACCGAGGCGCGCAGAATTTCGGGCGGCAGGATGAGCCCGTAGGCGGAGACGATGGCGGCATCGAGGCCGAGGGCACGGAAAAACGCGGCCTCCTCGGCATTGCCTTTCAGGCGCCTGGGCGTGCGCACCGGCAGACCAAGCTCCAGCGCCGCCTGATGCACCGGGCACGGCGTTTCGCGCTGGCCGCGCCCGGCAGGTTTTGGCGGCTGGGCATACACCACGGCGACCTCGTGCCCAGCCGCAACCAGCGCGCGCAGGGCCGGCACGGAGAACTCCGGCGAGCCCATGAAGGCGAGCTTCATTATCTGCGCCCCCGCCGCTCCTTCTGTTCCTTCAGCTCCTTGGCGAGTTTGCGGAGCAGGATATTGCGCTTGAGCGGGGAGAGATAATCCACGAACTGCACGCCGTTGAGATGGTCGATCTCGTGTTGCAAACAGGTGGCGAGCAGGCCGTCAGCCTCGATCTCGTGTTTGGCGCCGTTTTCGTCCTGGTAGCGCACTTTCACCCATGAGGGGCGCACGACCTCGGCATACTGGTCCGGCAGGGAGAGACAGCCCTCCTCGCGGGAGCATTTGTCCTCCGAGGTGGCGATGACCTCCGGGTTAACCAGGGCGAGCGGCGCCGGAACCTTGTCGGGCGCCACATCCACCACGATGACCCGCAACAGCCGGCCGACCTGGGGGGCGGCAAGGCCAATGCCCGGAGCGGCATACATGGTGGCGAACATGGAGGGGATAAGCGCGCGCACCTCATCATAGTCCGCCGGGGTTACGGCGCGGGCGTGTTTACGCAGCACCGGATCGGGAACGACGAGAATGGGCAGCAGCGGGGCGGTCGGGGCAATGGTTTCTGTGGCTGACATTGGCCAAGTTTACAGCCTGCCTGCCGCCGGAGCAACGAGGCTCTTGCATCCCGGCCCGATTATGACAACATAGGGCCAAGACGCCTTCGGGGTCTGAAACCTGCTTCGCTCACACTTGGGGGGGCCTATCGTTATGAATACCCGCGTTTTTACCTCGCCGTTGTTTCTGGGCTTCGACCATCTGGAGCAGATGATCGAACGCGCCGCGAAAAACTCTTCCGACGGCTACCCGCCGTATAATATCGAGCAGCTCAGCCCTGTCTCGCTGCGTATCACCCTGGCTGTGGCCGGTTTCACCATGGATGATCTGCAAATCACCCTGGAAGATAACCAGCTGGTAATTCGCGGCCGCCAGACTGACGATGGACACGGGCGGGTGTTCCTGCACCGGGGGATCGCAGCGCGGCAGTTCCAGCGGGCGTTCGTCATCGCGGAAGGAATTGAGGTGAAAGGAGCCTGGCTAGACAATGGATTACTGCATGTTGACCTGATCAGGCCCGTGCCGCAGCCGGTGGTGAAGAATATCCCCATCTCGCGCGGGCAGAGCAAAACAAATGTGGCGCCGACTCGGGTGGTAGATGGAGACTCGCGGGATTCTCAAGGCTGAACAGCCCCAAGGCTTCCCTAATTACGACACAACCCATCAGTAGACTGACCTAACACAGCTTGGCGTAAGATTAACCCGGCTCATTTGAGAAGGAATTTTTCCATGGACATCAAGACACATGACGGAACGGCGAACTTCGTGCCCGGGACCGTGCTCGACATTCACCACATATCGGCGGCGCAACTGGCCGGCCTGGGGATGGAAGAGATTGCCTTTGTGAAGCCGGTGATGACCGAAAACGGCCCGGCCTTTGCCATCCATGCCGCCGACGGCACCCCGATGGCCATCGCCTCCAACGCGCCGCTGGCCGCCGCCGCCATCATTCAGAACGACATGGTGCCAAGTCTGGTGCATTAGCAGGCTGATCGCTTTAAGTGCGATCAGGCTCTAGCCGTTTTTCTGAGGGCGTTTCACGCTTTCGGCTCGCTCGGTTGAGCAAACCTCAAACGATCGCACTCCAGCAAAGGGATGAAGGCACTCATCAAAACCTTGAAAACATCAGAACTATCAAAGAGTTAATCCTTCGTGAGGTAAGAGGGGCAAAACCCCGGGCATTTTGCCAGGCTGTCTATGCTTTTCTGAGGATAAGATGTGGGAGTGCCGGCACGCCCGTGATTACGCCTCTATACCGCAGGATGTTGTGAATGGTTCGCTCGCAATGCCGGATTAAACGGCATCTCAGCACGGATCCCAGGAAAACACCTCACCCGAGCGCACGAGCGGGTAGAAGTGCGGTTCGAACATCGGGAAGGCGCGCTCGATCACCGTTTCCGGTGTCCAGCCATCACCATTTTGCGCGATCTGGATGGGGCGTGTTTGTGAGAAGAAAAAAATCTCGTTGTTGCGCACGCCAAAAATTTGTCCGTTGACGCGTTTGCGCCCCTCATCCGAAAGCAGAGCAACCACAAAAGGCGCAATCTTCTCCGGGATCATTTTCTTCAGCCCTTCGACACGCTTCTTCTGCTCCGGCGTATCGGTGGGAATGGTGTTGACCATGCGCGTCCAGGCAAACGGCGCAATCGCGTTCGATGTTACGCCAAAGCGTTGCATATCGAGCGCAATCGCCCGCGACATGCCCGCCACGCCCGCCTTGGCGGCGATGTAGTTGACCTGGCCAAAATTGCCGATCAGCGCCGAGGTGGAGGTCATGTGAACAAAAGCACCGGACGACTGCTCCTTGAAATAGGGCGCAGCCGCGCGGCTGACATAGAAGACCCCCTTCAGGTTAACATCAATCACCTGGTCAAAATCCTCGATCGGCATTTTATGAAAAATCGTGTCCTTCAAAATACCCGCATTGTTCACCACGCCGTCGATCCGGCCGAAATTATCGAGCGCTGACTGAATAATTTTCTGCGCCGAAGCCCAGGTGGAAACGCTATCATAACAGGCTGCCGCCTCACCACCTGCCGCCTTGATTTCATCCACCACGTCACAGGCAGGCCCAGTACCGCCCTCAACTTCGCCACCCGGCCCGATGCCAATGTCGTTGACAATCACCCTGGCGCCTTGTGATGCCGCGTTCAGCGCAATACCGCGCCCAACACCGCGCCCGCCACCGGTGACGATAATAACCCTGCCTTCCAGAAGCCCGCTCATCTCAGATCCTTATCACAACAAATGATACCGCATACGCGGCTTATAAAAATGGTATCCACCGGCTATCGCTTTTCCAGAAGGCCAAAAATGCCGGCGCAAGCGGCGTTGTTCTGCGGTGTGCCGTCAAGATTATGCGTAGGCCCGCCGCACCAGGTTCGGGCGCCCGCTTTAGGTATCCTTCCTCGCGCACCCAGCGTTCTTCCCAGCCATGGTCATGCGGCTCGCCCGAGGTCTGGAAATGGCCGGCGAAATCGCCGGATGACCCTCCCAAGGCATCACCGGCCACCCCCACCGCCATTTCGCTAAATACTCCGCCCGATCGCCAGCCGATGAATTTCCGATGTACCGAGAAGAATGCGGTGCACCCGTGCCTGCGTCCAAATCTGCGAGATCGGCATGGCGTGCGCGTAGCCCATGCCGCCATGCAGCTGGAGGCACTGGTCAACAGTGCGGAATTCCAACTCAGACGCCGACAGTTTAGCCATCGAAGACTCAACGGACGTAAGACTGCCCTCAATGGCTTTTACGAGACATTGATCAACAAAGGCGCGATTAACCGCAATCTCTGTCTTGATATCCGCCAGCCGGAACTGGGTATTCTGAAAATCAAAAATCCGCTGCCCAAAGGCTTTTCGGTCCTTCACATACGCAACGGTCAGTGAGAACGCCAGTTCAGCCGCTGCCAGAAAACGTGACGCTTCAACCACCCGCATATCATTCAGCACAGACATAACCTGCTTAAAACCGCCCCCCGGACGGCCGCCGAGCAGCCGTTCCCTGGGGACACGCACATCCTCAAAAAACACTTCCGCCTCGTTCGCGCAGCCGCGATGCAGCGTTTCGATGCCCTTCGTCACATGAACGCCAGGCATATCGGTATCAATCAGCACAATCGACATGCCAACCGTGCCGTCACCCATTTCAGTCTTTAAAACCGTGGGCAACATCGTGCACATGCTGCCATTGGTGGTCCACACCTTGCTGCCGTTCACAATGTAATCATCGCCATCTTGTTTCGCGAAAGTCCTGAATCCCGCCACATCGCTGCCTGACTGCGGCTCGGTGAAGCAAGCCTCGGCAATGCAGTCGCCTGAAGCATATCGCGGAAGCCACTCCCTTTTCTGTTCATCGGTGCCACCCGCCCAGATCACATAAGATGAACCGTCGATACCAAGCCCACCACCCATGCTGGCACCGGCAGCGTTGTAGCCATGCTCCTCATGCAGAATCGCGTGATGCAGAAAATCTCCGCCCATGCCGCCGTATTCAACCGGAATCCCCGCCTGCAAGATCCCATATTCCGCCGCCTTCTTGAAAAGGCCGGGATCAAACATCCCCGCCTTTTCCCATTCCTTCAAGTTCGGTTCAATTTCACGGCGAAAAAAAATCCGCACTGTCTTCCGGAATTGATTATGATCCTCACGAAAGATCGCCCTGCCTTCAACACCTAATTCCACGTCAAATCTCCCCTCCGGGTAACCCCCGGGTAAATTTTTCCGCATTGGGCATAAAATAGGTTGTGTTACATACTGTCAACAAAATGTCCTGGCTACATCGCCGGCACTCACCCCTGCCGCGGCAGACCAACCAGATCGGTAAAAAAATGCATGACCGTCATCGTATCCCGGCCCGCCGGTCCAGATGCCGCAATCCTCTTCTGCAAAGCCGAAACCGAGCTGGCCATTGGCGTGCTTACATCCAGGCGCTTCGCCTCTTCCAGAAAAAGCGCCACGTCCTTCACACCTACCTCGATCGCTCCCGTTCCTTCATATTTTCCTTTAAGGATAAACTGTGGGAATACGAATTGGGAGAAAAAATTCGCGCCACTCCCTTGATTGATGATGGCAATGGCTGTCTCCATGTCGATGCCGGCCTTCATGGCAACGGCAACGGCTTCGCAGGTCGCCAGAAAAGCGGCATAGCCTACAGCATTGTTGACCACCTTTCCGGCCTGCCCCATGCCGGCTTTGTCCCCAAGATAAAAAACCCGGCCAGAAAATGTCTCCAGGCTGGGCCTGGCGCGCTCAAATGCGGGCCCTGGACCTGACGCCACGACACCCAATGTACCCGCCGTGAGCGCAACGGTCCCCCCAACGACCGGCGCGTCAATCAACGCAATTCCACGCCCAGCGAGAGCTTCCGCAAGCTCGACCGCAACAGCGCCGCCGATCGTCGAGGTCTCAACGTAAACCTTAACCTTTTTACCGTCCGCCACTCCGTCCCGGCCAAGTGCGACAGCGCGGCAGACTTCCGGGGTCGGCAGGCAGGCATAAACGATTTCCGCCTGATCAACGACCTCTCTGACCGAGGCCGCGATCCCAGCGCCATGCGCCTTCATTTTAATCAGCATTTCGGGGCTGGTATCGTACGCGAGGACGTCAACGCCCCTCTCGATCATCCGCGCGGCGATCGCTCCCCCCATCAGGCCGGCGCCTATGAAACCAACTCGCTCCATCATTCTCCCCCTTCTGTTCTGTTTTTAGTCAGGGGGGCAAAATGCGTTACCTATCATGCCCCGAATAAAATTTATAAACAACAGTTACCATCTATCTAAATCAAAGTAAATGTCACGTCCTTTTAGGGCCTGTTGAGACTTAACGGAACCAGCAACTCTCGCGTCTCGGGCAATGCTTGATGTGCGGCCATGCCATGAGCCTGGAAAACATTCTTTGCCAGATCCAGCCCTATTGCCAAAATCTCATTCATCGTGATGCCAGCCTATATTGACGGTTCGGCAACCTACCGCAGATTTCCTCCACGAAACCATTGCACGAAATTTTACAAGCAACAGCGAGGAACGGCAGGATCAACTCAAAAGCTAGATTGCCATCGCCTCGTAAAAATTCAAACTCAAAAAATCCGCCCCGCCGTTGCCGGTGGAACGCGCCCCCGAGGGGGGCTTACCTGATCGCCAGATTTTAAATCGCGGCCTCCAGCGGGAGCACCTTGCTCATAACCGCCAGCGTTCGGTCGATATGCTCTCCCTCAAGCCGGCAAGCGAGATCGACATCGCGCGCCATCGCGGCATCAAACACGGATTTATGCTCGGCATGGACATCACGGGAAACAACCCGGTTGAGCAGCGAGATACGCCGGTAGCGCTCGGATTGCTGGTAGAGAATACCGTGCAGATGGTGCAGCCAGCGCGAGGGGCAGGCGCTGATGAGGGCTAAATGGAACTCACGGTTGCGCTGCTCGAACTCATCTTGCATCAACTCAGGCTGGGCGCTCAGCCGCGCCTCGGTCTTGGAGAGTCTGTGAAACGCAGCAACCACGCGCCCTTCCCACGCATCATCGCCCAAACGGATGGATTCGCGCAGCGCCTCAAGCTCGACAAATTTACGCGTGCGCGTAAGGTCGGCAAGGTCTTCGAGCGAGACCGGCGCCACCTTAAAGCCCCGTTGCTCCTCCGATGTAACCAACGCCTCGCCGACCAGCCGCGTGAGCGCCTCGCGCAGGGTGCTCGCGCCAAAGCCGAAGCGTTTGCGCAGCATCTCAAAGCGCAGCTTGGTCCCTGGCTGCAGCGTGCCATTAAGAATTTCGTGGCGGATTGTCTCATAGGCAGCTTCGACCAGGCTACGTGCCATAGTATGTTTCGGCGCTTTGGCATTGCCGGATGGCATAACATCAATGTTCATTCTAACCGCTTTCCTGCCGTTTTGTTGCGGGTGCCCATGACAATGCCGCCGTACCTGCCGTGCGGCAACAGGGTCAGAACCACCAAAACTCCTTAAACTCCTTGAATTTTAACAACTAGCGAGAATTTTACATCTAGCGCAACACAATATTTATACCGAATTTTTAAAAAATCTCGAAATTATTGTTGACACTACCCCACCGATCTCCGATAAGCACGCAGCGACAATGGAAGGGGCACTATCACCTTCCTGCCATGGAGAGAGACATGATCCAGCCCGTGCGTCCCCCTGCCTCACGTTTTGACCCGCCCCGTGGTGGAGATGTTATTTGAGCCCCCTTTACACAATCATGGTTGAGGGGGCCGGCGCAGCAACCTGCTCAGGTGCCGAGCGCGTCCTGGTCGCGCTGGAGCGTGCGCAGGGCTTAGGCAAGCTCAAAGGTCTGCCGCGCAAACTGCCAGTCGGTTGCCGCCGCGGGGGCTGCGGGGTTTGTCGCGCCCGCGTGGTTGAAGGCCAATACCGGCACGAGCCGATGAGCCGCGCCCACGTCTCCGAGGCGGATGAAGCAGCGGGCCTCGTCCTGTCCTGCGCCATCTACCCGCTCACCAATCTCTACCTCCGGTTTGAGATGCCGCAACTTAAAAATTCAATCAGCGAACCAACGAATATAACATAGGAGAGACGAAGATGGCTCACACCGGCGTATTACGCCCCGGCTTCATTCAGCTGCGCGTGCTGGACATGCCAGCGGCGGTTGAACACTACACCAAGCGCGTCGGCCTGCATCAGGTGACCGAAGGCAAGGACGGCCGCGTCTACCTGAAATCGGCTGATGAATTCGACCATCACAGCATCGTTCTCCGCCGCGCCGAGAGCGCGGGGGTCGACATGATGGCCTTCAAGGTGCGCGACGACAGCGACCTCGACATGTTCGAGAAGCGCATTGCCGAATACGGCATCGCCGTGGACCACAAAGCGGCATCTGACGTCGATCTGGTTCGCGAAGCGCACCAGAGCCGGATCACCGTTGACCATGTCGCCGCCGGCGAACAGCCCGGTCTTGGCCGCCGCATCGGCTTTACCGTGCCCTCCGGCCACCGTATTGAGCTCTACGCACATGCCGACCAGTCAGACCCCAAGCCGCGCACCCTAAACCCGGACATCTGGGAGCTGGAGCCGCACGGCATGTGCGCCCGCCGTTTCGACCATGCTTTGTTCTACGGTCCGAATCTCGAGGAAGTTCTCAATTTCTTCACCACGGTGCTCGACTTCAAATGCGCCGAGCGCATCAATCTCCCCGACGGCACATTGGCCATCTGGCTGACCTGCGGCATGAAGGCGCATGACATCGCCTTCGTGAAACACCCCGAGCCGGGCAAGCTGCACCACGTCTCCTTCGACCTGGAAAACTGGCAGAGCGTCGGCAACGCCGCCGATATCATCGCCCGTTACGACATCTCAATCGACATCGGCCCGACCCGCCACGGCATCACCCGCGGCCAGACGATCTACTTCTTCGACCCCTCAGGCAATCGCAATGAAGTCTTCGCCGGCGGCTACACATATTACCCTGACAACCCGACCCGCATCTGGGATGAAACGCAGATCGGCAAGAGCATTTTCTACTACGAGCGCGTCCTCAATGAAGCGTTCCTCTCCGTCGTCACCTAAACGCGCCGCAGGCGGGTTCATGCAGCCAGCCTCCCGTTCCATCGCCAACATCGCTGCCGCCAACGGAGCCCTGGCGGCGGTGGATACGGGCGGCGGCGCCATCGGCTTCAAGCCACAACACACAGACAATACGCCGGCATCGCCGGACACCATCTTCGCACAAGGAGAAGACCTATGACGGTTCAACCGCTGCACGCCCCCCGCCCGCTGGGCCTGTCCAGTGCCCGCCGTGACGCTGCCCATTTTATCAATGGCGCATTCACGCAAGGCACCAGCGGCAAATATTACGACAATATCTGCCCGGTCGACGGCTCGCGCATCGGCTCCGTGCCCGAAGGCGGCAAGGCCGAGATTGATGCAGCCGTAAAAGCCGCGCGCGCCGCGCTGGATGGCCCCTGGGGCCAGATGTCGCTGAACGAGCGCTCGGTCCTGCTGGGCAAGGTCGCCGCCGAAATCAACCGCCGTTTTGATGAGTTTCTGGCGGCCGAATGCCTGGACACCGGAAAACCCGCAAGCCTGGCCTCACATATTGACATTCCGCGCGGCGCCGCGAATTTCACGATGTTCACCGATGTCGCGAAAACCGTCTCCACCGAATGCTTCACCACCCCAACGCCCGATGGCGCCGGCGCCATGAACTACGGCCTGCGCCGCCCGCGCGGCGTGATCGCTGTTATCTCGCCGTGGAACCTGCCGCTGCTGTTGATGACCTGGAAGGTCGGCCCGGCGCTGGCGCTAGGCAATACAGTCGTCGTCAAACCCTCCGAACAAACCCCGCTCACCGCCACGCTGCTTGGCGAGGTAATGAATTCCGTTGGCATACCCGCGGGTGTTTACAACGTCGTGCATGGCTTTGGCGGCAATTCCGCCGGTGAATTTTTGACGCAGCACCCCGGCGTCAACGGCATCACCTTTACCGGCTCAACCCGTAGCGGCGAGGCGTTAATGCGCGAAGCAGCGCGTGGCGTGCGTCCGGTCTCGCTCGAACTTGGCGGCAAAAACCCAGCGCTGGTCTTCGCCGATGCTGATATGGACAAGGCGATAGAGGGCGTCATGCGCTCGGCCTTCGCCAATTGCGGCCAGGTCTGCCTCGGCACCGAGCGGATTTATGTCGAGCGCCCGATTTTCAACGAATTCGTCGCGCGCCTGAAACAGGGTGCCGAAGGATTGCGTTTTGGCCGCCCCGAAGACCCCGGAACCAATCTTGGCCCGCTGGTCAGCGAGCTGCACCGCAAAAAAGTGCTCTCCTACTACGCCAAAGCCGTTGAGGAGGGCGCCACCATCATCACCGGCGGCGGTGTTCCCGACATGCCGGCGGAGCTGGCGGCCGGCGCCTGGGTGCAACCGACCATTTGGACCGGCCTGCCCGACGACGCAGCGGTGGTGAATGAAGAAATCTTCGGCCCCTGCTGCCATATTCGCCCCTTTGATACGGAGGCGGAAGCCATCCGTCTCGCCAATTCAACTCCCTACGGCCTCGCCGCCTCGGTGTGGACGGAGTCTCTCTCCCGCGCCCATCGCGTGGCATCCAAAATGGAAGTTGGCATCTGCTGGGTGAATTCCTGGTTCCTGCGCGACCTGCGCACGGCCTTCGGCGGCGCCAAAGCCTCCGGCATCGGCCGCGAGGGCGGGGTGCATTCGCTTGAATTCTACACGGAAATCACTAACGTCTGCGTCAAACTCTGAGATCGGAACAGCAAATATGACCACATCTCCAAAATCAACCGCGGAGGCGATCCGCACCGCTGCCGATCTTTTGTTCGAGGCGGCACGTAGTGGTGCCGCCTGCGCTCCCGTACGCAGCCTGCTGGCTGAGGGTGATGTCGCAGGCGCCTACGCCGTGCAGGAGATCAACACGCAACGCGCTCTGGCCGCCGGCCGCCGCCTGGTAGGCCGCAAAATCGGCCTCACCTCGCTGGCCGTGCAGAAGCAGCTGGGCGTGAACCAGCCTGACTACGGCATGCTCTTTGCCGACATGGCGCGCGGTGAGGCGCAGGACGTATCGCTGGCCGATGTACTTCAACCCAAGGTCGAAGCAGAAATCGCCTTCGTGCTGGGGCGTGATTTGCCGCAGGAGCAACTCACCGCGGCGGATCTCTTCCGCGCCATCGAGTTCGCCGTCCCCGCCGTGGAAATCGTCGGTTCGCGCGTGCAAAACTGGGACATCCGGATCACCGATACAATCGCTGACAACGCCTCCTCCGGCCTCTACGTGCTGGGTTCGCGCCCCGTTAAACTCTCCGCCTTCGACCCGCGTTTATGCGGCATGGTGATGGAAAAATCCGGTGAGCCGGTCTCGGTCGGCGCCGGCGCCGCCTGCCTTGGCTCCCCTCTCAACGCGGCCCTCTGGCTCGCCCAGGTGATGGCCCGCGCCGGCCACCCGCTCCATGCTGGCGACACCATCCTCTCCGGCGCACTCGGCCCAATGGTCGCGGTCCAGCCTGGCGATGTTTTCGACGTGCGCATCGAGGGCCTTGGCTCCGTCCGCGCCGCCTTTGCAAAGGAATAACACGATGGCAAAAATCAAATGCGCCATCATCGGCTCGGGCAATATCTGCACCGACCTGATGATCAAGATCATGCGGACCTCGAAAAACCTTGAGATGGGCGCGATGGTTGGCATCGATGCGAAGTCAGATGGTTTGGCCCGCGCCGCGCGCCTTAACGTGCCGGTCACGCACGAGGGCATCGAGGGTCTGTTAAAACTGCCAAACTACAAGGACATTCAAGTCGTTTTCGATGCCACCTCGGCCGGCGCGCATGTGCACAACAACGCGCTGTTGCAGCGCGACGGCAAAAAAGTCATCGACCTCACCCCCGCCGCGATCGGCCCCTTCACCATTCCGG
>NZ_BSOS01000048.1:450-657 GCF_030160635.1 Acidocella aquatica | reverse complement strand
AACTGGCTTCCGTGGGGAAAATGTTCTTATTCCTAACACTATGGAAATGAATTGTTGACTCCCTCATCATTTGAGGGATGCAACTGTTGCCTTCGATTCTATTGTGGCCAATACCCACACAACTTGTTGCTTCATACTAGTTGGCTAAAATGCATATGATGCATATATGAGATGGGATGTTCTTTTGAACAAATGAAGCAACTACGT
>NZ_BSOS01000048.1:0-415 GCF_030160635.1 Acidocella aquatica | reverse complement strand
CAGTCCACATCATTACCAAGACCCTTTGGTTTGCTTGTTGTCGGAGTATGCACTTTGATATAGGGTGGTGCCATTGGGCTGGTTGATGTGGTAGTGTTTGAGACCGCTTGAGGCACATGAGTTGCTATGGGCTATGCTTCTATTGATTGTTGGCTACTTTGTGTGGCAAATCATTAGTGTTATAGTCCTTTCATTTTTTGTGGTCCTCTTACTATTTTTTAGAGGAGCCAAGATACATAATTGCTGCTTGCGATATGAATCCCTTTATTTGTGGCATTAACCCTTCGAAAAGCAATGTGGACAGACTCTGCACCCTCGTTCAAGGTGGGGAGAGTGCTTAGTAGAATGAGACCCAATCATCCCTTGCTTATGCTCTCATCTCATGACTAAAATGCATATGATGCATATATAAGAT
>NZ_BSOS01000047.1 GCF_030160635.1 Acidocella aquatica | reverse complement strand
GGTGACCCATTGATTCAGAGATTAAGCCGCTTCGCAACCAAAAAATCACAACTGTAATGCTAAGCCGTGCATCACCGCGTGGAGAAATGGCTGGAGCGTGATCGCACTTAAACCAATCACACTCTAAAGCGCACCCGCCGCTATCCTCGCCATTAATTTCATCTGGTTGGTTTGACTTAAACGGCCACTTTTTCCCGCAGCCAGGTCTCGATCTGTTCCGCGGTTATGCCGTGCTCGGTCAGGATGGATTTGGTATCCTGCCCGGGCGCGACTGAAAGCCGTTTCGCCGGCA
Source organism: Acidocella aquatica (assembly GCF_030160635.1). Taxonomy (GTDB): domain Bacteria; phylum Pseudomonadota; class Alphaproteobacteria; order Acetobacterales; family Acetobacteraceae; genus Acidocella; species Acidocella aquatica. Next base: position 30,483 of record NZ_BSOS01000047.1, on the reverse strand, counting down.
CTGTTTTGCTGCGTGAGAATGTGGCGAGCGGGCCGATGCAGTGGACGACCTTGCCGTATACATCATCATGCATTTCGCGGAAAATTGTGCCGTCGGGCGGGGTCTCTTCCCATGCGTCGCGGACGCAGGGCTCAAGCCATATACCGCGGGCCTTGGCCGCCTGCGCCAGTGCTGCGGTTGTCTGGCCACGGATTTTTGAAGCCAGCTGGGAGCGTTCGGCCATGCCCCATGCGGCGCGGCTGGCGGGCAATTCAAGCTCCAGCATCTGGGCCAGCGCCGTGGCCATGGTGTTGGAACGGGCGGCAATGGCGACCCAGCCGTCCGCTGTTTGATACAGGCTTTCGGCGGGGTGGAAGCCGGACTGCGCGGCATCGAGGCTGGGCGCTCCCATTTGCGTGCCATCCTGCGCGCGGACCAGTTCCGCCATCAGGTAGGTGCCCACGTTGAGCAGATTGCTTTCGGCGGCAATGGTTCCGCCGGTTCGCAGACGCTCATAAAGGCCCACCAGCAGGCCGATTGCGCCGATGGCGCCGGTCGCGAAATCCACCAGCGGCGTGCGGCTGCAGAGCGGCGGATTGCCCGCGCCGCCGGCGCGGTGCTGCAACCCGCAATGGGCCTGCATGATCATGTCAAACCCTGGTGCCGCCGCCTTTGGCCCGCTGCCGCCGTAGGCGGTGGTCTCCAGTATTATGAGGCCGGGATTGATCTGGCGCAGGGTTGTCTGGTCGAGGCCGAGGCGCCCGGAGACGCCGGGGCGGAAATTATGCAGCACGGCGCTGGCATGCCGGCACAACATCGCGAGAATGGCGCGGCCCCCGGTGGTTTTGGCGTCGACGCAGATGGTGCGTTTGCCAAAATTGGCGCTGATGATGGTGCGTTCGCCGCTCATCGTCGCGCGCCCGGCGGGCGGCTCCACGCGGATGACATCCGCGCCGTAATCGGCCAGCAGTTTGGAGGCATAGGGGCCAGCGACAAAAACACCGCAATCAATGATTTTAATGCCGGTCAACGGCGGCGCGCCGGGGGGCAATGGCGGCAGGCGCTCGGGCAGCGGCTGCGGCACAACGGCGCGGCTGATGCGCAGCGGGCTGCCCACGCCCTGCCACCCGTCCGGGCTGGTCTCGATAATTCCGTTCAGCCTGGTTTGTTCATCATCCCAGCATTCGCCGGGCGCCAGCACAGCCTCCGCCGGAACGCCCGCCTGATGCAGCGCGCGCAACAGGCCGGTGCGGGTATGCCGGGCGGCGTGGGCGTTAAACAGGCTGAAATCGCCATAAAAATTGGCGGCGCCGCGCGCGGGGTCTGGCATGCAGCGGTCATGCGGATCAACATCGCCGGGAATGGCGAGTGCTGCGTGTACTTTGGCCAGGGCGCCAGGAACGCCCATGGTTATTTGCACATATTCGGCATCGGCGCAGCGCAGGATGAGCTGGCGGACATCGCGCGGGGTGATGCCGTTGAACCCGGCGTCGGCGTGCTCCGCCTTCATCCAGAACGGGCTCCAGAACATGGCGGCACCGGCCGCGAGCGAGATGGTGACCACCTGCCCAAGCCCGCTGCGTTCGCGCTCAACCAGAGCGGCCCAGGTTGCGACAAGCCCCTGCAGCGCGGCGCCGTAGCTGGGCAGGGGGAAACCCGCCGCCACCGGGCGCGCCGAGAACTGCTCATAAACGGCGCCTGTTCGCGCCTGCACCAGCAGGTCCACGGCGGGGCGGGCGGGGTCGTCTGGGTAGCCTTGTATTTGCAGCACGACCAGGCGGGGATATTGGCGGCTCAGCGCCTGCGCGTTCCAGGGCGTGGCGAGACCTGGATAATCCTCGCCGCCAATGATGCAGACATCGGCGGCCGCGAGAATTTCCCCGGCGCGCTCGATCGGTGCAAGCCCGGCATGGCGCCGCCAGAACCTGTAGGCGGGATAGACCAGATGGAAGGGATCGCCCCCGGCCGGCTCAATACGCGAGAGCTTGGCCCCAAGCTCGGCAAACTGCTTTGCCACCAGTGCCGCCGCCAGGCCAACGCCAAAATCGGCAATGCGCAGATGCTCGGCCGCCGTTGCCATCGCCGGGCCGTCAACGCTCATGTTTCGCCCGCGCGGTGATGCGCCCGCCCGCCCCCCCGCGCGCAATCATATTCTGGCGAGGCGGGGTGTGTGTTCGTCAGGTCAGGTATGGCGGGGGTCCTGGTTTTCATGATCAACTCAAAGGGCGCGTCAGCAAATTTCGCTATGACGAATAGCGGGAAGCATCATGAAAGCAAGGGGAAAGATCAGGCGCGGAAAATTCGCGCTTGGTCGTTGGCGGGTTCGCGGTTAGGCTGGCAAAATGAACCTGGACCGCGTTGTTGAAGGGCCGAATTTCGCATGAACAACACCTCAGAAGCCGCCTGCGCGCCAAGCCTGGCGGACACGGGCCGGGACATTGCCCCGGCGGCGGATAGCGTCGCGAACCTGCGCGAGGCGATTTTGCGCCGCCTGACCTATTCAGTCGGCAAAAATCAGGCCAGCGCCAGCGAGTACGATTGGTATCTCGCGGTGGTCTACGCGACGCGGGACCGGATTGTTGAGGGGTGGATGGCCTCGACCAACGCGGCCTATGTGCACGGGCCGAAACGGGTTTATTATCTGTCGCTGGAGTTTCTCATCGGCCGCCTGCTGGGCGATGCGCTAAATAATCTGGGCCTGACGGAAACAATGCGCGCAGCCACCAGGGAGCTGGGCGTTGACCTTGAGCGCCTGCGCACGCTGGAGCCTGACGCGGCGCTGGGCAACGGCGGGCTGGGGCGGCTGGCGGCCTGTTTCATGGAGAGCATGGCGACACTTTCCATCGCGGCCCATGGCTATGGCATCCGCTATGACCATGGTTTGTTCCGCCAGGTGCTGAAGGATGGCTGGCAGCAGGAATACCCCGAGGATTGGCTGGCTCTGGGCAATCCGTGGGAGTTTAAGCGGCCGGAGGTTTGTTACCGTATCGGCTTTGGCGGCGCGGTGGAGGCGCTCACCTCGCCTGACGGCGCGACCCGGTATGCTTGGAAACCCGCTGAATATGTCGAGGCGATTGCCTATGACACGCCGGTGGTTGGCTGGCGCGGCGCGCATGTGAACACCTTGCGGCTATGGTCGGCGCGCGCGTGCGACCCGCTGCAGCTCGATGTGTTCAATGCGGGCGATTATGTTGGCGCGGTGGCGGATAAAATGCGCGCCGAGGCGATCTCCAAGGTGCTGTATCCGAGCGATGAAACCCCGGCGGGGCAGGAGTTGCGGCTGCGCCAGGAGTATTTCTTCGCCTCCGCCTCCTTGCAGGACGCCTTGCGCCGCCATCTCAAGCAATATCAGGAAGTGCGCAGCCTGGCTGAGCATGTTGCCATTCAACTCAATGATACACACCCGGCGATTTCGGTCGCCGAGCTGATGCGCCTGCTGGTGGATGTGCATGGCATTGCCTGGGAAGAAGCCTGGAAAATCACGCAGGGCACGATCTCCTACACCAATCACACCTTGTTGCCCGAAGCGTTGGAGAGCTGGCCGGTGCCGTTGCTGGAGCGTATGTTGCCACGCCAGATGCAGATCATTTATCTGATCAACGCCTTGCATCTTGATAGTGTGCGCAAATCTGGCCACACGGATGCGCGGTTGATTGCCGCGGTTTCGATGATTGATGAACATGCGGGGCGGCGCGTGCGGATGGGGCATCTGGCTTTCATCGGCTCGCACAAGGTGAATGGCGTTTCAGCGCTGCATAGCAAATTGCTGAAACAAACAGTGTTCCGTGATCTCGGCACGCTGTATCCTGACCGTATTGTTAACAAAACAAATGGCATCACCTTCCGCCGCTGGCTGTTTGAGGCAAACCCCGGACTGACCCGGCTGCTGGCTGATACAGCGGGGGAGGGCATATATGATGATCCGATGGCGTTGCGGAAAATTGCGCCCTATGCGAGCGATGCTGCTTTTGTGGGGGAATTTGCCGCGGTAAAGCGCCAGAACAAGGTGGCGCTTGCGAAAATCATTTTAGATCGCTGCCATGTTAAAGTGGACCCCGATGTGCTGTTTGATGTGCAGATAAAGCGGGTGCATGAATATAAGCGCCAGTTGCTGAACATTCTGGAAACGGTGGCGCTCTACGATGCGATCCGCGCGCAGCCGTATCTGGACTGGGTGCCCCGCGTGAAAATCTTCGCGGGCAAGGCGGCGGCGAGCTATCATCATGCCAAGCTGATTATTAAACTCGCGAACGATGTTGCCAATGTCATCAACAACGACCCGACGGTGCGCGGGATGCTGAAGGTGGCGTATCTGCCTAACTACAATGTAAGCCTCGCGGAATCGATTATTCCCGCCTCTGATCTTTCGGAACAGATCTCGACCGCCGGCATGGAGGCGTCGGGCACCGGAAATATGAAACTGGCGTTGAATGGCGCGCTCACCATTGGCACGCTTGATGGCGCGAATGTAGAGATCAAGCAGCATGTCGGCGACGAAAATATTTTCATATTTGGCATGACGGCGGAGCAGGTGGCGCAGCGGCGCGGACGCGGGATTGATATGCGTGAGACGATCGCGCGCTCGCCGGCATTGCGCGAAGTGCTGGATGCGATCGGCTCTGGCGTATTCTCCCCCGATGACCCTGGACGGTATGCGGGGCTGGTCGATATTCTCACCCATCACGATCATTTTCTGGTTTGCGAGGATTTCGACGCATATTACGCCTGCCAACGCGAGGTGGCAGCGAAATGGTTGGATCGCGCGGCGTGGTGGAAGGCGAGCATCCTGAACACCGCGGGCATGGGCTGGTTCTCGTCGGATCGTACGATTGCTGAGTATGCCGACGAAATATGGAAAACACAGGCGCAGAAAAAAGAGTAGGGAGCATGGCTATGGCAGGCTGGCGGGCAGAGCAGACCGAGATCGAAGCGCTGCTGGCGGCCTGCCATGCCGATCCGTTTGGTCTGCTGGGGCCGCATGAGGTGGCTGAAGGGGTTGTGATACGTGCGTTTGTGCCGGATGCGGCACGCCTGGCCGCACTGTTGGAGGATGGTTCAAGGCAGGAACTCACCGCGCGCGGCGCCGGGTTTTTCGAGGTGTTGATCCCTGCCTATGACGCGCCGATTTTGTACCGCCTTCATGCGGAAAATGATGGTGGCAGCTGGGAGTTTGATGACCCATACCGCTTTCCCCCGGTGTTGGGGGCGACGGATGATCATCTGCTGATCGAGGGAACCCACCGCCGCCTTTATGAACGGCTTGGGGCGCAGTTGATGACGCTGGATTGTGTGTCCGGCGTGCATTTTGCCGTATGGGCGCCCAATGCGCGCCGCGTTTCGCTGGTGGGTGACTTCAACCATTGGGACGGACGCAGGCATCAGATGCGCAAGCGTATCGACTCGGGCCTGTGGGAGATATTTGTGCCCGGAATTGGCGTTGGCACAGTCTACAAGTTTGAAATTCTCGGCGCGGAGGGAGCTGTTTTGCCGCTAAAGGCCGACCCCTTCGGCTTCAGCGCGGAGCGGCGCCCTTCGACGGCTTCGGTTGTTGCCCGCACGGATGATTTCATCTGGACGGATGGGGCGCTTTTGCGCCAGCGCGGGCAGGTTGAGCCGCATCGGGCGCCGATGAGCGTTTATGAAGTTCATCTCGGTTCCTGGCAACGGCGCGATGATGGCGATTTTCTTTCATATGATGAACTCGCGGACAGGCTGTTGCCTTATGTTGCCGATATGGGGTTCACGCATGTGGAGTTGTTGCCGGTGTGTGAGCATCCACTTGATGCTTCCTGGGGCTATCAGCCGATTGGCCTGTTCGCTCCGAGCAGGCGCTTTGGGGATCCCGATGGCTTCGCGCGCTTCGTTGACCGCGCGCATGCGCTGGGAATTGGTGTGATTCTGGACTGGGTGCCGGCGCATTTTCCGACGGATATTCACGGCCTCGCTCAATTTGACGGTACGGCCCTATACGAGCACGCGGACCCGCGCCGTGGGTTTCATCCTGACTGGAACACGGCAATTTATGATTTTGGCCGCCGGGAGGTGGCTAATGTTTTGTACGCGAATGCGCTCTATTGGCTTGATCGTTTTCATATCGATGCTTTGCGCGTCGACGCCGTTGCCTCGATGCTGTATCTTGATTATTCGCGCAAACAGGGCGAGTGGCTGCCTAACTCCGATGGTACCAATGACAACCGCGATGCGGTGGCCTTTATCCGGCAGTTCAACACGGCCGTTTATGCGCAACATCAGGGAACTTTCAGCATTGCAGAGGAATCGACAGCCTGGCCTGGCGTATCAAAGCCGGTGCATGAGAACGGGTTGGGATTTGGTTTTAAATGGAACATGGGCTGGATGCATGACACGCTCGACTATTTCGCGCTGGAGCCGATACATCGCAAATGGCACCATAACAAGCTGACATTCGGCTTATTGTATGCCTTTACTGAAAACTTCGTGCTGCCGATTTCACATGACGAAGTTGTTCATGGAAAATGTTCGATTGTTGCGAAAATGCCGGGAGATGAATGGCAGCGTTTTGCGAATGCCCGCGCCTATTATGGCTTTATGTGGGCGCACCCCGGTAAAAAACTTCTGTTTATGGGGCAGGAGTTTGGGCAGACCACCGAGTGGAATTTTGACGCCGGATTACCGTGGCATTTGCTTGAACAAGCGCTGCATCATGGGTTGCGGATGTTGATCCGCGATCTGAACCAATTACACCGTGCCCTGCCGGCGCTTCATGCACGTGATTGCGAAGCTGAAGGTTTCCAGTGGATCGTTGTAGACGATGCGGAACAATCTGTTATTGCCTGGCTACGGATTGGGGATGAGGGACATCGGCCGGTTGCTGTCGTGTGCAACCTTACACCGGTACCCCGCCAAGCCTACCGAATCGGGCTTCCGCACATCGGATTTTGGCGGGAGATACTGAACACCGACGCCACTGTTTATGGAGGGTCTGGCATGGGTAATCTGGGTGGCATATCCGCGGCCATGGATGCAAGCCATGGTTTTCCGGCCTCCGCACTTATTACAATTCCACCGCTATCAGCAGTGTATTTTGAGTATACGGATAAAAAACTAACATAAAAGGTGACGGAGGAAGTCCATGAATACCAGACATACTCAGCACGCTCCACTTGCCCGTTCAACCATGGCCTACGTGCTTGCGGGCGGCCGTGGTTCCCGGTTGATGGAACTTACCGACATCCGGGCAAAGCCCGCGGTTTATTTTGGCGGCAAGTCACGCATTATCGACTTTGCCCTCTCCAATGCAATGAACTCCGGTATCCGCCGCATCGCGGTTGCCACACAGTACAAGGCCCACAGCCTTATCCGGCATCTGCAGCGCGGCTGGAATTTCTTCCGGCAGGAGCGCAATGAGAGTTTTGATATTCTCCCCGCCAGTCAACGTGTTTCCGAAGAGATGTGGTATCTTGGTACGGCTGATGCCGTGTATCAGAACATTGATATCATCGAGAGTTATGCGCCACAGCACATTATTCTGCTCGCGGGTGACCATATCTATAAAATGGATTATGAGCCGATGCTGCAACAGCATGTCAATGAGAATGCTGATGTCACCGTGGGTTGTTTGGAAGTGCCGCTGGCAGACGCGAGCGGTTTCGGTGTTATGCATGTTGACGATAAAAACCGAATTGTTGCATTTCTTGAAAAACCACAGAATCCACCGTCAATTCTAGGAAAACCGGATGTCGCGCTCGCAAGCATGGGAATTTATGTTTTTGAAACAAAATTTTTGATCGAACAACTCAAGCGCGATGCGGCGGATACTCATTCGTCGCGGGACTTTGGCAAGGATATTATTCCATATCTGGTGGAAAATGGTAAGGCTGTGGCGCATCGTTTCGCGCAATCCTGCGTACGTTCGACAGCGGAGCATAATGTTTACTGGCGCGATGTTGGCACGTTGGATGCCTATTGGGCGGCTAATATCGATCTCACAGATATTGTGCCACAACTCGATCTGTATGACCGCGACTGGCCGATCTGGACCTATGGCGAAATCACGCCGCCGGCCAAATTTGTGCATGACGAAGGTGCGCGGCGCGGTGTGGCTATTTCGTCTTTGGTATCGGGCGGATGTATTGTCTCTGGAGCGTCGATTACGCATACGCTGTTGCATACCGGTGTGCATGTGCACTCCTTTGCGGATGTGAAAAATGCGGTCATTTTACCCTATGCCGAGATTCATCGTGGTGCGCGGCTGAGCAACGTCATTATTGATCGTGGCGTTGTAATCCCGGAAAATCTGGTGGTTGGGGAAGATCCTGTGCTGGATGCCGTGCGATTTCGCCGCACTGAGAAAGGAATCTGCCTGATTACACAACCAATGATCGATAGATTGGACATTAGCTAACATGCGTGTGCTCTCCGTCACTTCGGAAATCTATCCGCTAATTAAGACCGGTGGACTTGCGGATGTCGCGGGCGCCCTGCCTGGTTGTTTGGCACCGATGGGCATCCAAATGCGCACTCTGGTTCCGGGATATCCGGCGGTCAAAGCGGCCTTACAAAATATAGAAACCGCGCATATATATCCGGTATTCTTTGGCGGGAGCGCGCAGATTTTGAGTGCCACGGCAAGTGGACTTGATCTCTTCGTGCTTGATGCACCGCATCTTTATGAACGGCCTGGTAATCCCTATACAGGGCCGGATGGCAAGGACTGGGCTGATAACGCCATACGTTTTGCGGCGCTCTCCCGCGCTGGCGCTGACATTGGTAAAGGCATTCTACCTTCATTCAAACCTGAGATTGTGCATGTGCATGACTGGCAGGCAGGGCTGGTGCCGGCATTTTTGCATTATGAGGGCGGTGCGAAACCCGTGACCATAGTAACGGTTCATAATCTTGCCTTTCAGGGACAGTTTGATCCGGCGTTATTACCAGAGATTGGCTTGCCGGACGAAGCTTTTGCACTGGATGGTGTCGAATACTACGGCACGATCGGTTATTTGAAAGCCGCTCTGCAATTCGCAGACCGGATTACCACGGTTTCTCCGGCCTATGCTCTTGAAATTCTGCAGCCGGAGGGTGGTATGGGGCTGGATGGATTGTTGAGACAGCGCCGCGCCATTGTGTCTGGAATTTTGAATGGAATTGATACGGACGTCTGGAATCCAGCAACGGATGTAAATCTGGCGGCCAATTACGATGTGAGAAATCTTACTAAACGTGCGCGCAACAAAACTGCGTTGCAGAAACGCCTTGGCCTTACGCTTGACCCCATGCGGCCTTTGTTCGGCGTGGTCAGCCGTCTTTCTTGGCAAAAGGGGCTGGACCTGCTGGCCGATGTGCTGCCGGCGCTCACTGCTGCCGGGCAACTTGCCTTGCTCGGTTCGGGTGAAAAATCGCTAGAAGAACAATACGCCGCCGCAGCCTTGGCCGATCCGGAGAACGTGGCCTGCATATTTAAATACGACGAAGCCCTTGCGCATCTGATTCAGGCAGGTGCTGATATTTTGCTTGTGCCCTCGCGGTTCGAGCCGTGTGGCCTGACCCAGCTGTGTGCACTTCATTATGGTGCCGTACCGTTAGTTTCGCGCGTTGGTGGCCTGATTGATACGATTATTGATGCCAATGAAGCGGCCCTGGCAACCGGGGTGGCGACGGGTATTCAATTTTCACCTGTAAATGCAGTGATGATTGAAGCTGGTATTCGCCGTGCGGTAGGATTATATCAGGACAAAAATACTTGGACTGAGTTGCAGAAGAATGGAATGCGCAGTGATGTCTCCTGGCATCAACCGGCGAGGCGCTATGCGGCGCTCTATCACGAGGCGCTGCGGTTGCCGGTATGAAGCTGGAGGTAGGTCCTGGTTCGCCCGAGCCACTGGGAGTGACCCCGGATATGCGGGGCGTGAATGTCGCGGTGTATTCCGCCCATGCGACGGCCATTGAGTTTTGCCTGTTCGATGCCCAAGGACAAATACAGACCCATGTTATTACACTCATCGCCCGCACCGGTGATATTTTTCATGCGTATATTGCAGGTGTTGCGGTAGGAGCACGCTATGGCCTGCGTGCATATGGCCCTGATGTTCCGCATCTCGGCCACCGCTTCAATCCCGCGAAGCTGCTGGTGGATCCTTATGCGCTGGCGTTGGACCGCCAGTTTACGCTGGATGCACGGCTATATGCGTTTGGCGCTCATGCGGCCGCAGATAGCGCCGAGGCCGTGCCAAAGGCCGTTATCACAAGTCGCAGTGAGTTAATGAAGCCGTGGATGCCAAAACGAATTTCCTGGGCGGACACTGTGATCTACGAACTGCATGTGCGTGGCTTCACAAAACTTCACCCTGAGATTCACGAAGAAATCAGAGGTACATTTGCAGCTCTGGCGGAACCGGCCGCGATTGCGCATTTGCGCGGCCTTGGTGTTAGTACGGTTGAGATCATGCCGGCTGCCGCTTGGGTTGATGAGCGTCATCTGCCAGCCTTCGGCCTCAGCAATTACTGGGGCTATAATCCGGTGGCCCTGATGGCACCTGATCCGCGTCTTGCGCGCGGTGGATGGCCAGAGATACGGCGCGCGGTTGATGCCTTGCACGCGGCAGGCTTAGAGGTGATTATTGATGTTGTGTTGAATCATTCAGGAGAGAGTGACGAGTGGGGACCCACCCTATCTCTGCGTGGATTGGATAATTCAAGTTATTACCGCCTTAATCCAGATGACTTAGAACGATATATTAACGATATGGGGTGCGGAAATTGCGTGGCGCTGAACCGTTCGGCGGTACTGCGTTTGGCAATGGACAGTTTGCGCACATGGATTGAGCTTGGAGGAGTTGATGGATTTAGATTCGATTTAGCAACATCAATGGGCCGGGGTGATGCGGGATTCGATGCGGCGGCTCCGCTGTTTGCAGCAATTGCGCAAGATCCGCTTTTACGTGGGGCAAAATTGATCGCCGAACCATGGGATATTGGGCCAGGCGGCTATCAGATTGGCCGGTTTCCAGCATTATTTTTTGAGTGGAACGATCGTTTCCGTGATGATGTTCGCCGCTACTGGCGAGGTGATGCGAATATGCGCGGCGCGCTAGCTACGAGGCTAGCCGGCTCCGCCGATATCTTCGCTTCAGGATGTAATTTTTCGAGGTCAGTGAATTTTATTACGGCTCATGACGGTTTTACTCTGGCTGATCTGGTGAGTTATGTTCACAAACGCAATGAGGCTAATGGTGAAAGTAACCGGGATGGTGGGAATGAAAATTTCTCCTGGAATCATGGTTATGAAGGCCCGTGCGATGATGTTTCCTGTGTTGCATTGCGGGCACGCGACCAGCGCAATCTTTTGGCGACTTTGTTGCTGTCGCGTGGCACGCCTATGATCGCAATGGGGGCGGAACTTGGCATCACTCAACGGGGCAATAATAATGCCTACGCGCAGGATAACAAAACCACATGGCTGGATTGGACCCAGGCCGATCATGATCTGATCGCGTTCACGCGTGACTTGATTGCTCTGCGCCGTGAATATCCAGTGTTGCATGATTATAAATTTCTGACAGGCATGGTTGGCCCTGAAACAGGGTTTCCGGATGTTGAATGGCGTACGGCGCGGGCGGCATTAGACAATATGGATGAATGGAACAATCCTTTTGATTCCACGTTGGTTGCGATTTTGGGGGCGGATGCAGAGGCCGGCCGTGTGGCTATCGCGTTCAATCGCGGAGAAAGGCCAGAGACGTTGAACTTGCCGGAACCACGCCGGAACTTTATTTGGCGAATGGTTCTTGATACGAGCAGCACTGCAGATGAGGGCTGCCAGAATATTGCCGCGCGTTCGGTGGCGCTGTTTGCCGAAACGGCGGTGCGGCCTCGCACAATGCGAGCGGCGGATGCGCATCTTCTTTCGCGCCTTGCGAGTGCTGCGGGCATCGCTCCGGATTGGTGGGATATTGCGGGGAATCGCTATGCGGTGAGGGAGGAGACGCAAATTGCGCTGTTGCATGCGATGGGTTTTGACGTCGCGACGCAGGCGCAGGCGCGGGATAGCTTGGCGCGGTTGGTGGAAGACGCGCCGGCGCGGATGCTGCCGCACTCGCATATGGTCTACGCCGGGGAAGAGGCGGTTCTGCCTTTGACACGCGAAGCTTGCGATGCCTGGCCGCGGAGTGAATTGATTCTGCGATGTGCCGCTGGAGGCGTGATTGCCACGCTGGCCCCGCGTTGGTATCAGGTACAAAACCGGACAGATGAGCTTGGACGCGAAATACGAATCTTTAGCTTATGTCTACCGCGTTTGGAAATTGGTCATTACGTTGCTTGTTTCGATGAAGCGCCGGATGTAGTTTGCCATCTCACGGCCGTTCCGAGACATTGCTATGTGCCGCGGGAATTATCGCAACGGCACTTTGGCATTTCGGTACAAACCTATGCGCTGCGACGCGAGGGCGATGCCGGCATCGGGGATTTTTCCGCCCTTGCGGCGTTCGCAGCGATGGCCGGGAGACATGGTGCCGCTGTGGTCGGTATCCAGCCGCTCCATATGTTGTTTCCGGCCTTACGTGAACGTGCGAGCCCGTATCATCCATCGGACCGGCGGTATCTTGACCCCATTCATCTGGCCCTTGATGCATTGCGGGATATTCCGGGTTTTTCGGGTGTTGCGCATATGCCGGAATCAACCATGATCGATTATTCGGCAGTGTGGGCATTGAAGAATCGTTTTTTGAAGGCTCTGTTTATTCGGTTTGAGGAAGTATCGAAAAATCATGCAGCTCATCGCGTTGTTCAGGAATTTGAGACTTTTATCGCGGCGGGGGGGAAGCAACTCGAGCAGTTTGCGGATTTTGAGGTTATTAGTGGTATTTATCCCGGAATACCGTGGCAGGTATGGCCGGTCCCGCTCCGCGATGCTGCAACCGTGGAGGTGCGGGAGTTAGTACAGGCGCATGCAAAGGAGCATCGTTACATGATGTTCCTGCAATTTTTGTGCGACCGCCAGCTTGGGGCAGCCGCCAGGACCGCATGTGAGGCGGGTGTTGCGGTGGGTCTTTATCGGGACCTTGCGGTTGGCTGTGCGCCAGACGGCGCGGAAGCCTGGGCTAATGCCAGCATTTTTGCGCAGGGTGTGTCGATAGGTGCGCCACCTGACCCGCTGGGGCCGGAGGGGCAGGTGTGGAATCTGCCACCGCCAAATCCGCTGGCGTGGAGCCGGACTAATTTCGCCTCTTTCCGCTCCGCAATTTCTGCTAACATGCGCCATGCGGGGGCGTTGCGGATTGATCATGCTTTGGGTCTCTCCAGACTTTTCTGGGTGCCAGATGGCGGCCGGGCAGTGGATGGCGCGTATGTAGGATATCCGCTCGATACGTTGATTGGCCATCTCGCGCTTGAAAGCAACAAGGCGAATTGTATCGTCGTCGGCGAAGACCTCGGAACTGTTCCCGGCGGGCTGCGCGAGGCGTTGGCGCGTGCTAAAATATTGAGCTACCGTGTGATGATGCTTGAACGCACCGCGGAGAAATTTATTTCGCCGCGCCTTTACCCCGGTGCCGCGCTTGCCTGTGCCGCCACGCATGATTTGCCGCCGTTGGCCGGTTGGTGGCAAGGTGTGGATATTGCCGAGCGCCACGCGCTTGGCCTGATTGACGGTGCGGCGCGTGCGAGCCAGGGAGAGTTGCGTGAGGTTGAGAAGCTGGCGCTGTGGCAGGCGCTTGATGACGAGGGTATCGAGATAGAGGGCTTTGATAATGAAGTGTTATCAGATGACATGCTGGAGGCCATCCATGCTTGGCTCGCCCGCGCCCCCTCCGTCTTGCTGATGGTGCAGGCTGAGGATTTGGCTGGCGAAACCGATTGCCAGAACCTGCCGGGAACCAATCTGGAACGCCCGAACTGGCGCCGCCGCTTGCCTCTCACTGTGGCGGAATTGTTTGCCAGCGAGCGGGGGCGCCGTGGTCTGCGGGCTTTGCAAGAACGGCGATAAAAATGACAGCCATTTTTTGTTGGCGGGATTAAAAAAATCCTGTTGGGTGCGTGAAACAGTCGGTCTGGCGGTTTTATGGGCGGGCCATCAGTATCTGCCCCACATCGGTCCATCCGGCGCGGAAACCCGCCTCGCAATACGCGAGATAATATTCCCATAATCTCTTAAATCGAGCGTCATAGTGCCCTTTGGCTGTGGATAGTTTGGCGATGTTTGGCCAGGAGGCCTGGAATGATGCCTGCCATTGTTTAAGTGTTTCAGCGTAATCTGTGCCGAACCAATGGGCATCGCGCCAGAGCAGGCCGGCGCTGGTGGCTTGGGCGCGAAGTTTTGAGGGCGAGAGGAGCATGCCGCCTGGGAAGACATAACGTTGAATGAAATCAGCGGACTTGCGGTATTCATCGAAATACCTGTCCGCGATGGTGATCGCCTGGATGCATGCCAGGCCACCCGGTTTGAGCCGCTCCTGCAGGGTACGGAAATACACCGGCCAATAATCCTGGCCCACAGCCTCGATCATTTCCACAGAGGCGATAGCATCGAAGTTTCCCTGAACATCGCGATAATCCAGAAGTTGCAGGTTTACGCGATCGCCAAGCCCGGCCTTGGCGATACGCTCCTGCCCATGCGCGAGTTGTTCACGCGAGAGGGTTATGCCCACGACCTCGGCTCCGAATTCCGCGGCCGCGATCTGCGCGAACCCGCCCCAGCCGCAGCCTATTTCCAGCAGCCGCTGACCGGGTGCCAGCCGCAACTGTTTGCAGACGCGGCGGATTTTTGCCCGCTGCGCTTCCTCCAGGCTGGCTGAGCCATCTTCGAATAGTGCGGCGGAGTATGTCATCGTTGGGTCCAGCCAGAGCTGGTAGAAGTCATTTCCGAGGTCGTAATGGTCGGCGATATTGCGCTTTGAGCCGCTGCGGCTGTTGGGACGCAGGCTGTGAATGAGGCGTGAGATCAGGCGCATCAGCGGTTTGCCGCTGATCAATGCATCCCAACTGGCTTCGTTGGCGGCGCCTAGCAGCAGCATGTCGGTGATGTTGGGGCTATCCCACCAGCCTTTGAGATAGGCTTCTGAAAATCCCAGGCTGCCCCCGAACATCGTTTTGGTGATGGTGCGGGAGTCATGGATGACAAGCTTGGCGGCGGGGCCGGGCTCGGTTCCGTGGAACCTGTGCACGCCGCCGCCGGGCAGTTCCAGGGTAAGGCTTCCCGCTCGCAAAACACGGCCGAGCTGCAGGCCTAGTTCAAGCTTTTTATCGCTGAGCCGTGATGTAAAGCCGGCGCTGACGGCTGGTGACTCGCTCATTCATGCTTCTCCCATAATAACGAATACAAACCTCGGTCTTCGCGCGGCTTATATCACATTTATACGCAGGGCGCTTGACCTTGGATGCATGATGGAGTGGAAAAAATTATGCGCGAGATGGGAAAAAAGGACTGATAAAAATTCCGATTGCGCTTATATGAACGTCATGCGCCGGATCATCCCCTATATCGTGACGTTAGTTGTAATGCTGATGCTTGATGCCATCTGGCTGAGCCTGGCTTCGCAGGCGGTTTATCGCGCGCAGCTGGGAGATATTTTAATTCCTGGTTTCCGGCTATTGCCTGCACTCTCCTTCTATCTTGTCTATGCTTTCGGTATCCAGATTTTTGCCGTCGCGCGGGCCAGAAGCGGGAAGCAGGCGCTGGGCCTGGGCGCGGCATTTGGCGTGTTTGCTTATGCCACATATGATTTAACAAATTGGGCAACGCTGAGGGACTGGACTTTTGCGCTCAGCCTCACCGATATATGCTGGGGTGCCGTGCTAACCGGCGCTGGCGCGCTGGCTGGTTATGCCGCCAAGCGGGTTTTGCCGAAAACATAGGCCAGAACAACACTGATCGAGATCACCGAAAATTCGTTGAGATGTTGAAGGGCGTGATATGCGCTGGCGGAATAGATAGCGGGCGGCGCCGGAAAATGGTTATGCAGCGAGAGAAACAGCAGGCCCGGCAGCGCGGCGAGACTGACCATTGCCCGCCACTCGCGGCGCCGGAAACTCATGAGCGCGAGCGCGGTGCAGGGGATTAGGAACAGCGCTGTCCCTGAGGATTCACCAAGCAACCAGGTAACATATGTGGAGTTGAGCGTGGCGACGGCGCTGAGCCATACGCGACCGCTGAAGCCATTCCGCCGCGCAATCGGAAGTGCGGCGGCGAAAAACGGCAGCGAGACGCCTGAGAACAGCAGCCACGGCCACCCGGGGCGGCCAAGGCAAAATGCCAGATACAGCGGATAAAACGGCGTGTTGCCGAGCAGTACCAGGGCGATTTTATTGCTCGCAGCCGTCAGCGGGTCCGCATGGGCGGCGTATTCAAAAATCCCGCGCGTCAAACCGGCGGCACGATGCTCACGGGTTGCGCGGGCAACGCCGGGCGCTGGCGCAGCCGCACCCCCTTCAGCAGCAGTTTCAAAGCTTCCCAATGGATACCTCCGATGATTTTCAATGTCAGCAGTGGATAGGCGAAGAATATCCGCAGCAATGCCCGGTCGGAGAGTTCCCACCGCTGCCCCGCGAATGCAGCGGTCAACATTGTGCCGTTCTCATCGGCGGCCTGAATCCCCAGGGCCACTGTATGCGCGGGCGGGGTTACGCGAAAACTGTAGCGCATCGTCATATCCATGAACGGCGATACGTAAAATTCCTTATCGCAGCGTTGATGAATCACGCCCTGTGCATCGCTGGCCGCCACGGGAATAAAGTAGCTATGGCGCTGACCGAACGTGTTGTTCACCTCATAGAGGATCGCGCAAAGCGTGCCGTCGCGCCGGTAGCAAAAATACGTGCTGAGCGGGTTGAACGCATAGCCCAGCACGCGCGGGCTGCACAGCAGGCGCACCGCGCCGCCATCGGGTGTTATCCCTGCCGCGCGCAACAGATTATCCACATATGCCCGTAAATCCGAACCGTCTCCATGGTCGCGCTCATAAAAGCTGAACAGATTAAAACGGTTGCGCGAGAACAGCCGCATCGAGGCAGCCAGCCCATTGAGCTCGTCCAGGTCGAAGAGCATGTTATAGATGCTGTATCGTAACTTATGCCGCCGTGGCCGCAGGCGCTGGTGCGTCACACTGCCAATGTATAATGCGGAATGCCAGGTCATCACACCGCGTCCGCCCATTGCCGCGCCGGAGCGGGGGAGGGGCCTAAACAAATGCGGCCGGATTCATTTTTCACCTGCCAGGGCCGCCGCGTGCCGCCCAAGGCTTCCGCCACGGCTAGCCCCGCCTGCAATCCATCCTCATGAAAGCCGGCGCCAAAATACGCGCCGCAGAACCAGCTCCGCTGCTCCCCTTGCAGGGACCATAGTTCGCGTTGAGCGGCAATCGCGGCGGCGTCAAAAATCGGATGTTCATAGACGTTGCGGGCGATGATGCTCTCGCGCGAGAGCGATTGCGCCGGGTTGAGGGTCAGGAAAATATCGCGCTCAATGGGCAGGTTCTGCAGCCGGTTCATCCAATAGGTCACGCAAGGGGGGCTGTGCTCCGTGCCGTTGCGCGCCAGATAATTCCAGCTTGACCACACCGCGCGCCGCTTGGGCATCAGCCTTGCATCGTCATGCAACACGGCGAGATTGCTGGTGTAGCGGAATGCCCCCAGCAGCGCCTGTTCGCGCGCGCTGGGTGCCGCCAGCAGCGCCAGCGCCTCATCGGCATGGCAGGCGAGCACCACATGGTCAAAAACCCTGGTCGCGCCATCACTATCCTGAACGAGTACGCGCCCCGCCTCGCGTTGAACCCGCTGCGCGCCCCGGTTCAGGCTGATCCGCGCGGCGTAGCGCGCCGTCAGCCGTGATACATATTCGCGTGAGCCGCCGCTCACGGTGCGCCATTGCGGCCGTTCACCCAGGTTCAACAGGCCGTGGTTTTCACAAAACCGGGTGAAGGCCACCGCCGGATAATCGCGCGCCGTGCCGCTGGGGCAGGACCATATCGCCGCCGCCATCGGCAGCAGATGGTCCTCCTGGAACGCCGGGGAGAAATTATTCTGGTCCAGATAATCCCCCAGGCTCAACAGCGATTGGTCCAGCACCGCGCAATCGCGTGGCGCCTGCCGGTAGAAACGCAGCAGGTCGCGCAGCATGCGCCAGAAGCGGGGGCGCAGCAGGTTGCGCTTCTGGGCGAAGAGCGTGGAGAGGCTGTTGCCGCCGTATTCCATCCGGCCGCTTCCAGCGGAAACCGCGAATGACATTTCCGTGGGATGCGTTGGCACCTCCAGATGTTCAAAAAGCGCGGTCAGGTTTGGATAGGTTGCGTTGTTGTAAACGATGAACCCGGTATCCACCGGCACCCCTCCCGGCGCCTCCACGGTATGGCTATGCCCGCCAACCCAGCCCGCCTTTTCATAAACGGTGACATCATGGCGCTCACTCAGCAGCCAGGCCGCCGACATGCCGGAGATGCCGGTGCCGATGACCGCGATGCGCAGGGGCGGGGAGGGGGGCTGGGCGTTTGTGCGTTCTTTATTCATCTGTTGTTATACGGCATTTCGCCTTTGCTGGATCACCGCGCTAAAAACTGATCCAGTTGCGCGGCGGCTACGTATTGGAGTGCATGAATGGTTTTGTTTATCAGCCCGAATATGCCTTGGCCGGCTATGCCCCGCCGCGGGCGCCACTGCGGCGGCGCGGCGTGACGCGCCCGCCCGGCGGCGCCGAATTTGCCAGGCTGGTGCAGGCGGTGGCCGCGGCGCGGGACCGTAGCGCCTTCGCCCGGCTCTATGAGCATTTTGCCCCGCGCGTGAAATCCTATCTGTTGCGCCTGGGCGCGGGGGCTGGCCAGGCCGAGGAGCTGGCGCAGGAGGCGCTGTTGAGCGTCTGGGCCAAGGCCGCCTATTTCGACCCTGAAAAAGCGAGTGTCGCCACCTGGGTGTTCACCATCGCCCGCAACCTCCACATTGACGCACGGCGCCGCGAGCGCACGCCCGGCGGCATGGCAGCCGGGCTTGAGGTCATGCTGGAAGAGGCGGCCCCGGCGCAGGACGCCGCCGATATGCTGCTGATGGCGCTGGAGCAGCAGGAGCGCCTGCGTAGCGCCGTGCTCACCCTTCCCGCCGACCAGGCCGAGGTCGTGCGGCTCTGCTTTTTTCAGGACAAGCCGCATGCCGAAATCGAGCGCGAGCTTGGTATTCCTCTTGGCACGGTGAAATCGCGGTTGCGTCTGGCCCTTGCCCGGCTGCGCCGCCTGCTGGATGCGCAAATATGAGAATCACCCATCATCCCGATGACTCAACCCTGCTGGCCCATGCCGCCGGGCGGCTTAACCGCGCGGCCCGTGTTGTGCTGGCAACGCATCTGGCGTCATGCCCGCAATGCCGTGAGACGGTGCGGCTTTGCGAAGCCATCGGCGGCGCGCTGCTGGAGGCATTGCCGCCTACCCCGATGGCGGCGGACAGCCTGGCGCACGCCCTGGCGCGGCTGGAGTTGCCGGCCGTTAAGCCGGTGAACGCGCCGCACCCCTGGATGCTGGCCGAAGGTCTGCCCTGCCCACCTTCTCTGCGTGATTTCACGCCCGGACGCTGGCGCGCCATGTTGCCCGGCATCAGCCGTATTCAGCTGCTCCCGCCCAACGCCGGCGAGGGCAGCCTCTATCTGCTGCGCATCGCGCCGGGCAAACGGATGCCCAAACACGGCCACACGGCGCGCGAACTCACCTGTGTGCTGGCCGGAGCCTATTGTGATGGTTTGGGCGAATTTGGCCCTGGCGATCTGTCCGAGGCTGACGCCGCACATGACCATCAGCCGGTATCGGCGCCAGGGGGTGATTGCATCTGCCTTATCGCCTCCGATGCGAAGCTGCGTTTTGAGGGCCGGGTTGCCCGGTTGTTGCAGCCGCTGGCGGGGGTGTGAGCAGTATGCTCACGCGCCGTTCGGCTCTATTCTCGGCCGCCGGGCTGCTGAATGCGCTCATCTGGCCGTTTGGCTACGTGGTCAGCCATAACCATGCCTATGGCAGCGCCCCGCGCCAGGGGCTGGATATCTATACCCCAAGCCCCTCGCCGCATGGCGGCCCAAGGCCCGTGGTGTTTTTTATCTACGGCGGCAGTTGGGAGGATGGCGATAAATCCATCTATCGCTTCGTGGGTGCCGCTCTGGCGGCGCATGGTTTTGTCACGGTCATCGCCGATTACCGTATCTGGCCCCAGGTGGGTTTTCCGGTGTTTCTGCAGGATGGCGCCATGGCCCTGCGCTGGGTGGTGGATAATATTGCCCGCTTCGGCGGCGACCCGGCCAGTATCCAGCTCGTTGGCCATTCCGCCGGGGCCT
Source organism: Acidocella aquatica (assembly GCF_030160635.1). GTDB lineage: Bacteria > Pseudomonadota > Alphaproteobacteria > Acetobacterales > Acetobacteraceae > Acidocella > Acidocella aquatica. Next base: position 10,232 of record NZ_BSOS01000047.1, on the reverse strand, counting down.
ACAACGCGGCGATGCTGGCGCTCGACCCGCCTTGGCTGGAGCAGGTGGGGCTGGACCCGCGGCAGACCGTGCGCGGCTTTGTTGGTCTGGCCGGCCCGTATGATTTCCTGCCGCTCGACACCCCTACCCTGAAGGCGATTTTTGGTCCGCCGGACCAGCTTGCGCAAACCCAGCCGATCAACTTCGTCACCGCCGCCGCGCCGCCGATGTGGCTCGCCGCCGGGGCGGACGATACCACGGTCAACCCTGGCAACACGCTGCGCCTAACCGCGCGCGCCCGCGCAGTGGGGGCGCGCGCGGCTGATAAAATCTACCCTGGCATTGACCATCGCCTGCTCATCGGCGCCTTTGCCGCGCCCTTGCGCCCGCTGGCGCCGGTTCTGCGTGACACGGTGGCGTTTTTGCGTATCCACGCGGGCAACACCGCAAGCGCCACCGCATGACCGGCCTTATCGTGGCGATGGCGCTGGGGTTAACGGCCGCCATGTGCGGTGCCTGGGTGTTGCAGCGCTATACGCGCAATGCCGGTTGGATCGATGTGGTATGGTCATTTGCCACCGGCGCCGCCGCGGTGGCGGGGGCGCTCGGCTCGGGCACGGCGCCGGGCGGGCGGCAGGTTGCGGTCGCGGCGCTGGCGGCGGCGTGGTCGCTGCGCCTGGGCGCGCATCTGTGGCACCGCGTCGCCCATGGGCCGGAGGACGCGCGTTACGTCAATTTCCGCCACGCGTGGGGCGCGGCTTATGAAGCCTATATGTTCGGGTTTGTGCTGATCCAGGCGCTGGCGGCTTTTTTCCTGGCGCTGGTGGTGCTCATCGCGGCGCGTAATCCGGCCCCAGGGCTTCAGCCGGGCGACATCGCGGCGGTGCTTCTGCTCGCCATCGCCATCGCAGGTGAGGCGATCGCCGATGCGCAGCTCCGCCGTTTCAAAGCCGCCCCCGCGCATCACGGCAAGATATGCGACCAGGGCCTCTGGCGCTGGTCCCGCCACCCGAACTATTTTTTCGAATGGCTGGTCTGGATCGCCTTTGCCTTATTCGCGCTCCCGCTGCCCGCCGGCGGCTACGCCTGGGGCTGGGCCGCGCTGGCCGGGCCGTTGCTCATGTATTGGCTGCTGGTTCACGTCTCGGGCATTCCGCCGCTGGAGGCGCAGATGCTTAAATCCCGCGGCGCGGCCTTTGTGGCTTATCAGGCGCGCACCAACGCGTTTTTCCCCGGGCCGCCCCGTTCAGGCGCATAAGGCGCGGCGCTCACATGAACGCCGGTGGTTTCATGTGGCTGGCCTGAAACATCCGGTGCGAGCCAGCCACATATGGATATGAACCGGCTCAGACCGGCTCGAGCGCCACGACGGGAATTTCGCGCGGCGCGCGCGCCTGATATTTGGCGTAGACGTGGTGCTTGGCGGTGATCAATGCCCAGGCCGCCGCGCGTTCTTCGCCTTCGAGCACGCGCGCCCGCGCCTTGGTGCGCAGCGTGCTGACGCGGATTTCGCACTCCGGATTTTCCTGCAGGTTGAGAAACCAGATGGGATGATCGCTATTGCCGCCCTTGGAGCCCATGACGAGATAGCTGCCGTTATACGGGACGTAGAGCAGCGGCACATGCCTTGGCTCGCCGCTCTTGCGGCCGATGGTGGTGAGCAGCAGCGTTGTCACCGGGCCTTCCAGCCCCACGGGCCGTGCGTCCCATATATGCGCCTTTTCCGGGTCGGTCAGGTAGAGCTTGATATGGGCGCCGATGATCTGGTTGATATCCTTGGGAACATCGTCAAAGCTGGGTACGGACACGGGTATCTCCTCAATATGGTTTGGCGGTGAGTGTATCGCGCCGCCGCGGGGCGGCAACAGGGGGCGCTTGTAAGTTTCGGCGTCAAACCTAAAGCGCCTGATCCAGGGCCTCCAGCAACATCGCGGCGTGGCGCTGGCCGAAGGGCAGGGGCGGGCGGATTTTCAGGACATTGCCATCCGGGCCCTCGGTGCCGATCAGCACCCCCAGGTGGCGCATCTTATTGGCGATCTGCCTGGCCAGCTCTGGCGCTGGCGTGCGGTGCGCGCGCTCGCTCACGATTTCAACGCCAATCATCAGCCCGCTGCCGCGCACATCGCCAATGGCCGCATGCCGGGCCGCCAGTGTGTGGATACCCTGCCGCAGCAGCCTCCCGGTGGTGAGCGCGTTTTCCTGCAGATTTTCGTCCTGCAACACATCCAGCGTGGCCAGCGCGGCGGCGGCGGCGGCCGGATTGCCGCCAAAGGTGGAGAAAAAATCGATCTTATCAGTAAATGCCCGCAACAGCTCGGCCCGCGTGACCACCGCCCCGGCCGGATACCCGTTGGCCATCGGCTTGCCCAATGTCACCAGGTCGGGGACCACGCCATGGCGCGCAAAACCCCAGAACGCATCCCCCATCCGCCCGAAGCCGGATTGGACCTCATCGCCGATCACCAGCCCCCCGGCCGCGCGCACCTTGGCCGCCACCGCCGCGAAATAGCCGTCCGGCACATTCAGGATGCCGTTCGAGACGAAAGCGGAGTCGATCATCAGGGCCGCAACGCCATGCCCGCTGGCCTGTAGTGCCGCGATCGCCCGGTCGGCATCCGCGGCGTAATGCGCCGCGGCGCCGGCGCCGGTGAAGCGCCCGCGATAGGTATCGGGCGGCTCCAGCGTTTGCACGAAGGGGGCCTGCGGCTGCGCGAAGGGGCCATAATAGGGCGAGAGAGCGGCCACCGCATCGCTCACGCCATGATACGCGCTGGCCATCACCAGCGCGCCGCCGCGCCCGGTAACGATTTTCGCGATCCGCCACGCCGCGTCATTGGCTTCCGAGCCGCTGTTCACGAACAGGCAATTCTCCAGCCCCTCGGGCATGGTGGCGGTCAGCCGCTCGGCATATTCCACCACGGCTGCATGCAGATAGCGGGTGTTGGTGCAGAGCGTCGCCATCTGCCGGCCGATGGCCTCCGCCACGCGCCGGTTCCCATGCCCCACCGAGGGCACGTTGTTATAAGCGTCGAGATAGCGCCGCCCATCCGGCGCGTAGAGAAACACGCCCTCGCCGCGCACCAGATGCACAGGCTCCCGGTAGGAGAGTTCCAGCCCCCGGCCCAGCACGCGCTGCCGCCGCGCGGGCAACGCGTGCGCGTCATCATCTAACCTGCTGGCCGCCACGGCGCGGAACTTCGCCACCACGGCATCGCGCCCGGCGCTCAGGAACGCCTCGATGGCCGGTGCGCTCAGCGCGCTCAGGCTGCCGAGTTTCTCCGCCCCTTCCGGGTCGTTATGCCGCCGCCAGGCGTGGATGGTGGCGCTCTGCGCATGCCGGGCGATGATGGCCTCGAACAGGGCGGGAAATTCGGCATCCTCCAGCGGTGTCACCGCGTTATATCCGGCGATCACCTCGGCGGCGTAATCAATGGGTGACATGTTGGTGCCGGTGGTCTCGGCGGCCGTCACCGCGATGTCGAACACCAGCGGGGCGTGGATCATGTCACCAAAATCGAGCAGCCCGTTCACCGCGCTGGCCGCTTCGTTTATCAGCATGTTGCCGGGGTGCAGGTCGTTATGCACCATCTGGTGGCGCAGCCGCGCCATTTCGGGCATGAAGGCGATGAAGCGGTCGAGCACGCCCTCGACCAACGCCCTCACCGCCGCCGGTTCTATCAGCGCGGCGGAGGGCCGCAGCTCCACGATCCGGCGCAGATCCCACACGATCCGCTGCCCCGCCGCCGGGTGAAAATAGTTCGCCAGTGCACGGTCAAGCCGCGCCAGCGTGGCGCCGGTGTTGCGCAGCAGCGCCGCGCCGGGCTCCACGCCCGCCATGATCCGCCCAGGCTGAAACCGCAGCGCCCGCACGATATGGGCCACCCCGGCGTCATCGTTCACCCGCGTATAGGCTTCGCCGTTCAGCGTTCTGTGGACGCGCGGCACCGGCAGGGCAGGGTCCATCATGGCGATATGCTCAAGCGCCCCGGTCTGGAATTCAACCGCCGCGGCATCCTCATCCGGCCCCAGAATTTTCAGGATGATCCCGTCCCCCGCCTCGGGCCGGATGCGGAAATTCTGGTCCCGCTCGCCGTAGAGCAACTGCGCGGTGCCCGCCACGCCGAAAACATCCCAGGCCATCATTTCCGCCGAATCCTGCGTGAAGGCGGGCGGGCTGGTTTCAAGCGCGACAAGACGGGTCTCTGTGGTCATGGGGTTAGCCTTGGTATGTTGGAGGCCTTCTCACTACTCCTATGCGTTACAATCGCAAATATCACTATTCGTATGCCAGTTGCCTTTTGACCGGACGTGTTGGATAAATTAGTACGGTAGTTAAATAGCAGGTAGCGAACCAATCGCGCGCCAAGATAGTTAGGGAGAACGTCATGCCGTATCATTACACCCGGGAGCTGTTCAGCGAGGAACATGAGATATTCCGTGCCTCGTACCGTCATTTCCTGGAAACCGAAGCCGACGCCCATGTGGATGAATGGCTGAAGGCGGGCCGGGTCCCACAGTCCTTTTTCACCAAGGCGGGTGAAATGGGCTTCCTCGCGGTTGGCGTGCCGGAGGAATATGGCGGGCCGGGCGGCGATTTCCTCTGCCGGGTCATCATCGCCGAGGAGCTGGGCTACAGTGTCGCCGGCGCCAGCATTGCCCCGCTGGTCATCGGCGATGGCGTCAGCGAAATCCTCTTCCACAACGGTTCCGAGGAACAACGCCACAAATGGATGCCTCCCATGGCCAAGGGCGAGGTTCGTATGGGCTTCGCCATTACCGAGCCGGACAGCGGCAGCGATGTTGCCAGCATCCGCACCTCGGCGGTGCGTGATGGCGATGAATACATCATCAATGGCGCCAAAACCTACATCGGCAATGCGGCCTTCGCGGATGCCTTCATCGTCGCCTGCAAGACCCAGCCGGAGCTGGGCATGAAGGGCATTTCGATGATTATCGTCGAGGCCGACCGCCCCGGTTTCGTGCGCGGCCGCAAGCTGGAGAAAATGGGCTCCCACCTCTCCGGCACCGGCGAAATCGCCTTCCAGGATGTTCGCGTCCCGGTCTCCAATCTGGTCGGCACCGAAGGTGCGGGCATGAAAGTGGTGATGACCGGCCTCAACATGGACCGCATCACCTGGCCCTCCATCGCCCACGCCGCCTCACAGCGCGCCTTCGACGAAACAGTCACCTTCACCCGCAACCGCCGCTCCTTCGGTCAGGCCATTATCGACTTCCAGAACACCCGCTTCAAACTGGCGGAAATGAAGACGGAACTGGCCGTTGGCCGCGCCTTCCTTGATGATCTGATCCGCGATTACCTGAAAACCGGCAAGCTCGATACCATCCGCTGCGCCATGGCCAAGATATGGCTGCCCGAAATGGAGGGCCGGATCATTGACCAATGCGTGCAGTTCCATGGCGGGGCGGGCTACATGGACGAATACCCGGTCAGCCGCCTCTACACCGCCGCGCGCCTGCACCGCATTTTCGCGGGCACCGCCGAGATCATGCGCCTGATGGTTGGCCGTTCGATCTGACCACCCCGAAACCCGCCGCGAAGAAGGAGATGTCATGGATGGGCTAGACGCATTGCCGGGTCTTGGCTTTGACCGGCCGATCTTTTCGGAGGAACACAACGCCTTCCGCACGAGCACGCGGCGCTTCTTCCGCAAGGAGGTGGAGCCGAATGTGCGCCAGTGGGAGAAGGACGGTTTTTTCCCGGCGGAACTGTTCAGAAAAGCCGGGCAGGCGGGGTTGCTGTGCGCCGGCATCCCCGCGCAATATGGCGGTGGCGGCGGTGATTTTCTGCATGTGACGATTTTCAACGAGGAACACGGCTATTCCCCGGCCGGGGCGGCGCTGGAGTCCGGCATGGCGACGGATACTTCGGCCTATGTCGTGTTGTTCGCGGGCACCGAGGAACAAAAGCAGGAATGGCTGCCCGGATTCGCCAAAGGCGAGATCATCGCCGAGCTGGGCCTGACCGAGGGCCAGTCCGGCAGCGACCCTGCCAGCATTCAAACCACCGCGCGGCGCGATGGTGATGACTTCATCCTCAACGGCTCGAAAATGTGGATGACCAACGGGCCGATCCTGACCAATCTGATCGTGGTCGCCCGCACCGAGGCCGGAACCCGCCTCTTCTTCGTGCCGCTGCAAAACACTAAGGGCGTCACGGTCTCCAAGCATACTGAGCTGATGCTCAAAAGCTCTGGCGGCGTCTCGGAGATTTTTTTTGACGAGGTGCGAATCCCCGCCCGCAACCAGCTTGGCGGCGACGATAAGCGCAGCCTTGCCAACGCCCTGGCGACCGTCACCGTCGGGCGGCTGGTGACAGCGGCGCGCATGCTGGCGGCCTGCGAGCTCGCGTATCACATGACCGTCGATTTCGTGAAAAACCGCAAGGCGTTCGGGCAGCGGATTTTTGATTTTCAGAATACCCAGTTCAAACTGGCATCCATCAAGACCGAGATCGCGGTGGGCCGCGGTTATCTTGACCAGCTGCTGTTGCGCAATCTGCACGGCAGGCTGGACCCGGTGGAGAGCGCCATGGCCAAGCTCTGGATTTCGGAAATGGAGGGCCGCGTGATGGATGAATGCCTGCAACTCTTCGGCGGCGCGGGTTACAGCAACGAATATCCGATTTCCAAAATGTACGCCTTCGCTCGCGTGCACCGGATTTTTCTGGGAACATCGGAAATTCAACGAGTCACCATCGCGCGGACCATTTAGAGCGGCGAGCAGGAGGATGAAGCATGGCGCGCCTATCGGGGAAGGTTGCATTTCTGGCAGGTTCGACCAGCGGCATCGGCAAGGCCACGGCGGAAATATTCGCGGCCGAGGGGGCGCGGGTTGTGGTCTCCGGCCGCCGCGCCGCCGAGGGGGAGGCGGTGGCGCAGACGATTTTGGATGCCGGCGGCCAGGCGATATTCATGCGGATGGATGTCTCCGAGCCGGAGCAGGTTGAACGCGCGGTGGCGCGAACGGTGGAACATTTCGGCAGGCTTGATATTTTGTTCAGCAACGCCGGCGGCTCATCGGGCGCCGATGGGCCGCTCACCACGGGCGCGCTGGATGAATTCTGGAACAAAATGCGCGTTGATCTCTTTGGGACATTTCTGTGCAGCCGGTTCGCGATTCCGCAAATCATCAAATCAGGCGGGGGGAGCGTTATCAACATGGCCTCGATGGTTGGTTTTGGCAGCACCAGAGGGCGGGATGCCTATAGCGCCGCCAAGGGGGCCGTGCTGACTCTGACACGCAGCACGGCCCGCGAATTCGCGGCCCAGCGCGTGCGCGTGAACGCCATTGCCCCCGCTGCGGTGAAAACCGAGCGCATATTAAAAATGCTGGAGACAGTGCCGGACGCGAAATCCATCACCAGCGCCCAGACATTGGGGCTGATCGAGCTGAACGAGATCGCCTATGCCGCGGTCTATCTTGGCTCCGAGGAAGCACGGTCCATCACGGGCCAGATTCTCGCCATTCATGCGGGCCTGTTTGAATGATAGGGCGGCGCGCACCCGGGTGATGCCGTAAACCGCTTGCCCCGGCGGGTTTTTCATGGTCCGCTCGGGGCATGTTCATCCCCGGCAGACGTCCTTTCCGTGCCGCCTTCCGTCATGACTGAGGCCGTGGTTTCCGGCGGTGGCTGGCGCATCGCCGCCGGTTTTGCCGCCACCCGCGCGCCCGGCGGGTCCTGTCATTTTTACGCCGTTTACGAGGGCGCGGCCTTCGGGCAGGAGGAGCGAGGCATCCTCGCCGCCCTGGCCAGCGCGCATCCGCCGCCGCAACAGCCTGGCAACGCTGCCTCGGCCCAGCTAACCGTGCATAGCCTGGCCGAGGGCTATTTCGGCGCGCCGCGCACACTCTCCGCCCCGCGCGCCGCCAGCCGCGCGCTCATCGCCATCAACGGCTGGCTGTGCAGCCAGCGCCGCACGGATAGCATTCGTCCCCCCGCGCCGGTTTCGCTCAGCGCCGTGCTTTTCCACCAGCGCCACATCGGTCTGGCGCAAATCGGCGCCTGCCGGCTTTTCCGCTACCGGGGGCAAAGCCTCACCCCTCTCATGCGCGACTATGCCCCGCCAGATGGTGCCGTGTTCGCGCGCCGCGCCATCGGGCTCGAGGACGAATTCATCGCCGAGTTCGCCGAGGAGGAGGCCCAGCCGGCCGACCGCTACATCCTGGTTGCGGGCGCCGGGGACGAAACCGACAGCCTCCTCCAGGCCAGGCTAAGCCCCCCTCTCGCCACCGCCTCCCCAGACCCGGCGGCCCTCGCGCAATCCCTGCTCGCCGCCATCATCACCAGTTCTGACGATGATAAAGCCCTCATGGTGCTTGACATCATCCTCACCCCGCCCGCCGGCCAGCCGCAGCCGCTAACCCACCTGCCGCTGCGCCCCGAGCCGCGCGAGGGCGATGTATGGGACAGCTTCGTCCTCGGCAAAACCCTCTACCGCGGCCGCTACACCATGCTCAAAGCCGCCTATGACACAGTGGGCCAGCGCGAGGTCGCGCTCAAAATCCCGCTGCCCGCCATGCTGCAGGATGAAATCTTCGCCGCCGGCTTCATGCGCGAGGCCTGGATCGGCACCACCGTGCGCGGCAACACGCTGGCCCAATACCTTGATATTCCACCCGAGCGCCGCTCCAGCCTTTATCTCGTCATGCCGCTCTACAAGGGCGAAACGCTGGAGGCCCGGCTGCACCGCGCCCCGCCTGTCTCACTGCCCGAAGGTCTCGGTATCGCGATGAAACTTTGCGAGGCGGTGCAGGATCTGGCGGCCATCCAGATCGTCCATCGCGATATCAAGCCCGATAACATCATGCTGCTGGCGCAAACCAACGAAATCCGCCTGCTCGACCTCGGCCTCGCCTATCTGCCGGGAATCGACACCGCCGACGCCCCCAAACCCGGCGGCACCATCCGCTACATGGCGCCCGAACTCCTGCACGGCACCGCCGCCAATGCGCGCACCGAGGTTTATGCCCTGGGCGTCACCATCTACCGCATGTTCACCGGCGGTGCCTTTCCGTTTGGCCAGCGGGAGGCCACGCCGCTCGCCCGCCTGCGCCCGGACCTGCCGCCCTTTCTCGGCGCTTGCCTCGCCCGCGCCCTGGCGCCCAAACCGGCCGAGCGCTACGCCGATGCCGGAGAGCTTGCGCGCACCCTGCAAACCGGCCTCATCACCGCGCCCGAGCCGCCGCCAAAACCGCGCCGCACCTTGCCTTTCACGCCGCTGCACATATGGCAGGGCCTCGCCCTGCTATTCGCCATCGGATTTTTTTTCCTGCTGCTGCGTGGCCTGAAATAATGATCCGCATCCTCTACATGAGCGATCTGCATCTGGAGATGGAGCGCTGGCGCCTCGCCGTGCCCGGCTGGGCCGGGTTTCGCGCCCGTCACCGTGCCGTCACCGCCCATCCCGCGCGCGGCCCTATGCTGAGCGGCTTTGGCCCGGTTGATCTCATTGTCCTGGCGGGAGACATCCACAACGGCCTGCGCGGCATTGTCTACGCCGATCAGGTGGCAAAATTTCTGGGCGCGTCCGTGGTCTATGTCGCGGGCAACCACGAGTTCTACAACCACGATATCGCCCAACTCGGCCCCGCCCTGCACCGCGCCGCCGCGCACACGCAAGGCCGTGTGCGCTTTTTGGAAAACACCACCGCCAGCTTTGAAGTCTCCGGCCAGCGCCTGCATGTGCTGGGCTGCACGCTATGGACCGACTACGCCCTGCATGGCGATGCGGCTTGCGGCATGGCGGCGGCGGCGCGGCGGCTGAACGACCATGTCATGATCCAGAGTCCGGCTGGTCCGTTCTCCCCCGCCGCCGCGCTCATCCGCCACCGGCAATCGCGCGACTGGCTGCGCGCTGAAATGACGCGGCTGCGCGCAAGCGAGCCGGGGGCGAAAAACCTCATCGTCACGCACCACGCGCCCATCGGCACGGTATTGGGCAAACGCACAGGCGCCATCGCCCCCGCCTATGCCTCAAACCTGCTGGGCGAATTCACCAGCCTTACCCCCACGGCCTGGATTCATGGCCACACCCATTTCCGCCATGACACCATTCAGGAGAACATCCGCCTCGCCTCCGCCCCGCGCGGCTATATCACCCACGACGGTGCGGCGGCCCTGGACTACCGGCCGGGAATGCTGGAAATTTAGCATCCGGGTTCCGATTTTCCGGTTCTGGTGTTTGACAGGCTTGTCATTCCCCTACATAATTGTGTTTAACTCACAGGAATAA
>NZ_BSOS01000046.1 GCF_030160635.1 Acidocella aquatica | reverse complement strand
TGCCTCAAAACGGGGAATCATATTCCATATCTTCCGGGAAGAAGGGCCGTCGAGCACCGCTTACGGATAACTGGCCGAAGGTGGAGGTGGATGTGCGCCAGAAATTCCAGTTCGGCGGCATCGGCGCACTGTTCGGCTACGAGATCGACATGCTGGTCACGCCCGATCCGCTCCATAAACCGGGCCTGCGCTTCACGCCGGTGTTTGATTACGAGCAGGTTCTGGTGGTCGGGCGAGAGCATCCGCTGTGCGGCGCCGATTTTGTGTTGCCGCACCAGCTAGCCGAAGAAACGCTGATCACCTACCCGGTCCCGGCCGACCGGCTGGACATCTACACCCAGTTTCTTACCCCCGCCGGAATCAGCCCCCGGCAGCATAAACCGATTGAGACCACCGACATCATGCTGCTGATGGTGGCGCATGGCCGCGGCGTGGCCGCCCTGCCGCGCTGGCTGGTGGAGGAAAATGCCGCGAAGTTCAACGTCAGCCCCGTCCGCCTGGGGCGCGATGGCGTTGCCAAGCAGATTTTCTTAGGGCTGCGCGAGGCGGACGCGGACATCGACTATATCCGCGCCTTCATTGAGCTGGCGTCCACCCGCCGCGCAGAAGCGACCCCGCGGCCGATCTGAGATAAACGCTACCCCGGGGAGGGCGCTGTTACTTCCGGCGTATCGGCAGCGCGCTCCCGGAGCGGGACATAAAGCTGGCCACCCGTCAGTGCGAAAGCCTCGTTCTGCTTTTCCAACCCCGTAAGGCGGTCAGCTTCCTCGCGGATGTCGTGGCTGATTTTCATGGAACAAAATTTTGGACCGCACATGGAGCAGAAATGCGCGGTCTTATGCGCCTCCTTGGGCAGGGTTTCGTCGTGGAAGCTACGCGCCGTGTCTGGGTCAAGGCCAAGGTTGAACTGATCCTCCCAACGGAATTCAAATCTTGCGCGCGAGATAGCATCGTCGCGTAATCTGGCGGAGGGATGGCCTTTCGCCAGATCCGCGGCATGGGCCGCGAGCTTGTAGGTGATAACGCCGGTCTTTACGTCCTCCCGGTTGGGCAGGCCCAAATGCTCTTTCGGCGTGACATAACAGAGCATGGCGGTGCCGAACCAGCCAATCATCGCTGCGCCGATCGCGGAGGTGATATGGTCGTAGCCCGGCGCGATGTCAGTGGTTAGCGGCCCCAGCGTGTAGAATGGGGCCTCGTGGCATGTGGCCAGTTGCTTATCCATATTGGCTTTAATCTTATGCATCGGCACATGGCCGGGGCCTTCGATCATCACCTGGCAGCCTTTGGCCCAGGCGGTTTTCGTCAGCTCGCCCAAGGTCTCCAGCTCGGCGAATTGCGCGGCGTCATTGGCATCGGCGTTCGAGCCCGGGCGCAAGCCATCGCCCAGCGAAAACGATACATCGTATTTACGCATGATGTCGCAGATGTCGCCAAAATACTCATAGAGAAAACTCTCGCGGTGATGGCTGAGGCACCACTGCGCCATGATCGAGCCGCCGCGTGAGACAATGCCGGTAACGCGTTTGGCGGTGAGCGGGATGTATCCCAACCGCACGCCGGCATGGATGGTGAAATAATCCACGCCCTGTTCGGCCTGCTCAATCAGTGTGTCCTTGAACACTTCCCAATCGAGCTTGCTGGCGTCACCGCCCACTTTCTCCAGCGCCTGGTAGATCGGCACGGTGCCGATCGGCACGGGTGAATTACGCAGGATCCAGCTGCGGATGTTATGGATGTTGCGCCCGGTGGAAAGGTCCATCACCGTGTCCGCGCCCCAGCGGATCGCCCAGACCAGTTTTTCCACCTCCTCCGCCGCACTGGACGTCACGGCGGAGTTGCCAATATTGGCGTTGATTTTCACCAGGAAATTGCGCCCGATGATGACAGGTTCCAGCTCAGGGTGATTGATGTTGGCCGGAATGATGGCGCGGCCCGCAGCGATTTCCGATCGAACGAATTCCGGTGTGACAAACTCCGGAATCGCCGCGCCAAAATCCTCACCATCGGCGCGCAGGACCGCTGCCTGCTCATGCGCGGCGCAGCGCCCCAGGTTTTCCCGGTGCGCGACGTAGATCATCTCCTCGGTGATGATCCCGGCGCGGGCAAATTCATATTGCGTGACCAATTTTCCGTCTGGCGCGACATGAATTTCATGCGGCGCTGGACAGAGCGGCACCAGCCTGTCAGCGGGCGCAAAACCATTATCTTCGGGTTTTACCGCGCGCCCTGCGGCGTTTGTGAACCCGCGTGCGGCGATCCACCCGGCGCGGGGTTTGCCCAACCCGGCATCAAGGTCGATACGGACCATGTCTTCAGTATAGGGGCCGGACGTGTCGTAAAGCCGCAGGGGCGGCTCATTGGCGGTGGGGTGCAGCGCAACCTCGCGGAACGGCACAAGAATGTCGGGTCTCGTCCATGGAGCGGAATAGATTTTCCGCGAGCCGATAATCGGCCCGGTGGTCACGTCATGAAGCTTCTGTTGAATGGTCACGCTGTACGCCCTCCAAAAAACAGAGAGCGGGTGCAAAGACATTCTGCAAATCCCCGTCCCTCCGCCGGTATGACCCGGATCAGGTTCAAAGGGTTTATCGCGGCGGGTTGCCCCAAAGCGACGTCTCAGTTCCTTCACGGAACACCCCTCGGTGCGTTCAGGACACTACGTTATGCTCGAACTGTCAAATACCACGCGGTGGAAGGCAATGCTCCCGACTAAACGGCTGCTATTGAGAAAGAAAGTTGGCGGCTGGAACGGCTGGCATGGGCGCATTGCTGCCGGCAACGAGTGACGCTGAATGTCCGCTCCCGAAATAACCTCTCAGGCTGATTTACGCCCAGCTTGGGTCGTACTCGTATTTCTGCACTCGGGTATGCCTGGATGGTCTCGAAGGCCCTCGAATGGTTCCCCCATTTCACGGCCACCCGATTTTTTTGTCCTCTACGCCTCGACAGAGACTTGATCGGAACAATTGTGAAGCGTTGCCAATGCCTCGAACGGTTGTGGTACGTGAGATAATTTGACGTTGGCAGGTTGAAAACGCTCGGTATTCAAGGGCGCGATGGCAGATTCGATAGTCTCGGCATCACCGATCTTTGCGCCGCAGTATTCGCAATGATTCATCCAGTAGGGCCGGCGATGCCATTGGCTTGCGTCGCGGAAATACCGGGGGGCGGTCAGCTTGAGGTGATCTGCGATCCGCTCCGGCAAACTCTCAATATACGCCAGGACGGCGAGACTGGTGCCAGGCTCCCATTGTCGTGCGCCATCGCGGTGGTCAAACGGGGGCGCAACAACGAGCGCATAGACGGCGGTATTGCCACTGCATTTCCAACAACGAAGGTGATTGCCTGCGACGAGGAAGGCAGGCGCGCGGACGTTGAACGACGGCGCTCCTGGATCGGGACCGGCGGGCGTCTTGGCGTCCGAGCGGGGTTTGCGTTTAGGCCAGAGTTTCCTACCGCCCTTCCCCTGGTCCACCAAAGCACGAGAGACCTTAACCAACGCCATAAACGTCGCTCGGCAGACTGTTGATTTTGGCGCGGCGCGGCCAGTCATGCTCACTTCCTATGCGTGCAATGTCTGCGGTGCGCCCCCGCTGACAACATCCTGACCCTGATCGGGGAGTTGGAAAACCGCATTACGACGGCCCTGTGACCTTTAGTTTCACGGGAAACCTGGACATGCGTCACAGGCTCCCCGACCAACTGGTCCAGGAGTTCCGGTGCCTCACGGCGACACCGAACCGCGTAATGAGAGGTTTCCACACCCCAGGGCAGCGCGTACCGCCCCACGAGCCTTATATCACGTCTTTCATCTTCCGTAAGCCGGTTCGCTCCCTAACTTTGAATGTGGCATATCGCGCGGGAGTATCACCAGCCGCTTATCCTGCACATAAAATCACGGCTTGGCCGATTTCATCAGAGAAGGAAGGCTCACGATGAGGGGAAGAAGCGTTTTTGAATTTCCTCACGCTCTTGAAGTTCAGCCTGGGTTGGTTCCTGGGGTGGGGCGCTGAGCTTCAACGAAAAGGCTTTGAATTTCGGTGCGGGATTTGCCGCGAGTGGATGAGGCAAGGGCACGGGGAGGAGGGTGGCGGGCTTGAATCGCGGCCCGGACTCGGGTGGGGTTTGTGCCGTTGCAGCCACATGAGGCGCCGGTTGGGGCGCGGAGGGCAAAGGCGCGTGAGGTTCGAGAGGGGCAGTTTTTTGCTGATCGCGCTCCCTTTTGCGCGGGGCGATGGCTCGCGTCATTTCAACCCGGATGGTGTGCGCGGTCCAGGCCCGGCCGGTGCTGTAGGTCATGCCGAGTTTTGTCAGGACGAGCGCCAAACTGGCCCAGGATTCCTCATCGACGATTTCCCGCAACCGGACTTGATTGCGCCGGAGGAACGGGCGGATTGTTTCGCCGCGCTTAACCAGCGGGCGCAACATCGCCGCGAAGGCTTCGATTTCATCGTCAGGAGGAATGCGTTTGCCGGCCATGATGCTATCGGGCTCCAGATTGGTTCCTTTGGTCAAGTTATTTCGTGGGTTTAGTAGCGTATTCCGTAGCTCAAAGAGTAGCGTAAATGGAGGCGTGTTTCGAGGCGTGTTTAGTAGCGTCTAATCTGGCAGTGAGGGGGGTTTTTTTAGATTTAGCTTTTGTAGCAGACCAAGGCACTCTAGCGAATGCTGGTTGCGGCCCGGCGGGGCTCTGGTTAAGGTGGCGATGAGCGCCGCTTTCGCGGTCCGTAGCGCCGGAGCAGATCATGCCCTCTGATAGTTTGCCGATCCCCAGTTCGACCCGTCTCGCGGCCCTCGAAGCAGGCCAGACCGCGATCGTCACGGCACTTGGCTTGGTGCTCGATACCCTGCAACAGCAGAGTAATTTACTGCAAGAGCTGGTTGATGCGGCCCGTGATGAACCAGGGCCATCGCCTATCATCACCAGCTTGGACGAGTTGACCGCAGCGGTAGTGCGCATGGGGGCAGGGGTCGAAACCTTGGCGCAGAAATTTGACGCGTTGCCGAACGCCATCAGTGCGGCACTCGCGCCTGGCCCGGAGGCGGGGTGTGCTTCTGCCGGTTCGGCGTCACCCTGAGATGCTGCCCGGCCGCACCGGCGTTGCCGGCACATGGCGGAAACGAAAAGGCATGACAAACCACCTCCGGGCGGTTATATTATCTAAAGGTAATACCTGTCAATAAAAAGGGCTAATAGTCATGGCTACATCCGTAAAACTGGATTCCGCCTTGCAGGACCGGGTGCAGCACCTCGCAACCACGCAGCGGCGCTCGGCGCATTGGATCATGCGCGAAGCGATCCGGCAGTATGTCGAGCGCGAGGAAGCGAGGGAAAGTTTCAAGCAAGAGGCGTTGGCGTCCTGGGCCGAATTTCAGGCCACCGGTCAGCATCTGACGGGTAAGGAGGTGCGCCACTGGGTGCGCGGCTGGGGCACGGCGGCAGAAACGGAATTGCCCCCGGTCCGCGAATAGACAATGCCCGAGGTCATGGTCACGGCGGGGGCGGCCCGCGGCCTGGAGCGTTGCCGCCGCTTTCTGACGGAGGCAGGCCCGCGGGCGACGATGCGCGCGGCCGAGGCGATCGAGCGGCAGTTTGAATTGTTGGAAACCGCCCCTGAAATTGGCAGACCCCTGGAAGAGATGCCCGAGCTGCGCGAGCTGCTGATCACCTTCGGGGATTCTGGGTACGTCGCGCTGTACCGTTATGTGCCGGCGGAGAACATCGTCGTGATTCTGGCTTTCCGGCACCAGAAAGAGGCGGGGTTTTAGATGCTGACCTACCGCACCGGCGCCGCAGGGAGCGGGCGAGGGGCGCGGAATATGGCCGAGCACCTGTTGCAGCAGACGTTGTCGCCGGAGATGGCGGTGATGGCGGATTACTATGAGCAGGGGGTGGCGCCGCCGACGGCGGCCGAGGCGGTGGCCAGCCGCTATGTGCGTCACGCGGTGGACGGGCAGTTGCGGCCGGGTGCTGCGCTGGACGAGTTGGTGAACATTGAAGCGGCGCGGCTGGGTGAGAGCGCGCTGGAACGTGACGGAAGGGCGATTGAGGGCGACGCATTGCGCTGGCGCGCGCTCGCCGCCTTTGCCGCGGCGGGCATGATCCAGCGGGAAGAGGCGCTGGCCGGCTTGACTCGGCTCACTGGGCAGGCCTCCGCCGGTGAGGTGCTGGCGGACCGGCTGGATGCCGCCATTCAGGCGGCGAGCACCGAGCGTGATTACAGCAGTGCGACGGCGACACCACGCCGGGATATGAATCCGGCGCTGGCGAACCGCTTGGGCATCGACCCGAACCGTGGGCTTACACCGAGAGAGGTGGCCTTCCTGCTCAACGGACAACGCGCCGACGGCGAGGACATTCCGGGCAAAGAAAAACAATCCGCCACGGTCTCGCTTGGTGAATTGTTCGGCCTCGATGCAGCGCGCCGGCCGACGCGCCCGGAGCTGGAGCGCGTGCTTGCCGGTCAGACGGTTGAGGGTGAAGCCTTGGCCAAAGACAAGGCGGGCCGGGCGGTCGCGCGTTTTGCGGCGGCTATGGGGGCAACCTCGAAGATCCTCACGCCGACAGCGCGGGAAAACATTCTGGCGGGCCGTAAGGCCGATGGCAGCGCATTATCTGACCGGGACTACAAACTGGCGGTCGAGGCGAGCAAAGCGCGGATCGGCTATATCGATTTTACCTTTTCGGCGCCGAAATCGCTCTCCGTCGCCTGGGCCTTGGCGCCCACGCAGGCCGAGCGCGCGATGTTGCATCAGGCGCATACTGACGCGGTGCACAGCACGTTGCTGGCCATCGAAGTGGAGATCGGCCGGGCCAGATTAGGGCAGGGGGGTAAGCAGGGCTTCGAGCCGGGTTCCATCGGCTGGGTGACGTTCGAGCATTATGCCGCGCGCCCGACCGTCGAAGTGGTCCGCCCCGATGAGGAAGGACGCGCCACGACTGAGCTTTTTACGCTGACCGGCACGGCCGGACGGTTGCCGGGCGACATGCAGATCCATACCCATGCCGCCGTGATGAATGCCGTCGAGACACCGAGCGGGCGGATTGGCGGGTTGGACCTCGCCCAGCTCGAAGGGCGGATTCACGAATGGGGCGCGCTCTATCACGCCTATCTCGCCAATAATGTGCGCAAACACGGGGTCGAGGTGGCGCTCGACCACCGCACCGATATGTCGCGGCTCAGCGCCGTGCCGGAAAGCGTGGTGGCGCAATTCAGCAAGCGCACCTTGGGCGGCACCGAAGCTGCGCGGGCCTATGCGCAAAGCCAGGGCGTAGATTGGGACAGTCTCAGCCCGGAGCGCAAAATCGTCCTGCTCAAATCCGGGGTGCAGGACCCGCGCGGGGCAAAATCCGACGATGTCAGCGACCTCACCGCCTGGCGTAAAATGGCCGAGAGCATCGGCTATGAACACCGTAGCGTGCTGCGGCCGGATGCCATCCAGCTCGAACTCAGCCGCGAGGAGCGCCTGGAGGCGGCCTATCGCGCGGCCTTGCCTTTGCTCGAAAAGCATTTTGACCGGCGTGCGGTGATTGATGGGGCCGATGCCCGCGTCACCGCCGCGAAGGCTCTGATCGTCGCGGGCATTGAATCGCCGGAGGACGTCAGTATCCTCACTCGTGCCTTCCGTGAGCGTGGGATCAACCGGCGGGGCGAGGCTGCGGCGCTGGTCTGGGGCAGTGTCGCCGGCAAACAGGGCAAAGAGAAAATCTCGATCACCACCACGCTCGAGGAGCGCGAAGAAACCATCCTCATCGCCACGGCGCGGGCAGGGGGGCGGGACAAGAGCGCCGCCCTAGCGCCGGCGAAGATCGAGGCGGCGGTGCGAGCTTTCCCCGAGCTGGATTTTACCAACGAGCACGGCCAGGCGCAGCGGGCGATCATCGACAGGTTGGGAACCGGCGGCAGGATCGGGCTCGCCATCGGCGTCGCCGGTTCGGGCAAAAGCACCTTGCTCAAGCCGCTGGTCCGGGCCTGGCAGGAGGAGGGCAAGGTGGTGTTCGGCATGGCGCTGGCCTGGCGGCAATCGGATGATCTGGCCGAGGCGGGGATCAATAAGCAGAACATCCGCGCCGTGGCTTCGTTTCTCAAGGGGATCGAGGCCAGGACGATACCGTTGACCCGAGATTCAGTTGTCATAGTGGACGAGGTTGGCTTGCTGGGCACGCGCCAGCTCAATGATATTCTGGCCGCCCAGAAGAAACACGGGTTTCAGCTGGTGATGATCGGCGACCCGAAACAGATGCAGGCGGTTGAGGCCGGGCCGGTGATCGATTTGTTGCGCCGCGCCCTCGGGCCGGAGAACGTGCCGGAGTTGGGCAGTTCCGTGCGTCAGAAGGGGGCGGAGGAGCGCGAAACCACGCTGATGTTCCGCAACGGCCAGACAGCCGAGGCGCTGGATCGCAAGGCGGCCAATGACACCCTGCACATCGCCCCCGGTGGCTACCGGGAGGCCATCTCGCATATCGCCGAGCTTTGGCAACAGCAAAATGATACGAACCGCGACCGGCCTGATTTTACCATCAGCGTGAGCGCGCCGACCAATGCCGAGGCGCATGACATCAGCGTGGCGATCCGTGAACGGCGGCGGGCGATGGGTGAGATCGGCGCGGACAGGATCACTGTGCAGGCCACGGACGGGGAGGGGGTACGGGCCTACAGTCTGCCCCTGGCGGAGGGCGACCGAGTGCGGCTGTTTGAGCGAACCAACGCCAAATTCACGGGCACCAATACCGTCGGCAATATCGGGCGTAACGGCACGGTGCTGGAAATCACCGCGATCCGCGATGACGGGCTCATGCTGCGCAATCCGTCCGGGAAGGAGGGGTTTGTCGCATGGACGACGCTCAAAGATGAAAGCAACGGCCAGGTCAGGCTCGCCTATGGTGACGCCCTGACCACGCACACGGCGCAGGGTTCCACCGTGACCGAGCATATTCACGCCATGCCGAGTGGGTCGCGGCTGGTTTCTGCGTTTGGGGCGTATACATCGGGCAGCCGCCATCGCGAGCAGAGTTTCATCGTCACGTCGGAGGGTGCTGAACGGTCTGAAATTACCGGGAGGCGCCCGCTGGGCGACCGGCGTAAGGTTTTGCACGGTGATGTTCTGGACAATATGAAGCGCAATCTGGCGCGCCAGCCGGAGAAGGAATCATCCCTCAATTTGATTGACCGAGCCGCCAATTTACGACGGGGGACGGTTCAGACCGTGCAAAAATCGCATCAGCTGATGGAGGCGCGGGCCATGGCCCAGGAGACGCCGACCAGTCTGCCGGAGCGGTTTGCGAACCGCCGTCTGACTCGCGCCATGGAAAGTCGTTTGTCCGGTCTGTCGGAGCAGCTGCGGCGCTATGGCGAAGCCGTCGCTCATATAGCTCGATCCAGCACGGCTCTTGCCGAGCGGATTGCGGCCATGGCCCGGCGCCAGGTCAAAGGCCAGACGGTAGAAGAGTATTGGGAGAGCGTGGCGGCAAAGGCTTCGCGGCAGCCGGAGCAAGACCAGGCTAAAATCCTTACCAAACAACAAGGTCAGACACTTTAGGGCTTGTTGAGATTCATCGTGAACGGATGACTCGCGGCGGCGAGATAGATCAAAGGGGTACCGGAGCCGACGCTTCAGAAGATTGCCTAAGTCTCGTGATCCGCGATTAGCGTGATTGGTTTTATTTGAATCGCGGGACCCCCGAATCGGCACATAAGTGTTGGGGTGGACGGCCCAACGGCATCGAATGTGCCAATATAAGGTCGAACTACCAACCTAATGA
>NZ_BSOS01000045.1 GCF_030160635.1 Acidocella aquatica | reverse complement strand
CCGCAGGCTTTGATCCTCGGATCCATCGGATTGGGGCCATATCAACAAATAACGCTATAAGAGCCACTAAGGAAGTTCTATCATGGCAATTATACCTGTTCCAGGGCGAGTTTCATTGAAAAATAGGGCAGTGATAAATTTACTATACACGACGTATTTTTATTGCACACTGTGTCCGACGGTGTATAATGCGCAAATGAGACATCCTGGCGCGTTAAAAAATTCGGGAACATTGCGTGAGGCGCAGCGGGCTTTGACGCGCTCACGGATTGTGGAGGCGGCACGTGAGGTGTTTTTCCTGCGTGGCTATCGGAACGCAACGATGGAGGAGATCGCCGAGGCGGCCGGAGCATCACGCTCCACCCTTTACGCGAACTTCAAGGACAAGGATGTAATCCTTGCGGAAGTCGCGGACAGCTATATGCTGGCCCTTTGTGAAGTCGCGGAACGTTTGCCTGGCCCCGATCCAACGCGCGTCGAGATTGATGTCTGGCTTCGCGAAATTGCGGCCTTCATTGCCCGCGATCGAACGCCTTCAGTACTGCTCTCAGGCCTCGCGAGCGCGGAAGACGCGCCGCCGGTCATTCACCATATCGGCGAGAAACTGATTGAGACCTTGGCGGTGCGCTTGCCACCATTCCGATTGGCCTTGGCGGAAAGCCTCGCGAGAGCCTGGGCGACAGTCATCCTGCGCGAAATCGGCTGGGCATGTCAGCAGTTTTCGCGCAGCGGCGTCGGGGGCCCGGGGCCAAACCTGCTGATCGTCGCCGGCGATCTGCTCGAACGTTTTATCCAAGAAAAATAAACTTCAGGTGTGGCCATGAAACAAGCACAGAGGCTGTGGTTAGGTACGTCAAACCCTTATATCCGCCTGCGAAAAATCGAAAGTCTGGATCTGGAGACCGAGTATCGCCAGATCACGCAGCTGTTTTACGGTGATTTTCAGTCGGCAATGTTCATGAAGTTCGTGCACGGCTTCCTGTTTACCTACTCGGCGCCCCGCGTCGCGACGATTCTTAGTAACACGGGCGAGCTGCTGGATAAGCGTATCACCAAGCGGATCGTGGACACCACGTTACTTGCCTCCGCCACCATGCTGCATGGGTTTAAGGAGCCCGAAGGCCGTGACGCGGCACGGCGCGTCAATGCGATGCATAGCCGCTACGACATTCATCCCGATGATTTTGTCGCCGTCGGGGCAGAGGAGGCAATTGGTTCTCTTGATCTCGCCCATCGGTTTGGCTGGCGGAAAGTCACCGACAAGGAGGAGGAGGCCGTCAGGATGTATTACAGTCATCAGGCGCGGGCCTTCGGCTCACCCCTGCCCCTGCCCCCTTCGGTACCGGAAATGCGCGCTTTTTTTTCGCACTTTCTCGATACCGAACTGCTGTACCAACCGGAAAACGAGCGTCTGGCGAATGCGTTGCTGGATTGGTTCGCGGCCCGAGTTCCGTCGCCTTTGCGAAGCGTGTTCCGCACTCTGTTGATCGCCGATCTGGATCCGCGTGTCGCGCGCGCTTGCGGGCTTCGCCAACCGCCAAAGCTGGCCAAACGCGCGATGGAAATTCTTCTGCGGCGGATGGCGCGCAAGGATCCTGTGCCGGATGGCACGGCCAGTAACCTCGATGAGATGGTGCGAAGCGTTTACCCCAATGGCTGGAAATACGACGACCTTGGCACCCATGGCGCGCCCAAACAGGGCCAAACCCCAGGCGGCGATCTGGCAGCCAATATTTAACTGCAGATAAGCCTTTGCCGTGAGAGACGCCGGGTTGGTCCGACATTCCAATCCTTGCGTCGTTATGAGCGAATTTGCAGTTCTGGAGGGCCAATGCTGAGCTTGTTTGAGGGTATGAACCGGCACCATAAATGGCGTCCATCGCAACGTCCTCAAGAAAATTATCGGAGCAGGCTTCATGGCCAGATACGACCTTGTCATCAAAAACGGCACCATCATCGATGGCCTGCAAACGCCCCGCTATCGCGCCGATGTCGCAGTCAAAGACGGTATCATCGTTGAGATAGGCGGAAACATCGCCGCGGATCTCGCGGAGACGGTCATCGACGCTGCGGGCAAAATCGTGGCACCCGGCGTCGTCGATCTGCACACGCATTATGACAGCCAGATTTTCTGGGATCCCTGGTGCACGATGTCCGGCTGGCACGGCGTCACCAGTGTGGTGATCGGCAATTGCGGCTTTGGTTTTGCGCCCTGCAAACCCGAGGATCGTGAGCGGGCGATGCTCTCTCTGGTCCGCAATGAAGCGGTGCCATTGGAGACCATGCGCCAGGGCATGCCCTGGGATTGGGTGACGTTCAGGGAATATTTGGAGAGCGTCGAGCATACGCCGAAAGGCGTGAACGTGATGTCTTTCGTGCCGCTGGCGCCCATTTATGGCTACGTCATCGGTATCGACGAGGCAAAAAAACGCCAGGCGACGGAGGCAGAGCTGCAGGCGATGTGCGACCTCGTGGTCGAAGGGATGGAAGTGGGCGGCTGCGGCATCAGCGTCCAGATCATGGGCGACGAGGGCAATGTCCAGCTCGACTATGACGGCACGCCGATGGTCACCGATCTTATCAGCAAGCGAGACCTAACGGCTTTTGCGCGCGCCATGGGGAGTACCGGCCGCGGTATTTCGCAGATGACGGGCGAGCTTGAAAACGCCGCTCTGATGGCGCGGGAAAGTGGCCGGCCGGCGATCTGGAACGCGCTCATGGCTGAAGGCGCACTTAATCAACATGGCGGCGTCAAGATATCGCCTAAAACGGCCCTTGGCCGGTTGAAGGAGCTCAACGAGGTCGAAGGCGTGCGGGTATATGCGCAGGCGCAGACGGTAAATTTCGCTTCGCAGTTCACCCTGGAAGAGTACAACCTTGCCGATGGCGTGCCGTGTTGGAAAGAGGCGCTTATCGGCACGGTTCCCGAAAAGCTCGTTAAACTTTCGGATCCTGAGCGGCGGCGGGCGATGAAAGACATGCATGAGCTGCGGGGTGGTCTTTTCGCATCAGGCTATGTGCTTGAAGCGATCAAGGTCGCCTGGCTGCCGCTCGACATCCCGAATGGCCTGCAACTACAGGAGAAATATGAGGGCTTTACCATCGGCGAGATCGCCCGGCGGGAAAACAAACACCCAATTGACGTGTTCCTCGACATCTCGGTCTGGGGCGAGTTGAAGAGTGGCTTTGAGACTGAAATGATCATGACGCCGCCGGAAAATATGCAGGAGATCATCAAAGCGCCCACAGGGCTGCCAGGTATCAGCGATGGCGGCGCGCATACGAAGTTTGTTACGACAGGCCGTTTCCCGACAGACCTGCTCGGTTTATGGTCACGCGATCATGACCTGCTATCGCTCGAAGAAGCGCATTGGCGCCTGTCCGCCTATCCGGCGCGCGCCGCGGGGCTCAAGGGCCGTGGTTATATCGCCGAGGGCATGGCGGCCGACATCATCATCTATGATTTGGAGACCCTCGGCGCTATGCCGCAGGAAAGGCTTTGGGATTACCCTGCGGGCGAGTGGCGCCTGGTTCAAAAAGCGAAAGGCTATAATTATATCATCGTCAATGGCGTGGTCACGTTCATGGATGGTGAATGCACGGGCGCCACACCGGGCAAACTGCTCCGGCACGGCGGCATGTAGGCGCTGTGCTGGCCCTCTGACCGGTTGCGCGCGCACCCTCAATTTGCGCAAATTGCCGCCGCGGCCGGGTCCTGCTATCTCCTTGACCAGCGTGTCTTGGCATCGCGGCACCGGCGGCGCGCTGCGGCCGGCAGCCCCTGAACGCCGCCGATTGAGCTTGTGGTCGAAGTAAAAACCTAAGGAGGAAAGCGCGTGGATACGCCGGTCATTGAAACATTGAGTGCCAAGGTTCCAACGCCGTCTCACGTTCCGCCGGAAGCGGTTTTTGATTTCGACATGTACCTCGATCCCGCCCTGCTCGAAGACCCTCATGCGCGCGTCAGGGATTTGTTGAACACCGCGCCCCCGGTTTTTTGGACGCCGCGCAACGGCGGGCATTGGGTGGTCATCGGGCATCAGGAAAACTACCTGGTCTCAAGGGATACCGAGACCTTTTCCAGCTCGGCGCCGGCTGCTTACGCGGCGGCGATGCTGGCACAGCTGCCGCCCGATCAGGGACATATTCCGCTGCCGACGCCGATCAACATGGATCCGCCGGAACACACGAAATACCGGTTGCCGTTGCAAAGCGCCTTCTCGCCGAAGGCGATGATGGCGCGCAAGGACGAAGTGCGCGCACTGGCCAATGAGTTGATCGACAAGGTGATCGCGCAAGGCCATTGCGACTTCATGCCGGATATTGCAGAGCCGCTGCCCGTGCAGGTGTTCTTGAAAATGATGGGCTTACCCCTCGAACGATCTGCTGAATTTCGTGGTTTGGTGCATGAATTCATGGCGCCGGTGGTGAGCCCGCTGGATATTCTGGGCCGCATGCGCAAGGTGGCGGACTCGATGAAGGCCGAGATCAACGACCGCCGCATCAACCCGAAAGACGACCTGCTCAGCCTGCTCTGGCGTTCCGAGATCGACGGCAAGCCGATGACGTTTGAGACCATGGAAGATTTCGGTGTCCTGTTATTCATTGCGGGGCTGGATACCGTTATCAACGGCATGGGATTTGGCGTGCGCCATCTGGCAAGCAATCCGGAACTTCAAAACAAATTGCGCGCCAACCCGAAGCTGATCCCGGAAGCCGCCGAGGAGTTGCTGCGGCGCTATACATTCACCGTGCCGTCCCGCCGGCTTGCCAAGGACGCGGAGTTCGCTGGTTGGACCATGAAGGAAGATGAACGATTGATGATCTTCCTGCCGGCCGCCGATCTTGATACCCGCGAGTTCCCGGATCCGGAAGTATTCGACCTGAACCGCGAGAATAAGGTGCATATTGCGTTTGGCGCCGGCCCGCATCGCTGCCTTGGCTCGCATCTCGCGCGCATCGAACTGCAGATCATCTATGAACAGATGCTGGCGCGCCTGCCGGAGTTTCGCCTCGACACGGCAAAGCCGATCAAGTTCCATGCCGGCAACATTATTGCAATCGACTCGCTGCCCATTCGCTGGGACTGACAGACGGGCGGCATTCGTCCTGCTCCGGGGCATGGCGAATTGCGCCCAGCGTCGCCGGATCACAAAGCCCTCTCATGCCCGAAGCCTTATTCCTGAAAGGTGAAGACGAAATGCAGCAATTGCCGGTCTCCGAGCCTGGTGAGCCGCGAATGAAGATCGGCTTTGTCAAACTGGTCGTGCGCGATCTCGCTGCGATGCAGGCATTCTACATGCAGGTTTTCGCGATGGTTCTGCACCGGGTTATCGAGGATGACGCATTTACCGAGGTCATCCTGAAATGGCCGGATGCGGGTGAGGCGAATGCCCGGCTGATTCTATTTTATCATAAGGACGGGCGCGATATTGTCGTGGGCACCGGTTACGGGCCTCTGGGTTTCTATGTACCGGAGCTTGATGCGATGATTGAGCATGCCCTATCCCTGGGCGCGGTCCTGATCCAGCCGGTGATCGAACTTCCGCTCTTTCGTATTGCCTTTGTAAACGACCCGGAGGGCCACGAGCTCGAGCTGCTCGAGCCTCAAACCGCAGGTCCTTGAAGCACAATGACCGTGTCATCATCGCCCTCCCCGCTGGCCGGACGGCGCATCCTGATCACCGGCGCCGGCAGCGGCATTGGCAAGGCAACAGCTCAGCTCTTTACGGCCCGAGCTGCCCGCGTCGCTCTGGTGGATAATAACCTGCAAGCCGTAACCGCCGTTGGCGACGAATTGAAAATGCCCATATTTGGCTGTGACGTTAGCAATCCCGATCAGGTCGAGCGCATGATCCCGGAGGCGGCCACCGCACTTCAGGGCATCGACGGTATCGTCAACGCGGCCGGCATCTTCATGGGCGGCGCGATCGAGGATCTACGCGTTCATGACTGGCACCGCGTGATGAACATCAATCTGCTCGGCCCGTTTTTAATATGCCGGCAGGCTTTGCCGGCCCTGCGCCAGGCCGCAAGCGCAACCATCGTCAATATCGGTTCGATCGCTGGATTGCAGCCGGCGCACGGCGTTGCGGCGTATGCGTCATCCAAGGCCGGTCTGTTCATGCTCAGTAAATGCATGGCCTTCGAGTTCGGACCGACGATCCGGGTCAATACGGTTTGCCCCGGCGCCATCGAGACGCCGATGATACAAAACGGCTTGACCGAGGATGCCCGCGCCCGCCTGCAGGCGGCAAACGCCAGCAAACGCCTGGGCCGCCCGGAAGAAATTGCAGAAGCGATCTTGTATTTAAGCAGCCCGGCATCCTCGTATGTTAATGGCGCCACGCTGGTCGTGGACGGCGGATATTCCTGGCGATAACCGGGAAATAACTCTGCAAACAACGGCTTTTTAGGAGATCATTGATGGACATTGTCATTCGAAACGGCGCGGTGTTCGACGGGCTTTCCACCGACTCCCAGCGGGCTGATATCGGCATTTCCAATGGCCGCATCATCAAGATCGGCGACGTCCCTGAGCGGGGCGCGGAGGAGATCGACGCCAGCGGCATGATCGTGACCCCCGGTTTCGTGGATATTCACACCCATTACGACGGCCAGGCCATCTGGTCGGAACGGCTCACGCCGTCATCGTCGAACGGCGTAACCACGGCGGTCATGGGCAATTGCGGCGTCGGTTTCGCGCCCTGCCGCAGCCAGGACAGAGAACTGCTGCTGGCGGTAACCGAAGGCGTTGAAGACATTCCCGAAGCGGTGATGACCGAGGGCATCAAATGGGAATGGGAGAGCTACCCGGAATATCTCGACGCCGTCGCAAGGCGCCCTCACGACATCGATGTCGCTTCGATGCTCCCGCACATGCCGCTGCGGGTCTACGCGATGGGCAAGCGCGGCGCCGACAGGGAGCCGGCAACCGCCGAAGACCTCGCGAAGATGTCGGCGCTGACCCGCGAAGCCGTCCTGGCCGGGGCGATCGGCGTCAGCACCTCCCAGCTCTTCACCCATCGAACCAGGGACGGCGAATTTGTGCCCACATTCGGCGTCGCGGAGCAGGAGCTGCATGTCATTGCTTCGGCATTGAAAGACGCCGGCGGCGGGGTCTGGCAGGCCTCTGCCATCGCCAATCCGGCAGCCGACAAGGCCGCGGAAGATTTGGAAATGTTCCAGCGGGTGGTTAAGACCGGCTGTGCCAGCGGCAGTTTCTCCCTTGGCCAGACGGACTGGCGGAACATGCTCGACCAGGTGGCGCAAATGAATGCGGCGGGCGCCGAAATCAAGGCGCAGGTCTACCCCCGGCGGTTCGGACTTTTCGTGAATTTCGATCTGACGATCCATCCGTTCTGCCTCAGCCCCGGATTCAGGGCGATCGCGCATCTGCCGATGGCGGATAAATTGGCCCGGCTGCGGGATCCCGCGTTCAAGGCGCAGCTGCTGGGAGAGGAGCTGGTGGATATCGGCCAGCCGTTCCATACCATCGGCCGTAATTTTGACCGCATGTATGTGTTTGCAGGCGACGCGCCGGATTATGAACCTACGGCGGATAAAAGCGTTTCCGCCATCGCCAAGGCCCGCGGCCTCGATCCATTATCCTTCGTTTATGACCTGTTGCTTGAAGATGACGGCCGGACGATGCTGTTCCTGCAATACACCAACTATGAGGACCGGTCGCTCGACTTCATGCCGGCAATGCTGCGCGATCCAAACAGCATTCTCGGGCTTGCCGATGCCGGAGCGCATTACGGCATGATCTGCGATGGCGCCTACCCGACGTTTTTGCTGACGTACTGGACGCGGGACCGGGAGCGGGAGCGGTTGGGGCTGGGAGAGGCGATCGCAATGCTCTCCGCACGGCCAGCCGCGGCGATGCGGCTCTATGACCGGGGGGTCCTGGCCGTGGGCTATAAGGCGGATATCAATGTGATCGATTACGACCGGCTCAGACTGGAGGGCCCCAAAGTGGTGCGCGACCTCCCCGCCGGGGGCAAGCGCATCGCCCAGGCCACACGCGGCTACGTCGCCACGATGGTCAGCGGGCAGATCATCCGGCGCAATGATGCGGATACCACAGCGCTGCCCGGGAGGTTGATCCGGGGTGCTCAGTCAGCCCCCCTCGCCGCCTAGCATTACAGTTGTGTTGGGGTGGACGGCCCAACGGCATCGAATGTGCCAATATAAGGTCGAACTACC
>NZ_BSOS01000044.1 GCF_030160635.1 Acidocella aquatica | reverse complement strand
CGATCGTGGCCCGGATTCCGCGGGCTTTGCGGTTTATGGCAGCGGTGTTCCGGGGCATATCAAATTTACCTTGCGCGCGCCAGCATCGTTTGATTTTGCGGGGCTGGCGGCGAAGCTTGGTGTTGCGGTTTCGCTGCATGACGATCATGCGGTGTTCACCTTTCCGGCGACGAGTGAGCATGAGGTTCGCGCGGCTCTGGCGGTGCATCCGCAGGTTGCTCTTGTTGCCTCCGGTTCGCGCATGGAGCTTTTTAAAGGTGTTGGCCTGCCCGCTGATGTTTCCAACCGCTTTGGTCTGGCCAAAATGTCGGGAAGCCATGCCATCGGCCACACCCGCATGGCAACCGAATCGGCGGTGACGACTCAAGGGGCGCATCCGTTTTCCACCGGGCCGGACCAATGTCTGGTGCATAACGGTTCGCTCTCCAACCATAACGACGTGCGGCGCACGCTCATTCGTGAGCACATGAGCTTCGAGACGCAGAACGACACTGAAGTTGCCGCCGGGTATCTTTCCTGGAAATTGCACAATGGTGCGAAACTCAACGAGGCGTTGACCTGCGCGCTGGATGATCTTGATGGTTTTTATACCTTTGTCGTCGGCACCGAATCCGGCTTTGGCGTGCTGCGCGATCCGGTGGCGTGCAAGCCGGCGGTGATGGCCGAGACGGATGACTACGTCGCCTTCGGTTCGGAATACCGCGCGCTGGTTGATCTGCCGGGCATCGCCAAGGCTCATCTCTTTGAGCCAGAGCCTGCGAAAGTTTATTTTTGGGAGCGCGCGGCATGAGCACGGCCTTGAATATTCCCGCGCCCGGTTCGGTCGTCTTTGATCTCGCCACCTCCGATCTGCGGCAGTTGAACGGCACTCTGCAGGCGCTGACACCGCAGACCAACCAGACCGCCTGGACCATCCTCAACCCGCGCGGCGAGCATGCGCTGGCCGTGGGCATCACCGCGCCGGTCAGCATCACCGTGGACGGCCACGCCGGTTATTATTTTGCCGGCATGAACGACGGCGGCAACATCACCATTACCGGAAATGTCGGCACCGGTGTTGCGGAAAACATGATGTCGGGCACCGTGCATGTGCTGGGCGACGCCAGCCAGGCCGCCGGCGCCACCGCGCATGGCGGCCTGCTCATCATCGAGGGCAATGCCTCCGCCCGCTGCGGCATTTCGATGAAGGGCATCGACATTGTGGTGAAAGGCTCGGTCGGCCACATGAGCGCGTTCATGGCGCAATCCGGCAACCTGGTGATTCTTGGTGATGCTGGCGAGGCTCTTGGTGATTCGCTCTACGAGGCGCGGCTGTTCGTGCAAGGCACGGTGGCCAGCCTGGGGGCTGATTGCGAGGAGAAACCGATGACCGCTGATGACAGGATCATCCTTGCCGGCCTGCTTAAAAAAGCCGGCGCCGATGCCAGCGTTGAGAACTTCAAGCGCTACGGCTCGGCGCGCACGCTGTATCATTTCCATGTTGACAATGCAGGGGCTTACTGACCATGAACGAATCCTCTGGCCCGAAAATTCCGCAGACGCTGCCGCGTTTTTCCGCGACCTTCGACCCGCATACCGTCGCCGAAATCCACCGCGCCGCGGCCACCGGGATTTATGACATTCGCGGCGGCGGCACCAAGCGCAAGCTGCCGCATTTTGATGACCTGCTGTTTTTGGGCGCGTCGATCTCGCGTTATCCGCTGGAAGGCTACCGCGAGCGTTGCGGCACCGATGTAACGCTGGGCACCCGCTTTGCTAAAAAGCCGATTCACCTGAAAATTCCTGTAACAATTGCAGGCATGTCGTTCGGCGCGCTCTCGGGCAACGCCAAGGAGGCCCTGGGCCGCGGCGCCACGGCGGTTGGCACTTCCACCACCACGGGCGATGGCGGGATGACTCCGGAGGAGCGCGGCCATTCGCAAACCCTGGTCTATCAATATCTGCCGTCGCGTTACGGCATGAACCTGACCGACCTGCGCCGCGCCGATGCGATTGAGGTTGTTGTAGGCCAGGGCGCCAAACCTGGCGGCGGCGGCATGCTGCTGGGGCAGAAGATTTCACCGCGCGTGGCCGCCATGCGCAACCTGCCGGAAGGCATCGACCAGCGTTCCGCCTGCCGCCATCCGGATTGGACCGGCCCGGACGATCTGGAAATCAAGATCCTTGAACTGCGCGAGCTGACCAACTGGGAAAAGCCGATCTATGTAAAAGTCGGCGCCAGCAGGCCATATTATGACACCGCATTGGCGATCAAGGCCGGTGCTGATGTCGTGGTGCTCGACGGCATGCAGGGCGGCACGGCGGCGACGCAGGAGGTGTTCATTGAACATGTCGGCCTGCCGATTCTCTCCGCCATCCGCCCGGCCGTGCAGGCGTTGCAGGATCTTGGGCTCCACCGCAAGGTGCAACTCATCGTCTCCGGTGGCATCCGCACCGGCGCTGATGTCGCCAAGGCCCTGGCCCTGGGCGCGGATGCGGTGGCGATCGGCACCGCCGCCCTCATAGCGTTGGGCGACAACTCCCCGGAGTTCGAGGAGGAATATCAAAAACTCGGCACCACGGCTGGCGCTTATGATGATTGGCACGAGGGCAGGGACCCTGCGGGCATCACCACGCAGGATGCAAAACTCGCCGCCCGGCTGGACCCGATCAAAGCCGGCCGCCGCCTCGCCAACTATCTCTCGGTCCTCACGCTGGAGGCGCAGGCCATCGCGCGCGCCTGCGGCAAGAGCCATCTGCATAATCTGGAGCCCGAGGACATGGTGGCCCTGACCATGGAAGCTGCCGCCATGGCGCAGATACCGCTTGCAGGTACTAATTGGTTTCCCGGAAAAACAACAGGGTTTTAAAAAACAATGACAATAGACCTCGCCGCCGTTGCCGCGCAAAAAGGCATCAAATATTTCCTGATCTCCTATACGGATTTATTCGGCAGCCAGCGCGCCAAACTGGCGCCCGCGGCGGCCATCGCCGGCATGCAGAAAAACGGCGCCGGGTTCGCGGGCTTTGCCACCTGGCTCGATCTCTCCCCGGCCGACCCTGACATGTTCGCGATGCCCGACCCCAGCTCGCTGATCCAACTGCCCTGGAAACCCGAAGTCGGCTGGCTCGCCTCGGATATCTGGATGTCCGGCAAGCCGGTTGAACAAGGCCCGCGCAATGTGCTGCAGCGTGTCGTCGGCCAGGCAAAAGACGCTGGTTTTGCCATGAAGTCTGGCGTTGAGTGTGAATTCTTCCTGACCAACGCTGACGGCACCGCGATTGCCGACACCGCCGACACCGCGACAAAACCCTGCTATGACGCGAGCGCGCTGATGCGCCGTTACGATGTCATCACGGAAATCTGCGACGCCATGCTGGCCCTGGGCTGGGAGGCGTATCAGAACGATCATGAAGACGCCAACGGCCAGTTCGAGATGAACTGGACCTACGATCACGCGCTGATCACCGCCGACCGGCATGTGTTCTTCAAATTCATGGCCAAGACCATCGCGGAAAAACACGGCCTGCGCGCCACCTTCATGCCAAAACCATTCCTTGGCCTCACCGGTTCTGGCTGCCATTCTCATGTCTCGCTGTGGGATGGCGCGAAAAATCTGTTCGAGGACGATGCCGGTGAACTCGGCGTCTCAGCACTTGGCTATAACTTCATAGGCGGCATCATCGAACATGCCGACGCACTCGCGGCTCTGCTCAACCCGACGGTGAATTCCTACAAGCGCATCAACGCCCCGCGCACCACCTCCGGCGCCACCTGGGCGCCAAACACAGTGACGTATTCAGGCAACAACCGCACCCATATGATCCGTATCCCCGAGGCTGGCCGCTTCGAGATGCGCCTGGCCGACGGCGCGGCCAACCCCTACTTCCTGCAGGCCGGCATTCTCGCCGCCGGGCTCGACGGCATCGCCAAAAAAGCCAACCCCGGCCCCCGGCTGGACATCAACATGTAT
>NZ_BSOS01000043.1 GCF_030160635.1 Acidocella aquatica | reverse complement strand
TCTTACATCAAATCAACGGTTTACGCTATGCTCGCCAGCAGTCCTGCATAATCCGGGCTAGCTTGAAGCGGACCCCCGAGGCGCTCAGCGGATCGCCATAGCGGTTGACGAACAGCTGCTTGACTGGCGCCGGCAACGTGATGCCGGTGCATTCGGCGCGCTGGCACCGCAGAAACGTGGCCGCAAAACCGAACCGGCGAATCCGCTGGCCGCCGAGCTGGCAGCCCTCCAGCGCGACAATTTGCGCCTGTCGCGCCGTCTCGCCCGGGCTGAGGCCATTATCGAAGTTCAAAAAAAAATTGCGACACTGCTGGGAATCCCTCTGGACCCCAGCGACGACGAGACATGACCAACGCCCTCGCGGCTCTCGCGCCCGCCAGCGGGATTCCCAAAGCCGCATGTGCGGCACTGGGACTTTCGCGCGCCAGCGTACAGCGCCGGCGCGCATGCCAGAGGCATCCGCCGCTGCCGCCGCGTCCACGCCCCCGGCCACAGCGGGCGCTGACCACCCCCCAGCAGCAGACCGTTCTCGGCCTGCTGCACGAACCCCGCTTCGCCGATCAGGCACCAGCGGAAATCTATGCCAGCCTGCTCGACCATGGCATTTACCACTGCTCGATCCGCACCATGTATCGCATCCTCGGCCAGCATGCTGAGGTCCGCGAGCGCCGCGGCCAACTGCGCCATCCCGTCTACCAAAAGCCAGAACTCCTTGCGATCAGCCCGAACCAGGTCTGGTCCTGGGATATTACCAAGCTGATGGGGCCCGCCAAATGGACCTATTTCTATCTCTACGTCATCCTCGATATCTTCAGTCGCCGCGTCGTTGGCTGGTGTGTCGCGGACGCCGAAACCGCTTCGCTGTTCAAGCCGCTTTTCAATGAGGCTGTCGCAAAACACAACGTGCCAGCCGACCAACTCACGCTGCATGCCGACCGTGGCAGCCCGATGAAAGCCAAAGCCACCGCCCTGCTGCTGGCCGACCTCGGTGTCACCAAATCACACAGCCGGCCGCATACCTCCAACGACAACCCGTTCTCCGAAGCCCATTTCAAAACCCTGAAATACCAGCCGCAATTTCCAAAACGCTTCGGTTGCATCGAAGATGCCCAAACCTTCTGCCGCGGCTTCTTCGACTGGTATAATAACGACTACCACCATGCCGGTATCGGTCTCATGACACCAAACCAGATCCATTACGGCCAAGCCGATCAGGTCTATGCCGCACGGCAGATAACCCTCAACCACGCTTTCAGCAAAAACCCCGAGCGCTTCGTCAACAAATCACCAAAACCACCCAGCAAGCCAACCGCCGCCTGGATTAACCCGCCCATCGCCAAGCTTAAAGTTCAAGTCTAATTAACCAACCCGGGTGTCTCAATGTCGTTGACACGTTCCGCATTCTCAGGGGCCGAAGCGGTGCTCGCCTATCTGTCGCGCTACACCCACCGCGTTGCCATCTCGAACCGGCGACTGATCGCTATGGATGAGGCCGGCATCGCCTTCCGCTACAAGGATTACCGCCGCGATGGCGTCAAGCTTCAACGCGTCATGACGTTGGCGCCCAACGAATTCATCGTCCGAGATTCACTGCGACGGATTTGATTTCCGTAAAGGCTTCGACGCCTTCCCTCCCCTGCTCACGGCCGATGCCAGATTGCTTGTAACCCCCAAACGGCATCGCTGGATCCATGGAGGCGGCCGCATTCACCCTTACCGTGCCAGACTTTATTCGCCTTACCATTTTATGCGCGGTCTGCAGATCGCGCGTCCACACGCTGGCTGAAAGCCCGTACATCGTGTCATTCGCCTTCAACGCGATCTCGTCGAGGGTTTCGTCGTCGAAGGGCATGGCGCACAGCACGGGGCCAAAAATTTCTTCGCGCATGATACTCATCTCTGGCCGAGTCTGCACAAAAATAGTCGGCTCCACGAAATAGCCCGCCCGGTCGATCTTTCTGCCGCCGGTCAGGATTTCCGCGCCCTGTTCCACGCCTTTGCGCACATAGTCCAGCACCCGGCTCTGCTGGATTTCTGAAACCACAGGGCCGATCTGCGTCTCCGGCTCGATCCCCGGCCCGACGCGCAGAGCCCTTGCCCGCATCTCAACGCCGGCGACAACCCTGTCGAACACCGCGCGATGAACAAACAGCCGCGATCCCGCCGCACATACCTGGCCGGTATTGCTGAAAATGCCCATGGCCGCGGCCTCGACCGCGAGGTCCAAATCCGCATCCGGAAAGATGATGACCGGAGATTTGCCACCCAGTTCCAGCGAAACCCGCTTCATTGTCTGCGCCGCGCTCGCAAGAATTTTTTTGCCCACATCAGTTGATCCCGTGAAGGAAATCTTGTCGATACCCGGGTGCGCGACCAGCGCCGCTCCGGCTGAGGTTCCCAGCCCGGTCACGATGTTGATGACGCCGGGCGGAAACCCCGCCTCCTGAACGAGTTGCCCCAGTT
Source organism: Acidocella aquatica (assembly GCF_030160635.1). Classification (GTDB taxonomy): domain Bacteria; phylum Pseudomonadota; class Alphaproteobacteria; order Acetobacterales; family Acetobacteraceae; genus Acidocella; species Acidocella aquatica. The sequence goes on along the minus strand of NZ_BSOS01000043.1, from coordinate 62,665 downwards.
TCAACGCGGAAAGCGAGGTCTGTTCCGCCGGCTTCAACACAACCGTGCAACCCGCGGCGAGCGCCGGGCCGATCTTGCCCAGCGTGATAGCCAATGGCACATTCCACGGCACGATCAGCCCGGCCACACCCAGCGGTTCGCGTAGGGTGTAAGTATGCCACTCACCCGGGAGAGAAACATTCCGGGTCTCGCCGTTCAACTTTGTCACCCAGCCTGCCTGGTAGCGCAAACCCTCGATTGCGCCTTGCACATTGAGATTCCGTGCGAAGCCAAACGGCATGCCGTTATCGAGCGTCTCGATCAGCGCCAGATCATCGGCTGCCTGCTCCATCAGATCCGCGAGCTTGTGAAGCAGCTTCGCGCGGACAGCGGGGCGCATTTTCGTCCATCGGCCATCGTCAAACGCCAACCGCGCGGCACACACGGCGCGATCGATATCCGCCTCGCCGCCCAGTGAAATCCGGGATACGATCCGCCCCGTAGCGGGGTTGATCACCTCTGCCGCGTCACTACCCTGCGCCGCCACCCATTCGCCGCCGATCAACAACCCTGGAGGCCGGGCCATGAAATCATCCACTCGAGCCTGCAAGGATTCTGAAATCATGCCTTTGTTTCCTCTGGATCAGTTTGTCAGCGCCTGAGACATTCGCTCTCAGCCGGCTCAATATATGCCACGTATTATATCTGGCATTCGATGTTGGCGAGAATCTTATCAAACAACCTGAAAAATGTGCATCTAGCGCACAACCGACGCATACATGTTGCCCATGTCCCCGGGCGGGAATAGCGAGGACGCAATCCAAGATCACCAATCCGCATTTCAGATAGGGAACCGAAACGTGCCGCTGACTGCCATTTGCGCCTCCCATACGCCGTTGATGAAGCATATCACCATCCCGCCGGACACACGCGGCATGATCGATGGTGCGTTTCAAGCGCTGGCCGGCATCGTGCGCGACTCCAAGCCGGATCTGATCATTCAATTTTCACCCGATCATTTCAACGGCTTCTTCTACGAGCTGATGCCGGCGTTCTGCGTGGGCACGGCAGCGGAATCCATTGGCGACTGGGGCACAAAGCCCGGCCCACTCAATGTTCCGGAAGACATCGCCGCCGCGCTGGCCAAGGCACTGCTCGATAGCGGCATAGATGCCGCCGTGTCTTATAAGATGCGTGTCGACCACGGCTTCATCCAGCTCTGGGAAAACATGCTGGACGACCTGCCCTCTACGCCACTCATTCCCATTTTCATCAACTGCGCGGCACCGCCACTGCCCACCTTCCAGCGTGTGCGTTTACTGGGCGAAGCGGCCGGCCGCTTCGCGCTCGCAACCGGCAAGCGCGTGCTCTTCGCCGCATCGGGCGGGCTGAGCCACGACCCGCCGACGCCACAGCTTGCCACCGCTGCTCCGGAAATCCGTGCCCGCATTATCAACAGATTCTCCCCCACGCCGGAAGAGCGGGCCCAGCGCGAGACGCGCATCATCGAGATCGGCACCCTTGCGCAAGCAGGCAAAGCCAGTGTCCTGCCCGTATCCGAGGTATGGGACCGCGCCTTCCTCGACACCGTGCAGCACCACCCGGTCAGCACCTTCGATGCCCAATCTACCGCGGCACTTGCCCCCGTCGCCGGGCGTGGCGGGCCGGAGGTGCTATGCTGGCTCGCGGCACTCGCAGCCCTCTCGACTGCCGGGCCTTACGACACGAAGCTGCATTTCTACGAAGCCATCCAGGGCTGGATCGCAGGCATGGCGCTGCTCTCGGCACAAACACGTTGAAATATGATGCTGTATCATAAGGCGGAGCATGCGCGGCGGGACGCCACGCGGGAGAATGGTTTTATGAAGAAAACGTTGGGGACAGACACCACCGCGGCGGGTATTCTCGTTGAGAAACCTCGCAAATCGGCGCTCTACCGGGCCTGGTTTTTACTCGTGCTCACGCTCATCTACGCCTCTAGTTTTGTCGATCGAATCATCATCGCCGTCATCGGCCAGCCGATTAAAATGGAGATGAACCTGTCGGACTTTCAGGTCGGCCTGCTCGGCGGCTTCGCCTTCTCCATCTTCTATGCCACGCTCGGCATTCCCGTTGCCCGCATCGCCGACCATTTCAACCGTGTGAAGCTCATCTCTGCCACAATCATGGCATGGTCGGTGATGACCGCTCTCTGTGGCACTGCCGGCGTGTATTGGCAGCTTCTGCTATACCGGCTCGGCGTTGGCATCGGCGAGGCCGGCAGCACGCCGACCTCGCACTCGCTCATCTCAGATCAATTCACGCCCGAGCGCCGCGCGTCTGCGCTGGCCCTCTATGCGCTCGGGCCACCGATCGGCGTCATCGCTGGCGCACTTGGCGGCGGCTGGATCGCCCAGCATATCGGCTGGCGGCCGGTCTTCTTCGTGGCCGGCATTCCGGGCCTGGCACTTGGTATCCTCGCATTTCTCACATTGCGGGAGCCGTCGCGCGATCCCGCGCATACGGAAGTCCCCGCTCTCAAATTGGTACTGGCGCTGCTTTTCTCGAGCCGCTTGTTCATTCAGATGCTGCTCGGCGTCATCATTGCGGCGTTCGCACAATACGCCATCAACCTCTTCATCCCCATCTATCTCATCCGCGTCTTTAACATGCCCCCGGCGCACGCCGGGCTCATATTTGGCGGCATCGTCGGTCTAGGCGGCATCATCGGCGGCGCGCTCGGCGGGCCGCTGGCGGATTGGGGCGCGCGGTATTCCCACCGCTGGTACGCCTTGGTGCCCGCGTTTGGCACGCTCGCCGCCTTTCCGCTGATGGCGTTCGGCTTCATCCAGCCGGATTGGAAGCTAGCCGCCTTGTTGCTGCTGCTCGGCACCATCGCCGCATCCACCTGGAACGGTCCGACCTTCTCCATTGTACAGGGGTTGGTCACGCCGCGTATGCGTGCCACCGTCTCGGCCATCGTCTTTCTTCTGATGAACCTGGTCGGCCAGGGTTTCGGCCCCCCCGCCATCGGTTTTGTCAGCGACAAGATCGCCGCGCATGTTTTCGGCGCCGGGAATTATGCAGCGGTCTGCAGCCCCATGGCGCTGAAGATGGGCGCCACGGCGCAGCTGGCCCAGGCCTGCGCAACAGCTTCAGCCACGGGCATTCGCACGGCCATGCTCATTTTTTCCTTCATTCTCGTCTGGGGGGCGCTGCACTACTTCCTGGCGGTGCGGCACATTAAAAAGCAGCTTGTATGAAAACAGGGCCGAAAGGCCCCGTTTTCATACGTTCAGATATTCAAAGCTCATTCCCCAAGAACGGCGACGAATTCCAGCTGCGCGGCCAGCCCGTTTCCCAGCTCATGCAGCGTGATGTGCCGCGCCGGGCGGTCGTGCGGATCGGGAAAGCATTTCAACCATTCCCCGTTTACGGCCTCACGCGTATTATTATCCGCCAGGGTAATGCTCAGCTTCACTACATTCTCCAGCGTCGCGCCGCCCGCCTGAAGAATCGCCTGCATATGCGCGAAGGCCAGCGCAACCTGCGCCGCGCCGGTCGGGGCTAGCTTGCCCGTGCCGGGATCACGGCCGGAAATCGCCGATGAGTAGATAACATTGCCAACACGGGCTGCCAGCGGGATCGGCGCCGCGCCATGCGACAGACCGGGGACTTCAATAGAGCGCCTACGTTTTGACAATATTTTAACCCGTGCTGTGTACACCAACAGTATGATGTGGAATATTGAACGTCAAGCATCCGGGTTCTTGTGCTATCCCAGAGTATTCGTTCAGATAACGTGCGAGAATTGCGTTAAGTAACCAGAGGGGCCATGCCATGAATTCGTTATCGTCTTCAACCTACCGTCCAAGAGGTTTCCTTTGAAGCCAGGCTCCAACCTTGCCGCCGTCATTCGGGATACACTCGAAGACGAAATTGAAAAAGGCATACTGCCGCCGGGAGCCTCGCTCGATGAGCGTAGTCTGGCCGAGCGCTTTAATGTCTCCCGCACCCCGGTGCGCGAGGCTTTGCAGCAGCTGGCCGCCATAGATCTGGTGAAGATCGCGGCACGCAACGGCGTGTTCGTGAGCCGGCTCACCGTGTCGGAACTGCGTTCGATGGTCGAGCTTCTCGCTGTGCTGGAAAGCGTGTGCGCCATGTTCGCGGCGCGACGCCTCACGGACGATCTGCGCACCGAACTGCTGGAAAACATGAAAAAATGCGAACAGGCTGTCGCCGAGCACGACTACCCGGCCTATCGCAAGGCCAACGAGGCCTTCCATGGCGCCATCTACGCCGCCAGCCGCAACCCCTACCTCGCACAAATCGTACACGGCATCCGGGTAAAAACCCAGCGTTACCGAATCAATGACCTCAAATCCGAACGTCAGGTCAACGAATCTCTCGCTGGGCATAAGCGCATTGTCGAGGCGATTTTGGCAGGTGCCGATAAGGCCGCCTACGACGCCATGCTGGAACATGTGCCCATCGGCAGCACCGGTTTTTCGGAATTTCTCTCAACCTTACCCCCCGGCATTCTGGAAGGGTGACAAAAAGGCCAGTCTTTTACCGGGGGCTTTCGCATTCAGGCGGGTTGGTCTCACAACCTTAACAGTAAGAACGGCGATGACCACCGCCGTGGATAAGCAGCCCGCCGGCGCCAGACTCGTGACGGCAGCTTCGGCGGGCCAATTACCGGCCTCCTACCCCCAGCGGGGAGGCGATTGGCCGGCCGCGCGTCAGTAACAGCCGTCTCATTCGGCTCAATGCATGAGAAAATCCAGCACCATGCGGTTGAACTCTTCCGCATGCTCCCATTGCGCCCAATGACCGCAACGGTTGAAAATATGCATCTGCGCATTTTGTAAGCCCCAAAGCAGGCGCAGGCCCGTATCCATCGGCACGAAACGGTCGTCGCGTCCCCAGATAACCAGAGACGGTGCCGCGATCTCCCCCAGGCGATGGCCGTAATCGGGAAACTGCTTGGGGTTTGCCATGGAACTCTTGACAAAATTCTCCAGATGATCGCGCCGCGCCATGATGTTGTCGAATCGTATTTGGAGCAGCTCCTCCGTCATGGAGCTGCCATCGTACACGAACACCGCCATCATCTGCTTAAGATTCTCGATCGTGGGATCGCGGTAGAGTCGTTGGATCAACTTGATGCCCTCGGTCGGCATGGGCACGAACTGGCTCGGTCCGCCGGTGCCGCCGCCCATGAGAATGAGCTTGCCAACGCGGGAAGGATTAGACAGTCCAAAAGCCACCGTGCTGTGCGCCCCCATGGAATTGCCGATCACATGCGCGCGCTCGATAGCGAGATGGTCCAGCAGTGCTAACAGCGTGCGGGCATTAAGATCCGAGCGCGAGCCGGTGCAGACGATCGTGTCGCTCTTGCTCCACCCCAAGCTGTCCAGCAGCACGACCCGATATCCAGCCTCGACAAGCGGCTCGATATTGCGGTTGAAATTCGCCCAGCCGCTGGCTCCGGGGCCGGAGCCATGCAACATAACGACGGTCTCGTGACCCGCCTTCGTGTCATTGTAGTGAATACGGTATTCCTTGCCGTCCTCGTTGATGGTGGCAAAGCTGCTTGTGCTGGCCTCGGTAATGGTGATGTCCGTCATTGGTCAAAATCCTCAGCTTCCAATCAATCCCGTGGTTTCACAGGCAATATCTTACTCACGGCTGTGGCGGTGGCGATAAGCTTGCCCTCCTGCCACAATTCGCCTGTGACATTACAAACCTCCCGGCCATGCCGCACGAGCTTTGCCATACCGCGGAAGCCGCCCGGGGTACCGGGACGGATGAAGGATGTGTTGAGGTTGAGCGTCGCGATGCTCGCCCCTGGGCCAATCGCATTAATGATGAGCAGGGAAGTCACATCATCTAGCATGGCGCAGAGAATGCCCCCTTGCACCTGTTCGGCCGGGTTGAGGAACTGGGGACCGATCTGATAACTGCACTCGACCTCATCCTCATTCTCTCCGATCCGCAGCACCGCGCAGCCGAGGGTCTGTGAGATGCCGGGCAGTATCAACTCACCATCTCTAATTTTATGCAGCAGCCCGGTCATGTCATCGCCCTTTGAAATCCGGCTTGCGCTTCATGGACCATGCCCGCGTACCTTCATCCAGATCTTCGGAAACATCCGCGGCAGCAATATCCGCCTCGCACGATGCGATGTCCAACGCACCATCTGCGATCTGATTGAGATATTTCTTCATACCCAACAGTGCCAACGGTGCCATACCGGCCAGCCGGTAGCTAAGCGCATCAGTTTCCACCGCAAGCTTCTCCATCTCGACGATCTGGTCAAGGAACCCAACCCGCAGCATCTCGTTAGAATCCAGCTTGGCGCCGGTCAGCAGAATTCGCTTGGCATTACCAAGGCCGAGGCGCGTAACATAGCGCGCCATGCCCGAGCGGTAGAAGAGCAGGCCAAACTGCGCCGCCGGGACGAACATCTGGCACTCCGGAACGCCGAGCCTGAAATCGCAGCTCAACGCAAGGTCCGTCGCGCCGCCATAAAGTCCGCCATTCAGCGCCGCGACGGTGACCGGCCGCGCCGCCGCAACATCATTCACCATCTGCTCGAACAAGGCCGTCGTCTGCGGTCCACCAATGCTGCCGATATTGAAACCGCCGCAGAAACTCTTACCCTCCGCGCGGATGCGCAGAACCATAACCTCCTTGCAGCCATTCACCTTGGCGACATGCATCCGGATCGCCTCGAGATCCTCCAATTCCAGCCGGTTCGCCACATCAGCGCGCGCGAGACTGATCGTCGCGATGGCGCCGGTGATTTCGAGACTTGGTCTCTGGCCCGGAGTGGTCATTGTTCCCCTCAATTGAAATTATAGATTTCGAGCGTCGTCGCACCGGCTTCGATGCGTTTTAAAACATCCGCCTCCTCCAGCTCGCGCGCCTGCGCCTTGGCGACCAGTTCCGCCGCTCGCTCCCGAGGCAACGCCACAACGCCATCACGGTCGCCTACCACCAGGTCACCCCCGGAGATTACGATCTCACCAATATAGACCGGCGCATTGAGCCAGCCGACGGCGCCGTAATCCTTCAACGTGCCGCGAATGCATAGGCCGCGCGCGAAGACCGGAAAGCCGATCTCCTCCAGCAGGCCGGCATCACGTACGCAGCCGTCAATGACCAGGCCCCCAAGTTTTTTCACCTTCGCCGCGGTACTCATGATCTCGCCCCAATAACCATAGTCGTAACCGCCGCTGGCATAGACGACCATGATGTCGCCCGGTTGAGCGATGTCCATGGCGCGGTGCAGCCAGAGATTATCACCCGGCGGAGAATGCACGGTGAGTGCGGGGCCACAGAGGCGGAACGTGTTGGCCACCGGCTTGATGGCGCAAGGCAGCGCGCCGATCTTCCCGGCGGCCTCATGGATCGTCGCCGTCGGCAACGTCGCCGCGGCGGCAACCGTTTGCGCATCCACGCGCGTGATCTTGCGTTGCGTAGTGAGGCCGGCATTGTGATGCTTCATCAGTTATCCTGCGCTGTCTGCAATTGATGATAACGGAACTGCGCCCGCGCCTCGTCCAGCCGCATGCCACCGCGCACCGCTTCGCGGATCGCAGTCTCGGCCCGCTCTATAGATTCCGCGATGTCCAGGACCTGCTGCTCGCAAGTCCTGGGAATAACGACAACACCATCGGCATCGCCGCGCAGCAGATCGCCTGGTTCAACGCGTACGTTTCCAAGATTAACAGGCACGTTCACGGCATTAAGCTGCACCCGGTCCTTTCCGGTGCGCATCCAGCTATCCTTGCTGAACACGGGGTAGCCAAGCACCATGCACAGGGAAACATCCCGGCAAATGCCGTTTATGACCGTGCCGCCCAGGCTGCGGCGATGCGCGATCTCGGTAAGGATGTCGCCCCAGACGGTTACATCCTCGCGCCCGTCATTATCCAGCACTAGCACGCTGCCCGGCGGCACATCATCGATATAATCGCCGACAGTACCAGGCGGATTTGCGGCCGGGCCATAGGACAGCGTATAGGCGCGGCCGGCGAGGCGGAATTTAGGGTCGCGCCCCTTGATCTTATACGCCTGCCCATTGATCCGAAGCTTATCCAGGGCGTCACTCAGCGTCGCCGTGTCGAGCTTGGAGGCACGCTCCACATTCTTGTCGGTCATGCTCACGAATCCTTTAGCATCTGCTCATAGGTCTTTCCCATCACCTGGCTGATCGGCGTGCCGGACAGGATGCCCTTGGACATCACTGCCTCCTTCATCACTACGGTTTCGGCGATGTCGAGGATTTCCTCAGCTCTTGCCCGCGGCAAGAAAACGATACCGCTGGAATCGGCCAGCACATAGTCACCCGGATTCACGGCAATCTCGCCGATTTCGACGGGAATGTTCGTGCCCTTTTCCACCACGCGTCCGCGTGCGGTCCGGCAGGTGAGCCCGCGCGCAAAAACCGGAAACTGATAGGTGACCGCTTCGTCAATGTCACGCACCGCGCCATCGGCGATGATGCCGGCAACGCCGCGTGTCTTGGCGCCGAGCGAGAGCAGCCCGCCCCAGCAGGCGGCCTCTATGCCTGAGCGCTGCTCGATGACGATGACGTGGTCCGGCCCCGACAGCTCGATGGCCGTGCAGCCAAGATGCACCGGCGGCCCTGGCGGCGGCTCACCCGTGCCAAGTTTGAGCGTGGTCACCTGCCCTGCGATACGGCCGGCACCGGCACGAAGCGGAATGCCGGTAACGGCGCCATGCAGCTTCAAACGGTCGAGTGCATCCGAAACGGCGCAGCAATCCAACCGCCGCAGACGCTTCACGATGTTTTTGGATTCATCGCTCATATTTTCACTCCAATATCAGAATAATGTGCGCCAGGCAGCGAAGCACAGACCCGTGCCGGTTAACGCCGGTGTCCGGTAGCCCGGCACATACGAGACCCATTCCATATCCAGCTCCTTTGCCGCCTCGGCGACGACGAGCCAGTTACGTATCTCGGAGCTGCCGGCCTGTAAAAGCTTTGGATGTATGGACGAGAGATATTCCGTGTTCTGAGTTTTCAACGCCTCGATGATGGAATGATCGAGTTGCTCATCCACGACGAAATGGCTGAGCCCGCCGGACGCCAGAATTCCGACACGCAAATCCGCCGGATAGGCTGCAACCAGCGTGCGCAATGCGGCGCCCAACTGGCTGCAGCGCCGCGGCGTCGGCTGGTTTGGTGGATCAAAAGTGTTGACGATCACGGGGATGACCGGAAGCTCTTTTCCCGCGAGATAGCGGCGATGGATGAAGGAGAATGCATGTCCCTCAAACTGGCCCGGCTCCAGCCCCTCCATCGCCGCAATGTCGAAATCACGGTCGCATAGCTCACGGATCATCCAGCGCGCCATCTCATGATGCACCGGATAATCCTTGTCCCCATCCGGTTCCTGGCGCCACATGCGGGCCCTTTGTGTCCAGTGATCCTTAGGCGTTACCACGGCCTTGGCATTGCGGATCGTATGGCCGTAATAGATCGCGAAAGCCGGGTTATTGGTATTTCGAAACAGTTCCGTTTGATCGTCGCCGACGATGATCAGCACATCGAGTTTCGCGGCGTGAATGCGCTCGCGCAACTCGTCCATGGCCGCCTGTGCCATGTCAAAACGCTCACTCATTTTCTCAGGTGTAACCATTTCGCCAGCACCCGGCGGGGCGGCGGCGAGGAGCGTATCATAATCCGTCTTCTCGCCGGCACGATTATAGTAATATGGATTCTTCGGATCGATCTGCAAAAATCCTCGCTGCCAATCCTCGCGCTGCGAGGCGAGCATGATGCTGTGGGAAGAGCCGAATGAAGCAACGAGTTTGGCCATTAGTAGCCTCTTTCAGACGATGTGGTTGGACCGCAACTCCGCGATACGCTTAGCCGTATAGCCTAGAGCACTCAGGATCGTATCCGTCTGCTCCCCTTGCTCCGGCGCGGGACTAATTTCGTTCTTTTGGTCGTAGCCGGAGAGATGGAACGGCTGCCCCACGACTGAAACCTCACCAAGCTGCGGCAGGTTGAGCGGCCAGGCGATTCCGAGATGCCTCACCTGCTCATCCTCGAACACCTGATTCACATTGTAGATCGGCCCGCAAGGCACCCCAGCCTTCAACAGCGCCTCGGTCCAATCCGCCGTACCACGGCTCTTGAACGCCTCGCCGACCGCCGCATTGACCTCGGCGCGATTCGCCACGCGCTCTGATTCAGAACGAAACCCAGGCTTTTCGATCAGCGACTCAAGCCCAAGTGCCTTGCACAACCGTACCCACATCGTCTGCCCAATGGCGGCGATGTTGAGATAGCCGTCGCTCGTGACGAACACGCCGGTTGGCACGGTGAGCGGATGTTCATTGCCGTTTGAAACAGGAACCTTCCTATCCACTAGATATTGCGCCGCCTGGAAATCCAGCATCGCAATCTGGGCCTCCAGCAGCGAGGTATGGACCCAGCGCCCTTTGCCTGAAACAGCACGTTCGAGTAGCGCCGTTAGAATTCCCATTGCGCAAAAATGCCCGGCACAGAGATCGGCGATGGGAATACCGACGCGCATCGGCCCTTCGCCAGGCTTGCCGGTAATGCTCATCAACCCGCCCATACCCTGCGCGATGGAGTCGAAACCCGGCCAGTTTGCATACGGTCCGTCCTGGCCAAACCCTGAGATGCTCGCGTAAACAAGGCGCGGGTTTACCGCCTGCAATGCCTCCGGCCCGATGCCAAGCCTGTATTTCACATCGGGGCGGAAATTCTCGACAAAAACATCGGCGTCCTTCACCAGCGCATTCAGGATCTTCCGCCCTTCCTCCTCCTTCATGTTGAGGGTCAGACTTTCCTTGCTGCGGTGCAGATTTTCATAATCCGCACGGTTGTGAGCACGGCCGCCGATCATGTCATCGCCACCCGGCGCACCGCGCGGAATTTCAAGCTTGATGACGCGCGCGCCCATATCCGCGAATAGGCGAACAGCTGTTGGCCCGGCGCGCACGCGCGAGGCATCTATGATGGTGAGATGAGAAAGGGGACCGCGCCGCATGGCTTGCTCTCTTAAAACGGTGTAAACATTGTGACGGATTGACCATCTTCGCTTGGCCAGAAAACGGCCCTCACCCGCTGGCCGATCCGCAGGGTCTTCGGCTCCGCATCGAGGATATTCGTAAGCAGGGATACGCCTTCGTCGAGCGTCACATAAGCCAGCGTATAGACCGCGTCTTTTATGGCCATCGTGCTGAAGGAGTAGATCCTCCCCTCCCCTGAGGACGCGAACCAGCTCGTGTTTATACTCAGGCAATGGGGGCAGATATCCCGCGGGTAGTAATGAACCTCGCGGCAATCGTCACAACGCTTCAAAAGAAGCTTGCCCTCATTGGCGGCTTGCCAGAAGGGTGCCACCTCCGGCAAAATGCGCGGAGACATGATCTTGCGGCCCAAGGGCTTTGTCTCGGACATACTCAAATCCTTTCCATAATCAGCGTGCCGGCCGTATGACGCGAGGCGAGCGCGCCGCCGATGCCGTTGGCAAGCGCGAGATCGCAGTTTTGCACCTGCACGGCCGGATGCGCCTCGCCGCGCAACTGGCGCACGGCTTCAATAACCTTCGTCATACCGCCGCGATTGGCCGGATGATTGTTGCAGAGCCCACCGCCATCTGTATTGAATGGCAACTTGCCAATGCCGGAGATCAGCCCTCCATCCTGCACGAATTTTCCACCTGTACCTTTCTTGCAGAAACCAAGGTCTTCAAGCTGCATCAGCACCGTAATGGTAAAACTGTCATAGAGTGACGCGTATTTGATATCGGTCGGCGTCACTCCGGCTTCGGTGAACGCGCGCGGACCGGACCAGATGGCGGCGGAATAGGTAAGATCTACCTTGCCGCCCATTGCATGCTTGGGAGCTTCACCCGTCCCCCGGACCTTTACCAGCGGTCGCTTCAACTGCCTCGCAATTTCGGGACGTGCGACAATCAGCGCGCCGCCGCCATCGCTGACCACGCAACAATCCAGCCGGTGCAGCGGGTCGGAGACCATCGGGGAATTCACCACATCCTCGACGGTTACGACATTTTTCAGCATCGCATGTGGGTTGTGCTGGGCATGATGCGAGGCAGCGACCTTGATCCATGCCAGCTGCTCGCTGGTCGTGCCGAACTCATACATATGCCGCTTGGCCACCATGCCGTAGAGATTTGCCGTGGTTGGACCGAAGGGAAGTTCAAACGCGACGTCCGGCGCATCCGGGTCCGGCGATTTCAGAGATAGCGCGGCCCCCGCGGCCCGCGGCCGCCCGGCCAGCGTAATCAGCGCCACGTTGCAGCGTCCCGCCGCGATGGCTTCAGCCGCATGGGCCACATGCAGAATCGGCGCCGAGCCACCGCATTCCGTTGAGTCTACATGTCGCAGTTTCAAGCCCAGATATTCCGCCATGGTGGTGGCACCCAAGCCCGGGGCATCACCCGCGCAAAAATATCCGTCAATATCCTCTTTCGAGAGACCGGCATCCTCCAGCGCCCCCTTCGCGACATCGCCATGCAGGCGCACGACGGAGAGATCATCGGCTTTGCGGGTAGGGTGTTCATATGCGCCGACGATATAGGCTGATCCGTTAAGACTCATTTCCGTTTCCTTGCGCCATGTGCTTGATGAAGCGCTGCAAATGATAAGATGCGTCACCAAACATCTGGTTGATGACGAGAAGCCGTTTGGCATAATGCCCGGCGCGGCATTCGTCAGTCATGCCCATGGCACCATGCATCTGGATCGCCCACTGCCCCACGCGGCGCGCGGCATTGCCGATGGTCACCTTGGCGGCAGAGATCAGCCGCGCACGCTGCCCGGCATCCTCGCTGCCGGCGGCCAGCGCGGCAACGCAGGCCATGGACTTGCTCTGTTCCAGATCGATCAACGCATCCGCGATGCCGTGTTGCAGCACCTGGAACTTTACCAGAGGCTGGCCGAACTGCTCACGTGTCTTCAGATAGTCCGTTGTCAGGTCTATCAATGCTTCTATCGCGCCCGTTGCCTCGGCACAGAGTGCCGCGGTGGCGTAGTCGATCGCGGCCTGCAAAACCGCACGCCCAGCACCGGTAATCAACGCCTCACCGGAGACCGTGGCGCCATCCAGCGTCACATGTCCGGCAGCGCGGCCATCGAGTGTACGAAATGATTGAACGGAAACGCCAGGCGTTCGCGCATCGACGATGAACAGCGCATCATCCCCGGCGCTGACCACGAACCCATCCGCCGCATCGGCCCCGGGGACATTGATCTTTGTGCCATTCAGCAACCACCCTCTATTTTGCTGCACCGCCGTTACCGCGGGTTTGGCAAGATCATACCGCCAGCCTGATTCGAGATAAGCAAGAGAAAGTCTCCTCCTACCGACAGCGATTTTCGGTAACCAGGTGGAACGCTGCGCATCCCGTCCGGCTTTGGAGAGAATATAAGCGGCCGGCAGATTGCTGGCGATCCAGCTTCCGCCACCAAGCCGGCGGCCAAGCTCCTGCGCGGCAAGCATGATTTCCACAGCCGTCAGGCCACTCCCATCATACGCGGCGGAGATATCGAGGCCGAACAGGCCCAGTTCTGCCAATGCCGCCCAGCGGGAGGCAGACAGCGTCGCGGCTTCAGCATTGCCGCATTGGTGCAACGGATATTCTCCATCGCAAAATTTGCGCACCGCGTCGCGCAGCGCAAGGTGGTCGCCGGTGAGTGAGAAATCCATGGTTCCGTCCCGCCTTACGCCGTTAGGAAGGCTTTGCTGATCAGATTGCGCTGCACCTCGCTGGTGCCGCCATAAATCGTGATCTTGCGCGAATCGAGGTAATTGGCGGCCAGCGACATGAGATCCGGCGGCGCGACCGGCGGCACCAGCCCTTGGTCACCGCGCAGCGCGGCTTCGTCGAATGGCAATGCGCCGGGACCGGCAACTTCTAAAAGCAGCTCGTAGATCTCCTGCCGCAATTCCGTGCCGCGCACCTTCAGCATCGAGGCCTCAACGCTTGGCACCCGGCTTTCCTGGTTCTTGCTCAGCATCCGCAACCCGGTAAATTCCAGCGCCATCAGCTGGATTTCCAGCGCGCCCAGCCGCGCCGCCAGTGCCGGATCATCCGCCAGCCCATGCGCCTGGGCCAATGCCCGCACACGCGCGATCTGCTGTTTCGAGGAGCCAATGCCCGCAATACCGGTGCGCTCATGTCCGAGCAGATATTTGCCGTAGGACCAGCCCTTGTTCAGCTCACCCACAACATTCTCAGCGGGCACCCGTACATTGTCGAGATATATCTCGTTGAGGTCGTTACCGCCGTCGATCATCCTGATCGGCCGGACCGTGATTCCCGGCGTCTTCATGTCAATGAGCATGAAGGTGATGCCGTTCTGCGGCTTGGACGAGGACTCCGTGCGCACGAGGCAGAAGAGCATGTCGCAGAAATGCGCGTAGGATGTCCACAGCTTGTGCCCGTTGACGATGAAATGATCACCGTCACGTACCGCCGTGGTCCGCACCTGTGCGAGGTCTGACCCTGCGCCCGGTTCGGAAAAGCCCTGCGCCCACCATGTTTCGCTGCGGCGGATGGCCGGCAGATAACGCGCCTTCTGCTCTTGCGTGCCCACCGCCATCAGCACCGGCCCCAGCATAAGAATGCCGCTGGCAATGATGCGCGGCGCGCCGCCAAGCAGCGCCTCCTCGTCAAAAATATAGCGCTGCAGCGGCGTCCAGCCGGGCCCGCCATATTCTTTTGGCCAGCTCGGGGCGCTCCACCCGCGCTCGTACAATCTCTCGTACCAGGCGACATAATCGGCGCGCTCAAGCCTCAGCCCAAGCTCCACTTTGCGCTTCAGCCATGCCGGAAGATGGTCTCTGACGAAACTTCTGACCTCTAGGCGGAACGCTTCATCTTCTGCGGAAAATTCTAGTTTCATGTCCTCCTCAAGATGCCGCCGAAGCCACGATCAGCGCATCAAGCGCCAGAATACCTTCAGGATAGGCGACGAGCGGATTGATATCGATTTCCATAATGTCGGAATTTGCCTGCATCTGCCGGCTGACCAGCGCGACGGCACGCGCCAGCGCCTTCACATCCACCCCGGCGGCGCCGCGCACACCCTGCAGCAGGGGCGCGGCCTTCAGGCCCCCGATCTCCTCCAAAATATCCTGTTCCGAAAGATTGGCCGGCAGAAGGCGGAAATCCTTCAGCACCTCGATCCACACGCCCCCCATGCCGACCAACACAACTGCGCCCCATTCCGGGTCGCGCTTGGCGCCTACTACAAGCTCCAGCCCGCGCGGTCCCATGGCTTCCACCAGCACACCGTCCAGCACCAGCTCCGGCCGGTGCGTGGCAACGTTCTGCAGCAGGGTTCCCCAACCGGCACGCAGCGCGGCTTCGTCGGCCAGCCCCACCATCACGCCGCCCACGTCACTCTTATGTGGCAGTTCGCTCGCCTGCGCCTTGATGACGACGGGGTATCCGATTGTCGCCGCAACCGCGGCGGCTTCATCGGCAGTGGTGGCCAATGCGCCGGCGGGAACCGGCAACCCCAGGGCTTTAAGCCAGGACTTGCTTTGGTATTCGGCAAAAACGCCGGAAGGCGGAACCGCGCCCGGCAGCTTCAGCACGGCCTGCGGAGCGGCCGCCCACCGCGCGGCGCGCTGCAGCGCCTGGCCGTAGAGCGACACGCGTTTCAGCGCACGCAACGCCCGGTCCGGCGAACGGAAAAACGGCACGGCCGTCTGTTGAATCGCCTCGGTGAAAAACGGTTCCAGCGGGCCGTTATCGCCCATGATCACCAGCACGGCCGGCTTGGCCGCGCGCGCCAGCGCGGGGAGCACATGGCTGGCCTTGTCCTTCTGCGCAATCTCCGGGCCGCCCATCAGACACAGGACGATGGACCCCACCGCGTCGTCGGCCAGCACGACATCGATCAACTCGCCAATCAGGCCAGGGCTGCGCACGCCGATCGTGGTATAGTCCAGCGGATTCTCCGGCACCGCGTAGCTTGGCAGCTTCTCCTTCAGCCTGGCAACCGTTTCCGCCGCGAAGGCAGGCAGTTGCAGGCCAATATCCTCCGCGAAATCGAGCGTGATGTTCTTCACCGCGCCGGAAGCGGTCATGATTGCCGGCGCGCCGGACGGCGGCGCCGGAAAACGATGCAGGATCGCTACCGTATCGAACAGCTCGTCCAGAGAATTCACGGTGACCACACCTTCGTTTTGTAGAATAGCCATGGTCACCGCATGATCGCCCGAAAGCGCACCAGTATGCGACTGAGCGGCCTCACGCGCCTTGTCACTTTTTCCAGGCATCAGCAGCACAATGGGCTTACCCACCTTGCGCGCCCGCGCAACGATGTTCAGGAATAATTTCGGGCGGCGCAATTGCTCGGCATAGAGCGCGATGCAAGCTACCTGCTTATCCGAGACGAAATGCGCCAGATAATCCTCCACACCCAACGACGCTTCATTGCCCGTGGAGACAGCCTGGGTGAGCGGAATGCCACGCCCGATGAAGGCATCACGCAGATTCGCCGCCATCGCGCCGCTCTGCGCCAGTACGGCCACGCCGGGGCGGCCGCCGCACGGGTAGGGCGCGACCGTCTCAAAGGTGATGGGAATACCGTGCTCGAAATTGGTGAAGCCCATGCAGTTTGGGCCGATGAGCAACATGCCAAGCCCGTGCGCCACCTCGGCAATCTGCTCCTGCCTCGCCCGTCCCTCCTCGCCCGTCTCAGCATAGCCGGACGCGAAAATAACCGCTGCCCCCGTGCCGCGCTCACCCAGCGTACGCACCGCCTCCAGCACCCCAGCCTCGGGAATGGCGAGCACTGCCAGGTCGACGCCTTCCGGCAGCTCATCCACACTTTTTATGCAGCGGCGGCCGTTGATCTCGGTGCTGCTGCGGCTGATCAGGTGCAGTTCACCCGCATAACCAAAACGCTCAAGATTGGCGAGAACGAATCCGCCAAAGGAGCGCGGATCGGCCGAAGCACCGACGATGGCAATGGAGCGCGGCTTAAGAACATACTCAACCGGCCGCGCGGCCTGAAGGGCGGGATGGAATAAACTGTTCATTATATCGTCTCGTGTCTTCCGGCTATTCGGGTTTAATATTCCTGTACATCACTCTGGCATACCAAACAGAAATAGGCAAGACAGCCTTATGAGGCCCGCAGCACGCTAGTTTTCACATATTTTGTTTATATAAGTTAAGGAATTATTTGAATTTTACCGCCAACATGGCAACCATTCACAACAAAAATCCTCTTTGCCATTTGAATGCCAAAAGATATGGACAGGTATATCTTTAACCTGTAATAGGTATTTAGCGATCCCCTCTGGCGCCGCAGCACCAATTTGCGGCGCCAGAATATCGCATAGGTCTAATCGCACCAAAGCACCGGAGGAGAAAGCCGATGGCCCCCCCCCAAAGGCGCCTCGGTCATACACTAAGGGACGTTTTCACGTGATCATCGACTCCCACGCCCATGTTGTCATGCCCCCGGAGAGCTTCCGGTATATGGCAGAGCTCATCGGGGGGCGCGCCAACCCCTCCACTACCCCCAGAATTTCCGACGACTCTGTGCGGAAGGTGGCGGAAGAACTAGTCCGCAGCATGGACAGCGTCGGCACCGACGTCCAGTTCATCTCTCCCCGCCCTTACCTGCAAATGCATTCAGTAAAGCCACCCCGGGTTAGCGAGCTATGGTCCCAGCACTGCAACAACATCATTGCCCGCTACGTGGCCCTATTCCCCGACCGCTTCCGCGGTGTGGCCGGCCTGCCGCAGTTCATGACCGAATCGCCCGAGGTCCGTGTGGTCGCGGAGCTGAAGCGCAGCGTAAACGAACTGGGCTTCATCGGCTGCCTCATCAACCCGGACCCCACCGAAAGCGAAGGCACCCCGGCGGGCCTGGGAGACCCGTTCTGGTACCCGCTTTACGAGGCAATGACCGCGCTCGATGTCCCCGGCCTCATCCACTCCGCCGGCAGCTGCTCGGCGCGGGAGTCCTACACGCTGAAATTCATCAACGAGGAGAGCATCGCCATCATCTCGCTCCTCGACTCTAAGGTTTTCGAGACCTTTCCTGACCTTAAGATCATTGTCGCCCATGGCGGCGGCGCCATTCCTTATCAAATGGGCCGTTTCCGTTCCTGGAGCGTTCGCAAGGGCGAGACGGTGAGCTTCGATGAAAAGCTTAAAATGCTGCATTTTGATACTTGCAACTACTCCAAGGATGCAATCGAGCTGCTGTTGCGCGTCGCAGGGACCGATAATGTCATGTTCGGCACCGAGAAACCGGGCACTGGCTCCGCCCGCGACCCTATCACCGGCCGGGACTATGACGACATGAAGCCGGTAATCGAAAGCATCGAGTGGCTCACGGCCGCACAGAAGAAGAACATCTTTGAATGCAATTGCAAGCGCGTCTATACCCGCGCATTTTGCGAAGTCTCAACCCGACCCTGAAGGAGTTTCTATAATGGCGATGACCCGCGAGGACAACGAGCTGCTGACGCGCGTCGAGAACGGTGCGCCGATGGGCGAAATGATCCGGCAGCACTACTGGCTTCCCGCTGTTCCCTCAGTGAAGCTCGAAGCGGACGGCGCACCCGTTCACGTCAAGCTTCTCGGCACCTCCTATGCCGCCTTCCGCGCCACGGATGGTAGCGTGGGCATCGTCGACGAGCAGTGCCCGCACCGCAAGACGTCGATGCTGCTCGGCCGCAACGAGAATAACGGACTGCGCTGCATCTTCCATGGCTGGAAGGTAAACACCAGCGGCGCAGTTGTCGAAGCGCCGAACCATTCCGGCGACCAGGAGCGCTTCTGCAAGAACGTGCGCGTGAACAAATACACCGTGCGCGAGGCCGGCGGCATCGTCTGGGTGTGGCTCGGCAAAGGCGAGACCGCACCAAAATTCCCGGACCTGCCATTCACGAGCCTGCCGGTCTCGCAACGCTCGGTCACGAGCACGGAAGTTCCGACCAACTGGGTGCAGGGCGTTGAGGCTTCAATGGATTCCTCACATGTCGGCGTGTTACACGAATCCACCACGCAGATCACGGCTGGCGGCGGCAACGAGCGCATGCACATGAATGTTGCGCTGGCCCCGAAGTTGGAATTCGAGGACCAGCCCTATGGCTACCGCTATGCCGCCCTGCGCGATTTACCGGACGGAAAAATCTATGCGCGTGTCAACAACTTTGTCATGCCATGGTACGGCATCATCTGCGCGCCGGATGCCAAAGGCCCCAGCACGGTGTTCTTTTCTACGCCGGTGGACGATGTCACGCACCGTGCCTGGTTCGTACATTTCAACCCGCACCGGCCGCTCGGGATGACCATCATGTCCGCCACACCGGATGTATGGAATTACCCGCCCCTGCCGCCAGGCAATAAGGAAAACAACTGGGGCCAGAACCGAGACTTGATGAAGCGCGGCCATGCCACGGGATTTCCGCAGCACCTGGGCACCGAGGACTTCGCCATGTTCATCGGCCAGGGCCGCATTGCCGACCGCACGACCGAGCAGCTCTGCGCGGCAGACGGCGCGGTGCTTCGTGTGCGCCAGCAGCTTCTGCGTTCGGTGCGCGAGTTCATGGAGGGCAAGGTTCCCACCTTCGCCGGCAACCCTCTGCTCGACTATTCCAAAGCCGTATCCATCGGCGGCGTGCTGGCGGCGGATGAACATTGGCAAAGCCTAGTGGCCGCAAACTAACGAACGAGTCTTCAAATGCAACCACACACACTCCCGTTGCGGATCGCTTACGTCGAATCCGCAACGGACTTAATCAAGCTCGTTCGTCTGGTATCTGCCGAGGGTTCCACGCTTCCAGGCTTTTCGCCCGGCGCTCATATCCAGATCGAGCTGCCCGCCAGTGCCAACGTCTCCGGCGGCAACTGGCGCTCCTATTCTCTGATTAATTTCGATCCCGCGCTGGATACGGCCACGCCCGCCCGTGAATATCTCGTCGCTATCCGCCGGGAAGATGAGGGGCGCGGCGGGTCGCTGCACGTCCATCGCAACTTCAAGGCTGGCGATGTGGTGAACACCCGCCCGCCAGCCAATAATTTTACGCTTAACCCGCACCCAGGCAGCCTGTTGCTCGGCGGCGGCATCGGTGTCACGCCCATCATCTCCATGGCGTCCGAGCTTGCGCGCCTGAAATTCGGGTTCGATTTCCATTACACCGGCCGCAATGCTGGCCAGCTCGCCTTTACGGATGTGCTAAAATCCCGTTTCGACGGCCGGCTTCATTTGCACGCCGACGACGATCCCGCCACACGCCTCGACATCGCGGCCCTTCTCAAAACCCACAACCCCAGCCAGCCGATCTATGTTTGCGGGCCGAAAGGCATGATCAACGCGACCATCGAGATCGCCGAAGGTCTCGGCTGGGCGAAGGCGGATATTCATTTCGAACTCTTCACGGAAGCGACCGCGCGGGACGGTGATCAGCCGTTCGATGTGGAACTGAAATCCTCCGGCAGAACTTTCACCGTTCCGGCCGATAAATCCCTGCTGCAAACGCTGGAAGAAAATGGCGTGAACATGCTGTATGACTGCCGCTCCGGCTATTGTGGGCTTTGCTCCGTTCCCGTGCTGTATGGTGAGATCGACCACCGCGATACATTCCTGTCGGCGAACGACTATGCGAAAGGGGATGTGATGCAGGCTTGTATCTCGCGCGCCAAAGTTGGAAGCCACCTGGTTCTCGACCTTTGACCAATCGGGCCGGCGGACAACCCGCCGGCCTTCGCGTTTCTAATGGAGAATTCTATGACCAAACTCGTAACCTATGAACTGGAAGGCAAGATCGCCCTGATCGGCCTGAACCGCCCCGAAAAGCGCAATGCCATCAATGAGGATGTGATCAACGCATTGCGTGAGGCCGTGATCCGCGCCGGCGAGGAGGCCGATACTGGTATCCTCTTCGGCCATGGCAGCAATTTCTGCTCTGGTCTCGATCTGCGTGAGGCCTTGTCCCGTGCCGGTGCCGGAACACAGCCCGCGCGCAAGCGCAAGCGCCATTCCTGGCACGAAGTGTTCGACATCATCGCCCGCGGCCCCATCCCCTTCGTCGCCGCACTGCATGGCGCGGTCGTAGGCGGCGGGCTGGAGCTGGCAATGGCGGCACATATCCGTGTCGGCGACGAGACAGCATACTTCGGCTTGCCAGAAGGCCAGCGCGGCATCTTCGTGGGCGGCGGCGGCACGGTCCGCATCCAGCGCGTCATTGGCTACTCCGTGATGGCGGATATGATGCTCACAGGCCGCATCCTCAACATCCAGGAGGGCGAGCGCGAACATATCGTGCGCTATGTTGTGCCCGCCGGCCAAGCGTTGGAAAAGGCCATGGAGCTGGCGGCAATCATCGCATGCAATACCTATGACACCAACTGGCGCATCACCAACCTGCTCCCGCGCATCAATGATTTCTCTCATGAGGACGGGCTCTTCGTGGAATATCTCAATTCTAACATGGCCCGCACAGCCGAAACCGAATCCCGTCTGCGCGACTTCGTAGAAGGCCGCGCCGCGCCGCTGCTCACCAAGAAATAAGGCCAGACAAGCATGACCGCCATTCAACAGCGCGATTCCGCCGCCTATCTCAAATTCGCCGAAGGCGAAACCGCGAAAATCCCCGGCATCGGCGCCGATGTCGTCCCCCGCCCGGTCGACAAGGCCGCCATCATCGGCGCCGGCACCATGGGCAGCGGCATCGCCATGTCTTTTGCCAACGCGGGCATTGCCGTCACGCTCATCGATGTTGACGAGGCCGCGCTCAATCGCGGCCTCGCGCGCATGAAGGACAATTACCAAAGCAGCGTCAAGCGCGGCCGCCTCACGCAGGAGGCCATGGCCGAGCGCCTGGTGCGCATCACCGGCGCCGTGGGCCTCGCGGCCGTAGTGGACGCCGATCTGATCATCGAGGCCGTGTTCGAGGATATTAGCCTCAAGCAGAACATCTTCCGTGAGTTGGACAAGCTCGCCAAGCCCGGTGCGATCCTCGCCACCAACACCTCCGGGCTGGATGTGGACGCCATCGCCGCCGTTAGCAGCCGTCCCGCCGATGTCGCGGGGGCGCATTTCTTCAGCCCCGCGCATGTGATGCGGCTTCTGGAAGTCGTACGAGCGGAAAAAACCGCGTCGGACGTTATCGCCACACTCATGCAGCTCGGCCCCCGCCTTGGCAAATCCGCCGTTCTGGCACGCGTCTATCCCGGCTTCATCGGCAACGCGCTGTTCCGCAACTACGCGCGCGAAGCGCATTTCCTCGTCGAGGAAGGTGCGCTGCCCTACCAGGTGGACAAGGCCCTCACCGATTTTGGCTACGCCATGGGCATCTTCGCCGTGCATGACCTCGGCGGAAACGATGTCGGCCTGCAAACCCGCAAGGCCCAAATGGCGACCCGCCCCACGGACCGCCGCTGGAACGACCTCATCATCCGCCTGTGTGACCTCGGCCGCCTCGGCCAGAAGACAGGCAAAGGCTGGTACAAATACGAGTCCGGCAGCCGCACCCCGGAACGCGATCCTGAACTGGAGCAGATCGTCATCGACTATTCCGCTGAAATCGGTATCGCGCGCCGCGAAATCTCCGAAGAGGAGATAATCAAGCGCTGCCTCTACGGTATGATCAACGAAGGTGCAAAGCTGCTGGAACACAAGGTGGCGCTCCGCCCCAGCGACATCGACATCGTCTATGTCACCGGCTACGGCTTCCCCGCCAAGCGCGGCGGCCCAATGTACTATGCCGACCAGATCGGCCTGAAGAACGTCTATGCTGACATTCAACGCTTCCACGCTCAACTTGGTTTTTGGTGGCAGCCCGCCCCTCTGTTGAAAAAATTAGCGGAGGAAGGTTCTAGCTTCGCCGCCTACCAAATCGCCCTGCCATCGTAGCCGGACGGCAGCTCAAACAAAAAGCCGGTGGAATTTCCACCGGCTTTTTTATTCCCCGTTCGCCCTCTGCTTATTCTCCTGGACATGGCGGCCGGTTCCGCTGCAGCGTATAGCCATTATCCGCTTTGCCCGCCCGCGCCACTCGGTCCGCCTGTGCCATGAACATGGAAGGCGGCAGCAGGAAACATGCAAGCGACGGCACCAGGATCAACGCCCCCATCATGTTGCACAGGAACATGAAGGAAAGTAGAAGCCCCATATCCGCCTGAAACTGAATCGGCGCCAGCACCCAGGTCGCCACGCCCGCGGCCAGCGTAAAGCCCGTCAGCAGCACCACCCTCCCGGTAAACAATAGCGTTCGATGATAAGCGAGCGACAGACTCTCCCCGTCGCGCATATGCTTGAGCATGATGCTGAGCACGTAAAGGGCGTAGTCCACACCGATGCCAACGCCAAGCGCAATCACCGGCAGCGTCGCCACCTTGATCCCAATATGCAGCCATACCATCAGCGCTTGCCCCACCAGCGAGGTGAACACCAAAGGCAGAATGGCGCACAGCACTGCCCGCCAGGAGCGGAACGTAATGAAGCAGAACAAGATGACCGAAGCATAGACCAAATACAACATCTGATCATTCGCTGCCTTGATCACCATGTTCGTCGCCGCCTCGATACCGGCGCTGCCGCCGGCAAGCGTGATCTTCATGCCTTGTACAGAATTTTTCGGATCGTTAATGAAATTGTCCACCAAATCGACGACCTGGTTCAGGCTCTTCGACTTATGGTCCGTCAACGCCACGAAAATCGGCGCGAAAGTGCATGATTCGTTCGCCAGATTCGGCGGCACATACCGCGAATCATCATTGAGCGAACGCTGGTACGAGCTGATATCATACCATTTCGGCGACCCTTCCGCGAGCATCGTTGCAATCAGCCGGGACTCCGAGGCGATCGACGAGGTCGACAGCACCTGCGGCAATTGCTGCAACCGCCACTCCAGGTCATCAAGCTTGGACACCACAGCATAAGACGCACACTGATAAGGCTGCGTATCCACCATGATCACGAACATGTCGCTGCCAATCACATAATGGCTCGTCGTATAGGCGCTATCCATATTGTATTGTGATTGAGGGCGGAATTCCGGCGCGCCCGTTGAAAGATCACCGATCTGCAAGCCCCGCCCCACATACCAGCTCCCGCCGGCAATGCCTGCCGCAACCCCGATGGCCGCTGCCGCGTAACCAGGCCGCGTGAACAGATCCAGAAAACGCCAAATCAGATGCGCATCCGCCACGGCGGGATCGTCTGAATCTGTACGCATATTGCGCAACGCAGCCTTCTTGCTTACTCCGGTATAGCTCAACAGAATCGGCAGCATGATCAGATTCGTAAAGATCAGCCCCCCCACACCGATGGAGGCGATCAGCGCCAACTCCCGAATTGCATCGATCCTGATGGTCAACAGCACCGCGAAACTCAGCATATCGCATGTCAGCGCAGCAAAGCCCGCAAGGAACAACCGGCGGAATGTATAACGCGCCGCCACCAGCGGATGCGTACCGCGCCCAATATCCTGCATCACACCGTTCATCTTTTGCGCGCCATGGCTCATGCCTATGGCGAACACGAGAAACGGCACCAGCACCGAATACGGGTTGAGCGAAAAGCCCAGCAGCGGCACGAACCCGAGCTGCCACGTCACCGCCACAAGCGACGCGCATACGACCAGCAGTGTGGAGCGCACGCACCGCGTATACCAATAGAGCATCGCCACCGCGATGACGACGGAAAGCGCGAAGAAATCCAGCACCTTGTTGATGCCGTTGATCAGATCGCCCACGATCATGGCAAAGCCGGTGATATGTAGCGTCACGCCCTCAGCCGCATATTTCACGCGCAACGCATTAAGCTGCCGTGCCAGATCGCCATAATCTAACGCCTTACCCGTGATATTGTTCTTCTCAAGCAACGGCACATAGATCATACTGGACTTGAAATCCGGGCTTACCAACTGCCCGATCTGCCCCGTCTCCTGAATATGCTGTCCCACGACCGCAAGAGAGGCCTTGCTGCCGTCATAGTTCTGATCGATCACCGCACCGCCACTTAACCCCTCCGGCGTCACCGTCGTCCAGCGCGTGTTCGGCGTCCATAGCGAACTCATATAGGGCCGGTCCACGCCGGGCAGCAGATACACCTCGTCGCTCAGTTTTTGCAGTGTGCTTAGATATTGCGCATTCAGAACCGTCCCGTCATTCGCCTCCACTGCGATCCGTACCGCGTTACCCTGCCCTTGCAACAGATTATAATGCTCAAAGTAATTAACGATGAAGGGCTGGTGCGCAGGGATCATCTTGTTGAAGCTTGCGTTCAGTTGCACGTGGCCTGCTTCCACCCCCATGAAGACCGTCATCACCAGGCACAATAGCAGAACGACAGGCCTGTTGTTGAATAGTAGCCGCTCCAGAAAGCTCCCTGAACGCATATCGAAATTCGCGATGTCGGCAATTACCGGCACCTGGCTGTCAATCACACCCGCCACTGTACGCACTCCCCAATTCAGACCGCACCTGAATCATTTCAGACCGAGTTGCTGAATGTTCCCGGTCATAATTCCCCGGCTGCCCGCGAACACGAGCCTGCCATCAGCCGCCTGAGCCACGGCGAACACCGCCATCGGCATATGGCGGTTCGCGGCCTGATAAGTCATGCCGTCATCCGCACTCTCATACACGCCACCATCCGCGCCGGTAATCAGTAGATTTCCCGAAGACAGCAGAATACCATCCGTTAAATCTGCCGTGCCTGGCATCGCAATCTGCGACCAACTCTGCCCCCTGTCGATGCTGCGCACCAGGGTGCCGGCCACGCCGTACGCTACCACATTGCCTTTCGCCGTTCCCGTAACGCCGAACAGTGTTGCGTTCGCCGCCTTTGCCACCTGCGGAAAACTCTTCGCGCTGTCGCTTGAGCGGAACACCAGACCGGTTTCCCCGACCACGTAGATATCACCGCCAATTACTGCAGCGCCATACAGATTATGGCTAAGCGAATCCCCGACATCCAGGCTTGCATCCTGCCATGTAGCGCCGCCATTATCGCTGCGCATCGTCATGCGATAAGCGCCGAAGGCGATCACATCCCGCGGGCTCAGCGCCAGTGCACAAAGAAACGGTGTCGAAGCGCCACGCTCCTGCAGATGCTGCGCCCGATCCACCGCCATCGGCGTGCCCACAGAGGGGTTATTGTCCGCCACCGCCTGTTGCGCCGCCTGCATCATCAATTGGTCCGCCTGAAATCCATTCAACTGAATGGTCCAATCTTTGCCGCCGTCGCTCGTGGCGAGGATCACACCGGAATTACCGACTGCCCAGCCATGTTGCCCGTCAGCAAAGGCAAATCCGGTAACCGTAACATCTACCGGCACGCTCGCCTGAGTCCAACTCACACCGTCATTATTTGAATAGATGATAACACCATGCTCGCCGCCGGCGACAATCCGGTCGCCGGCATTATCGAGCGCGTCTAGGAACACGCCACTAGGCTTCAACACATGGATCGCAGGTTCATCCAGGGCCAAAACATCAGTCGAGGCTCGCACCATTCCCGGGGCCAAGGCACCGGCAAGGTATATACATACCGCCCCTATTTTCTGCACTCGAGCCGCCATATTCATCTATCCATTAACTCTCAATACTTCCGTGGTGTGCCTAAGTATTATTGCCCAGGCACACCTCTCATGTTTCCAACAGAAACGATCAGAACTGCGATTCAGCCGCCATCATATTCGGGTTGAAATCGTTCGCGGGATTGGCGTTGAAATCCAAATCTCCACCATAGATGAGATCCGTCCACGGTCCGGAATCCAACACGTACTGGTCCGTCTGCAGATCGTAAATGGCAGTCTTCCCGAACAATGTCCCTGGCACTTGCGGGCATACCTGATTGAAATTGGTCACCACCTTCCATAGATTGCCCTGTGCGTCGTATTGCTCCTCCACTGTTATAGTCCAAGTATCCTCGTCCACATACATCCGGCGGTGCGGCACCACATGGCGCTGGCCCGGCGCCAAGGTCGCATCCAGCACCCATACCCGATGCTTTTCCCAGCGCGTGTATTGCGGATTTACGAAGTTCTTTTGCAGGATCACCGCCGGACTTTGCAGATACTGCGCATTGTTATTGTAGGGAACATACATCTCCTTCTTGCCCAGCACCTTCCAGTCATACTTGATGGGTGAGCCTGTGAAACCGAATTGATCGTCCCAGTTACCTACGCCTCCCGATAGAGCGTCCGGTGTGTCAAACTGCAACTCTGGTGCCTTGCGGACGCGCCCTTGTCCAGGCAACAGCTGCCACGCTTCCTGCGGCAACTGCAGCGGGTTTGTAGAGTCATACTCCACGAATTGTTCGCCCTCTGAGGTCGGCGGCGCAGTGACGTGAACGCGAATTTTGGCAAGAAACCCATCATAGCTTGCCACACTCCCACTCGGCAAGTAATAGGTGTTAGTTTCATTAACCTTGATAGTCTGCGTCAGTTCGACCTGCCCGTTACTGACAAGGAAAGCCGAGAAGATACCGTTATAGTAAACGCCGAACCAGCGGCATATATGGTTCCAAATGATCTCTGCACCCTGATTTTCACCCTCGTCTGGAATGGGAAATGGAATGCCGCCATACGCTCCGGTAAAGCCGTAGCGTGCACCTTTGGAATTAGGCTGCGCATTCAAACAGTTCTGTGCGGTGTTATCGTATACCCACTGCGGTGCGCAGGCGGTACGGTGAGTGGGATATATATCAACGCTGTACCCATATTTCCTAATTAGCGCCGCCACGCCAGGAGAGATAACATCCTGATATTGTTGGAAGTTGCTGGAATCTATACTCAAGAGCTTTTGATCGGCCGCGAAAAAATCCGGGATCGACCGGCTGCTCGGCGTCCAGTCGGCGGGGGCTGTAAAGCCGCCAGTCCAGGGCGGGATGCTGCCGTCGGCATTGCCCGCCTTCTCCGCCCCCAACGGCGTCAGAGTGGATTTGAGTAAATCTGCATTCCGCGGTGCTGCCGCCCTCGCCGGACACGCGGCTTTCAGGGCGATTGCGCTGCTGGCGGCCAGAAGGCCGAAATATCTTCTCTTCATTATTGTCCTCATCTCTTTTCTTTGGTTGGACTTACTTTTTTAGAAGGTCCGCTGAATGTAGAAAGAAATATTTCCACGATCCGCGAGTGGTTGCTTCGAAGAGCCATTGGCGCGTAAACTCTTGGATCCGAGATAATCCTGATAGGTCAATCCAGCCTGCCAAACCGCGTTATACACCATTTGCACACCGACGTTCAGCGTTCCCGTGCCCGGGTTCATGGTCGTGTCAAACTCCGATCGGCCGGCCGGGAACCACTGGAATCCCAGCGGAATGTTCAGGTTCGTGTTGGGGAGCACGTTGTAATAGGTCGGCGTTATGGCAATATCAAAACCGACGGCGCTCGGCGTGCGGTCCCTTTGCAGCATGACCTTATTGTGGACGGTCAGAACGTGGTTATACTCAATTTCCCCTACCACCGCTGCACCGCCAGGCATCAGCGGCAAACCGGGGGTGATATATAGCGCCGAAACCTGCCCGTGCAGCGTATCGCCATAGGCCCAGCCCGGATTCGAGTTTTCATTCATACCGGGCATCATCACCGGCGGGTTGCTTACCAGGTCCTGGTGAATGCGCCCCGAGATTTCGCCCGCGACATTGACCGGCCCCACAGTGGTCGAAAGGCTGGTGCCGTAAACCTGGATGTCGCGCTGATAAGCGACACGGTACGTTCCGACCGTCCCCGTGGCCAGATTTACGCCCGTGCCAGGTAGCAGGTAGATTTGTGGGGTCTTCGCGTCAAAACGTAGCCCATACAAACCCCAGTCATAATTGCCGATCTGGAACTGCGCTGAAACACCAAACTGCCCATTCTCCTGCGGTGGTGACAAGTCCGCGCCACGCCCGAAATACACACCCGGTACAACAACAATCCGCTGCGAACCACCCCCCAACAAGTCCACATTCCAAAAATAGCTGCCAGAACCAGGTAGAAGGCTTGGCTGCCACTGGAACTGGTAATACCCCTGCAGGGTCAGCCAGTTGTTAGGCTGCCATGTCAATACCGCTTGCCCCACAGGTGCGAATATCTGCTGCGCTTGCGGGTTCGCCAGCGTTACCGCGTTGTTCACGTTGATCGGCGACATGGCACCAGCGATGCCGTTACCCGCAAAGAACAGACTCTGCCCCCACATCAACACTTGGCGCCCAACCTTCAGGGTGACAGTGTTGCTTCCATCACTATTAAAAGAATGTGAACCATAGGCATAGGCGTCCAGAAGCTCGGCATAGCGCCCGTCCGACGCCACAGTGCCCGAGGCAAACTTCTGGTTGTTCTTGTTATAGTTATTCAACGTCAGAGGCGACTGATTCTGGTTGCTCTGCAAGTACATCGTGTCGATGAACGCCGATGCGCTCACGCGCATGCCGAAATTTCCATCCGTCACGTTTAGCGATGGTACAACGCTAAACGTATTGGAGACCATGCCATGCTGGAAATTCTGGTCTCCGTCATTCTCGTTGGCATTATTGAGAATACTTTTCGATGGCGAATTAACGCGGAACGCATTTGAATATTCCAGCGTCGTATCCAGGCTGACCTCCAGCCCGTTATTACTGTAAAGCTGGTACGCATGGCCGAGCGAAGGCGCCAGCATGACGAGGCCGGCACCGGCCAGACTCGCCATGCAAGCTGAACCGCCTCGCAAAAGGTGCCACCGCCCGGATGAAGCAGCGGAATTCTTGGTATCTGCAGACATATCAACTCTCCCCTTATTTTGCTTAGAAAAACCCCTACTCATGCACACTCCCGCCATTCTTGCCGTTCCTTGGCGGGAGCGCGCCGTTCGCATCCCCAGGCTCAGGCTCTGTTCACTACGGCTACGCGCGGGACGGCTGCCGCCGCGCCTGGCAAGGGCTGCAAATAGCTCATCGTCTCGGCAACCTCGGCCACCATCGCATCGATACGCTGCGGCGCGCAGGCACCGGCAACGAACCGATCGGGCCGCAGCAACACAACGGCCTCGTCATGCTGGCCAAACCACTCCTTCAGATCGCCGCTCTTGTCGCCAAGAACTGTGATCCCGTTATAAAGCGGCACTTCATGCGCTTGCTGCACCATGGGCACGGCGCAAATAATTTCTGTGCCGATCCGCTCAAGAATCCTGACCGTCCCGGCGGACATCCACCTGTCCGGCCGGCTACCCCAACAAATCAGCGCAAACTTGACGCCGATGACATCGTCGAGCTTCACCGTCTCGCCGGAGGCTTTCGTTACCATCGGTTGGATGAACATGCGCCCGACCGCGCTTGCCTTGCCGTTCTGCACCCCGCCGAATGTCACCACCCCCCGTTCGTAGCGCGGCATCGGCTTGAAGCGCATTTCCAGGAAATAGCGCTTCACCGGCGGGAACAGATTGGCGATCCAGATCATCGTATCGCGCACCGCCACGCCGACCGGGTTGCGTACGGCCAGTATCTTGCCCACGGTCTCGGAGAGTTTGATCATCGCCGCCGCATGGGGGCGGCGCTCGGATTCATACGTATCGAGCAGGCCGCCGCCGGCAATGCCCGTCAGCACGCTCACGAGCTTCCAGCCCAAATTCGCCGCGTCACGAATCCCGCTGTTATAGCCTTGTCCCTGCCACACCGGCATAATGTGCGCGGCATCGCCTGCCAACAGCACGCGCCCCTTGCGGAAGGTCGAGGCCAACCGCGCATTATGCGTATAAACGCGCGCGCGGATCAGATCGATATTCTTAGGATCCGGCACGACTTTCGCCATCATGGACTCCAGAATCTCGCGCGGCACATCATCTCCCTGCCCCTCACCCGGAAACAGCAAGAACTCATAGCGCCGCACACCATGCGGCAACGCGATGGAAACAAACGGCCGTGCTGGATTGGCATGCAGATACGCATTCGGTGAGCCGGACGGATCGTTGGCCAGATCAACGACAATCCAGCGGTTGGAATCCGTGTTGCCCTCGAAGGAAATATCAAGCGCCTTGCGCACCAAACTGCGCCCGCCGTCGCAACCCACCACATAGCGCGCGCGAATCGTCCGCTTCGCGCCATTCGCATCCTCTGCTTCAATGTCCACGCCGTCGTTATCCTGCGTGAAGGCGTTCACCGTATGGCCCAGCAATAATTGCGCGCTCGGGTAACGCCCAAGTCCCTCGGCCAGAACCTTGTCTACCAACGGCTGGATGAACGCGTTGCGGCGTGGCCAGCCGAAAACCCGCGTCTTCGGTTCGATGGAAGCGAACACCGTACCGCGCCCGTTCACGAACCGCATCCACTGGTCCGGCGTCGTGTGCGGCAGTACCGCCTCCGCCAGCCCCGCAGCCTGAAAGGCGCGCAGGCACTCGTCATCCATACCCACACCGCGCGGATAATCGATGAGCTGCGGCAGCCGCTCGACGACCACAACCTTCAAATCATGCCCCGCCACATAATTGGCCAGTAGCAGCCCTACGGGGCCGGCGCCAACAACGACTAGATCGGCAATATCCGCCTGATGACTCATTTTTTCCAACTTCTAAGACGCAATTCTTGTTTTCCTGCCCGTAAAACTCCGGGATTTCGGCCCCGAATAAGCTTTGTGGTATACCAGCGCAACCAGTTTGACAGATTTGTGCATTAAGTGCACAGTTTTGCCCCCATGGAGGGAACATACAAAACTGTACGCGCGCTTGAGCGCGGACTTGAAATTCTGTTCGAGCTGAACAAAATCGGCCGTGCCACGCCCGCCCAGCTCTCCAAGGCCACCGGAATAGACCGCACCACAACTTACCGGCTGCTCCACACGCTCGCCGCCCAAGGGCTCGTTGGCCGCAGCCCGGCGGAAGACAGCTTCTACCTCCTGCGCGACACCCGCCGCCTGTCCGACGGCTTCATCGAAACCGATCAGGTTCTCTGGCTCGCCGGGGTCGAACTCGGCAAGATGCTGCTCAAGGTGCAATGGCCGAGCGACTACGCCACTTTCGACCGCGGCACCATGCTGATTCAGGAAACCACTCACAGATTCAGCAGCCTTTCGGTGCACCGCAACATGGTCGGGCGCCGCCGCACGCTTTTCAGCAGTGCCCTCGGCCGCGCAGTGCTCGCCGGCGCCACGGATTCGGAACGCGAAATGATTTTGCAGATCACTGAGTCTTCCCTCGGCCGCCCCGCGCCCCGCAACATCGACTCCCTGCTCGAAGACTTCCACCAGCGCGGCTATACTTGGTCCGTCGGTGGGTCTGAGGGCCATATCAGCGCCATCGCCCTGCCTATAAAAGGCAAGGACCGTGTCGTCGGCGCGGTGAACATCGTCTTCTTCAGGCGCGCCAGCACGCCGGAGGAAATTGCTGAAAAGCACCTGGACTCCCTCAAAAGCTGCGTCGCCGCCATCGAGGCGGGCATCACCAAAACGGCGGAGGACACCCGTTCTCTTCACGGGCCGACTCCGGAATCCTCCTGAAGCGCCCCTCTCAGGCATAAGATGCGCCACCTTGCATTCTAATTAGCACATGTGGTATGCCAGACAACACAAAAAATATACAATTAGACGTAAGGAGATAAAGCGTGCTCCCAACGCCGCAAAACCGCCCCGGCCCGCGCCTCTCAGTTCCTGGTCAGCCATAAGGATACCAATTTCATGGAAAACCCGGACTACGTCGTCATCGGCGCCGGCACGGCCGGCTGTGCCATCGCTGCCCGCCTCTCCGAGGATTCACGCAACAAGGTCGTGCTGCTGGAAGCCGGTGGCTACGATAACCACCCATACTTACACATGCCGCCCGGGTTCCTCCAGGCGCTCAAAAATCCCGATCTCACCTGGCAATATCTGTCCGAATCAGAACCAAACCTGAACAACCGCACCATCTCGCTGCCGCGCGGCAAGGTACTCGGCGGTGGCTCCTCCATAAATGGCATGATCCATATCCGCGGCAACCGCTGGGATTTCGACCGATGGCGCGACGAATTTGACGCCACCGGCTGGGGGTACGACGATGTCCTCCCCTATTTCAGAAAATCTGAAAATAGCTGGCTTGGCCAGGGCCCCTTCCATGGTGCCGGTGGCCCCGTGCAGGTAAACCGCGTCGTCAACAAGGATATCTTCACCGCCGAAATCCACGCAGCGGCCATAGCACTCGGCTACAATACCTCGAATGATTACGACGGCGCCCTCAATGAAGGTTTCGCCGAAGCCCAGGTCGCCATCGACTCTCGCGGCCGCCGGTCCTCATCCGCGCGCGCCTATATCCGCCCCAATCTCAACCGCCCCAATCTCCGCGTCATCGACAAAGCCACCATTACGCGCCTTGTCATTGAAAACCGCCGCGCCAGGGCCGTCGAATTCGTGAAAGACGGTCAAACCTTCCGCCACACCGCCAACGCGGAAATCATCCTCTCCGCCGGCGCCTATAATTCGCCGAAAATCCTCCTCCTCTCCGGCGCCGGCCCGGCCGAAGAGCTCCGCGCGCAAGGCATCACCCCCATTATCGATCTCCCAGGCGTTGGCAAGAATTTGCAGGAACACCCGCGCATGCCGCTGCAATACGCGGCCTCTGGCCCATTCACCTTCATCAACCAGCTGCGCTGGGACCGCGCCGCCATTTCCGTCCTCAACTGGGCCCTCTTCGGCAAGGGTCCCTTCGCCTCTCAAGTTTGTTCAGGGATTCTACTTTTAAAAACGCAACCAGACATCCCGGCCCCCGACATCCAGCTCCTCTTCACCCCCACGCGCATTGACGCGAATTTGTGGTTTCCCTATTTCACCAAACCTCAAATCCACTGCTTCTACACCACCGTCTGCCAGCTCCGCCCCTATAGCCGCGGGGAGGTTACCCTCCGCAGCGCCAACCCGGCGGCCTCACCCAAAATCCGCCTCAATCTGCTCTCCGACGCACGCGACTACACCGTGCTACGCGACGGCATCCGCCTCGCCCGCAAACTCTTCGCGACGGAGCCGCAAAAAAGCCTGGTGAAAGAGGAAATGCTCCCCGGCGCCCACGCGCAAACCGACGAGCAACTGAACGTCTCCATCCGGGACCTGCTCGGCATCACCCATCACCCCGTTGGCACCTGCGCCATGGGACAGAGCAATCTCAGTGTCGTGGACCCGCAATTGCGTGTACGCGGGGTGGAAGGGCTGCGCGTGGCCGACGCGTCAATCATGCCCACCATTGTCAGCGCCAACACCAACGCCGCCAGCCTGATGATCGGCGAAAAAGCAGCAGACCTCATCAAAAGCACTTAATTTTGAGATTGAAACATTGAATATCCCAGAGAAGGCCCAAACTATTTCATAGGAGTGATTGTTGAGTGCCACTGAGAATTGTTGGGGTGGAATGTCAAACAGCGTTGAATAGTTTCCAGGTAACAGCGTGTAAAATCGCGTGCAAAGTTGATGGTGTGGAACGCCCCCTCTTTCTGGCGTTTACCGGCGGAGATCTGCGGTAAGATGAACTGGAAACTTTTGGGCGCTGTTACCTGGAAACTATTCAACGCTGTTTGACAATACTTACGGGCAAACCCCGGCGCGTATGAAATCGCCGCGCAGATTCTGGGACACAAGAACCCCGAGACGACGCGCCGCTTCTATTGCGGACTCGAACAGGATGCCGCCGCACGGCATGTGAACGCCGTGCTGACGCAGGATCGGCAGCAAACGAAGATGCTGGCCCTGGGGGCGTTCCACCGGCCGCGGCGGCGCAAAGCGGTAGGGCGCGGCTGATGGCCAAGAAGCCCCCATCGGAAACCATGGTGCTGCGCGTTTCCGACTGGCCGCCGCATGACAAAGCGCTGTGGGACAACGGGACCACCCCGGCCTCCGGGCTGCGCCGCCGCCGGCGGCACGCCGAGACACTGCGGCCAAAATCTATTGAGCTCGCTTGGAAGGGCTACGGCCGCTTCCTTGCCGTACTGGCGGCGCAAGGGCCGCTCAACCCGGAACTCAATCCGGGCGACCGGGTCACCTACGACACCGTTGCCACATTTTTTGATGCTCTGCGCGCTGAAAACAATAAAGACAACACAATCAAGGCTCGGCTGTTCCACCTGCGCACGGCGCTGCGTATTATGGTGCCGGCGCAAGAATTTGATTGGCTGATGCGGCCGGACGGCTGCGCGCTGGACACGCTCTTTCCGGCGGAGCCCAAGGAAAAGCCGTTTATCCCAAGCGCCGTGGAGTTGTTTCAGTGGGGCATGCGGCTCATGCATGCACCAGAACCTGAGACGTGGCCATCGTCTTCCAAGGAGAGCCTGCAATTCTGCCGTGATTTTCGTAACGGGCTCATCATCACCCTGCTGGCCAGCCGGGCGCCGCGGGTCGGTGCACTCGCCCAAATGCGTCTCGGTAAGAACCTATATCGCCAGAACGGCGAGTTTTGGGTGCGGCTGCAAAGTGCAATCGTTAAGAATAAACGTGAGATCGAGTATAGCCTGCCGCCGGAATTGACCGCCTTCTTCGATCGCTATCTCGCGGAAATCCGGCCGCGCCTGCTGGATCCGGCACGAACCGACGCTGTCTGGGGAAATGGAGATGGCGGCGCGTTTACCGACCGTTCGATCGAGACGATGGTGTTCCGCGCCTCATTGCGCGAATTTAGCCACAGTTTCGGCCCGCACATTGCCCGAGATGCCTTCGCCTCCACGCTCGCGGAAGCCGACCCGAGCAATCCCGGTCTGGCCGCTGTCGTTTTGGGGATCACCGAAGGTGTCGTCGCCGCCCATTATCGCCGCGCCCACCAAGCTGACGCCGCGCGTAAATTGCAAGCAAACTTGCGAGATGAGCGTGAGCGCACGCGCCACATTGCGGAGCGCGCCTTCGGCAGGCGCTCTGGCTGAAAACACAATGTTATGTGCTTTCAGCCGACGATGTTTTAATCTGCTTCATTTTATTGAGATCAGCGACCCGAAGCTTAAATTGGTTTCCGCATCGAGCGTTGCAGCAATGTAGATGACGAGTCGGTCAGTTTAATCATGTACAAACGCGATCTGCACATCGCCCAAGGTAACCCCGAGTTTGCTGATGGTGGTGTGATTGATCACCACGCCGGGGCCTTCACGGAACATCCAATCGCTGACTGAAACCCTGTGAGTGCTGGCACCCGTATGAAGCTCGGTCACGTAGGTCATATGAAACGCATTGCCGTCCTGCTCGCCTGTGGCAACACCGATCACATCGCCTGCGGTTCCTTCCCAGCTTTGCGGTCCGGTTTTATGGAAATGCCAGGTGCGGCTGGTTGGTTGGCCGTTGGCACCACCGATATAAGTGAAATGTTCCTGCAGGGTCATGGTCGTGCCGTCCCAACTGCCATGGCAATCGACGTTGAATTGGTTCCGCACATTGCCAAAACGATCGATGAAGATGCCATAGGCGGTGGAATGGCCAGGGAAATAATCATTGAGCGCCATGGTGGGAGAGCCGCCGGCAAAATCCTGCGGCTGCATGGTGGTGCAGGCGCTTAAGCCACAGGCGGCGAGGGCCGGGAGAACAAAGTTTAACCAACGCATTTTAAAAGTCCTTATCTGATATTTTCAAAACGAGCGGTCAACCCGTTCCTATTGGGGGAAGCCTACTCCATTTTGAGTTCGGTGGAATGGGGACCAAATCAACTTGAACCGATGCCGGGGTTATTGTGCTGCTTCAGAGTCTCTCAAAAACCCGCCGCGCTGCTAAAATAATCTTTTATTATCAGCATATTATTCTTGACAAATCCGTTACGATATCCTATTTATATGGGGCAGATCATCATCCATTCCGGCTAAGCCGAGGTGCTAGCGACTTTGGTCGCCAACGCAAGCGCGTCCGATCTGCCGCCCGAAAAATCATCGCTCGGCCAAATTCGGAATATTTTTTACAGGACATTTTATATGACTAAAGACAGCCAACCGGGCGCGAACCGTGAGGTTCGGCCTGCTGCGCCAACGCGCACCCGCAAAATGCGAACTGTCAATAATGCCGCCGAGACAAAGCGCCTTAAAACCGCGCTCTTCGCCGCACTTGACAGAACAGGCCTCAATCTGAAGGAGATCGCCGAAAAATGCGAACTCGAGAGTGCCAACCGGCTCTATAATTTGAAGAATGGACACAGCGAAATGTTGTCCGTTCAGACTTACCTGGCTCTTGCCCGGCATTTGAACCTGCCGATCAGCGAGTTGCTCGGCATGCCTGATCGTACACCGTCTACGCCGGCTTCCGTGCGCGGAAGTGCTGCGATTCAGGTCGCGGCTGAACGCTTTGCCCGGTCATTCACTTTCGTCAGGACAGCGACTCAGGAATTCTATGAGCGGCATGTCGAGCCTAACGATCCAGCACGCAATCAAGCGGCGAAGATCAACCTTCTGTCCGGCTTCCTCCGCATTGACTGTGGATTAGAGGCGGTGGCCCAGGACATCACGGAGTTGCTCAATCAACTGCGCGAGGTCGTGCCAGAGCTTCCGCCCCTCCCACCCCTATGACGCCACGCCCCGTCCCGCTTCCTGCGGACGGGGCGTTTGGCGTTCATGGCCCAAAGCGGAATCTGAATGAGGCGCAGTGACAGCTTGGTCGCCTTGTCAATATTAATAAATATCAATTACTTATGAATTTTAGTTTTGAATTCGATCTGTAATTTTCGCAGGCGACCAAGCTGTCCTCCTTGGCGTGTCTCACCATTCGGAGACACAAAATGGCCCGCAAGTCCGCGCCAGCCCGCCAGAATTTCCCCGCCGATCCCAGATCAACGCTTGCTCCAACGCCTCGTCTCGATGATACTCAGCTCCCCGTCACAGAGTCCGAGCGGGCGCTATTTGCCGCCTGCTTCGGGAAGCTGATCGACCAAATCCTCGCGGAGCCAGACTGATGCGCCACGCTGCCAAAGTCCCACCCCAACCGCTGTCAGCGGCGCTGCGCGTAGCCGTC
This sequence comes from Acidocella aquatica, assembly GCF_030160635.1. Taxonomy (GTDB): domain Bacteria; phylum Pseudomonadota; class Alphaproteobacteria; order Acetobacterales; family Acetobacteraceae; genus Acidocella; species Acidocella aquatica. Next base: position 24,807 of record NZ_BSOS01000043.1, on the reverse strand, counting down.
TACGCGCGGGTGTCCACAGCGCGCCAGGCCGAGGCCGACCTCTCCATCCCCGATCAGATCCGCCAGGCTGTGACCTGGTGCCAACGCCTGGGCCATGAATTGGTGCGTCAGTACATTGAGCCCGGCGCCTCCGGCACCGACGAAACCCGCCCGATCTTCTCGGAGATGCTCAGCGACGCCAAATCCCAGCCCCGGCCGTTTGACGTTATTCTGGTCCACAGCTTCAGCCGCTTCGCCCGCGATAATCTGGCATACGCCATCGCCAAGCAGGCGCTGAAAAAGGCCGGGATCGCCATCCAGTCCATCTCGCAGCCGCTGAACGACGACCCCACAGGGGAGCTGGTGGAAGCCGTCCTCACCGCCGTTGATGCGCACCACTCCCGGGAGAACGCCAAGCACACATCGCGCGCCATGAAGGAAAATGCGCGCCAGGGTTTCTGGAACGGTGCGCGCTCTCCCTTTGGCTATGAAGCCGTTGAAGCCGAACGGCGCGGCGACAAGATAAAAAAGAAGCTGGCGATCTGCGAGACGGAAGCTGCCATCGTCCGGCGCATCTTCGGCCTCTATCGCGGCATCGAGGGGCTGCAATACGGCGTCAAGGCCATTGCCGCGAAGCTGAATGCCGAGGGCGTGACCTTCCGCGGTAAATCCTTCATGATTTCGAACGTGCATCGTATCCTCACCGGCGAGACCTACACCGGGCGGCACCACTTCAACGTCTCCGATTCCAAGACGGGCGCCATCCGGCCGCAGGCCGAGTGGATCGCGGTTGAAGTCCCGGCGATCATTCCACGTGCGACCTGGGAGTCGGTCCAGGAGCAGCTGGCTGAACGCGCCCCAAGCAAGACCGCCGCGCGGATCGTCAATTCTCCGACGCTGCTCACCGGCATCGCCACCTGCGCGCATTGCGGCGCCGGCATGACGCTGCGCACGGGGAAAGGCTACCGCTACTACGCCTGCGCCGGCCGCGCCCAGAAGGGGCCGACCCGTTGCGGCGGCTGCGCCGTGCCGATGCCCAAGGTGGATGACGCGGTGCTGACAACCCTCACTGAACAAGTCTTCGCCCCCGACCGCCTGCTCGACCTCGTCTCAGGCTATCTCGACCAGGCGAGGGCCGAGGCGCAGACCCACCGCACGCAGCTTGGCCAACTCAAAGCTGATCTCACTGAAACTGAGGGGGCCATCAACCGCTTGGTCGGCATGGTCGAAGCCGGGCTGATGGAAGTCGGCGACCCGGCGCTGGCAGAGCGGCTCAAAGCGCTGAAGGCCAAGCGCGCCAGCCTGCAAAGCCAGATCAGCACGGCCTCAAATACCGAACCGGCGCAAAAACCGCGCCTCACCGAGACGAAACTGGCCAAGCTCTCAACCGCCATCCGCACCGCATTGTGGCAGGCGCCGCCGGAGATGCGCAAAGCCTACCTCAAGCTGTTCGTCGACAATGTCACTATCAGCAAAGAGGAAATCCGCGTCAGCGGTCCAAAAGGAGTGCTGGCGAAAGCCGCACTTAACGACCTCCCGAACACGCTGGGGGAAGTTATTACTTTTGTTCGAGAATGGCGTCCCGTAGGGGACGGGAACCCAAAACACCCACAACCTATTGAGGTAATTAAGAAAATTACCACCAGATTTAGTGCGCCACCGAGGTGTGACACATCTGTGTGTCACACCGGCATTTTTGGGTCAACAAAACTTTTCATTGTAAATGGTTAGGGCCGGGAACCCTGCCGGCCGATCGTGGCACACTGGCGCAGCTTGCAATCAATGCTTATAATCGCATCATTGCTGACGGAGGTGAAACCATGGCGAGCATCACAATCAGGAACCTGGACGATTCCCTGAAATCGCGCCTGCGTGTCCAGGCGGCTGTTCATGGCCGTTCGATGGAAGACGAGGCACGGGATATTATCCGCTCCGCCCTCAACCACGAACCAAAACGGCAAGCCAACCTCGCCACCGCCATCCGCGCCCGTTTCGCCCCCCTTGGCGGGGTGGAACTTCCAGCGGTGCCGCGCGATGCAATGCGAGCCCCCCCGAGCTTCGAGGAATGATCCTCCTCGATACCAACGTCCTCTCTGAGCTGATGCGGCCAACCCCGGAAGCCGCAGTTGAACGGTGGCTTGCCGAGCAACCCGCAGCCAGCGTGTTCATCTCCGCCATTACCGAGGCCGAACTGCGCTATGGCGTGGCGCTGCTGCCTGCCGGCAAACGCCGCTCCGCGCTGGCTGTGACCATTGAAGCCATGCTGGTGGAGGATTTTGGCGGGCGCATCCTACCCTTCGACAGCCAGGCCGCCATCGCCTTTGCCGAGATCGCCACGGCGCGCCGCCAGGCCGGGCGGCCTATCTCCCAGGCCGACGCGCAAATCGCCGCCATCGCCCGCTCCCGCGGTGCGACGCTCGCCACCCGCAATGTGGCGGATTTCGAACAATGTGGGATTACCATCATCAATCCGTGGCACACATAGCTATACGGAATCTCAAATCGAAGGCATTTTTTGGTTTATTTTTAAAATTATGACTTGCAGTATTAAGAAAATAAAAAATGATTCATTACTTTCATCGTTTGGTTGAATAATCGGGAGTGAAGGCTTTCATTTTGAAAGCCAAGCTCAAGGACACAACCGCTATGGATCACGATCACATCATCTCTATGCAAAATTCTGACCCCGGCTACCTGGCCGGCAATGCCGACCAATTTCATCACAATATTTTGCCGCCAGATTTTTCGATACGTAGCGAAAACCCTGCCTCACCGCCATCAGACGACGAAAATGACATTGTTCTCGATAACCAGAATCTCACTATAGCATTTGAAAGTGAGCGGCAAACAGAGGAATTTAACGCGATCGTCGAACGTTGTCGCGCGGCAATCAAGACGATGAACGTCACCGATGAAAAATCTGAATATGCCGCACGGCAATACCTCGCCGATATCGGCATAATAGTTCACTCTAACAATTTTGACATCGACGAATTTGCCCAAAATTTTGACCATCAAAGGGCTACTCAAGCGAATCGCAGAAACCCGTATCTCTTCGTGATCAAATGTCTCGGCGGAGCCGGCGACATCCAACGAGCGAGCAACCAAAGCTTAGCCTTGACCTACGCCGTACGAAAATGCCTGGAAGAAAATAGAGAGATTTCAACATGCTTCAAAAATCTCAGCATTCGCGAATGTTTAAAGTTGTACCGTATGGAGAGACAAAAAGATCACAAAGAGGAGGCTGTTTCGAGCACCACGAAAGTCAAAATCGAAGGTGTGCCGAATCGCCTACTCGGGCGCGGAAAAGTCGCAGTCGAAATTGAATTTAATACCAAAGGTGGGCGCTTCATCTGCGAATTGGATTTATAGCTGGCCGTTCTATGCCGGCTCACGACGAAGGGAATAGAAACTCATCCGTAATTCTGGAAACCAATACGTACAAATCGTGGGCACGCCACCAACTTGATTTGCTGCTTTCAGGCTAATCGCCGTTATCCGCGCACCAAGTAATCTTGTCAGAATCGATTTCGAGATAGCCCACGATCAAACCGAGGGGCATCAACAAATTCTGCATTAACTGCACTGAATTTTACACAAGAAGTCGCTCATTTTTGGTTGCATGCCAGTTAAAAAATCTCGTGCAAAGCAGCAACAATGCGCTCGACATGTTCATCAAACAGCAATCGGCCATTTTCTACACTGGCACCATGCGCCACTGCCAACACTCCCGAGGCCGGCACAAAATTCTCCGGAACCGGGGAAAGATCATAGGGCGGAAAATGAGCAGGACCGTCCGAGGGGATTTTCTCCATCATCACCAGCGCTGGTTTCAACAGCAGCATCAACGACGTTTCCATCAAGCTAGCATGTTCAAGCTCAATGCCCGGACAGCCATTAGGGAACACGCGGTCGAGCGTCTCTTTCGTAATGAAATCCCAGTAGGCTAGGCGCACGATTTTGACATCGGTGATGCCATCGCGGCGTAATTCGCGCAGAGCGAGGTCCACCCCTTCTGTTGCGGGCGCGTAGTTTTCAAAATGTCCGTTCACCAAAACCAGACGCCTCACACCAGATTGAACGAGCTGGCGTACGACATCGCGAACCACCAGTGAGAATGTGTGTGCATCCAGGCTGGTGGTTCCGGGAAATCCCTCGCCTCCACCCGTTTTTGGTTGCGACCGGCAGCCATAGGGCAAAGCTGGCGCAACAATACCATTGACCTCATGGGCAACCCGCTCGCACACGCCCGTTGGCAACACCACATCCACACTGAGTGGTAAATGCGGGCCATGTTGCTCTGTGGCGCCCAAAGGTAGAAAGACAATGACGTTCTCGTCCATCTTTTGCTTAAATTCCGGCCAGCTTAGTTCCGCCATAAACACGCTATCGACCATCTTTATCTCCTATCTTGTACAGATTGCGGCTTTACCACGGCACTTCGCCACGATCGACGCAAAAGGATTGCCCTGTCACATTGCTGGCAAGATTTGAAGCCAGAAAAATATAGGTGCCTGCGATGTCATCGGGCTCCATTAATCCTGGTAAAGCCTGCGCACTCAGGATATTTTCGAGAAGTGTTGCTTCTTGTACGCCGGAATGCTCAGCCAGGCGCGCTAACGAACGAAGTGAGTTTTCGGTTCGCACCCAGCCAGGGCAGATCGCATTTGCGGTAATCCGTCGGGATCCGAGTTCCTTGGCCCAAACCTTGGTCATGCCGATGATCGCGTGTTTGGAGGCGACGTAGGCGCTGAACAGAGGCTCCCCAACACGCCCCCAAATAGAGGAGGTACTGATGATCCGTCCGCCGGCAGACATCATTGGCAAGGCCGCTCTGGTGACCAGAAAGGTTCCTGTAATATTAATATCGATAATCCGGCGGAAAATTGCCTCGTTTTCGGCGCTGCAATCCGCTAGCGGGGTTACGCGTTCAAACCCCGCATTATTAACCAATATATCGATATGCGGAATATTAGTCATAAAGCTCTGGATATCCGCCTCGATCGCAATATCAGCTTGGTGGCCGGTTGCGCCAAGTCCCCGCGCAACCTCCATAATCGAATCATCGTTGGCGACTATATGCAAATCCGCGCCGGCATCGCGGAATGCCCTGGCAAGGCCAAGGCCGATCCCCATACTGGCACCAGTGATAACAGTTACCCGCCCGCTGAGATCAACTGAGTTCATCTTGCATCTCCCGGCGCGGTGGCGGTTGGGATAACCGGCTGATCTACAGCAGCACTCGGCTTGCGCTTCATGAAGGCCAGCATTGTACCGATAGCAACAACGGCCACACCAATATACCAAGCATCGTAAAGATCGCCGGGGTCACCTGGCGACATGCCGGCACTATAGCCGACATACAAGATCACCAATATTGAAAATGCCGGCAGAATGGTCAGCATGGCCGCTACACCAGCACTATGCTTCATCCAGAACAGCCGGATGGCAGCGGCCAGCATCGCGGCGTAGCTCAAAACCAGGGTAATCGTGACCGTGTCATAGTAAAAGATGATTTTGGCAAGCGGCTTGAGCCAAACCAATATAATACCGAAAGCCACTACGCTCGCGACCGATATAAAAGGTGCCTTGTACTGGTTGGTTTTGCCAAAAATACCCGGCAGATGCCCCTCAGCACTCATCCGATACATCGTTCGTGCACCAGAATTTATGGAAATCTGCATGCCAGCACAGCACGATGTGATAACAACGAAAAGCGCGATCCAGGCTAATGAATGCGGCAAATAAACATTCGCGACGGCAGCAATAGGTCCGCCGTTGCCGTCCTCGACAATTTTAGAAAGCTTATCAACCGGAACAGCATATTGCCAGCCAATCGCGGCGAGGCTGTAAATCACGAAGGCCAGAGACAGGACCAACAAAAGAGATCGTTGGACCGTACGAACCGGCACTTTAGCTTCTTCGATATAATTTATGGCAGAGTCGAAATTCGCCAGCATCCAGAGACCAAACAGCAAGCCAGCGCCGAGAGAGCCCCACCCACCGGCGGCTTTGACCGAGTACAAGTCGGTAAATGACAGATTATGCACCTGCGGATCCAAAATACCGCATAGGCCAAGGCCTGAGACGACGAGTATCTCGAATACGAGGAAAATTCCTGCGACCCTTGCCGTCAACTCGATGCCTCGGAAGCTGACGGCAAAAAAAGTCAGCATCATGACGGTGCCGATGATACGCGCCTGCGTGTCGCCGGCCAGCGACGGAAACAGCGCCTGAACATATTCAGCCCCGATGACGGCTGTCATGGGGGCGACTGTTGCGGCCATGACCGTGTAAGTCCAGCCAAGAACTGTACCCATGCCCGGATGTAGAAAGCGCTCGACATAAGTAAACACACCCGCAGCGGATGGCGCCTCGCGAACGAGACGCACTAGGCAGAATGCCAAAATCAACATCGGGAAAAAGTAGGCCACGACGAGGGAGAGTGGGGCTGCGTGTCCCACCATCGAATAAAGCACGGACATTGACGAGGCTGCGACCCAGGCCGGTGCATTGAAACCCAATGCTGCGAGCGTTACGCCATAGGTATTTAGGCGCCCTTTATTCAGTGTCGTGGCGACTTCAGTTACCGCCCCATGGCGGTCATAACCGATTAGATCAAAAAAGCTCATGGTGCCCTCCGAAGAATGTTTTTCTAATTTTTGACAAACGTTCAGCTATTCATAACGCCACCGCCATTTACGCCTATGACCTGGCCGGTCATGAATGTCGCGGCGTTTGAGGCCAGAAACAAAACCACTGCCGAAATTTCTGAGGGAAGGCCAAGCCTTTTCAGGGGATAGAGTTTTGCTTCCTTCTCGATATAGTCGTTACCCAGCCGGCCGACCAAAGGCGTCAGAATGCCGCCAGGTGCTACAGCATTGACTAAAATTCCTTGACTGCCGAGTTCGCGTGCAAGACTTTTCGTGAATGCGATGATGCCACCCTTCGCAGCACTGTAATGCGTAAGGTTTTCGCAGCCGAGTTGACCGAGATCTGAGGCAATATTGATGATCCGGCCGAAGCCTTGTTCCCGCATCAAAGCCACCGCCCCGCGAGCGAAATAGAATGAGCCATAGAGATGCACTTTTATCATGTGATCCCATTGGGCGTCCGTCATTTCACTCAGCGGGACTTCAACCAGGTAGCCAGCGTTATTAACGAGCACATCGAGCTTCTCAATATTCGCAAAAATGCCTGCGGCCGTTTGCGGATCTGAAACGTCGCCGTGACGGAGTAAACAAGTTCCTCCTCGCGCCTCGATCCCCTGCTTCAACCCAACCAGATTATGCTGAGTCGGCAAATCATTGGCGATTATCGTAGCGCCCTCACGAGCGAACGCCTCACAAATGGCAAAACCTATACCACTGCCCGCACCCGTTACCAGCACGGTCTTTCCATGAAAACGTCCGCCGTCTACCGTCCGCTCGGCTTGTAACGCAGCCAAATGCTGCTCGCTCGTCAACCAACCCAGAGTGGCACCGAGTTGATTTTGATCACTCACGGCCGTAACCTGATTCTGTTTCAATCCGACTTGCAATCAGGCAGAGAATCTCAAACATAAGCGTTGCACCGACAAGCGCTGTCATCCCTGCAGTATCGTACGCAGGTGAGACTTCCACAACATCGGCGCCGATGATGTTCAGCCCCTGCAAGCGCCGCAGCATCAGCTGGGCTTCACGCGTGGTCAAGCCACCAATCTCGGGCGTGCCCGTGCCTGGTGCCATGGACGGGTCAATAGCATCAACGTCAAAAGACAGATAAACCTGCCCGGTACCGACAAGTTTTATCGCCTCGTCCATAATCAAGTCCACACCCTTGGCCATGACGTCTTCGATATAACGAATCGTCACCCCCTGGTCGCAGGCCCATTGATGCTCATTTGCATCATAGGAGGAGCCACGAATACCGATTTGGATAACCCGCTTAGGATCGAGAAGTCCTTCTTCGATCGCTCTTCGGAAGGGCGTTCCATGGGTGTAGCGCGCGCCGCCAAAATATGTGTCGTTAGTATCAGAATGGGCGTCGAAATGAATGAGGCCGACCGGCGCTTCTTGGGCCAGAGCGCGCAAAATGGGCAACGTGATTAAATGATCCCCGCCCACCGCAAGAGGTACGGCACCGGCCGCCTTAATCTCTTTAAAAAACTCCTCAATAAACTCCAAGGAATTTGCGATTGAAAACGGATCTGTTGGGGAATCACCGATATCCGCGACAGCCACAAGGTCGTAGGGCGATATTCCCGTCACATGATGTGTGCGCCGGATCAGCGTTGATTGGCTACGAACTTCGCGTGGCCCCTGGCGCGCGCCAGGGCGGTTGGTTGTCCCCCCATCAAAGGGAACGCCCGTGAGCGCCACATCGAGTCCGACGGGAGAAGACCGTAGAGGAAGGCGCATGAATGTCGCGGGGCCAACGAAACGTGGCGTCACGGCGGCGTCAATGGGCTGCGGTCTATCAAAATCATTCATATTTTAAGCGGCCTTTCGATTTATTAATGTCGCACTTCAATCTTAGCCATGCCTATCCATCCACCGGATGGAAGCGTAGAGCGGCCTCATCTCAGGATATTCAGACGCTGCTTATCTCCTTTCCCGACAAGAGGCTGAAATTCCATGTTACTTAATTTTTGTAACTTTACGCTATTTGATTGGATGGCATCAAAGAATTAGAAACCTACGAAATTAAGTTTTAATTTTCTGAAAGTGAAGTGCGCATAGACGGCGCCTTTTGCTATATCGACAAATGCGCGACGTAGCATGAATTATCTATTCCCGCGTTAACTTATTGCGCTAATTTATTGATAACACTTATTTTTTGTTAGAATTTTGCGTGGACGGGCCTCCTTCAAGCGGTACATCGTCCAAATCAGTTCCGGGTCCCTATCCGGTATGATCTGGCGCAGGGGCGATTTGGCCCGTTAATCACTTTGGGCTATGTAGAAGTTAGCGCGCATCAGCTGCAAATATCATGGGTTAGGACGTCCAGACTTATGCTCCAACTATCCGGAATTGACATCAGACTGATTCGCTTGTTTGTAACGGTAGTGGAATGCCATGGCTTTTCCGCTGCGCAAGTCGAGCTAAATCTCAGCGCCCCGACAATCAGCACACATATGCGCTCTCTCGAAACACGTCTGGGTGTAAGATTATGTCAGCGTGGCAGGTCTGGCTTTTCTCTCACACCGCATGGTGAGAGTATCTACATTGCCGCAAAGCGGCTGCTGGGTGCGTTGAATGATTTTTCGGTGGAGGCCGGCGCTGCGCGGCGTCAGCTAGTGGGCGAACTCCGGCTTGGTATGGTCGATGCCCTACTAACCAATAAAAACTTATGCCTAGCTGATGCTATCTCGATCTTTCTTGAGATGTCGCCAGATTTAAGAATTCATATCTCTACGTCTTCACCGAATGAAATTGAAAAGCAGGTGATCGATGGATATCTGCATGCAGGGCTTGGTTCATTCCACCGGCAATTAAGCCTGCTAGCGTACCACCCCGTAATACTCGAACGCCAGGGATTGTTTTGTGGTGTACGTCATCCGCTATTTACACGCCAGCCGCATAAAATCTCGATGAAAGATCTTGAAATGTGCGATTACATTGATCGAAGCTACATGACAGACGCACGCGCAGAGCGCCTGTTCCCATCCCTGAAAATATATAACAGTGTCGGAACAATGGAAGCGATTGCCACGCTGATTTTGTCGGGCCGTTTTATCGGACATTTGCCAGTACACTACGCACAATACTGGATCGACCGGCTGGAGATGACGGAGATCCGACCAGATATATTTGGATTTGATTCACAATTCCATATTATAACACGCGCCGGGAAAAGCCGACCGCTTCTGTTTGATGCGTTTATCCGGGCGCTGAAAGTTGCACAGACAAAGCAAAATTCGGTCGGGGGGGGACCCATTTCACAATAAATTGTCCAAGGCGACGGTACGATTACCTTCCAATATTTGCCGCACCGCAATCTCTAGTCATACGAACATCGCCGATAACTATAAGCCCCGCGCATCCCGGCTAAACAGAAACTCCTGAAACCCGACAAAAGCCGCGCGAATACCAGGCGCGGCGCCCAACTCCGCCGTGGCGTCGGCCAGGGTTTGGTAACGCAGCTCCAACAGCCGGGCGAGTTTGTCCTGGTCCAACTCTTCCACGCCCTGGGCCACGTACTGGCCCATCACGAAGTCCAGGAATGCCTGGAGCTTGGCGTCGTACCGGGGGAGGATTTCGCCCCGGTGCTTCTCCACGCGCTCGGCGCGGGTGATGGGCGGCAGGGCGAAGGCGATGTAGGCCAGGATGTCGAACACATCGCTCTTCTGCGCATCTATCACTTTACCCATCTCTGCCAACTGCTCGCCGCCAAAGCCCCGTTCGGCCAGCGTGTTCAGCAGCGCCTTGCGCGTGTCTGGGCGGCCCCAGATGGTCCGCAGCTCCTCCTCGTCCCTGAACAGTTCCGGGAGCTGCCCGAACAGGCTTTCCATGAACTGCTTGGCGGAAATCGGCTTGCCATCCGGCCCCCAGAAGCTGGTGGTGCTGATATGCTGGATGGTCCGCTCCTTGCCGTCCGCCAGCTTGATCTTCACGCGCTGGACATGTTCCGGCTCTTCGGATTGCCTGACTTCCACCTCTGGCTCTCTGGCAGCCGTGAGGTTGCGCGGTGTGACCGCAACCGGCTCCATCGGCTCGCCATCCCATTCCGGGTCCTCGAACATCTCATACGCCCGGACAAAATCCAGGATGGTGAAATAATCCTTGCCTTCATACAGCCGGGTGCCGCGCCCGATGATCTGCTTGAACTCGATCATGGAATTTACCGGCCGCATGAGCACGATGTTGCGCACATTCCGCGCATCCACGCCGGTTGAAAGTTTCTGGCTGGTGGTGAGGATGGTGGGGATGGTCTTCTCGTTATCCTGGAAGGTCCGCAGAAACTGCTCGCCCAGCGCCCCGTCATTGGCCGTTACGCGCACGCAGTAATTCGGGTCTTTGCTGGTCTTTATCTGGTTGATGAGGTCCCGCACCGCCGCCGCATGGTCCTGCGTGGCGCAGAACACCAGCGTCTTCTGCCGCTGGTCGATCTCGGCCATGAACGTGCGGACGCGGTATTCCTCCCGCGCCTTTATCTCGATAATCCGGTTGAAATCGCCCTCGGTGTAGCGTTTGCCCTCCACCACGGCGCCGTCCACCACCTCGTCATCGGGCGTGTACACGTAATCATCCAGCGTGGTGGCAAATTGCCGCACCTTGAAGGGCGTCAGAAACCCATCATTGATGCCCTCCTTCAGCGAGTAGGTATAAACCGGCTCGCCGAAATAGGCGTAGGTGTCCACATTGTCCTTGCGCTTGGGCGTGGCGGTGAGGCCGAGCTGCACGGCGGGGGCAAAATGCTCCAGGATGCCGCGCCAGGAGCCCTCATCATTCGCGCCGCCCCGGTGGCATTCGTCGATGATGATGAAGTCGAAAAAATCCGGCGGGTAATCACCAAAGTTCGGCGCCGAGTTCCCCTCGGCATCCCGGCCGCTCATAAAGGTCTGGAAGATGGTGAAGAAGATGCTGCCGTTTTTCGGCACGCGGCCCTTTTTGCGGATCACATCGGGGTCGATGCGGATAAAGGCGTCCTCTTCAAACGCCGAGAACTCGGTGAATTTTGACATGGCTTGTCCGGCAAGATTATTCCGGTCTGCCAGGAAGAGAATACGTGGGCGGCGGGTAGGCTGTCCACCAAGGTTCCATCGGCTTTGAAAGAGTTTCCAGGCCAGGTGGAAGGCAATCGTCGTTTTGCCGGTGCCGGTAGCAAGCGTGAGAAGGATACGTTTACGGCCATTAGCGATGGCTTCCAGCGTATTATTGACGGCTACTTCCTGGTAATAACGGATCGGCTCCTTGCCGCTCATGTCCTCAAACGGGATGGCGGCGAAGCGGTCCCGCCAGGCGTTCTGCTCGGCGAAGGCGCGGCCCCAGAGTTCGTCCGGCGTAGGGTAGCGGGGCACATAGCCTTCCGCCCCGGTATGCATGTCTATCTCGTAAATGCCCGCGCCATTGGTGGAATAGGCGAAGCGGGCCTGAAGTTTTTCGGCGTATTTCTTGGCTTGGCCGACGCCCTCGGTATCCGGCAAATCCCGCCGCTTGGCCTCTATCACCGCCAGCTTGTGGTTGCGGTAGGTGAGGACGTAATCGGCAATGTCCCCGCGTGCGCGTTTGCCCGCCCCTTGCAGGCGGCCCAGCGTAATCTCCTCCCGGCGCACCCGGCTGGCTTCCACCACGCCCCAGCCCGCCTGTTTTAGCGCGGGGTCGATCAACTCAGCGCGGGTCTCCGCCTCGTTCATGCAGCTTCCTCATGCAGGGCCGCTGCGGGGAGGGCGGTGAGGTCGCCGGAGAAGCCTTTCTGCAGGATGGCTTGTTTGAGGTCTGCCAATGCAGCCAGCTTCTTCTGGTAAGCTATTTCAAGCAATTCAATTTGCTTTGAAAGACCTTCCATGGCTTTCATGAGATTGTTTTGTTCTACCAAGTGTGGAACTCGAATTTTGAACTCACTAAGAGTCGTATTGCTCAGGTTAAGCATTGTTGCGCCTGTGGAAAGTGCTTCCAACTTTTGGCGGTAGTGTTTTGAACGGAGTAACGCCGCCAAAAAATGTGGGTTTGTTTTTTCAAATACACGGATATAAAAGCATCCTGTGCCGCAAAGCCAGCCATCTTCTCGTGCAGTTACAACCGCACATCGGCCAATTTCTCCTCGCCGACCAATAACAACATCGCCCGCCTTAAGACAATAATTTTGGAGTCGCTCTAGTGCGGCCGGATCGATGGTTTTTTCCGTATCAGGGATGATTTTTCCGTCTATAATATGCGCTGGATTTACCAGAGGTGTTCCGCCCGTGACATAGTCCGCTTTATGCAAAAGAGACCCGAACGGTCCTGTGAAAACATCGCCTCCAATTGATCCGAGCGATTTCTCAATCCAATTTTCGCTCTGCTGCAAGAAGACAGATTCCACATAATTTTCAAACAGCTCGCGGGCGTTGCCGAGGTTCTTCTCGGCGTTGGCGGTTGCGGCTGCGATGCCCGCAAAGGCCTCATCGAGAATGGCGACAATGCGCTTCTGCTCGGGGAGCGGCGGGTACGCAACAATCTGTTCAAGTAATAGCCTATAATGGCGTGCGTACCCAAGGCTCTCAAAACGGATGGACTGAAGCCAATAATAAAAAAACTTTGGATTCAGAAAGGCTTTCGGCTTTAGAATTTTGACCCCATCGGCGCCAAGAACGAATGGGAAATCTACGTATTTCAGCGCCTTGGTGTGGTCTCCAAAAATTATAACGGGGCGATCTGGCGCGTAGAGATCAGCCTCGTCGTGCCAATAACCGTTTATGAATTCGGCCTCTTGAGAGATGATAGGATATTCACCCGACTCAAGAAAATCCGCGCGTTTGATTTTTGTTCCGTATTTGACGGGTTCGATACACCTTTCAAAGTCTTGGACAGTCCAGCCTGCCATCACAGCAGCCCCCGAATACCTTCAAGGATTTCCGCACTCTCCGCATCCAGACGCAGAATCTCGGCAATAATGTGCTGCGGGTCGCGCAGCGCCACCTCCTCGGCCTGGTTGGGGTTCTTTACGGATAGATCGAAGCTGGTGGGGTCGATGCTGGAGGCATTCACGGACCACGATTTCTCAGAGTCCGCAAAGCTCGCCTGGAGCGTGACGAACTCAGCGAGGTCAGCATCATTCAGCGCGCTGGTCTTGCCCATGCTACGGCCAGGGTCGAGCTGGTAGTACCAAACCCGCCGCGTGGGCGCGCCTTTCTCGAAGAATAGCACCACCGTTTTTACCCCCGCGCCCTGGAACGTGCCGCTCGGGCAGTCCAGCACCGTGTGCAAATTGCAGTTCTCCAGCAGCTCCTGGCGCAGGGCGCGGGAGGCGTTGTCAGAGTTGGACAGAAACGTGTTCTTGATGACGATGGCGGCCCGTCCCCCGGCCTTCAGCGATTTTATAAAATGCTGGAGGAACAGGAAGGCGGTTTCCCCGGTCTTGATGGGGAAGTTCTGCTGCACCTCCGGCCGCTCCTTGCCGCCAAAGGGCGGGTTGGCGAGGATGACATCAAAACGGTCCTTGTCCTGAATATCGGCGATGTTCTCGGCCAGGGTGTTGGTGTGGATGACGTTGGGCGCCTCGATGCCATGCAGGATCATGTTCATGATGGCGATGACATAGGCGAGGCTCTTCTTCTCCTTGGCGTAAAAAGTGCGCTTTTGCAGCGTGTCGCGCTCGGCCGTGGTTTTGGCGCGTGCGTTCAAATACTCAAAGGCTTCGCACAGGAACCCGGCGGACCCGGCCGCGCCGTCATAGATGCGCTCGCCGATCTGGGGCTTCACCACGGCGATCATGGCGCGGATCAGCGGGCGCGGGGTGTAATATTCGCCCCCGTTGCGGCCGGCATTGCCCATGTTCTTGATCTTGGCTTCGTACAGGTGGGACAGCTCGTGCTTCTCGGCCTGGGAGCGGAAATGCAGCCCGTCGATCAGCTCCAGCGCGTCCCGTAGCGAATAGCCGCTCTGGAACTTGCTGCGGATTTCCGAGAAGATTTCGCCGATTTTGTACTCGATGGTGTCCGGCCCCGCCGCGCGGGATTTGAAACCCTGGAGGTAGGGGAAGAGGTCGCGGTTCACGTAGTCGATGAGGTCCGAGCCGGTGAGGGCGCGGTCATGGTCGAAGGTGCCATCCGGCTTTTTGGGCGCGGCCCAGGAGGCCCAGTTATGCGGCTCGGCGATGATGCGCGTGTAGGGCTGGCCGTGCAGCTCCGCCTCGGTGGCGCGGGTGAATTCCAGATCGTCCAGGTATTTCAGGAACAGCATCCAGGAGGTCTGCTCGGTATAGTCCAGCTCGGTGGTGCAACCGGCTTCCTTCCACAGCACATCGTCGATGTTCTTGAATATCTGCTCGAAGCTGGTGCCGCCGTTGCCGTTACTGGCGCGGGAGGCTGGCCGGGCGGCGGGCTTGGGCTGCGCCACGGGCGCCCGGGCTTCCTCTTGGGATGGCTCCGCCAGGGCCACGGAGCCGCCCCGGCCCCGGCCTTTGACGATCCGCCCGTCCTCGATCAGCGCCGCCTGCACCCGTGCATAGGTGCCGTCCTGCCAGCCCAGCTCCGCCTGGAGCCTGCCATTACCGGCACTGCCCCCAAGTTCCGCCAGAACCTCCAAAAACCGCTCTTCCCGTGCCATTCAGCCTCTCCGATTCGCGGCAATAAGCCGCCGATGGTGACTTTGCGGGATGCGAGTGCCAAAGACAACGGTGGCACCGCCGATGGCGCAGCTCAGCCGAAAAATTCGAATTTTTGCAGACCAAATTGCTGGCGAAAGGCCCGAAAACCAGCGTTTACCATTCTGGTCAGCACGCGTCGCCTTGGCTTGGTGCTGGCCAGTCCATGTGGTCGGCAGAGACAGCAGCGCTTGGATTGCACCGGATACTGTGGGGTTGGCGTCATCCATCCGAAGGGCACTGCGCAGGTTCGAGGCCCATGGACGCCCGGCGATAGGGTTAATCGTCGAGAAGCAGCGAACCATCCGGCCACGCCCCTCTTCGTGTCCGGCCCAAGGCGTACGGCACGGCTCCGGAAAAGGACCCCGATTCGCTAAGGTGAGTGGCCAACTTCGCCAAATGGCGGGGTTGGTCCTGCTTTGCCCTGGCCCCATCACTCACCAGAATAGGTTCCCTTGGTAATACTGACCTATCCAGCTACCATAACCTAAGATTCTAACCTAACGCGCGCGCGAGAAAATGACCGGCAAAAATTCTTCACACGACCCATTTCGGCAAATTGCAAACGCTTGGTTCGGCGATCCGGCCATCGGCCCGAGGCTAAAATCGGCCGTGGCTGAAATTTCGAAATATGCGCAGGACTCAAAAAAATTCGGCGCGCCGGCGGAACGTAAAAAAAAGCTTGGCCAGGCCGGGGCGGCGGCGATCAAGCTGCTAAGGCACCTCGGGGACATTGACCCCACGACTCGCAGGCTGCTTTTCGGCGGCGGCGAAATCCCGGCTCACCCCGAAGCTACACACACCGGCCTGCAGGCAGCCGGGCCGGCACTCAATGCGGACGCCGTGAGCAAGTTGGTTGAGTTCGAGGGGCTCCTCACGGAAATGGCGGCGAACGCGAGCAAGCTGGTCGCTGCGACGCCGCCCCAGCGCGCGGGCGCTCATGAATTGCCCGATGCCGTGCAATTTGGTGTTGAATGCCTTGGCTCCTTCTGGCGAAAATATCGAGACGATGCACCGACGAGCGGCCAGAATCGTGACAGCTTTGGCAATTTCGTGGAGGCCGTTCTGTGTGCCGATCCGGTCAATGCATCGTCGGCCAATATCAGGACAGCGCTGCGGTACTTTTTTGAAAAACATGACCATGAATAAGCTGCGCCCCTGAGCATCACATAGTCGCCGGCCGGTAAGCGACCTTGCCTGGCAGATCAGGGCCAGCCAAAAAAGTTGAATTCTTGCAGGAAGCTGTGGTGGCGGCATGATGCGCTGATGTTGTTGATGAGTGTCTCAACGAGGCAGCCATGCGACACAAGGCCACTAATCCCACGTCTCTCGAAGTGCAATTAGCGCAGGCTGGCGGTGTCGCCAACGGCGATCAACACGGTGCAGCCCCGCTCTCGGGCCCCCGCCACCAATCTGCAGCACCTTCGGTCGATCAGGCCTTCATGAACCTGGCGCGGCTGCTGGGCCGCCAGACGGCCCGCGAGGCTGCCCGCAATAACGCCGCCGCAGCGGATCACCTCCAAAATGACCGATAACTGCCAACCTGCAGAAGCTGCTGACGAACAGGGCGCGGCGGCATTTGACGTCGCCCCGTCCATCAACTGCGCCGAGCCCAACATCGATACACTGGTGCCCGCCATTCAGGCCGCGCGGATCTTTCACCGCACGACGCGCACGCTGCGGAACTGGGAGTCGCGCGGCTTGCTATCTGGCGTGCGGATTGGCCGTTCGCTCTATTTCAAAATCAGCGACATCGAGCAACTGATCACCGGCGGCGAAGCAGCTGCAACCGCCCCCCAATCGCCTCCGATGTCCTCGGGGGGCGGGGCTTCGCTGCCTGACGGCGGTGTCTACCTTCACACGAATTCCGGTGAAGACGGTGCAGCGTAGCACGGCAACGAAATCTGCATCTTACGGCACTGTCGGGAAAACGGCTGCCGATGAATGCGATTTATTCGTTGCCCACCCTTTTCCCGACTTTCCGCAAGTTTCCGCAACCTTCCATGGAGGCAAAAATGGAGCAAATCTCATTCAATTTTGAGGCCTTTTTCCCAGCGAGCATAACGGCCGACAGCCAGCTGACCGAGCCTGGGCACGCCACGGACGCCACCTCACCCAACCAGCAGGCCGAGGCGTCCGCCCCCGTACTTCAGACGCCGCAGAACAGCAACGCGGCCTCCCCCCGCGAGCCGGCCAAGCCGGCCATCGCCCCGAAGGTCCGCAGACCTCGCGAAACGATTGTCCTTGCCCCCCCACCGCAGCCGGAGACACCCGCGCCAGCGGCTGCGAATAGCGAGGCTCGCAAATTTCCAAGTTTCGCGGATGCGCTGTCGTTCTTGGAAACCGCTCCCGACCTGACGCCCACCAAGCGGCGCGATTACCGCTCCGCGCTGATTTCGGCTGCAAAGTTGCTGGGGCAGCCGCCGCAGGGCATTCGGTTGGACTTGCAGGCACTATCTGACACCATCCTCGCGCTAACACCCAAGCTCCGCGGCCATCAAGTTAAGCGTCGGCAAAACATCCGGTCAGGCATCAATAAAGTCGCGGCGCTCATGGGGCTGGCCCACCCCCATCAGCCTGGCGCTGACGGGCTGATGCCGGCGTGGCTGGATCTGAAGCGCCGCCTGGATGCTGAATATGACCGTCACCACCTGACTCGCCTCGCCCGTTATTGCAGCGACCGGAACATCGAACCCGAGGCCGTGACGTCTGCTGTGTTCACCGCGTTTGGCCGTGATCTGGCCGCGAGTGCGATCATCAGTGACCGCACGGCCTACCTGCGCAAGGTCACCAATCAGTGGGCGCGCCTGATCGATCGCTACCGAGAATTGGGCCTACAGGCGCTGGTCTTGCCGGACAAAAAGGCACGCCTGACTTTTCCGGCCACGAAATTTATGGAATCATTCAGGCAAGAACTTGATAAATTCAAAGCTGCTATGACGCCTGAAAATCTTGGCGCGTTGCATGACGACCTCGATCTCCCCGCAGAGCAGCGCCCATTCCGCCCCAGCCGGCCATTGAAACCCAGCACCGTGGCCTTGCGGGTTTATCAGCTTCGTTGCGCGGCCAGCGCCCTGATTCATGCCGGGCATGATGCGAAAGAACTCACAAACCTGGCCGGCTTGTTTACGCCGGCCAGCCGCGTCAAAACGGTGGTGCGGATTTTGCGCGAGCGTGGTGCGGAGCCGCGCTCCTCATTTGTTGCTGGCATTATCGAGGCACTGCGCCATGCCGCCCGCTTTTGCCAAGCTGATGCATACGTCCATGCGGAATTGGCCCGGATCAAGGGCATTGTCGAGCCGGCGAATAACGGCGTCGTGTCGAAAAACCGTGAGCGGCTGCGCGCCATGATTGAGCCGAACACGCGCGCGATTATCATGATGCTGCCGCAATTTTTGCTGGAAGGTGCAAAAAAATGCACCGACCCGCTTGATGCAGCCCGGCGAGTGCGTGTCGCGGTAATGATCGAACTGCTCACCGTCGTGGCACCACGTCTCGGAAATCTGAACTTGCTGCATCTGGAACGTTCACTGCGCCGGGCAACCAACGGTAAAAGCCGCGCCATGTATTTAATCGTCGATGAGACCGAGGTCAAAAACGGGGTGCCCATCGAACGCCTTTTGCCAGCCGCGACGGCTGAACTTATTGAAATTTGGCTGGAGAAATTTCGTCCTCTTCTGGCTAAGCCCGGAAACCCCTGGATATTTCCCGGAAAAAAAGAAAAGCCGATGACCAAGGATCTGCTTGGCTCCTGGATCACACGTGCCGTGCGTGACTATGCAAAGGTTGAGGTCCACCCTCATCTGTTCCGGCATTTTTGTGCTTGGCTGCATCTGCACTACCACCCCGGCGATTACGAGGGCGTGAGACGCCTCCTCGGTCATAAACGACTCGAAACGTCTATAAAATCTTATATCGCATTTGAGCAAGACGTCGCCGCGGCGCGGCATGATGATGCCGTCCTTAAGGAGCGCCAGGTTGCCAAGCGCGTCGCCCGGCAGATGCTGGAGGGTTTCCGTCCCGGCAAGGTCACCAGAGGTCCGAAAAAGGGGGCGTTCCATGCCGAAAAATCCTGATCCGCGCCGGAAATGGCGCCGCCTGCACGAATGGCCGGCCGCCTATCGGCAGGCTTGGCAGGAGGCAACCGCGCCCGGAGATGATCTCGACGAGGCCAGCTACGGCAAATCGTTGCGGCCATCCTCACTCGACACGATGGCGCGAAATTTTGGGCGCTGGCTGACTTTCCTGGATGGGCGTGGAGAACTGGACGATCGCGTACCGCCCGCGCAGATGGTAACCCCGGCCCGGATCGCAGACTACCTGCGCGAGTTGCAGGAAATGGGATACTGCGCGCAATCGAGCGTCCTGGCTATCTCGGGCATCAGTTGCGCGATGCGAATTCTTGCGCCCACACGGGACTGGCGCTGGATCTGGGCGCCCAATGGCGTGAAGCTTTCGCCGCACCTTAAAGGCCGCCGTAAGGAATTTCCGGTGCCACACCCTTCCGAACTGTACGGCTGGGGGCTGGAGTTGCTCGCGCAGGCTGATGCGCAAAAGCGGCCCCAGCGCCGGCTGGCGCAGTATCGCGATGGGCTGATCATATGCCTGCTCGCCAGCCGCGCAATCCGCCGGCGCAGCTTCGCGGCAATGCAGATCGGGAAGCATCTGTTTCGGAACGCAGATGGCTGGCGCCTCAAATTTGAACCCGAAGATGTGAAAAATCGCCGCTGGATCGAGTTTGATGCGCCCAAAACCTTAACCCCGTGGATCAACCGCTACGTCTCCGAAATCCGCCCGGCATTGCTTCTGCGCACCATGAAGAGCGTGACAGCCAACGGCATCGCCAAGGCGGCTACCGCGCTCTGGGTCTCCTCCGATGGCACGGCGTTAACCGAGGCCGGTTTGACCACCGCGATGTGGAACCGCTCGGGGCGGAAATTCACGCTGCCCTTCGCCACCCATCGCTTCCGCCACGCCGTCGGGACGCATGCGCCTGTTGATGACCCCGAACATCCCGGCATTGCCACGAGCTTGCTGTCGATCGGTGCTCGGATGCATGCGAAGCACTACAATCGCGCGCGCGACCATGTCGCCGAAACAAAATATTATAGCGCCATCGAGGAGGAGCGGAAGAAGTCAAAACTGGTGGCAAAACACCTCATCGCGCAGAACCGGAAATCCAACGACGAATCCTAAAAATTTTTATAAAAACAGTGATTTAAGCTTGACTTTATCGTTACGATATTCTATATATTGTGTGCAGACGCATCCTGCGTATGCGGACGCTCTGGGCCTCTTGCTTCCACTCTAATGCGGAAACATCGCGGCCCTGTCTGCAAGCGGCAAAATCTTATAATTAGCTGCCTCGAGCGTCCAGCGCGCAATCACCCCGACACCATCCAACAGCTCTCCAGTAACCTGGAGGTAAAATTCGTGTTCACGACTGCATAATGCAGCCATGCGCATGACTGTTGGCGTGTTTTTTATAAGGACAATATATATGACTAAAGATCAAAACGCCAGAAACCCCGGCATCAACACAAATGCCGCATCCGCCGCCCCGCAATGGGCGGAGGAGCGGGTTCGCCTGCAATTGCTGATCGGCGACTTTGTCCAAAGCCTGGCGGCTCACAACGAAGCCGTCGGTGCCACCGCGGCCGAAGTCGCGAAGAAGTTGGCCGCGGGAGGATCCGCTGATCAAACCTTCATCATCGCCGAATCGATGATGAGGGTCCTAAATATGGCCAAAACGCTCAACGGCCATGCTGAAGCCCTCGTCACGTGCACCGAGAAGTTGCTCGGCACGTTCCCGACGACAGGCTACAGTCACTAGCAGAAACCCCTCAGCCCCATCCGGGCTGGGGGGTTTTCTGCATAATCGGCTTGGTTGGGGAACGGATGGTCCGCTTCCTCGCCGTCGGCAAGAGAAGCGGGCGTTCCGCCAACGGCAAGGTTGGCCACGATAGCGGCTAGGCGGGTTTGCAATGGAGTTTCAAGGTAAGCTGCCGTTACAATGGCCCGTCAGCTACCGTCTGCCTTGTCGCATAAATCCTAAGTTACGCGACAGCCAGAAGCGACCCATCCAAGCTATCGGCCACCAGCAGCGCCGATCCCCAAAGCGGTCGTTCGCTCGCACGGGCCGATAACGGCTCTGTCCCTGCAAGGAGGACAGGTTGTCTGCGTTCCGACCTTCATGCCCCCGTTGGGCGCTCCCGAAAGGACGCCGCCAGCATCGTCCGTATCCGGCAGTTTCACGCCCATCCTTGTAATTCCCCGTTTTTGGCTACCTTCAGAAAGCGGACACTACAGGCATGGGGTAGCAGGGGGGCTTTCCAGCCGTACGCCGGCTCTGGGCGGGTTCCCTAAAGCCGGACGTTCAGTGGCTTGGGCAGGACCGGCGTAGACAGGAGCGCTGCGACAGTTTTGTTAGCGTCCCGGTGGTTCTATTGTGGATGAGATACCCATGCGTCGCTCCTGATCTGTTCTCGAACGGCGGGATATGTTACCAATCCATAGTGGGTATGATGGGGATGTATGGGCCAATGCAATTTGAAAAGCCAGCTAGCGCTGACATGTCGACCGAAAGTGATGTGGAGCAGAAGTTCATATATCCCCTTCTTGTCGCCGAGGCGCCTAGCGGCCTTGGTTTCGCTGGCGCAGGCATTCAAACCAAAGCCAATCTGAAAAGCTTTGCGATCGGAAAAGGCAATACTAGCAAAATATACTATCCGGATTATATCGTAATGATGAGCGGTATGCCGCTCATAATTGTCGAGGCAAAAGCGCCAGGGATTGACCTCGCAGAGGCATTTCGCGAAGCGCGCCTCTATGCAATTGAGCTAAACGCAGTTTATCCTACTGGCCTGAATCCAGCCTCTAAGGTGATCGCAACAAATGGTTCACGCCTTCTTGCAGGTCTCGCAGACCAAGCTGATCCAAAGCATGATCTATCATACGATGAGATCGGACCTACCTCAGAGAAGATGTCGAAATTTACGGCAGAGTTTGGGTTTAAGGCTGTCAAAGCTGACTATGAGAAGCTATTGCCAAGATTCCGGCCACAAAAGCTCTGGAAACCTCGAAAGCTTGTAGGAGGAGGTGCTACACAGAGAGAAGAGGTTGCACTAAACACGTTTGGAGCCACAATATCCGCCGATTTTTCTCACATATTCAATCCGATTAATCACCAAGATCGGGTTGCCATTGTCAAGCTTGGTTACATATCCTCTAAAAGGAGAGAGCGTTATATTGAACCCATCGATAGGATCATACGTGCGGCTACTCCGCCATCCATCTCGCGCTCAAGAACGATTGAGAATACAGCCGCTCCGAATGAGATAATCAAAACCTTTAGGACCGGCAGAAAACTCGAGCAACAGGTGTTGCTGTTAATTGGAAGCGCAGGGGCCGGGAAGACAACCTTCGTAGACTATTTGCAGGAGGTTGCACTACCAGCAGACATAAAAGCCAAGACCGTATGGGTTCGCATCAATATGAATCCTGCGCCGATTTCGCGCTCAGAGATTTATGATTGGCTCCGAAGGGAGATTGTGGAAGGTCTCCGTTTGGCAAGCCCTCAAACGGATTTTGACGACCTAGACGTAATAAAGGCAGTTCATGCCCCTGATATCACTACGTTCCGCAAGGGGATAGGGCGCCTCTTGGAAAAAGACACGGCGGCCTGGAACGCGAAGCTGGCCGATATTCTAAGCAGTCTGATGAGTGATCTACACAAAACTGCGCTCGCCATGACGCGCTATTTGATCGCTCAAACCGGAAAACTTCTCGTTATTGTATTGGACAATTGTGATAAGCGTTTACGTGACGAGCAGCTACTTATGTTCGAAGCTGCTCAGTGGCTGCAACGAGAATTTACCGGATTAGTCGTACTCCCCTTACGAGAGGAGACCTATGATAATCATCAGAATGAACCGCCTCTCGACACTGCTTTGAAGGATCTGGTTTTCAGAATCGAACCTCCATTGTTTCAAAACATACTCCAGAGTCGTGTACAAATGGCGCTCAATAGCATCGCCACCAAAGGCTCCAAGATGCTTAGATACAGTCTTCCAAATGGAATGCACGTTGATTATCCCGCATCTGATCAGGCCTATTATTTGTCTTCGATTATGCGATCGATATTTGACCATGGGCTACATGTCCGCCGGCTGATTGTTGGCTTATCAGGCAGGAACATGCGCCGGGCGCTGGAGATCTTCTTAGAATTTTGTACGAGCGGCCATATCAGCGAGCCTGAGTACCTAAAAATAAGACAATCGAAAGGGCAGTATGTTCTACCGTTACAGCTAGTAACAACGGTACTTCTAAGGCTTAACCAGCGATTCTACGACAGTTCGCACGCCTACTTGAAAAGTCTTGTCCAGGTAGACGAGCACGATGCCAGGGTGAACTATTTCGTTCGCTTAATGATTATACGGACACTGTTAGGAAGAATGGATGTCCACGGCCCCAAGCGGCTCAAAGGGTATGAACATGTTGGAGTGATTAGGAGGGAGCTGTCAGGGTATGGGGTCGAGGATGCCGTATTTGCACGCGAGCTGGAGAACTTGGTCCGAGGCTTCTGTGTTATAACGGAGGATTATCGCGTTGAGAACTTGACCGACGAAGATCTGATTGCGCTCGCTCCGGCCGGGCTAGTGCACAATCAGATGATGGCCGATGTCTATTATCTCGCTGCAGTGGCTGAAGATACGTGGTTCTTCAAAAAGGATATGGCTGATGGAATAGCTGCACGTATAAAGAGTGAAGAGACTCACTATACTCCTGCCACGTCATTTTCTAATGCAGCCGACTTAATAAAGATGCTCCGCGCATCGCGCGAACGAGAGCGTAGCGCCATAGATGCTTTTCGTGATCCAAAAGCATTCGATGATCTAACTGACTTGACAAAAAGCCTGCACGCTGTGGAGAAATTCGAGCGCTCTATCGTCCCACCACCCTGGTATGGCTCTCACGTTCGTTATCCTGTTGGCAGCACCCATTTGGCGACTGTGTTGGCGATCAAGGACTTCGGCATATTTGTTAATATGGAACCCGAACTTGACGCGCTTATCCCTGCCAGCAAAATGAAGGCAGAATTCATGTCGGATCCTGCCTTCACAATTGGTAGCGTTATCCACGTAAAAATTATCCAGATGGACCAATTCAATCGGCGGATGGCTGTGGTGCCGGCGTGACGCCCGCTTGTCCCATCCGACGTTCTAAAGTCGCCAGTCCGATTTTGACCAAAAACCGAATGTCCGGTATCCGCTTCAGTCGGCCGTAAGCCGACAGGCTGAAATCCACCCTACCGAGACATGCGGTGTCGCGTAACTTGTAAATTGCGCGACAGCGCGCACCAAGACGCAACCCATTGCTTTTCTTCATGTTCATTTGTCGCGCGTCTCTGCCGCAAATTTCCACCCCACCCGCGACAAAATTGGCGACACATTCCTTCATGTTTTTGCGGCGAACGGCTGCTTTCGGGAAGTGCCTCGGTAATCCCCCCTGCCATTAAGGGGATTGATAAGTAGAATTTTCTCGGCATTTTACGCGAGGAGA
>NZ_BSOS01000042.1 GCF_030160635.1 Acidocella aquatica | reverse complement strand
CTCTGGACCGCGGGTTCGTTCCTCGGGGACTTTCGTACGCCAAGAGGCGCCCGAAACTCTCCACGACTTGGGAATGGCCGCTTTTCTGGGGTGCCCGCCAGGAAGCGGTCAGGCCGGTATCACCGACCCGGCCTTTAGCCGAATTTCCGGTATTCAAAATTCTGATCGAGAAGCAGACCGTCGCAAAGCCACCCAGGGCAGAATTGCAAGCGGACCCACCACCGCACCGACGGTAGACCGGGGGCAGTCATCGCAGGCGGCACAGTGGCGCGCAGGAAATCCAATGCGCCCTTGAACATCTGCGGACCCAGCCGGCGGGCATGGCTAACGAAAGCAACCCAGCCGGCGGCTCTTAAACCTGGGCGTCTTCCTGATCAGGGAAGGTAATGTCTTCGTAGATATCCGTCACCGGGATCTCGATGCCGATTTCGGGCATGCGGAGGACGTCTTCAGCGGTCAAAACGGTGGTACGCCAGATCTCATCAGCCTCACCACGCTCAAACACGGTGAGCCCTACGCTGGTGGATTCGAGGATGACGTAGCGGCGGATGCTGGACACGGCCGCGTATTCCCGCACCTTGACGATCCGGTCGATGCGGCCGGAGGTGGCGCTGAGAACCTCGAAGACCACCACGACCCCTGGAACCTTGTGAGCTCCGCCGTCGAATTTGGTGCAAGTTACCAGCGCATCAGGGTAGCGGACAGCGTCATTGACGGTTTCGACGCCAGCGTCGGGACCAAGTGGTACGCACGTTCCTCCTCTCAGCCTAGTCTTCAGGCCGGTGAAAAGATTGCCAAAAATCCGGTTGTGGTTGAGGGTTCCGCCCGTCATGGCCACGGGCTGAAAGCCGTCGAATTCGTAGCGGATCTCCTGGCTTTGTGCCCAAGAAAAGAATTCGTCTTGGGTCCAGGACTTGCGGAGCGCGATGTTCATGGGTTGTTACTTAGCACGATTTGGCGTGAGTTTCTCCATTTTTTGACAGGTTGTTCACCGGTTCACCGGCATGAGAGGTTGCTGTGCCGGTCTGCGATCGGGGCGGAGCCGCAGGCTCTGCGCCGGAGCGGGCCTGCGCAGCTGACCCGAGCGTGCCCCTCTGTGGTGGAGTTGGCACCCGACAAAAAAAGGGCGAGGTTTGAGACCCCGCCCCTGCTGCTTTTAGCGGACGTCGAAGGCGTCGACTTCCGCTTTGGCTGCCTGACGCGTCACGCCCTGGGCGGCGGGTTGGGCCGGCTGGTAAGGTTTCCAGTCGGAGCCGGTCACGGCGGCGAAGGCGTCGACCGCCCCCTGGGCTGCGGCGAGGAGCCCGTAGGCTTGCATCCCGGCCTTCGCTGCGAATTCGCGGGCGCGCTGGGCTTTGCTTTCGAGACCGTAGATCGGCTCCCGGTCTTCGTCGCGATCGTCATTCCCGAGCTTGCTGGTGAGGTTTTTCGCGTCCGAGACCTTGGCGCTGTAGAACTCCCCGGCGGCGCAGGCGGAGCCGACGAAAGAGCCGACGATGCGCTGCAGGTGGATTTCGATGGCCCGTTCATCGATGGGGGCGAGGATCTTGGCGTGGGTGCCGATCATCTCCTCGGTGGTTTCACGGATTTCGTTGTAATCGACGGCGTCCAGCGCGAAAGTCCGTTCCAGATTGGCGGCGAGGTTTGCGTTCGGGCAGAGGAGCATGGCGCGTTCCAGCGTGTAGGCGGGTTTGGCCTGGGTGCGCGGCGCGGCTTTGGAAGCGGGGACGTTCGAAGTTTTGGTGTTGGGTTTCTGAGCCATGATAAAAATGAACCTTCTCAATAATCCGAAGCTGTCGGCCCCATGCCGGCATCGTCTTCGGTGCTGTCGAAAAAAGACCCGGGCCGAGCGGCATCCTCCCTGGCGTGTGTGCTCGGTCGAAGCGAAGCCGGGTTGAGCGGAGCGCGGCCCTTCTTTTGGGCTGCGATCCGGGCAACTTGGCTTTGCGCTGGCGTGGAACGGCAGGCGGACGGCGGAGCCGACCGGCTACCGGTCCACAGCGAGCAGACGCGCCACCGCAGGCGATTTGCTTGCAAATCGGGGATGGAGGCCGGGCGGAACGGGGCTTAGACCGCGCGAACCGAAGACGATCCCGGCATGGAACAGACCGCTGTATTTGTATTATTGCAATCAGGTTCATTCGGTGTGGCGAAGGCGCCGAAAGCATACGAGGACCCTCCCCGCTTTCATGCCGCGTGCAAGGGGCGCCAAACCAAACTCGCAGGCGGGAACATGCCAGCATTGCCCGGCCGCATCCCGCGCCGCTTCGGCAAAAACGATGAGCTGGAGCCAGAAGATTTTCGATCCGGGAAAACTCGGATTGATCGGTAGCCACGCAACCGCGCCCGTCCCGAGAAGGGCCAGGGTAACACCTGCCGGTCTACCGGCGGTCAGTCGGATTCCGCCTTGCCGGGATTTTGGAGGCAACAAGGTTGAGGCAGAGAACCCACCCGATGCGCAATGATGATGCGGCGCAGACAGGAGAATAGAAAGGCTCGATGCTTAAAGCCAGGCATTCCGCACAGGCCGCGCGAGGCGGGTGCAGATCCGTCGTCTCCAGCGCAACAGGTGCGGTGAGATTCATTGCAGAATCGGGCGAATGGAAGCACGACAAGCTGCCCAGCCGCATCAAGGTGCGACGGCAGCAGCCCGGCCAAAAAGGAAAGCCGGAACCGCCGCAACACGGCCAGGCCGGGAGTTCTTCAGACCCGCCCCAGGATTGGGAGGGTGACAGGCGGGCGGCCGGATAAAGAAGCGACGCGGGAGCGCCACGAGAAACAAAATTTTCTATTTTCAACAGGGTATCGCTTGATGATTGGTCTTCGATTCTTCTATGCTTGACGCATCAACAGGAGGTCTTGCGATGCTTATCGAAGGTGTTTGGCACGAAAATCTAGTCCGCTTCCCCGTCGAGAAGCGTGCGCGTGCGAGTTATGAGATGATGTGTGACCTGGCGCCGGATTGGCGGATGATTCCGCATCTGGTCGAGGCTCTTGAGATCGAGGATTTTGATCCGGATCTACGGGACGCGGCGGATCGGGACATGGCGCAAAATCTCGCGGCGATGGTCGAGCCGGAGAGCAATGCGACCCGCCGGAACTTCTTCACGGCGTTGCGTGAGGAAGTGCTGGCGCCGGCGATTGCGGCTTGCATCGAGGCGAAGCGGCTGGCTGATGAAGCGTATCGGGCGAGCCGTATGGCGATCGATGCCTAGCAAAAGGAGGAGTTGAACGCGTTCGCACTGGGCCGCCGTGCCAACCATCATCTAAATGTCTCGGCCCGAGCAGCGTTGGAGGCAAACCGGCTTTGCGAGATTGCTCGTGGCCAATGCCGGGCTTTGACCTTGGTGGAGATGCACGAGCCATGGGTGCCGTTTGACACGCGGGAGGCGGGGGCCTGGCTTGTCGAGGCGGCGAACCGGGCAACGGCCCGCCAAGGCGGTGGGAGGGGCTGAAACCCGCCCAGACGCGGCATGGGGCACCAGGACCGCCCAGGCCGCGCAGACGCGCCGGGCGCCCGAGTCATTAGTGTCAGTGGCGACCCGTGGGCGGCTTGGCTGCCGATGAAGCCGGGGCCATTCTTAGTCAGAACACGCCGATCCCTCCCGCATTTCCGAAAAAATGCGGGAGCCATTGAATAAGAGAGTTCAGGCTATGGCGATGGCCCGGATTGCCGAGGCGTCGGTGAGGAGTCATCGCTTGTACCTGGTTTAGATGCTGAAGATCGCCCGAGGCCGGGATTGCGTGCCATCAACGTTGCCGTCTGTGCGGGCTGTTTGGCACCATCCCGGACAAAAGGGGCGAGGAAAGTATCCAGGCGGCCTGCTCCTGGCCCTTCGAGCTCCATGGTCAGGGCAGCGATGTATGGTTCTTTCTCAACCTTCTCCCATTCAATATGCATC
This sequence comes from Acidocella aquatica, assembly GCF_030160635.1. Classification (GTDB taxonomy): domain Bacteria; phylum Pseudomonadota; class Alphaproteobacteria; order Acetobacterales; family Acetobacteraceae; genus Acidocella; species Acidocella aquatica. The sequence continues at coordinate 28,877 of NZ_BSOS01000042.1, read as the reverse complement.
CCGGCCCGTCTGGAGAGATCGCTGTGAACGACCATCAGAACGCGCCCATTGCCTTCGAGGAAGGGATGGCCGAAGGCCAATAACCCAATCACTTCTCCGGGTTTTTGGCGCATGGTGGCGATCTGTTGTCCGAGAATCAGGCCGTGTTCGACGGCTCGCTGGCAATCGAGCGGGTGAGCGAAAAGGTCGTAACGTCCTGCCTTGCCAACGGCCTGATCGGGAAGAATCACGGCGCGATCCTGCCCGGCCGAGGGATAATAATCCGTGAACAGGCGGCGATGAGTATCGAGCACGTCGCGGTAGTTGAGAGACGGGCGCGCGGCAAGTGCGGCAAGCGCGTCGCCGAGATGGCGCCGGAAAGTATCATGCTCTTTGAGTTTGACGACTTCCGGCAGCTTGTCCGCAAAGCGGTTGCGCAAATATCCTTTTGTATCAAAATCCCCAAAAGGATCGAAAGTCATCCAATCGTCTGGCGCAGATGAGCGTTGTAGAGCGCGATGTTCTCGTCATTCGAGATCACGCCTGCACGGTAGATGGCAAGGAGCAGATCCGCGGTTTCGTCAGGCTGAACCTCGGCATCCGAGAGGCGAGAGGCCGCCGCCGCGAACCGGTCGAGATCAGATTCAACGAAGTTGACACCATGTCGACCTGCGAGGTCACGAATGAATGCCGCGACGTTGACGCCAGTGTCGATGGCAGTTGTAATGTCGTGGCGCAGCGTCGACGCTGCCGATGTTTTTTGAGTGACACTCATGGAAAGGCTCTTTTCGAGTGAGAAAGAGGTGAAATCACGGGCGCTGATCTTGGCTTCCGAGCGGAAAACCAGGTCGTTCATGACTGATCTCCAGGACTTGGGATCAGCAATAGCAGATTTCGCGGCTCAGGGCCATTTTTTCATGCCGGTTCCACGGCGTCATCGGCCTGTCCGGGCTCAGCATCTTTGATGATGGTTAACCATGCCAGGACGTCGGCGACCGCAATCCAGTCTTTTCGAGAGCCATCGGGCTCAAAACCTCGGAACTTTTCGCCGTGCAGATGCACCCGAAACGCCTGGATGGCCTGATCTTTTGCCGCTATCTTCGCATGAGCAGCGTCGGCCTCGCCCTGCAAGCGCGCGATGTAGTTCATAGCAATGCTCCTGCGGTGGCTGTTGCGCATACCTCATGAATGAGGCGTCGCAGCGCCGCCACCGTCAGGAGTTTAGTCGAGGCGAGAGCCTCGGTGGCATCCGGCCAAACCTTGCTGCGGGAACCTTGCACCACGACGATCGGTTGTAATTGCCCGCCGGTGATCGCGCCTTTGCGGTCGATGACTGGACTTGCGTAGGCGACGGGAGAAGCCCGCTCGCCGGAAATCCGATCGAGCCGTAAGCGGCCATCCGTGGTTTGAAAGATGGCGCATTTAGTGGATGTGTCCATGGCTCCCTCCAACGACAGAAGTGACGCCACACTCGAAGACTACGGCTTGCGCAAGGGCTTCCGGGAGGGTGAGGCCCACTGTAATTGCGAAGTCGCCCCCGTCCAAAAACCCATGGGAGAGCGACCAGTCTGGAAACGAGGGGGCGCCGAACGGCTCCTGATCGCCATAGGTAATCGAGACGGTCGAGCCATCGGCAAGGCGTTTTTCCCACCAGAAGGCGATGTCGATACCCTCTGGGATGGCGAGCTTGAAGCCGTGAGATTCCAGGAGGGAGCGGGACTCGTCAAAGAATGACCTGAGCGCATCGTCGGTCATGCGGTCGTCCTGATTTGAGTGCCAGAGTGGATTTGGCTAAGCGCAAAAGCACGCCCGAGCCGCAGACCGATGCTGCTGGTTTCGCAGGTAAGGTCATCGGGGGCCAGTCCGGTAAAAAGCACAGATTGGTTGACAGGAAGTTTTTCAACTTCCCACAAATTAAATTCAGTGACCTTGTGCGTCAGCAGGGTGAGGTGGAATTCCGCAGCTGCTCCCCCTCCCCCGTGGTATTCGCCGCGCCCCTGGGGGGCGGCCCGCATTTCCTCGGCTTCCTCCGGTTCGAAGAAATTGACCCGCAAAAAGCCAGACCACGTGATGGTGGAAATTCCATCGATGATGATGATCGTGTCGTCGTCCATAGGAACATGCTGCGGGATTTTCATGATACCTGATCCCTGCTTCCCGGCTCGGGGAACAAAGCGGCAAGCGTGACGCCGGCGGCTTCGATCTTGCCAATGCCGTCGCCGCTGATGGCGTAGGTGCGGCCGATTTCGGGATGGGGTCCGATCCAGTGATGCGCGAAGCGCTGGGCGTCCGCGAGCGAGGTGAAGCTCTGTTTCTTCGTGCAACCATCGACTGAGCTGTAGCGAAGGCGAATGTTGGATTTTTCGGTCATGGGGATGCTCCATAAGAAAACGGCCCGGACGCTGATTGCGGTCCGGGCCGGGTTGACGGAAATGGCGTGAGGGGCAAATCAGGTTAGGTGAGGATTTGCCCGTCGATGCGGGCGCGGGCAGCGTGGGCGCCGATGGTTTCATTGGCGACGAAGTTGGCGTCGCGTTCGGCACGTAGGCCGCCTGGCCCGCGAATACTCTCGATCTCGGAGATGCGGACGCTGCCGATTTCCGGCTCACCAAAGCCGAGATCGCAAAGTCCACTTGCGATGTCCTCATCTTCTGGATCAAGGTCGGTGAGCAGCCAGGTGCAGGCGCCCCATGGCGTGAAGAGTTTAACCACGGGCTTCGGTTCAAAATCCGGATCGCTCTGGTAGTGGCGGCCATTGGCGAGCATGGTCTCGCGTTGTTCGGGAGTCAGTAACTGCATGGGAATCTCCTGGTTGGTTTTGGATGGGGCAAGTCCCGCACATGTAGGGCTTGCCATCAAAACCGGCATGGATGCCGGGTTTGCGATTAAGGGCAGTAGCTGGTTCGCTTTCGGAATGAGCGGCGCAGGGCGCGCCACTTTCCTCGATGCAATTCAGTCAGTGTAAATCCACACGCCGGGCCGGCGAGCTGAAACCAGGCTGAAAAGTCGAGAAGGCCCAGCGTGTGGATTTTAACGGAATCGTCAGAATCACAGCGGGAACACCGAGCGTAGTTACCGCAAATGAATTCACAATCTTTCGTCAATCGGGCCTGGTAATAAAGGGGCTCGTGGCCGACGGCTTTGCATGTGATACGGTTCAAGGCACGCATGGCATTCTCCTTGGTAGAGACGGTTGTTGGGACAACGAAAAGCGCCCGGTGCGCGATGTCCGAACCAGGCACTTAATATTTTTCGCGGACTCAGAACGGGATTTCGCCATCCAGGTCACCATTTGCGGGTGCCGAAGCTTCTGCTTTGGAGCCGCCAGTGCGTTGAGCATTTTGGCCATCCAACATGATGAGCTTACCATCATAAGGTTGCAGCACGATTTCTGTGCTATAACGGTCCTGGCCATTGTTATCGGTCCATTTGCGCGTCTGCAACGAACCTTGAAGATAAACTTTGCTGCCCTTGTGCAGATATTTATCTGCAACTTTGGCAAGCCCGTCGCTATAGATTACGACGCGGTGCCACTCGGTGCGTTCGCGTCTTTCACCGCTATCGCGATCCCTCCATGATTTTGTTGTGGCAACCGAAAGATTGACAATCATATTGCCGCTCCCTGTCGTGTGAACTTCCGGGTCTTTGCCGAGATTCCCCATCAGGATAACCATGTTTTCAGAACCAGCCATTTTCATAATCCTTTTCATTTCATCACGCGCGAGGCGAATGGCCGATGCCACTCGCGTCATCTCGTGTGCGGTCAAAATGAACCGGGGACGAGTGCCGGTCTGGCCTGGAAGGTTGCGCGCGAGCAGGGCGCGTCTGCGCGGATTTTTGCGGGGACGGCCCTGCGAAGTAAGCGGCCTGCAACCGCGAAGCGGCGTGCGCAGCACGGGCTAGACCGGCATCCGGCGCCGGTTCAGACCGCTTGAAGCACGAGGTGATGTGAGTGGCCGGCATGTGCTTTTGCCGTCCCATCAGGGACGTAGTATTTTGTACTTTTTCTCTCTAATATTTATCTGCTTTCTACGGTTTTTCTAAATCTCTCCGCATTTCGCCGCCTCAGTTCGCTGAAGATTCGGCAGTCTTCTGGGCAGAGGGATGGAGGCCGTACTGGTGGCGCAAATAGCCATCCACGATAGCGGCTGGGGGCAGCGTGGGATAGCTCTGGGGGCCGGGGGACAGCCCCTCGTCATCATGAAGCTGCAGGATGCGCACGGCGATCCGTTGAGAACGACCGGTCCTCAGCGAGCGGATTAGCGCGACGTCTGAGCGGCCCTTGATATAAAGGCTGCGCCATTGCCGCGTGGACGGGTCACGGAATGCTGCTTCGACAGTGCCATTGAAAAATGCTTCAACGATCCAGGGCTCGCGGCAGGTGGGAGCGCCGCGGAAGCGCTCGCGCCACCAATGGTCAGGCTGAATGTAATAGATGGCGCCAATGGCGATGGTCCCGATGCGGAGCGGATTGTCACCGCCGCGAGAACGCTGAGCGAAGTAATGTCGAATCATGTGGCGGTTTCCTTGTTCTATGCGAAAGCACAGCTGCGGGGGCATCCCGATCGGTGCTTCGCGGTTGAGCGGCAATAAAAGCCCACCCGGCCGAAGCCGGATGGATTTTCGAGGCGGCGTTAAGCGGCGTCCTCCAGGTCTGCCGCGTCGGGATCGTTAAGTTGTTCGCCATCCTCCGGTTCGACATCACTGAAGTTGTGCTTGCGGGGATTTCCAGCCGCGGCATGTGCGCCGATTTCATCAGCCGCAAGGCCGAATGTCGCACCGGGATAGACGTAATCACCGTCCTTAAACTGGGCAATGACAGCCGCGCGGGTGAGCTTCCCGGTGGGTTTCGGCAGGATGCCGTTGGCGGATGCGACAGCCTCGATCTCGGCTTTGGACAGGCAGGAGAGGAACTCCTCGGTGGCCATGCCACCGAGATGACGATCGGCGTTGACGGCGGCGCCGGCGATGCGGGCAACGAGCCCGCTATTGCCGCCGTAATTGGTGGTCCGGAGCCCCAGCGCGATCTGCAGGGCATCCCGAGCGGCTTTGCGCAGCGTGTCGGGGTCGGCGGTGAGGATGCCGTTTTCCGTAATCCGGCCGGCGAGGATTTCGCGCCCATGGTGGCCGCGCAGCTCCTCATTCGCAATGCCGGTGCGAACATCGACATTCTTGCCTGCGAAGGCGAGCACGAGCAGGCCGATCAAGGTCAGATCGTCGATCTCGTCCTCAGCGAAGGCTTTGTGCAGGGCATCGGTTTGCAGATCACCGATCATTTTCAGCCCGTCCTGGGTGACTGGCGGCCGGGTCTTGGGCGCCGGGGCGATCTCCTCAGGCGCCGGCGCATTGCCCGCCTTGCCTTTGCCCTTGCCGCTTGCAGCCGGCTTATCCGCCGGCATGGAATAGGCGATGGTGGTTATTTTGCCGGTACGGTCATCGACATAGTGACCGATGATGTCGGCTTTTTTCGGATTGCCGTGGTTACGCACGGCTTTCGGCGGCAACTTGGGCTGGCCATCGGTGCCGACGGTTAGGATGACGCCTTTTTTTGGCAGATGATGCTCCATCCATTCGTGCTGAGCACCGAGGTAATCATCGACCTGGGTGGTGTACCGGCTGTCCTGATCGCCTTGCTCGAAAAGATCCTCACTCCAAACGACGCCATGGGCTTTTGCCGTGGCGTCGTCGAAATTCGCATCACGGGCGTACATGCGCCGTTTATCGAGGGAACGCGCGTAGCTGTGCCATGCAACGGGTTCATTTTTCTTTGGCTTGAAGCTTTTCCAGGCTTCGGCCTGGTCTTCACGCGGCGCCGAGGCGATAATGCGAAGCTCGCGCTCGTTGGGCTCATCTCCCTTCGCCATCTGTTCGAGAACCGCGTTGTGGATGCTCCCGCATAGGCGCAGGCGCTTGACGGTGCGGCCGGGCAGGTTGAGCGCGGTGGCAACAGCATCCTCGGTCCAGCCAGCGCCAATCAATGCTTCCATTGCACGCCAGGTATCGACGGTGTTGAGCCCCTGGCGAACGAGGTTTTCCGCCAGCGAGGCCATGATATCCGCCTTCTCGTCGGACTGGACGACGAGAACGTAGATTTCGGGCATCTCAGCACGGATGCACGCTTTTACGCGGCGATGCCCGGCGGAGATGTAGAGGATGCCATTACGCTCCTTAATGACGGGCGGTTGTACCGGGCCGCTGGTGGCGATGATGCTGGCAAGCAGCTGATCGTCATAGGCAGGGTGAACCTGTGTTCTGCGCGTATTATTGGGATCTTCCAGCAGCACGCGGGGATCGACTTTTCTCAGTTCCATCTTCGTTTTCCTTCAGTCATTTTGATCGCGGGAAAATTCCCGCGATCTTCGGGCGATGTGCATGGGGTGAGGACGGGCACCATTGCCGGCGAGCGGTCCTGCCTTGACGCCCGCTCTCGCGGGCGCGAGGCAGGGTTGCGCAGGCGGCGATGGAGCGGAGCGGTGCCCGGCCGCACCTCATGCCAGCAACAATGCAGTTCATGACGGTGGTGCGAGGCGTGGCTTGGTCGGGCGTCGCCGTGTGGCGGCGGGCTTCAGGAAAACAGATCGGTTTGGGTCATGTCAGAAGACGCGGCAACCTGAAGGAGGCTGAGCGGCGCTACAGTTTCCGGCTCGTAAATTTCCTTCAACCGTGCGAGTTGTGCCAGGTCTTTCTTTTTGCGTTCTTCAACAAGAAGTTTCTGCTTCCACGCAATGACGCCACAGGTTTTGACCCGCTTTCCGATAATCGTCTCAACATCGCTGTAGGTAAAAGCGGGATCGCCCCAACATGGATATTGCGCGATGTTCAGCAAAAACTCGATCTGGTCCGCCGTGGTCTCAAACCACGTCTCCCAGAATCCGTGCTCATTATAGTGAGCAATATTCGAAAAAATCATGGACAGCCGGCGATAAAAAGCCTTCGTCCACAAGGTTTTTGGAAAGTCCTCCGCGATGAAGCGCAAAAGATTGTTACCAAATTTGGCTTTGACCTCGGCCGTGTCGAATTTCGTATCGGTAAAATCTGCCGCGTCCAGCTTCGGAAGCTGGAGCGCGGCGGCAATTGCCCGTGGGAGCATGGGATGGGCCTCCGGTAAGGGTTGGTGGATTATTCGGGGGATGCACCCTCGGCGTTTTCGCTGCTGGTATCATCCAACTCATCACAATCGCCTGCGCGGCCGATCGGCCCGAAGATATCGGCGAACTCATCTTCTTCCGCGGTCTGCTCTTCCTTGGTCTCCGCGAGCGCGATATCGATGTCCCGCAACTCGGCCATCTTGGCATCGAGCTCGCCTTGCAGATCGAAGGGCGCGCCGAGGCGCGGTTCGTAATCCGCGACACGGCGAGTGCCTTCCGCCACCCGGAGCTCGGCTTCCTCAAGCTCCGCGTCGATGCGACCGAAATAGGCTTCCAGGCGCGCGATGATGCCAAGCGGCGTCGGGTTTTCCGGAATCTCCAGCACGTCCCGCTTATTGCGCCGCTGAATGACGAATTCGGACCCTTCGATCAGCAATTTGCGATCGCGGTGGAGTTTTATTCCAAACTTGAATCCCGCAAATGCGCCGGCAATCTTGCTGGTATCATCCCAGCCAGCCTCCATGATGGCGGTCAAAATCGCCGCTCCCGCCGCCTTGCGCTCGGTGAACCGGCGATCGGAGAGGGCAAGCGCGAAGTGGTCGCCGCGGGTTTCGACCCGCTGCGCGATATCGGCGGTGATATCAACTATGCGCTGCTGATTGTGCTCGATGGACGCCTTGGCACCCTGAATGGTGCGGCGAACGGCCATTTGATTGTCGATATGCGCGTCCTGCAGCCGGACGAGCCGCGCGATCTCGGCCTCCAACCCGGCTTTCTGCATCAGCCGTTGGTCGCCCGAGGCGATGGCTTTCGCCATCGCGAACTGGTTGGCCTGGCTGCCAGCGTCTTCAAGGCGCCGGATGCTGCGGTCGCCGCTGAGTGCCGCCTCAATAAAGCGCTGCTTGCGCTGGTTCTGCCCCCACATCGGGGCATCCATCGAGGTCAGGGTGGCATAGCAGTAAACCTCGACCTCTTCGTTTTGATTGCCCTGGCGGATGATCCGCCCCTCGCGTTGCTCAATGTCGGAGGGAAGCCATGGCACATCGAGGTGGTGCAGCGCCTTCAGACGCTTCTGGGCATTCACACCCGTCCCCATGGTTTGGGACGATCCGATGAGGAAGCGGACCTGACCGGCATTGAAGGCGTTGAACAGGCGCTGCTTCTCGGAGGGTTTCTTAAAATCCTGCATGAAGGCGATCTCGCTGGCACGAACGCCTTTTGCGATCAGCTGCTCCCTGATCCAGCGATAGGCCGAGAAACCGCGTCTGGCCTCGACGGCGAGCGTGCCTAGATCGGAGAAAATCATTTGGCCGGCGCCGGCGGTCTCGTAAGGCACCCCGGGCGCGATTTCGTATAAATTGTCCTTGTTCTCCTCATAAATGCGGAAGGCGTTTTCAATCAACAGATTGAGCTTGCTCTCCGGGTCGTTGGGCAACGAAGGGGCTACAAAGCGCAGATCGATTGCGGCATGACGGCCATCGCCGATCACGCTGAGAAGAATGTCGTCGCCTTTTTCTGGCTTGCCCTTGCGCTCCTGGATCGCCTTGATCCGCGCAGCCAGATGTTTTTGGTACGATTTGAACATCTTGGTCGGCTGCGCCGTGATCACCTGGCGCGTGCCCGTGGCAACGTTGGGCAGTTTCACGTATTGGCGGAGGTCGGCGGGCAGTACGACGTCGGCGAAGCTGCGGAAAATATCGATCAGCTCCGGCACATTGACGAATTCCGAGAACCGCGTGACCGGCTTGTAAGTGCCGGAGGGCTGCAATTCCAGCTCGGTGCGGGCATCGCCAAAATTGCTGGCCCAGCCGTCGAAATGCTGCAGGCCCATGCGCTCCAGGATTTCTTGGGCAAAGAAGCGTTGCAGGGTGAAGAGCTCGCCCATGGTGTTGGTGATCGGCGTACCGCTGGCCATCACCAGGGGCCGGCCAGCGTTGATCGTCTCGATGAAGCGGGTTTTCACGAACAGATCCCAGGCGCGCTGAGAGCCATTCGGATCGACGCCCTTCAGCGTGGTCTGGTTGGTCGGGAAGGCGAGCTTGCGGAATTCCTGCGCCTCATCGACGATGATCTGGTCGACCCCGATCTCGCTGATCGTCAGAAAATCATCCGTGCCCTCGCCAAGGTTCTCGAGTTTCGCCTCAAAACCTTCCTTCATCCGCTCGATCCGTTTGCGGCTGATGCGGTCGTCGCTGTCGACGTCGTCGAGCATCGCCTCAAAAGCATCGAGCTGCTCCTGAATCATCGTGCGCTCGAAGGCGGCCGGGATCGGGATGAAGCGGAAGGCGGCATGCGTGATGATAATGCAATCCCAATCCCCCATCGCGGCGCGCGCCAGGAAGCGCTTGCGTTTGGCCTTGGCGAAATTCACGTCATCGGCGACCAGGATTCTGGCGGTCGGGTATAAAAGTAGGAATTCGCGGCTGGCTTGGGCGAGGCAATGGCCGGGCACAACCATCATGGTCTTGTTTACCAGACCCAGGCGTTTCTGCTCCATGACGGCCGCCGCCATGGAGAATGTTTTCCCGGAGCCGACCGCATGCGCCATGTAGGTGCCGCCGGCTGTGATGATCCGCCAGATAACGCGCTTCTGGTGCGGGTAGAAATTGATCACGGTGCTGGCGCCGGGCAGCGTCAGATGCGAGCCATCGAAATGGCGCGGCACCATGTTGTTCATGGTGGCGTTGTAGATGTTGGAAAGCTCTTCGGCCCGCTCCGCCTCGGTCCAGACCCAATTCTGAAAAGCGGTTTTGATCTTAAAAAGCTTTTCCTTGGCGGCCTCGGTTTCCTCCGGGTTCAGCTTGCGTCTCTCTTGCCCGTCCTCGTACCAGACGTCCCAGATTTGCGGGATCGAGGCGTTGAGCGCGTCGTCCACGAGATGACCGGCATGACGGCGCGCCGTGCCCCATTCGGTGGCGGAGCTGGCCTCCTGCTCGAAAGCTTTTCTGTCGACCATCCAGGAGCCAAGCCCGGCGATATGCCGCACCGCGGTTTCGACGCCGAGGATTTCCTTGCAGAACAGCGCGATGACCTTCGGTGGAATCCAGGGTGCGCCGAGGCGTGCGGTGATTTCGGACGGCTTCAGATCGACTGGCTGCGCCGCCTGCAGGGCTTCCACATTGGCGGCAAAACGCGGTTCCAGCACCGCCACCGCTTGCGCGACGGCGAGCTTGGTACGCACCGGCCCTGAGAGATAGGCATCCGCCGTCTCCCAGGCGCGATTCTCGGGGTTGAGAAACACCGCACGGCCAAGCGCGGCCTCGGCCTCCTGCCTGGAAATGCAAAGGGATTCCGCAATGTACTCGATATCGACCCGGCCGGTATCGTGGAGGCAAACCGAGAGGGCATCCGCCGCGGTGACGATGACCGGGGCTTTTGGCGGGTGGATCACCCGCTGGGTGAAAATCGCGCCATGCCGGGCTTTGCCCGTCTCCTGATCGTAATCCTCGATCGATGCGACCAGCCAAACGTCCGGATCATCGGCGAACGGCGCGATATTCGGCCGGCGCACCATTTCCCTGGTTTGACCGGTGTCCTCATCCGTGATCGTGGTGATCTCGGTCTTGTTAATTGGCCCATGGTTGCGAACAAACTTGGTATGGGCGCGGCGAAGTGCCCGCTGGTATTCGGTCCAGGGCCGGTTGGACTCCTGGGCGCGCAGGATGGCCCGAACCGCATCGCGGATCGGGATCATCGCATCGATGATATGAGCCGATTTGACGGGGATGCCCTCGCCCTTGCCGCGCTTGACAGGGATTTCCGTGGCGATGCCGTCGATGACCTGATGCAGCCGGTTGGCGATGACCAGATAACTGCCCTCTCGCACCGTGGCGCCATCGGCGACGCCGCCAGCGTAGATTTTGCGGGCCGCCTCACCCGGCTTGCGCAGGGTCTCGGTGCGCGGCTGGTGGATGCCCCTGGGGAGCGCCTGCAGGGCGGTGTTCAGCGCGGCTTCCAAATCGCCGCCAGTCGCTTGACCTTTGCAGGTGTAAACCAGTCCGTAGGGGCTGCTGGTGCGGCTATGCAAGCCCAGCACCATCTCGGGGTGATCCAGGAAGAAGGTGTTCACGTCAAAGCCGGGTGAATCCTCAAGCGGCGCGACGGCCTCTGACGTATCCAGCCATGCCATGGCGTTGCCGGGCTGACCCTCCCCGCGCCGCTGGAAGAACAGTACATCCACCACCACGTCGGTCCCGGCATCCTGGCGCATCGCGCGCTCGGGCAGGCGGACGGCGCCGAGCAGATCCGCCATCTCCGCGATCAGGCGTCGAGCGGTGGAATCGGTTTTATCCATCGTCCAGCGGCTCACGACGAAGGCGGCGATGCCGCCTGGACGCAGGGCGCGGACGGATTTGGCAATGAAATAATCGTGCAACGAAAGCGCCACCGCGGGCTTCACCTCGGCGAAGCGCTGGCTGCGGTCCGAGAAGGGCGGATTGCCGATGGTGAGGTCATAATCGCCGCTCAACTTGGCGCGCGTAAAATCCTCAAAGCGGATATCACTCTCCGGGTAGAGCTGGGCGGCGATTTTCGCCGTGATCGGGTCGGCCTCGATCCCGGTGAAATGACTGGCCTGGGCGATATGCTCAGGACTGCCGGCGATGAACAGACCGGTGCCGCAGCCGGGCTCCAGCACCGATCCGCCGGCGAAGCCAAGCCACAAGACAGCCGCCCACATGGCACGCACGATGTATTCCGGCGTGAAATGGGCGTATTGCGTCGCCCGCATCAGCCCGGCGCGCTCTTCGGCCGAGACAAGCGCCTCCAACTCCAAGGCAATCTCGGCCCAGCCGGATTTGAGCTCCTCCGCCCCGCGGCGGAACACATTTTGCGCGAGATCGGTGCTGCTGAAGGCGCAGAATTTTACGAGCTGCGCCTGTTCCTCGGGCATGGCTCCCCTGCCCTCCTCCTCGATCTGCTGCATCAGGCGGATCGCGGCAAGGTTATCCTGGGCGCGGTGTTTCCAGCCCGCCGAGAGATTGCGCGTGCCGGAGAGCCGGAAATTGCGCGCGTCGAACTTTTGCTCATTTTCGGCGACGGGAGAGGACGCAGCGCGCGTCGCGGGATCGTCATAGAGATGTGCGTTCTCGTCGGGCTCGTTCGGATCTTCCTTCATAGGAATCCGGATCAGGCCAATCGGTATCATCGCATCGGACGACAGCATTGTGCTGCCGAACAAATCGTTGGCAAAAAGGTCGAAATTGTCTTTCGGGGGCATGGGCATTTTGGTGTCCTTCAAATGCAAAACGCCGCCCTCATTGGGGCGGCGCTTGTCCTGGGTTGATGGAAGTTTGTCGGTTACTGGCGGTAGTTTTCGCCCGAGCCCTGTTCGAGCAGGGCAAAGAGATCGGGATGATCCTGCGCGAAGCGAGCGCGCCGATAGGGCAAACCGCGCACCGTCTCGGCGATCATGACTTTCAGCGCCTGGAGATCGCTGATGACGACGTAGCCATTGCGGACGCACCAGCCGCCATTGTCGTACTCGTCATACAAATCGGGATGCAAAGGCGGCCGGAAGGAGCCGGCAACCTGGTCCGCGATCCCACGCAGCCACCAGGCGTGGAGCTGGTATTTGTCGGTGATCCGGCCGTGCTGGCGGAGGTAGCGCTCGCGCCTCTTGTATGAGCGGCTAAGATGCCGGTTCATCACACACCTCCGGCATGTTGTGGACTTCAGCACCGGCAGCGCGGTAGGACGCGACCCACTCGGCCAGGGAGACATGGGAGAAGGCGCGCGACATGAAGAAACGCGGCGCGGTGCCGACGGCGGCCATCGGGCCGCTGATCGCCAAATCTGCAACAAGATCGAACGAGACACACCGAGAATCGATGACGGGCAAACCGGCCTCGATGCAAAGTGCCTTCATATTGTCGACATCGTAGCCGCCGAGTGTGCTGCCTTGAGCGTAGTGCAATGTGTAGCCGCCACGGCCGATCGACAGATGGCCGCCATCGACCGTTTTGGCTTTCTTGATGTATTCCGTTGGATCGAACATCATGCGCTCCTTTCCATGTGGCGATCCGAATTCCATATTTCTCGAATCTCCCTCCCCCGCGTCCGCGCCGGATGCAGGCTGGCCAGGGCGCGCTGCTTGCAGCGTGGGATCGCAGCCACGCGCAAGCCGCTTGCGGCCGAGCATGGCGAGAACCCGCCCCTTGCCAGACAAGGCCGGCGTGGTACGCCCGCCCCTCGTTTTTCTCTCTTCTCTCCTTTTTGATTTCATTCCGCGCGCTGGAACGCTGGATGATCCATCGCATTCGCATTTCCCTGCCGTGAGGCAGCAGAAGGAGCGGGTTATTGAGACGCGCTCAAAAATGCGGTCAATTCATTTAGGAGCCTCCCGGCGCGAGGATTTCCAGTTCGGGGAGCCGATCGGCCGCCTCCCTGGTTATCCGGGTGATGCGTTCCGAAAGCGCGGCATCCTCACCGGGGTCTTCCCCTCGTAGGAGCAGCGCGGCGGTAACGCCGGTGGTGGAGTCAATATCCCCGATCACGACGATGGATTGCTTGTAGGATAGCCGAGCATTGATGAAAGGGGCATCCGTTGTCATCGGAATTGGGTTTTCCTGTGACTCCATATGATCAGGAGCATAAACATGCAAAGACAACACGCCATTGCTATTTTCGACCCATATTTCGGTTTCACCCGCGGCTTGATCGCGGCACATGATACGCACACCGGAAAATTGGTTGGTGCTGATCTCGATTTGGATGCTGCCGTACCTGCCGGCTTCGTCAACTTCATAGTGTTTTAAGGTAAGCGTCTCGGTCATGATATTATCTCCGTGAAAAAGAAGCAGTCTTCGGCAGGCAGAAGAAGAAAGTCCGCCTGTGCTGACGTTTCGGTTTCCTGATAGGCTTCGACACGCGGCCAGCGCTTGAAGCGCATCAGGCTGCCTCCTGGACTTCGGAATCATCCTCCGTACCTTTATCATCGGCTTCTTCCCGGCCTTGGCCGGCGATGTAGGCGGCGTAGTCCGGGTGGAAGCCGAGCAGATAATCCGCGATGCGCTGCGCATCAGCTGCGGCACGGAATATCTCGCGATTATCATTTTTTAGTCGTTCCAACCAGTTCGCAAGATAGGCAGCCGTGTTGGAAATGTCGGGGTCGATGCCCAGGGTCGAGCAGACCATGGCGGAACCGATTTCCACCCTCAACTCTTCCGCCGCGTACGCGCGCGAACCGAAACGCCCGCCTTCGCTTATGCCAAGCCGGCGGTCGTTCGCGGCATAGTGACCCAATTCGTGTGCTGCGGTTTGCGCGAAAGCCTCTGGACTTTCGAAGACTTCTCGCACTGGCATTTGCACACGGTCGGTGGATGGGGAGTAAAATGCCTGTCCACCGCCATAGCGAACATCGACACCGCTATTGTCGATGATGGTGTCGATGGCTTCCGGGGTCTGCCATGACACACTGCCAGGCTCCGGCTTTATATATTCCGGGATGCCCTCGATCTGCGATGCATGAAACACCGTCGAGAAACGCAGGAGCTGGAAGTAGGGTACGCTGCCATCGTCACGCGCCTCCTGGCTTTTCAGGATGCGTTTGTAAAAGACGATGGTTCTGCCACGTTCTCCGCCCCGTACTTGCCAGCCGCGAGCCTGCGCCTGGCGGTACGAACACCAGCGCGGATCATCCCCAAAGCTGATGGCCTGCGCCAAACCGAGCAGCAACGTGTTGATGCCTCGATAGAAGCGCCCGGTCGTGCAGTTCATCGGCATGCCGCAAGCGCCTTGATTCCAGGTCCGCCGCCAGGGAATGATGCCCTGCTCAAGTGCCGCGACGATTTGATCCGTCACCTCCTGGTAGTGATCACGTTTGGGTTGGGATGGATATTTTTTGTAAGCCATTCGAATTCTCCTTTCCCGAACCCAACCCCGCGGCCGGGACGGGCGGGCAAAGGCCCACGCGAACGCCTAACCGTTCGCCGTGGGGGACCAGAGCCACGCGCAGCCTGCAGGCGAGCATGGCGAGGACCCGCCCTTTGCCCGGGCGGTCCGCGCTGCGGTAATCGGCTTCCTGTATGTTTTCATTTCCAATTACGATTACCGGCGGCTACTCGTCCTCGATTCCCGCGTCTTCGAGCATTTCGCCGAGAATGTCGTCTGTGCCCTTGCCGCTGATCATACCGGCAGTGATAAGAACGACATAGCCACCCCATCCGTCTAAGCGCATTTTTGAGCAGGTATATGACGTGACCGCCGATATGTATTTTAGTGTCTCGGAGCGTTTGATGACGTTTTGCAACATCACCTCCCAGGACATCATGCTCACATCCAGCATGACCGAGGTTTCCGAGGCGGGAGACTTTTGCAAGTCTTCTGTGAAATCTGCCACTTTCTTATAGATCGCATTTTCCGGGGCGGCGAGCGCTACTTCGAGTTCGGCCCGGCTAACCCAAATCAACGAAGCAGGTGATTCATAGGTGGAGAGATAGAGTTTATCTTCATGAGGCTCAGCGTCAAAAATATTTGTCAGAAGCAAATGTTCAAGCGAGGTCATATCTGACACCGGAATCATCTGCTGGACAACGGTTGGCGAACGATAATCGGCCATAAGTTGAGTTCCTTTTACGGGTTGGCGTGAGAGTCTGTGGTGGACGAATTGCCCGCGCGAATTTGCCGCTCCGCCTGCAACCACTCGGGCGGCGTCGCGCGGTGAAGGCGGATGGCTTTCCAGTACAGCCTGGCTTGTGCGCGAACGTGGTCACGATGGTAACGCCAACCGATTTTGGATTGCCGTCGATCAAGCGCGCCGGTTTCCGCCCATTTGATGATTGTGCTGGTCGTGACGCCGGCTTCGAACGCCGCATCGCTGAGCCTGAGCCAATCGGCTGACAGAAGCTGGGCATCATCATTTGGCCCAGCGAATTGCCGGAGCCGGGTCATCATCGGCTCGGACAGATAGATGCGCGACCGGTCCCACTTTGTCTGCAAAACGCGGATTGTGCCGTCCGCCTGCCGTGCCTCAATCCAGGAAACTGGCTTGCCCAGAATTTCGGCCGCCTGTTCGAAGGTGTAGCCTGGCTGAGATTGCCGCCGCTTGATGACCGCCTGCACGGTCACCAGGGGAATGGCGCTGCTTTTGCGCCAATTGACGCCATTGAGCAGTTCGCGGAGCCGCGCCACGGTAACGCCAATCCGGCGGGCAGCCTCCTGCTCCGAAAATCCGATCGATTGGCGCAACCGGGAGCACTGGTCCTTCGCGACATACAGAATGCCGCGCTGCGCGCCCGCTGTGCCGATCCTGGTCTTGAGCTTTTTCGCGGCGATGAATTGCTTCAGCTGCCTTGTGCTGAACAGATAAAGCTTCTCCGCCGTGGGAAGCGAAATCCAGGATGCCTCCCGCGCCCCAACCGGACATTTGCGAGTGATCCAGCGCGTCGCATCTGTCTTCGTGACATATTCGATGCGGCCGTGTTTGGTGGCATCCAGCATGCCGGTTGCAATGGCGCACTGGACCCGGGCGCGGTCGCATTTGGCCTTTTGGGCAACCTCGTCGAGCGTAAGTCCGGGGCTCCATGGCATGGTAAGATGCCGTTTTGCGCCATGGGCAAGCGCCGGGTAACGCTTGGCGTAATCCTCGAACTGCTTGGGAGCGCCGCCCTCGCCCCAGATTTCGGCGCAGGTTTTGCAGCCCGATGGGTGTTGCCGCGCCTGCCAGAGTTTGAAGGTGGTCCGGAGATTATCCTCCAAGGGTTTACCGTGCCACGGCATCGGCCGCCCAGCGTGGCGATCGGCAATCAGCTGTTCAGCCACCACAGGATCGATGAACCAGGTGCCGAACCGCGTGGACGGGCCTTTGGACCCATATGGATTGCAGCGAACGGCGGAGGGGACGTGTCCCATGCGCGCGAATTCCGAGAGCTTGTCCGAGCGAATGGAAAGCGGTTCCTTCAGGCTCCGAAGCGGAATGAACCCTTCGGGCGGGAAAATCCGCTTGGCCTTCCATGCCGCCCAGACGGCATGGGGAATAACCCAGCGCCGCCCGACCCGCATTCCCTTCAGATCACCCTTGGCAATCGCCTGGTTGATGATCGTCAGCGACCCGATTTCTTTCCCGACTTCCGCAGTGGTGATGCCGCCGACGACATCTCTGCTCTGCAGGCCGATCCTGTTCATGGCGAGTTG
Organism: Acidocella aquatica; assembly: GCF_030160635.1. Lineage (GTDB taxonomy): Bacteria > Pseudomonadota > Alphaproteobacteria > Acetobacterales > Acetobacteraceae > Acidocella > Acidocella aquatica. Next base: position 11,679 of record NZ_BSOS01000042.1, on the reverse strand, counting down.
CACGGCTTGGGAATTGCGCAGAGCTTGGGGATCTCCGGTGATCCGGCGCAGCCGCTCGGTCAGGATTTGGGCAATCTCGGCCGTGCCGAAACTGCCCACCATGCTTGCCAGCAAGGCGAGTTCTGGCGGCTGCCACTCGTAACCACGATGCTCCCGATACTTCCTCGGCACTGGCCATTCTTCCTCCAGAGGCTCCCGCCCGTTCCAGAGCGCGAACAGGGCGGCGAAGCTATTTGTTTGGGCCAGCTTCCTGCACACGCCGGTTTGGCGGAAGGTGACCACCGCATTGACTGGCTGACCAAGGATGAAGGCCAGATCGGATGCGATCGCGCGCCAACCATGCTCAATGATAAACTGCTTCCAGGCCGGGAGGCTCTTTGACGGTGCCGCGTTTTTCATTGCCGCGCTTCCAGCTCGTCCTGCAGCGCGGAAATGCCAGTTACCATTGGCTGCGAGGTGAGGCCCGCGACCGCACCCAGCAGACTGACCACGGGATCGGTCAGCGCTTCGAGACGCTCGGCCGGGATCTCGCTCATGGCGCGCGTCCATTGGTTGAAAGTGGATGGCAGCGCCCGGTGGATGATTTTCGCCTTCGGCGCGACGGCCTTTAAAGCCTTTGCCATTGGCATCCGGATTTTCTCGACCCCTCCCCTGCTGAAGCAGAAGAATTCCCCAGTCGATAGAGCGTTCAAATCGGAATAGCCGATCTGGGAGCCTTTGAACTGCGGCGCCAGGGCCGACCAGGCGGTGGGGTCTTCCTGGCAACCAATCAGGGTCAGGTTCTTGTTGGCAAAGAGCAGGCGTTGCAGCGTGCCGGTGTAGCGCAAGGCGGTGATGAACAGATCCAGCGCGCGTTTCCGGCCACGCCCGGCGAACTGGTTGATGATATCCGCGGCCTCCCCGGCATCGCCGGTCTTGGCTCGGCTGCTGGTGCTAAAGAGCTGTCCCTCATCGATCACCACGAAGACCGGCTTCCTGTGCTCTTCGGCGGCCTCCAGGATGACGCGGCCATAGGGGACGAACTCCGAAGCGTCCTTGGCGCTAACCACGACGATGCGCGTCGCGCGGGCGTCCAGGCTCGCCCGCAACGCTTCCGGGTCGGGCACCGCGGCACCGTACAGGGCCTCCAGCTCACTTTCGGGATCGATCAGAACACTGACCCAGCCCTGAGCGGCAAGCTGCTCGGCCATCAACAGCCCGGCATTGGTTTTGCCGTTGCCGCGTGGCCCGACCGCGATGGCGAGCAGCCCCGTGGATGCATATTGCGCGAGCTCGATCGGCTGGCCGCCAAGCTTGAGCTGGGCGGTGAGCATTTCGTCCCGGCGTATGACATTGCGTTTCATGGTTCGTCCTCCTCGCGGCTGAGGAGAACGTCCTTCAACCGGATAACTTGGTTGGCGGTCAGCAGAAAGACCACCGCGAAATCCGCGATGATCTGGTCGGTGATGAGGTCGAGAGTTCCGGTCTGGCGCGCGTGCGCGAGCAATTTCCGGAGCGCCGCCCATCCATTGCCATTGCTGGCGATTGGACCGGCGACTTTCGTGATCTCGGCGTGCAGCTGCTCTGCCGTGTAAGGCTTGGCATTCGGCCCGAGATCGTTCTTGAGACGCTCGTTTAGGATACCGAGCAGCTGCTGGATCGGGATGTAACCGTGCGTTTTGCGGATCAGGGATTTTTCCGCCTCAGTGAAGCTGCGCGCCGCGGCAGTGCTTGACGCCGCCTTGAGCTGGCGGGCTTCCGGCCTGGATTTGCATGATCCACAGGCACCAAGAGTCCGGTCGGCGTCAAGATCGCTACCGATATTGCAGCCGCAAAGCAGGCAATTAAAGTGACGGGCGGACGGCCGTGCCGGGGAAGGCAAGTGGCCCGCAATTTCCAGGCGCCGGCGAAGTGCAGGGGTTGTTGGCGCATCGGGGTCGTCATGGGCTAAAACAATGTTCGATTTTGTCATGGGCACATACTCCTTCGCCCGGCAAACCGGGTGATGTTGAAATGTTGATGGTGGAAATCGCGAAGTGCTGCGCTACGCGGTCTGGTCGAGAATTTTGTAGGCCCGCTGCTTCACATTGCGGATCGCGTAGGTGTCTCCAGTCTCGGGCGATCGGAAGATAACACGCCGGTTTTCAGGGCGAACAACCTGCAGGGTTTTGTGTGTCGTGCTGTCGGTCATGTAGATCGCATGCTCGAACTCTACGAGTTGGCCCGGCTTCAGGTCAGGTTTTTTGGCGTTCTCCGCTTTGCGGGCGGCGAATTTCCGGCATTTCTCACGCCATTCACTCGCATTTTTGGATTCTGTCGGCGTGAGAAGAGCCAGGATTTCTACGGGGCACTCCACCTCGCAAGGCCCCATCTCATCTGACATGTCTTTGTATCCAAAGATGAAACCATCTCTGGCACGCCGGTTGTAATTTACAAGGCAAATCGCGGCCCAGACGTGGCGCGAGCCGTCATTTGCGACGTGCTCAACGGCGGCATAATAAACGCGCATTCGTACCAGAGCGGACCGCAAAACATCGTTGCGGCCGGTCCGGCGACCACGGCAAAAATTTCATTATCTTTATATTTTTATTGAAATTTCTTGAGTAAATCACAATCGGCTAGCGTTTTGTCTCCCAACTGGCTTGATGCCGGAGCGCTGCCGGATGATGGCTTCTTCCATTGTTTGTAAAGCCGGCCATCGATGCGGTGGGTACCCGCCCCGGAGAAGACCAGCACGGGACCATCGGTATTGGCTGCCTGCAACTGGCTGGCGTTAGCCCCTCTGAAGAATTTTCCTTCGCATCGTTAAGGATATGGCGCCTCCATTTCGCCGGCTGGTCCTCGGCCGTTCCGGCCCGCTGAGAGTTTGGTCAGCTCCTGCAGGAATAGTTCGGCGGCGAGCTGCGGCGGCCAGGGCTGCCAGGCCCGCATCCCGACCGGCGTTGTCAGGGGATCGCGTGAGAGTGGAGGCGTTTCGATTTCAAGGGTGTGGCGGATATCGTGCGCGCTCCAGCCCACGACATTCAGTGCTTCGCTCGCCGCAGCCAGCCGGTCAGCCTGTTTATGCTGTGCATGTTCATCGGCTGACCAGGCGGGCAGCTGATAGCGTGTGACGATGGCAGCCTGTAGGCGTGCGACAAGACTGGCATACCCGTCTCCGAGATGCGGTTTGACCGGGGTAATGCAGTCGAAGGACAGAAACCCTTCATCCGCATCATGCAGAAGCTCCCGCAACGCCTGACCCCTCGTAAGCTTCGCGCCAGGCTGCGCTTGTCGAATCGCCAAAACCGTAAGGCTATGCTGCGCGACGGAGAGCGGTAAATCCCAGGCCGAATGGCCACCCCAGCGATAGGTCCGGGACAGGCCAACCGCGACGTCGGCGTCATTCCAGGTATCTGGATCAGGATCGAGCAGATTCAGTTGCCGGCCTGAAGGGCTGAGGCGCACCCAGGCGCGTATTGTTTTCATTGGTCGTCTCCCCTGCCCGCTTGGACCTGCAAAAATTTATTCCAGTCCTTGGCGCCGTCCGGCGGTATCAATCGCTCCCAAGGCACGTTCGCCGCCTCGATCATTGCAATGAGCCGCTTGGCATGACGCTCGCCGGGCGGATCATTATCCGTGCCGACGGCGGCAACTGCGCCGGCCCGGCTTGAAAGGTCGTTCAGCAGCTGGGTCAGCGCAATCACGGTGGCAGGCCCGATTCCACCGGCGGTTGCCACGTAGAGCGTGTCACCCCGGATATGTTCAAATGCCGCCATACTGAGCGCGTCGATCGGCGCCTCAAAGATCGCAAGCCTTGACATCGGCCCCTTGCCACCGGGCAACCGGAAAAGGGTCTTGGTTCCATCGCCTGAGAAGCCGCGATAATTCGGGCCGCGCATCTCAATGCCCGTCAGGCTGCCGCCCTGGTTGCGATGCGCGAACCAAGCGCTGGCATAAGGGCCCTCGCGGACCGCGTCGGCGGCATCGGCCGCCGCCAGGATTTTTTCGGGCAGGCAGCGGGTCTCGTTGAGATAGCGCCAGGTGGGAGAGCCACGGCTCAGACGCCGGCGTGCCGCCCAGCGTTCGGCCGGGGGTTTCGTCACGGTTATTGCGTTGGAGGTCTTCTGCAGCTCCGGATAAGCCGGTGCGATGCCAGCAACGCGGCGTAATTGCTTGCGCACATGACCAAAATTGAGCCCAGGATCAAGATGTTGAACAAGGTTGAAGATATCCCCTTTCGCATCGCTCTGCGGGTCGAACCAGCCTTTCCCGTCATGGTTGACGATGATGATTTCGCCCGGGCCACGGCGGTATTTCAGAGCCCGCCTGGTACTTTCTGTCTTGTCGAGGCTCCAGCCAAAAGCCAGGCGCTCCAGTATTGTGCCGCAATTCACCGAGCTGCGAAGCTGTTCCAATTCGTCATCTTGCCGGGTCATGGAAGAGTTCTCCAGTTGAAATTCGATGGGTTGGAGATCCGCCGGTTTCGGCTTTTCTCTTTCATCAATTTCTCCAGGCGACCGCTGCGCGGGCGCGGGACAAGGGCGCGTGCTTCGGCACGCGGGAGCGCTCGCGCGACAACCCCTTGTGGCGCGCTCGTCGTAAGCGGTATGGCGTTCTTTTCTTCGTTCTTTCCATTTCAATTTCTTTGCTCACCCGAATGCGAATGGCCGATGATCTTGCGAACGGCGGCGTTTTTACCCGCGGAATCCGCGTCCATTTGCATTTCCCGGTTCCATCCTTCGCCTGCGGCCCGATCAGGCCGGTGCTGCCGATGTGGAGGATCGACCGTTGCTCAGGGTGTGCCGGAAGGGCGAGTATCTCGCGAGTACGGCGCTTTCGGTGGCCGAAGACGAGGCGATGCAAAAGGCTTTTGACCGATTTGCGGTAGCCGATACCCGCACCGCCGGTGCGAAATTCGTCCGCCGCTACACTACCAGCACAGGGAGCCTGGGAACTGGTTTGTCTGTTCAGGTTTGGAGGGGCTGGAGGCGCGGGTACCGCCACTCGTACCGGTTCTCGAGAATTTTACATGGAGCCGGCCGAACAGCGGGCGATCACCAAGAACTCAAACACCTCTCCCCGGGCCATTGCGACTGGTGAACCGGTCTGACCTTCTGAGGGATTCCGTGCCTGTAGACACGATCCTATTGTTAATTTCACCATAGCCCACCTACGGGCTAGCTGGGCTGATCAGTTCACCATCATCCTCGGGTTCTTCGTCGCCTTCGGTCGAATCGGGCTGATTTACCGCCCTAATATTTGATATCGTGGCATTGGCCTGGCTTTTAATCTCCTTAACGACCTGATCCATCCCATAATGCCCACCGGCAGGCATCGACTGAACAGCGGCGGCGGCATCGTCCACCTTCGTCAAGACCTGGTTCGCCAAACTTATTACCCGCTGGACAAGCATGCGCTTGTTAAACCCGCACGCTTCCGCCAGCCTTTCCCAATGCCGCCGGAACAAGTACCTGCCCCGGTTCTTGCCTCCAATATCTTGCGCCATGTTTTTCGTGATATGATCCCAAGCCCGGCCGCACATCAGATCATAGAGTGGTGCTAAACGGGCACCCGCCCCGCTAATCAGGATGGAATAATTTTTCGCGTGGCTATCAACATTCGTAATCAGCACGTTCAGAATCGCCGCGTCCAACAGGGCGAGTTGGTCCTGCGGGGGTAAAAACTGCTTGGCACCATTGAACAGATCCGGCAATCCGGGCCCGCGCAGGCCCGTTTGGTTATGCTCGTATTTCGAGGACGGCGGCTTGCCGCACGCCTGGCAAAAATCCTCCTGATGCAACCTCACCCAGCCGTCCGCCTTCATCACCCGGTCATACCGCTCAACCAGCAGATATGTCCGCGCGCCAGCCAGCCCGGTCGTGACATTTGCCACGTTCAGCCCGATCATTTTTGCCAGCGTGAGACATACGGCCTCGTTCTGCACGCTGCCTGGCAGCCGCGTATTGTCAGGCTTGAGGATGTGTGTGGAAGGGTTGTTGTTTAGCGGAATCACAATCTCGCCGTCCACCAGCGCCACCGGTAGTTTTTCCTGGGCGCCCGCCAGGCTCATGGATACCCCTTCCGTTCCAACAAGAAACGGACGCCGCAGCAGGTCGTTGATAATCCGCTCCAACTGGTCGCCGACCGGCTTTGAATAGCTTGGCTGCCCGCGTTTCGCTGGTCCGCCGATGCTCAACGCGCCAGCCGTGTCGTGGCCAATCATTTCAAGGATGCCGAGCACATCACCTGGGGAGACGCCGGCGCTTTGCCCGATCGTGGTCAGCGCAGGCCCTTCGGGGAGCAGGTTGGCGAGCCAAGGCGTGAACAAGGCCGGCGGCATGCCGCCGGCACTTAACGGTGCTAGCCCGGATAATTCATGAGGGTCGGCGAACGTCCAGCAAGGCATTGAAATTGCTTCTAATTCTAAAAAGCCCTGAAAACAGCTGCAAGCTTGGTCGTATGTTAGAATGTGTAGAAATTTCAGAGGTTTACCTATTCGTGGTCGGAGTGACGCATAATACGGGCTAGAACGGAAATCGGAAACGCCGAGGCGCGCGCTAGCCATTCCTCTGCATAGTTGAACGACAAGGGCCCGGCCTTATCTGCCAGGATTTCACCAACGATCAGCGTTTCGTAGAAAACCGGGACAGTCATCATGCGAAGTCCGGCACACCCGAATCGGTCTTGTCTGGCGCGGCTATCATCTCGATCCCCATCGTCTTGCCGACCCTCAAAGCCATGCCAAGCTGGCAAGTCGGCTTGCCAGCCTCAAGGTCGATGATAAACCGAATTCCAGTGCCGGATAGCAAGGCGAGTTCAGCCTGGGTCAACCTCGCCTTGCGCCGGTTGCTCCGCACCATCTCGCCAAAAGCCTTTGCTAGATTTTTGTCGTCCATGTTTTGTCGATCAATATTCCTGAGCGGGAATATAGTCCGGCATTTGGCTTAATATCCACAAAAATATGCGCGAACGGGAATATGTTTCAGTGTTTGGCCAAATATTCAGTTAGATATTCCCGATCGTGCATATTTCACCGAGTGTTCGGCCTATTGGCTTGGCCAGGCGCACGATCTCAGTCCGGCTTGATGCCCGCCAATGCTTCAGCTTGTCATCGACGCCAACATCCTTATCGGCGTGTTTCTTTCAGAAGCATTGCTCCCGGCACATCTCATGGTCCTCTGGCGCGAAGGGCGGTTTGATCTTCTCAACTCGCCTGGCCGGCTCGACGAACTGATACACGTGACGCGCTACCTAAAAATTCGCAAACAGCTGGTACCGGCGCTGGCTGGGTGCCTTATCAACGAGCGCCGCGATATTGCTGTTACCGCTAGCCGTCGGCACGATCGCTCATTTGCGCACAGGCCAATTTGCGCACGCTGATTGACACCCATCCTGGAGGTGGCAACAAGATGAGCCACGTCACAACGCCGAGTCCCAATGCCGCCCCATTCCGCCGATTTGCCCCAGTCCGGCCAAAATCTTGCGGCCAATCCCGAGGAGTGGCGCGGATTGCTCGAAAATGCCTTTGCCGGCGCAAGGAGCAAGGACGGTTATCTGGCGCTGGCGGAGACCGCCGAGCGCGCCTGTCCGGGAGATCCGCATATTCTGTGCTTGGCCGCGACGGCAGCACTGCTGGATGGCCGGGCCGACAAGGCGCAAACCTACCTCAAGCGTTATGCCAAGCGCTATGTGCCGGGGAGCACCTGTCACCTATTGGCGGCACTGGCGCTGGGGCAACAGAACAAACTTGCGGCGGCGCGCGATCTGTTACAGCGGCACGCGCTGGCCGATTGGGTGAATGCTTGGCGCGTCTTTCCAGGAGCCGTGGCGCAGCAATCCTGGTTGATGACCGCGCTCGACGCCATAATGGGCCGCGCAACTGCGGCGCGCGGCCACAAACCCTCAGCTAGGGCCGCCACGGCGAAGCTTGGCACAAAACCACGCTCTCTCGCGAGGGCACCTGCACTGTCAGCTCCGACAGTCGCACCAGCGGCAACGCCGTCGCTATCCGCCCTGGAACAACTCCCAGTGGAAATTCCCCTGGCCATCGAAGCGGATCTGACCGCCTTTCTCTCAGCCTGCGCTGGGCCGGGCGAGAGCGAAGGCGCTTGGTTCAATCTGCGCGCGCAACTGGCGCATCTCGGTCTGGCCGAGGGATTCGACGAACTACTCTGCTTACCGCATCTGCAAGGTATCGAGACGTTCTGGTATCAGACCGAGACCGTGCGCAAGGTCATGAAGCAGTTCCATGGCCGCGTCCTGCTCGCCGATGAAGTCGGGCTGGGCAAGACTGTCGAAGCCGGCATGGTGCTCAAGGAATATCTGCTGCGCGGCATGGTGGCGCGCGTGCTGATTCTGGTCCCAGCAACACTGGTGGGCCAATGGCGGGAAGAGCTGGAGACCAAATTCGGCATCTCCTGCGTCACCAGCTATGACACGCTACTGCGTGATGACCCGGCAAAATTCTGGGCCGCGCCGCAGATCATCGCCTCGCTGCCCCTCGCCCGGCGGAGTGAACATGCTGCCCGGCTGTTGGCGCAGTCTTTTGATCTGGTGATCGTTGATGAGGCCCACCATCTGCGTGACCACACCAGCGCCAGCTATAAATTGGTGGATGGGCTGACCAAGCGGTTTCTGCTGCTGCTTTCGGCCACCCCGGTACAGAACAATCTGATCGAGCTGTATAATTTGCTCACATTACTCAAGCCCGGGATTTTTAAGACGCAAAAGGAATTCCGCGCCAGATATATGGTCGCGGGTAAGCCGCGCCAGCCGGCGAATCCGGAACGGCTGCGCGATCTGATGCGTGACGCCATGATCCGCAACACGCGCGCCGTGGTGGCGCTCAAACTGCCCCGCCGGAACGCCTCTACCCGCTACGCCGACGCCGGCGCCGGTGAGGATTTCGCCTATCAGGAGTTGGCTGCCATGGTTCGCGCGCTCGCCGCCGACGGCCACCAGAACCGTCATCGTCTGGCGATGCACCATTTGCTGGGGGCTGCCGGTTCCTCGCCCGCCGCAGCCGCAGCCGCCATCGCCCGCTTTGCCGCGCGCCAGACCGACGCCACGCCATGGCAGCAACTGGGCGCGCGCTGGACGGCGCTGGGCACCGGCGCGAAGGAGACCACGCTACTGGAGTTGCTGGCCCGCAACCCCACCGAAAAAAAGCTGGTATTCATCCATCACCGCGAGACCATGTCCAGCCTGGCGGACCTACTGACCAAAAACGGTATTTCTTTTACCCGGTTCGAGGGCGGCATGAGCGGTCCCGCCAAAGATGCCGCGATCGCTGATTTCCGGGAGCGGGTTGGCGTGCTGTTATGCACCGAGTCCGGCGGCGAGGGGCGCAATATCCAGTTCTGCAACACCTTGATCAATTTTGACATCCCGTGGAACCCCATGGCCATTGAACAGCGGATCGGCCGGATCGACCGCATCGGCCAGACCAGGGAGGTTTTCGTCTTCAACCTGGTGACGCGCGGCACCGCGGATGAACAGGTGCTGCGCCTGCTCGACGAGAAAATAAATATGTTCGAGCTTGTGGTTGGCGAGGCAGGGGCCATTCTAGGTGAGTTGGAGGAAGAGCGCGGGTTTGCCGAGCTGGTCCTGGACGCTTGGCTGGAAACGACCGAGGCAGGACGGACAGCGGCATTCAATGATATCGGCCGCCGGCTCGATCAGGCGTTGCATCAGTACAGCGACGCCAAGGCGCTCGACGACGCGTTGTTCGGTGAAGATTTTGAAACCGCGTAGGGGTTAGAAAATGGCCGCGTTGCGCGATTTTGTCGCGGAATTAATGGAACGCCGGGGCGCCGCTGTCGAGCCAATCGAACCTGATGGCCTCGCCGTGATCGCGCCGCCAGAGTTGCGCGCCATAATGAACTGGCCGGAACTGGCGCGGCTTGGTTTTGGGCGCGAGATGCCGGACACTAGCCAGTACATTGGCATGGAGGGCGGCTGGCTGGACCGTTTCGTCACGGTGTTGGGTGACGATGGAAGATATGCCGAACGCCAGGTCTCCTTGCCACCACCGTATTTCACTGGCGATCCTGAACGTCTGCTCAGCCAGGCACTCGATCTGCCGAATGCGATCTGGCGTTTGCAGGCGCAGCGCACGGCCTGGACGCGGTGCCTGATTTTATGTTTCCACAGCACCGCCTTATCCGATGAAAAGCGCGAGGCCCTGCTCTGGATGGGGTTCAATACCGGTACGGGCGCCGCACTTGGGGCTATGCTACCGCGTTTGCGTAACGCACTCGCCGACAATGCGGTTTGGCTGGCGCCCGAGCGGGAGGTGCGCGCAGCCGCGGGAGAGGGTTGGAACGCCGCCACGATGCAAGCCAGGGTGCAGCCGGCACTGGACGCAGCAGTGCGAGCCGAACTGGCGGATTTTTTCCGGGCCATGCAGCGCCGTCTGACGCGCGACCACGACCGGCTGCACGCTTATCACGATGATCTACGCCGGGAGTCGCTAAAGCGCCTTGCGGGACTGGCTGGCATCCCGGGCAGCAAGGCCGAAGCCGATGCAAAACGGGAGACCCTGCGGGTTGAAGCCATCGAGCGCGAGTATCGCGCCAAGGTCGATGATCTGCGGCATAATTATGCGCTGCGCGTCACCGTCGAGGGCGTGCAGGTCCTGGAATTATTCGTACCTGTGCAACGGCTGGAGGTGCTGATCCGCCGCCGCAAGGGCGAGCGATTGATACAGCTCGATTGGCACCCGCTGACCCGCATGGCAGAGCCACCGCCCTGCGACTGGGGGCTGGGGCTTGGTATCACCCGCCTCGTCTGTGACGAGCAATTACATCTCACCGAGCCCGCCGGCCAAGCCCCTTGCCTGGGCTGCGGCAAGAGTTTTTGCCGCGCCTGCCACAAGACGGCCTGCCCAAAATGCGGCCACGCCGTTGCCATTCCATGAAAAAGCGCCGGCGGCAAAACTGAACGTCATCGCGATCGAGAGAGGCGAACCGGCCTGAGTCGTCTCGATTGATAGCCGTGACCGCGCCGCCTGTTCTGCCTGCGCTACGCAATCTAATTCCCAGCGCAGCTCCTATCGACGTCCGGTGCCGCTGGGGCGATATCGGCTGGTTTCCTAGAGCTGGCGGTGGGTAAGGGCATCCATGGCTTCGGCTTCGTTGCAGCCTGCGCCCGATAGGGACCCGCGCTGGCCGTCGAGAATTTGGTCTTCCGTCGAAATACGGGCATGTCCGGCTCCAGCTTACGCAGGGCGCGGCGCACTGCAGCGGGCGAATGAAGTAATATTAGCGCTATGATAACCCCACACTAAAAAATGCATTTATGTAGCACGAGGTTGACAATGTTAAGATGGGCGAGCGGCTGAGGCTTGGCTATACGAGCCCCCTCGCCTTCTCCCTCGACCGCGCCAAAGCATCTTCTTGCCCGCCACGTTCGGCCCAACGACGGCCGTAATCTCCGATAAGGTGGGTACCGCGATCGGATTGGTTCCGCAACAGCGGAAGCCAAACAGGGCGACAGATTCGATACGCACAGGCTTCCTTCCTTCAGGCCGCAGTCGGGAGCGGGTCGGTGCCCTCCTCAACAATGCCCGGAGCGCTCCAGACAGGCCAGCGCGGCATTGACAGTCGGGGCAGATAGCCCCGTCTTATGGACGAGCTGGTTGGCGGTCGGGTATCTATACCATCTTGTTCAAGACCGCGGCGGAGACGCTGCGCACGATTGCGGCGGACGCCAAGCATC
>NZ_BSOS01000041.1 GCF_030160635.1 Acidocella aquatica | reverse complement strand
CCAATTCTTACATCAAATCAACGGTTTACGCTATGCTCGCCAGCAGTCCTGCATAATCCGGGCTAGATACAATCCGGGGGTATCAGCATCGGGCGTGCCGGATATCTTCAAAACTATTGGCCAGAATTTACATGACGTTCTAATGTTTAAACCAATATTATTTTGATAACATCACAACACGCGGAGATTTTCGTGCCACAGTTTTGCAATGCGCCGCATTTGGCCTGCCGTGCTGAAACAGTGTGGAAGGTGGCACACAATGTCGCGTCGTTCTGGTCTCATGGCTATTTGTGGCATTTCCGAAACATGATGGGACTGGCCAAAGCTCAGAGCGACCTTTTTCAATTGATGTTTACATCTGATCGGACGGAAGAACTCAGCGCGTGGGCTTGCGGCATGGTTGATGCGCTTCCCCCGGGCTGGGCTGCGGGTACCGGTGATCCACCCGAGGATATATTGCTGAGCTACCAACTGATGGATGACGGTTTTGGCTCGAATTTTTTTGACCGCGAAAACCATTTAGGAGACGCTTATGCATGAAGATCAGATAAAAGCCATATTGCACGGGCTGAACAGGAGCACCCCCGGCATTGAAGCCTCCCTTCTCATATCCTCGGATGGTTCCATCATCTCTTCGGCTCTTTCCACTGACATTGAGGATGATGATCTCGGGGCCATGATCGCCATCCTGCTGTCGCTGGGCAAGCACATGGCGGCGGGCATTATCCGCGGTGACTTCGAGCAAGCCATGATCAGAGGCAAAGCCGGCAATGTGCTGGTCATTCAGGCGGGAACCGATGCGGCGCTATGGACGATTACCAGCAACACCACCAGCGCTGACACGCTCTTCCAAAGCGCCGGCCCCGCGGCAAGAGCAGCCGCAGGATTGCTCCACTAACGCCATATGCCTGTGGAGCGAACCGAAAGCTCCAAACTGGCGATATCAATTCAATCGCTAAAACATAAAACCGGCGGGCCTCGCCGGGGGCGCGCCTCCGGCGAGGCCCGCCGGTTAAAGCCCCAACGGCGTCAGCGCCCAAGGCTCTTGGAAATGTAATGCAATGCGATTATGCTTTTCACACAAGCCCTTCGTTCCGTGAGAGGGGCATGGCTCCGAGCACCGTCGCGGGTCCGGACTGATGAACCGGAGCATTTCGTAATGGCAAAACGACAAAAAAATGAGAGCGGGGCGCCCCAAAATCAAGCGATCCCTCCGGTTTATCGCGAAAGGCGGCGTCAGCCTTCATCAAAACCCACGTCCAGCCTATACACTGCCGCCGTTGTGATCGGCGCCTCCGCCGGGGGGTTGGAGCCGATCAGCAAATTCCTTGACGCGATGCCAGCCGATAGCGGCGCTGTTTTTATCGTCATCCAGCACCTGGATCCAGCAGGTAAAAGCCTGCTGCCAGAGTTGTTGGCCAGGCATACGCGGATGCAGGTCCAACTTGCCAGCGAGGGCGCGGCCTTGTTGCCTAATCAGGTCTATGTAATTCCGCCGGGTGTCTTTTTGTCGCTCGTCTCGGACAAATTTCATATGGTCGATGCCCCTTCCGGCGCAGGCGCGCGCTTGCCGGTCGATGTATTTTTGCGCTCCCTGGCCGCCAATTGCCGCAACCGGGGCATTGGCATCATCCTGTCCGGCACCGGGACCGACGGCTCCCAGGGGCTGAAATTGCTCAAGGAAGCCGGGGGCCTCACGCTGGTGCAGGAGCCCAGCGAGGCCCAGCATGACGGTATGCCCCAGCAGGCAATTCTCATGGCATCGCCAGACCATGTAATGCCGGTGGCCGATATGCCGCGCGCCCTGCTGCAATATATCGCGCGTGGCTGCGTCAAGCCCCCTCATGAGGAAGATCATGGTGGAGACGGAATGCGGCATATTGCCGCCGTGCTCGATACACTAAAATCCGTGACCGGACGGGATTTTGAACAGTACAAAACCGGAACAGTGCAGCGCCGTATCGAACGCCGCATGGGGCTGCATGCGATTGAGAGCTGGGAGGATTACATCGCCCTGCTGCACCGCAATACGGCGGAGGCGGAGGCTCTGGCCAAGGATCTGCTGATCCATGTAACTCAGTTCTTCCGGGACCCAGACGCGTTTGCTTTCCTGGCGCAACGGATACTCCCTGGCCTGTTGAGCAAGCATTCACCTGACCAGCCGGTGCGTATCTGGGTGCCAGGTTGCAGCACCGGGGAGGAAGCCTACACGCTGGGCATGGTGTTCCTGGAGCAGATCGCCCAAGCGCCGCAACGCCTCAAGCTGCAAATTTTTGCGACCGACATTGACGAAGAAGGGCTACAGGCCGCCCGCGCCGGGATATATCCAGAAAGCATCCGGGCCGATATCTCGCCCCAGCGTCTCGGGAAATTCTTCACGGCGGTTGACCGGGGCTTCAAAATTACAAATGGACTGCGCGAATCCGTTATTTTCAGCCGGCATGACCTGCTGAAGGATCCGCCGTTTTCCCGGCTGGACCTGATCTCCTGCCGCAACCTGTTCATTTATCTGCGGCCTGACGCGCAGGAACTTGTCCTGACGATGTTCCACTTTGCCTTGCGCGACGACGGCCTGTTGTTTCTTGGCACGGCGGAATCATCGGGCGCCGCCGCCGATTTGTTCAAGCCGGTGGACCCGGCGCAGCGGCTTTACCGGCGCATAGGCCAAACGCGCGGCCCCCGTGTTGGATTGCAGCCAGGCTCCAGCGGCATACAGCGCAGCCAGATTAACCATGCCGTGCGGTCAAAAATGCCGCAACCGCCTTTGGCCGAGCTGGTCGAACGCAAGATACTGGAGGTCTACGCGCCGGCCTCGGTTGTAACCAACCGCCAGCATATCGCGCTTTATTTTTCCGGCGCGATTGACCGCTACCTGCAAGTCGCCCCCGGAGAGCCGCAGCAAGATGTGCTGTCCATGGCCCGCGAGGGGCTGCGGCCCATGTTGCGCGAGACGATTGGCAGCGCCTTCCGTGGCAAACGGCCCGTTAGTGTCCATGGCGTACGATGCAAACATGGCAGTAAGCAGGTCAAGGTAACAATAGAAGCCCAGCTGATCGATGATGATCTGGCGCTTGTCAGTTTCATCGACGAGCCACCCGATATGAGCGGCATGGCTGAGCCGAGCACCGGAGACGCCGTGCATTCCGCGGCATTCGCCGAGATGCAGCAGGAACTCGCCGATACGCGCAAGGAGCTGAACCGGACCATAAGGGAGCTGCGGCGAACCAACGAAGATATGATGGCTGCGAATGAAGAAGCCGTATCGCTGAACGAGGAACTGCTCTCCGCCAATGAGGAGCTGGAAACCTCGAAGGAGGAACTGCAATCGCTGAACGAGGAGCTGACAACCCTGAACGGGCAGTTGCGGCAATCCCTGGACCAGCAACAGCAGATCTCGACCGATCTGGCGAATCTTCTCAACAGTTCGGGTGTGGCCACGCTGTTTCTTGATAGCCAGCTCAACATCAAGGTCTTTAACCCGGCGATGCAATCGCTGTTCGCCATTATCGAAAAAGATATCGGCCGGCCGATCGCCGATCTCCTGCCAAAATTCGCCGACCCGAACCTCTTGCAGGATGCCATCCAGGCACGCTCGAATGGCGCGCCCATTGAACGTGAGGTACAGGCGCAATCTGGCACCTGGTATCTGCGCACGGTGCTGCCATACCGTACCGCGTCAGGCGACATTCAGGGCGAGGTGGTGACGTTCACCGATGTCTCTCAACTGAAAACAGCCACGCTCACCGCCGCCGCCGCGCGTAGCTACGCGGAAGCGATCGTCGATACCATCCGCGAGCCGCTCGCGGTGGTCGATCTCGCAATGAAGGTATTGTCCGTCAATACCGCATTTGCAATCTCTTTCGGTCTCACAATCGAGGCGATCCAGGGCAAGACGCTGAGCGAAGCAGGCATCGGCATCCTGCGGCACAAAAAGCTGCATGAGCTGCTTGCCCGTGTTTCACGGAACCAGTCAGGAACCGGCGCGGCCGAGCTTGAGGTGGAACAGCCAAACGGCGGGTTACGCGTGTGGAGAGCCACAGCCCGCAACTTCGCGCCCGCGCCGGCGGAGCCGCCGATGATCCTGCTGGTGCTCAATGACATCACCGACCGGCAGCTTATTCTTCACCGGCAGATGCAAATGATGCTCGATGCCCTTCCCGGAGCTGTCGTCGCGGTCGATGACCAGCGCCTGATACGTTTCGTCAATCATCTCGTCGAACCGCTATTTGGCTATAGCCCCGGCGAGCTGGCCGGGCAGAATATCGAGGTTCTCCTGCCCACGGCGCTGCGCGCCCGCCACGAGCAGCTCCATTCTGATTATATGGCGCAGATGCCCACGGCGCGGCAAATGGGCGTGGGTCTGGATATCAAGGGCCTGACCAGGGGGGGCGGGGAGATCCCCCTGGAAATCGGCCTGAGTCCGGTGGCCACCTCCGACGGGACGCTGATCCTTGCGACAATCCTCGACCTGCGGGGCCAAAAGGCGGCGGAGACCAGGCTCCGGGAGGCCATGGCCGGGGCGGATCGCGCCAATCAGGCGAAGTCCCGCTTTCTCGCCGCGGCAAGCCACGACCTGCGGCAACCGCTGCAAACCATCGGCCTGTTGCTCGGGGTGCTGGCGAAACGAACCGCCGGCCCCGAGGCCCAGGCGATCGTCGGCAAACTGGAAAATACCATCTCGGGCATGTCGGAACTGTTGGATACGCTGCTCGACATCAACCAGATCGAGAGCGGCGGGGTAAGACCCGACATCACCGATTTCGCCGTCGCCGGGTTCTTCACGCGGCTGAGCGACCTGTATGGGCCGATTGCCGCCGCGAAGGGGCTGGAACTGCGGGTCGTGCCATCATCCGCCGTCATCCGCAGCGACCACCACCTGCTCGAACGCGTGGTGGGGAACCTGCTGTCAAATGCCATCAAATACACCGACCGAGGCCGGATTTTGCTCGGATGCCGCCACAGCGGCAACAAGCTGCGGATCGAAGTCTGGGATACAGGCATCGGTATTCCCGAAGAGAGCACAGCAAAGGTGTTCGAGGAATTTCACCGGCTCAACCCCGAGGACAGCAGCAGATTTGGCCTGGGCATCGGTCTCTACATCGTGCAGCGATTGGCTTTGTTGCTGGATCACAAAATCGAGGTGCGTTCACATTCTGGCAAGGGCACGATGTTTGCCGTCATTGCCGCGGCGGGCGATCAGGCGGCCTGGCCGCGAACCGCCCGCAGGGAACAAGCCATCTCAGGCGCCAAACCTCCCACGATCCTGCTGATCGAGGATGACCCGAACCAGCTCGAATCCCTGCGCTTGCTGCTGGAAACCGAGGGTTATCGTGTCCTGGCGGTGCGTAAGGGCGAGGAGGCGCTGGCGCTGGCGGACAATGCGGAGGGCCAGCCCGATGTAATCGCCGCCGACTATAATTTGCCAGGCGGCATGAACGGCCTACAGGTCATCAAGGGGTTACGCAGCGGCCTGGGCGTGCAGATTCCCGCATTGATCGTGAGTGGGGACAAATCAGCATCCGCGCGCCAGGCTTTCAAGGCAAGTGCCCAGGCATTCATTACCAAGCCGGTGAAAGCCGCCGAGCTGCTGGCAACGCTCGCCGCATTGGTCGAGACGGTGAGGCCGGGATGGTCCGGCAAGCAACTTATGAATTATCCCGTGTCAGCAACCGCATCCACCGCCGGCGCCGAGATCGGCGTCGTCGATGATGATCCCGGCGTGTGCGATGCCATAAGGCACACGCTCGAGGCAGAAGGACACAAGGTTGACACCTACGCCTCCTGCGAGGCGTTTTTGGCGGAACCTGATCACGGCAAATACCGCTGCCTGGTGGTTGATGTCGGCTTGGGAGATCGCGGCATCGATGGTCTCGAACTTCAACGCCTGCTGAAGGAGGAGCACATCAACACCCCGGTCATTTTTGTGACGGGCAGCGGTGATTTACCCAAGGCGGTGAAGGCCATCCGCGACGGTGCCGTGGATTTTCTGCTAAAGCCGGTTAAAGGCACCGAGCTTTATGCGAGCGTCTCGCGGGCGCTGGCGCATGTTGCCTCTGAGGGGAGCAACCACGCCAAGCAACAGGAAACAGACGCCCGCCTCGCAACTCTGACCGCTCGCGAGCGGCAGGTCATGGAACGGATCGCGGCCGGCGAAGCGAGCAAGGTCATTGCCGCCGATTTGCGTATCAGCCAGCGCACTGTGGAGCACCACCGGCAAAGTGTGATGCGCAAGATGGCCGTCAAATCCCTGGCGGCGCTGGTCCGCAAGGTTGGCCTGCGCACACCCACGGAATAATTATGCGCCGCCATCCAGAATCAGGCTCCGGTGACAAGGCGTTTGATTTTGCGGCAAATTCCGGCGGGAAGAACCGGCCAGCACAATCCGCCAGGGCGACCCAGGCCACGCCACGGTCCGAGGGGCCGTTTATATGGCATTTTTAGGTCATTTTCCTAACGTCAAGGCAATATACCGGTATCTTTCTGGGTAGAGCTACCCAGAGAGAATCCGATGGTTTCAGGGGGGGGCGCTCCCGGTTATCAACGGAAAGTGACCAAATTTGGTTGCGGACCTTTTGTGCAGCCCGGGCTGATCTCGCTTCAGGTCCGGATAATAATTAGGAGGTATATAGTGTTCGACACAGCAGATTCCCCGCGCCAGACATTTCGCCCCGAGATGGTATTCACCATCGCGCAAAAAAATGCCTCGTGCTGGTCGCGTGCCTACACTCATCTGCTTGAGGGCTTTATGTCCGCGGCATCGGCCCAGGCCGACCTCGCTCGTACAATGTTGACAACTGAACATGCCGAATGGCCGGGGATTATTAATTCTGGCAATGCCAGCGAGGTCACGCACCGGTGGCTTACCGGCAACAAGAAGCAGTTGGATGCGATGAGGCGAAAATATCGTCAGATAGACGATGGCCTTACGGCAAGTTTTTTTGCCGCGGCGGACAGCTTGCTGGAAGGACTCTCGATTGAAGAGGCAACTCTGCCGGATGCCCTGAAAACAACCTCCGCCGTGGAGAAGAAACCAACCGCCCCGGCGAAGGAAAAAATTGCAGCCGAATAGATAGAGACCGGAATAATTTCAGGGAATTCACATTTAATCACCCCCTGCGTTTTGTATTTGACAGGGATACATTAACAACCGACTCATTTAAAACCGTGGCATTTCAGCTTATTTTCGTGCGATTAGGCCGAAGCGAAACATTCGGCCTAATCGCCTGAAGCTGGAACATTTATCCGGAAGATAAGTGACCGTGAGGAGGCAACCAGTTTTTTCAAGCGTTTCCTCTCCTCAATTCAATTACACCTTCGGATATTACTCCGCACATTATAATAAAAAGGTCTCGAACTGCCATGAACTGCGTTTCAATTACAATAACCCGGTCAGATGAATTACATTGTCCGAGGCGTGCCACGCCTGTACAATTTTTACCTTCGTCGCGCCTCGCATGGCGAATACCAATTCTAATTATAAACGAGCTATGCCGTGGAACTCCCCACGAGAGAAATCTTTCACAAAGAATTAAACAGGATTTGAATACCAAGTAAGGCATATATTTTCAGCCTCGCCTGCCATTACTCGCCATTATATGAGTGGAAATTACGCCGAAAACTCTGAAGCTCCAGCATCATGTCTCGCACCAGCTAAAGGCCAAAACAAACTCAACCAGCGGAGGAAGTGCCCCATGGCGGCGATCATCGTTCCCGTAGCGTACACCTCGGCCGTTGTGCGATGGCTGGCTACCCCGTGTAAGGGAGGGTGTGATGTCCATTGAAATTCAACCGGCAGGCCGAGAGATCGGTGGTGATCTCCCTTGTCAGGCAACTGGCCTGGTGCCCAGCGCCACCATCCGCCAGTTTGACATCGCCCCCCGCGCACCCGGCATAATCCGGTCCAGAAATCGCCGGGTAGCAGCACGGTTTAAGCCCGGCGAGAGCGGATCGGACAACGTCACGAAAATAGCCAATCAAACCGCTGCCATCTCACCCTTGCGGCAATCGATCCTCAATATTTTACTGGACACCACGGTTCCACTCGCCCGCTGCGGGTCCTCAGTGCTGAAGCCGCTCTGGGTGAACGAAGCGATGCAACGCGCCCATAACTTGGTTCGCCTCATCGCCGAACTCGAACATAAGGCGCCGTTCCATCCCGACAGACCTGACCGATCCTTGGCCGAATACCAGCTGGCCATCGACCTCGCCGAATCATTCAGATCATTGGCGGCAGCCGATGATGGCGGCATGCAGCCATGTTTCAACGCGCTGCAAGCCGTTGTGTTCAATCTCACCGAGCTTTTTGGTCCTGCATTTGGCCTGGTTTTTGTCGACATGTCTTTCGAGCGGTTGACATTACCGGCATATAAGCGGCGCGCGCTTGTGCTGGCGGCCTGCGAACTCGTGCTGAACTCTCTCCGCCATGGGCTGGAAGGGCGTGGCACGGGCAACATCACCGTGGCACTCCGCCGCACGGCCCGCGCCGTGGCACGGCTAAGCGTGGAAGACGACGGCAGGGGAATGCCCAAAAGCGCGCCACCATTACAGCGCGGCATCGCCTCGGATCTGGCCGCGGTACTCGAAGCCGAAGTCATCTATCGCGCCCGTGAGGGAGGTGGAACCGTGGCGCAATTATCCTTCCCCGTTGCCTCGTTGGTTTAACCTCAGGCGCGCTCCGGCCCGATTTGCTCGAAGCCGCCGCGGCCTTAGCCGGCCAACGCCTCCCCGGCATGAGGGTCGCCCGGCGCGGTTGCCCAGGCAAGTTCCACCAGGGTGACAATGCGGCGGCCCGCGCCGTCCAGCTGGCAGACGATCAATCCCTGCTCCTCCATATAGCTCAGCACCCGCCGCGCGCGGCCCAATGAGCGGGTGCCATAGGCCCGGGCGATCGCCGCATCCCCCGGGCAAGGCTGCCCCTCCCGTGCCGCCCCCGCGAGCATCATAAAGATGCCCTGCATGTCCTCTGGTAAAACGGCGGCGCGCGCTGAGACATCCCGCCAGGCATCATCCTGCGCCGCCTCCGCGCTGATGCCGGCGCGCGCGCGCGTCAGCATGCGGCGGAAGGCGCCAAGGTCAGGCGCCCCGGCGCCCAGCCCCTCTATCCGGCAACGGACCAGAAAATCCTGGTAGAGTACGCCGATGGCACGGAACCCCTCCTCCGGGTCAGCCAGCAGCGCGCTCAATATGCGGTCCAGCCGCGCGCGCCGTTCCGCCAGCTCCTCCAGGCTCGCCGGTGCCGCCACCATCTCCGCGCCAGCCTCCCTCACGGCTGGTTTGGCGGCCATCAACTGGCTGAGCAGGTCAGGCACTGGCGGGGCCAAACGGCGCGGGGGCCGGGCGGTCTCTAGCGGTGGGGCCGCCAGAATAACCGCCTGTGCGTCCTCCATCGCCTCCGGCATGGGCATGAGCCGCGGCGTGGCGTGGCGCGCGTGGGTCGCCGTCGGGCCGATGCGCAGGCTCAAGGGGCGGCGGGAAAGAGCGGGGCCGAGCGCCATGAAATGCCCTCGCTCCAGGTCCCGGAACGCTTCGGCCTGCCTGCGCTCCATGCCAAGCAGATCGGCGGCCCGCGCCATGTCGATATCCAAAAAAGTGCGGCCCATGAGGAAATTGGACGCCTCGGCGGCCACGTTCTTGGCCAGCTTGGCCAGGCGCTGGGTCGCGATCACCCCGGCCAGCCCGCGCTTGCGCCCGCGGCACATCAGGTTCGTCATCGCCCCGAGGGAAAGTTTGCGCGCCTCGTCCGACACCTCCCCGGCAATGGCCGGCGCGAACAGCTGCGCCTCATCGACCACCACCAGCATCGGGTACCAATGGTCACGCTCAACATCGAACAGCCCGCCCAGGAAGGCCGCGGCGCGGCGCAGCTGGTTCTCCGCGTCGAGCCCCTCCAGGTTGAGCACGGTGGAGACGCGGTGGAGGCGCGCCCGCTCGCCCGCAAGCTGCAGCCCTTGCTCGGTATGGACCTCGGCATCAATCACCAGATGCCCGAACTGCTCGGCCAGCGTGACGAAATCGCCTTCGGGGTCGATAATCGCCTGCTGCACCCAGGGGGCGCTCTGTTCCAGCAGTCGGCGCAGCAAATGAGATTTTCCGGAGCCCGAATTACCCTGCACCAGCAGGCGGGTGGCCAGCAGCTCCTCCAGGTCGAGCACCGCCTGGGCGCCTGACGCCGTTTGTCCCATCTCGATCGCAACTGTCATATCCCGACTCGCAGCCCCCTTCAAAGGAGGGGCTTATCAACCTGATGGCGGCCAGTCGAGCGCTGTATGGCTGGCCGGCGCCCCCGGCCCAGAACCGCACCGGCCAGGAAACCGGGGCCGCCGTCATCCCGGCTGAATGAAATCGGTGATCGCATCGGCTATTTGCTGTAACGCGGAAAGATCATCAGCGGGTTTGCCCGCGAAATTCGGCATGAATTTCTGGAATCTCGCCACCTGGAAATAGCCAAGGAGCATTGACATGACCATGGTGGGAATAACGGTATTCCCCCTGCCAAACCGGGTCGCGGCCAGAAGATCATCGAGGTAATCATAAAGCCCCGCCATGATTTTTTCCGCAATGTCTTTCTTGAAGGCATCATCGGTATTGAGCAGCTCGCGTTGCAGCAGCTGAAAAAACACCGGATCGCTGGCAACCGCCTGCAACTGCTTGAGCACCAGCGCGTGGATACGCACCCGGGGCGGCGCACCCTTGGGTGGCAGCAAATCAATCGACGTCACCCTCCGGCTGTAATAAGCCAGCATCGCCTCGCGGTAGAGGCCGTTCTTGCTTTTGAAAAAATGATAGATCGTCGGGCTTTGCACATTGGCCCGTTTGGCAATATCGCGGATGACAACGGCTTCATAAGGATTTTCAGCAAACATGCCGATGGCCGCATTCAGAATATCGGCACGCGAATTGCCCCCGGCCGCGCCGGGATTGTCCGTAGAGGATTTTCGCATATCTCTTCTACCTGCTCCGGGAGGGTCTGCCGTCATCGGAACTACCTTAAAAGCTTCTTGGTTGTTTTGCCAAACAGAGGCTCGCGCGCATTGCCTTTGCCCTGGCATGAGCGCGCGGTTTTATCCTTCCCTGCTGACCGCTGCCAGCGCATCCGCGCGCAGCCGCGCGGCAAAGCCTTCATTCGTTTCATTTCCGATTTTAAAAAGGCGCCGTGGCGGCAAAGGCTGCAGCATCCGCATTCCCAACCGCTCAACAAGCGGCTTCAGATATTGCGGATAGCCGCCAATCGCATCCTCATAATCAATTGTCAGCGGCGTGATATTATAATGTGAAAAGAACAAATCCCATTGCCGCCGCTCCTCAAGAAATCCATGAAGATACTCAAGAATTCTATCCCGGTCATACGCCGGGGCAACCATTTGCGGTGCCGCCGCCGCGTCCCGGCTTTCCCACACCCCGGTCGTCTCCGCGAAATACATTGAGACCGCCTGCGCATAAACATCCCGCCGGCGGACATGCACCCAGACCGCATCCTTGAAAAACCGATGAAAATCATCGCAATCCGCTGGGTTGAATGACCGCACCGGCGGCGTTCTACTAAGCGGCTGACCGGCAATAAAACGCGAAATATAGGGCGTATAATGATACATCACCTTCACGCACCAGAATGCGCCCACCCTCCAGTCCCGCTGCAGCGCCGGCCACAGCTCCGCCCAGGTTTGCGTGGTCCGTTTATGTATAATCTCTTCATAGAGGATTTCACTATCCACCGGCTCGTAGCCGAGCACGTTCCTGAAATCGTCAAACACCATGGTGGAGCCGGTCCGCGCGGTCGCGCAGAAAATAACACAGCCACCATCGCCGGGCGCGTTTTGCCCCTTCAACGCGAATTGCTCCGGTAACCCTCACTCACCATCATCGGCCATCTCACTCCACCCTGCCCGGCACACTGGCCATCAGGACATAAATTGCTAACATACGCCCTACGGACGATCAATCAGCCTGCGTTATGGCGCCCCATATCCGGCTTTGTCTTCGCTCATTTCCATGTTACCCGTGTTTGTCAGCGAGATCAGAGGCTTTGATGAACAGTCCTTCAGCAGATAACGCCATCATTCACGGTCTATGGATCGGCGATCGCCTGACAAAGCTGGAAATGCTGACCCTGCGTTCTTTCACCCATTTCGGACATGCGTTTCACCTCTGGCTCTATCAACCGCTGGTCAATGCCCTGCCCGAGGGCGTGGTGGTGCGCGACGCCAATCAAATCATTCCCGAACAGGAAATTTTCCGCAACACAACGGCCGACCCCGGTTGCGGCGTCGGGCGCGGGAGCCTCGGCGCCTTCTCCGATCTGTTCCGTTACAAACTACTCTACGAGCAGGGCGGCATCTGGGTTGATATGGACGTCACCTGCCTGCGCCCCTTCGATATCTGCGGCGACTACATGTTCCGCAGCCACAAAATCGGCGTCGTCGGCAACATCATGAAATGCCCGCCGCGCAGCCCGCTCATGCGCGATACCTACGCGGAAGCGGCCGCGACCATCAGGCATGACTGCCCCTGGCTGGCGGCCAACCAGATTCTCAACAAATATATCGTGGCGCATAAGCTCACCGGCTATATCATCGATGGTTTCTGCAATGCGGATGACTGGCGCAACGTCGTCTCGCCCCTGGTCAACGGTTTCGTCACGCCGCCGGCCTCCTGGCACGCCATCCACTGGCTGAACGAATACTGGCGCGGCCTGCAAAACGGCAGCGTCATCGACGGCGACACGCCCGCGCCGGATAAGGACACACCGCCCCTCGGCTCCACGCTGCACGAGCTATATCGCGCCTATGGGCTGGCCGACATCTACGAACCCTACAGCCCGCCCCGGCGCCCCAATGCGGCGCTGCCCCTCACGGCGCAGGCGGCCCCCGGAACCAACCGCCTGGACGTGCTGCTGCCCGCGCTGGCACGCAACGGCGCCAGCCGGATCGTCGCGGAAACCCTCGCCGCGCTGGCCCCCGCCACCACCTGCCGGCTGCATCTGCTGGAAAGCCAGCCGGTGGAATACCCGCTGCCAGCACATAAAACCCTCACCCTACACCGCCCCACCGGCAACCGCACCGCCCAGCTGCGCGCCATCGCCTTCGAGATACTGGAGGCCGGAGCAAAGCATATCCACACCCATCTGGTCCGCGCCGAGGATCTGGAAACACTCTGGGGCTTCGGGCTGGAGACCATACCAGTCATCCACACCTCCCGCCCCGGCTGGCTAAACATCCCCACGCGCTACAACCACCCGCAGGTGCCCCTGGTGGTGGCCTGCGCCGAGTCCGTGGCCGCGCAACTGCGCGCTGACGGCCTGAACCGCCCGCTCACCGTGCTGCGCCACGAACTACAAACCCACCCGGACACCGCCCGCCTCAATGCCGAGCGCCGGGCCATCCGCCTGCGCCACGGCATAAGCGGCGATACGGTGCTTATCGGCATGGCCGGCCGGTTCAGTTCACACAAATCCCACACCCGCGCCGTTGGCGTGCTGTCCGCCTTGCAGGCGCGCGGCGTTGCCGCCCGGCTGCTGATCCTGGGCGGCTGGGACGATGAAACAGGCTCCGGCCGCGCCGCCTATGCGGCCTTCATGCGTGCTGCGGTGGAGGCCGGTGTGGTGGCTGACATCATCTGCGCCGGCGAGGTGAGCCCCGCGGCGCCCTATTACGCCGCCTTCGATGTCCTGCTGAACACCTCCTCCGATGAGGGCTACAGCATCGCCATTCTCGAAGCGCTGGCGTCGGGTTGCCCGGTGGTTGCCACGAATACGGGCGGCAATGGGGAGTTTCCGCCGGGCAATATCGCGCTGGTCACGGACCCCGAGGATTCCGAGGCCTTCGCCGGCGCCATTCTGAGCAAACTCACCGCCGCCGCGCGGCATGTGCCGCAGCCGCCGGTTGAACCTGGGCTGATCCCGGAGCTATGGAACCTGCTCGCCCGCCACACGGTCCCGGCGCAGGCAACGCTCACCGGCGCACTCATCCTCACGCAATCACTAGAGCTGGGCGGACCTGCGAGTTCACTCGCCCGCCTCGCCGCCGCCCTGCCGGAGACGCGCAAGCTATTGGTTGGCGTGTTCGGCGCGGTCACAGCGGCGCATCAGGCAACATTCACGCAGGCCGGCACCAAACTCCTCTGCGCCGCCGGGCTGCCGCTCGCCGCGCAGGCGCAGAGCGTGCTCGGCTGGATCGCGCATTTCCAGCCGCGCACTCTTTGTTTCTGGAACCTGCGGCCGGAGCTGAAGCTCCTCCTGACCAAGCTGCTCGAGCCCACCGCCCTGCGCATCCTCGATGTCAGCCCCGGCCCCATGCTGTTCGACGAGTTGGACGCGGCAGCCTCCTTTCAGCACCGTATCGCTTATCGCGCGGAGGCCTATTTCGCCCGGTTGGACCGTTTTATTGCCCTCTACAAAGGCGGCGAGGCCCCCGCCCCAGCCCGCAACGCCGTGCTGCCGCTTGGCACGCCCACGCCGCCAGGCTTCATCCCCCTGCCTGCGCCATACCTGCTGCCCCCGCGCGGCTTCAACCCGGCGCTGGTGGTGGGCACCATCTGCCGCATCGTCCCCGACAAACAGGTGGAGCGCCTCCTCGAAGTGGCGGCCAAACTACGGCAACGCGTACCCGGCGCCACGTTGATGGTCGTCGGCGGGCCAGATGCCACCTCCGTCCCCTATTTCCAATCCCTGCTCGCCGCCGCTGAATCGCAACCAAGCATCCGCTTCACCGGCCCCGCCGATGATCCGCTGCCCTTTTTGCGCCTGTTCCGCGTGTTTCTACTCACCGGGCGGCGCCAGGGCTGCCCGAATGCCTCGCTGGAGGCGATGTCGCTGCGCCTGCCCGTGGTCGCGCAGCCCGGCGGGGGCATCGCCGAACAGGTATTGCACGGCAAAACCGGTTACCTCGCCGAAACCCCTGAGGCCATGGCCCGCCGGGTTACCAGCCTGCTGCGCGACGAGCCCCTGCGCGCCCGCATGGGCGAGGCCGGATACAAACACTGGCAGAAAAATTTTTCCATTGACGAAATGACCGCGCGATATGATAAAATTATGTTCACAAACCAAGTTTAAGGCCGGAGGTGGCCATGACCGACGAAAAACACACCCTTTCGCGCCGCGCCCTTTTAGGAGCTGGTATCGTTCTTCCGGTTACTTTTGTAACCGGCGCCGAAGCTGACCCGCTGGTTCAAATGGCCTATGAAGATCAGAGCAGCAACAACCAGGGCAATGCTTATCAACAGCTGCAAGACCAGAACGGCGGCACCGGCAATATCCCCGCGCCGCCCACCCCCGATGCCAGCCCCGTGTCTCCGCAAGACAGCAGCGGCGGCAGTGATAATAGCGGCAGCACGGACAACACCGCCGGCACCGATAACAGCGGCGGCACCAACAACACAGACACCAGCGCCAGCCAGGAGCCGGCGCAAACAAATCCGGGCACCGCTTATGCCACCCCGCAAGATACAACCCCGGCACCCAACGAACCCGCGTGGCATGCCAACTCGGCCATGCAGCAGCTACAAAACATGAATAACGGTGAAAACCAGAACTCGGGCTTCGACAACGGCAGCCATGGCGACAACGCCACCACCGCCAATTACGCGCCGCCCGTGCCCGATACCCCCACCGCCGCCCCCTTGCCGCCCGTGCCGCCAACAGTGGCAACCAACCCGCAATATCAGGCCGCGACCAGCCAATATGACCAGGCCTCCACCGCCGCGGCGGATGCCAACAGCCAGGCCGCACAGGCGCAGCAGCAGTGGGACGCCATTAAAGCCGACCCCAATGCTCCCGCGGGGCAGCTCACGGACAAATACCAAAATCTGCAGACAGCCAACAGCAACAAGGTTTGGGCGCAATACCAGGCGCAACAGGCTCTGGACAACGTGAAGAAAACAACCATCGCGGTCCTCGATTCCGAAAGCCCCGCCCCGGCAAAACCAGCCAACCCGCAACAAAGCTCCGGCACGGCCCCATGAGGCATCGCGCGGCGTTGGCGGCGGCGCTGCTGGTGCTCGGCGGCGCCTGCAACGGCGCCTTCGCGCAATCCGCTACGTGCCCGGCGCATTCCTCCTCCTATCTGGTCGAGGATTCCGGTGCCACAACCGTCATCCATTGCCGCTGCGACCCTGGATACCACATCGGCGCCGGCGCCTGCGTGCCCACACCGCTACCAGTTGCCCCAAGGCTCTCCTGCACCGTGGCAAAGGCGCGGGTGGCGGCTGACCTTGAACAATTCGCCAAACAACGTGAACTCGCGGTGGAAAATCAGGTTCAGTTCAATGAATGGAAGGATCTCGGCAAGGACGGCCGCAATAATCTGATGATAGCGGGCCTGAAACTCGCGGTTGGCACCTACGCCGCGCAGGAAATCGTCGCCGGCAAAGACCTTGACGCGCTGGAGGAAGACACAAAAACCCTGGAAAACAGCGTCACCAGCATGCAAAAGCTGAAACAGGCAAAGGCAGAGCTGGCCGCCGAGGGCATCCCCCTGAACGCGCTCGTGCCGAGACTCGCCGCCAAGAGAGCACTCGAAGCCTCAGACAGTTGGGAGCTCTCCAAAGGCGCCATGAACGACGCCTTCCGCGCCGCCGCCGGAACCAACGCGCAGCTCGCCACCGAGCTGAACGACCCGCAGTTCCGTAATGCCCTGCTCGGCCCGCCGGAGGAAACCACAACCTACGACCATGCCGCCAACGCGCTGAACGCGACAGTCGGCGTGTTGACCGGCATGAAGAACATCTTCGGACACTACACGGATATCACTGGCCCGACTGTGCTGGTCACCAGCTTCGTCATCGACGCCGCCTATGCCGATCTGCAACTCTGGTTTGCCTCCCGCGGCACGGCCCAGGCGAACCACACCGCCGGGCAACTCGCTCGCGCCGCCGGGCTGATGCAGGCGAAATACACCCGCGACCTCACGGACGCGCAAAGCTGCGCCCCTTGAGCGAAGGCCGCGGCAGCGGCCCGCGCTGATAGCGGGTCTTCAGAACCCTACCGCATCCCCGCCCTTCAGCTGCAAAATCTCACGCGCTTCATCAGCCGTGGCAACTTCCAGCCCCAGGCCTTCAATAATCTTGCGCACCTGCGTCACCTGCGAGGCATTGGTGGGCGCCAGCGCGCCCTTGCCGAGCCATAGCGAATCCTCCAGGCCCACACGCACGTTGCCGCCCATCGCCGCGGCCATCGCCGCCACCGGCATCTGCGCACGCCCGGCGGCCAGCACCGACCAGCGGTAATTATCGCCAAACAAACGGTCAGCCGTGCGCTTCATGTGCATCACATCGTCAGGGTGGCTGCCGATGCCGCCCAGCAGGCCAAAGCAGGTCTGGATAAACAGCGGCGCCTTCACCAGCCCCTCGGTCCAGAAATAATGCAGGTTGTAGAGATGGCTGGTGTCGTAGCACTCAAACTCATAACGCGTGCCGGTGCTGTTCAAAATATTCAGCGCGTAGGCAATGTCCTTAAAGCTGTTGCGGAACACGAGGTCTTTCGAGTTCTCCAGCATCTGCGGCTCCCACTCGTGCTTAAACTCCTTAAAGCGCTTGAGCATCGGGAACAGGCCGAAATTCATCGAACCCATGTTCAGGCTGGCAACTTCGGGCTTCCACACCTCAGCGGGGCGCACCCGCTCCTCAACCGACATATAAGGTGAACCACCGGTGGTAAGATTCACCACGACATTTGAAGATTGTTTAATCACGCGCAAAAACGGCTCAAAGGCTTCCGGCGACTGATCAGGCCTGCCATCAACCGGGTTGCGCGCGTGCAGATGCACAATTGCCGCACCGGCCTGCGCCGCGCCCAAGGCGGATTCAGCAATCTCCTGCGCCGTCACCGGTAGATAGGGCGACATCGACGGCGTATGGATCGATCCGGTAATGGCGCAGCTGATAATAACCTTATTCGAGACGGCCATGGTTCATTAACTCCCTGAAAATTCTAGAAGCTCTTATAAACCCCCTGCCAGCCAGCCGCCAGAGCTTCACGGTGACCGGGCGGCGCCACCTTGATAAGTGCGGCGGCGCGCTGCGCATGGCCAAGGCCGCGCAGGTCGGCAGCGCCATGCTCGGTAACGATAACATCCACATCCTGCCGCCCCAGCGAGACCGGCCCCGGCCCCTGCCCCGGCAGCACAATCCGGCTGATCTTGCCGCCATCCGCCCCGGCCGGCAACGCCACAATCCGCACGCCACCGGCTGCCTTGGCGCCACGCGCAAAATCGCCCGCACCGCCCGGGCCGGACATCAACCCGCGCGGCGTCAACTCAGCATAAACCTGCCCGTATAAATCCACCGCGATCGCCGAGTTAAGGGTCCGCAGGCGCGGAATCTGCGCCAGCACAGCCGGGGCATGGGTGAAGGAAACAGGACGGAAATTGAACACCGGCGCGGAGATTGCGCCATAGAGCCGTGGCGAGCCGATAGCCACACCACCCGTGATGGCAACCCCTTCGGCCAGCGCGCCGGCGCTTATCAAATCCAGCACCGCATCGCCGATTAAACCGGAATGAATCCTCAATCCCCGGTGGCCGGTTAGCGCACGCAACACCGCACCTGGAATCTTTCCAAGCCCGGTCTGGATGGTTGCATGATCGGGAATAAACGCCGCGACATGCGCGCCAATGGCAGACGCCAGCGCATCCCCCGCCTCTTCCTCCATCCCCAGCAGCGGCACTTCCTTTTCGATGATGCCTGTCAGCTCTGAAAAGGGAATCCCCACCTGCCCATAAGTATGCGGCATGCTCGGGTTGATATGCGCGATACGCACCGGAATCCGCGGCCATAGTTCCGCGAGAAAATCCACCACCGGGCCAAAACTGCAAATCCCGTCACGGTCCGGCGGCGAGACCATGAACACCGCGGCGGAAATTTTAACCTGCCGCAGGTGCTCCAGGATATCCGCATAGCAAAGCGGCAAAAAATCCACCGCGCCCCCCCCCCGCCGCAACTCCGGCGTCATGAAGAACGTCTCAACCCGGCACTCAGGGTTCGCCAGCCAGTTCGTGCGGTTAAGTCCGGCCACGAAAATACCGGTGAACCGCATCGCCCCGGCGGCAGCGCCAAGCTCCGTCACGGCATCAGCCAGCAGCACCGATTCCCCCGAACACCCCTGCACCAGCGTCAACCCGCCCGGCGGCAGCACCGACGCCAGGTTGCTGGGCGTAATGCGCATCGGCATCAAGGCCGATCCCAGGATGAAGCGAGAGAAACCGTTGCGTACATGCGTCAGATCATATTCATGCCGCCGGAGACGGAAAACGCCTGCCCGGTAATGAAGCTCGCGTCCTCTGAAGCCAGAAACGCCACGATACCGGCGTAATCTTCCGGCTCACCCATCCGCTTCAGCGGAATGCCGCGCACCATCGCATCTTTCCACTTCACAGCCTGCTCTCCTTCGCCCAACACAGAGGCCATCATAGGCGTGTTCGTCGGGCCGGGGCAAACCGTGTTCAACAACACATTCTTACGCGCCAGCTCACGCGCCACAGATTTCGTGAACGAAATCATACCGCCCTTGCAAGCTGAATACACCGCCTCATCACTCGTCCCAACACGCGCGGCATCAGACGCGATGTTGACAATGCGCCCGCCGCCATGGGCGACCATGCGCGGCAAAACGGCGTGGTGCGTATTGAGCGGCCCATAAAGATTAATGCGGATGATCTTGTCCCACAGCGCCTGATCGGTTTTCAGGAACGGCATCGGCTTATCCCAACCAGCATTGTTCACCAACAGCCAGATCGGTCCAAGCTCGTCCTCCACCCGCGCCACAGCCGCCTGCACAACCGCATAATCGCCAACATCCACCACATAGGTCTTGATGCTGGCATCGGGCGCGAGCCTGGCAGTTTCCTCGCCGGCGGCCGGGTTCAGGTCAAATATCGCAACCTTGAAACCCTCTTGCGCCAGCCGCAGCGTCAACGCCCGCCCTATACCCTGGCCGCCGCCGGTCACGATTGCCACTTTATCCTTTAGTCCGCGCACATTAAATCTCCTTGAATAATCTGAATAATATGTCTGCCGCACCGCCAAACCAGTGCGGCCGCTTAATGCAGGACAACCGCCCGCGTGGAAGGCGCCACCCATTTTGTCTGCAACAGAAAATGCGAAAGCGCGGGAATAAGAATCAACGCGCCAAGCATATTCCAGAGGAACATGAAGGTGAGCAGAATGCCCATATCCGCCTGGAATTTAATCGGCGAAAATGCCCAGAGCGACACACCTGTCGCCAGCGTGAATCCTACCAGCGCAACAATTTTTCCTGTAAAACGCAATGCCTTGCGGTACGCAACGCGCAAGCTGTCTCCCCCGCGCTGAAATGCCAGCTGCACTGAAAGCAGGTAGAGCGCATAATCCACGCCAATGCCAACACCCAGCGCGATCACCGGCAGCGTCGCCACTTTCACGCCAATGCCAAGCATAACCATCAGCGCCTGACAAAGCACCGATGTGAGCACCAGCGGCACCACAGCCACCACCACCGCCCGCCAGTTACGGAAGGAAATGAAACAAAGGATAATCACCGCCGCATAAACCAGATACGGCATCATCGTATTGGCCTGCTTGACAACGATATTCGTCGCTTCATCCATTCCTGCATTCCCCGCCGCGAGCATGAACTGCACGGCGCCGGAATTATGCTTGTCCGCAAAATTCTGCGCGGCGTTAGCCACGGCCGTCAGCGTGCTTGCCTTGTGGTCGCTCAGATAAACAATGAGAGGTGCTGCCGAAAAATCGTTGCTCATTAACTCAGGATTATAGGAAAATACATCATCAATGGATTCAGAAAGGACGTCTTTCTGATTATTGATGGTCCACCATTTCAGATTACCCGAGAATGACGCCGCGGTGTATGTCCGCACGAAATCCGCTGCCGATACCGTGGTCTGCACACCGGGAATGGTCCGCATATACTGCTCAAGCCGGTCCATTTCCATCATCGCGGGATAGCTCACAAGGCCCCGGCCGCTGGAATCACCCTTCACGATGATCGCAAACTGATCGCTGGAGAGGCTGTAGTGATGTATGACGAATGCATCATCATGATTATAGATCGAGTTCGCACGCAATTCCGGCGCCCCCGGCGCCACATCGCCGATCTGCACCTTCTGGCCAACAATATAACCGGCACTCATCAGCATCAACGCCACCACAATGGCACCAATCGCCCAACCCCGCTCGGAGAAATGCTCCAGCACATGGAACACGCGCTCAAACAGGCTGTGATCCCCCGACGCCTGCTTCGTCTCCAGACTGCGCATCGCCGCTTTCTGGCTGACGCCAACATAGGAAAGCAGGATCGGCAACAATACCAGATTGGTAAACACCAACAACGAAACACCGATACTCGCGGTCAGCGCCAGAGTCCGGATCGCCTCAATCTGAATGACATTGAGCACCGCGAACCCAACCGCATCGGCGATCAGCGCCGTCAGCCCGGCCATGAACAAACGGCGAAAAGTCAGGCGCGCGGCAACATAACGATGCGCGCCACGGCCGATATCCTGCATGATACCGTTCATCTTCTGCGCGCCATGGCTCACACCGATGGCAAAAACCAGAAACGGCACCAGAATGGAATATGGGTCCAACACATAGCCCAAAAACCGGATGATTCCCAGCAGCCAGACAACCGCGATAAATGAGCACGCGAGAATCGCAACGGTGCTGCGAACGCAATGCGTGAAGGCGAAGATGAATATTGATGCGATACAAGCCGCAATCAGAAAGAAGCCAAGAATTTCGTGCAGCGCCGCGATCAGATTTCCCATGATCGCCGCAAAACCGACGATATGTATGCCCACCGACGGCGACTGCATGCTCAGTACCTGGCTCTTCATCTCCTGCCAGAACTTGCCGTAGTCAAACGGCGCCCCGGTCGCGGGATCAACATCAAGCAGCGGTACAAAGATGATGCTGGAGCGCTGGTCATTGGAAACAAGCGAACCGGTGATCCCCGCCAGGCCGATATTCTGGCGCAGTTGCGCGATGCTGGCTGCGGAGCCATCATAATCATCCGGCATCACCGAGCCGCCGACCACCCCCTGCTCGGTAATCTGCGTCCAGCGCACCACCGGCATCCAGAGCGACTTCATAAACGAGCGATCAACGCCCGGCAACAGAAACACCTTGTCGTTGATCTTGCGCAGCGTCGCCAGATATTGCGGATTATAGATGTTCCCCGTTTTGTTCTCGACCACAATGCGCACTGAATCACCCAATGCGCGCAATGCCTTGCGGTTTGCCTCGTAGTTCACGACATACTGCTGGTGCTGCGGCAACATGTCGATGTAACTGGCATTCACCGTCAGACGCGTGGCGCTATAGCCCAGCACCAGAGTCAGCAAAACGCTAATGATGAGGATTACAAACCTGTTATTGAAAATCAGTAGCTCGAGGAAGTTACCCGAACTGGCGTCAAAATCGTTATGGCTCAACCGCTGAGCGGCAATCTCTTTCTGAATTGCCTGCACATCCATCGTCATCGCGTCATTCCAGTTCTGAGTTCAGTCAACAGAGGCGGCAGGCCGTTACGGATCAACATCTTTAATTCCGCCAAGTCCGGTAAGCAGCCAGTGGTGCGCATCTGTTTCAGCGAAATCTGTCAACGGCATCCCCTGCACCTGCGGTTGGGCAACAAAGGTTTTCCCTTCATCGCTGCTGACCAGAATATCGCCGGCGACATTGACCAGCACAAAGCGCCCATCAGCCAATACCGCCCCCGCCATGATACTCGATGACGCGGCGCTGGAGGATTTGTTCCAGGTTTTTCCCTGATCACCGCTATAAAAAATATTTCCGCGCATACCAAAAACCACAACAGCCTGCGCCGTGCCGGTTATACCGAACAGGCTTCCATCATAGCCGGTGGGACGCGCGACAAACTTTTGCGCCGCGGGATCAAACACATAAACCCCTCCCTGCTCTCCGACAATATAGAGCTGCCCACCTATATTCCTGATTGCATTCAGATCGTAGAAATTCGGATTATCAATATGGTCCAGCCAGGGCTGCCAGGTCTTGCCGCCATCGCGCGTTATGGCAAGATCGCCAAAAGACCCCACCACATAACCAGTTTGCGCATCATCAAACCACACACTCAACCAGGGAAGCGTCGGACCGGCATCAAAATTAAGCTGTATCTCGGCCAGATAGGTTGAAAGTGCGGCATCGCCAGCGGCAATTTTATGGTTATAATAAGCTTCAAATTCAGTCCTGGCGCTATTGCCATCAAGTTGTCTAACCCAGCTATGCCCGCCATCCGTGCTATGCAGGATAACGCCGTTATGGCCGCACGCCCAACCGTTATTCGCATCAATGAATTGCACAGCCACCAGATCCGATTCAACCGGAACATTGGCCTGCAACCATTTCGTTCCGCTTGCGTCGGATGTAACCACCATGCCGCGCACCCCAACAGCCACCATATGATCACCCGCGCGGCTCAGCGCAATCAAGGGCTGGGTGGCGGGTGCGGGAGCATGCACGGCCGGTGCATTCATCGGATCGACAAAGTCCGCCGCGGCAGCACTTCTCGCGGCAAAACCCAGCAGCACCGATGCGCTGAAGACTGTGCGAACCCACAGCATATCGATCACTTTCCTATTCCTTGAGGTTAGTTCAAAGGCGGCGCGGCGCCCGGCACAAAACCCGCCGGCGCCGCACCTGGTTTTTTTTATCGAACGGACTGAGCCGCCATTGCCTGCGCTGTGTAGTTGGACATGTTCGGCAGGGTCGTGGTGCAATGGTAGAAACCATTCCCCTGAGTCTGAACGTAGGAAAGCTCGTAGCTGCCCCGGCTCAGATCGTAGATACCAAACGTGTGCGCGAAATTCGTTGCATCACCATCAGCATAGTCCTGATATGGATAAGCGAAGCCGACTTTATAAATCGCGCCAGAATGGTCATAGGATTCTGACGCAACAATTTGCCAGGAATCTTCATCCACATAGAAAGTCCAGCGGCTGAATGCATGGCGCTGATCGGCCTTCAGTGTCGCATCAATCTCCCAGACGCGGTGCCGTTCCCAGCGCACGCCATCGGGCTTCAGGAAATGCGAGCCGAGCACATCGCTCTCGGTCGTATTCGCCATCTTATAGTCGTTATAAGGAACGATCATTTCCTTCTCACCGACAAGCTTCCAGTCGAACTTGTCCATCTTGCCATAGAACAGATCGATTTCATCATAATCAATCGCGCCGCCATAGCTGGCAATCGGCGTATCATAGGTGAACTCAGGCGCCAGCCGCACGCGGCGAGTCCCCGGCGAATAGAAATACGTCACGTCATCGTTTTTGCCGAAGTCAATCGGGTATTCGAACAAGAACGTCTGGCCAGCCTCCGCCGCCGGGGTCAGATACCGCACTTCGTAGAATGCCCAGAAATTGCTATCCAGCGATGTCGCATTCGGATTGTAGTATTGATGCGTCCACGAGGTCTGAATGGTGCCAAGCTGAGTCACCGAACCACTTGAATCCACCAAGTAGTTTTGAAAACGTTCCTCGCAGTAGGCGGGATGATATTGGAGGAAGGAATTCCACATCACCTGGTAGCCATCAGCCGGTACCGGAAATGGAATGGCGCCATAAACGCCGCTCACGCCAGCACCATCGGGCAACTCCTTGGCCTGCCCCGCTTGCTTGACCGTATTCTGCAGCACCCAGGCCGGATATGAAGCAGTACGATGCGTCGGATACACGTCAATCCGGTAATCAGGATAACGCTTCAGCAGCGCCTGCGCACCGGGCGTCAGCTCACTGGCATATTGCGCCATATTCGCGCCCGTCACTGAGAACAATGGCTTCTCGCTGGCGAATGGGTCAGGATAGCCCGCGGTCGCGCTCGCGGCCGGCAGTCCCTGCATCGCGGTGATGCCACCCGTATAGGCCGGAATCACCCCATCGGCGCTGCCCGCCTTGATCGAGCCAAAATCAGTCAGCGTGTTGCCCAGTTGGCTGATTTGCGCATGCGCGCCGTAACCCCAGCCCGCGGCCAAAAATCCGCTCAGAAGAAAATGTTTCAGCTTCATGGTTATTTCCTATTATGTCTTATCGTTGTCATTAAAAGGCTGTCGAGAAGACAAGTTCGAGATTCCCCTTGTCGTTCCACATATATTCACCAGATCCACCGCTATACATATATTGGCCAAACGGGCTGAGAACCTTCTTGGCCGTCGGTGAATGCCAGCCGCTATAGCTCAGTTTGATATTGTAGAGCTGACGGATCAGCGCATGGACACCAACACTGTAAGCAACCGACCCAGCCTGATCGCCGGTGCCGCCCAGCGCCAGGGTCTGGCCATTACCATGAATGCCCGCGTTCACGTCGATCGGCGCGTCGATGTCAACACCCGGGAAAACCTGAAGCCACTGCGGATCAAACAACAGGTTGATATTCACCTCATCAGGCGTCGAACAACCATTGACCATGCCCTGGCCGGCAGAATACCCACCCGGCGAGCAGGCATAGCCCACCGCATTATACAGCGCGCGATTATGCGTCACCGCCAGCAGATGCGTCCATGCAATTTCGCCAACAATCTGGCCCGTCTGCCAAAAAGGTGTGGGTGTCAGCGCCTGAATCCCGTTGGCGACGACGTTCAACGTATCACCGCGCGCGCCATCATGGCCTAGCAGATCAACCGCGGGATCAGCCACAAGCGGCACAGTGTTAAGGCCGGTGTTGGTCCGCACGGAAGCCTCGAAATCAGTCGCCACCGTGCCGATGTTTTTATCCAGGCTGATGCCATACAGGCGCACATGGCGCGCATAGGCCAAGTGATAGGTCATGTTCGTGAAATTAAACTCCGCCGGTGAATACGCGGAAGGATCATCGAACTGACGGAAATAGAGCCCCACGGTGCCATTGAGTGCCGCGGGTGAATACAGCGCCTCAATACCAAAGCTTCCATCGTTATCCGGCGCACGGTAGTCAGAGCCGCGCTTATAGGCGCCCTCCAGGGTCGTCGGGCCGTTGAAGAACGCATCGGCCACGCCAAGATAAGTGCCGCCTTCCGGAAAGCGGTTCGGACGGAATTCAAACTGATACTGTAAACCAATGGTGAAATCCGGAGTCGCCTGAATATGCACGGAGACCTGCCCGCGCGGCATGAACAAATCCTTCACCTCGGTGCCAGGCGCATCCACAGCCTTGATGATATCAATCGGGCTCTGGCCATAAGAGATCGCCTGGAATCCAGAGAACAGCGCATTGCCCCAATATTCCGTGAAGCGGCCAACCTTGACCGAGACGGGAACATTGCCAAACTGCATGTTGGCGAACGCAAACGCGTTAACCAGCTCACCGCCGACATTGTAATTGTTTAGCGTATAGGCGCCATAATGCCCATTGGGCGAGCTGCTGGCCAGAGATTCGGGGTATGGGCCTTTCGCCACGCCGCCGTTATAGGCAAAGTCCTTCCAGCCATCCACACTAACGTCAAAACCATAATTATTCTGATACGTCGCGCTCAACTCGCTGGCGACGTCAACACGGTTGGAGATAATGCTGCCGGAATGCGGGAACTTGTATTCGTTATTCTGCTGAATCGGGTTGTTGGCAATGTCCTTGTTCATCGGCTGCACGCGGGTGCCGAGCGTATAAGACAAATTGGTATCGAGCTCGATATCCCAATCAGGGTTGGTGTTGAATGTATAGGCTTTCGCGGGATGGGCAAAGCCGGCCACCGCTGCAATCGCCAAAACCACCAGCGGGGCATGACACCCCTGATAGGCCCAAGACTTACTAAAGCGCTTCATAGATAACCTCCCAGATTATTTTAGTTCCACAGGCACATTTTGCGGTTTGGACACCCGCTGTTCTGTATCCTGAGCTTTTTTAATCCAGGGCCGGTTCTCGTTGCCCAACCTAAAGGTTTGGTTTCCAGGTCTTTCCCCGGATTTTAATGTACCAGCAGTTTCAGCGACCGGGCCTTCGCCAGCGCCGCCGCACGGTTCTTCACGCCCAGCTTGGCGTAAAGATTATAGAGGTGCCATTTCACCGTCTGCACCGAAACCCGCAGTTGGTCGGCAATCTGCTGGTTGCTGGGCCCAGCCTCCAGAATAATCAACATCTCGATTTCACGGCGCGTCAGCGCCTCGGAATCGCAAACCTGCGCGCCGGAAGCCATCGGCGACTGCCCTACAACGGATTCTGTTTTCTCGCAGACGATCTGGAAGAAACTGATCTGCTCACTCAACGTCAGTGCCAGATCCTTCAGCCGCGCCACCTGCAACACATCCTTGAACGTCTTTTTATGTTGCAGGAACGGCTGCACGAGCCCGCGCGAGGCCGCCAGGGTAACGGCCCTGGAGATTGACCGCACAGCCAGCGAGGGATCATTGGCAAGCATGTGCAGCCGGGCAGCGGTCAGGTGCAGTTCCACCACCTCGCGCCGGCGATCCAGCGCCGTCACCTGGCGCAGCACCTGCTCGGCCAGCTTCTGCGCTATTTTTACCCGCCCCTGCGCGGCCAGCAAATCAATCTTCGCCAGCGAGATCGCCAGCGCCTCGCTCGGCTGCCATTGCTCCTGCGCCATATCGCCATCGATATCCGCCTGCGCCGCCAGCTCCGCCGCGCGCCCGGTATCACCCAGCAGGCACAAACGGCGCACCATCGCCGCCACAAACATCCGGCGCAGCCGCGGCGGCCCATCACTGGCAATGGCGTCAAGCGCCGCAAAGCCCAGCGGCCCGGTCTCCTCGCCGTCCCACAACAACACCGCCGCCTCCAGCCCATGGCGCGTGGTGTCGACAAAGCCATGGTTCGTCCCATGCGCCAGCGACAACCGCAAAATCTGCCGCGCTTCATCCGGGCGGCCAAGGTCACAAATCGCCCGCGCCTTCAGGCTGGCCAGCATCGCCACCATCCGTGTCTCCGGGCCGATCAGGTCAACGGCGCTTTTATGCGCCGCCACCAAAATCTGTTCCGCCGCCAGCGGGTTGCCCTGCTCCAGGTCCAGCAACGCCTTCGTCGTCGCCATCCAGGCGTGGCTGTGCTCGCCATGGATATGGCTCACCGCCCCCTGCGCCATCTGAATATAGCGGCGCATTTCAGGATATGTCTGCGCCGGCAGCATGCTGGTGGCGGCCGCCAGCGCGGCAGTCACGGTATAAATCGGCGAGCGCACCTGCTCGGCCTGCAGCCACTCCACAGCACCGCGCCGCGCCGCCTCCATATCATCGTTCACCACGCAGAGCATCACGCGCAACAGCGCCAGCCGCCGGGTCAACTCGCGCACGCCCGGCTCATTGCCCGGCATCGCATTCAACCGCTTTTCCAAGTTCAACGCGCGTTGCTGCGCGCGCACGCAGCGGCGGCTAAAGGCCAGCGCCCAGGCGTACCAGAATTCCGACTCAACCCCAATCTCAATCCCCAGTTCCGACGCACGCCCGACCCAGCCCAGATACGTTACGAGATCACCACGGTCGGAGACGATATTGCGCGCATGCGCATCCATGATCTCGCGCGCCAGCTCATGCGCCGGCGCCGCCAATGCGTAATTGGCCGCATCCTCGGCATGGCCGTTCTCGTGGCACCAGCGCGCGGCACGCTCCAGCAACAATTTGCGCCGGCCAGCCTGCACTTTCTTCGCCGCCTCGCCCAGCAAAAAGTCGCGGAACAGCGCATGGAAGCGGAACCACGTATGGTGCCGGTCCAGCGCCAAAATCAGCGCATTGCGATGCACCAGATACTCGATATATTCCGCCGCCCGCGCGTGCCCGGTCGCGGCAACCGCCAACTCTGCTGAAAATGTCTGTAAATAACTTAAATCAAGCAGAAAATTCACCAGATCCGCGTCAAACCCGGCAAGCAGCCGCTTGTTCAGCATCGCCGCCAGGTCAGCGTCAGACCCGGTGAACCGGCGCAACGCGCGCTCCGAATCCGGCTCCTCGGACATCACCGCCTGGATCAGCCGCACCGCCGCCGGCCACCCCTCGGTTTTGTCCAGAATCAGCTCCACAGTCTCCGGGCGCGGCTGCGCCAAGCCTGCCTCGCTCAACAAATCAGAGACCGCCCCGGCATCGAAGCTCAGATCCCTCGCCCCCAGATCAACAGCATTCAACTCCAGCCGCGCGCGGCCCTTATCGAAGGGAATCTCTGCACTGCTCGCCAGCACCAGCCGCAGCTTCGCCCCCGTGGTGAACACCAGCGTGTCAATGATTTTCGCCAACCCAGGATCGGAGCAGAAATGCAGATTATCCAAAAACAGAATCGGATTACCCAGCGCGACAAATTTCTTGATAACAATATCCAGCCTATTCACCGCTTCATGCTCATGTTCGGGCAACAGTTCGGCGGCTTCCTCCGGCGCGCACAAATCCGCCGCCCTCTCCAGCAGGCCCAGCACATTCTCCGCATCGTTGTCACAAGGGTCGAGCGACACCCAGATACACAGCCGCTGCCGCTCGCTCCACTCACGGTGCAGCCGGGTTAAAAACGTCGTCTTGCCATAGCCCGTGGGGGCCGAGACCGTCATCAGCTTGGGCACGAACGGGCAGGTGATATGCTCCACGATGCGCGGCGTGGAGACCAGCGCGAAGCCATAAAACGGCGGCTCGAACTTGCCGACGCGCCGCTGGCGGAACCCCGCGCCGTTATCGGCTTCAGCATCGTTCAAAGCCTTGCCCCGCGGCGCCGGACGCGACATCGCCCGGCGCTCAACCCCAACCATATCAGTACGCCGGATTAAAGTGTTCATGTCTCGGTTCCCTCAAACAAGCTGGCCGGTGTTCTTATTGCCGCACCTGATCCGCGGAAAGAATGGCATATTTCCCCCCTCAACCTCCATACTAAAGTATGGGTTTTTGGGTTTGCCCTCCAAAATGCCGAACTTTCGTTCAGTGCAAGCCCGCGCCACTCAAGGGAGGAAGCATCTCCACGGCGCTGTCCAGGGTTCGTGGGGCCGGATCCAGCAGGAACGTCAATATTATAGCCCCCAGGAATATGCCATGTCATCCAACTATAAAGATATCATATACGAAGTCCGCGACGATGCGGTGCAGATCATCATCAACCGCCCCGAGGTGATGAACGCCTTCCGCCTGCAGACACTCGAAGAAATGATCGACGCCCTGAAGCGCGCCGATGAAGAGAAATCCGTCAACGCCGTCGTCCTCTCCGGCGCCGGCGACCGCGCCTTCTGCACTGGCGGCGACCAGAAGGTCCACCTCTCCGAGGACGGCCTCTACGGCCCCCGCGGCACCGTCGGAATGCCGGTTGAAGACATGCACAGCGCCCTGCGCGACCTGCGCAAGGTCTCCATCGCCAAGGTGCAGGGTTTCGCCATCGGCGGCGGCAACGTGTTCGCCACCATCTGCGACCTCACCATCGCCTCCGAGAAGGCCCAGTTCGGCCAGGTCGGCCCCAAAGTCGGCTCCGTCGATCCCGGCTTCGGCACGGCCTATCTCTCCCGCCTGGTCGGCGAGAAAAAAGCCCGCGAAATCTGGTTCCTCTGCCGCCGCTACCCGGCCGCCGAGGCGCTGCAGATGGGCCTGATCAACAAGGTCGTGCCGCATGAGGAACTCGACGCCGAAGTCGCCAGTTGGTGCGCCGACATCAACCAGATGAGCCCCGGCGCCATCGCCATCGCCAAGCGCTCCTTCAACGCCGACTCTGAGAACATCCGCGGCATCGGCTTCCTCGGCATCCAGGCCGTCAAAGGCTTCTACATGAGCGAGGAATCCAAGGAAGGCGTGCGCGCCTTCAACGAACGCCGCAAACCCGACTTCAAGAAATATTCCTGAACCCAGCGGGGTTGAATTATCACGCGATTCAACCCCAAACTTATAATCGCAATCAATAAACTCAGGAGGACCATGTTGGATTTCAGCGGCCTTACGGCATTCGAGTGCAAATTGGATGATGGACTCTTCCAAATCACCCTCAACCGCCCTGAGCAGGGCAATACCTTCAACATTGAGTTCTGCAAGGAGCTCGACATCATCGTCAGCGAAATCAGTGAACGCCGCGATGTACGCGCCGTTCTCATGTCCTCGAAAGGCCGCTTCTTCAGCCTGGGTGGCGACATCACCCTGATGTCGGGTGACCGCGCTGCGCTGCCCTCCATCGTGAAGACCCTCACCAGCCCGCTGCACATGGCCATCACCCGCCTGATGATGATGAACGCCCCTGTCGTCTGCGCCGTCAACGGCCGCGGCGCATTTGGCGGCGCCGCCGCCCTCACCGCCTCGGCTGACATTGTCATCGCCGGCCACGAGGCCAAATTCGGCTCCGCCTTCACCGGCATCGGCTTCAGCTGCGACTCCGGCTCTACCGTCGCCCTCTCGCACCGCATGGGCATCTCCCGCGCCAAACGTTTTTTGCTCCTGGGCGAAACCCTGGATGCGCAACAAGCGCTCGCCGAAGGCCTGGCCGACAAAGTCGTGCAGGAAGAAGACCTGCAAAGCGAAGCCATCGCCATCGCCCGCAAGCTCGCTTGCGGCCCAACCAACGCTTTTGGTGAAATCAAGCGCCTGTTCGCACATGTGAGCAGCCGCAGCGCCGCCAGCCAGATGGAAGAAGAAGCGCAAGCACTCGCCCGTGTCGCCCGCACCGAAGACGCATGGGAAGGCATGACCTCCTTCCTGCAAAAACGCCCGGCGAAGTTTACCGGAAACTAGAGTGCGATCGTTTGAGGTTCGCTCAACCGAGCGAGCCAAAAGCGTGAATCGCCCTCAGAAAAACGGTTAGAGCCTGATCGCACTTAAAGCGATCAGGCTCTAACTGTCGGTGTACTCCGGTGGCCGGCGCTCCCTGAACGCCGCCACCGCCTCATGGTGGTCGCCGGTTTCCAGCAACAACACCTGCTGCCGATCCTCCAACGTCAGCGCCGCCTCAAGGCTCGGCGCATCCACAGTCAAATTCAACGTCTCCTTGGTCATGCGCAGCCCCATAGGTGAGGCCAGCAACATCTCGCGCGCCATCGCCATCCCGGCTTCCAGCAGATCAGCCTCCGGCACCACATCGCTCACCAGCCCGCTCGCCAAACTGCGCGCCGCGTCAATGAACTTTCCGGTCAGCACCAATTCCGAGGCCAGCGACAGCCCAACCAGCCGGGGCAAAAAATAGCCTGAGCCCATATCACACCCGCCCACGCCCACACGCAAATACGCCGCATTCATTTTTGCAGCCGGCCCGGCAATACGCACATCCGCAGCCAGCGCCAGCGAAAACCCCGCCCCACACGCCGCGCCCTGCACCAAGGCAATAATCGGTTGCGGCGCCGCGCGCATCAATTTGGGAATCCCCGAATACAACCGCTGCATCGCCATCTGCCGCTGCGCCCGCCCGGCGCCCGGCGGCGCAAACGCCACTGATGATAAATCAGCCCCGGCGCAAAATGCCCTGCCCTCGCCGCGCAACACCACCACCCGCACCTCCAGGCGCTGCGGCAGAGCGGCAAAATATTCCGTCAACTCCTCCGCCATTTCCGGCGAAACCGCATTCAGCGCCTCCGGCCGGTTAAGCGTAAGAATTTCGATTCCGCCCCGCGTCTCGGCAGTTATGCAGTTGTAACCCATCTCAGAAAATCCCCGCGGAGAGGCCGCACGCCTCATGGCCAAGCATCATCGCCCTCCCCGCGCCAAAATTCACATCAGAACGTCAACACCGCTTTCACGCACAAGCCGCGCTTCTGCTCATCCACCGCCTTGTTGATCTCGGCGAAAGGATAGGCCGTGATCAATTTGTCGATCGGAAAACGCCCCGCTTTATACAATTCCACAAGCTGCGGAATGAACTCTTCGGGATTGCTGTCGCCCTCGATCACCGCTTTAATCGTCAGGCCGCTACTCAGCGCCGCCAACACGTTCAGCGGCAGCGCCGCCGCCGGGTTGGAGGGCACCCCGATCAACGCCAGCGTGCCGCGCATACCAAGACACCCCAGCGCCGCCTCCATCGCCACAATCGCGCCCGACGTATCCACCGCGTAATTCACGCCTTCCGATACAATCGCCCGCGCCCGCGCCACCACATCCTCGGCTTTCGGATCAATCACATGCGTCGCGCCCAGTTCCAGCCCCAGCGCGCGCCGTTCCGCCATCGGTTCCACCAGAATAATCGTCTTGCAGCCCTGCACCACCGCGCCCATCACCGCGCTCAATCCCACCGGCCCCCCGCCGAACACAATAATGCCCGACCCGGCCTCGGCGGCCAGCGAACGCATGACCGCACCAGCACCCGTCTGAAACCCGCAGCCCAACGGCCCCAGAAACGTCAACGGCACATCATCAGCCACCTTGATCACATTGCGCTCATTGCCCAGCGCATAGCTGGCAAAAGACGATTGCCCAAAAAAGCACCCGCTAATCTCAGAGCCCGTGCCGCAAGCGCAAAGCG
This sequence comes from Acidocella aquatica, assembly GCF_030160635.1. Classification (GTDB taxonomy): domain Bacteria; phylum Pseudomonadota; class Alphaproteobacteria; order Acetobacterales; family Acetobacteraceae; genus Acidocella; species Acidocella aquatica. The sequence goes on along the minus strand of NZ_BSOS01000041.1, from coordinate 65,088 downwards.
TGTGAGACCCATCACCACGCACCGGCGCATAATTCAGCGGCATGAAGTTGACGCAATACGAAGGCGCCCCCTTCAAACACTGCACACATTTGCCGCAGAAATTAAAGGTCATGACCACACGGTCGCCCTTTTTCAGCTTCGTCACCTTGGCGCCAACCGCCTCGACAATCCCAGCCCCTTCATGGCCCAGCACGCCCGGCAGCGGAATGGGCAGCACACCCTCCGCCACAACAATATCCGTATGGCATAGCCCCACGGCATCAATCTTGACCAGAACCTCATCCTCGCGCGGCGCGTCAAGCTCAACTTCCTCCACGCAAAACATCTGCGACGGGCTACGTGTCACGGCTGCGGTAATATGCATTTTTATTTCCTCCTGATGATCGTTCCAACAACAATGCCCGCCTCACCTGGCGCGCGATTTCTTCCATATCCCCTCGGCGGTTGAAAGCAGCCGCCCGCCACTCACACAACGCCCGCGCATGAACAACAACGACGCAGTCTGGCTCACAATACGCGGCGCAACCTCGATGAAAGCCCCCGCCGTGGCCCCACCAATAAAATGCGCGCCAAGCTGAATCGTCACCAACCGCTTTTCCGAACTTGCCTCCGCAGCGGAAATCCCCAGCGCATGGTCAAAAAACGCCAGCGTCATTCCCCCATGCAATTGCCCGTCGCGGTTGAGGTGCTGCGGCCCCGCCTCAAGGCCAAAATGCAACAGCCCATCTTCGCGTCTGGTCCACACCTGGCCGATAAGTGCCACGAAACCGCCCTCGGCATCGCGCGCCCAGCCGGCCGCCGCCGGATCAAACACAACCACCCCCTTGGACATCAGGCAACAGACCGCTGCATTCCAGCCCAATACGGAGCCCGAATGTCCTTCTTCGAAACCTTGCCCGTGCCGGTCAACGGAAACGCGTCCACAAAGTCGATGCTCTTGGGTACTTTATATCCCGCCAGATTTTTCCTGCAAAAATTCAACAGCTCATCATGGCTCACGGTCATATCCACATGCAACACCACAACCGCCTTCACCGCCTCGCCCCAGCGCGGGTCCGGCACGCCGATCACCGCCACCGAGGCCACGGCCGGATGCAGTGAAAGAACATTCTCAACCTCGGCACAATAGATATTCTCACCGCCACTGACGATCAGATCCTTCAACCGGTCATAAATATAAAACAACCCCTCGGCATCGCGGTACGCGACATCGCCCGAGGCATACCAACCATCCTTGAAGCGCTGGTCCGTCTCCTCCGGCCGGTTCCAATACCCCGCCGAGGCCGAAGGCGCGCAAATCAGCAATTCACCAGGTGTACCATCGGGAACATCATTGCCCTGCTCATCGACCACCCGCATACGGATCAACGGCAACGGCCGGCCGCAGGATTTCAGCGTCTGCTCGACTTCCAGATTATGCTCATCCGGCCGCAACAACGAAACCGGCCCGCTGGTCTCCGTCTGTCCATAAAACTGCATGAACTGGCATGGCATGATGCTCAGCGCGCGCTTGAGCAGCCCAAGCGAAATCGGCGACCCCGCATACATCAACAACTTCAGCGAACTGAAATCTGTCCCGGCGGCATCGGGATGGTCGATCAAAAGCTGGATCATCGTCGGTGTCAACACCAGCAGCGTGGGGCGCGACCGCGCAATCCCGATCAGAAATTCCTGTGGATGAAACTGCTTCTGAATGCACAAAGCCACACCATTGTAGAGGCATTGCAGCGAAAGCGCGACGCCTAGCAGATGAAAATTCGGCAGTGCGTATAAAAACATATCGCCTTCCCGCCAATCAAACGCGCGCTCCAAATGTTCCGAGAGCCGCGAATGATTGAAACTGGCATGGGTATGCACAACCCCTTTCGGTACGCCGGTGGTGCCCGAGGTATAGAGCTGAATCACGGCATCGTCCTCACGCAGATGCAGCCGCGGCAGCACCGCTGTATGTCCGCCACTCCAGACGCAAAGCCGCCGCGTGTCGCCAATCACGCAATAGCCCGCGGTAATCCCCGCCGCCGCGCGCACCTCGCGCCAGACCGGCTCAAACTCCTCTTCTATAATCGCAAACACCGGCGCCGCATCCGCTGCAACCTGCACCAGTTCCGATGCGGCCAGCCGCCAATTCAGCGGAACAAAACATCCCCCCGATCGCGCCGTGCCAAACAACGCCAGAAAAAAATCCGCCGAGTTTTTGCCAAAAAATACAACACGATCCCCTGGTTTCACCCCCTCCGCCAGCAGCGCATTTGCCGCCCGCGCAGATTCCACCTCAAGTGCCGCATAATCGTAACGCTGCTCGCCATAGACAAGCGCCAACTTCCGTGGCGCGCGGCGCGCATGATACGTCACCAGGTCAGCGAGAAAGTGAATTTCAGGATACACCCACATCTATCAGACTTCCCTTGAGCCCGGCCGGAAAGCCTGGCGTGCAATCATTACAAAAGCCACGATGGCGACAACAACAAACACCAGCGCCGGCAACAACCCCAGCACCGCGATCATGCTCGCCGGCCCAAACCGGTTGGCGCCAAACGTCAGCGCCTGGTTCGGGCTGAGCAGCGATGCCCAATAAAACAACGTATTCGCCCAGCCCGTGCCAATCAGCATCAGGCCTAAATTCCCGCTCGTTTTCAACGAAAACCCCAACACCGGCAACATCAGCGCGACCACGATCATCAAAATCGCATTGAGCATCCCGCCCAGATGCGCCGCCGTCCACCCAGGTACAGAGCCGAACAGCGCAATCGGAATAATCTTGCCCGGCAACACCTCAATCCCGCCAACGGCGCTAACCAGCAAGCCCACACCAGCCACAAAACCAATCAGCATGATCAACGCCGCATGTCCCATCAGCCGGCGCTGCACAAAATTCATCGTGTTCATGCGGCCACCTTTCCGCTCGCGCCATAGCGCGCGCCGCCAGCTTCCCGCTGCTTCAACCGGTACGACGCCTCAACCGCCATGTACCATCCCATCGTGATCATCCAGACAAAGAAGGTCGTAAAGCCAATCCAAAACGTGATCGCCCCATTCCACGCCACCGGCCCGGAGGTATAAAACGGCATCGCCGTAATGGGGATGAAACTCAACCCAGTCAGAATCGCCCACCAGCTTACCCAGGCCGGAAACACCTTGCGCGCGCCTTTATCAAGCAATCCGACAATCCCAGCCAAAATGGCCTGCACCGTGGTGCCCATATAGGTGATATTAAACAAAATAAATGTGCAGTCATTCAGGGTCCGCAGCGTATTCGGGTCGATATCGGTGCGATAAGCCGCCGCCGCCCATAGCGCCGGACAAAAAACAACAACCCATGTGGTCAAAATGCCTCCAATGAGCGCCGAAATCGTCAAGATCGGGTTCGCCCCCTCAATCCTCCACATCACAAGCGCCATCTGCGCGCTCCAGGTGCCATATAAAATCCCGACGAACGCCCCCATGGATTCACCAAACAAGATCGAGCCATGATACTGAATATAAAACGCGGCGAGCGCGGCCGGGCTCAGCGCAGGGGAGGCAGGGGGAATGTTATGGCCAAAATATCCCCAGAATATTCCGTATAAAACAGCGAACGCAACACCGCTGAACCCGGCGGCCCACTGCCATTTCAAGCTGGCTTTATCTGTCATCTTCCACACCCTCCGTATTTTCTGGCCCCGATTACGGCTGACGGCCCGTGAAAGCATTATCCCACGGGCCGCCCCAGAAAAACTAACTTTAGTTAAAAGAAAATCAAAGCCAGCCTCACGCCGCCGCCTTCAGCTTGCGCCACACATCGGCACTCATGCACCAGCTCATGGTCACGATCCACGCAAAATACGTCCCAAACCACGCCCAGAAATTCATTGTCCCATTCCACGACCAAGGCCCTGACTTAAAGAACGGATCCAGCGTGATGGGAATGAAGCTGATTCCAGCCAAAATCGCCACCCAGCTCACCCAGCGCGGAAATAGCGGATGCTCGCTCCTGTCCGCGAGGCCAACAACCCCCGCCGCCACAGCCTGCAAGGTCGTGCCCATATAAGTGATGTTGAACATCAGATATCCCAGATCATTCAGCGCACGCAGCGAATTCGGGTCGATATCCGTGCGGTATGCGCATGTCACCCAGATCGAGGGGCAGAACACCACGACCCACGCCGTGAGAATCCCACCGATCAACTGAATCCACGTCAGCACCGGGCTCTTGCCCTCAATGCGCAACATCACCACGGTGAGCTGCGCCGTCCACGGCACCCACAAAATCCCAAAAAATGCCGCCATGGTCTGGCCAAACAAAATCGCACTGCCATTGGCATGATAAAACGCGGCCAGATCATCGGCACTCAACGCCGCCGAAACAGGCGGCAGATTATGCCCATAATAACCAAAAAAAATCGTGTAGAAAAACACAAAACCTATGCCACTGGCCGACGCAACCCACTGCCATTTCAGGCTTGTCCGGTCTGACATCATCTGAAATCCCCTCGTGTTTTATTATGAATATTTTATTATGAGTCGCGCAAATCGATCCGCAGAGACCGCCCTGCGGATCATCGCGTCAAACCGTCGCGCTAAGCAGGCTGCGCCTGCCCCGCGGCAACCGTGGCGTCATCGAACCAATCCGGCCAGCCCACCGCCAGATTCTGCGCCCGCGCCAGCTTACGCTCCTCCGCCGTGGCAAACTCCAAATCCCAGCGCTTGAGCGCCGGCTTGACGATCATGCCGGTCCACACAGGCGGGATCAACGCCGCCAGAAAGCAGATGAACACGTTGGGCATCCGTATCGCCGTCATATCCGGGGTCAGCTTGTAATACGGCAGGTAGGAATCGAGGTGATGATCGGCATGGTTGGTAATTTCCCAGCCCATCCGGCGCGTCAGCCAGCCCATGTGGTTCCACACATGCCGCTTGGCAATCGGCGCGCCTTCAACGCGCACCAGCCCATAATGCTGGAAGTAGTTGAAGCATTCCGCCCAGCAACGCGCAATCATCATGGCCGCGAGCGCAACCAGCACGGCATCAATCCCACCGATCAAATACACAACCGTTTGGAAAATCACCTGCGCCAATATCGCCTTGTACAGCCGGTGCCCAATCGACCAGCGTCCCTTGCCGCGCTTCTCCAGCGCATCGCTCTCCACCTTCCAGGCGGCCAGCGAGCTTTCAATCACCGCAGGCAGGGTAAAGGCATAAAGGCTGACGCCACGGCGCGCGGTATCGCTATCCTTGCCCGTCGCCACATCAATATGGTGGCCGATGACATGCGCGATCTCGCGCGTGCAATCAAGATAACAAACCTGCGCGTAACGCCCCACAAACCGCTGCAGCACGCCGCGCTGGTGATAGAGTTCATGCGCCGAGGGCACCAGCGGCACCACCGAAAGCCAGGCAAGGCTGAAGATTGAACCGGCGATCTGCAGGCCATCCAGCGTTCCCTGCCCGACGCGCCATGCGGCGGCCAAATACAACGCCGGCGCGAGCAGCGTGCAAATCCACACCGGCACATTCGCCCAGAAATGGCTGTTCATTTTCCGCGCCGCCATATCGTTCGGCAAAACCGCATCCACCACGGCAAACACCGGAAAACTGGCGATGCCCATAAACACCCAGTCACCACCAAGATAAAACCCATAGGCGGTCAGCAACTGCACAACGACCGCAACGTAATAACTGGCATATTCCAGCATGGACTCATGACTCCCTAAAGCATTTCCAAAAATTCAGCCCGCATGGTGAGCGCATCCGCCAAAACCTCAACGCAACCCATCCAGCAAAAGCCGAACGCCCATCTATTTTTATCGTCTTGTGGTCGACAATATTAGTTCGCAGGTAAATCCGCAAGCTAAAAATCCCCCGCCGGGTTATTTTTCTGCTATTCCCCGCCCGGCCCTTGCAACCCGCCCGCGCTCGCTTCTATTATGTCGACCAACAGTCGAACAATATCCGTTTCGTCGATGAATTCTAACGCGTCACCAGCCTAAAGTTTGGCTCGCGCCGCAGCGTTCCCGGCTCAATTGCGGTCAACCAAAAGGAGGACAACCATATGAAAACCGCCCCCGAAATCGCCCGCATGCACGCCCTGCTGCAAACCCAGAAGCAGGCCAGCCTCGCGCATGGCATCCTCTCCGCCGATGAGCGCATCGGCTGGCTAAACCGGCTGATTGCCATGCTGGCCGACAACAAGGACGAAATCGCCGACACCATCACCCGTGATTTCGGCAGCCGCACCCGCGAACTCACCCTGTTGGCCGATGTCCTGGGCAGCATCAACGAACTTAAATTCGCCCGCGACAATCTGGCCAAATGGATGCAGCCGGAAGCCCATGCCGGCATGTTCCCCGATGCCCAGGCCCGCGTCGAATACGTTCCCCTTGGCGTGGTCGGCATGCTCAGCCCCTGGAACTTCCCGGTCAACCTCACCTTCGCCCCGCTGGCCGGCATCGTCGCCGCGGGCAACCGTTGCATCATCAAACCATCCGAGCTCACCCCCGCCACCTCCGCGCTCATCGCCCGGCTCATCGGCGCCGCCTTCAACGAGAGCGAAATCGCCGTCGTGCTCGGCGGGCCGGATGTCGCGGCGGAATTCTCCACCCTGGCGTTTGACCATCTGCTCTACACCGGCAGCACCTCGGTCGGCCGCCATGTCATGCGCGCCGCCGCCGCCAACCTCGTCCCGGTCACGCTGGAACTCGGCGGCAAATCCCCGGTCATCGTCTCGCAATGCGCCTCGGTCGAAGACGCCGCCGCCCGCATCATGACCATCAAGACCCTCAACGCCGGGCAGATCTGCCTCGCACCCGACTATGTCTTCATCCCCGAACATTCGCTGGAGCGCTTCATCACCGCCGCCACCACGGCCGTCGGCAACATGTTCCCTACTTTGGCGAACAACCCCGGCTACACCGCCATCATCAACGAGCGCCACCACGCCCGCCTGCAATCCTACCTCTCCGACGCCAGGGAGCGCGGCGCGCGCATCGTCGAAATCAACCCGGCGAACGAAGATTTCACCGCGCAAAACGTCCACCGCCTGCCGCCCACCCTGGTCGTCCAGCCGCCGGAGGATTCCAGGATCATGCAGGAGGAAATTTTCGGCCCCCTGCTGCCCGTGCTCACCTACCGCCATGTCGGCGAAGCGATCGACTTTGTGAACAAGCGCGACCGCCCCCTGGCGCTCTACTACTTTGGCCAGGACCCCGCCGAGGAACACCAGGTTCTCAGCAACACCATCTCCGGCGGCGTGACCGTAAACGACTGCATGACCCACGCCTTCTCCGAGACAATGCCCTTCGGCGGCGTCGGTGCTTCGGGCATGGGCGCCTATCACGGCCAGGCCGGTTTCCGCACCTTCTCCCACGCCCGCGCGATCTACCGCCAGGGCAAGGCCATCGAGGCCGAATACGCCCTGCGCCCGCCCTACGGCGAGCCGATGCAGCAATACCTCGCCGCCATGATAACGCGATAAGGCCCGTCAATGTCTGGTTTTTTCAAAAAGCTGTTCTCCGGTTCAGCGCCCCATGTTGCCCATGTTAACCCCTGGGGCGCCGAATTCCCGGTCAGCTCAAGCCAGACATTGCTGGAGGCCGCGCTCGCGCAAAACATCCCCTTCCCCCACAACTGCACAGTCGGCACCTGCGGCTCCTGCAAGTGCCGGCTAACCGAGGGCAAGGTCTCCGCCATCACCGATTTCGGCTACACCCTTTCGCGCGAGGAACTCGCCGCCGGCTACATCCTCGCCTGTCAGGCACGGCTGAAATCCCCCATCACCGTGAAGGTCGAAACCGCGGGCGACAATCTGCCCGAGCCTGAAACCTACACCGGCCAGATTACCCGCCAAGAGCCCCTCACGCATGACATCCTCGCCCTCACCGTCGAGATCGACCGCGCCATGCCCTATGTCGCCGGGCAATATGCCAGCCTCAACCTGCCGGCCCTGGCCGGGCGCTCCTATTCCTTCGCCACCGCGCCCGAGCGGGGCGGCCGGCGCGAGCTCACCTTCTACATCCGCAAGGTCCCCGGCGGCGCCTTCACCGATAAACTCTTCACCGGCGCGCTGCAAAACACCACGTTTGAGCTCACCGGCCCGCACGGCCATTTCTTCCTGCGCGGCGGCGAAGGCCCGATCATCTGCATGGCCGGCGGCAGCGGCCTCGCCCCCCTGCTCAGCCTGCTGCACGACGCCCGCAAAAACCGCCTGCGCCGCCGCTGCGTCCTGCTGTTCGGCGCCCGCACCCAGGCCGACCTCTATGCGCTCGACCAGATCGAGGAGATCAAGAACACCTGGCAGGACGAATTCACCTTCCTCCCCGTGCTGAGCGACGAACCCGCCGATAGCGGCTGGACCGGCAGGCGCGGCTTCTTCACCGGCATGCTGCCCGAATTCATTCCCGCGGCTCAAGCCACCGCCACACAAGCATACATGTGCGGCCCCCCACCGATGATCGACGCCGCCGTCACCGCCCTCACCGCTCTTGGCTTACCGCTGGAAGCCATCCATTATGATAAATTCACCGATTCCAGCCACGCCGCCAAATAAGGGAGCACGCACAACCCTATGACTACCGACGGCCTGCCCCTGGAGCTGCAAACCCTTCCCGCCCCGCCCAAGCGCGGGCGCGGACGGCCCTCGCACGCCGTGCCCTCGGAACTCTACGCCACCCGCCGCGAGGAAATTCTCCAGGCCGCGCGTAACGTGTTCGTGCAAAAAGGCTACGCCAACGCCTCGCTGGACGACGTGGCGCGTGAAACCGGCCTGAGCAAACCCTCGCTGTATTACTACTTCCCCTCCAAGGCGCATCTGTTCTTCGAGCTTGCCTCCCAACGCGCCGACGAACAGCTCATCCTCCTCGCCAAAATCGCCGAGGAGCCGGACCCCTATGAATGCCTGGTGCAGCTGATGCGCCATCAGGTAACCCAGGTCACCGGCGAGATGGATTTCTACCGCTATTTCTTCGACCACCAGCCAACCCTCGAAGATAAACAGCTCCGCGCCGCGCTGGCCAAAAAACTCGCGGTCTACTCTGGCTATTTCTATAAAAGCATCCGCCGCGCGATCATCGCCGGCATCCTGCCGCCGATCGATGAATTCGTCGCCACCCAGGCCATCTTCGGCGCCACCTTCTGGATCTACAAATGGTTCGACGCCTCGCGCTTCAATGCCGATGACGTGCTCAACCAATTGCTGCAGATGATCGGCGTCACCCCCGCCGCCAAAGCCCGGCAGTTACCCAAAACCTAAACCTCCACGGCGCCGCGCACGCGTGACAACCGCTTTTGCCGGAAAATTCGTATTTAGGACTTGAGCCAGACCCGGTGATAATAGAGAACAGGCGCAGACCCGCCCGGGTGCCCAAGCCCTGGCCCAAGCTTGGAGACCAAACCGGACGATGGCAATTCGTGGACATGTGGGCAGCATGGAGGGCAGTTATGTCACCGGCTGGGTTGCCTCCTTCGTAAAAGGCGCCACCCCCAACCGCTTTTTCCCAATAGCGAAATCCTTGCGCCACACCGCCTCCATTCTCATTACCCCGGCCAAAGCCGCCGCCGCGCGGCGCGGCGCCTAATTTCAGTTCAGGAGTACAGCGTGGATTTTGACCTTTTCGTGATCGGCGGCGGCTCGGCCGGCGTGCGCTGCGCGCGCATTGCCGCGGGGCATGGCGCGCGCACCGGCGTTGCCGAATCCCGCTTCTGGGGCGGCACCTGCGTCAACATCGGCTGCGTGCCGAAAAAATTCCTGGTCATGGCGGCGGAATACGGCGCCCTGGCGCAAGACGCGCGCGGCTTCGGCTGGGACACGCCCAAAGGCAAGCATGACTGGTCCGCCCTGCTCGCCGCCAAGGACACTGAGATCACCCGCCTCAACGGCATCTACAAGCGCCTGCTTGACCAGGCCGGTGCCACTATCTTCGAGGCCAAAGCCAGCTTTATCGACTCCCATACGCTCGATGTCGGCGGCCGGCGGATCACGGCCGAAAAAATCGTCATCGCCACCGGCGGCCACCCCACCAGCCTGCCCATCCCCGGCGCGGAGCTGGCCATCGTCTCCGATGACGCCTTCTACCTCCCCGCCATGCCAAAGCGCGTCGCCATCCTCGGCAGCGGCTACATCGCTGTGGAATTCGCGGGTGTGTTCGCCGGGCTGGGCGCGCAAACCCACCTCATCTACCGCCAGCCCCTGCCCCTGCGCGGGTTCGATGCCGACATCCGCTCCGGCCTCGCCGAGGAGCTGGCGCAAAACGGCGTCACCCTCCACCCCGGCACCACGCCGCATTCCATCCGCGCGGTGAACGGCGCCAAACACATCACCCTCTCCGATGGCAGCGCGCTGGAGGTGGACCTCGTCTTTTTCGCCACCGGCCGCGCGCCCAACGTCTCCGGCCTCAACCTCGCCGCCGCGGGCGTCAAAACCACTCCCTCCGGCGCCATCCATATTGACGAAAACCTCACCACCTCCACCCCCAACATCTACGCCATCGGCGATGTGACCGACCGCCTGAACCTCACCCCCGTCGCCACCGCCGAGGGCCACGCCCTGGCCGACACGCTCTTTGGCAACAATCCCCGCAGCATCAGCCTGGAGAATGTCCCCACGGCGGTCTTCTCCATCCCGCCGGTCGCCACGGTCGGCCTCACCGAAGAGCAAGCCGCCGCGCGCGGCGAGACCAAAATCTTCCTCACCCGCTTCACCCCCATGCGCCACGCCCTCTCGCGCCGCCCGCGCAAAACCATCATGAAACTGCTGGCCGACGCCGCCACCGATAAAATCATCGGCGCGCATATGCTGGGCGAAGACGCGCCGGAGATCATGCAGGGCATCGCCATCGCCATCACCGCCGGGGCGACCAAGGCCGACTTCGACCGCACCATCGGCATCCACCCCACCGCGGCGGAAGAATTCGTCACCCTGCGTAGTCAGACCAGGGTTGTCGGAGCAAAGACGCCCCCCAAGTAGCCAGCGCGCCCAAATCGCGCGATAATACCCCCAAACGAGGACTCTGGAGACCCCATGGACACGATCACCCCAGCCCATCTCACCCCCGGCTGGACCCCCGCGAGCTGGCGCAACTGCCCCATCCGTCAGGTGCCGAGCTACCCCGACGAAGCCAAGCTGGCGGCGATGGAAGCGCGGCTGACCCGTTTTCCGCCGCTGGTGTTCGCGGGCGAGGCCCGCCGCCTGAAGGCGCAGCTCGGCCAGGCCGCCTCCGGCCAGGCCTTCGTGCTCCAGGGCGGCGACTGCGCCGAGAGTTTTGGCGACTTCACCGCCAACATCATCCGCGACACCTTCCGCGTCCTGCTGCAAATGGCCGTGGTGCTCACCTTTGGCGGCGCGATGCCGGTGGTCAAACTCGGCCGCATGGCCGGCCAGTTCGCCAAGCCCCGCTCGTCGGACACCGAGACGATCGACGGCATCTCCCTCCCCTCCTACCGTGGCGACATCGTCAACGGCCCAGAATTCTCCGCCCAGGCGCGCATCCCCGATCCCACGCGCATGGAATTCGGCTATTTCCAGTCCGCCGGCACACTCAACCTGCTGCGCGCCTTCGCCTCCGGCGGCTATGCCGACCTGCACGAAGTCCACCGCTGGAACCTTGATTTCGTCGAAAAATCGCCCCTGGCCGCGCGCTACCGCGACCTCTCAGCGCGCATCGATGAGACCCTGGCCTTCATGGGTGCCTGCGGCCTCACCAGCATCTCCGCGCCGCAAATCCGTGAGACCGATTTCTACACCAGCCACGAATCCCTCCTGCTCCCCTACGAGCAGGCCCTCACCCGCCTGGATTCCACCTCCGGCGAATACTATGCCTGCTCGGCGCATTACCTGTGGATCGGCGACCGCACCCGCCAACTGGACGGCGCGCATGTCGAATTCATGCGCGGCATCCGCAACCCGATCGGCATGAAGGTCGGCCCCAGCATGGAAATCGACGACCTGCTGCGCCTGATGGACCGGCTGGACCCCAACAACGAACCCGGCCGCCTCTCCCTCATTGCCCGCATGGGCGCCGATAAGGTGGACGAAAAGCTCCCCGCCCTGCTGCGCGCGGTCAAGGCCGCCGGGCGCACCCCGGTCTGGATGTGCGACCCCATGCACGGCAACACCATCAACACCGCGCAAAAACTCAAAACCCGGCGCTATGAGGCCATCGTCTCCGAGCTGAAGAGCTTCTTCGCCGCCCATGCCGCTGAAGGCACCATCGCCGGCGGCGCGCATATGGAAATGACCGGGCAGGATGTCACCGAATGCACCGGCGGCGCGCGTGGCCTCTCTGAGGCCGATCTCGGCAACCGCTATGAGACCTCCTGCGACCCCCGTCTCAACGCCGAACAGGCGCTGGAACTCGCCTTCTTCCTCGCCGAGGAGCTGAAAACCCGCCGGGCCAAGCGCCCAAGCGCATGAGCCTCTCCCCGCTCAACGAGGCGGAGATCACCGCGCGCACGGATGCCTATTTCAACCGCACGCGCGCGGTCGTCGCCCGCTTCGGGGACAAGCGCGTCACCTACGCGGTGTTCCTCCGCCGCCCGGTGGTGTGCGCCCCGGCGCTCATGGTGGACTGGTTGAACGCCGTCGCCGCCGCGCGCGGCGAAACCTTTGAAATCGAGCTGATGCACAAGGAGGGCGAATGGGTCGGCGCGGGCGAGCCGCTGGTCTACATCACCGGCAGCATGCAGGCCCTCACTGATCTCGAAACCCTGATCCTGCAAAAAATCGGCGCCGCCTGTGTCGCTGCCCACAATGCCTTCCAGATGTGCGTCGCCTTGCCCAAAACCACCTTCCTGGCGATGGATGCACGGCACTGCGCCGGGGCCGAGATGCAGGAGATCATGGCCTACGCCGCCGCTGTCGGCTCGCGCGCCGCCAAGGCCGAGGGCGCCAAAGGCTTCATCGGCAACGCCAACGATTGGACAGCGCATTATTTCGGCGCCCCCACCGGCTACGGCACCATGCCGCACGCCCTCATCGGCTATGCCGGCTCCACCCTGCGGGCCGCGGAAATGTTCGCCGAGACCTTCCCCGATGAAGACCTTACCGTATTAGTTGACTATTTTGGCCACGAGATCACCGACGCGCTGACCGTCTGCCGCCATTTCTCCGAAATGGCCCATGCCGGGCGCATGGCCGTCCGGCTGGACACCCACGGCGGCCGGTTTCTCGAAGGGCTCGACCCGCAGGAGAGCTACGCCGTGCTCGAGCGCCACGCCCCTGGCGCCCTGCGCCGCTACCGCAGCCAAAGCGAACTGCGCTACCTCATCGGCACCGGCGTCTCCGCCGCCGCCATCTGGAAAATGCGTGAATCCCTCAACAATGCCGGGTTTGAGCGCGTCCGCATCGTCGCCAGCTCCGGCTTCGGCGTCGAGAAATGCAGCGTCATGGCCGACGCCCACACCCCGATTGACATGGTGGGCACCGGCAGCTTCATCCCCGAAATCTGGTCCGAGACCTACGCCACCGCCGACATCATCTCCTACGATGGCGAACCAATGGTCAAAATCGGCCGCGAATTCCTCCTGCGCTCGGTGAAACGTGACCTCGGCTAACCGCCCCACCCCGCCAAAAAACACCGTCATGCCGGCGCAAGCCGGCATCTCCCTGCCTTAACCCGACGGGCCCCCACCATGACCGCCACGCTTAAAATCGCCATCGCCCAGCTCAACCTGCACCTCGGCGCCATCGGCAAAAACCTCGCCGCCATCCGCGCCGCGCGCAAACAGGCCGCCGAACTGGGCGCTGATCTCCTCATCACACCCGAGCTCTCCATCTCCGGCTACCCGCCCGAAGACCTTGTGCTCAAACCCGCCTTCGTCGCCGCCTGCGAAGCCGCCGCCGAGGAACTGGCGCTGGACACAACCGATGGCGGCCCCGGCCTCATCATCGGCACCCCCTGGCGCAACGGCACCGGCCTGCACAACGCCGCCTTCGTGCTCGATGGCGGCAAGATCACCGCGCGGCGCAAAAAACACGAACTCCCCAACTACGGCGTGTTCGACGAAAAACGCGTCTTCGCCCCCGGCCCCGTCCCCATGCCGGTGAACTTCCGCGGCTTCTCCCTCGGCCTGATGATCTGCGAGGACTGGTGGTTCCCCACCGTGCCGAAATCCCTCGCCGATTCCGGCGCCGAGCTTCTGCTCTCCATCAACGGCTCCCCCTTCGAGGACGGCAAGCAATCCACCCGCATCGCGCTGGCCGCCCAGCGCGTCGCCGAAACCGGGCTTCCCTACATCTTCGCCGCCCTCACCGGCGGGCAGGATGAAATCGTCTTCGACGGCGCCTCCTTTGTGCTGAACGCTGACTCCGGCCTCGCCGCCCAGCTCCCCCATTTCGCCGAATCCCTCACCCTCACCACCTGGACCCGCACCGCCACCGGCCTGATCTGCGCCCAGACCCGCTTTCCCCCCGCGCCGCACCGGCTGGAGCTGATCTACCAGGCCATGATGATGGGCCTGCGCGACTATGTGAACAAAAACGGCTTCCCCGGCGTGGTCCTCGGCCTCTCCGGCGGCATCGACAGCGCCATCTCCGCCGCCGTCGCCGCCGACGCCCTGGGGCCGGAGCGGGTGCGCGCCGTCATGCTTCCCAGCCCCTACACCTCCGCGCACTCGCTGGAAGACGCCGCCGCCTGCGCCCAGATGCTGGGCATCCCCTATGAGACCATCCCCATCTCCGGCGCCATCGGCGCTTTCGCCCAGGCCCTCGCCCCCGCCTTCGCCGGCCGCGAGCCGGACATCACCGAGGAAAACCTGCAATCGCGCACGCGCGCCATCATCCTCATGGCGCTCTCCAACAAATTCGGCCCCATGCTGCTCACCACCGGCAACAAATCCGAAATGTCAGTCGGCTACGCCACCCTCTATGGCGACATGTGCGGCGGCTACTCAGTCCTCAAGGACATTTACAAAACCACGGTGTTCGAACTCTCCCGCTGGCGCAACGCGCACACCCCCACGGGCACCCTCTGCCCGCGCGCCCCCGCCATGCCCGAGCGCGTCATCACCAAAGCCCCCAGCGCGGAACTGCGGGAAAACCAGACCGACCAGGACTCCCTGCCCCCCTACGACATGCTGGACGCCATCCTGCACCGCCTCATCGAGGGCGAAGCCAGCATCGATGACGTTGTATCCGAAGGTTTCGAGCGCCCCACCGTCCTGCGCATCTGGAAACTGCTCGACCGCGCCGAATACAAACGCCGCCAATCGCCCCCCGGCGTCAAAATTTCCCTCCGCGCTTTTGGCCGCGACCGGCGCTACCCGATGACCAATGGGTTTACGAATCTCATAAAATAACCACCGGGTTTATTTTACACACGCACAATTCAGCCCTGCCTCCCGCAAATTTCTGTCTTTTCCCCCTGCCCTTTTCCGCAATATCGGCTATGAGACCCTTTGGCCCGCCGCGCGGCGGGTTGGATGCGCGCGCCAAGCCTGGCGGCGCGAGACAGATTGAAGGGTTAGCCTGATGCCGGTGCCGTATTCCGCTGAAGATCTTGAAAAAGTTTTCGACTCCAAGATCCTCACCAGCAGCCGGTTCATGGCCGAGATGACCGACGTCTCCCTGGATGGCGAAACCATCACCGGCACCAACCAGATGGGCGCCAAGTGGACCACCAAGATCACCCCTATCGCCATGGGCCAGCGCATCTCCTTCGCCGAGCGCGAATGCAGCTGCGGCGAGAGCAAATGCAAGCACCTCGCCGCCACCGCGCTCAAGGCCCTGGAATGCTTCCCCGTGCTGCGCAAGGCCGCGCCCAAATCGCTCATTGACACCATCATCCCCGCGCACGAGCGCCCCTTCCCGCCGCCGCCAACCCGCATGCGCCCCACCGGCCGGCGCGCCCGCGCCGCCAACATCGCGCCCATCCTGCCCGACGCCCCCGAACCCGGCGCCACCGTGCTGGAGCGCCCCTGCACCCCCGTGCTGCGCCTGCGCCGCCTGCAGGCACCTGATGAATTCGGCCGCCCGCGCATCATCGATGTTCTGACGCTCGACTTCGACTATGCCGGCGTGCGGGTTGACGGCGCCGACGATGCCCAGTTCATCCGCGTCAAATCCGGCGGCCACATCGTTTTCATCCGGCGCGACACCGCCGCCGAAGCCGCCGCCCTCGACACCCTCCGCCCCGATAACTTCGTGCAAATGCGCGTCGCCGACGGCAAATCCGCCCGTGGCCAGCGCGTCCTCGTCTTCCGGGGCGAGACCGCCGCCACCCAATGGCACCATTTCGTCGCCGTGCGCGTGCCCGAGCTCACGGCACTCGGCTGGCAAAGCAGCATCGAGGCCAATTTCGGCCCGCAACTGGCGGAGAACGTCGGCAATCTCGATGTCACCGTGGCGGACGCCGAAAAAGGCAGCTTCAGCCTCGAATTCGGCATCGAGATCGACGGTGTGCGCCACCCCTTGCTGCCCATCCTCGAACATCTGCTCGCCCGCGGCGGCTATGAGGCGGCGCAGATCGTGGGCGATGAGCTCATCACCAGCATGGATGATGGCCGCGTCATCAAGCTTCCCGCCGAGCGCATCCGCCGCCTGCTCTCCGTCATGGGCGACCTCATCGAGGCCGCCGGGCGCTCCGCCGAAAAATCCCTGGTCCTGCCCGTCGGCGCCGCCGCGACCGTGCTGGAGCTGGAGGACGTACTCACCACAAGCTGGCAAAACGCCGCCACCATCGAGGCCTATGTCGAACGCTTCCGCGGCGAGCCGGAGATCATCCCGGTCGTCGTGCCGGAAGAATTCCGGGGCCACCTGCGCCCCTATCAGCAACACGGCGTGGACTGGCTGCAGCACCTCGCCAGCCACGGCCTCGGCGGGTTCCTCGCCGACGACATGGGCCTCGGCAAAACCGCCCAGACCATCGCCCATATCTGCGTTGACCACGCCGAAGGCCGCCTCACCGCCCCCGCCCTCATCGTCGTCCCCACCAGCCTCGTCGCCAACTGGACCGCGGAACTCGGCAAATTCGCCCCCCAGCTCACGGTCGCCGTGCTGCATGGCATGGAGCGCCACGAGCGCCGTGAACAGCTCGAAGGCGTCAACGTCGTCATCACCACCTACACGGTCCTGACGCGCGACATCGAGGAGATGAAACAGCTCCCCTGGCACATTGTGGTGCTGGATGAAGCCCAGGCCATCAAAAGCCCCGATGCCCGGGCCACCCGCTCGGTCTGCCAGCTCAACACCGTCCACCGCATCTGCCTCTCCGGCACCCCCATCGAGAACAACCTCGACGAGCTGTGGTCGCAATTCGCCTTCCTCATGCCAGGATTGCTGGGTGACCGGCGCGGCTTCACCAAGCGTTTCCGCACCCCCATCGAGAAAAACGGCGACCCCGTATGCCGCGCCCAGCTCGTCTCGCGCATCGCCCCCTTCATCATGCGCCGCACCAAATCCGAAGTCGCGACCGAGCTGCCGCCCAAGCACACCATCCTGCGCCGCATCTCCCTGGCGCCCGACCAGCGCGAACTCTACGAGACCATCCGCGGCACCCTGTATGAGACCGTGCGCGACCAGATGGCCGAGCGCACCCTGGCGCAGAGCCGCGTCATCGTGCTGGATGCCCTGCTCAAACTCCGCCAGGCCTGTTGCGACCCCCGCCTGGTCAAGCTCGGCGGCGGCAACCGCGGCACCGAAAGCTCCGCCAAGCTCGACGACCTGATGGAGATGATCGGCGAACTGATCCCCGAGGGCCGGCGCATCCTGGTGTTCTCGCAGTTCACCTCGATGCTTGACCTCATCAAGCCCCGCCTCGTTGAAGCGGGCGTCCCCTATGTTGAGCTGCGCGGCGACACGCGCGACCGCGCCGAGCCGGTCCGCTCGTTCGAGGCGGGCGAAGTCCCGCTCTTCCTCATCTCGCTGAAGGCCGGCGGGCGTGGCCTCAACCTCACCTCCGCCGACACCGTGATCCATTACGATCCCTGGTGGAACCCGGCGGTGGAAAACCAGGCCTCCGACCGCGCGCACCGTATCGGCCAGACCAAATCCGTGTTCGTCTATAAGATGATCGCGGTCGATACGGTCGAAGAACGCATCCTGGAGCTGCAACAGCGCAAGGCCGAACTCGCCAGCATCGCCTTCTCCGAATCCGGCGGCCTCGCCTTCAACGCGGAGGACATAGACTTCCTCTTCGGCAAAGATCCGCAACACACCGAGGAAACAGCCGCGCAAGCCGCCTGAACCCCCCGCAGCGGAAACGGCCCGGAACATCCCCGGGCCGCCTGCCCGCAAATTCATTTCTTTTCCAACACAAACCCGCACAAATTGGGGTGCAAGAAAAAAATTAAACCGAACTAACAGTGTGTTATAGAGAATTTCTCACAATAGCTTCACGTGAAGCACCCGGCGCGCCTCGCGCGCGATCGGCCACCGGATAACCGGCGCCGGATCACATCCGGCACAGCTCTGGAGATAAATTGAAATGCTCCACCAGATCGCTGACCTGGCCCGAATCCAGCACGCGCGGCGCGGCGCCGCGCAGCAGCAAGTAGAGCTTCGCCGTCTCCTCCAACTCCTCCGCCGCGAAAACAGCTGCCTCCAGCGTCTCGCCCGCAAGCACCGAGCCATGATTGGCCAGCAGAACGCATGAATAACGGCCGCCGAGGCCACGGATGGCATCACCCACCGCCGGGTCTCCCGGACGATGATACGGCACCAGGGCGGTGCAGCCGCAACGCATCACATAATAAGGCGTGAGCGGCGGCAGCGCGTTGGCAGGGTTGATTTCCGGCAGCATGGAGACCGCGACGGCATGGGTTGAATGCAGATGCACCACCGCCGCCGCCTTGCGGCTTTCATAAATCGCAGCGTGTAGCGGGATTTCCTTGGTTGGCGGGTCGCCTGAGAGCAGCCGGCCCGAAGCATCTAGCCGGGAGAGCCGTGCCGGATCCAGAAAACCCAGCGAGACGTTGGTGGGCGTAACCAGCCAGCCACCATCGCTCAGCCGCACGGAGATATTGCCCGATGCTCCCGGTGTCAGCCCACGTTCAAACAGCGAGGCGCCGAAGCGGCAGATCTGCTCGCGCAGGGCCGATTCATTCATGGTCCTTCACTTCCTTTTGGCCATTGTAAACATTGAATTGGTAGCGCTCCCATTAGCTCTTGGCAAGCGCCGGAAAATAACCTAGAAATATGATAGCGCTACCATTTACACGCGGCGCCAGCGGTGAATGCCGCGTTCCGGGAGATCATCACGTGACAGAGTACCGAATAAACCGATTTGCCACGGAGCCGGCCGGGCCTGCCGGAAGATGTAAATGAGCACTCAGACCATCAATATGGCGAATACCGCGACGGTCGCGGTTATCGGGCTGGGCTCCATGGGCTTTGGCATGGCGCAATCGCTGGGCCGCGCGGGTTTTTCGGTGGCGGGGTTCGATGTCGCGCGGGATGCCGTCAACCGCTTGCGGGCAGAGGGCGGACGCGGCGCGGACAGCCCGGCGCAAGCGGCCGCGGGGGCTGAAATTGTCGTCTCGGTGGTGGTGAATGCCGCGCAGACCGAGGCGATTTTGTTTGGCGATGCCGGAGTGGCGGAAACATTGACAAAAGGTGGCGTGTTCATCTCCGCCGCCACCATGGCGCCCGAAATCGCGCGGCAATTCGCGGCGCGGCTGGAAGCAACCGGCCGGCATTATCTGGATGCACCGATCAGCGGTGGCGCCCTCCGCGCACGCGATGGCGCGTTGACCATCCTCGCCTCCGGCACCCCGGAGGCATTTTCCAAGGCCCGGCCTGCACTCTCGGCGATGGCTGCGAAAGTGTATGAGCTGGGAGACGAGGCCGGGCTGGGGGCTGCGTTCAAAATGATCAACCAGCTTCTGGCCGGGGTGCATATCGCCGCCGCCAGCGAGGCGATGGCCTTCGCCGCGAAGCAGGGGTTGGATCTTGCGAAAGTTTACGACGTGATTACCGCTTCCGCCGGAAATTCCTGGATGTTTGAAAACCGTATGCCACATGTTCTGGCGGGAGATTATACGCCGCACAGTGCGGTGGATATTTTCGTGAAAGATCTTGGCATTATTCAGGACATGGCGAGAGACGCAAAATTTCCGGTTCCCGTCGCGGCCAGTGCGCTACAGATGTTTCTCGCGGCGTCGGGCATGGGCATGGGGCGCGATGACGATGCCTCCGTCGCGCGGGTTTATGCCCGGCTGAGCGGTGCCAAACTGCCGGGGAATGATAATTGATGCTGAAATTTGCTGCTAACCTCTCGATGATGTTCACCGAATGGACGTTTCTGGACCGCTTTGGCGCGGCCGCGGATGCAGGGTTCCAGGCGGTGGAATATCTCTTTCCCTATGAGCATCCACCCGAAGCGATTGCCGCCCGCCTACAACGCCACAGACTGACTCAGGCGCTGTTCAACATGCCGCCGGGCGATTGGGCGGCGGGCGAGCGCGGCGTGGCCGCCCTGCCCGGCCGGTTAGAGGAACTGAAGGCGAGCGTGCAAACAGCCTTGGTCTATGCCCAGGCAACCGGCGCGAAGCGGCTGCACCTTATGGCGGGGATCGTGAACCGCGATAGCCCCGGGGCGGCTTCGCGCTACGAGACGGCGGTAACCTACGCGGCGGAACAACTGGGGGAACATGGCATCGAGCTGTTGCTGGAGCCGATCAACGCCCGCAGCATGCCAGGATATTTCCTCAATGATTACCCCTATGCCGAAGCGCTGATCCAGCGGCTGGGATTGACGAATCTGCGGTTGCAATTCGATATTTTCCATCGCCAGATTATGCATGGCGATGTCTCGGCCGCGCTGGCCAGGCTGATGCCGATCATCGGCCATGTGCAGGTGGCCAGTGTGCCGTTGCGCAATGAGCCCAATACCGGTGAACTGAACGATAGCCATATTTTCAGGATGCTTGAAAATTTGAATTATGGAGGCTTCATCGGTTGCGAGTATAATCCGCGCGCCGGAACGCTGGCCGGGCTCCGGTGGTTGCATGATGCCGGGGCAGAGCAATGAGCCTGCGCCTTGGCTGCATCGCCGATGATTACACTGGCGCCTCCGATCTTGCGAACACGCTGACACGCAACGGCCTGCGGACTGTGCAGACGATTGGCGTTCCTGCGGCAGGCTTGCCCCTGGCGGACGTTGATGCTGTCGTCGTCTCATTGAAAAGCCGGTCTATCGCGGCGGCCGATGCGGTTGCCAGCTCCCGCGCCGCGGCGCGCTGGCTGCGGGGCCAAGGTGCGGCGCATGTGATGTTCAAAATATGTTCCACATTCGATTCAACGGATGCGGGCAATATCGGGCCGGTAACCTTGGCGTTGCAGGCTGACGGCGGCGTAGAAAGTCTGTTGGTTACACCTGCATTTCCTGAAACAGGCCGGACCGTCTACCAGGGCCATCTATTCGTGAACGGCGTTCCGTTGAATGAAAGCCCGTTGAAAGATCATCCGCTAAACCCGATGCGGGATTCCAACCTCGTACGCGTTTTGCAGCGCCAGTGTGGCGATGCGCAGATCGGTCTGATAGACGCGGAGGTTGTCGCACGCGGGCCAGCAGCGATTTTGACGCGCCAGCGTGAACTCGCGCAGCAGCATCGCGGCATCGCGATTATTGATGCCATCAGGGAGAGCGACCTGCTCGCGATCGGCGCCGCCGCCATCGGCCAGAAACTTTCCGTTGGCGCATCCGGGCTGGGCCTGGGGCTTGCACGCGCGCTTGCGGTGAACAGCGTCGCGAAACCGTCGGATGCAGGCGCGCCTGTTGGCGGGCTTGCGGCTTGCCTGGTGGGAAGCTGTTCAAAAGCCACGCTGGAACAGATTGACGCCGCCGCGCAGTTTTTGCCGGTCTTGCGCCTGCGAACTGAAAACATAATGGATAATTCAGCAGAAATCGAAGATGCGCTGGAATGGGCGGCGGCGCGCCTGGCCACTGCCCCGGTACTGATCGCCAGCAGCGGCTCAACCGAAGAGGTGGCGAGCCTGCAGGAGCGCTATGGGCGCGAGCGCGCCGGCCATGCCATTGAACAAGCGATGGCTGCGATTGCCGCTGGGCTCGTGGCGCGCGGCGTTAGGCGCCTGGTTGTTGGCGGTGGCGAGACCTCCGGCGCGGTGATAAACCGCTTGGGGATATCAGCCTTTCAGCTTGGCCCGGAAATTGCCCCCGGTGTACCCGTGTTGCGCAGCTTGGGCGGGAAGGATGCCGGCATGTTGCTTGCTCTGAAATCAGGCAATTTCGGCGGCCAGGACTTCTTCATGCGCGCACTGGCGATGATGCATTAACGAAAACACGGCCTATTGTGAATAGGCCGTGTTTTTGAGAATACATGCAGGGTTTGACTTTGTCTCAGCCTGGTTCTGGCTGGATGCCGTTGAGAGCGGCAACAATATCCGAGAGCATCGGCACATAGTCATCGCCGCGCCCGGCACCTATGGCTAGCGCATAGGAATTGCGCACCGCGGCGGAAACAGGATTCGCGGCACCCGCGTTGATGGCGAAGGCAGAGAGGTAAGTAAGGTCCTTCAGCGCATTGTTGAGCGTGAATTTATGCGCATCGCGATCACGTTCTATCACATATTTGAAAAATGTCTGATAGAATGGGCAATCCATTCGGCCACCCCGAATTACCTGGTCGAATATATCCGCGCGCAATCCAGCTTTGGCGCCCAGCATCAGGGCTTCGGAATAGAGCGCGCCATAACCCAGCGATATGAAATTATTCAGCAGTTTCATCGTGTGGCCGGTGCCGGTTGGGCCGGTGTGGACCATGCGCTGAGAAAATGATTCGATAATCGGCCTCACACGCGCAACAACGTCATCCGCCCCGCCGATCATCACATCAAGCGTGCCGGCCCAAGCATCTTTCGGCGTCCGGCTGAGCGGGGCGTCGATCAGGGTGATCTCCCGGCCCGCGAGTTCACCCGCCAGCGCGGTGGTGACGGATGGGTCGGAGGTCGAACAATCAACGATCAGCAGTTTTTTCCCTGCCGCCGCCAGGCCATTTTCCCCGTTGATAATCGACACCACCTGGGGGCTACCCGTGACGCAGAGAAAGACGATGTCCACCGCTTGCGCCAATGCCTTCGCGGAACTTGCTTCCGCGGCGCCACGTGCCAGCAAATCCTCAACCGGCACCCGGTTGCGATTCGCCAGCACGGTAAGAGGATAGCCGGCTTCGAGAATATTTTTCGCTATGCCATGGCCCATCAGCCCAACGCCGATGAAACCGATCCGCTCGGAGGTATTCGGGTTATTTGACATAGTCGCGCCAGAAATGAGCTTGTTTGAATCCGAGGACATCGCATGTTTTCCGGTTGGAGAGCAGTGTTTCAAATTCCCCGAGTGTGCCGCGCACCGGCGCGTTTGGATAGAAACGGCGAAGCAGCTCAGCTGTTGGAAGGTCGGACGAGGTATCGCCGCTGACGCCGTTGAACACCTGGAAGCCCAGACCGTCCTTCTCGATGCCAAGCCGGGTGATCTCACCTAGGTCACGGGCGTCGATGTAGCTCCACGCAATCCGCTTGCGGAAGCCAGGATCAACAAAAAATTTAGGGAAGTTCGCATACTCGTGCGGCTCGATCACGTTGCCTATACGGATTGAATATATATCGATCCCGGAGCGCAGCGCGAAAGCCTTCGCGGTATTCTCGTTGCAAAGTTTGGAGAGCGCGTAGCTGTCCATCGGATCAACGGGGTATTCCTCATCGAGCGGGAAATAGACGGGGTCGCGTGGTTCATTGGCGAAGACAAGCCCATAAATCGTCTCGCTCGACGCAATGATGATTTTTTTGATGCCGAGCTTCACCGCAGCTTCGATGACGTTATAGGTACTGAGCGTGTTGATGCGGAACACTTCGTTATCGGGCGTGATCATAATGCGCGGAATGGCGGCAAAATGCACGACCGCATCGATCGGTTCGGGACGCAGCGAGGCATCGAATTCATGCAGGCCGGTATAGCTCGACAGTGCATTGAATACCTGGCCCTGATCGGTGAGGTCCGTGATCAAGGTACGGACTTGCGGATTATCAAGCGGTTTCGTGTCGATATTCAGCACGCGGTAACCGTGCTCGACGAGATGCTGCACGGCGTGCTTTCCCGCCTTGCCGCTGCCGCCTGTAAATACTATCCGTTTCATTCACTGCTCTCCATGGTGTGTAGGTCTTATCCGCCGGCTTTCTGCAGCCGGCGGATTGTTTCGGTGGCTTTAGAAATTGTATTTATCGATATTTTCCGCTGTGAAAACCAGAGGCTCGCTGAAAATGATCACCTTGTTGTTGACAGTATAGGTGCCAAGCCCCGGCACGGTAAAGGTGTCGTCTGGTTTCAGTGCATGGTTGGCGGCCAGACGCGCCACATACATGACCAGCTTGCCTTCTCCCACCTCATCCCAAAGCGGGCTGGCCTTGATGACGCCATCCTTAACGTATTGACGGATCGAGTTCGGATCGCTCGCGCCGGTGGCAAAAACCTTGCCCTGCATTCCAAGTTTTTCAATTGCCGCGGCGGCGCCCACTTCCGCCGCACCGTCCGGCGCGATAATCGCGGTTACCTGCGGATAGGCATGCAGAATATTCAGACCCGCCGACAGTGACAGCGACGGGCTGGACTGGCCATATTGCGTGGTCACCACTTTCATATTTGGATAAGTTGCCGCCATATAGGTTTTTACCGCGCCCAGCCATGCGTTTTGAATAGCCGCATCAGGTGTTGAAGACAAAATGGCGACTTGCGCATTTGGGCCGGCATAGGCTTCAACGGAGTCTACCAGCGCCTTGCCCATCGCCGGATAGGCCGTATTCTGAATGAAGAAATCCCGTGCGTCGGGCGAGACATCGGAATCATAGCTCACCACGGCGATACCCTGGGCCATCGCCCGCTTCAGCGATGGCGCAAGCTCCGTCGGATTGTTTGATGTCACCGTGATGGCATCAAACTTCCGCGCAACCAGGCTATTGATGATGTCAACCTGGCCTTGCGCGGAGGCGGTCACGGGGCCGGTGTAGAGAAAATTGATGTTGAGCGATTTTGCGGCTTCAATTGCTCCTTGCTCATTGGCCTTAAAGACCGAAAGCCCGATCAGCTTTGGAACCATCGCAACTTTGATGGTCTTGGACGTGTCAATCGACATCTGTGCATGAGCGGCCGTTGCCATGGCGCCCAGGCTGGCCGAAACCAATAACATTTTGATAAGTGGCTTCATAATATCCCTACATGAGTTTTTTGTTATCGTCGCAGGCACGTAATCCGGTGTTTTGCTCTAGGATCTGGGGGCCATGCGCTCCGGCGGGCGCAACGAGGATAGGCGCCGGATTATAGAACCAAGATCAAAACCCCGGCTGGAAAAAAGATTTTTGATGGCGATGGATGAGAGCAAAATGGCGCCGATCAGCATTGTTGTGACCATGTCTGAAAAGCCGGCGATCAACATCCCCTGGCGAAGAACCCCAAGGATCATCACCGCGAGAGTTACGCCGAGAATTCCGCCTTCGCCTCCGAATATACTGATGCCGCCCAGCACGACCATGGTGATCGAAGTCAGCAGCAGGATGTCGCCCATATCGGCACGGACGGCATCGTAATAAGATGCGAGAACAATGCCCGCGAAGGCTGCCATTATGCCGCTGATGCAATAGGCGCGCCGCTCAACGGAGGCAACGGAAACACCGGCATAATGCGCCGCATCCCGGTTATAGCCGATCATCACCAGCCTGCGGCCATACCCGGTGCGGGTTATCAGCCCCGAAAATCCGATGGCCAGGACGATAAATATCACTAACTGCACGGGCACCCACCCCGCCAGGGCGCCGGTTCCAAGTTCACCGAATGCCGGGCCGAACCCGTAAGGCGGCGATGCGCCGGCAAGCGCGATGGCGATGCTGGAATAGATGAAATTCGTGGACAGTGTCGCAATCAGCGGTTCCACGCGCAGGCGGGTGATAATTTGCCCGTTCAACCACCCAAGGCCACCGCCGGCGCCAATCGCCAGCAACACCGCAAGCCAGGTATTCAAGCCGTAGGATTTGATGAGGATGGCCATGATGACAGCCGCAAGCCCCGAGATGGAACCAACCGAAAGGTCAATGCCGCCGGTTAGGATCACCACCG
The DNA here is from genome assembly GCF_030160635.1 of Acidocella aquatica. Lineage (GTDB taxonomy): Bacteria > Pseudomonadota > Alphaproteobacteria > Acetobacterales > Acetobacteraceae > Acidocella > Acidocella aquatica. The sequence goes on along the minus strand of NZ_BSOS01000041.1, from coordinate 39,064 downwards.
AGAGTCCTAAAGCCACAAAGCCGAACGGCAGAAACTCTTCGGTGATCGCGAGGGTACCGTGGAAACCGTCATAGAAGCCCGGTGTAAAAATGCAGAACCCTGAGAAGAGCGCCACCAAAATCGCGACCAGCGCACGGTCCCATGGTTGGCGGGGGAACAGATATTTCATGGGTTTGAACTCCGCCTTGCGCCAAGCGTGACGGCGGCGAGGATCATCAGCCCCTCACCCGCCGAATACCAGATCGCGGGAACCTGCAGAAACACCAGCGCGGTGATGACGACGCTCAGGAACACACTGCCGATTACCGTGCCGGCGAGATTGCCCCGCCCGCCCGCGATCGCCGTGCCGCCGATCAGCGCGATCGCTATGGATTGCAGCTCGACATGGTCGCCCGTGCCGGTTGTGGCTGTTGCGGACCCGGTATAGGCCACGAACACGAGCCCAGCGAAAGCCGCCAGCGCACCGGAGATGGTATACACTGCCAGCAGTGTGCGGCGCACAGAAATACCGGCGTTATAGGCCGCGGCGGCATTGTTGCCGATTGCCAGAATATTGCGGCCAAACTTCATGTGGTTCAGGACAAACCAGGCAGCCGTTGCAACAGCGATAAGTGCAAGCACGGGCGTTGGCACCGGTAGGAAGGGGATGAGATTTCCATTGCCGAATGCGGCGAAATCTGGCGAGACCTGGTCCACCTGCAGCCCGTTGGAATAGATAAATGTCAGCCCGCCATAAAGGCTGTACGTCCCCAGCGTTGCGATAATCGGCGGGATTTTAAGCCAGGCGACCAAAAAGCCATTGAGGCAGCCAAGCACCGCGCCCATGGCCATGCAGAGTGGCAACACCTGCCAGAGCGGCATACTGGATGTTGTGGAGAGCAGCCCAAAAACCATCGCGCTCAAACCCAGAACGGCGGAGACTGAAAGATCAATCCCGCGTGTTATGATAACGAAGGTCTGGCTGATGCCGACCAGCCCCAAAACAACGGAGCTGAGGACCATGAATTCGATATTGCTGAAGGACATAAAGCTTGGCCGCAGCGCCCCGACCCCGAGCACCACCACAAATGTCGCAACCAGAAGCGTGACTTCACGAAGCTCCCGGCGGCGCGGCCGGGGTTTTGCGCGGTGGCCGGGCTCCGATGTGGCCGTGGCGGCGCTGTTCATCTCAATGCGCCTCCGCGCCGAGGAACGCAGCGCCGACGCGTGCGGCGGTCACATCCGCACCCTTTAATTCGGCCGCGATTTTTCCGCCATAAATCGCAATCACCCTGTCGCATAATACGATCAACTCTTCCAGCTCCGACGATATGACGACAATGGCCATCCCCTGCGCCGATAATTCCTCGATCAACCGGTAAATCTCATCCTTCGCGCCGACGTCCACGCCGCGCGTCGGCTCATCTAGAATTGCAACCTTCGGGTTTGTGCTCATCCATTTGCCGAACACGATCTTCTGCTGGTTGCCGCCCGAAAGCTGGCCGGCCGGCTGGTCAATCCCGCGCGCGCGCACCTGGTAGCGGTGCATCGTGTCGTTGGCGATCGCAATTTCACGTCCGCGGTTGAGGATGCCGCTCTTGCGCTGCAGCCGGCCGATCTGCCCGGCGGTTGCGTTGTCGCGGATCGACATGGGAAGGATCACGCCATGGCGCGCGCGGTCCTCAGGCACATAAACCAGCCCGGCCTCGATAATATCGCCAATTGATGAAGTGGAGATGTCCCGGCCGGCCAGCATTACGCTGCCGCCGGACTTCGCGCGCAAGCCGCACACCGCCTCGGCGATTTCTGTGCGGCCGGAGCCGATCAATCCTGAAAAGCCGAGGATCTCACCTGGGCGGACATCAAAATCCACCCCTGAGAACACCGGCGCATGCGCCAGGCCGCGCACGCTCAACACAGGCTCGCCCTGGGCCTCCCGGCGAACCCGCCTGCGATCAAAAATTACCTCACGCCCCACCATGGCGCGTACCAGGCGGGCGCGGTCGAACCCGTCGCGGCCCACCTCATCGGTCACCGCGCCATCACGCAGAACGCTTACGCGGTCGCTGATCTCGCTTACCTCTTCCATGCGATGGCTGATAAAACCCAGCGTGCAGCCCTGCCCGCGCAACCGGCGCATGATGGCGAATAGAATCCCCACCTCCCGGCCGGTGAGGGGGGATGTCGGCTCATCGAACAAAATAATCCGGCACCCGCGCAACAGCGCCTTGGCGCATTCCACAAGCTGCTGCTGGGCAATGCTCAGATGCTTGGCGTCATCGCGCACATCCACATCCAGCCCGAGCGCCGAGAGTGCGTCCTGCGCCTGGCCACGAATGGTCTTCCAGTCAATCCGGGAAGGAAAACGGCCGCGCGTGGGGAGCATCCCGAGGAACATGTTTTCGGCGACGCTCAGCTCCTTCAACAATGCCGGCTCCTGAGGAACCAGGTAGATGCCATGGCCATACGCGGCGCTGGGGTTGCGCAGATCGAGCGCCGCGCCGTCCAGGCTGATCTGCCCGGCATCGGGCTGGTGAATCCCGGCGAGAATGCGGAAAAGCGTGGATTTTCCGGCTCCGTTCTCACCCATCAGCGTATGCACTTCGCCCGGCGCCAGAGAAAGGGAGACATTGCGCAACACGCTGTTGGCTCCGAAGCGCTTATCAATCCCGGCGGCGGCCAGCAGGCCAGAGGTGCGGCTCATCAAATCCTGCACGGCGGCGTCCCGAGGCAAATTCTTTGAAATTTCCACCAATTAACGTTCCCTATGCGTACCCCGATTCTCACCTGTCAGGCCGCCGGAGCGTTATATGTTACCCCGAATGACAGCGCAACCATATTTTTTGATAGCGCTACCATTTTCTTGTTATTTGCCCTGGACGAGACCGGCAAGAGGAAGTAAACATGGCAACAATCGCCCAAGGCCATAGAAAGACAAGGCATTTTGGATAAATCCCCGCCTGAAACCATCAACACCGAGGCTCGCCGCGCCAGCCATGGCGCTGTCACACTGGCGGATGTCGCGACCCTTGCCCGGGTGGCGCCCATTACTGTATCGCGCGCGCTGAACAGCCCGGACAGCGTCTCGGAGACGCTTCGCAGCCGCATTCGCACGGCGGTGGATCAGCTCGGCTATGTGCCCAACCGCATGGCCGGCGCCCTCGCCTCCGCCAAAACCAAGGTTATCCCCGTCATCGTTCCGTCTCTCTCGAACGTCGTCTTCATCGAGGTGATTGAAGGCGTGCAGGAAACGCTGACGGCGCACGGCTACCAGTTGTTGCTGGGCACCACCGACTATAACCTGGAGCGGGAAGCCGAGCTGGTTTCGGCCCTGCTCGGCTGGGCGCCGCCCGGCGTGATGATCGCGGGCCTTCGGCATCTGCCGCGCACCAATACCATCCTCAAAAATGCCGGGCTGCCGGTGGTCGAGATGATGGAGTACGGGGCGCGCTGCATCGACATGAATGTCGGCCTCTCGCATGTTCGCGCCGGCATGGAAATGGCCGAACATTTGCTCTCGCGCGGGTACCGGAAAATCGGCTTCGTGGGCACAAGGCTGCGCGATGACTATCGCGCGAGACAGCGCTACGATGGCATGCACCGGCGCCTGCTGGAAAGCAAAATCGCGAGCGATATGCTGTTTGATTATCCGGGGGGCGGCAGCCAGCAACTTGGCTGGAACGCGCTTGGAGATATCCTGAAATCCAACCCGGAGCTTGATGCGCTGTTTTTCGCCAGTGATGAAATGGCGGTTGGCGCCATTCTGCGCGCCCAGCGGGAGGGCATCGCAATTCCCGGGCGCATCGCCATCGCCGGCTTCAATGGCCTGCCGGTCAGCACGCTGGTCACGCCGTCGCTCACCACAATCATCTCACCACGTAAACTCATGGGCCACACCGCGGCGGAAATGCTGCTTGCGCGCATCGCGGGCGGCAGCCCGGCGGCGCGGCGTGTCAATGTTGGGCTGGAACTCGCGGCGCGGGAAAGTACATAACGGCCGCGCCCCTTCGCGTGGTGCTGGCGCTATGGGTAAGCCGTTCAAGCTAACCGCATATTGCTCGCGCAAACACGAGCTTAGAATATTCAGCCATTTGCTGGATATTCTAAAACAATTGTTCGCCATGCAGCACAATATCCAACCCTTCGCGTTCTTCTTCCCGCGTCACCCGCAACCCAACCACCATATCGGTGATTTTGAGCAGCACCCAGCTCATCGCCGCGCAATAAACAACAGTGGCCAACACGCCCACGGCCTGAACCTTCAACAACGCCACACCGCCAGGCGCCGCCAGGGTGGCCGAAAGGGGGCCAAAAGCAAACCAGCCGGTGGCCAGCGTGCCAATCATTCCGGCGATGCCATGCACGCCAAAGGCATCGAGGCTGTCATCATACCCCAAGGCGGATTTCAACGAGGTGGCGGTCCAGAAACACACAAACCCCGCCGCCAGGCCGATGGCCAGTGCCGGGCCCGGCAGCACGAACCCGGCTGCCGGGGTAATCGCCACCAGCCCGGCCACGGCGCCGGAGATGGCGCCCAAAACCGAAGGTTTGCCACGCAGCGCCCATTCGACGAAAATCCAGGACAAAGTGGCGGCGGCGGCGGCAATCTGGGTCACCAGCACCGCCATCCCGGCGCGGCCGTTGGCGCCCATGGCGCCGCCGGAGTTAAAGCCCATCCAGCCAACCCAGAGCAGCGAGGCGCCAATAACAGCGTAGCTGAGGTTCCAGGGCGCCATGTTCTCCTGCCCGTAGCCCAGGCGCTTACCCAGCATGAGCGCACAGATCAGCCCGGTGACACCGCAGTTGATTTCAACCACCGTACCGCCCGCAAAATCCGCGATGCCCATTTTGGCGAGCCAGCCTGTGGGCGCCCACACCCAATGCGCCAGCGGCGCATAAACCAATATCGACCACATGGTGAAAAACAGCAGCAGCGCGGAGAACTTCATGCGATCCGCGCAACTGCCGGTCACCACCGCGGGGGTGATGATGGCGAAGCTCATCTGGAACATCAGGAACACGCTCTCGGGGATTGTCGTCTGCGTGGCGTAGGGCGTTCCCGCGGCGAGGGTGAAGGGCTTGTCCCAGTTCGCAGCAAGCCCCTGCAGGAACACACGCGAAAAATCACCGATGAAAGCGTTACCATTGGTGAAAACCAGTGAATAGCCAACAATCATCCACAACACGGTCATCACCGCGCAGAGCATGAACGACTGCATCATGATCGCGAGAACGTTCTTCTTCCGAACCATTCCGGCATAAAACAGCGCCAGACCTGGTATTGTCATCAACAGCACCAGAATCGTGCACATCAGCACCCAGGCCACATTGCCTGGTTCAACTTGCTGCATTTATTTGGCATCCCTCAGAGGCTGGTGTTGTCGTGACTTCCCCCAAGGGGCGGCTTGGCATGTCTGCTATTCTATTCCACTTCCGGCGGTCAAGGCTGGAGGGGCGCGCCATGCGGCAAGGGGCGGCCCTGGCAGCCGCCCCTTCAAATTCCGCACGGCCGGGAGGTGAAACCCTCCCGGATCATTTTTCCCGGATAGCGTTAATAATGCCTGAGAAATCCACGCCCGCATGTCCTGTATCAACGTAGTCCTGATAAATTTCAGCGGCATGCTTGCCCAGTGCGGTGGCGGCTCCCGCGCTGGCGGCGGCGTCCTGGCTGAGCAGCAGATCCTTGAGCATCAGCGCCGCGGCAAAGCCCGGCTTGTAATCATTGTTGGAAGGGCTGGTGGGCACTGGGCCGGGCACCGGGCAATAGCTGGTGAGCGACCAGCACTGGCCGGAAGAGGTGCTGGCGACATCGTACAGCGCCTGCGCCGAAAGCCCGAGCTTTTCGCCCAGCACAAACGCCTCGGAAACGCCGATCATCGAAATACCCAGGATCATGTTGTTGCAGATTTTCGCAACCTGCCCCGCACCGGCGCCACCGCAATGCACGATCTTCTTGCCCATGACCTCCAGCACCGGCTTGGCGCGCGCAAAGGCCGCATCCTCGCCACCGGCCATGAAGGTGAGCGTGCCGGCCGCCGCCCCGCCGACACCGCCGGAAACCGGCGCGTCCACTGCCGCAAAGCCAGCTTTTTCCGCCAGTTCATGCGCCTTGCGGGCGCTGTCCACGTCAATCGTCGAGCTGTCGATGAACAGCGTGCCGGGCACGGCGGCTTTTAAAATGTCGTTGTAGACGCCCAGCACCAGTTTGCCGTTGGGCAGCATGGTGATGGCGATTTCCGCCCCCGCGAGAGAGCCCGCGGCACTCGGCATCACCTTGATCCCGGCCTTGGCCGCAGCCTCGATGGCGGCGGGAACCAGATCGAACCCGTTCACCTCATGCCCGGCCTTCACCAGGTTGATGGCCATCGGCAGGCCCATGTTGCCCAGGCCGATAAATGCGATTTTCGCCATTATTTTTTGTCTCCCATGAGCTGGCGCGAGATGATCACCCGCATGATTTCGTTGGTGCCTTCAAGGATCTGATGCACGCGCAGATCGCGCACGATTTTCTCGATGCCGTAATCGGCCAGATAGCCGTAGCCGCCGTGCATCTGCAGCGCTTCGTTGGCGATCTCGAAGCCGGTGTCGGTGGCGAAGCGTTTGGCCATCGCGCAGAGCACCGTTGCGTCGGCGGTTTTCGCATCCAGCGCGCTGGCCGCGCGCCACAGCAGCAGCCGCGCCGCCTCCAGCTCGGTTGCCATATCCGCAATGCGGAACTGCAACGCCTGGAACGTGCCGATGGGCTTGCCGAACGCCTTGCGCTCGGAGAGGTAGGTGATGGTTTTATCCAGCGCCGCCTGCGCGCCGCCGAGCGAGGCCGCGCCAATGTTGATGCGCCCGCCATCAAGCCCCGCCATCGCGATTTTAAAACCGATGCCCTCCGGGCCTAAACGATTTGCCACGGGCACGCGCGCATCCTCAAAAATCACCTGCCGCGTCGGCTGGGCGTTCCAGCCCATCTTGTATTCATTGGCGCCGAAGGAGACGCCGGGGGTGTCCTTGTCGATAATCAACGTGGAAATACCGCCGGCCCCCTCGCCGCCGGTGCGCACCATCACAACATAGACTTCCGCCGTGCCCGCACCCGAAATGAATTGCTTCACGCCGTTGACGATATAATGCTCACCATCGAGCACGGCTTTGGTGCGCAGGGAGGCGGCGTCCGACCCGGCGGCCGGTTCGGTGAGGCAGTAGCTGGAGAACCATTCCATGCTGCACAGCTTGGGCAGATATTTTGCTTTCTGCGCATCGCTGCCGTAACGCTCGATCATTCCGGCGGCCATGTTGTGGATCGAGATATAGGAGGAAACCGCCGGGCAGCCGGTCGCCAGCGCCTCGATAATCAAGGCCGCGTGCAGCCGGGTCAGACCCGAACCGCCATAGGCTTCGTCGATATAAATTCCGCCCATGCCCAAGGCGGCGGCCTCACGTATCACATCAACCGGAAAATGCTTCTCCCGGTCCCATTCAATCGCGGAAGGCGCCAGACGTTCGGTCGCGAACGTCTGGGCCATGTCACGAATGGCGAGTTGATCTTCATCGAGGTTGAACGAGAGGCCACCCATGGTCATCAATCCATCGTCGGGATGACGAAGCTGGCGCCGTCTTTCACGCCTGAAGGCCAGCGCGAGGTGACGGTTTTGGTCTTGGTGTAGAAGCGGATCGAGTCTGGGCCATGCTGGTTGAGATCGCCAAAGCCCGAACGCTTCCATCCGCCAAAGGTGTGGTAGGCGATGGGAACAGGGATGGGCACGTTCACGCCGACCATGCCGACCTGCACGCGGGCGCAGAAATCGCGCGCGGCATCGCCGTCACGGGTGAAGATCGCGGTGCCGTTGCCATATTCATGCTCGTTGGGCAGGCGCAGGGCATCTTCGTAAGTGTCAGCGCGGACCACCGCCAGCACCGGCCCGAAAATCTCTTCCTTGTAGATTTTCATCGTGGGGGTGACGTTGTCGAACAAGGTGCCGCCGATGAAATAGCCGTTCTCGTAGCCCTGCATCTTGAAGCCACGGCCATCGACCAGCAGGTTCGCACCTTCGGCCACGCCCTCATCGATATAGCTCTTCACGCGGTTCAGCGCATCCTTGGTGACCAGCGGGCCGTAATCAGCCCCGGCATCGGAGGACAGGCCGATCTTCAACGCTTCAACGCGCGGGATCAGCTTTTTCACCAGCGCATCGGCGGTGGCCTTGCCGACCGGCACGGCGACCGAGAGCGCCATGCAACGCTCGCCGGCGGAGCCGTAGGCCGCGCCGATGAGGGCATCGGCCACCTGGTCCATATCCGCATCCGGCATGATGATGGCGTGGTTCTTGGCGCCGCCGAAACATTGCGCGCGTTTACCGTTCTGGGCGGCGGTCGCGTAAATGTAGTTTGCGATCGGGGAGGAGCCGACGAAGCCCACCGCCATGACGCGCGGGTCATGCAGGATGGTGTCCACCGCTTCCTTGTCACCGTTCACCACGTTGAAGATGCCCGGCGGGCCGCCGGCGGCGAGGAACAGCTCGGCCAGGCGCAGCGGCACCGAGGGGTCGCGCTCGGAGGGCTTGAGGATAAAGGCGTTGCCGCAAGCAATCGCCGGGGCGGCCTTCCACAGCGGGATCATGGCCGGGAAGTTGAACGGGGTGATCCCCGCGACGACGCCCAGCGGCTGGCGCATGGAGTAGACGTCAATATTGGTGCCGGCCTCGGTGGTGTATTCGCCCTTGAGCAGATGCGGGATGCCGATGGCAAACTCCAGCACTTCAACGCCGCGCTGAATGTCGCCCTTGGCGTCAGGCACGGTCTTGCCGTGCTCGGAGGAGAGCAGGCGGGCCAGGGAGTCCATCTCGGCGTTGATCAGCGCGAGGAAATTTATCAGCACGCGGGCGCGGCGCTGCGGGTTGGTCGCGGCCCAGCCGGGCTGGGCGGCGGCGGCATTGGCAATTGCGGCCTCAACCTCCTGCTTGCTTGCCAGCGCGACCTTCGCCTGCACGGCGCCGGTGTTGGGATCGAAAACATCGGCAAAGCGGCCGGATGTGCCGGTGACGGTTTTGCCGCCAATGAAATGATTTAATTCGCGCGCCATGGGTCTCTCCTCTGGGCTGTTCTTGCCGGAGCTGTCTATCCGCGTTAACATGCCCGATGAAGAGTAATTCTTCCGCAATCATTGCGCAATTTTGCACAACGCACTCGTGCGCATAAGGGCAGGCCATGGCCGGACGTAAACGCGCGCAGAATTGGGATGATTTGCGGCATTTTCTGGCCGTGGCGCGCACCGGCACGCTCTCGGCCGCGGCGGAGGCGCTGGGAACCGACCACACCACTGTCGCCCGGCACATCCAGCGGCTGGAGGAACGTCTGACCACGCGGATATTCTACCGCAGCAACCTTGGTTACGATTTGACCGCGAGCGGGGAGCAATTGCGGCCCATCGCCGAGACCATGGAAGCCAGCTATCTGCAGGCCGCCTCGATGGAGAGCGAAAATCCGGCGGTCTCGGGCACCATCCGCATCGGCGCGCCGGATGGTTTCGGCACCGCGTTTCTCGCCCCGCGTATCCACAAGCTGGCCGCGCTGCATCCCAAACTGGAAATCGAGCTGTTGGCCACCGCGCGGGTGTTCAGCCTCTCCAAACGCGAGGCGGATATCGGCATCAGCCTCACCTCGCCGGAACATGCCCGCGTCGTCTCGCGCCGCCTGACCGATTACCGGCTGCATATATATGCCTCAGGCGACTACCTCGCGGCGCAACCGCCGATCACCAGCCCCGCCGACCTCTCCCGCCACGGATTTGTCGGCTATATCGAGGACATGCTGTTCACGCCGGAGCTGAACTACCTCAGCAGCATCGGCCCCGGGATCAGCGCGCGCATCCGCAGCACCAACCTCACCGCCCAGGCCTATGCCACCGCGGCCGGAAGCGGGCTTTGCGTGCTGCCGGCGTTCATCGCCCGGCTGCATCCGGGGCTGGTGCCCGTGCTGGCGGAGGAGATCTCGCTGAAACGCTCGTTCTTCATGCATATCCATGAAGACAACCGCAAATCCGCGCATGTGCGCGCTGCCGCCGCCTTCATCACCACGGAGCTGGCGCAAAGCCCTGGGTTCTTTGGGTAAAGCGCGATCGTTTGAGGTTCGCTCAATCAAGCAAGCCGAACGCGTGAATCGCCATCCGAAAAATGGCCAGGGCCTGATCGCATTTAAAGCGATCAGGCCCTGGAGCGATATCCGGGGCTACACGAATTCGATCAGCAGGTCTTTGGCGTCCACCTGTTCGCCGGGGCGCACCAGGATGGATTTGATAACCCCTTCACGCGGGGCGGTGAGCTGGGCTTCCATTTTCATGGCCTCGATGGCCAGCAGGGGTTCGCCCTGGGCCACGCTCTGATCTTCGCGCACGAGGATGGCGGCGATGGAGCCTGGCATGGGGGCGCCGAGCTGTTTGGGGTCGGAATCGTCCGCCTTGCGGCGAGCGGGGCGCGCGGCGGTGGCGTTGCGGTTGGGCACGCTGATGACGCGGGGCTGGCCGTTGAGCTCGAAGAAGACGCGCACGTTGCCGTCCTCGTCGGTGTCGCCCAGGGTTTGCAGGCTGACGATCATGGTTTTGCCGGCCTCCAGGGTGACCGAAATCTCGTCCCCCGGCTTCATGCCGTAGAAATAGACCGGCGTGGGCAGCACGGAGACCGGGCCGTAGGTGCGCATGGAGGCGTTGAAGTTGGTGAAGACCTCCGGGTACATCAGGTAGGAGGCGAGGATCTCGTCGTTGAACTCGATCCCGCAGCGCTCGGCCGCGGTTTTGCGCACGGCCTCGATGTCGGCCGCGGGGATGAGCGAGCCGGGGCGCACGGTGATGGGGGCTTTGCCTTTGAGCACCTTTTTTTGCAGGGCTTCGGGCCAGCCGCCGGGGGGCTGGCCGAGGTCGCCATGCAACATTTCGACGACGGATTGCGGGAAGGAGATTTCCCGAGCCGGGTCGGCGACATCCCTGGCCGAGAGATTTTGGCTGACCATCATCAGCGCCATGTCGCCCACCACTTTCGAGGAGGGGGTGACCTTCACGATGTCGCCAAAGAGGTCGTTGGCGTCGCGGTAGGCGCGGGCGACCTCGTGCCAGCGGGTCTCCAGGCCGAGCGAGCGGGCTTGTTCACGCAGGTTGGTGAACTGGCCGCCAGGCATTTCGTGCAGGTAGACCTCCGAGGCGCCTGATTGCAGGTCGCTCTCAAAGGCGGCGTACTGGCCGCGCACGGCCTCCCAGTAGAAGCTCATGCGGCGGATGGCGTCGGGGTCGAGGCCGGTGTCGCGCTCGGTGTGGCGCAGGGCTTCAACCAGCGAGCCAAGGCAAGGCTGCGAGGTGAGGCCGGACATCGGGTCCATCGCGGCGTCGAAGGCGTCCACCCCGGCGGTGACGGCGGCGAAGACGGTGGCGCCGGAAATGCCGGAGGTGTCATGCGTGTGCAGGTGGATCGGCAGGCCCACGTTTTCCTTCAGGGCCTTGACCAGCACGCTGGCGGCGGCGGGTTTGAGCAGGCCGGCCATGTCCTTGATCGCGAGGATATGGCAGCCCGCGGCCTCAAGCTGTTTGGCGAGGTCAACGTAGTAGTTGAGGGAGTATTTGGCGCGGGCGGGGTCGAGGATGTCGCCGGTGTAGCAGAGCGCGCCTTCGGCCAGCTTGCCCGATTCCACCACAGCGTCAATCGCGACGCGCATGTTCTCCACCCAGTTCAGGCAGTCAAACACGCGGAACAGGTCGATGCCGCCTTCGGCCGCCTGTTTGACGAAGAATTTGACGACGTTATCGGGGTAGTTTGTGTAGCCGACGCCATTGGCGCCGCGCAGCAGCATTTGCAGCAGCAGGTTGGGGGTGCGCTCGCGGATGCCGCGCAGGCGCTCCCACGGGCCTTCCTGCAGGAAGCGCATGGAGACATCGAAAGTGGCGCCGCCCCAGCATTCCAGCGAGAAGAGCTGCGGCAGGGCGACCGAGTAGGCCTTGGCGGCGGTTATGATGTCGTAGGAGCGCATGCGCGTGGCGAGCAGCGACTGGTGGGCGTCGCGCATGGTGGTGTCGGTCACCAGGGCGCGCTTTTGTTCGCGCATCCATTTGGAGAAGCCCATCGGGCCGCGCTGGTCGAGGATTTGTTTGGTGCCATCGGCGCGCTCGTTGCCGAAGCGTGGGGCCTCGGGGGTGCGGGCGTGGGCGGCCGGCAGCGGCTTGCCGCGGGTTTCGGGGTGGCCGTTAACGGTAACGTCGGCGATGTAGCGCAACAGTTTGGTCGCGCGGTCGCGGCGCTTGCGGACCTGGAAGAGCTCTGGCGTGTTGTCGATAAAGCGGGTGGTGTAGCGGTTGGCGATGAAATCCGGGTGGTTGAGCAGGGCCTCGAGGAAGGTGAGGTTGGTGGCGACGCCGCGGATGCGGTATTCGCGCAGGGCGCGGTCCATGCGGGCGACGGCTTCCTCGGGTGTTGGCGCCCAGGCGGTGACCTTTTCGAGCAGGGCGTCATAAAACCGGGTGACGATCGCGCCGGCGTAGGCGGTGCCGCCGTCCGCGCGGATGCCAAAGCCAAAAGCGCCGCGATAGGCGGTGATGCGGCCGTAGTCGGGGATGAAATTGTTCTCGGGGTTCTCTGTGGTGATGCGGCATTGCAGGGCATGGCCGCTAAGGTGGATGTTTTGCTGCTCGGGCACGCCGGTTTCGGGCAGGTTGCCGATATGGCCGCCCTCGGCGATGTGGATCTGGGCCTTGACGATGTCGATGCCGGTGACGACCTCGGTGACGGTGTGCTCGACCTGGACGCGCGGGTTGACCTCGATGAAGTAGAACTTGCCGGTGTCCATATCCATCAGGAATTCGACGGTGCCGGCGTTGCAGTATTGGGTGGCGCGGCCGATGGCGAGTGCGGCGTTGCAGATTTCGGCCCGTTCGGACTCGTTCAGATAGGGGGCCGGGGCGCGCTCGATGACCTTTTGGTGGCGGCGCTGGATGGAGCAGTCACGCTCGAAAAGGTGGACGAGGTTGCCGTGGGAATCGCCCAGGAGCTGGACCTCGACATGGCGGGCGCGGCGGACGAGTTTTTCCAGATAGACTTCATCGTTGCCGAAGGCGGCCTTGGCCTCGCGCCGGGCGGCCTGGACGGATTCCAGCAGGGTGTCCTCGGACTCGATGGGGCGCATGCCACGGCCGCCGCCGCCCCAGGAGGCCTTAAGCATGACCGGGTAGCCGACTTCAGCGGCCAGACGTTTGATCTCCGCCGCGTCGCCGGGCAGCGGGTTGGTGGCGGGCATGACCGGCACGCCGACAGAGATGGCGAGGTTGCGGGCGGCGACCTTGTTGCCGAGGCGGCGCATGGTGTCCGGCGAGGGGCCGATGAAGACAATGCCCTCGGCGGCGCAGGCGTCGGCGAAATCGGGGTTTTCGGAGAGAAAGCCATAGCCGGGGTGGATGGCATCGGCATTGGCCTGTTTGGCGACGCGGATGACTTCCTCAATGGAGAGATAGGCCTCTATGGGGCCCATGCCGCGGCCGATCAGATACGCCTCGTCCGCCTTGAACCGGTGCAGAGAGAGTTTGTCATGCTCCGGATAGATGGCGATGGTCTGAATGCCAAGCTCAGCCGCCGCGCGCATGACGCGAATGGCGATTTCAGACCGGTTGGCGACCAGAAGGCGTTTGAAATGCTTCACAGATGTATCTCTCCGTCATGCCGACATAGTACCGGCTGGGCCGGTTTGCATGGTCGTATCCTAAATGATTACCCTTGAGCAATGCCACCAGCCAGGAGATAGGCGAGATTATGCCTTTTTTTGCAGCAAAACACTGTGCTGGTTTATTTTTAGGCTTAATTATCCCGGCATAAAAAAGGCGGGCTATGAAGCCCGCCTTTTTTAGCGGCATTTACCTGGACCTCAGTGGTCCAGCGACTGCACGATTTCCTCGGTCATCTTTTTGGCGTCGCCGAAGAGCATCATGGTGTTGTCACGGAAGAAGAGCTCGTTGTCGACGCCGGAGTAGCCGGATGCCATCGAGCGCTTCACGAACAGCACGGTTTTTGCCTTGTCGACTTCCAGGATCGGCATCCCGAAGATCGGGCTGGCCGGGTTGGTTTTCGCGGCCGGGTTGGTCACGTCATTGGCGCCGATGACATACACCACGTCAGCCGAGGCAAACTCGTTGTTGATGGTCTCCAACTCGAACACATCATCATACGAGACACCGGCTTCAGCCAGCAGCACGTTCATGTGGCCGGGCATGCGGCCCGCCACCGGATGGATCGCGTATTTGACCACGATGTTGTCAGCCTTCAGCACGTCCGCCATTTCACGCAGCGCATGCTGCGCCTGGGAGACAGCCATGCCGTAGCCGGGCACGATGATGACCTTGGAGGCGTTCTTCATGATAAAGGCGGCATCCTCGGCGGAACCGATTTTCACCGATTTGTCGCCCGAGGTGGTGCCGGCCACGGCCTCGCCGCCGGCGTTGCCGAAGCCGCCCAGCAGCACGTTGAAGATGCTGCGGTTCATGCCCTTGCACATGATGTAGGACAGGATGGCACCCGAGGAGCCAACCAGCGCGCCGGTGACGATAAGCGCCATGTTGCCGATGGTGAAGCCGATGCCGGCAGCTGCCCAGCCGGAATAGGAGTTCAGCATCGAGACCACGACCGGCATATCGGCGCCGCCGATGGGGATGATGAGCAGGAAGCCCATGAGCAACGCCAGGATCGCCACGGCCGTGAACAGGATTTTGCTGCCGCCGGAGACGATGAACAGCAGGACCAGGATGAACAGCAGGATGCCAAGGCCCAGGTTGAGCTTGTGCTGGCCGCGGAAGGTGATCGGCGTGCCCGACATCAGCGCCTGCAGCTTGGCGAAGGCGATGAGCGAGCCGGTGAAGGTGACGGCGCCGATGGCCAGGCCGAGCGACATTTCCACCAGGCTCTCCAGATGGATATGCCCGGTGGTGCCGATGCCGAAGCTCTGCGGCGCGTTCAGCGCCGAGGCGGCGACGAACACGGCGGCCAGACCGACCAGCGAGTGGAAGGCGGCGACGAGCTGGGGCAGCGCGGTCATTTTAATCCGCAGCGCCGCCACGGTGCCGATGGCGCCGCCGATGGCGACACCGAGCACGATGAGCGCCACGCCGCCCAGCGACATGCCGCTGTGCAGGAGGGTCGCCAAAATGGCGATGCCCATGCCGATGATGCCGAGCTGGTTGCCGCGGCGCGAGGTGGTGGGGTGCGAGAGGCCACGCAGCGCCAGGATAAATAATACCGCGGCGACCAGATAGGCGAAGGAGGTAAGGGACTGGTTCATCTGGCGGGCGCCTTATTTTTTACGGAACATCGAGAGCATGCGGTTGGTCACCACAAAGCCGCCGAAAATATTGACGCTCACCAGCACCACGGCCAGGAAGCCAAAGAGATGCGCGACATTGCTGCCCTGCAGCCCGGTGGCCAGCATGGCGCCGACGATAATGACCGAGGAGATGGCGTTGGTGACGGCCATCAGCGGTGAGTGCAGCGCCGGGGTTACGTTCCACACCACATAATAGCCCACGAAGATCGCCAGCACGAAAATGCTGAACAGATAGACGAACGGGGCAGCGGGCGGCGCATTCTGCGCGGCGACCGCGGCAACCCCGGCGGCGTTTTGCGCGAGCACGGCGGCCTGATGCGCGAGGTCTGCCGCTTGTGCGGCTAAATCGGCTGGTGTCATGGTTTGGCGCCCCCCTTAAGCGGCTGCGGGAATGAAATTCGGGTGGACGATCTGACCGCCCTTGGTCAGCAGCACACCTTTGATGATGTCGTCGGTCTCGGTGAGCTTGGGCGCCTTTGCGTCTTTATCCCAGAAGGTGGTGATGAAGGTGAGCAGGTTGCGCGCGTAGAGCTGGCTGGCGGCGACGGCGATGCGCGAGGGCCAGTTGCGGTGACCGATGATGGTGACGCCATTGGCGGTGGTGATGGTCTCGCCCGGCACGGTGTCGGCGCAGTTGCCGCCGGAATCGGCCGCGAGGTCGATGATGATGCTGCCCGCGCGCATGGCGGCGACCATCTCGGAGGTGACGATCACCGGCGCCTTGCGGCCCTGCACCAGAGCGGTGCAGACGATGATGTCGTTCTTCGCGACGGTGGTGGCCATGAGGTCAGCCTGTTTCTTGCGGAATTCCTCGGACATCTGCCCGGCATAGGGGCCGGTCTGCTTGGCTGACTCTTCGTCATCGACGCCGATATAGGTGGCGCCGAGGGATCTGATCTCCTCCTTGGCGGCGGGGCGGACGTCCGTGCCGGAGACGATGCCGCCGAGGCGGCGCGCGGTGGCGATGGCCTGCAACCCGGCGACGCCGGCGCCGATGACCAGCACGCGGGCGGGCGGCACAGTGCCGGCGGCGGTCATCATCATCGGGAAGCCGCGCGCGAAGGCGCCGGCGGCCTCGATGAGGGCGCGGTAGCCGGAGAGGTTGGCCTGGGATGAGAGCACATCCATGCTCTGGGCGCGGGTGATGCGGGGCATCATCTCCATCGCCACGGCGTCAATCTTCGCGGCGGCCAGGGCTGGGACCAGCTCAGGGTTGCCAAACGTGTTCATGGTGCAGACCAGCAGGGTGCCGGGGGCAACCTGCGTGCGGATTTCCGGCTCGGGCGCCTGCACCGCGAAGAGGATTTCAGCGCCGTTCAACGCGGTTGCGGCATCGGGGGTGATTTGCGCACCCGCGGCGGCGAATTCCTCATCGGAGATCGCGGCGGTCAGCCCGGCGCCTGCTTCAACAGCAACGCTCAGGCCAAGCCCGATCAGTTTTTTGACCGTATCTGGTGTCGCCGCCACACGGGCTTCCCCGGCACGACGTTCTTTCAAAACCGCTAGACGCATGGACCATTCCCTAAAAAACGCAATCGATTGCAGCGCACCATGATGGAGGCCGCGTAATTATTCAAGAGCACCAGCCGCCAGCAGGGGGCGCGGCATGCCCTACCCTGCCGGAAATGTGAGGTATTTTGGCGCGGTCTTTAAAGGATGATGACCGCGACATGGCCTTTTTCGGCGGAAAAACCGAGATAACGATAGTTTAGCCCACTGGCGGCGATGAACTCCTGGAACGCCTTGTATTCATGCGCGCGCCAGCCTGGATAGTTGAAATATTCATCGAACACGATGACCGTGCCACGGCCGATGCGCGAGCGCAGCTGCTCGAAAATGACGGCTGTGCTGATGTAGATGTCGCAATCGACATGGATGAGGGCGCATTGCGCGGGGTTTTCCGCCAGGAAGGGCGCCAGGGTTTTGTCAAACCAGCCGACATGCAGGATGGCGTTGGCGGGGACTTTTGGCAGTTTTCCGCGCAGGGTGAAGGCGCCCGCGGCCTCCTTGGTGCCGCCCCAGTCGCCGGGGAGGCCCTCGAAACTGTCAAATCCATGCACATTGCCGGGGCGCAGGCTGGCGAGGTGGCGCAAGGAGGCGCCCTTTTCGACGCCGAACTCCAGCACCAGCCCCTCGGCCGGGGCGCGCGAGAGGGCGAATTTCAGCAGATCCAGCCGGTCGGGCAGGACCATCGCCTCGCTCATGTTGGCGACGATATAATCCACGGCCTCGCGCTTGGCGTGCAGGCGCAGGTCGATCCATAGATCGTTGGCGTAGAAGGAATGCAGGGTCTTGCGGTAGGCGCGGGCGATGAAGCCCTCGCGCAGGCCGCGTTTAAAAATTGCCATCGACGCCCTCGGTCATGATTGTTGCACGCTCGCTGGTATTACTTGGCCTCCGGCACCCCGGCAATGCGCAAAGCCTCCTGCTGGCGGGCGGCCAGTTGGGCGGGGTCGAAATCATCGACCGTCTCATGGAACAGACGGCTCCAGTTAAGCTCGGCGCGCAGGCGCATGAAAACCGAGCCGAGGCCGATCGCGGAGCGGTCCATGAGGACGAATTCGCGCGGGGGGCGCACGCCGCCCGTGCGCTGCAGGCCCGCATGAACCTTTTGTGCCACCGAACGGCCGAACTGGGTGTCGCCGTCGTCCTGGATCGGGCGGACGCGGTCTTCCACCAGCGGGCCGTAGAGGAATTGCGCCCAGTCATTGAGGATGGTGATCTGCTCATCGGTGATGCCTTTGAAGCCCCAGATGTCGTAGGCGTGGCGGGCGCGCTCGGAGTCGGCGTCGCGTACGGCGGCGTAGAGGTCGAGCACGCCGCCGACGAATTTGGCGGGGAAGACGCGGATGGAGCCGTAATCCAGCAGGTTGAGGCCGCCACTCTCGGAGACCTGGTAGTTGCCCAGATGCGGGTCACCGTGGATGACGCCGTAGCGGTAGAAGGGGATGTACCAGGCGCGGAAGAGCGCGGTGGCGAGCGCGTTGCGCTGCTCCAGGCTCGGCTCGCCCTCCAGCCAGGTTTTCAGCCCCACGCCGTTCAACCATTTCATGGTGAGCAGGCGCGGCGTGGTGTATTGCGCCACCGGCTCGGGGACATTTACGTTGGGGACGCCCGCCAGCATGGCGCGGTAGAGGCGCATCTGCGCGGCCTCGCGCTTGTAGTCCAGCTCCTCGCGCAGGCGCTCGCAGAGTTCGGTGTAGATGTCGTCCTGGATGATGGCGTTATCCATGCGCCGGTAGAGCGCCATGGCCATTTTCACCTGGCGCAGGTCGGCTTCCACGATGTTGGGCATGTCAGGGTATTGCAGCTTGCAGGCGACCTGGGTGCCATCCGGCAGGATAGCCTTGTGGACCTGGCCGAGACTGGCGGCGGCGGCGGCCTCATGGCCGAAGGTCGTGAATTTTTTCTCCCAATCCGGCCCCAGCTCGCTTTGCATGCGCCGGCGCACGAAGGCCCAGCCCATGGGTGGCGCGTTGGCCTGGAGTTCGGCCAGTTGGGCGGCGTATTCGGGGGGCAATGCGTCGGGCACGGTGGAGAGGAACTGGGCCACCTTCATCATCGGGCCCTTGAGGCCGCCGAGCACGGCTTTTAAATCCTGCGCGTGGCGGGCCTGGTCGGTTTTGATGCCGAGCACACGCTCCCCCGCGATGCGCGCGGCGATGCCGCCGACGGCGCCGGAGGTGCGGGCGAAGCGGCCGATGTCGCCGAAAATATTGCCTTCGCGTTCGGCCATCAGGCTTCCAGCTCGTCAATGAACCCGGCGATCACGTCCAGCCCCTTTTGCCAGAATTCGGGGTGGCTGGCGTCCAGGCCGAAGGGGGCGAGAAGCTCCTTGTGGCGCAAGGTGCCGCCGGCTTTGAGCATTTCGGTGTATTTTCCGGCGAAGGCGGTTTTGTCCGCGCTCTCCTGGTAGACAGCGTAGAGGGCGTTCACCAGGCAATCGCCGAAGGCATAGGCATAGACATAAAACGGCGAGTGGATGAAATGCGGGACATAGGCCCAGAAGAGGCGGTATTCCTCAGCGAAGGTGAAGGCCGGGCCGAGGCTCTCGGTCTGCACTTCCAGCCAGATTTCGCCGATCCGGGCGGGGAGCAGCTCGCCGGTGCGGCGTTCGGCGTGAACTTTTAGCTCAAACTGGTAGAAGGCGATCTGGCGGACGACGGTGTTGAGCATGTCCTCCACCTTGCCGGCCAGCATGAAGCGGCGGCGCTGGGGGTCTGACTCGGCATCGAGCAGGGAGCGGAAGGTGAGCATTTCGCCGAAGACGCTGGCGGTTTCGGCCAGGGTCAGGGGCGTGCCGGACATCAGGTAGCCCTGCTCGGCCGCCAAGCGCTGGTGGGCGCCGTGGCCAAGCTCGTGCGCCAGGGTCATCACATCGTGGGTGCGGCCGTGATAATTCATCAGCACATAGGGGTGCGCGGCGGGGATTGTGGGGTGGGCGAAGGCGCCGCCGGATTTGCCGGGGCGCGGGGCCGCGTCGATCCAGCTCTGCTCGAAAAACGGCTCGATCTGCGCGGCCAGGGCGGGGTTGAAGCGAGCGTAGGCGCCGAGCACCATCTCCTTTGCCTCGGGCCAGGGGATGGCACGGTCATCATCGCCGGGGAGCGGGGCGTTGCGGTCCCAGTATTCGAGCTTGTCCAGCCCCAGCCATTTCGCCTTCATGGCGTAATAGCGGTGCGCGAGGCGGGCGTAGGAGGATTTTACCGCCGAACTCAGGGCTTCGACCACCTCGTCCTCAACCATGTTGGAGCGGTTGCGGTAGGAGGCGGGGGTTGGGTAGTGGCGCCAGTTGTCGTCGATCTCCTTGTCCTTGGCCAAGGTGTTGGTGATGAGGGCGAAGAGTTTTTCGTGGCGGCCCATCGCCTCGCCAACCGCCTTGCCGGCGGCCTGGCGGGTGGCGCGCTCAGGGTCTGATAGTTTGTTGAGGGCGGCGGAGAGGGTGAGGTCTTCACCGTTGACCGGCACGCGCATGGCGGCGGTGGTCTCATCGAACAGGCGGCTCCAGGCGGCATGGCCGGTGACGTCTTTTTCCATCAACAGTTTTTCCAGCTCGGCGGAGAGCTGGTGCGGCAGGAAGACCCGCAGATCGCGCAGCCAGGGGGCGTAGCGGGCCAAGGCAGGGTCTTGCTGTTTGGCGGCCAGATCAGCCTCGGGGAGGAGGTTGAGCTCCAGGGTGAAGAACAACAGGGAGGTGTTGATGAGCGTCACGCGCTCGGACATGGTCTGGTAGAATTTGCCGTGGGCGGGGTTGTTGGAATCGGCGGAGAACAGCAACTGCGCGAAGGAGGTGGCGCGGCCGAGGGATTCGGAGATGCGCTCGTATTCATGCACGGCGGCGGCCAGCTCCGCGCCGGAGAGACCAGCGAGGCGGTTTTTGTAGCGGGACTCGAAGGCGGCGGCGGCATCCTGGGCGCTTTGCAGATCGGCGGCGATGCGCGGGTCTTCCAGGCCGGCGTACAGATCGTTGAGGTTCCAGACCGGCAGCGTGCCGCTGCTCGCGGAGAAACCTTCGGGGTGCCGGGCGATCTGTGTTGCGTGCATATAATCCGCTCCTGATGTTGCCCGCAGATGTAGGCGCTAATCGGCCGGCGGCAAAGGTGGAGCGGCGGCGGGGCGCGCCTGCCTCGACGATAATTGCGTGACGCATGGGAAAATCGCGGTTAGACCTTGGTGGATCAACCCATCCCCGGCCAGGAGATTTCATGCCCGCACCCGCTCTGAAACGCGACGCCGGACGTATTGGCCTCTTATTCGCCAGCCTGGGAGGGATGATCGGTTCCGGCTGGCTGTTCGGGGCGATGAACGCTGCGAAAATCGCGGGGCCGGCCTCGCTCATTGCCTGGGTGATCGGCGGCGGGGCGGTGCTCCTGCTGGCTTTTGTGTTTGCCGAGCTTTCCACCATGTTCCCGCAGCCGGGAGCGGTGATTGTGTTCCCGTATCTCTGCTTTGGCCGGCTCTCGGCGCAGGTGATGACCTGGATCAATTTTCTTGCCTATATTTCCGTCCCGCCGGTCGAGGCGGTTTCAGTGATCAATTACAGCAATAATTTTTTCTCCGGCCTGGTCGACCCGGCGAGCGGCATGCTCACCATGAAAGGCTTCGCGGCGGCGGCGGCGCTGATGGTGCTGTTCCTCTGGATCAACCTGCTGGCGATCAGGCTCGTGCTGAAGATCAACAACGCGATTACATGGTGGAAGCTGCTGGTGCCGGCGGGGACCGTGGTTGTCCTGATGTTCGTGCATTTTCGGGCGCGCAATTTCACCCAGTTCGGCTTTGCCCCCACCGGCATGAACGGGGTGCTGGCGGCGGTTTCGGGATCGGGTGTTCTGTTTGCTTATCTGGGATTCCGTCAGGCGATCGAGCTGGCGGGCGAGACCTCCAACCCCAGCCGCAGCCTGCCCTTTGCCATCGTGGGATCGGTCCTTCTGTGCATCCTGCTCTATTGCGGGCTGGAACTGGCATTCATCGGCGCGCTCACCCCCGCCGACCTCGCCAACGGCTGGGCAAAATTGAGCTTTCCTGGGATTTCCGGGCCGTTTGCCGGGCTGGCCAGCGGGCTGGGGCTGACCTGGCTGGCTATCACCTTGTATGCGGATGCCGCGATATCGCCGGGGGGCACCGGGGTCATTTATAACACCACGGCGGCGCGGGTGATCTATGCAACCGCCGATTCCGGGTTCATGCCGCGGCTCTTCACCCAGATCTCGGGCAACGGCGTGCCCGTGACCAGCCTGGCGCTGAGCTTTTTTGCCGGGCTGCTGTTTTTGCTGCCCCTTCCCTCCTGGCGGTTGCTCGTGACCTATATCTCGTCCATCAGCGTCATCGCCTACGGCATTGGCCCGGTGGTTTTGCTTGCCTTCCGCCAAACCCTGCCCGAGGCGCAATACAAGCGCCCCTTCCGCCTTCGTCTGGCCATGGTGTTCGCGCCAATGGCCTTTATCGTTGCGAATCTGGTGGTGTTCTGGGCGGGGGCGGATGTCGCCAACCATTTGCTGGGCGGCCTGCTGCTCATGTTCATGTTTTATTGCGGGCAGCAATTCGCCGTGCAGCGGACGCTGCGCCATCTGGAATGGCGGGGCGCCTGGTGGATGGCGCCTTATTTCGGCGGGCTGTGGTTGATCACCTATCTCGGGCCGGCGCATGGCACCGGCACTTTCTCAAACCTGAGCGGCACGGTTGTGATCAGCGTCTTTAGCCTGGGGATTATCGCCCTGGCGCTGCGCTGCGCCCTGCCCGACCCGCAAGCGGCGAAAGCCAATTACATGCGGACCGATGCCCTGAAAATCCTGACCGTGCCCAAGGCCTGACTGCGCCTTGGGCACGGCGGCGCCTCACATGCCGATGGCGCGGCGGTAAACGTCGAGCAGGGTTTCCTGCTCCTCGATCTCGGCGGGTTCCTGTTTGCGGATGCGGATGAGCTGGCGCAGCACCTTCACATCGAACCCGGCCGACTTCGCTTCGGAGTAGATGTCCTTGATGTCCGAGCCGAGCGCCTTGCGCTCTTCCTCGAGCCGCTCAATCCGGTCGACAATGCTGCGCAGGCGCTCGCCCGCGACATTGGCCGGTTTTTCTTCGGTTGCATCAAGCGCCATGGTATATCCTTCTCAATCGGGAGGGCGGGGATAGAGGGTTAGAACACCCAGCGTCAATGCCCTTCCCCGCTCCCTTGTTTGGCCGCGAAGGTGGCCTGGGCCTGCGGGCTGGCGGGTTTCTGGTGCTGCGCCTGCCAATCCTTGTAGGGCATGCCATAAATAATTTCGCGCGCGGCGGGGTCGGAGAGGGCGATGCCTTGTGCCTCGGCGGCTTCGCGGTACCAGCGCGAGAGGCAGTTGCGGCAGAAGCCGGCGAGATTCATCAGGTCGATATTCTGCACCTGCGGATTGGCGCGCAAATGCGCAACCAGGGCGCGGAAGGCGGCGGCCTCCAGTTTTTCGGTCTGGGCGGGGGTGATCTCCGGTTTGCTCATCCTGTGGCTCCTGGCATAGTGGCGTTGTGGAGCATGATACCGCCAATCGTCTGCGCGCGATATTCCAAGCGGCGATTGCCGCCGCGGACCCGGCGGTGTGTTTGCCTCCGAATCTGCCGCCACCTGGCAAGGGGCGGAACATCGTTATCGGCGCGGGGAAGGCCGCGGCGGCGATGGCGGCGGCGATGGAGAATGCCTGGCCCGAGGGGCAGGCGATAGAGGGCGTTGTCGTGACCCGCTACGGCCATGAACTGCCCACGCGGAAAATCAGGGTGCTGCAGGCGGCGCACCCGGTGCCTGACGCGGCGAGCGAGGCGGCTGCGCGTGAAATCATGGCGGCGGTGCACGGGCTTGGTCCGCAGGATCAGGTGATCGCGCTGATTTCCGGCGGGGCATCGGCGTTGCTCGCACTGCCGGCGGCGGGGGTGACGCTGGAGGATAAGATTCTGGTCAATCAGGCGCTGCTGGCCTCCGGCGCGCCTATTGCGGCGATGAACCGGATTCGCAAACGGCTTTCGGGCATCAAGGGCGGCAGGCTGGCCGCGGCCTGCGCGCCGGCGAAGCTTGTGACGCTGGCGATTTCCGATGTTCCGGGAGATGACCCGGCTGTTATCGGCTCCGGACCGACATGGGTTGAGGGCGCGGATTATCGCCTCATCGCGACGCCGATGATGGCCTTGCAGGCGGCGGCCGGGGCCAGTGGCATGAGGGTGAAAATATTGGGGGACGCGCTGGAGGGGGAAGCCGCGGTGCTTGGGCGCGGCATGGCGGCGCTGGCTCTGGCGGAGCGCGGGCCGGTATTGCTGCTTTCGGGCGGCGAGACCACTGTGACGATCGGGGCGGCAAAGCCCGGGCGCGGCGGGCGCAATATGGAGTTTCTGCTCAGCATGGCGATTGCCTTGGACGGGGCTAAAAATGTTTACGCGCTGGCGGGGGATTCCGATGGAATCGATGGCACCGAGGACGCCGCCGGGGCGATGATCGGCCCGGAGACGCTGGCCCGCGCCCGCGCCCTGGGGCTGGATGCGGCGGGGTTTTTGGCCGCGCACGACAGCTACAGTTTTTTTAAATCGCTTGGTGATCTGATCGTCACCGGGCCGACGTTAACAAATGTCAACGATATTCGCGCTGTAATGATTTTATGAGGTTTACATGACCGAACGCCTGCGCCGCCACCGCCGTACCAAAATCATCGCGACACTGGGGCCGGCGAGCGCCACCCCGGAGATGCTCGCGCAATTATTCGTTGCCGGGGCCGATGTGTTCCGGCTGAATTTTTCGCACGGGAGCCACGACGACCATGCCGCGCGGATCGGGATGATCCGCGCGCTGGAGAAGAAATTTGGCCGCCCCATCGGGATTTTGGCCGATGTGCAGGGGCCGAAGCTGCGGGTGGGGCAGTTTCAGTCCGGGCGGGTGAGCCTGCAGGCGGGGCAGCAGTTCACGCTGGATATGAATGCGGCGCCCGGCGACACGCGGCGGGTCTGCCTGCCGCACCCGGAAATTCTGGGAGCCGCGGAAATCGGCTCTATGCTGTTGCTCGATGATGGCAAATTGCGGCTGCGGGTGCTGCGCAAGCGCGAGGACCATCTGCTCACCGAGGTGTTGAATGGTGGCGTGCTCTCCGACCGCAAGGGGGTGAATATTCCCGACGTGGTGCTGCCGATCCCGGCGCTGACGGCGAAGGATATCGCGGACCTTAATTTCGTGCTGCCGCTGGGGATCGACTATATCGGGCTCTCATTCGTGCAGCGGCCGGAGGATGTGGCGCAGGCGAAAGCGCTGGCGGGCGGGCGGGCGATGGTGATGGCCAAGCTGGAAAAACCGCAGGCGCTGGAAAACCTGGAGGAAATTCTCCGGCTGGCGGATGCGGTGATGGTGGCGCGCGGTGATCTTGGCGTGGAGCTGCCGCCCGAGGATGTGCCCATTGCGCAGAAGCAGATCATCCGCGCGGCGCAGCAGCGGGGGATGCCGGTGGTGGTGGCGACGCAGATGCTTGAGAGCATGATCTCGGCGCCGGCGCCAACGCGCGCGGAAGCCTCAGATGTGGCGACGGCCGTGTATGATGGGGCGGATGCGGTGATGCTCTCGGCAGAGTCGGCCGCCGGGCAGTATCCGCGCGAGGCGGTGAACATGATGGACCGGATTATCGCGCGGGTGGAGCGCGATGCGGACTGGCGGCGCGGGATTGATGCGAAACGCCCGGCACCGGAAAGATCCTCCGCCGACGCGATTGCCGCGGCGGCGGTGCAGGTGGCGCATACCATCGGCGCGCAGGCGATTGTGGCGCTGACGGAGTCCGGTTCCACCGCGTTGCGGGTGGCGCGCGAGAAGCCGGACTGCCCGGTTTTGGGGCTGACCACCACGACTCCCGTGGCGCGGCGGCTGGCGTTAGTGTGGGGGGTGCATGCGGCCATGACCGTGCAGGTGCACTCCATGACCGAGGCCGTGGCGCAGGCGGTGAAAATAACCCGGCTGGAGGGCTTTGCCAAAAAGGGCGAGGAAATCGTGGTGGTGGCCGGGGTGCCGTTTGGGCAGCCGGGAACAACGAATGCGCTGCGGGTGGTGAGCATATAGCCCCGCATTACAAATTCACCATGGGCCGTAAAAATGTTTTAATATGAACGTTTTACACGTCACATTCAGCATGATTTGCGCCTTGGCGGCGCGGGAGTTTCTCTGTATTAATGCATGGAAAACTATTTATACACGTTAATTTGAAGGATTTGACATTGCATTCAATGCGGGCAGCCTCGGGTGTGGGCAAAACGGGTATGGTGATCGGCCTGACGATGCTGACACTGGCGGGCTGCTCCAGACCGGGGGCAGTCGCGGTCATGCAGCCGCCGCCGCCCGCGCCGGTGGGGCATATTTACCCGACCATGGTGGAAATGCCGGTCGTCAGCTCGCACAGAATCAAGATGAGCCGGGCGCAGGTGGAATCCTACCAGCAGGCGTTCAATGTTATCGGGCTGAAATCGGCATTGATGGTCGGCGCGCTCACCTGTGACCAGAGAAGACAGTATGACGTGTTCATGACCACCTTCCAGCCGCATATTCTGGCAGAACAGCATGTCATGGATGGCTATTTCCGCCGCGTGGGCGGACGGGCGGGCCAAAGCCGGGAGGATGATTTCGTGACGCTGCTGGCCAACAACCAGTCCGTCAGCGCCCAGGCGCAAGGCTCCGTTTTTTGTCTGAACAACAGTGCGGAATTCAACGCGGTACTGGCGTTACGCAACACGCAGGAGCTGGATAATTTCGCGTCCAACATGACACCGCAGGCGCCAACCACGGTGGCTTCCGCCGGCGAACCCTGAGCCAATTTCCGTCTGATCCGGGGCAGGCATCCGATCCGGGGCAGGCAAAAGGCAGGTCACAGCGGTTCTGGTAGCGCCAGAATATAAGTTAAGCGCGATCGTTTGAGGTTCGCTCAACCGAGCGAGCCGAAAGCGTGAATCGCCCTCAGAAAAACCGCTAGAGCCTGATCGCACCTAAAGCGATCAGGCTCTAAGCCCCGGCGGGCAACTGCCGGGGCTTTTTTTGTCCGGCGCCAGCCTGCTGAATAAAAAAAACCCCGGCAGTTGCCTGCCGGGGCCGTTATTCTCGAACAAACCGTGGTTAGTTGAGGATGATTTCCACGCGGCGGTTCTGCGGCTCGCGCACGCCCGGGCCGGTCGGCACGAGCAGCTTGGTGTCGCCAAAGCCCTGGGCGGTGATCTCGGAGGCGGGAACGCCGTCCGCCACCAGCTGGGCCGCAACGGCCTTGGCGCGGCGCACGGAGAGGCCCTGGTTGTAAACCGGGGTGCCGGAGGTGTCGGTGTAGCCGTTCACGTCGATCGTCGTGGTGGACTGGGTTTTGCTGTCGGACGCCGCCTGCGCGATGATCTGCGTGGCGCGCGGGGTCAGGCTTGCCTTATCCCAATCAAAGAAGACCAGGTAGGTGCGGGCCGGAGCCGGGGCCGGGGCTGCGGCAACCGGAGCTGCAACCGGGGCAACGGCCGGGGCGGCCGCAGGGGCGTTGAACAGCTGATAGCGCAGGCCGAGCAGGAAGGTGTGGCTCGACTCCTGGCCAAGCTTGAACTTGAGGCCATTCCCTTCGCTATAGTTACGGCTCTCAACCAGCTGGGTGAACTTGTACTCAGCGGTTACGGAAAGACCCGGAACCATCGGCAGCGGATAAGCGGCGCCAGCGATAACGTTATAGGCGAAGCTGCCCCTGTTGCCTCTGACCGCGAAGCCACCGGTTGAACTTCTCAGAGCGGAGTCGAGGTTCTGCCACTGATAGCCGACGCCAGCGCCAACATATGGGAAGATCGGCAGGCCGACGTTCATGTCATACAGCGCGTTGACCATCGGGCCATAAGTATTGAAGCCGCCCGTCACGCGCGGGCCGCCACCGATTTTATGGGCTGTGTTGCGGTAGAAGTCACCATTCAGCTCCACGCGCAGGCCGTTGCCAAAGCCGTAACCGACGGCGGCATCGCCAGCATAGGAAGGACGGGACAGAATTTTGCCGGAACCGGTTGCGTCGCTTGCCGGGATCGGATTGAGAATGCTGGTGCCAGCACCGAGGCTGACATAAGGGCCGGTGACCGGCTGCGCATGGGCCGCGAGCGGCAATGCAAGGCAGGTGGCGGCGGCAAGGGCTAAGCGCAGCTTCATAATCTAAACTCCAAACAAAAATGACGAGACGAACCAAGCCCATTTAGTGACTTCGGGAATGAATCAACAGAGCCAATTCACTTCAAGCTTTAACATTCTGAACCTGTTGTATTTTTAGCACAATTTGCGCGCCGCAACATGAACTAATGTCCAGATTTCAGCCGTCGCGGCATACGAACTTCACGGGGCCTGCAGGTCTCTTCCGCTCGCTGCAAGCGGCATGCGGCCTCAGAGGCGGCAGAAGACTTAAGAACAGCCCATGACGCGGAAAATTTCTCCAGCGTCGCCGACAACGGTTGCGCCGGGCGTGGAGCGGACCATCCAGCCGCGGAACAGCGGCGGGCCGGCGGTGTTGGACAGAGGTTGAACCGTGAGGAAGATCGCGGCGTCGGGCAATTGCCCGGCGGGGCGGTTGACGCAGGACTGCACGGAGATCTGGAGATCACCCACATTCGCCTGCCCCCCGGCCGGGATGGATATCTTGGTTGTACTGCCATCAACTTTATCGAGCACACCGAGTAGCGCGGTCGTGCCAACCACCCAGTTGTTGGGTGTCGCGGGGGCTGCATCCGCCGTACTGGAGTCCGTGGCGGCGGCGGCAGGCACCGGCGGCGGCTGCGTTTGCACAAGGCCGGGCGGCGGCTGCGCCGCGGGCGGGGCCACGGGCGCCGGGCTGGCCAGCGGCGCGGAGACAATGGGCGGTGCAGGCGGCACCACCACGGCATTATCCGTCTGCCCCCAGGCCAGGCTGCCCGCCAGCAATGTAAGAACAGCCGTGGCGGCGCAAAAACGCATTATTTTGCCGCGGCGGGAGAGAGCGCGGCGGGGTTCGCCGGCGGGTTGCTGGCATTGCCCTGGGCCGGCGCGGCCTGTGTGGATGTTTTGCCGGAGGTTCCGCCCATCGAGAAGATGAACTTGCCAAGCAGATCCTCGATGTTGATCGCCGACTGGGTCACGGCGAAGGACTGGCCGGCGGCAAGCATGTTATTTGAGCCGCCTGGCGATACGGAGACGTAATTGCCGCCGAGCAGACCATCGGAGGAGATGGCGGCACTGCTGTCATCGGGAACCTTGATGCCATTGTCGATGACCAGCCGGACGATGGCGGCGTAGGTATTGGGATCGAGCCGCTCATCGGCGACATGGCCGATGACAACGCCGCCAATTTTAACATCCGCGCCGACGGTGAGCCCGCCGATGCTGGCGAATTGCGCCTGCAACGGATAGCCGCCGGTTGTGACGGTTCCGGACGCGCTAAGTGCGTAGACCAGAAACGCCGCCGAAGCGATGATAACGGCAAAGCCGGTAAGCAGTTCGGGAAGCTTACGGGCCATCGTTACTGCCCCGGAGTCCAGGATTCGTAATCAGCCGAGGCCGCCGCGCGCTGGCCGCCCTGATAGTCATGCCCGGCGGGGCGGTAGCTTTCCGCCGTGCCGGTGAGGTTGGGCTGGTGCGGCTTTACCCACGGCCTGGCGCCCGTCTCGGGCAGCGGTTTATCCGTGAGGTGGTGCAGCCAGGCGTGCCAGCGCGGGCCGATCGCGGAAGGGTCGTCAGCGCCGGCATAAACCACCCAGCGGCGGCCGTTGCGGGCGATGCCGTGGGCCGGGCGCTCGAAATAATGATTACCCTGTTCGTCCTGCCCGGCGAGACGGCCATGGCGGAGCGTGTAGAGGATCAGGCCGGGGTTGAAGATAAGCCGGCGCAAACCGCCAAGCTGGCTGATTGAGACTTTGGCAGGCGAAGGGGAGGTGCTCATGCCGCCTGATATAAGTGAAGCGGGCGCCGGGGTCCATCTTGAAGTTGCATGCAGACTATCCACAGTATTTTGTGGCTGGGAGCAAAAATTACCACTATATGCACTTTAACTGGCGCACGGCTCGGCATAGGATGAGGGCATGGGCACTTATAAAACAGATAAATCCTGGCATGGCATAAAACAGGCGGTGTTCGCCGGGCGCGCGGACCCGGATGCGGCGGCGGTGGAAGTGAAGATACCCGCCGCCTGGGGCGCCGTGGCGGCTGATGCGCTGGCTGGAATATTGCCGGACCGGGGCGCGCTGGATATTGCGCTCGCCGCGCAGGCCTGGATTGCACCGGTTGCAGCCCGGGCGGAAACCGCCGGGATTTCATCGGAGCTGGGGGCGCAGCTGCATGCGCTGCTGGCGGCACGGCGGGGCAGCCCCAATGCGAATGTCTGGCAGAATAAATTACCGGGGCAGCCGGGTTTTGTGTTCAACCTGAATGCGTTTGTTGATGAGGCCGGCGTTTTTGACATTACCGGGCTGGGGGCGGCGGTGCGGCTCGCGGTGACGGCGCTGACGCTGGGAACACCCTCGGCGCATCGGCTGAATATCGGGTTCACGGACCTTAACCTGTTCCTGGCGGGACTCGGGGTGGATTATGATTCCACAGCGGCGTGGGACATCGCCGTGATGGTGACGGCGTTCATCGGCGCGCAGGCGGATATTGCCTCGGCGAAATTGCTGGCCCGTGGCGCGGCGCCCGGATATCCGGTGACGGCCGCGGCGCTTCCGGCCGATTGCGTGGTGCCGGGGTTGAAAACGGCAACCTTGGCGGCACAACAGGAGGCTCTGGCGGCGGGTACACGCCGCCATGAGGCGTTGCTGGGCTTTGCCGAGGCGCCGGAGGTGGAGGCGCTGTTGGGCGCCGAAGTGCGCAATTTCGCACCCGCCCTCTCGCCGTTGACTGGTGAGGGGCAACTCAGCCTTTGGGCCCGGGCGCGGCTGGCGGCACAAGGGCTGAGCGCGGAGGCGGCGCTGGTTAAAATGTTGGGCGGTGAATCGCTGTTCGCCCCCATTCGCCCGGCGGCGCATGTTGCCATGCACGACGCGCTGGAGCCTTTGGTGGCGGCAATGCCCGCGCGTCCGGCCGCCCCCATGCCGGCACGCCGGCAATCCAACCGCGAGGCCCTGCCCGCGCGGCGCAGCGGCTATACGCAGAAAGCCAGCGTTGGCGGGCATAAATTATTTATCTCCACCGGCGAGTATGGCAATGGCCGGTTGGGCGAGATTTTCATCGCGCTGCACAAGGAGGGATCGGCCTTCCGCGGCCTGATGGATGCCTTTGCGATCGCGGTGAGCCTCGGGCTGCAGCATGGGGTGAACCTGGAGGATTACGTGGAGGCATTCACCTTCACGCGCTTTGGTCCCGCCGGGGCGGTGGAAGGCGATCCGG
Source organism: Acidocella aquatica (assembly GCF_030160635.1). GTDB lineage: Bacteria > Pseudomonadota > Alphaproteobacteria > Acetobacterales > Acetobacteraceae > Acidocella > Acidocella aquatica. Next base: position 7,926 of record NZ_BSOS01000041.1, on the reverse strand, counting down.
CGGTGCCGCAGGCGACCTCGATGATCGATTATGTGTTCCGCAATCTCGCGGTGAATTATCTGGGGCAGACCAATTTGGCCCCGGCGACGCCCGAGGCCAGCGATACCGTGGGCGATGGCGCGGCTGACCGCGCACCGCTGCTGCCGCTTGACCTTCCCGCCCCTGCCCCGCGCGAACGGCGCAAAAACCTTAAACTGGTGAGCAACGCATGAACGTGATTGAACGACTGGCGGCGCTTGGCATTACTCTGCCCAAGCCGATGCCGCCCGTGGCGACTTATGTGCCGGTGAGCATTGCCGGCAACCTTGTGACCGTGAGCGGGCAACTGCCCGCCATTGACGGCAAGGTGGCGGTGACGGGAAAGCTCGGATTGAATGTCTCGATCGAGGAGGGGCAGCACGCGGCGCGGCTCTGCCTGATTAATGTGCTGGCGCAGCTTGAAACGGCGCTGCCAGGTGGCTTGGCCAGCATTGCCAAGGTGGTCCGGCTTGGCGGCTTCATTGCCGCGACGCCGGAATTCTCGCAGCATGCCGTTGTGATGAACGGTGCATCCGATCTGGCCGTGGCAGCCTTTGGCGAGGCTGGGCGCCATGCGCGCTCGACCGTTGGCGTCGCGTCGTTGCCGCTGGATGCGGCGGTTGAGGTCGAAGGGATTTTCTGGCTCGGCTGAGAGCATGCCGCCGGACCGGGATGTTTTAAATCCGCACGGCTGATCTTGCTTATGGATCAACGGCGGTTTCCGCGGGTATAAGGCTGCAACCATGAGTCAGCACAGCTCCTCACGTCTCCCGGTCCGCATGGCAGTGAACATTCTCCTGGACGGCGTGCTGGCGGCCCTCGCCGTGGGTTTTAGTTTCTGGCTGGCCAACCCGGCTTCCCCCGTTCCGCAACCGCATACCCTGCCGCTCGGCGGCGCCGTGGCGATCTGGCTGATTGGGGTGCCGCTCGGGCTTCCCCGGCTGCATTGGCGGTTTATTTCCTTCCGTGATCTGGCGGTGATCGGCGCTGCCGGCGCGGTGACGGCGGTGATGCTGGTGCTGCTGATGGTGGGTTCGGGCATCCCCCTGCCCTCGCCGGCTTTTCCGGTCATATTGGCACTTGCCCTGGTGGTTTTTCTGGTTTCGCCGAAATTTCTGTACCGGCTCGCACGTATCCCCAGCTCTGAGCGCCGGACAGCGGCGCAGAGGGCGGTTCTGGTGGGGGATGCGCCAAGTGCTGAATTGTTTTTGACGGCGCATCACCAGGCTGCCGCGTCACCCTACCGGGTGATTGGGGTGATCTCGCTCTCAGCCCGGCATATGGGGCAGCGTCTGCACGGGCTGGACGTTTTCGCCACCGTGGAGAAGGCCGAGGCGGCGCTGGCCAGGCTGGAACAAAAGCCTGACCTGCTGATTATCACCTCGGGCGGGCTGGCGGGTGACAGGCTGGCGGGATTGCTGGCGGTTGCCGCGCGGAGCGGCATAAGGGTGTTGCGGGCTCCCAGCCTGACCCGGCTGGCGCCGGCGGAACAAAAGCTTGAATTACAGCCGATCGCGATTGAGGATTTGCTGAACCGCCAGCAAGTGCGGCCGGACCGTTCGGGCATGGCCCGGCTGATCGCGGGCAGGCGCGTGCTGGTGACGGGTGCGGGGGGGAGTATTGGCGCGGAACTCGCGCGCCAGGTGGCGGGCTTTGCGCCGGCGGAAATTCTGCTGCTGGACAATGGCGAGTATGCGCTTTGGCAGATTGATCTGGAGCTGGCGGAGCTGGCCCCGGAGGTGGCGCGGCACGCGGTTATCGGCGATGTGCGCGATGCGGCGCGGATGACGGCGTTATGCAAAAAATTCCGGCCCGAGCTGGTGTTCCACGCCGCCGCGCTGAAACATGTGCCGATCGTGGAAGCAAACCCGCTGGAGGGGCTGGAGACCAATGTGCTCGGCACAAGGGCGGTGGCTGATGCCGCTGCCGCCAGCGGTGCGGCGTTGATGGTGCTGATCTCGACCGACAAGGCGGTTAACCCCAGCTCGGTGATGGGGGCGAGCAAGCGGCTGGCGGAAATGTATTGCCAAGGGTTGAACCTGGAGGCACGGCGCGGCGGTAGCCAGAGGATGCGCTGCGTGACGGTGCGGTTCGGTAATGTGCTGGGCTCCACCGGCTCTGTGGTGCCGCTGTTCCGCCGGCAACTGGCGCAGGGCGGACCGCTGACGGTGACGCATCCCGAAATGCAGCGCTACTTCATGACCGTGCGCGAAGCCGTGGAATTGGTGCTTCAGGCCTCTGTGGCGGGGAACGGCGAAACCACGCTCCCCGGTGGCGGGATTTTTGTGCTGGACATGGGGGCGCCCGTGAAAATCGTGGATCTGGCGCGGCAGATGATCCGGCTTGCCGGATTGCGGCCGGATGTGGATGTGGCGATCCGCTATACCGGGCTGCGGGCGGGAGAGAAGTTATTCGAGGAGTTGTTCCATGGCGGCGAACAAGCGGAGCCCACGGGCCATGAGGGATTGTTGATGGCCAGCCCGCGCGTGAGCGATGTGCGGCTGGTCGCGGCGGCGATAAGGGATATTGAAGCGGCTTGCGTGGCGGCCGACGAGGCCGCGGCGCTGGCGGCGCTGGCGCGGATGGTGCCTGAATTTGTACCGGCGGGAGGTCTCGCCGTTTTTAGTCCGGCGAGCTAGGGTTGGTATTATGAACAGTGATGATTTTCCGCCGATCCCGTTTCTCGATTTGAAGGCGCAGCAGGCGCGCATTGGCCCCGGCCTGCGCGCCAGGCTGGATGCGGTGCTGGCGCACGGACAGTATATTCTGGGGCCGGAGGTGAGCGAACTGGAGGCCCGGCTGGCGGCGTTTTGCGGCGCGGCGCATTGCGTGACGGTGAGTTCGGGCACCGATGCGTTGCAGATTGCGATGATGGCCGAGGGAATCGGGCGCGGCGATGCGGTGTTTCTGCCCGCCTTCACCTACACCGCGACCGCCGAGGTGCCGCTGCTGCTGGGCGCCACGCCGGTGTTTGTGGATGTTGATCCACATACATTCCAGATTGATGTAGCGGGGCTGAAGGCGCGGATCGCCGATGTGAAGCGTGGCGGCACGTTGCGGCCGCGGGCCATTGTCGGCGTGGATTTGTTCGGGCAACCGGCGGATTGGGACGCAATCCGCGCCATCGCCACACGTGAAGGGCTGTTTACGCTGGATGACTGCGCGCAGAGCTTCGGCGCGGCGCTGAAAGGCGAGCGCCTGGGCCGGGCAGCGGATGCCACGGCGACCAGCTTTTTCCCCTCCAAGCCGCTCGGCGCTTATGGCGATGGCGGCGCGCTGTTTACGGAGTCGGCGGAGCGCGCGGCGCTGTTCCGCTCATTGCGCACGCATGGCGAGGGCACCACGCGCTATGAGGTGATGCGCATCGGCATGAACGGCCGGCTGGATACGATGCAGGCGGCCGTGTTGCTGGCGAAGCTGGAAGTGTTCGAGGGCGAAATCGCGCGCCGTGAGCAGATCGCCGGGATTTATGACAAGGCGCTGGCGGATGTCCTCAAAATTCCATCGCGGGTGGCGCAGAGCGTAAGCGCCTGGGCTGTGTATTCGGTGTTGCTGCGCGACGAGGCGGAACGCGAAACGGCGAAGGCGGCGCTGCAGGCGGCGGGGATTGGGCATGCGGTGTATTATCCGCGCGCGCTGCATCAGCAGCCGGCCTATGCCTCCTGCCATGATGGCGTGCCGCTGCCGGTGGCCGAAGGGCTGGGGCGGCGGATTTTGGCGCTGCCGATCCACCCGGATTTAAGCGACGCACAAGCAGCCCGGGTGGCGGCGGTGCTGCGCGCCGCGCTGGTTTAGGGCTGGCCATGCCGCGCGGTGATTTGTTCCCCGAGATCGGCCCTTATCAGAGCGGGTATCTGCCCCTCTCCGACGGGCATGTGATGTATTGGGAACAGGTGGGCAACCCGCTCGGCAAGCCCGTGTTGTTTCTGCACGGCGGGCCGGGTGCGGGTGCGGGGACGGTGCATCGCCGGTTTTTTGACCCGAACGTGTGGCGGGTGATTATTTTTGACCAGCGCGGGGCGGGCAGATCAACGCCGCTGGGTAGCCTGGTGGCCAATACCACGCCGCATCTGGTGGCTGACATTGAGGTGTTGCGGAGGTTTTTAGGCATCGAGCGCTGGCTGCTGTTTGGCGGCTCATGGGGCTCGACGCTGGCGCTGGCTTATGCGCAGGCGCATCCCGAGGCAGTAACGGGCGCGGTATTGCGTGGAATTTTTCTTGGCCGGGCGATGGAGGTGGAGTGGTTTCTGCATGGCATGGCGCGTGTGTTCCCCGAGGCGCATGCGGCGTTTTCGCAGTTTCTGCCTGAGCATGAACGGGGAGATTTGCTGGCCAGCTATTTGCGGCGATTGACCGATCCCGACCCGCTGATCCACGGGCCCGCAGCGCGGAGCTGGAGTATTTATGAGGGGTCGTGCTCAACGCTGCTGCCCAGTTTTGAAGCCGTATCGGCTTTTGCGCAGGACCGCTCGGCCCTTGGGCTGGCGCGAATCGAGGCGCATTATTTTGTAAATGATCTGTTTCTGCCTGAGGGTGGATTACTCGGCCAAATGGAAAAATTGCGGGAGATTCCTGGCGAGATCGTGCAAGGGCGCTATGACATGATTTGCCCGGCGCAGTCGGCGTTTGAACTGACGGCGGCATGGCCCCGCGCCCGGCTGACCATGGTGCCCGATGCCGGACATTCGGCCCTGGAGCCAGGGGTGCGGACCGTTTTGATCGCAGCACTGGAACGCTGCCGGACGCTGGCGTAGATTTTTGATTTTTGCGATGAATGTAACAGGACCTAATAGGCCCGCTCACCCATGACATTCCCAACGGGGCTGTAATCACAAACCAGAACCTCGCGCCCATAATTCTCCGCGAACCCGCACCCGACCGCGGTTGTCGCCCTCCAGACCATTTGGCTGTAATGGCCCACATCCATCCAGTTTCCGGTGGTGGAGATGCTGGGGAAGATGCCATCCGTGAAATCTGCCTGCTCACGGCCCCAGAGATCAACCAGCTGCGTGACCGTCTGCGTGCCGTCTTCCGCCATGGCCAGATTTTGCCCTGATCCGCTATGCTGGAGCACGCCCGTCTCGGCCAGATGATCAGCCCATTGCTGCGCCTGCACCGCCAGCGGGCCTGACCAGCGCAACGGCGGAAGACCAACGCTCGCCCGGTAGGCATTATGGGCAGCCAGCACATCGGCCGGGGTGCCCAAATCTTCCTGGGCTTGGGCCGGCACGCCGAGAGATAGGATGCAAAACGCAATGGCGAGGGAGAGTGTCTTCATTGAATCCTCTTTGGGGTCTGCCGAGGGGCGGCGCAAGCCGGGTCCGCAGGCCAGATAACGCGGCGATATGGCGCAGATATGGCGGCGTAGCGCATGCGTTGAGACACCTCCGGCACAAATATCCTACTGCCGTCCGTCATTGATTGGCCGTGTCGCCCCGAGAGCCTGACCGCTTTAAGTGCGATCAGGCTCTCGCTATTTTTCTGAGGGCGATTCGCGCTTTCGGCTCGCTCGGTTGAGCGAACCTCAAACGATCGCACTCGAGTGGTGCCGGGACTGTGGGGACACGACCTTGGCGCGTAACCTCAGAAGCTGTAATTGATCAGGAACCAGATTTGTCCGCCATGTGTTGAGAGCCCGGCGGGATTTGCCGGACCGGCCTGATGGACATACACGATCTGCCCGTGCCAATTTTTTAGGTCGTAGGTGAGTTCGCCGCCAACCCCCATTTCTGTGATGCGATTGGCGCCAGCATACCCGGCATAGACATTGTGGTTAACCCAAACAGCCCCGGTCTGGGCCAGGATGGATGCCTGGAGCTGGCCGGGAATATGGGACGGCAGCAGCAGCGCGTGGCTGAGATGCACATCGGCCAGATACCCTGCATCACCGCCACCCTCACCCACCGGATAACTCATGACGCCATACGGTCCGCCGAGATAAAGCTGTTGCGAGCTATCCAGATTTTTGCTGGCGATCTGAGCCGTCAGCGAGGGCGTAAGGGTAAAACCGTAGGAGATGGACTGTGTCCGCATGATTTGTAGCAGCGCGGTCTCGAAATTTCCTCGAGCTTTTGGCCCCAAGGCGTCCGTCGCTTTTGCCTGGGCATCTCCGATGGCGAGGTTTCCCTGCGTGATGGCAAGGCTGGCCGTGGTGATGCCCTGCCAATGATCGCTTTCGACTCCGCTGAGGGTCACGCGTTCGAGCGTGATGGATTGTTTGGAAGCTGAACCGACGCTGAGGGTCTTCTGCCCCAGCCAGTTCTGCAACACATCGAAGCGGAGGTTCAACGCCCGCCCAGGACGCAGGATCAGCGGATAGCTCAGGTCTGCGCCGAGCTGGTTTGCGTGTCCGCGTTGGAGCAGGGAGGTGAAGCTGCCGCCGAGATGGTAGTCGGTGTAAGAACCATAAACGCCCAGACGCAGCCCATTCCAGATGTAGGGCGAATTGAGGTTGAAGCCACCCGCCTTCAAATGCCCTCCGGGTGCGTACATGCCGTTGAACGCGATAGAGCTACCATAGCCAAATGGGTCGTTAACGCTGGTGTCAAAACCCACCACATAGCTGCCGGTGTAACGGTTGCCGTAGTTGCTGGTGTAAACATCCCCTGAGACGAGGTCCTCATCGGCGACATTCACCTGCAGGGTGCTGGTGCGAGGTTGCGCACCAGGCACCAGAACGCCGTTCACCTTTACGCCCGGCGTCTGGTCAAGCAGCAGCAACCCACGATCCAGCGGCGCTTGCGCGACCGGCGTGCCGGGGGTTATGCCGAGGGTACGCTTGGCAACATCCACACGCAGACGCGCGTGGCCAAGAATTTGCACGGCATCATAATTCGGCTCCACGATGCCGATATGGATCACGCCATCGCGTATCTGCTGCGCCGGGAGATACGCATAGGCCAGAGGGTACCCATGCGCCTGATAGGCACTGGTGATACGTGCCACATAATCGCGCAATTCCCCCAAGGTCAGGCTCTGCCCTTCGGCCGGCTGCACCAGCGCGTGCAACAGCGCGGCCGGCAGAAGCTTATTGCCATCAATGACCAGCGTCTTGACCGGAATCTTGAGATTTGAAGACTCCGCCTGCGCCTGCGGGGCCGGCAAGGATAACACCGCGGGCGGTGGTGTCATCGCCGGTGCGGGTGGCATGGCCTGCTGCATAATCGCGCCCGTCGTCGGCGCAGGCGCCGCGTAGCTGTGGCCCATGGGAATGACGGTCATAGCCGTGGTGAGGGTCAGCGCGGATATTTGCGCCATGCGCAACCGGATTCGCTTGGGCTTCGAAACCAAACCATACATCTTATGAGAGTCCTTTTACTTGAATCACCCGACCGGGATCAGAACGTTTTTGTTCGTCAATTTCGAGGCTTAAGATGTGCGGTTTTTCTTCCATAACCGGTCGTTGCTCTGCACGACGTATGGCGAGATCACCGTCGAACTCGTGCCGCCGCTCGTCCCGGCACCGTTCACGCCGCCCTGTGTCACGCCGAGCGTAACGGCAGAGAGACCACCGCTCACCAGGCCAAGCGGGTTAATCGCCCCCGTGGCGAGAGAGGTGTTCGTTTGCGTTAACACTCCAGTCTGTTCAACAGCGGTCGGTGCTGCCATCGGCGCAAGGATCGTCGCAAAAAGACCGGCCGGCTCGTTCAGCACATAATTGCGCGCGCTGGCGCCGCCGAGTGTGTCATTCACGATAATCGGTACCTGCGCGCCAGGGGTGATACTGCCAAAAACAGCACTTTGCGCGAGGGTGACGACGTCATTCGGGACAACCCCAACCAGCGTTCCGCCGCTTACCGTGGCTGACACAGTCCCATCAAACAGCTTATTGGCGATGGTGGTGCCCGTTACCGTCAGCGCCGCCGGGGCGATGTTCACCGGGGCCAGCGTGGGCTGGATCAGCATGTA
>NZ_BSOS01000040.1 GCF_030160635.1 Acidocella aquatica | reverse complement strand
CTCCTCGCGTAAAATGCCGAGAAAATTCTACTTATCAATCCCCTTAATGGCAGGGGGGATTACCCCCCCTATAACCCCCCTAATCTAAGCGTTAACTGAAGCAGTTACGGAGTAACTATCTCACAAAACGCTGGGTTGCGTCTCACAAAACGACGCCGCGAGACCTAAAAGTCTGAGTTTTGCTCTTCCGTCTCATCCCGGCCTGCGCGCAAGCACTCGTTCCATTCTCTCTTCGTTATCTCCCCGCTCGCTGTCGCCTTGTTTTTGTGACGGGTTACCTCCACCGGGCTTAGTCTCAGGGCCTCCCCGATTGCCGCCTGAGTCTTGTGGCGGCAGGACCGCACCGCCTCTACGACGGCCTTCATTTCGCTACTCGCGGTGGCCCGGGTGCTCCAGACCGTCCGCCCTGTGCCGTCCGCCCCGAGGTGCATTTCGGCGTCTCGCGTGGCCGCCGTGGGCTTCCCTCGGTACTTCGTCCAGGCTAGCTCAAAGGCCGCCCCATCGGTAACATTATGGCCGTCCAGGCGCTTCAGCCCCATGATAACCTCAAAGGTCGTCGCCAGCTTACTACTGCCCCGATAGTCATTACCCGCCTTTCCGGCGTGATGCACAAGGATACACGCTACGTTCGCCTGCTTGAACCGCATCAAGAACGACAGAATGGGGTTCATCGCCGCCGCCTCGTTCTCATCAGCCACCTCGGCCAAGGTGCTGAAATTATCCAAGATTACCAATTCGGCCTGCGTCTCCCGCACTCTCGCCATGATCGCATCTTGCCCCTCCTCATCGGCCAAGTTGGGAAACCGCGTGTCCGCCTGCTGGTCCTGCCGGGAGAGTACGACGAGATTGCGTCGCGCCGCCTCCATATCTATCCCCTCCACGGTATCCTTCAGCATCTCCAGGCGTTCCTTCAGGTCTTCGATGTGCATCTCGCCGTCCACCAGCAGCACCTTGCGCGGCGTCTCAGCTTCCCAGCCCGCCACCTTGCCGCCGCCCGCCACGGCCAGCGCTAGTGTATTCACCAGCATGGTCTTGCCGACACCCGTGGGAGCCCATAGTAGGGCGCTCTCCGCCGACCGCAGCCATGGAGACAGCAGCACCGCCCGGGGCGGAAACTGGCGGTCTAGCAGGTCGCCAAGCGTTGTCGTTCGCAGGCCCGCCGCCCGCGTGGTCTTATTCGTCATGTTATCCCTCTGAAAACGAAAAGAGCCCCGCAGCGTCACCGCCGGGGGCTCAGGGTTAATCTCTTGCTTGATCTACCGGGCAGTTTTGGGCCTCTGCATCGCGGGCTTTTCTCCGGCAAGGCCGTAGAATAATCGCTACGTCATATCTATTTCAGTGTTTTCCTAAAGGATAAGCACAACAGTAGCAGTCACAATACGACTACGTTATGATCTGGCTGCTTTACGCCTTCTCTGGCCCCGTTAAGCAGTGAGTTAGCGCCTTTTCGTGACTTCGGCGTAGGCAGCCTAAAGCGGGCTTCAGCGGCTTCTTAGGGCGTGTGCATGACTCCCCTTAATGGCAAAATGTTGGGGAGGCGGTACTTTTAAACAGCGCGGTTATTCAGTAGGAACGTCTTTACAATCAGGCGAAACGAGGGCGGGCTGGCGGCTTCTCGGTTCGTAATCCGCTATGCAATGGAGTGTTTATGTCCCCGTTCTCATCATTCGCCGTTCGACTCTTGGTCTTCGTTCCACTTATGGCAACGCTGCCCGGCTGCGTTCCGCAAATGGTCATGAACTCAATGGACCACCAGCATTATTCGGATTACGTTGTTAAAACGGAACAGATCAATTTAGACAGGCAGAAAGCAGGCCTTCAACCCGTAGCAATAATGACATTCGGGCAGTGGAAGGGTAACTCCTGATAGGCGGAATGACCGCCGAAGCGGCCCGCTGGGCTGCTCTGTTTTTTTGCTGAAGGCGCGCGCCGTGAGACTGCCCGGTCATCGGACAAACCAGAAAGCTGCCGGGCAGATGGCGGGGCTGCGATTAGCAGTGCGCGCCCCGCGCGCCTCCCGTAGACTCGCTTAGCGGGGCTTGAGCGGCTGGCGGTTATGAGCTGCAGGAATGGCACAACGGGCCTGTACGGCTTCCGCTGCCGCTCTACGCGCCTGTGTGATACTCCACGATAACGACTGACATATACACCACCGCAACTATTCCACCGGGCTTTGTGTTTTAACCCTGCGGCGGCGCGCCTGGACGGCTTTTGTCTGCTTTCCGCAACCCTCCCGGCCGCATGCCGAAAACCCGCTGACACCCCCCCCCCCGCACGCAGCGGGAAACGGCATGCCAGCGGTGGGATGGCGGTTAGACGGCCACCCGTGGCAGCGCTTTGCCGTACTGCGCCACCTCGGTCTCGATCTTATACAGCGCCGCCTCCAATGTCGGATGACATGAAGAGACCTCGGCATCAAACCGGCCAAGCCGCCGCCAGTCTTCCAGGCAGTACGCCCCGTTGCTCATGGTCCAGAGCGAGAACGCGGGCTGATACCCGCCGGGCAGGGTTACGAGTAAATTCTCTGGCACGGCTTCACCATCGCCAGCAATCTCAGAGGTAAGCCGTTGCGCCTCAGCTTCCTCGGACCACGCAATGAGCGCGGCTAGATCATCAGGGGAGAACGCAACGCCAATCATAGAGTTTTCCATGTTTTTTCTTTCAAAACGTCAATACATACCGCCATCAAGTCCTGCTTAATTCCTACTTTTTTGGTAGACTTATCAATCGAATTATTCAGACATTCCGCCTCCCTTCCGTCACCTCGCGCCGACTCAATGCCTGCGCTTGGTTGCCTTTGCGACCAACACCACGGCCAGGATCGAGACCATAACCAGCACCACAACGCCCAGAGCCAGCTTAAGGCGGCGCATCATGTCACCGCCTCGCCGCCTTGGGTCCGCCTATCGAGAACGCGCGTTACGCTCATCGCCGCCCAAGTCCCGCCGCGCGCCGTCCGTATCTGCCGGGCATTAAGCTGCTCAGCGATGGCGGCGAAGCTGAGACCCTGGGCGCGCATGGTCTCGATAATCGGCCCCACCCTGGCCGCGAATTCATCCGCCTTGCGTACCAGCGCCGCTGTTCCCTGGGCATGGTCTACCTTCGCTCCGCCCCGAAAACCGCCCAGCACCGTCCCGCGTTCCTTCGCCGCCGCCAGTGCGGCCTTGGTGCGGGCTGAGATCATCCGCCGTTCCTCGTCAGCCACCACTGCCATGATGCCGATGGTCAGACGGTTAGCGTGCGGCATATCCACGGCCACGAATTCCACCCCGGCCTTCTCCAGACCCAGGAGAAACCCAGCGTCACGGCTTAGCCGGTCCAGCTTGGCAATGAGCAGCTTTGCCCCGGTCAGACGGCAAGCCCCAAACGCCGCCACCAGCTTGGGCCGCTCGCTATTCTTGCCGCTCTCCACCTCCACGAATTCATCTAGCAGCGTCCAAGCGCCACCATTGAGATACTGAGCGATAGCGTGGCGCTGCGCCTCTAGGCCAAGACCGCTCTGGCCCTGTTTGGCCGTGGACACCCGCAAATATGAAATGAAATTCCCGTCTGCCATAACACCTCACAACTGAGTCACCGTTCGTTGACTGGGTTGTGACACGGCAGAATCGGCGTGACTTGAGTCAATTTGGAATCCCTACGATTCCGACAACGCATGACTCGGGGCGCTACATTGGCAATGTCTTTGCTCATGCATAGCTCTGGATTGCGTCGCGTTGTACGGTGCGTCATCCATGCGCAACCGTGAAGCTGGTTCACTGCATTGCTTGCTTTGTTGTCGTCTCGAATGATGGCCGGACAATGCTGCAATGAATTTCATTCGCTAAACGGCGCGCCGATTGATTGCGCGAACGATGATGACCGAACGAAAAACGCGGCGGCGCGCGCCGTATGGGGTAGGGGTAGTTTGCGAGGACTTCAAAAAACCGACATTTGGTTGTTGTTATTGTTGTTCTACGCTGGGCTTTCATCATTGAGCCTTCTGCATCTGTTCGATTAGGCTAATCGTTGCATCAATAATCTGATCTCTGGGATTATCCACACAGTAGTGTGCAAGATAATCCTGCTGCGCTTCTTTGGGGTATCCCTCCGAATAAAGGTCCAGAGGGTTTTTGTTTAAGTCCACCATGCGAACGTTATTCCAGGCGGCCATGTAGCCCTGCGCCCATGACATAACGACGATTTGAGTAGCGACCTCATTCCCACCGCCGCTAGCCATCAGTGCTGTGAACTGGGCGCACTTCATTGCGCCGATTTCTCCGGCAAACTCAGGTTGTTCATCCGAAGAGTCCGCCCAAGCTGGGAAGCCCGCCAGAAGCCCTAAAATAGCCACTGTAGAGAGAATGTAGGGACGCATAGGAAGCCTTTTTGTCGTTACAAATTATTTGCGAGCGTAGGGATGCACTGCGACTTGGTTAGGGTCAACATCATGGCCGCTGTTTTAGAGGTATAACGGCCCGCCCCTCCTTGCGGATGTGTACATACAGGTGATACATAGCCCCCAGAAGGGTTCGGCCACACCACTCTGATTTGAAACGACTTTTCTATCCAGGCAAGCACTCAGGGGAGGCTTCGAGTCCCCCCACCCGCACCAGCATAACTGGCTGAATTGAAAAGAATTAGTCAAATCAAAGAGC
>NZ_BSOS01000039.1 GCF_030160635.1 Acidocella aquatica | reverse complement strand
ATCTCCTCGCGTAAAATGCCGAGAAAATTCTACTTATCAATCCCCTTAATGGCAGGGGGGATTACCTCATCAGGACTAAGGTTCCGGCCATAACTAGCTCCAACTTTTCCCGAGGAATGTGCAAATATTTTATCAGCCAGCTCATCACCGATGTTTCCCGCTCGAAGCATTTGTCTGAAGCTGTGTCGTAGTGAATACAAAACGAGCGTCGGATCATCAGCAACCGAATCATTTATATATCGGTTTAAGAATTTTGACCACGCCGCCGACGTCCTTGGCTTTGTCTCGGGTTGGACCAGCGTATAACCTAGTGCTGCCTGTCTACCGGCCCACTCGACCAAGCCCATATTGAGCAAATCGCCAAGCAGCGGGACCAAACGTGGTGCCGCTCTAGTTTTTTTGCCCACCTTTCGAAAATCAAGACAACACACGTTGTCGATCCATACCAATTCAGCCGGCACCTGAGCAATTTCCTCAGTCCTTGCCCCAGTTAGAGCTGCGATCGCCAGAAACCATCCGGCCGCCTTTTCGCTTTGATCGCCGGGATTTGTAAACAAGCTGCTTTCGAACAGCTTCGACATCTCGGCCGCAGTGAATGCCCGGCGTGGATCCTCGGCCATGCGTTCCTCAGCGGTCATATCGCGCGCCTGCACGGTCTCAAACCTGTCATCGACGACCATGCCCGCGGAGACGGCCCAACCCATGAAGGTCTTAACGTTTCCAAGGCTTCGGACGATGGTCTTTTGGTTTAACGCCCCTCCTCGGGGGTTCTGCCGGTCGCGAAGGAAATCAGCGAACAGTTTGACGTCCGGTCGTCGAATGTCGCCGATAGGCTTGTCGCCAATAAGGGCGGTCCAATATGCGAACGCTTGATCGTAACTCCAAATCGCCTTTTTACCGAGCGCCGGTTTATCTCTTAGAAATCCGTCACGTAGCGTATGCCACGCGGGCGAAGGCGGGGTCATCGACCCTATGCCTGTGGGCTTCTCAGCCGTCTGATCCAAGATGATTGTCCGCCCAAATCCCTGTTTATCTGTAAAGGGCATCGGTGCGGCATGTTGCGGTTGCCCCGCAGGCCAAGGACTCAATGGTAAGGTCGGGATCTCCCATATCTTATCATCAGCACTTGGTGGCGTGCGAACCGCCCGGACTAATTCCTTAAGCTTGAGATCGAATTCTTGCTTCAACTGATCCACAGACACCTGAAACTGACGACCAAGCTCAAACGCCCCCAACGCCAGCATCTCTGCTTGCCTTTGATCTCCTCCATCAATGTTGAGCGGGTGCGTCATTCTAAGACGAATTGTCTCAAAAAAACTTGCAAGTAAGAAAAACAATCTTGCAGAGTTTATTTTCGCGACGCGCAAATCGGTTGTGCCAAGTGAGGCCACAACATGTGTCCGACCCACCGCAAGGCAGAGATCACCAGGTATTCTGGCACGGAAATAATACCGATTCCGTCTTCTCTCGACGAACGAACAACACGCCATTTGGCTTCCCATCTGTGGCACAAGCACGGGACGACGCAAAATAAAACGTGTTATTTCAATTGGTTGTGAGCCTTGGCGTCCCGTAGGGGATTCGAACCCCTGTTACCGCCGTGAGAGGGCAGCGTCCTAGGCCTCTAGACGAACGGGACGAGGCACGCTGCACCTAGCCCGCCCGCCCTGCCGGGTCAAGCGGGGGCGGCGTCGGTGACGAAAAATCCTGCGGAGACACGTCCTTGCCAGGTTTCCGCGCGCAAATACCCAGCCAAATGCAAAGGCGCCGCCCCGGCGCGCGATAAAGCCTCGGCCAGCGGGCCTTCCTTGGCGCGGAACAGAAGCACTTTCAACCGCCCTCCGCCCTCGCCTTCCACCATGGCGCGGATCGTGCCGCCATCCTTGCCAATCCGGTCGGCCTTCACCACCCGCGCACGTGGCAGCACGAACAACGGCTCGTTATTGCCGGTGCCAAACGGCCCCAGCCGCGCCACCATCTGCGCCAGCTTGGCATCCGCAGCCCCCACCGCCAATACGCCTTCCAGCGTCAGCGCCTCGGCGCCTGGCATGCCGGCCGCGCTCGCCAGCCGCTCGTTCAAAAACCCGTGTAATGCCTCCAACGCGCCTTGAGGGGCCGAGAAGCCCGCCGCCATCGCATGGCCGCCGCCGGTGGTCAGCAGCCCATTCTGGCGCGCTTCTATCACTGCGGCCCCAAGGTCTATCCCCGGCACCGAGCGCCCCGAGCCCTTTGCCAGCCCATCGGTTATTCCCGCCACCAGCGCCGGGCGGTTGAATTTCTCTTTCACGCGGCCAGCCACAATCCCCACAACGCCGGGGTGCCAGCCTTCCTGCGCCAGCAAAATCACCGGGTATCCGGCCTCCACCTGCGCCTGCGCCTGCGCCATCGCCTCGCCGATAATTGCTGCTTCCACGGCCTGGCGCTGGCGGTTAACCTCATCCAACGTCTGGGCAATCGCCGCGGCGGCATCTGGGTCCTGGGTCAGCAGCAGCCGCAACCCCATGTCAGGTTCCGCGATCCGGCCCGAGGCATTAATCCGCGGCCCCAGCGCAAAGCCGCAATTCATCGGCGTCGGCGCCTCGGTCAGCTTGGCCACATCCAGCAAGGCCGCTATTCCCGGCCTCTCGCGTCTGGCCATCACGCGCAGCCCCTGCGTCACAAACGCGCGGTTCAGCCCGGTCAGCGGCATCACATCGCACACCGTCGCCAGCGCCACGAGGTCCAGCATTTCGCGCAGGTCCGGCTCGGCCCGCCCGTTGAAAAACCCGCGCCGGCGCAATTCACGCACCAGCGCGATGCACCCAATAAACGCCACCGCGGTCGCGCACAGCGTCGTTAGGCCCGAGCTGCAATCCAGCCGGTTCGGGTTCACCGTGGCGCGGATCGGCGCCTGTGGTCCCTCCGCCTTATGGTGGTCAAACACCAGCACATCGGCCATGTTATGCAGCGGCGCAAAAGCGGCATGCGCGCCGGTGCCGCAATCCACGCAGATCAACAATCGCGCGCCGCGTTCGGCCATCCCGCGCAGCGCGTTGCTGTTAGGCCCGTAGCCTTCCAAAATGCGGTCCGGCACATGATACACCACCTCGCACCCCAGTTGGCGCAGCAGCGTCACCATCATGGCGGCGCTGCAAGCCCCGTCCACGTCGTAATCGCCGAACACGCCCACGCATTCGCCATGCACCACAGCATCGGCCATCCGCGCCGCGGCGATGTCCATATCCACAATGCTCGAAGGGTCAGGCAGCATCGCGCGCAATGTCGGGTCGAGATAATCGGGCGCCTCCCCCACGCTCACCCCGCGCGCCGCCAGCATGCGGCCCATCAGCTCAGGCAGCCCCAGCGTTTGCGCCAGCCCCTGCCCCACCCGCTCGGCAACTCCGGCGCGCCAAACCCAGCGCCGCCCGGTCAGGCTTTCTCTTACGCCCAGCGCATGCTCATCAATCATCCCTCGCTTGAATCGTGAAAACCGAGTCGACGCAAGCGATAAGCTGTTTACGGAACAATCTCGTAATGCATGGTGGCATCCACGGTTATGTGGCTGTCCTTCGTTCCCGGCGGAAAGGGCGGCAACTGGTTATCAGCGAACATGCCCATCCACGCCTGGTCCAAAAACGGCGAGCCGGAGCTGCTCAGCATATGCAGCCCCGTGACATTGCCTTTCCGGTCCACGGTGAACTCCACCTGCACGCTGCCCTGCTGGCCCTGCTCGGCCGCCGCCTCGGGGTAGTATTTGTGGTCGTTCACCCATTTGCTCAGCGCGGCATTCCAATCCGCGCCGACATTGCCCTTAATCGTAAGCTCCGGCGCGTTCACCGCCTGCGCGTCAGACATCGGCAGGCTCAAATTCAACGCCTGCGGCGCATGCGGCATCGGCGGCGACGGGGTGCCGTAGGACATATTGTTCATCACCACATATTTGCGCGGCGCCGGTGGCGCTGGCCGCGGCGTGGGCCTGGGCTGCGGGCGCGGCTGGCTCTGCGGCGCGCTCTGCACGGTGGCCTGCGGCATATCGGGCATGTTCAGGTTCACCTCAGCCTGTGGCTGTTGTGTCTGCGGCGGGGGCGGCGGGGCCGCTGGCGGCGGCGCCTGCGCCTGGCTGATCGGCCCATGCACCGGGGCTTGCGGCGCGGTGGTCTGCTGCGCGCCGCCATTGTCGAACACCACCGAGATTCCCGGCGGGCTTTGGTTATCTTCCTGGGGCTGATGCCGCCATGCGAACAACAGGAAAAACGCAATCACCAGAACATGCAAAGCCACCGCCGCCGCCCAATACCATGGGCGCCAGCGTTGCTTGGGCAGGGGCGCGGCGAGAGGCTCGCCGGCCGCCAGTTCAATCAGGTTAATGGGGTAGTTTGGCTCAGTAAGGGCCTGGTCCCGGGTAATAGCCCGGAGGCGGGGGCGGTGCGGCGTAGCCATAAGGAGAGGGCGCAGGGTCACCTTGAATCGTCTCACCATTTCCGACCATGCATTGGGCATACGCGATGTCATAGCGGCGTTGGAGAGAATCCGCAGCAGCCTGAGTATTATTTCCCGCAACCGACGAGCCGCCCAGCAGCCCGGCCCCGGCGCCGATCGCGGCACCCGCCCCGACGTTACCGCTCAGCGAGCCCAGCGCCGCACCGGCCGCGGCGCCGATCAGCGTCCCCGCCACGGCTGTCGCCGTCGAGTTGTTCTGTGCATTGGCGGCATCCTGCCCGGGGTTGCCCATGCGCGACTGCGCATAGCCACGGCAGTTATAATCATCCTGCTGGAATTGCGGGAAGGATTTCCCCTCCCCCGGCATCGCGACCACCGAAGGCCCGGTGGGCGGCGCCACGGTGCAGGCGCCCAGCGCGATAACCGGCAGCAGCGCCAGTCCAAAATTGGCTATTTTCCTCGTGGGCGACATTTTCAGCTCCTGCACAAAATCCCGTGCGATTTTCATAGCGCCTATGTAAGCACCAGGGCCGCGCCTCGCAACGCAACTTCCCGGCGTTTTACAATCCGTATCGCAATGATACCTATCCCCCGATTGCGGCAAAAAAGCGGAAGGAATCATCGATAAGCGGCTGCTTCACGCACTCGGCCGCCCCGCTCGCGCGGGCAACCTCAAACGATCAGCCTACCCCCGCCCCTCGAAAAAATCCTTCACCTTGGCAAAAAATCCTTCATGCTCCGGGCTACCGGCGCCATAGCTCTTGGACTCATGCTCAAACTCCTCCAGCAACTCGCGCTGGCGGCGTGTCAGCTTCTGCGGCGTCTCCACCGCAACCTGGATATACATATCCCCCCGTTGCGCGCTGCGCAGCACCGAGAACCCCTTGCCGCGCAGCCGGAACTGGTCGCCCGTCTGCGTACCCGCCGGAATTTTCACCTTCGCCGCCGTACCGTCGATCGCCGGCACCTCGATCTCGCCGCCCAGCGCCGCCTGCGTCATGCGCAGCGGCACACGGCAAAAAATATTCGCGCCATCGCGCTGGAAAATCGCATGCGGGCGCACCGAGATATGCACATATAAATCGCCCGGCGCCGCACCGCGCCCGCCAGCTTCGCCCTCGCCGGAAAGCCGGATGCGCGTGCCATCCTCCACCCCGGCCGGAATCTGCACGGAGAGCGTCTTCTCCCGCGGCACAGTACCCACCCCCGAGCATACCCGGCACGGGTTGCGCACCATCCGCCCGGAGCCGCCACAGCTCGGGCAGGTCCGCTCAACCACAAAAAATCCCTGCTGCGCGCGCACCCGTCCGGCGCCGCCACAGGTGCCGCAGGTCTCCGCGCTGGCATTCTTATCCGCCGAACCGCTGCCGCTACAGGCATCGCAGGTCATGCGTGTCGGCACGCGCACATTGGTCTTCACGCCCGTAAAGGCTTCCACCATATCAATCTCGACCTGGGTCTTGATATCCGCCCCGGTCTGCTGCTGCGCCCCGCCGCCACGGCGCCCGCCGCCGAACATCTGCTCAAAAATATCGCCGAGCCCGCCCTCGAAGCCAAAGCCCCCGGCGCCCGCGCCGTTGCCGCCATTCTCAAACGCCGCATGGCCATAACGGTCATAGGCGCCCCGCTTCTGGTCGTCCTTCAACACATCATAGGCTTCGTTCAGCTCCTTGAACTTCGCCTCCGCCTTCGCATCACCGGGGTTGCGGTCCGGATGATACTGCATCGCCAGACGGCGATAGGCTTTTTTCATCTCTTCGGCGCTGGCGCCGCGCTCCACACCCAGAGTGGCGTAATAATCCTGTTTGGCCATAACGGCGATGGTTTCCTTGTCTCAACTCTATAACTGAAAAAATCCCGGAGCGCCGCCCCGGGATCAATTCAACTTTCGTTACGTGCGCGATTAGGATTTCTTCTTGTCGTCAACTTCCTCGAAATCCGCATCAACAATCTTCTCGCCATCCGGCCCGGCCTGCGCACCCGGCGCCGCCTGCGCGGCATCCGCCTCGGCTGTCGCCTTGTACATCGCCTCGCCAAGCTTCATCGCCGACTGCGTGAGCCGTTCGCCCGCCGCCTTCAGCGCCTCCACATCGCTGCCTTCCATGGCCGACTTCGCCGCCGCCACCGCCGCCTCGGCCTCGCCCTTGTCCTGGGCTGAAACCTTGTCGCCAGCTTCCTTCAGCGTCTTCTCAACCTGGTTGATCATGGCTTCCGTCTGGTTGCGGGTTTCCACCGCCTCGCGCCGCAGCTTATCGGCCGCCGCGTTTTCCTCCGCATCGCGCACCATCCGCTCGATATCGGCATCCGACAAACCACCGGAGGCCTGAATACGGATCTGCGTCTCCTTGCCGGTCGCCTTATCCTTCGCCTGCACCGAGACAATGCCGTTCGCGTCAATATCGAACGTCACCTCAATCTGCGGCACCCCGCGCGGCGCCGAGGGAATCCCCGTGAGGTCGAAATTGCCCAGCAGCTTATTATCCGCGGCCATCTCGCGCTCACCCTGGAACACTTTAATGGTCACAGCCGTCTGCCCGTCATCGGCGGTCGAGAAGGTCTGGCTCTTCTTCGTCGGAATGGTCGTATTGCGGTCGATCAGCCGGGTGAACACGCCGCCCAGCGTCTCGATGCCCAGCGACAGCGGGGTCACGTCCAGCAGCAGCACGTCCTTCACATCGCCGCGCAGCACCGCGCCCTGAATCGCGGCACCAATCGCCACGACCTCGTCGGGATTCACGTTGCGCGCCGGCTCCTTGCCGAAGAAGTTCTTCACCAGCTCGATGACCTTGGGCATGCGGGTCATACCGCCGACCAGGATCACCTCGTTGATCTCGCCCGCAGTCACGCCGGCATCCTTCAGCGCGGCACGGCACGGCCCGAGCGTGCGCTCGATCAGGTCTTCCACCAGCGATTCCAGCTTGGCGCGGGTCAGCTTCAGCACCAGATGCTTCGGCCCGGAGGCGTCAGCGGTGATGAACGGCAGGTTGATCTCGGTCTCCTTCGAGGACGACAGCTCGATCTTCGCCTTCTCGGCGGCTTCCTTCAGCCGCTGCAGCGCCAGCTTGTCCTTACGCAGGTCGATCCCCTGGTCCTTCTTGAACTCCTCGGCCAGATAATCAATCACGCGCTGGTCGAAATCCTCGCCGCCCAGGAAGGTATCACCATTGGTCGACTTCACCTCGAACACGCCATCGCCGAGTTCGAGCACTGAGACGTCAAACGTGCCGCCGCCAAGGTCATACACCGCGATGGTCCCGGCGTTGCGCTTGTCCATGCCATAGGCAAGGGCCGCGGCCGTCGGCTCGTTGATGATCCGTAACACTTCCAGCCCCGCGATCTTGCCGGCATCCTTGGTCGCCTGGCGCTGCGCGTCGTTGAAATACGCGGGAACGGTGATCACCGCCTGCGTCACGGTCTCGCCGAGATACGCCTCGGCGGTCTCCTTCATCTTGGTCAGAATATAAGAGCTGACCTGCGAGGGGGAATATTTCTCGCCCTTGGCCTCAACCCAGGCATCGCCATTGTCGCCCTTCACGATGCCATACGGCACCAGCCCCTTATCCTTGGTCACGGTGGGGTCTTCGTAGCGGCGGCCGATCAGGCGCTTGACCGCATAAAGCGTGTTGGACGGGTTGGTGACCGCCTGGCGCTTGGCCGACTGGCCAACCAGCCGCTCGCCCGAATCAGAGAACGCCACCATCGAGGGGGTGGTACGCGCACCTTCCGAATTTTCGATAACGCGGACATCTTTGCCTTCCATGACCGCAACGCAGGAATTGGTGGTACCGAGGTCGATACCGATCACTTTACTCATATAAATAGCTCCTTTGCAGCGGATTTCCCCGGCCCGAAGCACCGAAAAAACCCCTTTGAACAACGCGTCTCATGTATTCAAACCACAACCCGGGCACAAGAGATTTTTTCTCCACCCGGCCATGCCGCGGCGGAAACCGTAACCTCCCGGCCCATCCCGCCCCAGAGCGCCTACCCAGGCACCCAGACAAAATCCGTAATCGCCTGCGCCAGCGCCAGGTCCTTGCGCGTCACCCCGCCCGCGTCATGCGTGGTCAGCGTGATCGCCACCTTGTTATACGAATTCGACCAGTCGGGATGATGATCCATCTTCTCCGCCAGCAGCGCCACATGCGACATGAACGACCACGCCTCCGCGAACGAGTTGAACTTGAACGATTGATGGATCGATTTTCCATCCTTCGCCAGCGCCCATTTCCCGGGCAGGGTGTTCAAATCCTCAACCTTGAGCAGTTTCATGGCAATCACCTTTCATGGTGTTCCCTTGAATTAGGCGCTCCCGCCCAGCCCGCAAGGTGGCCGACCATAAATCCCCGGCCGGCTAGCCCATGCACCACGCCAAAATCGCCTTCTGCGCATGCAGCCGGTTCTCCGCCTCGTCAAACACCACCGACCATGGCCCGTCGATCACCGCCGCCGACACTTCCTCGTTGCGGTGAGCGGGCAGGCAATGCATGAAAATCGCCCCCTCCGCCGCCTGCTCCATCAGCTCCGCCGTCACCTGATACGGCGCGAACGCCGCCGCGCGGGCCGCCGCCTCGTCCTCGGAATCGGCCATGCTCAGCCAGGTATCCGTCACCACGCAGGCAGCCCCCTCCACCGCGTCCTCCGGGTCGATGCTCACGCGCACATCCGCCTTCTCGTCGCGCGCCCAGTCCATCACGTCCGGGTTGGGCCAATACCCCGCCGGGCAGGCCAGCCGCAGCGTGAAGCCAAAACGCGCCGCCGCCTCGATCATCGAAACCGCGACATTATTCCCATCGCCCACCCAGGCCACCACCTGCCCGGCAATCGGCCCGCGATGCTCCTCGAAGGTCATGATATCCGCCATGATCTGGCACGGGTGCGAAAGCTCGGTCAGCCCGTTGATAATGGGCACGCTGGCATGCCGGGCAAACTCATGCAGCTTGGCCGCGCGGTCGGTGCGCAGCATCACCCCGTCCACATAACGCGAGAGCACATGCGCGGTATCGGCAATCGTCTCGCCCCGGCCGATCTGCATATCGCGCGAGGACAGCACAATAACATCCCCGCCCAGCTCGCGCATCGCCACCTCGAAGGAAACCCGCGTCCGCGTCGAGGGTTTCTCAAAAATCAGCGCCAGCGTCTTGCCCGCCAGCGGCTTCTTGCCGTTGCGCCGTGTGCTCTTGAGCCGCGCCGCCGAGTCCAGCAGGGCACGCAGCTCCGCCCCGGAAAAATCCTTCAAATCCAAAAAATGCCGCGGGCCGTTCGCCCTTAACTCCAAAAGCGCACTCATTTCACGCCAACCTCCACCCCAGCCGAACACCGCAGCGCCGTCCGCTCCAGCAGCGCCACCGCCGCATCGCATTCCGCCGTTCCCACAATCAACGGCGGGATCAGCCGCAACACATTCTCGCCAGCCGCCACGGTGAGCAAGCCCTCCTCCATCGCCGCCGCCTGCACATCCGTGTTCGCCACCACGCATTTCAGCCCGCGCAGCAGCCCCACCCCGCGCACATCCTCAAACACGCCGGGGAAGCGCGCGCACAATCCGCTCAGCTCCCCGCCCAAATACCGCCCGGTTGCCTCCACCCCCTCCAGAAACCCCGGCGCCAAAACAACATCCAGCACCGCATTGCCCGCCGCCGCCGCCAGCGGGCTGCCGCCGAATGTCGTACCGTGGCTGCCGGGCACCAGCGCCCTGGCGACATGCTCCTTGGCCAGCACCGCCCCCATCGGGAACCCGCCGCCGATCCCCTTGGCCGCCGACATCACATCCGGCTCAATCCCCGCCCATTCATGCGCGAAGAGCC
The DNA here is from genome assembly GCF_030160635.1 of Acidocella aquatica. Classification (GTDB taxonomy): domain Bacteria; phylum Pseudomonadota; class Alphaproteobacteria; order Acetobacterales; family Acetobacteraceae; genus Acidocella; species Acidocella aquatica. The sequence goes on along the minus strand of NZ_BSOS01000039.1, from coordinate 54,812 downwards.
TCCCCGTCCGCCCCATGCCGCACTGCACCTCGTCCAGCCCGAGCAAAATGCCATGCTCATCGCACAGCGCCCGCAACGCCCGCAAAAATTCCACCGAAGCCGGCCGCACCCCGCCCTCGCCCTGCACCGGCTCGATCAACACCCCCGCAGTTTGCGGGCCGATGGCGGCGCGCACCGCCGCGATGTCGCCGAAGGGAACATGGTCAAACCCGTCCACCAGCGGCCCGAATCCGGCCAGATATTTCGCATTCCCGGTCGCCGCGATCATCGCCAGCGTGCGTCCGTGGAACGCGCCCTCAAAACAGATCACCCGGTAGCGTTCCGGCTGCCCGGCATCGGCGCAGGTTTTGCGCATGGCCTTCACCAGCCCCTCATTGGCCTCGGCGCCGGAGTTACAGAAAAATACCGAATCGGCGAAACTCGCCGCCACCAGCCGGTTCGCCAGCAATTCCGCCCCCGGCACCAGGTACAGGTTGGAGACATGGATCACCTTCGCGGCCTGTTCAGCGATCGCGTTCACCAGATGCGGATGCCCGTGCCCCAGCGAGGAAGTGGCGATTCCCGCCCCAAAATCGAGAAATTTGCGGCCACGCTCATCAAACAACCAAGCCCCCTCGCCATAGGAAAAGGCAATGTTGGCACGGTTATAGTTCGGCATTAGCGCGGCGATCATGATTGTGCTTTCTAGACGGGAAAGCACGGAATACTGCGCAAATGAACCAGAATAGTCAAACATCGCCCCGCCTCAAACTCGGCCTGGTGGTTGCGCTTTGCGCGCTCCCCTCCTGTTTTGAGGCATTTGCCATCCTCTGGGGCCAGCGCCACGGCCTCGCCGGCAAGGCCCTGCGCGATGGTCTGGATTTCTGGGCCGGCGGCTTCCTCGCCCTCAACCACCAGCTCCCCATCCTTTTTGACCACACCGCCTATCAGAGTTTTCTCGAAGGCATCTACGGCCATCTGCCCTATCACCTTTGGAGCTACCCCCCCAACTATCTGCTGCTCGCCGCCGCGTTTGACTGGCTCTCCCCCTGGCACGCCGTGTTCGCCTTTGATGCGTCCTCGCTCATTCTCCTTGCCCTGGCGCTGCGCCTCGCGAAAAAATCCTGGTGGTTCACCGCCGCCGTCCTGCTCGCCCCGGCCAGTCTGGAAAGTGTGCTGGAACACCAAAACGCCGCCCTGCTCACGGCACTCATCGGCGGCGGCCTGTTGCTCACGCAGACCCGCCCGCGCCTGGGCGGCATCCTCATCGGCCTGGCCACCGTCAAACCCCAGCTTGGCCTCGTTTTGCCGCTCTATTTGCTGCGCCGCGCGCCCGCCGCCTTCGCCTACGCCGCCCTGGCCGCCACGCTGCTCGCCGCCGCCTCGCTCTACGCCTTCGGCCCCGCCGCCTGGAACGGCTTCATCCACTTCACCAGCCCGGCCATGAGCAACGTGCTGCTCACCGGCCAGCCGCACGAATTCTCCGGCGGGCTGATCAGCGTATTCGCCCTGGCCCGCCCGCTCGGCCTGCACCCGGCCCTGCTCATCCAGGCCGCCGTTACCCTGGCCGCCATCGCCGCCGCCACGCAAACCCGCTCCATCCCGGCGCTGCTCATCCTCTCCGCGCTCGCCAGCCCCTATCTGCATGACTACGACCTGCTGGCCGCCGCCCTGGCCGTGGCGCTGATCGTGGAAACACGCATGGCCACCGGCTTCGCCCCTTTTGAGCCCGTTCTCCTCTTCCTCGCCTGGTTCGGCCCCGGCCTGCTGCCCTGGGCGCCGCAATATGCCCACGGCGCACCGCTCGTGCTGCTGCTGCTCTTGGCAAGCGCATGGCGCCGTGGTGGTGTCGCGCCATGCGACTCCTCTCAGGCTCCGCCCGTCTCGCCGGCGTCATCGGCTGGCCAGTGTCCCACTCCCGCTCCCCCAGGCTCCACGGCACCTGGCTAAACCGCCATGATATTGACGGCGCCTATCTACCCCTGCCCGTCGGCCCGGCGGATCTGGCGCAGCTCGTCCCCGCCCTGGCCAAGACCGGTTTCGCCGGGCTCAACGTCACCATCCCGCACAAAATCTCCGTCATGGCGCTGTGTGACCGTATCGACCCCGGCGCCGCGCGAATCGGCGCGGTCAACACCCTGGTCTTCACCGAGACCGGCATCGAGGGTTTCAACACCGATGGCTACGGTTTCATCGCCAACCTGCGCGCCCATGGCGTCAACCCCGCCGCCGGCCCCGCCCTCATCCTGGGCGCGGGCGGCGCCGCCCGCGCCGTCGCCGCCGCCTTGCAGGACGAAGGCACCCCCGTCACCTTCTGCAACCGCACGGAGCGCAACGCGATCGCCCTGGCCGCCGCCCTGCCGCCGGGGAATGTCCTGCCCTGGGAATATCGCAGCGCCGCCCTGGGCGACTACGCCCTGCTGGTGAACACCACCTCGCTCGGCATGGTCCACCACGAGCCGCTGGATATCTCGCTCGAAGCCGCCACAGCGGCGCTCGCGGTGGCTGACATCGTCTACGCCCCACTGGAGACCGAACTCCTTAAAACCGCCCGCGCGCTTGGCCTTGCAGCCGTGGAGGGTCTCGGCATGCTCCTGCACCAGGCCGTTCCAGGGTTCAAAGCCTGGTTCGGCGTCACCCCCGAGGTCGATGACGAGCTCTACCGCATCGTCTCCGGCGGATGATCGTTCTCGGCCTCACCGGCGGCATCGGCATGGGCAAGTCCACGGTGGCAAAAATGTTCGCCGCCCACGGCATTCCCTGCTTCAACGCCGATGCCGCCGTACACCAGTTGCAAGCCCCCGGCGGCCGCGCCATCCCCGCATTGGCCCGCGCTTTTCCCGGCACGGTGAACAACGGCGTCCTTGACCGCAGCAAACTCCGCGCCCTCGTGCTGCGCGACAACGCCGCCATGCGCCGGCTGGAAGCCATCATGCACCCGATGGTCTACCGCGAGGAGGAAAAATTCCGCACCGCGGCCTTTCGCGCCCATCGCCGCGCCGTGCTGCTGGATATTCCGCTGCTCTTCGAGGCTGGCGGCTACCGCCGCGTTCACCGCACCATCACCGTCTCCTGCCCGCGCGATGTGCAGATCGCCCGCGTGCTCAAGCGCGGCCTCCCGCTGGCACAGATTGAAGCCATCATCGCCCGGCAGATGCCCGATGCTGAAAAGCGCCGCCGCGCCGGCCACGTCATCCCCACCGGCCTCTCCAAATTCCACGCCCAGCGCGCCGTGCGCCACATCATCGAGGATTTACGCAAATGAGCCGGAGCGTCTTGTTCGACACTGAAACCACCGGCTTCGAGCCTTTAACCGGCGACCGCGTGATCGAAATCGCCGCCATCGAACTCATCAACGACCTGCCCACCGGCGAACAGTTCCACGCCCTGCTTGACCCTGAGCGCGACATCCCCACCGAGAGCACCCGCGTCCACGGCATCACCAACGCGCATGTCGAAGGCAAACCAAAATTCGCCGACGTGGCCGAGGCGATGCTGAAATTCTTCGGCGACTCCCCCCTCGTCGCGCACAACGCCCCCTTCGACTTCGCCTTCATAGACTTCGAACTCACCCGCATCGGCCGCGCCAAGCTGGAGCGCGCCCGCATGGTCGACACGCTGGTGATGGCCAAGGCCCGCTTCCCCGGCATGCCCAACAGCCTGGATGCGCTTTGCCGCCGGTTCAACGTCGACCTCTCAGCCCGCACCACCCATAATGCGCTGCTGGACTGCAAATTGCTGGCCGACGTTTATGTCGAACTCACCGGCGGCCGCCAGCGCGGCCTCACCCTGGAGACAGAGCAAGCCCTCTCCTTCGCGCAATACGAACGCTCAGGCACCCGCACCCCCCGGCTGATCGCCGTGGACGATGATACACGCGCCACACACGCCGCGTTCGTCGCCAAGCTCAAAGACCCCGTCTGGAATCAATAACATCTGATCATTGGCCGCCCCTCACGCCGCGGCATGGCCGCCGGGTTCAGGCCGAAATTCCATTTGGCCATTTTTGCTGAGGGCGATTCACGCTTTCGGCTCGCTCAGGCGAGCGAACCTCAAACGATCGCCCCCTAAATCCGTTCGCTAAGCTTTATCGCCGCGCGGCAGCCGGTTTTAATGAGCGCCGTCAGCAGCCGGTATCCCGGCGCCTGCTCCGCCCCGTTCGCCAGGCCGATATCGCGATGCTCCAGCTCCTCGGCGCGGAACGTGGCAATGGTCTCGCGCAACGCCGCCTCCCCCTCGCCCAGCGCCGCCTCCTGCGCCGCATAATGCGCGTCTATCACTTCTTCCACCGCCACGGTGCAGGCCATCGCCGCCTTTTCCCCCAGCGCCGCCGTGGCCGCCCCCAGCGCAAATCCCGCGATATGCCAAAACGGCAGCAGCGCCGTCGGCCTTACCCGGCGCGCGGCGATCATCCCGGCGAAACGCTCCAGATGCTCCTGCTCCTGCGCCTGCATCTGCCCTATCACCGGCCCCTGCGCCCCGCGCCCCAGCACCGCCATCTGCCCGGCATAAATCCGCGCCGCGCCATATTCCCCCGCATGGTCCACCCGGATAAACCGTTTCACCTGCGCGCTCATTTAAATTTCCTCGGCTTTTTCAGCACATAAACCAGCAGCGCCGTGGCGAACAGCAGCGCCCCGCAAAAATCCATCATCGCCATCGAGACAGGCAAATGCGCGATCAGATACACCGGCTTGTCACAAGGTGTGGCGGGCACCATCGGCAACGCCGCGCCGGGTGTCAGCATCCCGTTGCATTCGGGCAGCGGCGAGGCCCACCAGCCAAACTCCACCCCCACATGCAGCCCGGCGATCAACACATCGCCCAACATCACCAGCCCGGCCAGCCCCAGCACCACCCGCGCGCTGCTCCGGCGCAACAACACCGCCACCAGCCCCAGCACCGCGACAACCCGATACGGCCAGCGCTCCCACAAACACAGCTCGCACGGCGTCAGCAGCAACACATATTGCGCGAAATACGCGAGCCCCAGCGCGCCCAGGGCCACAACAGCAGTCAGCGCGCCGGCGATACGATGCCTCATCAAACGCTCACAGAATAAACCGGCTCAAATCGCCCTTGGCGGCCAGCGGCGCGACCTTCTCGTTCACATAGGCCGCATCCACCACCACGCTCTCCCCCGCGCGGTCAGTCGCCGAGAAGCTGATCTCCTCCAGCAATTTCTCAATCACCGTAGCCAGCCGCCGCGCGCCGATATTCTCCACCCGGTCGTTAATATCAAACGCCAGCGAGGCCAGCGCATCCACCGCGTCATCGGCAAACGTCAAATTCACGCCCTCGGTGTTCAGCAACGCGGTATACTGCTTCAGCAGCGAATGCTCCGGCTCGGTGAGAATCCGCTTGAAATCCTCGCGCGAGAGCGATGATAGCTCCACCCGTATCGGCAACCGCCCCTGCAACTCCGGCAACAAATCAGCCGGCTTGGCGACATGAAAAGCCCCCGAGGCAATGAAGAGAATATAATCGGTCTTGATCGGCCCATATTTGGTCGAAACCGTGGTCCCCTCGATCAACGGCAACAAATCGCGCTGCACGCCCTCGCGCGAGACATCCCCGCCCCTAAACCCGCCCTCGGTCTTGGCGCATATCTTGTCGATCTCGTCGAGAAACACGATGCCGTTGCTCTCCGCATGGCGCAACGCATCCTTGGTCAGCGCCTCGGTATCCAGCAGCCGGTCAGCCTCCTCGCGCTCCAACGCCCGGCGCGCATCGGGCACCAGCATCTTGCGCTTGCTGGCCTGGCGCCCGAACATTCCCTTCATCATATCCCCAAGGTTGATCGCGCCGTTCTGCGGCATATCCATCATGCCGATCTGCGCGCCCCCGCCCTCGCTGAGCGAAATCTCGATCTCCTTGTCCTCAAGCTCGCCCGCGCGCAGCATCCGGCGGAATTTTACCCGCGTGTCGGCCGAAGCCCCCTCGCCCACCAGCGCGGTAATCAACCGCTCCTCCGCCGCCAGCTCCGCCTTGGCTTCCACGCCCTTGCGGTTCTGCTCGCGCAGCATGGTGATGCTCGCCTCCACCAGGTCGCGCACAATGCTCTCCACATCGCGCCCCACATAGCCAACCTCGGTGAACTTCGTCGCCTCCACCTTGATAAACGGCGCCTGCGCCAGCTTCGCCAGCCGCCGCGCGATCTCGGTCTTGCCGCACCCCGTCGGCCCGATCATCAGAATATTCTTCGGCACCACCTCATCGCGCATATCCTCGGGCAGCTGCAGCCGCCGCCAGCGGTTGCGCAGCGCAATCGCCACCGCGCGCTTGGCGTCGTTCTGGCCAATGATAAAACGGTCAAGCTCGCTCACGATTTCGCGCGGCGAATAAACGGGTGTGTCCATTACAGTGTTTCAACAATCAGGTTTTCATTGGTGTAGATACAAATATCCGCGGCAATCTTCATCGCGCGCCGGGCAATCTCCTCGGCCGCCAGGTCCGGCACCGTCATCAGCGCCCGCGCCGCCGAGAGCGCATAATTCCCGCCCGAGCCAATCGCGATAATCCCGTCCGACGGCTCCAGCACATCGCCGTTCCCAGTAATGGTAAAGCCGCGTTCCTTGTCGGCGACAATCAACATCGCCTCCAGCCGCCGCAAATAACGGTCCATCCGCCAATCCTTGGCGAGCTCCACGCAGGCCCGCTCCAGCTGGTTGGGGAAGCGCTCCAGCTTCGCCTCCAGCCGCTCCAGCAGCGTGAAGGCATCCGCCGTCGCCCCGGCGAACCCGGCAATCACCGCCCCATTGCCGATGCGCCGCACCTTTCGCGCGTTGCCTTTAACCACCGTGTTGCCCAGGCTCACCTGGCCATCCCCGGCCATCGCCACCGCGCCATCGCGCCGCACACATAAAATCGTCGTGCCATGCCAGCCGACCGGATCATTTGGATTTGTCATACCCGCAGAAATGGCACCTCAACCGCGCGCAGACAAGGGAGCCCCCGCCCCTGCAATATATTTCGTAAAAACCCTTTTGGCGGCTGAAAGGCGATGATACACAGGCGTATGAGCCCGCAATCCCTCTTTAAAGCAATGGACCCCAGCGGCCCCGACAAAGACCCCCTCCTGGCCGGCCTCGGCCAGCGCGTCAAACTGCTGCGCGCGCGCGGCGGCATGTCCCGGCGCATGCTGGCCGAGGAGGCCGGCGTGTCCGAGCGCCATCTCGCCAACCTCGAATCGGGCATCGGCAATGTCTCCGTGCTGGTGCTCCAGCAGGTGGCGATGGCGCTTGGCTCCTCCCTGGCCGAGCTGCTGGGCGATGAGACCACCAGCACCCCCGAAGGCCTGATGATCCGCAAGCTCCTGCATGGCCGCGGGCCGGAGGAGCTGCAGCGCGCCCATAAGGCCCTGGCCGAACTCTTCGGCGCCGCCACCCCCGGCCAGCGGCGCAACCACATCGCCCTCGTCGGCCTGCGCGGCGCCGGCAAATCGACCCTGGGGCGCATGGCCGCCGCCCAGCTCGGCTGGCCCTTCGTCGAGCTGCGGGCCGAGATCACCCGCCTCGCCGGCTGCAGCCCCGTTGAAATCCAGGCCCTCTACGGCTCCAACGCCTACCGCCGCTACCAGCGCCAGGCGCTGGAGGAGGCCCTGCAAACCCACCCCAACTGCGTCATCGCCACCGCCGGCGGCCTCGTCGGCGACCCCTCAACGTTTGACCTGCTGCTCACCAACTGCCTCACCATCTGGCTCCAGGCCGACCCCGAGGACCACATGAACCGCGTCATCGCCCAGGGCGAGCAGCGCCAGATGGCCGACAGCCGCAAAGCCATCGACGACCTTCGCGTCACCCTGGAAAGCCGCGCCGCCTTCTACGCCAAGGCCGACTTCGCCTATAACACCAGCGGCAAAACCGTCGATGAAGCCTTCGCCGGGCTAATGGCCGCGCTGGCCGCGCATCAGCTCAAACCGGCCTGACCCCCACCCATGCCGCTCACCGCCTACCTCGCCGGACCGGACGTATTTCTGCCCCGCGCCTCAGCCAACGCGGCGGCCAAAATCGCCATCTGCGCCCGCCACGGCCTCACCGGCCTCGCCCCCTTCAACCCGAACATTGACTACACCCAGCCCCCCGAAACCCTCTGGCGCCAGATCTACCTTGACGACATCGCCATGATGCAGGCGAGCGACCTCATCATCGCCAACCTCACCCCCTTCCGCGGCGCCTCCGCCGATGCCGGCACCCTGGTAGAAGTCGGCTGGTTTCTCGGGCGCGCCCGCCCGGTGTTCGGCTATTCCAACACCGCCGCCCCCTTCGCCGCGCGCAGCGCCGCGCAAACCGCCGCCATGGCCGACCCGCTCCCCAACCTGGCCATCGAGACCTTCAACCTGCCCGACAATCTCATGGTCCCCGGCGCCGTCGAATACGGCGGCGGCCTGCCCGTCACCCTCCCGCCTGACAACATCTCCCGCCCCTTCGACTCACTGGATATCTTCGAACTCTGCGTCGCCGCCGCCGCGCGCCACCTGCGAGTCTAACCCCATGCGCCGCATCCAACAGGCCATCGGCCACGCCATCGCCAAATTCCTCACCGTCCCGGTGGACGCCCCGCCCGTTTTTCCGCTCGACCTCCAACAATTCCGCGCCCTGCTGCAACCCGCCGACGTCATTCTCGTCGAAGGCCGCCTGCGCATCAGTTCCATGATCAAATACCTCACCCAGTCCACCTGGTCGCATTCCGCGCTCTATGCCGGCGATGCCATCCCCGGCGCGGGCACCGGGCCAGACTGCATCGAGGCTGACATCATCGCCGGCGTGCGCCGCTTCAACCTGGAAGACCTGCTGCCCTACCATGTGCGCATCTGCCGCCCCATCGGCCTCAGCCCCGCCGACCGCCAGACCGTCATCGACTACGCCACCAGCAGGCTCGGCACAAAATACGACCTGCGCTACATCATCGACCTCGCGCGCTACCTCTTCCCCATCCCCGTGCCGCAGCGTCTCCGGCGGCGCGCCATCGGCTTCCTCTCCGCCGACCCCACGCGCGCCATCTGCTCCACCCTCATCGCCCAGGCCTTCAAGAGCATCGGCTACCCCATCCTGCCCGAAATCACCGAGGAAACCCTGGCCCACCCCGCCACCCGCCGCCGCGCCATGGAAATTTTCCACATCCACGGCTCCGAACTCTTCGTCCCGCGCGATTTCGACGTCTCCCCCTTCTTTGAAATCATCAAGCCCGAAACCCCCAGCCATTTTGACTACCGCCGCCTCACCTGGCTCGACTAAAGCGCCCCCCGCAAACCACATTTTCATTGTTTTTTCGTACCAAACCCGCACAAATTGGGGTGCAAGCAAAATCTTTTAATTTACCAACAGTATGTTATAACATCTTCCTCACAACTGCTTCACGTGAAGCACCCCAAAGCGGCGCATCCAAAATCCGCTCCACCTGCGCCTCAACCCCTGCCGCCGCATCCACCACCAGCCAATCCACCACCCCTTCCACCGCCTGCCCGCGCATCACCAAAACATCCGCATCCGACGCATCCCCCCGCCGCTCCGCCAACCGCGCCTCCAACACCGCCACCGGCGCCTGAAGCCACACCCCGCAAAACCCCACGCCAGCCCGCGCCGCCAGCGCCCGCGCCTCGGCCCGCATCCCCGCCGCCAAAAACGCCGCATCCAAAATCACCGGACACCCCGCCGCCAACACCGCCCGCGCCTGCGCCCACATCGCCGCGTAAACCCGCGCACTGGTCTCAACATCATAGGCCGTTGCAGGCAACTTAACCTCCGGCGCCACGCCGGACAGCATCTTGCGCACCACATCGCTGCGGATCACCCGCGCCCCCGGCACCGGCCCAAAGCGCCCCGCCAACGCCGCCGCAACGGTTGATTTCCCTGTCCCGCTCAACCCGCCGATCGCCACCAAAAACGGCGTCCGCCCCACCAGCGCCCGCCCCGCCAACGCCAGATACGCCCGCGCCGCCGCCAGTGTCTGCGCCGCCAAAATGTTGCAATATTGCGCCACCAAAACATGCGCCCTTACCGCCGCCCGCATGGAAATAAACAGCGGCAACAGCGCCACCCCTCCCCAGTCCCCGGTGCGATCCAGATACCGGTTGCACACCGCATTGGCCTGCGCGGAAAATCCCCGGTGCAACAAATCCATCAACAAAAACGCCAGATCATACAACACATCGATGCAGGAAAACGCCTCGTTGAATTCAATGCAATCAAACAAAAGTGGTTTGCCCTCCAGCAGGCAGATATTGCGCAGGTGCAAATCCCCATGGCAGCGCCTCACCTTCCCCGCCGCCTTGCGCGCCTCCAGCAGCGGCGCCATGGTCTCCAACACAACCAGCGCCGCCTCGCTCACCTCGCGCGCAGCGGCCCCGTCCAACAACGGCGCCGCCCGCGACAGATTTTCCGCGTTCCCGGCAATCACCGCCCGCATCACCGCCGCGCCGCCAAACCCCGGCACCGCCGCCGCCGCCTCATGAAACGCGGCAATCGTATCGGTCACATCGCGCATCAACCCGGGCGTCAGCCCGCCGCAGTCCGCCAGCCGGTCCAGCAAACTCTCTTGTGCAAACCTGCGCATTTCCAAAACAAAATCCACTGCCTGTCCGGTGCCGTCAAATTCCAGCCCGCCACCAGGCACATGCGTAATCGCCCTGACCCGCAAATAAAGTTCCGGCGCACTCCGCCGATTCAGCTCCAGCTCACGCCTGCAATATGTCTCCCGCAACGCCAATGTGGAGTAATCCACATACGAAAACCTCACCGCCCGCTTGAGCTTGTAGGCGCGCTCACCTACCAGAAACACAATCGATATATGAGTCTCGATCCGTTCAACCGGACCCCCCGGCGCACCATAACCGGCCCCATCGCTCAGAAACGCGATAACCTCAGCCTGCGCCTCAGCCATTCTCTTCGCGCCACGGCTTCACCCGCCTGGCCAGTTCATCGAGCTTCCCACCGGAAAAACTCTCCGCCTCCAGCAGCCCGGCCGCCGATTCACGCAACAACGCCATGTTTTCCTGCAATATCACCTTGGCCCGCGCAAACGCCGTCTCCACCAACCCACGGATCGCCGCATCAATCGCCGCCGCCGTCGTCTCGCTATACTGGCGCGGCCGCCAATCCACCCCGCCGCCGCCCAGCAGGCGCGACTGCTCAGGCTCAAACGTCACCTGCCCCAGCTTCTCATCCATGCCAAAGCGCACCACCATGGAGCGCGCAATCTCCGTCGCGCGCATCAAATCATCCGCCGCCCCGGTTGAAACATCGGGAAACAGCAGCGTCTCCGCCGCCCGCCCGCCCATCAGCACGGTCATGCGGTTGATCAGTTCCAGGCGCCCCATCAGAAACCTGTCCTCCACCGGGCGCTGCATGGTGTAGCCAAGTGCCGCGATGCCATGCGGAATAATCGAAATTTTCTGCACCTTGTCGACATCGGGCAACGCCATCGCAACCAGCGCGTGGCCCATTTCATGATGCGCCACCACCGCGCGCTCCTTTGGCGCCAGCAGCCGGTTATGCTTCTCCAGCCCCGCGATGATCCGTTCCACCGCCTGGTTGAAATCCTCCAGCGTCACCGCCGCGGCATTGCGCCGCGTCGCCAAAAGTGCTGCCTCATTCACCAGATTCGCCAAATCAGCACCGGTGAACCCCGGCGTCATCGCGGCGATCTCCTCAATGGAAACATCAGCCTCCAGCTTCACCTTCTGGATATGCAGCTTCAGGATATCCACCCGCCCCTTACGGTCTGGCCGGTCCACCAGCACCTGCCGGTCAAACCGGCCCGCGCGCAGCAGCGCCGGGTCCAGAATTTCCGGCCGGTTGGTCGCCGCCAGCAGCACCACGCCGCTCGAAGGGTCGAATCCGTCCATCTCCGCCAAGAGCTGGTTAAGCGTTTGCTCCTTCTCGTCATTGCTGCCACCGGGCAACATGCCGTTGCGCGCGCGCCCCAATGAATCCAGCTCATCAATAAAAATAATCGCAGGTGCCTGCTGGCGCGCCTGCACGAATAAATCGCGCACCCGCGCCGCCCCCACGCCCACGAACAATTCCACGAATTCAGAGCCGGAGATGGAAAAAAACGCCACCCCCGCCTCCCCCGCCACGGCCCGCGCCAGCAATGTCTTGCCCGTCCCCGGCGGCCCCACCAGCAACACACCTTTGGGCACATGCGCCCCCAGCCGCCCGTAGGCTCCAGGGTCTTTCAGAAAATCCACAACCTCCTTCAACTCCGCCTTGGCCTCGTCCACCCCGGCAACATCCTTGAAGCGCACCGGCACGGCGCTTTCCGCATAAACCCGCGCCCGGCTTTTGCCGACAGCGAGCATCCCCCCGCCCGCCCCGCCCATGCGGCTGCCCAGCAGCACGAACCAAAGCACCCCGAACAACAGCATCGGCGCCACCCACCCCAGGAGCGAGGCAAACCACCCTGGCGCCGGCTCCCCGGCAAAGGTCACCTTGGCTTTCGCCAGATCCTGCGCCAGCGCTGGGTCCACGCGGTCAGTCGTGAATTGCGCGGGTTGCCCGGCTGCAACATTTTTCAACGTGCCGGTGATCTCGTTGGTTCCCACCACAAGATTATCCACCTGCCCCGCCTGCAACAGCGTTTCAAACTGGCTGTAGGGAATGGTTTGTACCTTTGGCAGATTTTCCTGGTTAAATATCGACAGGATCAGCAGCGGCACAAACAACACAAGCCATATAAGCCCGGAAGTCCACAATGATTCACGCTTTTTTGCCATCACGGCCCTCCCGGCTTCCGGTATGTAAACCTTACCGCCGCAACTCTATGCCGCCGAGCCTGTTTAGCAAACAGCCCGCGCCCGATCATCCCCCGCCAGCCAGCACGCGAACAATATCCGCCCGGCTTACAATGCCGACCACCCGCCCGCCACGCAGCACCGGCACGCGCTTAATCCCGCGCCGCGTCAGCAGATCAGCGATATCATCGATGCCGGTGGTCTCCGCCACGGTGATAACATCACGGGTCATCAGGTCTTTCACCCGGCGGTTATCCACCCTTATGTAGTCCAGAAATTCCGGCGCAAGCTCCTCCCCTTCGGCCAGAATATCCAGCCACCAGGCACGGTGCATAGCGTTTCGCAGGCCAAAGGAGCGCATCAGATCCCCCTCGCTCACAATCCCCGCCAGCCTGCCCTCGGCATCCACCACCGGCACGGCGCTTATGCCATGCTCACTCAACTTTGCCGCAATTCCCGCAGCCGTGTCAGCCGGGCTGGCGGTAATCACATCGCGGGTCATGATCTCGGCTGCCGTATCCGCCAATGTTATTTTCCGCGTCACGTCTGATCCTCCACTTAAGGGAGGCAAAATCGCGTCATCACGGCGCAAGTGCATTGATTTCGATCAAAAATATAGCTTCGCAAAACCTCCCGCCGCGTTGGTGGAGCGCGGTTCCACGGCGTCTGGATAATGGAAGCTGATCTTGCCGCCCTGGGGCGAGATCTGCGTGCCGCGCCGCCCGGCGATAATTTCCGTCAAATCCGCCAGCGCGCCGATCGCGGCCGGTTGACCCGTCTCCTGCACAAACGCACACGCCGCCTCAACCTTCGGCCCCATCGATCCGGCCTGAAACGCCGCGGCATGCGCCAGCATGGCCTTCGGGCCGCCGCTGGCGATAATCCGTTGCTCCTTGCCGCCGTAATCCAGATAAACCCCGGGCACATCGGTCAGCATCACGAAAAAATCCGCTTCGGCCTGGCGCGCCAGCAACGCGCCGGTCAAATCCTTGTCGACCACAGCCTCCACCCCCACAAGTTTACCATCAGCCCCGGCGCGGACCGGAATGCCCCCGCCGCCAGCGCAAATCACCGTCACGCCACTGTTGATCAGCCTCTTGATGGAAAGAATTTCCACGATCCCGAGCGGTTTGGGAGAGGCCACAACCCGCCGCCAGCCTTTACCGTCCTTCACCATTGGCCATTTTTGCAGGGCTTGCAGGCGCTGCGCGGCCTCCTCCTCATAGACCGGGCCGATCGGCTTCACCGGCCTGGCAAACGCCGGATCATTCCCATCCACCAAGGTCTGCGTCAGCACAGTCACCACCGCGGCCCCTTCCGGAAAAGCGTTGCTTAACGCCAGCTCCAGCACATAGCCGATCCACCCCTCGCTTTGCGCGCCCAAAACATCCAGCGGCATGGCGCCTCCCGCGGGGCCTGCCTGGGACTGCAACGCCAGCAACCCCACCTGCGGACCATTGCCATGGGTTATCACCAGATGATGCCCCGCATAAACCGCATCAGCCAAAGCGCGCGCGGCACTCAAAATGGCTTTCTGCTGATTTTCCATAGATAAAACTTCACCCCTGGGGAGCAAAGCATTACCGCCAAGCGCCACGACAATTCTCATTTTTCTACCCCAAGGTTGCGATCAGTATCGCTTTAATTGAGTGCATCCGGTTTTCCGCCTGGTCAAAAACAATGGAGGCCGCCGATTCAAATACCTCGTCGCTGACTTCCATCGCGGGTACACCGTAACGGATTTCAATATCCTTGCCCATTTTTGTATCGGCATTATGGAAGGATGGAAGGCAATGCATGAACTTCACAAATGGATTGCCTGCCGCGCGCATCAGCGCGGCATTCACCTGGTAGGGGAGCAGGAGCTTGATACGCTCACCCCATTGCGCCGGATCTTCTCCCATCGAGAGCCAGACATCGGTATAGACGAAATCCGCTCCTGCCACGGCGGCAACGGCGTTATCATCATACTTTATGCTGGCGCCTGTTGTTTTGGCGATCTTAGAAACATGTTCCTGAAACCCCGCGCCGGGCCACAGTACCCTTGGTGCGCCAATGGTAAATTGCATGCCCATTTTCGCAGCGCCAACCGCCAGCGAACGGGCCATGTTATTGCGCCCATCGCCCATGAAGGCAAAACTGATATCGGAGAGATGCTTGTGCGTAAACTCGCGCATTGTCATGAAATCAGCCAGAACCTGTGTCGGATGCGACTCATCGGTCAACCCGTTGTAGACTGGAACACCGGCGTGACGCGCGAGGCTCTCAACATCGGCCTGCGCAAATCCGCGAAACTCGATGGCATCATACATCCGGCCCAAAACCCGCGCGGTGTCCTTCACGGTTTCAGATTGGCCGATATGGCTGCCGCTTGGCCCCATGTAGGTAACATGCGCACCCTGGTCGTAGGCCGCCACTTCAAACCCGCTGCGCGTGCGGGTGGAATCCTTCTCAAAAATCAGGACGATATTTTTTCCCGACAGCCGCTGGCGCTCAAATCCACCGCGCTTGGCGGATTTCAACTCCTTTGCCATGTCCAACAAAAAACGCATCTCCGCAGACGTGAAATCCTCCAGCGCCAGAATGCTTCGCCCATGTAAATTGATTGCCATTTTCATCACCTCCACCAGAAACAGACGTGAGGTTGAACCACCCAACCGACCGCCCAGCCACTGAACCGCTCTTCAGTCAACACAACAAATCCATACAAAATCCACGCGGGCTATATTGCATCACGGCTGAGCGGGCAGCTCATGCAATGCCCGCCGCCACGCCCCCGGCCAAGCTCAGAGCCTTCGATGGTAATCACCTCAATTCCCGCTTTACGTAGAACGGTATTGGTATAAACATTACGATCGTAACCGATCACCACGCCGGGCGCCACAGCCAGCACGTTATTGCCGTCATCCCATTGTTCTCTTTCCGCCTCGAAAGAATCTCCGCCGGTCGGGATGCGGCGCAGATTTTTAACGCCGATCGCCTCAGCCACGACATCAACAAAATTCGCGGTCTCCGGCACCGCGCGCAGCCCTGTGGACGTTGTGTCTGGGTAGAGTGAAAATGCCCTCATATGGTCAACCACATCAGGAAAGATCGTTACCAGGTCGCGGTCGCAGAAGGAGAACACTGTATCCAGATGCATGCTGCCGCGCTCACGCGGCATGAGCCCCGCCACAACGCGGGAGGCGCCACCATGGCTGAACAGCCGGCTGGCATATTCAGTTACCGCCTGCGGCGTGCTGCGCTCACCCATGCCGATCAGCACAACGCCATTGCCAAGCGGCATCACATCGCCACCCTCCACGCTCATGCTACCAAGATATTCCTCAGAGGCATCCACGTAGCGATGGAAATCCTTCCCCGCAAAGCGTGGATGGAAGCGGTACACCGCCGCCAGATTGACGGCCTCAAGCCGCCGCGCCGGCCAGTACATGGGGTTGATGAACACGCCCTTGCCTACCCAGCAGGAACTGTCACGCGTGAACAACTGATTGGGCAAGGGCGGCAAGATGAATTCATGCTCCGCGCGTGTGAGAGCGAAAAGGCCTTTTGGCGTGAAGGGAAGTTCTCCACGTGCTATGCCGCCGACCAAATATGCGGCGAGTTGCGCCGCTGGAAGTTCATCCAGCCACGCACGCACCTCTCCCGAGGTGCCATAGCCCAGATTTGTTACGTCTACCCGGCGATCCAGCAGCCAGGCGCGGGCGGCTACATCGGCCAGTGTTTCCGTTAAAAGCGCGCCGAATTCATGCACCACAACATTACGATCACGCAGTGTATCGACAAAAGCATCATGCTCCTGCCTGGCTTTTTTTACCCATATAACATCATCGAACAACAATTCATGGCAGTTGCCTGGTGTCAGCCGGGTCAGGCTTAAATCTGGGCGATGTACCAGAACCTCGCGCAGAATACCTACTTCAGAATATACGCCCAATGTTGGGTTCATGTGCCATGGTCCTGATCGCTCTGCGTTTCGTCAACGACATAGGTGTAGTAACAAATTTGTCCGTCCTCACCTATCTCGCGGTAGAATCCTTGAATTTCATTTTCGAATCCTGGAAACAGATTCGCAGCTTTTTCAAGCATTGCCAGATAATCCAGCACCGGTTGCGCACGTTCATCGTAGCGTTCGCCTGGAACAATCATGCCGACGCCCGGCGGGTAAGCCACGGCCAGGGTTGCCGCGATGCGACCCTTGATCCCGGAAATCGGGAGATATTCAACCTCGTTACGGATGAATTTTTGTGATGCGGCTTGTGGACTCATGGCGATGGCAGGAAGATGCTCGAGCCTGAATTTTGCCTTTTGCAACGTGGCAACATTATGCTCCCGGTAAAAATCATGCATCTCCTGGCAAAAATCATAAAGCCCGATACCTGCGTACCGCGCACCATAACGCGCCGCGAATTCTGGGATAACTTTGAACATATCAGCGTTTGTATCATGCAATTTTTTAAAACTGACGAGCGCACTTAGTAAGGTCCCAGCTTTTCCCGCTTCCATGCCGGGGGTCAACAGAAAAAGAAGACTGTTAAAATCATGCTTCTCAGCCACGATTTTATTTGCCCGCAAATATTGCGCAACGATGGCGGCGGGAACGCCGTGCGCCTCGTATTCGCCGGTCACCGATGAAATTCCAGGTGTCAGCAACGTCAGCTTGTTTGGATCGGTCATCACATAACCGGAGACCATATGCGGAAAACCGTGCCATGCCGCCCGCGGCGTCATATCCCAGCATTGTGAATCAATTGCCAGACGGTCCGTCGGCACACTCTCCCACCGCAGCAACTGGCGCGTGCCATGTTTATCTTCAAATTCGACAAAATCCGGCACAAACGGATCAAAAAACCATTTGAATTCATCAACCGTCGCCGTTGCGGCAAACTCATGCGCGAGCGCGCGGATTTTTTTGCGTAGTTTGATACCCATGCGGATGCAGTCATCCCAGAGCACCTCTCCCGCGCGGCCCTTCATCATTTGTGCCCCAACGTCAAGCGAGGCAAACAATGGATAAAATGGAGATGTTGAAGAATGCATCATAAATGAATCATTAAAGCGCTGGTGCGGTACATGACGCTTCTGCGTTTTCGCGTGGGAGTCTCTGACATGAATCTGCGATGCCTGGGAGAAACCGGCAAGCTGCTTATGCGTGGATTGTGTGGCAATGACCGCGGCATCCTCCGGGCCCATGTTTTTTAATCCCATGGCAAAACGCCCCTGGAACAGGGGGTGAAACTTCATGAATCCACCCCAGGCCTCATCGAACAGGATGTAATCGCACAGCGGACTCAATTTCTCATAAATTGCGTGCACATTGTAGATTGTTCCGTCATACGTGCATTGGTTTATAATTGCGGCGCGGAAGGGTTTTTTGCGTAGCCATGCCAGTTCATCGGTAATCAGAGGATGCGTTTTAATCTTTTCACGGATCACCGTTTCGTCCAGCGCGTTGTAGTCGATAGGTCCCATCAGACCATGATGATTGCGTTCCGTCTCCAGATAAACAGGGATGCCGCCCGCAAGGACCAGCGCACCATGATGGGCTGATTTATGATTGTTACGATCAAACAGTACAAGATCGCCTTGTGCGACAATGGCGCCGAGGGCAATTTTATTGGAAGCCGATGTGCCGTTCAACACAAAATAAGTTCGCTCGGCGCCAAATATCTTTGCGGCCTCTTTCTGCGCGACCGCTGCCGGACCTTCGGGAATCAGCAGATCTCCAAGCTCCACCGATGAATTATCAAGATCGCTGCGGAAAACTGCTTCCCCCATATGCTCGGCGAACAACCGGCCGATGGAACTCTTCCAATGGAAGATCCCGCCATTATGTCCCGGGCAGGTCCACATGTGATTCCCCGCATCGGCATATTCGAGCATGGCGCCAAAAAATGGTGTCTTCAGTGTTTCTGCATAAATCTTTACATGGCTGCTAAGATTTTTGGCCACGAAATCGGGGATGTCCTCAGTCGGGTATATGCATCCGTTCACATGGTTCATGACATCAATCGGCACATCCTCCAGCAACTGCCGGCCGACCAGCAAAAACACTGGCGCCTCAAGGCCACGCGCCTGTGCGAGCCTGATAAGCGCGTCCATTTCCTTGCGCCAGTCACCCTCGCCCCATTCGAGCAGGAGACAGCCTAGCGCGGCATCGGCATAGATCGCGGTGGAGGCATCTGCAATCGAGTATGTCTCCACCACCGCATAACCAAGTTTTTTTAGCTCTCCTAAAATTTCCCTCAGATGCACCGCTTCCTGGAATTCGGTTTTTAGAATCCGGCTGCAGACAAGTATGCGCAGGCGCGTTTCAAAGGACATTCAGAACCTCCAGGTCGCAAGCCTCATTAAAAATTTCATGCAATGCCCACCACACCATTGGCGAACAATGCAACCGCGGCCACGGCCGCTACCAGAAGTACGGTAACCGCGACCGTCTCCATTTTGGAAAACACCGGTTCTTGCGGCGTATGTTCGCGTCTGGCGTACCAGAACACCGGCACGCCCACAGCAAAGACAATGGTGGAGAGAAGCAAAAACTGTGGTCCGGCGGCATAGAGCAGCCAGGCGGCATAGATAGCGCCCAGCAACCCGGTGATCTGCGCGGTCATGCGGCTTTGCGAATGCGTCGCCACATATTCAGGGTGTGAGGCGTATAACAGCAGGAACAGCGCGCTGGCGTAGTAGGGTGGCAGAATCATCACACCTGTCACGGAGATCAGCCAAATCCACGCATTATGCGCGAACAGAACGATGAATAACGTTGCCTGCATCATCAGGCTTGAAATAACCAGCGAGGGCGCCGCCGCGTGAAAATGATTTTCACGTGCCAGAAATTTTGGGAATACGCCACCTTTGGCGCCTTCATGCGGCAGTTCCGCGATCAGAATGGTCCAGGCGAGCCAGCAGCTGAGCACGGAGACCAGCAGCGCCATGTTTACGAACACCGCGCCCCATTTGCCCACGGCGGCGGCGAGCACATAGGCCGCGGAGGGATTGGCCAACCCGGCAAGATCGCCCTGATGCAGGATGCCGAAGGGGAGGATGGACAACATCGCATAGAGCAATGTGCAAACCCCCAGGCCGATAAACGTCGCTGGCCCGACATCAGACATTTTGCGCGCACGGTCGGAGACCACAACCGCGGCCTCGATGCCGATAAATACCCAGAGTGTGACCAGCATGGTGCTTTTAACCTGCGTGAACAGGCTGCCGAGATGATTCTGCTGCCCCCAGATGTCAAAGCTGAAATGCCCCCCGGTTGCGTAGAATGCCATGACCAGCAATGCGAAACTGATCGTGATGATGTTAAGGAAACTTGCCATCACATTGAGCATGGCCGTGCGTTTTACACCCGAGAGCACGATCGCGCACATGACCCAGATCAGCGCCGATGCGCCGATAATGGAAGGCCAGTTCTGGCCATTTCCGAACACAGGAAAAAAATAACCGAGAATTTGCATGACCAGAACGGCAAAGGCGACATTGCCGGATACCGAGCTGAGCCAGTAACCCCACGCCATTTGGAAGCCGGCGAAGGGGCCGAATCCGGCTTGCGCATAGGAGTAGATGCCGGCCTTCAGATCTGGGCGCTGGTCAGCCAAAATCCGGAAGCTGTTAGAAAGAAAATACATTCCGGCAAATGTGATAATCCAGGCGATGCCAATGGCCACCAACCCGGCGCCGCTGGCCATGTTCGCGGGGAGGTTGAATGCGCCGCCGCCGATCATCGAACCAACGACAACGCCGCTGAGCAAAATGACCCCGAGTTTCCGGCTTTCTGGCTGGCTGGCAGCGTTTTCCGCTCCCTGACTCGATTTGGGAAAAGTCTGACTGGAAAAAGACTGGCTCACGATTGGCCTCCTTGTTTCGTTGCTCTCGTTAATCTCCTCGTGGTTTTATATTTTAATAAAAAAATACATTTGGCATTGATATCGATCATAAAAAAACGAAATCATGCGAAAATAATTCATATCACCGCAACGAACATGCAGGAAGAAATTTTCATGCTGCGGCGCGGTATTTACAGGGTGATTCGGCTTGATTAGCCGCCTGCTCTCGATGATTTGATCGAAATCAATGCAACGGCTAAAGGCGGCTGCTAATTACCCCCCGCATGAACGGGGTCCGGCGGAACGAATGTCCGTGGATTTTTCCTTTAAGTGTTCAAATCAGTCAGGTGTGGTGGCGGCGTTGCGCTTTGCGCGCCCGCTGGAAAGTGTCGTGATTTCTGATTTTTATTTCATGGAATGGAGGAATGATCATGGCTAACAAGCAAGTCGAGGTAAAGAAATCCACCGAGGCGGCAAAATCTGGCCGCACGGATGTGTGGACGGCTTTGCGGAACGAGGTCGATCATCTATTCGATCGTTTTTCGCCCGGTTTCGGCAGGTTTTCGTTTTTTCCAAGCGCGGACACAGGGGTTTTCGCGCCGTTCTTCTCCTCCACGGGCACTTTGGCGCCCTCGATGGACGTTATCGAAGACGGCAGCGCCTATACGATCACCGCGGAACTGCCCGGACTGGAAGACAAAGATGTAGATGTGTCCGTCGACGGCTCGATCCTCAACATTAAAGGAGAGAAGCAGCAGGAAACCGAGCGGAAGGAGAAGAATTACTACCTCTCGGAGCGTTCATACGGCGCTTTCGCGCGGAGCTTGTATTTGCCCGATGGCGTGGACCGCGACAAGATCTCGGCGCATATCGCCAAGGGTGTACTAACCGTTACGCTGCCCAAAACCCCTGCCGCGCAAAGCAACAGCAAGAAGATTGAAGTTAAAGCCGGATAGGCCAGGCGGTCTGGCGGGTTAATATCTGGCATATGGCGGGAGGAGGGTGTGTCACCCGCCCGCCTGGGAGTGGGTTGTGCGGCTCATGAGCCATGGGGTGGCCGGGGCGTTGGCCCGGCCATACGAGGAATTGTATTTTGGCGCGCCCTGATGGAGTCGAACCATCGGCCTCAAGATTAGAAGTCTCGTGCTCTATCCAGCTGAGCTAAGGGCGCGTGCCGGCGTGTGGTAAACCGCCGCTTTCAATGCGTCCAGTTTTCCTTGCGGTCAGCGCGGAAATTATCGGCGTAGAGCTTTGGCTTGCGGACCCGGGGGGTGGGGATTTCCAGGTCGTAGGGGATTTCGTTTGCCTTGGCGTAGGCGATGGCCTCCTCGCGGGTGGCGAAGCTGAGGCGAATCTGGCTGCGCATATCGTCCGAGCCGGTCCAGCCCATCAGCGGGTCGCGGATTTTGGCGGTCTCGGGTTCATATTCCAGCATCCAGCGGTGAGTCTTGGCGGTGCCGGACTGCATGGCGGATTTGGGGGGAAGGAAGATACGTGCCCGCATGAAACCTTAGCTCCTGCTTAAACTTGAACCCAAACAACTTGAACCAAAACAACTGGTCGGGGCGCCCGGATTCGAACCGGGGGCCTCTTGTACCCAAAACAAGCGCGCTACCAGGCTGCGCCACGCCCCGAACCATAGTCCCGCCACCAATAAAGCCCGGTTAAAGCCCCGGGCGTCACGGTTGCGGGGCTGGCTTAGCCGCCGCCAAACTGCTTGGCAATGACCCTATCGCCAACATTGATATTCAGCGCCGCGGTGATGCCGCCTTGCAGCTCCAGCGTGGCCAGCACCGGCACACCCGGGGAGATGGGGGTGAGGCTGTAGGGGACGGTCATCTCGGCGATGGATTTGATAATGCCGTCAGCGCCGATGAAGACCATGTCCTCCGGCACGGGGCAGTTTTTCATCCACATTGCCTGGGTTTCGGGCTGTGGCCACATGAAGAGCATGCCGGAACCGGCGGGGATGGAGGTGCGGAACATCTCGCCCGTGTCCTGCTGTTGCTGGGTGACGGGTAGCTCAACCGTGAAGACATGCTGCTTGCCATCCGCCCCGATGATGGTGAGAGATTCGGTGGGCAGTTTGGGCTGCGGGCCGGTGGGATCGTCGCTCTGCGCGCGCGCGGCGCCCGCCGCCAGAAGCACCGCCGCCATGGTATACGCTAAAATTTTCATGAATCCCTCATCGTCTGCATGGGGTAATCATGGACAAAGCCGGGGCCGGCTGCAATCACCATGGGGTGAAACGTGCTCCCCTGCCCGCCGCCGCCGTGGCGCTGCTGCTCACCATGGCCACGCTGGCCAGCCGGGTGCCGGTGCTTGGCCGCTCGGTGCTGGACTGGGATGAGAGCCTGTATTTTTTGATGGCGCGGGCGTGGCTGCATGGCCACCTGCCCTACACCACCATCTGGGACAACAAGCCGCTCGGCATCTACGTTATTTTCGCGGCTTTTCAGGCGGTGTTCGGCGGCCAGGTGCTGGCGATGCGCCTGGCCAGCGTGGCCTGTGTGAGCCTGCTGGGCTTCAGCGTGTTCAAAATCACCGAACAGCTTGCCCGGGACCGCGCGGCGGCCTGGGTGGCCGGTGGCGCGCTGGTGCTGTGCGCGCTGAGCAATGATGGGCTTTCGGCGAATACCGAGCTGTTCATGGCGGCGTTCACGGCGCTTTCGGTTTGGGCGGTGCTGGCGGGGCGGCCGGGCTGGCTGGTGGGGGCGCTGCTGGGGGCGGCGTTCATGGTGAAATATGTCGCGGTGTTCGAGGCGCCGGTGGTGTTTTTGTTGTTCATGCTGCGCCAACGGCGGATTGGGGCGGGGGTTGGCGTGATTTTGGGGGCGGCGCTGCCGCTGCTGGCGGTGGTGGCACTCTACGCGGCGGCGGGGCGGCTGGGGTTGTGGTGGGATTGTTCTATCGCTTCCAACTTCCGCCGGGTGGATGTGCCGCTCAGCGCGGGGGCGCTGGATTATGCGCTGCGCACCGAGCTTTGGCGCTGGGGGCCACTATATCTGGCGGGGTTTGCCATGTTGCCGCTGGCCATCTGGCGGCGTGAGGCGCGGTTTCTGGCGGCCTGGCTGCTGGCTGGGCTGGCCGGGGTGGCGGTGGCGAAATCGTTCTATGACCATTATTTTTTGCAGGTTCTGCCGGTGTTGTGCGTGAGCCTGGGGTTTTGGTTCAGCCTGTTGCCGCGCGGGCGGGTGGTGCGGGCGGGGTTTGTGGTAGCCGCGCTGGCGCTGCCCGCCTGGGCGGCGAAGATTGCCTTGCATGACGCCATGGTGCCGGATGTGATCGCGCAGGTGGGGGCTGATCTGGCGGCACAACACCCGGCGAGCCTGTATGTGTTTGATTCGCAGCCGATTCTCTACGCGCTGAGCGGGCAGACGCCGCCGACGCGCTATGTGCTGCCCTCAGAACTGGTGGGGCGCAGCCTGCCGCGAGTGGCGGGGGTGGATGCCGGGGCGGAGGTGGCGCGGATTTTGGCCGGGAATCCGCAATTCATCGTCTGCCGCGCCCCCGCGCCCGCCAACCCGGCGGTGGTGAACCCGGCGGTGTATGCGCAACTGCAACAGGCGCTTGCCGCGCGCTACCGGCTGTGGCGGACCTATCCGGGGGTTGTGGTTTACAAGCTCAGATAGGCTCCTGATCAGAGGGATTTCTGGCCGGTCAGCACGGCTTCCAGCTGTTGCACGGCGGCCTCGGCGGCCTCGGCGATGTTGCGCAGCTCCTGATGGTCAAGAAAACGCGCGGTCCGCAATGTGGCGACCGCGGCTGCGACCCCCTGGCGTTGCAGCACATCGGCGATGCGGGCCATGCGCTGGGAGGTCTCCTCGGTGATGATCTGGCCGCCGATGAATTCCAGCCCCGCCTTGGTCCCCGCCGCCCAGCAGCGCCGGGCCAGATAGCTGGCGCCGCCGCCCATTTGCAGCGTGACCTCATCCGGCAGATCGGCCAGAGTCCCCATGTCAACCAGGACGCCGGCGGTTGATTGGTCGAGAATCAGGCAGTTGAACACACAGTCTCCGCCGTTGACGCCGGTAAATATTTTGGCACTTCTGATGACCGGCCGGCGCGAGCCGCCGCGCCGCTCGGGCAAGGCCGCTTCGTCGCTCGTGCCTGAATCGGCGGTCATCTCCTGCTGCAACATGTAAGTTGGCCTTCCGCATATTGTTGGATGCCCCGTTATGACGCGCATACGTTAATATCCGCCGAACAGGCGGGGGTGGGGCGGGCTTGATCCACATCAATTGCGCGGGGCGGGCGATTTGCTATCCGGGGCGGGATACAACCCCGGTGGTAACAATATGGCACTGCTTGATCTTGAGGCTTTTCGCGCGGCCGCGCTGACGAACGAACCATTTAAATATCTGGTGGCGAAAAATTTCATACGCCATGAGGCCGCGCCCGAAATTATGCGCGATTTCCCCGATATCGCGTATCCGGGGCTGCTGCCGGTGGAGGCCACGCAGTTCGGCCCGAACTTCCGGGCGCTGATCGAGGAGCTGACCAGCCCTGCGGTGGCGAAGGCTTTTGGCGAGAAATTCGGCCTGGACCTGATCGGCCAGCCGACCATGGTGACGCTGCGCGGGCGCTGCCAGGAGAAGGACGGGCGGATCCATACCGATAGCGAGGCCAAGCTGGTGACCGCGCTGCTATATTTCAACGAGGATTGGGAAGCCGACGGGGGGCGGCTGCGGCTGCTGCGCGGACCCGATGATCTGAACGACATCATCGCCGAGGTGCCGCCCGACATGGGCACGCTGGTGGCGTTCCGCCGGTCGGACAAATCCTTCCATGGGCATGAGCCTTATGTGGGGGTGCGGCGCTATGTGATGATCAACTGGATGGCCAACGGCTTTGCCGCGCAACGCGAGATCATGCGGCATAAAATCTCGGCGCAGGCAAAGAAAGTGCTCAATTATGTCTGACGCGGCGGCCACCGCGGCGCGGTTTCTGGAGAGTTTGGGCGCCAGCCGCCGCGAGGAGGTGCCCTACCGGCATTGGCTGCTGAAGGATGTGCTGCCGGAGGGCATGTGCGGCGCGGTGGCGGCATTGCCGATGGCGCCGCCGCAAATTGAGGATACGCTGGGCCGGCGCGAGACGCATAACAGCACGCGGCTGTTTTTTGGCGTTGAGGAACAGGCGCGCTACCCGGTGTGCGCGGCGCTGGCGCAGGCGCTGCAAAGCCCGGAGGTGACAGGGCGGCTGGAGCAGGTGTGCGGCGTGGAGCTGGGCGGAAGCTCGCTGCGGATTGAGTATTGCCTGGATACGGATGGCTTTTGGCTGGAGCCGCATACAGACATTGGCGCGAAGTTTTTCACCATGCTGGTGTATCTGAATGAACCGCCCGCTGATGAGGAATGGGGCACCGATGTTTATGCCGCGCCCGGCGAATATGTGGGCACCGCGCCGTTTCACCCGAATGCCGGGCTGATTTTTGTGCCGGGCAAGGATACCTGGCACGGGTTCCGCAAGCGCAGGATCACCGGGGTCAGGCGGTCGCTGATCGTGAATTATGTGACGCCGGAATGGCGCGCGCGGCACGAGCTGGCGTTTGCGCAAACGCCTGTGGCGTGAGGGGCCGGGATGCCAGCTTGCGCTGGCATGACGGGGTGATTCGCGGCATGACGAGGTGATTCGCTGGCATGACGGGGTGATCGGGCGCGGCGCGATTGATCTAAACAAATCTTTATAAAATAAAGTGGAAGGTTTGGCGCTATAAGACGTTTTGAGGCCACAGCGAACGTAGGCATAAAATGTCAAAATTCATGGTTTTTATCGTCGCCATGCTCATGGCGGGTGTGGCGTATGGCGAGACCTCCGGGCGTATCAATGGTCATCGCTTTGCGCTGAGCGGCGAGAGCGGGAATTTTACGCTCATAGCCGATGGCCGCGTCGTCCTTCATGACACCGGCGATCAATCCGTATCGGTGGCGGGGACCTATGCTTTTGGCGCGGGTGGGTCGACCTCCAGCTTTGTATCCTCCGATGCTTCGGGCAATTTTGTCTCCTCGAGTTCCAGCAGCGGCTCCGGGGAAAGCTATGGCGTTGTGTTGATCGCGCAGGCCGCGCCGGGCAGCGGTTGCCCGCTTAAATTCCGGGCGCTGATCCTGAATGACACCGCAATACTCTCCAAGCCTTTTGGCTCATGCAGCGAGAACCGGGAGATTTCGCAGATCAACGGTACGGTCGTGGTGGTAACGCCGCGATTGGATGGACAGGGAGATGAGGTGGACACCATTACGCCCGGCGGCGTGACAACCAGATTTGTCGCGGATTAGGGCGATCGTCTGAGGTTCGCTCATCCAGGCGAGCCGCAAACGTAAGCCGCCTTGCGAGAAATACCTAGACGGTGAATTGTTCGGTGATGATTCGCTCCGACAGCGCGCGGTCGGGATCAAAAAGCACCGTGGCGCCGATGCTGCGGTCTTCGCTCACCGCGACGGAGACGACGTTGCGGACCTCGGTGAAATCCGCCACCGCGGCGACGGGGCGTTTGTCGGGTTCCAGGATTTCGAACAACACGTCCACCGTGGAGGGCAGCAGGGCGCCGCGCCAGCGGCGGGGGCGGAAGGCGGAGATGGGGGTGAGCGGCAGGAGGTTGGCGCTGAGCGGAATGATCGGGCCATGGGCGGAGAGGTTGTAGGCGGTGGAGCCGGCGGGGGTGGAGATGAGCACGCCGTCGCAGATCAGTTCCTCCAGGCGCACGGTATGGTCAACATGGATGCGGATTTTGGCGGCCTGGCGGAGTTGGCGGAGCAAGGAGACTTCGTTGAGCGCCATCGCCTCCTCCACCACGCCCGAGGCGGTGATGGCGTGCATGCGCAGCGGGTGCAGAACGCTGGGGTGCGCGCGGGCAATACGCTCCAGCAGCCCCGGCTCATGAAATTCATTCATCATGAAGCCGACGGAGCCGCAATTCATGCCGTAAACGGGTTGGCTGGTGCCCAGCACTTTATGCAGGCATTCGAGCATGAGGCCGTCACCGCCCAGCGCGACGATGACATCTGACTCACGCGCATCGCAATTGCCGTAGCTGGCGGTGAGGCGCGCCTGGGCTGCCGAGGCGATTTCCGTGCGGGCCGCGATGAAGGCAATTTTCATGGCGTATGGTGCGCGGCCGCTCCGCCGGTCCCATGCGCGCTCATGCCAGCTTCCGGTGTTCAAGCACCGGCATGTTGGCGCGAACGCGGGCGGTGAAGGCTTTATCAATACGGGCGGTGGCCCAGCCGATGCCGTCAGAGGCTTTGGCGACGACATGGCCCCAGGGGTCGACAATCATCGAATGACCGTAGGTGACGCGGGCCTCGCCGTCGGCATCATGGTGGATGCCGGTGCAGGCGGGGGCGGCCAGCCAGCATTGGGTCTCGATCGCGCGGGCGCGCAGCAACACCTCCCAATGGTCCTTGCCGGTTTGCAGGGTGAAGGCGGCGGGCAGCACGATAAGGTCGACGTTTTTGCGGCGCAGGGCGAGGAAAAGCTCGGGGAAGCGCAGATCGTAGCAGATGGCGAGGCCGATATGCGTGCCGCCGGCGTGGCAGGTGACCACATCCTCCCCGGCGCCGTAGGTTGCACTTTCACGGTAGCCCTGGCCGTCGGGCGTGGTGATGTCAAACAAATGGATTTTGCGGTAGCGGGCGAGCTCAACGCCGACGGGGCTGAACACCAGGCTGGTGTTATAAAGCCGGTCACCCGCAAGCTCGCCGATGGAGCCGCCGTGAATATGGATGCCGTTGGTCTCGGCCATCTGGCGCAGAAACTCGTAGGCGGGGCCGCCCATTTCACCGGAGGCGGGCAGCGTCTCGGCGGCGGCGAATTTCTGCTCGCGGCTGCCGCCCAGACAGGCCCACATTTCCGGCAGGGCGATGAGGTCCGGCTTGTCCGCCGCGATCGCGCCCTCAATGAGGGCGCGGGCCTGGGCGATGTTCTGCGCCTTGTCCGCCCCAGGGGACATTTGAATCACGCTCATGCGCATATGTCCGCTCTCCTTCAATCTGCACGCAACATAGCTTTATTCGGCGGCGCTGACCACGGCCAGGAGCGAGAGGCCGAAGGGGAGATTGGCCCGCGGCAAAACCCAGGCCTCGGCGCCGAACATCCAGGTGAACAAGGTGTTCACCCCCCCGGGCGGAATGCTGGCGCCGCTGGCCTGCTTCGCACCGCGCAGCCGGTCCAGCCAGCGCAGCGCAAAGGCGAGCGGGGCCAGGGCCATGTTCATGAAGCTGAGTTTTTGCACCTGCAGGCCGGCGGCGCGCAGCTTGGCCGCCAGTTCTGCGCTGGTGTAGCGGCGCTTGTGGTGCAGGGCGATGTCATGCGGGCCAAACAGCGAGGGATGCGCCGGGACAGTGATGAGCGCGCGCCCCCCCGGCGCCAGCAGGCCACGGATTTCACGCAAGGCCGCTTCGTCCGCCTCGACATGCTCCAGCACATCTAACAGGCATACGAGATCGAATTCATGGCCTTCGAACGGCAGGTTGCCAGGCAGCATGCCGTGGTGGACGGCCGCCTCCCCTCCCCTGGCCTTGGAAATCTCGCGCGCGGTCTCGTTCATCTCAACCGCGGTGACGCTGCCAAATTGAGTCAGCAACGCGAAATTGCCGCCGGTGCCTGAGCCGAGTTCAAGGATTCGCGCATCGGCGGGGAGCTTCAGGCTGCCGATGAGCGCAGCCAGGATGCGCCGCCGCCCAGCGAACCACCAGTGCCGCGCCTCGACCGCCGCCATGTCGAGATAGGCTTCAGGTTCCATCAAAACGCCCATGGGTTTTGCGGATGAGGTAGCTCGGCCGCTGTTTGGTCTCAACATAGATGCGGCCGATGTACTCACCGAGCAGGCCGATGCTGATGAGCTGCACGCTGCCAAAAAAGGTGATGGCAACGAAGAGCGAGGCATAGCCTGGAACTTTGTTGCCGAATACCACTGTGTAGATGACGATGTAGAGCGCATAGAGGACAGTGCCCAGCGCGGTGAGCGCGCCGAGATATGTCCAGATTTTCAGCGGCGCGGTGGAGAAGCTGGTGAAACCCTCCAGGGCAAAATTCCACAGCGCGAAACCGGAGAATTTGGTGGCCCCGGCAGCGCGCGGGGGACGGGCGTAGTCGATTGTGACGGTGCGGAAGCCGACCCAGGCGAACAGGCCCTTCATGAAGCGCTGGCGCTCGGGCAGTTGTTTTAACGCGTTGACCACCACGCGGTCCATAAGCCGGAAATCCCCCACATTTTCGGGAATTTTCGTGTGCGACATGTGGTTGTGCAAACGGTAGAACCAGGCGGCGGTCTTGCGCTTGAGCATGCCATCGCTGGCGCGGTCGGTGCGGCGCGCCAGCACGACCTCGGCCCCTGCCCGCCAGGCGGCAAGCATCTGGGCGATCAGCTCCGGGGGGTCTTGCAGATCGGCATCAATGGGGATGACCGCCGCCCCCCGGGCTGCGTCAATCCCCGCTGTCAGCGCGGCCTCCTTGCCGAAATTGCGCGAGAATTCGATGACGCGGAAGCGAGGGTCGGCCTGGGACAGCGCGACGAGCTGCAACAGGGTGGTGTCGGTACTGCCATCGTCGACGCAGATGATTTCCCAGTCCGTTCCGGCAATGGCTTCCAGCGCGGGCAGCAGCGTGGCGCAAAAATACGGGATCGCCTCGGCCTCATTATAAAACGGGACGACGAGGGAGATCAGATCGGTCATGGCGCGGGTACGGTGAACACGGTTACGTCGTCGATTTTTTGCGCGCGCCAGTCAAGTGCCTGCATCTGCGCCATGGCGTGGGCGCTGGTGCCGGGGCCGGCAACCACGAAATCCGTATGGGTGGATTGGCAGAAACGGATGAAATCAGGCGTGAACCCGGGGTAGTCCAGCCCGAAATAGAACCACAGGATGGGCTTGTCGGATTGAATGGCGGCGGGTGGGAAGCCCAGATAACCGCCGGTTTGTGCGAAGCTGAAACGGCTTTCCTGCTGCCAGAAGGAGGAGGGCCCCATGATGCCAAAGGGTAGGATTAACAGGCGCTTGTTGTTGCCCAGCGCCCCCTGGACATGCCCAGGGGCAAAGAAGCTTGAACTGGGAACCGGCTGGCCGCCATGCGGGGCGGGAAGTAGAATCACACTGGCGAGCAGCCCGGCGAGAAGGCGCAAACGCCGGGGCTGGCCGGAAGGGGATTCGGCGATCCAGAGCGCCGCGATGAGCGCGCCGGCCAGGGAGGCGTAGAGCATGAAGCGGGCCGGCAGCGCCATGCCGATGAACGGCAGGTGCCGCAGCAAAGCCCAGGGCAGCGGAATATGGGTGACAACCCCAGCGAGCCGGAGCTGGGGACCGCAGCTGAGCAAAATGATGACGCCCAGCAGCAGACCAAAAAAACGCGAATGCGCGCGGCAATAACCCCAGAGGATGAACAGCAGCGGCAGGCCGAGATAGGCGCCCTGTTCGTCAAGCAAGCCTGAGAAATGACGGGTAAGCGGCAGCGCCCAACTCCCGCCGAGCGCGGTGACAATGGTGGGGACTATGAGATTGAGTGGGTCTGTGACGAAGACCAACGGCCAGTGCGGGGGCAGTTGGATACCCCGCGGGCGGCTGAACATGCCCCATAGGAGCGGCGATACGAGCATCGCCGCGAACAGCCCGGCGAGAACGCCTTCACCCGCCAGATGCTGGAGGGGCAAACGCCGCACCGGGAAATGCCAGTATGCCAGCGCCCAGGTAATGGCACCGAACATCAGGGTGGTGGCCAATAATTCAGCCGAAATGGCGAACTGACCGGCCACCAGGAAGGCTGCGCCGAGGATGGCCGGCCAGCGGGAAATGCGGCCGTCCAGCCGGAGCAGGGCGAGCAACAGCAGGCAGGGGATAAGCGCTGTGAAGGTAAGGTTGAGGTGTAAGCCGGTATGGGCCATCTGGTAGCTGGAAAAGCCGAATAAATAGCCACCGAGCAGGGCGGCGCCGGGAACACGACTGACATATAGGCAGAGAAAATAAGCCGCCCAGGCGGCGAGGGCGGGAGCGGCGAGAGTGAGAACATTATAGGCGAATACCGGGCCGGAAAGGAATGTCAGGGGCGCCGCCAGCAAGGCGAGAAAGGGCACATTGGTGGTCCAGGCAAGATTGAGGCCGGTGGGCTGCCATATCAACTGCGTGAAAAACGGATTGAGATGATGCGCCAGCGCCCAGGGCCACCAGCTGAAAAACCAGATAAAAATGAATGGGTCATTGCTATGCCCGTAAATGGTTTTTGTGATGGAGGCGCCCAGGCCGATGAAGACAGCTGCGAGCGCAGTGTAGAGCGCCAGAGCGAAAATGTGCCATTTCCATGCATTTTTCCAGACAGGGTCAGGCATGGGGAATGCCCCACTTCAGATCAGTAGCACCTTGAATTTTTATAGGGTGTGACAAAACAAAAACTAGTAACAGCAACAGAAAAAAGGCTCCGGCCGGGGGCCACCCGAACGCGGCCAGCCAGAAGTATAAGCCCGTAACCAGAAAAAATATCGCGAGCGGTAATAAGGTAAACGGCTTTTCCTGTAACGCGTAGCCGGTTAATGCCAAGGCCAGCGCAGGCAAATCATAAACATAAGCATAGGGTGTTGCCAGCATAACCAGGAGAAGAGAAGCAACCAGACGCCCCAGAGGGGCCATGCGCCATATGCGAGAGGACCACAACATCCAGGCAACAAAAACGGCGCCGGCGGTTACGGCAAATTGCACGGCGTAGGCCATGGGCAACCCGGCGCCGAGACTGCGTAGCAAGATGAAGCTGGAGATCATGATATGCTGAAACGGTTGTGGCCAGGGGCGGGCCAGGACTGCTCCGGCCAAGCCAATCTGGTTATGAAAAAATTGTTGCCAGACACCAGGGCCAAAGAACAACAGAGACACCAAACAGCCAATAATGGCGCTTGCCGCCGAGGCACCCAAAGCGCGCCAATTCCGCGACGCGAGAAAAAAAATCGGAAATAAAATTGCAAACTGTGGTTTAATAACCAAACAACCCGCCGCAATGCCCGCCAGCAGCGGGCTGGTATCGGCCAGCCCTAAACCAATGAGCAGCAACGCTGAAACAATCATTCCGGTCTGTCCGACCGTGGCGCAAAGCAGACCAGGTGGCGACAGAACGCCGATGCCAATAACGCGCCAGGGCAGGCTTAAGGCCCGGCCCGCCAGAACAAGACTGAGGGCTGTCAGGCTTGTCCACGCGGCAAAGGCCGCAAGCGGATGCAGCCAGGACAACGGGGCCGCAAGCATCAAAAACGGAGGAGGGTACATAAAGGGGCAGATTCGCGCAGCTATGGCGCTTGCAACCATGCCGGGATGCAAAGCTAACGCGCCATTGGCCCAGAAACATTGCATATCCGGCGGCAGGGTAAATCCCGTTATTCCGAACTGACCACTAAAAATTCTGGTGTCGATGATAACCACAACCAATTCGACCAGAATGATGAGCCAGAACATATGAGGCCTACTTCCCTATCAAATGATCGCTTAAAAAACGTATTTTGGCGCCGCTTATTGTTTTCTTGCAAAAAGATTGCTTCTAATCGCTAAAAGTCCGATCGATTGACGCAAAAAACACAGCACGCAGGCCGCAAGCTGAATGGCGACCCACCACCACAACACCTCCCGGCACAGAAAAAAAATGATTTCGACATACACTGCACGTGGCGCCCCCACAACCACGCCGCCAAGAAACCCTATAAAGTTACGAAGATATGCCTCCCACAGCAACAACACAACGGACACAAGCAATATCTGCATGCTACGATCTCCATTGCCCTTGAACCAATTTCCCATTGTCCAAAGTCCCGGCAAGGCAAGCAATAGAAATATTGCTCGATAATCCACATTTTGTGTCGCAAAAAAACAAAACGACACAATCATTGCCCCCGCAAAGAAAAACAAACCGCGTTGAGGGTCTAGCCTGGCCAACGCCTTGGCATATCGGGGAGAGATGATGATGACAATAAAGAGTGCCACAACAATAAGTGCTTCTGTTGTCAAAGCAATAAACGGTCCGGTAACGGGGCGGGCCACCGCAATGTCATATTGCGCTAATGTGGGATGCATGGTTAAGACGGGGAGGTAGTGCAGCACGAGCAGGCCATAAGCCAAATCCTCTGAGCCAAACCAAAAGTCAAATGGCAACCCCTTGGGAAGATGCGTAACCGCCACAACCGTGGTTGCCGAAAAATGCACCCAATAAATACCCACCAGCAAAGCGGAAACGGTTATCACCATGAAAATGCGTTGCCAGCGTTCTCGCACAATACAAGCGAGCAATATCACCGGATAAAATTTCAATGCGGCTCCAATTAAAAAAAAGCCGTATCCCGCGAGTGAAAACATCCGATTGGCTAGAACAAAAGCGATTCCAATCAGCGTCATTACAAAAATATCAATATCAAAATTTGCCGTCGAAAGCGCAAGCAGGACGGCGCCGGAACAAACCGCAACGATACGAAGCACAAACTCCACCACAGATTCCACTGGTGGCAAAATCGAAAGAGACAAGCAAAACAAAAGTCCCGAGATAATCGCGATTACATCCAACTCAGCCGGTCCAGCTCCGAGTAGTGCCGCCCTCAACAGCAATGGCGAATAATTATAGTTACCGCCCCCCATGCATGCGTTCGGGATATAAACATTCACCCCATGGCGCCAGCAGGCACCGGCCAGCAAAATTGAGTGCAAATCATCAAACAACTGACTTTTGCGGGTGACATCGGTCGCACCCAGAAAAAAATCATATAAATCAGGGACATAAAATCTAAATACAATAAATGCAGAGTATAGCAGCATCGCTACGAAGCTTACGCCAAAGCGGGTAAAAAACCTGCGGTAAATCGCTTCAGGCACAAGCATTGCTGCAGTCTGGCTTTCATCCATTTGGTTACACCCTGACGGCTGAATCACGAAAAAAACAGCAAATAATTGCACAAAATTGCACAACCACCCACCACCAGACACATTGCGCAAACAACCAAAATGCAAATTCTGGATAGGCCTGTTGCGATGGCTTAAGCAGAAAGATCGCACTCACGCCAACGAGATCGCCAAAGAAATCCACCCATAACAGAAAGAGGATTGCGCAGATCAGCAGCAATATCCTGTGGCGCGCGAAGTCCCCTGATTGGTTGGCCATTTCCCATAATCCAGGCAGGGTCAGCAGCATAAATATGGCGCGGTAAGTGATATTCTGTGCTATAAAAAAACAAAATGTAATTGTAATCGCTCCGGCCAGTAGCAAGAGGCTCTGCTTTTGACCAAGGTTTTTGAATGTTTGCGTGTAGCGGGGTGCGGCCATGCCGGCCGCGATGATGGCTGCAAATGCTAGGATACCGGTGGCCAATGTTTTATACGCCAGTGCATAAGGCCGATCCACCACGCTTAGATACTGTGCTAAATTCGGGTGCAGCGTAAAAACCGGCAAAAAATGCACCAGGACCAGACCAAATGGTAAATTGAGCGCGCCAAATACACCGCGGAAGCTCATTCCACCCGGCAGGATGCTAATTGCTGCGGCTGTCCCCCTTGAGAAAGCCAGCATATAGCCAACGGCGCAGACAAAAATGGCGGCCGAGACGATGAAAATCTGCCGGCGCCGTTCGCGCAGCACAAGCGCCAGCAGGGCCGCGGGATAAAACTTCATGGCGGCGGCGAACAGCAACACCACATAGCCCGCGAGAGCCGCCCAACGATTTGTGAGCAGCAACATGACGCTCAGCATTACCAACAAAAAGATTACAACATCAAAATTCGCTCGCTCAAGCGCGAAAATAACCGTTTCAGAGCAGGTGGCGCAAATGCGGGTCAAGAGTTCGGCGCGAGACTGAGCAGGGGGCAGCCAGGCGAGAGCCGCCAGGAACAATACGCCCAGTATGATGCCGCCCGGCATCTGATCTTGCAAACCTATCGGCAAATAAGCCGCGCGCAGCAAAAATGGTGAGTAATTATAAACACCGCCATGCATACAGACACTGGGAGCATAGACATTCACCCCCTCCCGCCAGCATGCCCCGGCCTGGAGGATGGCGGCGAAGTCGCCGAATGGATGCGCCTCCAGCGGCGCGGCGCCGGTGACTAAAAGCAGCCGACTATAAGCCTGGGGCGCATATAGCCAAAGCCCCGCGAAGAGCAGGTAGAGCCCTGCCCCCGCCAAGCTGGGCGCCCAGCGGAACAGGAGTTGTTCAGACCTTCGGGTCATTCAGCCCCGTGGCGCGGATGCGGGCGGCTTCTTCGTCCCAGCCGGGGCGCTCATTCACGCGCAGGAAGAGGTCTACCTTGGTCTCCAGCACTTTGGTCAGCTCCTTGCGGGCGCGCATGCCGATCTCCTTGATCCGTGCGCCCTTGGCGCCGATGAGGATGGCCTTGTGACTGGCCTTGGTGACGTAGATCACCGCGTCGATCCGCACGCCCGATTTCTGCACCTTGAAGCTCTCGGTCTCGACCGTGGTGCCGTAGGGTACTTCGTCGCGGGTTTGCAGGAAGATCTGCTCGCGCACAATCTCGGCCGCGAGCAGGCGGTCCGGCAGGTCGGTCAGCTCGTCGCCGGGGTAGAGATGCGGGCCTTCGGGGAGTTTGGCGACGCAGAAATCCAGCAGCACCTCAAGCCCGTCGCCGGTGGCGGCCGAGATCATGAAGACCTGTTCGAAATCGGCCAGGGCGGCGAGGTCCTGCGTGAGCGGCAGGAGCTTGTGGCGGTCAATAAGGTCGACCTTATTGAGAACCAGGGAGAGTTTGCGCCCCGTGGCGGCGATCTGGCTCACAATTTCGCGCACCGCATTGGTAAGCCCCTGTTTGGCGTCCACCAGCAGGAGCACATAATCAGCCTCGGTGGCGCCATCCCAGGCGGCGGCGACCATCGCGCGGTCCAGCCTTCGCTTGGGGGCGAAGATGCCTGGCGTGTCAACGAACAAAATCTGCGCCTCGCCGCGCGGCAAAATGCCCAGCACGCGGGCGCGGGTGGTCTGGGCCTTGGGCGTCACGATCGAGAGTTTGGCGCCGGTCAGCCGGTTGAGCAGGGTGGATTTTCCCGCGTTCGGCGCGCCGATGAGCGCGATGAAGCCGCATTTACTTGTCGTCATTCCGGTAAAACTCCCAATAACGCCTGCGCCGCCGCCTGCTCCGCGGCGCGTTTGGAGCCTGCCTCGCCTCGTCCCGCCGCGTCGCCCACGCTTACTTTGATAACAAAATGCGGCGCGTGCGAAGGGCCGGACATTTCCACCACCTCATAGACCGGCAGCGGCAAGGCCCGCTTGAGCACCCATTCCTGCAAGGCCGTTTTTGGATCTTTCGGCGGAATGAACTGTTTGTCCACCACATCACCCATAACGCGGCGGATAAAATTACGTGATGCGTCCAATCCGGCATCAAGATACAAGGCGCCGATGACCGCCTCCAGCGCGTCGGCCAGCACGGTGGCCTGGTTGCGCACACCGCGCTTGGATTCGCCCGCCGCGACGTTGAGCAGCGGCGCCAGACCGTAATTTTGCGCGATTTCAGCCAGCGCCGGCTTGGAGACAAGGGCCGCCATGCGCGGGCCTAGCTTGCCCTCCTGCTCGTTGGGGAAGCGCTCGATCAGCCATTCCGCCACAATCAGCCCCAGCACACGGTCGCCGATGAACTCCAACCGCTCATTGGAGCCAACCCCCTTGGCGCCGGCGGCGGAGCGGTGCGTCAGCGCCTCGGCCAGCAGCTCTGGCCGGGTGAAGCGGTGCCCCAGCAGCGTCTGGGCATGGTCCAGCCGGCTCAAGAGATTTTGTGGAACATCCGGTCCCACCGGATTTCAAAGGGCCAGTACCAGAATTCGGCGAAGGGATGCTGCAGGTCGATGGAGAAGAAAATATAGCCCGCCGGGCCGATGACATTCTCCATCGGGACATAGCCGACCGGGCCGTCCATGAAACGGGAATCCTCGGAGTCGTCGCGGTTGTCGCCCATCATGAACAGATCACCGGCGGGGACGGTGTAAAGCGGGGTGTTGTTGGCGAAACCGCCGTCCGTTTCCTTCAGGATCGCATGGGTTTTGCCGTTGGGCAGGGTCTCTGTGTAGTCCTGCGCCACCACCGGGCCGCCGGAGCTGGTGTCGGTATAGGTGCCGACGGGCGTGCGCGGCACGATCTGGCCGTTGATGTAGAGCTGGCCGTTGGTGACCTGGATGGTGTCACCCGGCAGGCCGATGACGCGCTTGATGAAATCCTCACTCGGCAGGCCGGGCGGGCGGAAGACGACGACGGCGCCGCGCGGCGGCAGCTCGCCCATGATGCGGCCGGAGAAAATATCCGGCGCGAAGGGGAAGGAGTAATGCGAATAGCCGTAGGCGAATTTGTTCACGAACAGATAGTCGCCGACCAGCAAAGTGGGGACCATGCTGCCCGATGGGATGAAAAATGGTTCATAAAGAAAGGTATGAATGCCCACCGCGATGAGCCCGGCATAGAAGATCGTCTTGAAGAATTCTGCCGCCGTGCCGGTTTTGCTTTCGTGCCGTGCCATGTTTAAGCCTGTCGGTTGAGTTGGCGCATCAAGCCCGGCGCTTGCGGCTTGTCAAGAAATCGGTGCAGAAAGCCCCCCACCCGTCTGCCCCGCATGAAGAAAGAGCTGTGCATGAAGAAATCGACCGGCATTTCCCTGATGGTTCTGAGCCTTGCCATGGCCGCCGCCCCGGCGCTTGCCAAAACGCCGCATCACGGCGCGCATGCCGCAGCCCCCAGCGCCAAGAACAAGGACACCGCCACGGCCGCGCCCACCGGCCCCGCGCCAGTGCCTGACAGCCCCACCGCCGACAAAAACACCCCTGCCCCGCCGACCCTGCCCCAGGCCACCGCCTATGTGCTGATGGACGCCGCGACCGGCGCGATTCTGGCCGAGGCGGCGCCCGACCTGCAGGTGGCCCCGGCCAGCCTGACCAAGCTGATGACCGCGCATATCGCGTTCCAGGCGTTGCACGGCGGTTCGTTGAAATCCGACCAGGTGGTGCCGATCAGTGTTGATGCGTGGCACGCCGGCGGCTCCACCATGTTTATCGATACCACCAGCACGGTCACGGTGGACCAGTTGCTGCACGGGTTGATCATCGTCTCCGGCAATGACGCCGCGGTGGCCCTGGCCGAACAGATTGCCGGCACGCAGAGCGCCTTCGTGCAGATCATGAACAAGGACGCCGCCGCGATGGGAATGACCAATACGGTCTTTACCAATGTGGACGGGCTGCCCGACCCGGCTGAGCATACCAGCGCCATGGATGTCGCCATTCTCTCGCGCAACATCATCGCCGATGAGCCGGAGTTCCTGAATATCTCGAAGGAGCAGAGCTACACCTACAACAACATAACGCAGGCGAGCTGGAACCCGGTGCTGGCGCATGACCCCACCGTGGACGGGATGAAAACCGGGCTGACCGACGCCTCCGGCCATTGCATCGACGCCACCGCCCTGCGCGGCAACATGCGGCTCATCGCCGTGGTTATGGGCGGGCCGACCTGGACCGCGAGCACCGCCGCGATCGAGGCGCTGCTCGATTATGGGCAGAAATTCTTCACCGACGAGAAAGTTGCCACCGCCGGGCAGCAACTGGCCACGCTGGCCAGCGACGCGCTGAACACCGGCAGCGTGGCGATTGGCCCAGGGGCGGATATCACCCTCACCCTGCCCAGCGATGCCGCCGGGCGGATTACCCACAGCATTGCCTACACCGCCGATTTGACACCCGGCGCCACCAAGGGCGAAACGCTGGGAACGATTACCTACACGCTGGACGGCAAGACGATTGCCACCACCCCGGCGATTGCCCTGGCGGACGAAGCGCCCGCCAGTTTTGTCACGAAACTCAAACGCAAGCTGAGCAAATATCTATGAGCGATACCCCTCCCGACCATCTGAGCAATGATCCGAAATCTCCGTTCTTTAACGAGCCGGCGCTGGAGCGCGGCATCGGCATCCGCTTCAACGGAGTCGAGAAGAACAATGTCGAGGAGTATTGCATCTCTGAAAGCTGGGTCCGCGTTGCCGTGGGCAAAACCGTGGACCGCCACGGCAAGCCGCTGACAATGCGCTTAAAAGGTAAGGTGGAAGCCTATTTCAAGGAAGCCGCCGCGGATTAAAGGCGGCGGTGCGCGCCCGGCGGGATTTCAAGCAGGTCCGCAGAGGTCTATCATGACGCCATTGGGGCGCGAGATCGCCCTATCCTGGGAATGCCGGTTATCAAGGAGGCTGAATTTAAATGAATCATAAGCATCGCAACACGTTGCACGCCCTGTTCGCGCATCCGGTCAGCAGCAATATCGACCCGCGCCTGGTATATGCCGTGATCGAGGGGCTGGGCGGTGAGGTGACCCATGGCGGCAGCGGCCATGTGAAGGTGAAGCTGAACGGCCATACACACGGGTTTCATGACACGCAGCATTCGCTCTCCAAGGAGGAGGTCGTGGAAATGCGCAAGTTCCTGGAAGCCGCGGGGGTTGACCCCACGCGCGACTTCCCGCTCGAAGCCGGGGTGTGAGTTTTTAGAGACGGCGTTTTGGAGAGCCGCATGGCCTGAGCGAATCGCGGCGCGATTCGCTCAGGCCATGCGGCTCCTGGAGCAGGATCGCTTTAAGCGCTGCCATGCGCCAGCCATTTTGAACAAGGCGCGCAACGTTTTAGGCGCTGAACTCGATGACCTCGCGAACCAGGGGGTAGATCTCGTTCTGCCAGCGCTTGCCCGAGAAGACGCCGTAATGGCCGACGCCGGTTTGCATGTGATGGCGCTTGAGCAATGGACGCAGATTGGAGCAAAGGTCTAACGCCGCCGAGGTCTGGCCAAGGCCGCAAATGTCATCGCGCTCACCTTCCACGGTGAAGACAAAGGTTTTTTTAATGGCGCCGGGGTTAACCTGACGGCCTTTGTATTTCAGCTCGCCCTTGGGGAGCTCATGATCCATGAAAATGCGCTGCACGGTCTCAAGATAGAATTCGGCCGGCAGATCCATGACCGCGAGATATTCATCGTAGAATTCGCGGTGGCTGGCGGCGGCCTCTTTATCCTCGGCGGCCAGGGAGCGGAACTGGCGGACATGCGCGCCGATATGCTTATCCAGATTCATCGACACGAAGGCGGTTAGCTGCATGAAGCCCGGGTAGACGCGCCGCCCGGCACCCCGGTAGCGCCACGGCACCACATCGGTCATTTTTTTCTCGAACCAGGAAATATCTTTGGTCTTGGCGAGCATGTTCACTTTTGTCGGGTTGCGGCGCGTGTCGATCGGGCCGGCCATGAGCGTCATGCTGCGCGGGGTCGCCGGATTGTTATCCTCCGCCATGACGGAAACCGCGGTGAGCACCGCCACCGTGGGCTGGCAGACGCCGACAACATGGCTGCGCGGACCGAGATATTCCAGAAATTTAATGACATGCTCGACATATTCATCAAAACCGAAGCGCCCGGCATCAACCGGGATATCACGCGCGTTATGCCAGTCGGTTATATAGACATCATGGTCCTGCAGCAGCACCTCGGCGGTGTTGCGCAGCAATGTGGCGAAATGGCCGGACAACGGCGCGACAAGAAGGACCTTCGGCTGTTTGCGGCCGGTATCTTTTTTGAAGTGTACCAGACTCGCGAACGGCGTGGCGTAGACAACCTCGTCTTCAACCTTGACGATGCTGTTGCCGATTTGCACATCGTCAATGGCGTAGTCGGGCCGCTTATGGGTGGTGCCGGAATAGCCGAAAACATCCAGCGCCGCGGTAATGTGGCGCAGTGCGATACCGTAGGGCTGGCCCGGCGTGATGCTGCGCAGCAGGGTGCTGCTGTTGCGGGCAAATAAGCGGAACGGGTCCATGATATCGGCTTGCGCCTGATACATCTGGTAGATCATAGTTCAATCCTAAACCGAAGAAGTTATCGGTGTGTTTCAGATATAGGCTAGTACGTCATTGTACGGTTGACTCGCGTTTGATAATAATGTGTCTATTTTTGTGAAAAGGAAAGGGTGATTATGACCGAGGCGACCCTGCTGATCAGTAGCAAGAATTATTCCTCCTGGTCGCTGCGGGGGTATCTCCTCGCCAAACTCTCCGGAATCGACTTTGCGGAGGAACGCGTATCCCCCGACGACCCGCGCGCCAAGGAGGAACTGCTGATGCGCACGTCCTCGATTCTGGTGCCCTGCCTGCTTCATGGCGACGTGACCGTTTGGGATACGCTGGCCATTGCCGAGTATTTGAACGAGTTGTTCCCCGAAGCGCTGATGCTGCCAACCGATAAAGTGGCGCGGGCACGCTGCCGCTCGATCTCGGGCGAAATGCACTCCGGCTTCGCGGCGCTGCGCTCCTCGTTGCCGATGAACCTGCGCTTCCGTAAGCCAGGCTTTACCGTATGGTCCTCGGCGCAGGCCGATATCGACCGGATCACCACGATATGGACCGACTGCCTGACGACCTGGAAAGGCCCTTTTCTGTTCGGGCGGCGGCCCACCATCGCGGATGCGATGTATGCGCCAGTGGTGGCGCGGTTTTTGAGCTATGATGTGGCGGTTGGTCCGGTCTGTCAGGATTACTGCGACACGATCATGAAATGGGGACCGATGAAGGAGTGGGTTGCGGATTCGCGCGAGGAGCCACAGGAAATCATCGAACTGGATCTGGATTTTTGAAGGCTTCATAAGGACTTTTCTAAAAGGGCCGGTTAAACCGGCCCTTTTTACCGGCTCCCGCCGGGCCATGGCGTGGGGAGCGGAACCGGGCAAGGGCCTTCTACCTCGACCGTGCCGAATTCAGCGGGAGAGGCGATTTCCAGGTATTCCATGTCGGGGGAGTAATCGAATAAATAATGCGTGATGCCGGGCCGCTGATGCACACAGTCACCGGCTTCGACGAGGTGTTCCTGCTCGCCGTACATGAAGCGTGCCCAGCCCTTGGTCATCATGACAATATGAAAATCCGCTATGTGCCTGTGCCAGCCAGTCCCTTGTTGGGGAGGACACGCCGGATTGGCCTTGACAAGCTGGGCGATGACGCGCCCGCCGGTTGAGGCGGCTATGCCAAGATCGCGGTAGAGGAAAAAATCGCGCAGGCCATCGCTACGCCAGGGTGTGTCATCTGGTTTGTTGTGCGAAAACAGGTTCACGGGCGGCTGATCGAGCATCGGCACCTCCTCCACGAAGGAATAGAGGATAATTATGGCATAAATTCAGATGTTCGGCGAGAAAATTTTGCAGTGCAGCATTTTTATCATGATTTTACGAGGCAAGGCGCTTAAGAGCGATCGTTTGAGGTTCGCTCAACCAAGCGAGCCGAAAGCGTGAATCGCCCTCAGAAAAATGGCCAAAGCCTGATCGCACTTAAAAGCGATCGGGACACTAGTGGGACACGTCATTGAAAATGCCGTGTCCCACTAGTGTCATATTTAGCGCGCGCCGCCCACCAACCCGCGCGCAGTACCCTGCGTCATGAATGACGCAGGGTACTAGGCTTCCGAGACCAGCGCCGCCGTGAAGACTTTTTGGTCAATAATTTCAATACATTGCTGGTTGATAAGCCGGATAATCCCCTCACGTTGGAGCTGATGCAGCCCCCGGCTTACGGTCTCAACCGCCAGCCCGGTATAGTCTGCGATATCCGCACGGCTCATCGGCAGATGGATCTGGCTCGCATTCGCGCCGCGCGGCTCATTGTGCAGCCGTAGCAGGTTGAGCAGCATCAGCAGACGCTGCTTGGCGCTGTTCTGCGACAAGGCGATGGCGTGCTGCTGCGCCAGACGCAACTCATGGCACGCCTTGGTGAGAAATTGCCACTGCAGGTTGGGGTCTGACTGTAGCAACTGAACCAGCGCGGTGAGCGGCAGGGTGTAGGCCACCAGCGGGGTGATCGCCTTGACGGTGTTGACGAAATAATCGCCATCCAGGGGACCTATCAGGTCGTTGGGGAATAAAAATGCCTGGATGACCTCCCGGCCATCGGGCAAAAAACTGTAGGATTTGCCGACGCCGGACACGATGTTGAGGATGGAGGTTGCGCGATCGCCTTCGTGAAACAGGATGTCGCCAGCGTCATAATGGCTGAGTGAGGCGATCAGGGCCAGTTTTTGCCGGCCCTCAACGCTGAGAAACGGCTTCGAAATACCTATTTTATCAGCACGCAAAGGGACGGCGATGAGGGG
Source organism: Acidocella aquatica (assembly GCF_030160635.1). GTDB lineage: Bacteria > Pseudomonadota > Alphaproteobacteria > Acetobacterales > Acetobacteraceae > Acidocella > Acidocella aquatica. The sequence goes on along the minus strand of NZ_BSOS01000039.1, from coordinate 11,153 downwards.
GGGACTCATATTTGCAGACTTGTCCAATTTATTCATCCAAAATAAAATTTTATCAAAATATTCAAGACCAGTAAGATTATGTTAGGTTATCGATTTATGTTCGATCGTGCTCTATTTATTTTTTCCCGCAGGCGTCACGTTTCCGGCTCGTTCACCTGAGTGAGCCTTAAACGAGCATCCTCTAATCATCTTTTTCGCGGCGGACCAAAACTTCGCGCTTGCCGACATGGTTGGCCTGGCTGACGACGCCGTCTTTTTCCATTTGCTCGATCAGCTTGGCGGCGCGGTTATAGCCAATTTGCAGGTGGCGCTGGATGAAGGAGGTGCTGGCCTTGCCCTCGCGCGCGACCAGGGAGACTGCCTGATCATACAGCGCGTTCTCCCCCGTGGTGTTGCCGCCAATGGTGCCGCCCGAGAGGCTGGCGGCTTCATCGTCAGCCGGTTCGGTGACTTCATCGAGATAGGCAGGTTCGCCCTGCTCGCGCAGATAGGCGACCACGGCCTCCACCTCCTGGTCGGAGACGAAGGGGCCGTGGACACGGGTGATGCGCCCGCCGCCCTGCATGTAGAGCAGGTCGCCCTGGCCGAGGAGCTGCTCGGCCCCCTGCTCGCCCAGAATCGTCCGGCTGTCGAACTTGGAGATGACCTGGAAGCTGATGCGGGTGGGGAAGTTGGCCTTGATGGTGCCGGTGATGACATCGACCGAGGGGCGCTGGGTGGCCATGATGACGTGGATACCGGCGGCGCGCGCCATTTGCGCCAGGCGCTGGACCGCGATTTCGATCTCCTTGCCCGCGACCATCATGAGGTCCGCCATTTCATCGATGAAGACGACGATGAAGGGCAGCGGCTCCAGCGCGAGCGGCTGATCCTCGAACACGGGCTTGCCGGTCTCGGAATCAAACCCGGTCTGCACGCGCCGGGTGACAACCTCGCCGCGCGAGCGGGCTTCTTCCACCCGCTCGTTGTAGCCGGCGATATTGCGCACCGCGAGCTGGCTCATGGAGCGGTAGCGGCGCTCCATTTCGCGCACCACCCATTTGAGCGCGGCGACCGCCTTGGCCGGTTCGGTGACAACCGGAGAGAGCAGATGGGGAATGCCGTCATAGACGGAGAGTTCGAGCATCTTGGGGTCGATGAGGATGAGCCGGCACTGCTCGGGCGAGAGGCGGAACAACAAACTCATGATCATGGCGTTGACGCCGACTGATTTGCCCGAGCCGGTGGTGCCCGCGATGAGCAGATGCGGCATGCGCGCGAGGTCAGCCACGATGGGCGCGCCGGAGATGTCCTTGCCCAGAGCGATGGAGAGCTTGCCTGATTGGCCATCCCACATCTCCGAGCCCAGCAGCTCGGAGAGATAGACCGTCTCGCGCTTGGCGTTGGGGACTTCGATGCCGATGACGTTGCGGCCCGAGACGGTGGCGATGCGCACGGCGACGACGGAGAGGGAGCGGGCGATATCGTCCGCCAGGCCGATGACGCGCGAGGAGCGGATGCCGGGGGCGGGTTCCAGCTCGTAGAGCGTGACCACCGGGCCGGGCCGGATTTCCACGATTTTACCCTGCACGCCGTAGTCCTGCAGCACGGTCTCCAGCAGGCGGGCGTTGGATTCCAGGGATTCGGCGCTTGGGCCGGTGCTGGCGCGCGCGGGGGCGGGGCGCAGCAGGTCGAGCGGCGGGCAGTTCCAGCCCACTTCCAGCAGCGGCAGGCGCTCCTGTTTGGCGGGGGCTTTTTTGGCCGGGGCCGCTGGCTTTATGAGCGGCTTGGCGCGCAGCGGCAGGAAGGGGATGGGGGTGGCGCCGCCGGTTTCATCCTCGGGCGCGGCGGGTTGCGGCCGGGGCGCGATGACGGCGCGGGCCGGTGCGGCGGGCGCGCCCGCGAACAATGGCGTGATCCAGGAGGAGACAGCCTCGGCGCCGCGGCGGCTCTGGGCAACCGATGCAGCCGCCGCGCGCGCGGCCTTGGCGCCGCCCGAGCGCCATTCGCCGGGGGTAAAGCCCAGCGCATAGCCAAAGGCTGACATGGCGAGGATGAGGATAATCAACAGCATGACACCGCTGCCGACCCGGCCCAGCAGAGAGGCGCTGGCTGACGCGAAGGCGCTGGAAAGGATGGCGCCCGCGGTGCCGCCGATACCCGCGGGCACGGGCCAGGAGGCTGGCGGGCCTGGGATGATGGCAAGGCCGAGGGCCAGCGCCGCCGCCACCAGCGGCATGGAGAACCCGCCCAGGACGATGCGCAGTTTGACCCGGCCGATGGCGCCGCGCGTGCCGAGCTTGTAGCTCCAGGCCAGCAAAATCATCGGCGGGATGAACCCGGCGATGCCGAAGCCTTGCAGCGTGAGGTCGGCAAAGCCGGCCCCCAGCATGCCCGCGAGGTTGCCGGCCGGGGCCGCGGTCGCGGTGTCAAACGAGGGGTCGGCGGGGTTGTAGGAGACCAGCGCCAGCAGCAGGGTCAGGCCGGCCAGGGCGCAGGCAAGTGCGCCAAGCTCCGCCACGCGCCGGCGCAACTGCGCCCGCAGTGCCGGGGATATGAACCGCCGCGCCTCGAAATTTACCGCCATGGATTGAGTATATGGGGGAGCCCGCTGATTCTCAAAGTCATTTTGTGCGGCGGGCGCGGCCGCACGCAAAGAGAACCAGCGCCTTCGCGGGCGCTGGCTCCTTCAGGCAGGCAGGTCTGGGTGGATCAGTCGCCCATGACCGGGATCTTCTGGCCGTCGGCATAGATCGCGTAGGCTTCCTCGCCGTGGATCGCGTCGTCGCCGATCAGCAGGGTTTCATCATCGAAGCGCAGCGAGACGAAGAGGCCAATAAGCTTGAGCAGGATGAAGGTGCCAACCACGTTGAAGACAATGATGAAGGCGGCGCCGTAGAGCTGCAGGATGACCTGGTGGAAATTGCCGTACCACCAGCCGGTGATGCTGACGGCGTCGTTGTTGGTGCCATACCATTCGATCATCTTGGGGTCGGCCAGGACACCCGTGCCGATGCCGCCGACCAGGGCGGCGACGCCGTGGGTATGGATGACGCCAAGCACATCGTCGACCTTGCGCATGAGCCGGGTCTTGCCGAGCCAGTTCCAGGTCATCCAGGGCAAGGTTGCCGCAACCACGCCGAGGATGATGGCGCCGGTGCCGTTAACATAACCAGCAGCCGGGGTGATGGCGACGAGGCCGGTGATCATGCCGTTGACCGCGCCCAGGATCGAGGGCTTGCCATAGGCCATGACATCCAGCGCGACCCAGGTGAGCAGCGCGGCGGCGGTGGCGGTGTGGGTGTTGAGCACGCCCACGCCGGCATCGGCGTTCGCGGTGAAAGGGTCGCCGCCGTTGAAGCCGGACCAGCCGAGCCAGAGCAGGCCCGCGCCAGCCATGGTGATAAGCAGGTTGTTCGGCTGGAAGTTTTCGCGGTCACGCGGCATACGCGGGCCGATGACCGCGGCGGCGGTGAAGCCGGAGAAGGCCGAGGCCAAGTGAATAACGTAACCGCCGGAGTAGTCGACCACGCCCATGGAGCCGAGCCAGCCGCCGCCCCACAGCGAATAGGCGCCAACGGAGTAGATGAAGGTTGTCCAAAGCGGGACGAAGATCATCCATGCCTTGAAGGATACACGCCCGAGGATGGCGCCGAGCAGGATGATCGGCGTGATCGCGGCGAAAACGAACTGGAAGTAGACCATCGTGGCCTGGCCGTAGCCAAGAGCTGGCATGGCCGCGGCGGCGGAGGGGATGATGGCCTCCTTCTCCATGTTATAGGCCGATGTGGTGGGGCATGGATGGCCGATCCACGCGCCGAGGCCGCCGGGCACCTGGAACCATGGTTTGCCGAAGGACATGTTATAGGCCCACAGTACCCAGACCATGAGAACCGCCGAGAAGGCGTAGAAGACCATGAACGCGGAGTTGACCGCCCATTTCTTTTTGACGGCGCCGCCATAGAGCAAGGCCAGACCGGGGATGCTCATGATCCCCACGAAGGTCGCGGCGGTCAACTGCCAGGCGTTGTCGCCTGTATCAAGCCAGTTTCCTGGCAATGCTTGCACGATTGTCATTCTCTCGACTCCCTCACATCCCAGCCGTGTGTGTTGCACCAATATGCCTCGCGGCAGCACGGCCACGCCGCATCACGGATTAACAAGCAGCTTCCGTGCCAACCCTTGGGCGAACGATGGCGTGTTAGGCGGGCAATTTCCGGCGGGAGGGGAATCCGGCGCAAATTCTGGGCCGGGAGAGCCGGGGCGGAGCAAAACCAAAGCATCCGGCCGCGCGGCGTATGAGCGATTCACGCAAGCGGCGGCGCCGCGCGGGGGGAGGAGACAAGCCACCGCAGGTTAAAAAAGCGCCATTGCCCAAGCGATAGCCAGAAATATGCCGATTTCTGCACAAAGACAGCCAGGGATTTATGCCCTGGCCGCGGCGGCGGCGTCAGCCTTGTCTTGTCGAGGGGTGAGAATCAAAATCTGGGTTGAAGCTGGTGTGCCTCAACCCAGACAAATGAGGGACACCATCCGGCACGCAGGCGCCGGATGGTGCGTCACGAATTAGGTGAGGTGCTGCAGGACCTCGCCGTGCTGGGAAATATCCAGTCCTTCGATTTCCTCTTCCTTGCTGACCCGCAGGCCCATGGTCAGGTCGATCAGCTTGAGGATGATGAAGCTGACGATGCCGCTGTAGAGAATGGTGACGACGATGCCTTCAGCCTGGATCAGCAGCTGGTGGGCATTGCCTTCGATGAGACCGGCATGGCCGCCGACTTCGGTGAGCGCGAACACGCCGGTCAGCATGGCGCCGCAGATGCCGCCCAGGCCGTGAACGCCCCAGACGTCGAGCGCGTCGTCATATTTGAACATGCCCTTGAAGCCGGTGACGCCCCAGTAGCAGACCACGCCGGCGGCCAGGCCGATGACCAGCGCGCCGCTGACACCCACGAAGCCGCAGGCGGGGGTGATGGCGACAAGGCCGGCGACGGCGCCAGAGACGGCACCCAGCAGGCTGGGTTTGCCTTTGAGCATCCATTCCGTGAGGGTCCACGAGACCACGGCGGCCGAGGTGGCGAGATGGGTGTTGATCATCGCCATGCCAGCCTGACCGCCGGAGGTGAGGGCGGAACCGGCGTTAAAGCCGAACCAGCCAACCCAGAGCAGCGCGCCGCCGAGCATGGTGTAGCCCAGATCGGCCGGGGCCATGTTGTCACGGCCATAGCCCGTGCGCTTGCCCACCATGATGGCGGCAACCAAACCAGCCACGGCGGAGTTGATATGCACGACCGTGCCGCCTGCGAAATCCAGCACGCCCGCGTTGGCGAGGAAGCCGCCAGGGCCCCAGACCATATGCGCGATGGGGGCATAGACCGCCAGCAGCCAGATGCCGAGGAACACCATGGAGGAGGAGAACTTCAGGCGGTCAGCCGGGCCGCCCAGGATCAGCACCGGGGTGATGATCGCGAAGGTGCACTGGAACATGGCGAACACGGTCTCCGGGATGGTGCCGGAAAGCCCGTTGAGGCCGGTGCCGTTGAGCATGACGCGGGAGAAACCGCCGATGAAGGGCGCGCTGGGGCCGCTGCCAGCCGTAAAGGCAAGGCTGTAGCCGACGATGACCCAGAGCACCGAGATCAACGCCGTGGCGAAGAAGCACTGCATCAACATGGCGAGAATATTTTTACGGCGCAGCAGCCCGCCATAATAAAGGGCCAGGCCGGGGACCGTCATCATCAGAACCAGGACCGATGAGGTCAGCATCCAGGCGGTGTCGCCGGAGTTCAACGTGGGGGCTGCGGTTTGCGCCAAGGCTGGCGCGGCGCCTGCGACGAGCAAGCCTAAACCTGCCGGGACCGCCAATATCGATCGTTTACTCATCGAGTGTTTATTCCTCTTTTCCTCTGCTTTTAGAGACCTGGAGCCTGGGCAGGTCAGCAGAGCACGTTGTGGAGAGCTCTTAAGGGTAGCGCTCAAGAGGAAAGCAAGGACCGTGCCGTTCCTGCCCCGGCAGGAAAATTAAAGATGCGGCATCCCGCGTACACCTATTTACCGGCCTCGGGTTCGCGGCGCCGGACGGAGCTGATGAGTTGCACAGCGCACATTTGCTCAACTGGACGGCAAAATATGATTATATTTTATGCAATCCGTGGCGTCCTGGCCATTTTATGGAAACACGCGCCGCGCCGGGCTGGAAACCGTGGAAATGGGTTGCGCCGCGCCAAAGCTCAGGCACATATGCGCCATGACATTCAGCCATGACATTGCGATTATCGGAGCCGGACCGGTTGGCGGCGCTTTGGCCTGCGCCCTGGCCGCGCAAGGGAAAAAGGTGTTGCTGGTGGACCGCGCGGCGCTGCCGCCGATGGAACACCCCGATTTTGACGGGCGGGCCTATGCCATCGCGGCGGGAAGCAGGCGGTTGCTGGATATGGCCGGGCTGTGGGAGGCGCTGCCCTTTGCCCCCTGCCCTATCGAGAAGATCGACGTGACGGACGGCAAGGTGGGGCGCCCGGCCTCAAAGCTGCAGCTGCATTTTGATTCGGGCGATGTCGGCGATGGTGCGTTTGGCTGGATTATCGAGGCGCGCAGCCTACGCGTTGCCATCAACCAGCGGCTGCACGAAGCGCCGGGGGTGACGTTGCGCGCGCCAGCGGAGGCAACAGTGTCGCGCGATGCGCATGGCGTACGCATAACCGTGGGCGCGGAGGTTTTCACGGCCGGGCTGGTGGTGGCGGCGGATGGCCGGGGCTCGCAGTTGCGCGGGCAGGCCGGAATAGTGGTGACGCGGCTGAATTATGGGCAGTCGGCCGTGGTCTGCGCCATCGCGCATGAGAAGCCGCATAAAGGCGTGGCGCTGGAGCATTTTCTGCCCGGCGGGCCGTTCGCGCAGCTGCCGATGACCGGAACGCTGGCGCATCCGCATCTCTCGGCGATTGTGTTCACCGACCGGCATGAGACCGTGAAGCGGCTGGCGGCGATGGATGACGCGCGCTTCCTGCCCGAAGTGCGCAAGCGGCTTGGGGAGCACCTGGGCGAGGTGACGCTGGCGGGGCGGCGGTGGACGTATCCGCTCTCGGCGATGTACGCGGCGCGATATTATGACACGCGCCTGGCGCTGATCGGCGATGCGGCACATGGAATACACCCGATCGCGGGTCAGGGGCTGAACCTGGGTCTGCTGGATGCGATCGCGCTGGTGGAGTTGCTGGCCGGAGCCGCCGACTGCGGGGCGCCCGAGCTTCTGGCGGCGTATCAGGCGGCGCGGCGGCCGGCGAATATGCTCATGCTGGTGGCGACCGATGCGCTGGACCGGCTGTTCTCCACCAACAACCCGCTGCTGCGGCTGGCACGGGACGCCGGTTTGGCGGCGGTGGAGCGGATGCCGCGGCTGAAACGGCGGTTCATGCTGACGGCAATGGGGCGATAGGCGTTTGCCCCCCGAGGAGTCCGGCTGGGACATAAACGGGCGGGCGTTGCGGTGGTGCCTGTTGGCGGTGCTGGCGGGCTGCGCGGCAGTGGGGCTGAACGATCTGGCCTGGATCGGCTGGCTGGGTCCCGATTTGCATGAGGATTTTTTCGGCATCTGGTCGTTCGCGCGGTTCAGCGTGCTGCATCCGGGGGCGGGGATTTACGATTTCGCGCGGCTGCAGGCGTTCCAACAGGAAGCCGCGCCCGATTTCGCCGGCTTCTACCCCTGCCCTTACCCGCCGAGCTTTCTGGCGATGATCGCCTGGCTGGGGCATTTGCCGATCGGGCTGGCAAAATCCCTGTGGACCGTGGCGGGGCTGGCGCTGCTGACAGGGGCTGGCTGGGTGATGTTCCGCCCGCCGCTGCGCGGGTTCGCGCTGCTGGCGATCGCGCTGGCCCCGGCCTCGCTGCTGAACGCCACGATCGGGGAGACCGCGTTTTTTGGCACCGCCCTGCTGATGGCCGGGTTTGCGTGGCTGCCCGCGCGCCCTGTGCTGGCGGGCATTGCCTTTGGGCTGCTGACGCTGAAGCCGCAACTGGGCGTGCTGGTGCCCATTGCCCTGCTGGCGCGCGGCGACTGGCGAGCGATCGTTACCGCCGGGTTGACCGCGCTGGGACTTGCAGGGGCCTCGCTGCTGGTATTTCCCTTCAGCCTGTGGCGGGCCTGGCTGCGGGTGCTGCCGCGCTATCAACAAGTGATGGAGGGCAACACGGCGCAATTGTCGCATTTCATGGCGACCCTCAACGCCGCGGCGCTGGACCTGCATGCGGGCGCGGGCGTTGCCCTGGCGGCGCAGCTTATCGGCGGCATCGCGATTGCGCTTGTTGTGTGGGTCTGCTTCCGCCGGGCGGATTACCGGCTGGCGGTGGCGGCGCTGCTGGCAGGCACCGCGCTCGCCGCGCCGCATGACTATGTTTATGACACGGTATTCCTCCCAGTGGCGCTGCTGCTGGCGGGCGAGTGGATGGCCGCGCGGGGGATGCGTATTTCCACCCCGCTGCTGGCGCTGTTCCTGGCGGTTTATGTGTTTCCGCTGGCGATCAGCCGCAACGCCGATATATGTCTCATTTATATCGTGCTGGAGGCGTTGATGTTTTTAAGCATCGCACGGCTGGCGCTGAAGGGCGCCCCGCTGCTGGCTGACAATTTCAGGACATGGAGGATGACATGACGGAAACCCACAGCATCACCTTGCGGCAGGTGGAGAATTTTCAGTTCTCGCATGATTATGGTGGGAGCAAGCCCACACTCATCTCCGACGAGCCACCGCCGCTGGGCGCCGCGGCGGGGCCTAGTCCGGTGCAGTTGCTGCTCTCGGCCGTGGGGTCGTGCATGTCCTCCAGCTTTAATTTCGCGATGAAGAAATTCCGCGAGGCGCCCGGCGCCATCAACACCACCGCCACCGCCACCGTGGGCCGCGACGAGGCGAACCATTTGCGCGTGCAGCAACTGGAAATCGCCATCCATTTCGCGGCGGAGGCCGCAAGCGTCAGCCATCTGGCGCGCGTGCTGGAACAGTTCGAGTCGTTCTGCACGGTGGGCGCGGCGGTGGCGCGGGGTATTCCAACACGGGTCACGGTGACGGACGGCACCGGAACCATGGTGAAGGGCTGAAGCCGCCGGGTTATGAGCCTCCCAGGCCCGTCGCGATGGTTTTGAATATCTGGGCGGGCAGCGTGCCGCCCAGCACCTTGTTGGTGGGCGAGTTGTCGTCATTGCCCAGCCATACGGCGATGATGTCGCCGCCCGCGTAGCCGGCGAACCAGGCGTCGCGGTAATCCTGCGTGGTGCCGGTTTTGCCCGCGGTGAAGACCGTGGGGATGAAAGCGGCGGTGCCGGTGCCGCCGGTGACGACCGCTCGCATCATGCCCGCGACGGCCTGGGCCTGACTGGCGCTGACAACCGGCACGGGGCCGGGGTTGGCGACGGGAACGCCGTTGATGGCGGAGACACCGTAAGGGGTGACGCGGTTGCCGCCATTGAAGAAGGTGGCGTAGGCGCCGGCCAGTTGCAGCACGCCGACGGCGCCGGAGCCCAGCGCCATGGTGGCATCATCCGGGAAATTGTCGTTCAGGCCAAGCTCGCGCGCCAAGGCGATGACGCGGCGCGCGCCGCCCGCGCGCAGCAGGATTCTGATCGCGGCGGTGTTCATGGAATCGGCCAGCGCCTCGGTCATGGAGACATTGCCGCGATAGCTCGCCTCATAGTCATGCGGGTGGTAGCCATGCAGGTAGAGCGGGCCGTCGAACACGGTGTCCGATGGCGACATGCCCGCGCGCAGGCCCGCGAGCCAGACGATGGGCTTGATCGCCGAGCCGGTCTGGCGGCGGGCGAGAACAGCGCGGTTATAGCCCTCGCGGTCGCCCACGCCGCCGACCAGCGCGCGCACGGCGCCGGTGTGGGCATCGAGCACCACCACCGCGCCCTGGGATACGTTCATGGCCGGGCCTTGGAGGGCTATGGTGTTGTCGAGGGCTGCTTCAGCCACGGTTTGCAGCCCGGCGTTGAGGGTGGTTTTGAGCGTGACATCCTCGCCCTCGGGGATCGCGGCGCCCTGGCTCTGCATGAGCCACAGCGCGAACCAGGACGTGCGCGAGCTGGGCGACGCGGCGTTGGCGAGTTGGGCTTCGGCCGCGTTCTCCTGGTCCAAAGTGATGGCCTGGGTGGCAACCATGGCGTCCAGCACCTGGGTGGCGCGGGCGGCGGCGGCTTGCGGGTTGGCCAGCGGGTTGAGATTGGAGGGGGCTTTGGGCAACCCGGCGAGAATGGCGGCCTGGGCGAGGGTTAACTGCGAGGCGGGGACGCCGAAATAGAGTCTGGCCGCGGCGTCAACGCCGTAGGCGCCCTCCCCCAGGTAGACGCGGTTGAGATAGATGCCGAGGATGTCGGCCTGCGAATAATGTTTGGCTAGCCAGAGGCTGAGGACGGCTTCCTGCACCTTGCGGCGCATGGTGCGTTTGTCGGTGAGGAACAGGGTTTTGGCGACCTGCTGCGTGAGGGTGGAGCCGCCCTGCACGATGCGGCGGTGGAAGAGGTCGGACACGCCGGCGCGCAGGACGCCTTGCAGGTCAAACGGGCCGTGCGCGTAGAAGCGCCTGTCTTCTATGGCGATGAAGGCGGCGGGGACGTAGGGCGGCAGTTCGGCGGGCAGCACGACGCGGCCCGAGGCGTCGCCGAAGCGGGCGACCAGATGCCCCGCGGGGTCGAGCAGCATAATGGCCGGGCGGCGCGCGGTGGTGACGGCGGTGGCGGGGTTTGGCATGTCCCATGTGAACCAGAGACCGGCGAGGCCGAGGGCGGCCGTGCCCCAGATGGCGATGATGGTGAAATGGCGCATGAGGAACGCGGCGACACGCAAATGCTGCCGCGCGCGCACCGGAACCGGGACGCGCGCTGGCGGCGGCGGCGGCGCTGCGCGTTTCGCCCTGGATGGTTTAGCGGGAGGAGGGGATGGGCGGGCCATGGGGCTGTTGCTGCCAAGAGCGGGCGCGCCGCGTCAATGGGGTTGGCGAGGGGGCGTGCGCGGGTTCTTGGCTTCGCTCCGGCGAGCCCTTATAGACGGCACGGTGTGCGGGTGTGGCGGAATGGTAGACGCACCGGACTTAAAATCCGTTGGGACATAGTCCTGTGGGGGTTCGAGTCCCCCCACCCGCACCAGCATAACTGGCTGAATTGAAAAGAATTAGTCAAATCAAAGAGC
>NZ_BSOS01000038.1 GCF_030160635.1 Acidocella aquatica | reverse complement strand
CGAGGACCTCATGTTCCACATGGCAGGCGGAGGCGACCTCGAAGCTCTGAAACATGAACTCGGGCGAAACCAGCCAGAACCTGCCGCCACGCCGTGAACCTTCCAATTTAATCAAATTTCATACGGATCGCCGATCATCATAATTGTTTGAAAATTCGAAGGTTTTACCATGCCCGTTACCGTTCAAGCCCGTGGCGGACAGACGCAGCTTGTTCTGCTGGTGACGATCCTCTTCGTCTCGTATCTCACGATTGCCATGGCGCTGCCGGTGGTGCCGGTTTTCGTTCATACCCAGCTTGGCGGCAACAACGGCTGGAGCGGGTTTGCCGTCGGCGTCCCGTTTCTCTCCACCTTGGTCACGCGCGCGCGCGCGGGCAAGCTGGCGGACCAGCGAGGCGGCAAGACGTGCCTGCTGTCGGGCCTGCGCTACTATGTGCTGGGCAGCGTGATCTGCCTGCTGGCGGCCTATGGCGCGTTCGGCGCGGAGTTGCGTTTCGCGCTGCTGGTGCTTGGGCGGTTACTGCTCGGCGTGGGCGAAGGGCAGGTGTCGGTCGGCACCATCCTCTGGGGTATCGGGCTGATGGGCCATGCCAGAGCCGGCAAGGTGATGGTGCTGGTCGGCATCTCGATGTATGGCGCGCTGGCGGTGGGCGGGCCGCTGGGGCTGGCCTTGTTCCATTGGCTGGGCTTTGGCGGGTTGATGCTGGTTTCAACCTTGCTGCCGGTATTAGGCGGCCTCACGATGCGGCGTTTCCCCGGCACCCCGCTGGTGGCGGGGCAGCGTTATTCGCTCTGGCAGGTCCTTAAACCCATCCTGGGGCCAGGCGCGGTGGTGGGGCTGCAAGGAGTCGGCTTTGCCGCGCTGGGCGCCTTTCTGCCGCTTTATTTTTTCAGCCAGAATTGGCGGTTCGCCGGATGGGGGCTCACCTGCTTTGGCTGCGGCTTCGTGTTCATGCGCCTGATCGGCGGCAATCTGCCCGACCGTCTGGGCGGCGCCCCCGTGGCCTGTTTCTCGCTGGCGCTGGAGGCTGCGGGGCAATATCTCATCTGGCTTGCCCCTGTGCCCTTGGCGGCGTTCGCGGGGGCGCTGCTCACCGGGCTTGGCTGTTCGCTGGTTTTCCCCGCCATGGGGCGCGAGGCGATCAAGCGCGTGGAACCGCATCTGGCCGGCACGGCAATCGGCGGCTTCGCAGCCTTTCAGGACATCGCCTACGGCGCAACCGGCCCGCTGACCGGCCTGGTGGCCGATCATACAGGCTATGCAACGGTTTTTCTGATCGGCGGCGCGTCGGCGACGCTCGCGCTGGCCCTCGCCCTCCAGATGCTGCTCTCGGCGCGTCTGGCCGCAAGGGTCAAAGAGGCGGACTAGCACTACAGTTGCATTTTCTGGTGGTTTCTGAATCAATGGGTAACCATGATTCAGGCTCTGATAAGTGGCGGCGCATCTGTTGAAGAGACATTGGAGCTTTGGGCGTCATCGCTCCGAGATGTGAAGGGTCGCATCCGTCCATTGTTCACGCAGTCTCGTGTTGCGGCGTCGGCGGGCGATTTTCTTGATACGCTTCTTGGCAACGAGCCGCGCAAGACGGGGTGGATGCGCGCTGAGGCGGCGGGTGATGCTGGCCCCTGGCGGCAGCAAGCCCTGCTGGGGCGGGGCCGGTGGGACGCTGATGCCTTGCGTGATGTCGTGCGTGATTATGTTGTCGATCATCTGGCTGCGGACGACGCGGTTCTGGTGATCGACGAGACCGGTTTCCTCAAACAGGGCCGCAAATCATGCGGCGTTAGCCGACAATATACGGGCTCCGCGGGCAAGACCGCCAACTCTGATGTTCGTTGTCCATCTCTTTCGGCATGAGCAGGCAATCTCCGATAG
>NZ_BSOS01000037.1 GCF_030160635.1 Acidocella aquatica | reverse complement strand
CAGAATCACACGGGATTCGAGCCGCGCAATAGCCAGTTTTCACCAAAAGTTATGGGTAAAAGAAAGTACGAGTACTCCACCTCGCGGCATGGCCTTTTTTTCTCTACACCTCAGCCTTCGCCTATCAGCCCGCTTCGGTGCAGGACTTGGCCGAAGATCCCCTTCCGTTAATTCGCTCATCACCCGAGGCGATCCCGCTAGCGCTACAGTTGCATTTTATCGCGAGTTCTGAATCAATGGGCAACCATGATTCAGGCTCTGATAAGTGGCGGCGCATCTGTTGAAGAGACATTGGAGCTTTGGGCGTCTTCGCTCCGGGATGTGAAGGGCCGTATACGTCCGTTGTTCACGCCGTCTCGTGTTGCGGCGTCGGCGGGCGATTTTCTTGATACGCTTCTTGGCAACGAGTCGCGCAAGACGGGGTGTGTCAAATCGCTTCCAACCGTGACCCCTCTTTCGCGTCCAATCCCGACCCCCTGGGCGTTAGTCGATGTTCGATCTGGCGTTAGTTTTGGTCCATGGAACAGGTTTAGCGCCTCCGCCCTCTGCCCCGCGCCGTATGGCGCGGGGCAGAGGGCGGAGGCGCTAAACCTGTATCGGTCCTTATGTGGCAGAGCGGCCGTGGATATCAGCCGCGGTTTTTAAAACGCCAGCTCTCATTGCCGGTCTCGACGATGTCACAGTGGTGAGTCAGGCGGTCCAGCATGGCGGTGGTCATTTTGGCATCGCCAAAAACCTGCGGCCAGTCGGCGAAGGCGAGATTTGTGGTGATCAGCAGCGAGGTATTTTCGTAGAGCTTGCTGATGAGGTGGAACAGCAACTGGCCGCCGGACTGGCTGAACGGCAAATAGCCAAGTTCGTCGATGACGATGAGATCATAGCGCAGCAGTTTCTCCACCAGCCTGCCGCTGCGTCCAGCGGCTTTCTCCTGCTCCAGCTGGTTGACCAGATCAACAAGGTTGTAGAATCGGCCACGGGCTTTGGCGCGGATGACGGCAGAGGCAACGGCGATGCACAGATGAGTCTTCCCCGTGCCGGTTCCGCCGATAAAGATGGCGTTGCGCCTGGCATCGAGGAAGGCGCCGGTCGCCAGTTCGCGCACCAGCCCTTCGTCGATCACAGTGCCGGCGAAGCTGAATTTATTCAGATCTTTCAGTACCGGGAATTTGGCCCCGGTAATCCGGTAGCTGATCGACCGGGCCTGGCGGTATGTATGCTCGGCGCGGATCAGGCTGGCGATCAGCGGGTAGAATTCATCACGCCGCGCCATGCCTTTTCCTACGATCTCGTCAAAAGCGGAGCGCATACCTATAAGTTTAAGATCAGTCATCGCTGCCAAGATATCCTGGCGCTCCATCACGCGGCCCGCCGTAGGCTGTCATAGCGAGCGCAATCGGCGGCCGGTTCAAATTTCAACCGCAGGGCATCGGGCGTGGTGATACTCGGCGGCAGAGCTGGTTGCAGCCTGCGCGCCAGCACGGTGAGGATGACATCGCTGCCAGCAAGCCCCGCCTCCAGCGCCTCCGCGCAGGCCGCCTCCACCGCCGCCAGGCCATGCTCCAGCACCGCGTTTAGAATTTTCACGAACTGCCGGTCACCATCGGCGTGGCTCTGCAATTTGCGCCGTACCTCGGCGAGCCCCGCCGGCAACTCCCAATCCTTGAACGGCGCACCATTGCGCAACGCGCCAGGTTTGCGCAGCAGAATCGGCAAATAATGCCAGGCATTGTAGACCACCTGATCGCGCCTAAAATGCCGCGGATGCTCGGCCACAACCTCATCGCCCAGCAGCACCACGATGCGCTCGGCATGTGAGCGTACCAGCACCTTTTGCCCGGCGGCCCGCGCATCCACGCTGTAGCGGTTATGATCGGCCATGATCAGGCAGGTGGTCGTGGCGCGCACCGCCTTCTCAACAAAACCATCGAACGGGCCACGCAATTCCATCAGGCTGGCGCGTTCTTCCTGGAACACCGACCAGATCGTCCGGTCCTTGAACTCGGGATGCATCGTGGCTTTGGCATGAGCAATGCACTGGTCTTCCAGCCACGCATTCAACTCGGCCAGACTTTTTACCCGCGGCTTGGGCAGGAACAGCCGGTCGCGCATGTTCCCCACCTGGTTCTCAACCTGCCCCTTCTCCCAGCCTGAAGCGGGCGTGCAGGCGCGGGGCTCTACCAGATGGTGCGAGCACATTTGTAGAAAGCGCTGGTTATACTTGCGGGCTTTACCGATAAAGATCGCCTCCACCGCAGTCTTCATGTTGTCGTAGATGCCAACCCGGCAGACCCCGCCATAAAAGCCAAACGCCTTGTCATGCGCGTCGAACACCAGCTCCTGGGTCTCACGGTGATACACCCGCACAAACGGCATACGGCTGTGCGACAGCTTCATATGCGCCGCCTTGACCACCACCGGCAGGCCCTGCAGCGTGATGGTCTCGTGGCTCCAGTCGAACTGATACGCCGCACCAGGCGCAAAACTCAGCGGCACATAGGCTTTGTTCGGCAACCGTGCCTGCTCGGCACGCCACGCCTTCGCAAACCGATGCACGCTGTCATGCGCGCCATCATAGCCGCGGCCACGCAGTTCCTCGAACAAACGCTGCGTCGAGCGCCGCTCCCGGCGCGGTAATTTCGCCTCCAGAGCCAGGATATCGCTCAAAACAGCCAGCCAAACCCCAAGCTTGGGCGCAGGCTGAACGCCTCGGTCATACTTGAATGACGTCGCCTGACCACGAACCACCTTGCGCACCGTCGCCCGTGAAACCGACAGGCAGCGCACAATCTCCTTGATCGGCACATGTTCTTCAAAATACGCACGACGGATATCGCCTATTAAATCCACACCAATCATCCCCAAAAATACCCCCCGGGCCCGTTAGAGGCCGCAGGAAGAATGCTGACATAAAAACGTCAGAGGGGTCAGTTTTGGACGCGAAAACGACCCCTCATGGGGTCACTATTGCAAGCGATTTTACAACGGGGTGGATGCACGCTGAGGCGGCGGGTGATGTCGTGCGTGATTATGTTGTCGATCATCTGGCTGCGGACGACGCGGTTCTGGTGATCGACGAGACCGGTTTCCTCAAACAGGGCCGCAAATCATGCGGCGTTAGCCGACAATATACGGGCTCCGCGGGCAAGATCACCAACTCTGATGTTCGTTGTCCATCTCTTTCGGCATGAGCAGGCAATCTCCGATAGTTCCGGAGTT
>NZ_BSOS01000036.1 GCF_030160635.1 Acidocella aquatica | reverse complement strand
CGCCATCGCGGGCGACTACTACAAGGCCCAATTAACCGCCGAGGAAGCCGAGCCGGGAACCCGTGAAAGCTGGCAGCTTATTAAGGAAGACCTGCTTGATGCCCGCTCCCGCGATGACGATACGGGCGCGGCGCGACATTACGGAAGCGGAGAGCCTGCTTGCAGACCGTGAGATAATCGCTGACGGCGCTTCAGTCCGGGCCACCGCCCAGGCGCTCTGGCTTGCCAAGGTCCAGTTAGCGGAAACCATGCTGCGACGGGCAACCGGCGACTACAGGCCAGACGAATACGCCGCCCGCTACCCCGACGCCTCCGCCCTGCCCCGCAAGGCCACGGACAAGCCAGCCAAGGGCAAGCCGCGCGTGACCTTTGAGGATGCCGTGCGGGGCTGGTCTTTGAACGCGGGTTACAACCCCGACGCCACGC
Organism: Acidocella aquatica; assembly: GCF_030160635.1. GTDB lineage: Bacteria > Pseudomonadota > Alphaproteobacteria > Acetobacterales > Acetobacteraceae > Acidocella > Acidocella aquatica. The sequence goes on along the minus strand of NZ_BSOS01000036.1, from coordinate 1,052 downwards.
CAACTCCCCGGTCCTACCATGAACGCTCCCGCACGGCCCAACGCCTCGCGGCGTTCCTGGGCCATGATGACGTGACCCAGGTCATGCGGGACGACGCCGTGCGGTGGAAAGAGGACATGCTTGCCAATGGGAAGAAGTGCGCCTCCACCATCGGCAACGACATCAGCGAAATGTCGTCCGTGTGGCGCTGGGCCATCGCTCACGGAAAGGCAACCGACAACCCGTTCAAGGGCATCTTACCGCCCGCGAAGGTCCGCAAGAAGAAGACCAAGAAGCGTCCGTACACCACCGACGAAGCGCGGCAAATCCTTCTAACCGCCCGCCAAGCGCGCGGGGCGCTGCGTTTGCTGCCTTGGGTACTTGCCGCCACCGGGGCGCGCCTTAACGAAGTCTGTCAGTCATACAAGGAAGACGTGGTGAACTATGACGGTCTTCCCTTTCTGCGCCTGCACGCAGAAGAAGCCGCCGATGACCGCGCCGCTGGCGAAGCGCCCCGCTCATTGAAGACCGAGAGTTCTGAGAGAAGCGTTCCGTTGCATCCCCGTCTCATTGCGGAAGGTTTCTTAAAGTATGTCTCGGCTCTACCTCCGGGCTCCCCGTTATTCCCTGACATTCGCCCTGACAAACGTTATGGGCGGCGCGGCAACAATGCTCAGAAAATCATGTCAAAATGGATCAAGGCCACCGTGGGCATCACGGACAAGGCCATATCGCCGTCCCATAGCTGGCGGCATTGGTGGATGGACGAAGCACGCCGCGCAGACCTCCACGGCGAAGTCCGGCACGCCATAACCGGCCACATTGACGATGAGAACGAGTCCGCGAACTATGGCATTGGGCTCCGCCACATGCCCGCCCAGCTTATGGCCGCCATGGAGAAGATCAAATTTCCTGATGGCCTGTAAGACGCCAATGGGGTTTACCGGCGTTCCCCCGGCACAGAGCCGCCACGCGCCAGTTTTCCGGGGCTGGAAGTGATGGCTCAGGGCATTGGGTAATCCCCCCGTTTTTAACGGGGCTTAATGGTAGAATTCACGCGGCGAGTTTCAGTT
>NZ_BSOS01000035.1 GCF_030160635.1 Acidocella aquatica | reverse complement strand
ACCTGGGCTAAGGCAACGCCATCAACACATGCACCAATCCCGCGAAGCGGGTTCGTTCCACGGCCCAACGCCGCCATAAGTAGCCGTTCAGTTTGGAGGATTGCGGCGCAGTAGGGGAGCTGGCAACACCAGCGCGATGACGGAGGCAGATCGTGCCGCTATATAAACGCCAAACGCCCCGTCCGCAGCAAGCGGGACGGGGCGTGGCGTCATAGGGGTGGGAGGGGCGGAAGCTCTGGCACGACCTCGCGCAGTTGATTGAGCAACTCTGTGATGTCTTGGGCCACCGCCTCTAATCCACGGTCAATGCGGAGAAAGCCGGACAGAAGGTTGATCTTCGCCGCTTGATTGCGTGCTGGATCGTTAGGCTCGACATGCCGCTCATAGAATTCCTGAGTCGCTGTCCTGACGAAAGTGAATGACCGGGCAAAGCGTTCAGCCGTGACCTGAATCGCAGCACTTCCGCGCACGGAAGCCGGCGTAGACGGTGTACGATCAGGCATGCCGAGCAACTCGCTGATCGGCAGGTTCAAATGCCGGGCAAGAGTCAGGTAAGTCTGAACGGACAACATTTCGCTGTGTCCATTCTTCAAATTATAGAGCCGGTTGGCACTCTCGAGTTCGCATTTTTCGGCGATCTCCTTTAAATTAAGGCCTGTTCTGTCAAGTGCGGCGAAGAGCGCGGTTTTAAGGCGCTTTGTCTCGGCGGCATTATTGACAGTTCGCATTTTGCGGGTGCGCGTTGGCGCAGCGGGCCGAACCTCACGGTTCGCGCCCGGTTGGGTATCTTCAGTCATTAAATTATCCTTGGAAAAGGCTGATGGGGTCGGTCAGACACCAAGATGGCATCTGGCTGGCAGATCAGAACGCGCATACCGGGCAGGGAAAACCTGCCCGGGTACCGGGCCTATCAGCTTGGTGAGGGGATCTGCAAACTCATATATAGCAAATCGAAACGAAAAAATCAACAATAAATTATTGATATAATTATATATTTTAGAAAATTTTCGGAAAAATCTTGCGGTGTTTGTGGGCGGGCCAGGACGCAGACAAAGCCACGATGGACGGTTGAGATTCTACGCTTTCGGGCGGACGCACTTGATTGGGGGGCGGGGAACGAACCCGCTGCGCGGGAATGGTGTTGGTGTTGAGAGCGCCGGGTAGGCTTGACGTGCAGGATTTGTTTGAGGGGGTGGGCGGCGCCGTCTGAGGATGCTGGCTTCTTTCATTGCAAGGAGCCAATTATAACCAAGCTGTTGCCCACCTCCGCGGCCGATTGATCTGTGTCTGTGTCAGCGGATGATCGAGGATATCCTTATGTGCGGTTCAGATTTCTTTTTTTCACCGTTCGAGGATATCCTGGAACATTATGACGGCCTTGACCTGTGAGGCGCGATCATAGTGGTTCTGGATCGTAGTTTTAGAGATGCCAAGCAGTGGCGCGGCGAGGCCGGGCACATTCGGAGCCCGCAGCGGAACGGTTGTCGCGATGGCATGGCGAAAGCGATGGGGGCCGAAGGCGACACCGAACCGGGCTTTGGACCGCTTGCAGACCATCTCCTGGATGCCCTTCGCCTCTAAGGGGCGGCCGTCAATGCCCACCCATAGCGCGTCGTGGCATTGGGTAATCCCCCCGTTTTTAACGGGGCTTAATGGTAGAATTCACGCGGCGAGTTTCAGTT
>NZ_BSOS01000034.1 GCF_030160635.1 Acidocella aquatica | reverse complement strand
ATGTCCTGTCTGCGGCGCGGCCGAACTGATCCACGACACCCGCGACCTGCCTTACACCTACAAGGGCGAGACGACCGTCATTCCTGCGGTGACGGGAGATTTTTGCCCGGCCTGCGCTGAGTCGATCCTGGGGGCTGCGGAATCGGATCGGGTCATGCGCGAGATGCGGGCGTTTTCTAGGGAGGTCAACGCGGCCATTGTCGATCCGAACTTCATCGCCGCGGTGCGCAAGAAGCTGGCACTTGATCAGCGCGAGGCGGCTGAAATCTTCGGAGGCGGGGTCAATGCATTCTCCCGTTATGAGAACGGCAAAACCAAGCCGCCCTTGGCGCTGGTGAAGCTGCTCAAGGTGCTGGAGCGACATCCCGATCTGTTGAACGAGATCCGCACCGCCTGATGAGCGGCGCAGGTCCCTCACAAACCTAGTACCTCGTCACAGTGGTTTTGACGGGTTGAAGATGGCCCGGCTGTAGTGGTGGCAGCGCCATTGGGTCGACGAGCAGGCTGATGCTGCGCGCACGGCTTGGTTCGCGTCGAATGAGTCCTGCGCGTTCGAGCGAAAGCACCATGTCGTGCACGGCGGGTGGGGTTACACGGAAGTGGCGTTGCAGATCGGCTTCCGCCCAGATACCCTCCCGCTGATCGGCAACGACCTTTTCTACCTCAGCAAGTCTCGAAAACAACTTGAGCACCAGATCCCGAAGCTGGCTCGACGATAGCTCATCAAAATTGTCCGGATGGCTCACAGAGAACTTGAATCGGAACAAACCGCGTCGGCGCAACTAAAAAATCGTTTTCGCCCCCGGTTTTGCCGGTATTGTTAGCGGCGCTCGGGAATCGCGTTTAAATGGTGCTGTTCTGATTTCGTTGACGACGCTTTGCCTTGCCGATGCATCGAGGTGGGTGTGGCGGTTGTTCGGGCATTGGCAGGCATGATGTCTGACGGCTCTGGGCCGCTGCGCTAGCGCTCAGAAGTGGCGGTCGGAGGGAAGTATGTCTTGATCGCCGCTGGTGGTGGATCCTTGTTGTTCCTTGAGTAGGT
>NZ_BSOS01000033.1 GCF_030160635.1 Acidocella aquatica | reverse complement strand
CGATTTGTTCAAACTGATGGATGCAGCGGATGATCTGGTGCGCCCGCTGCAGGACCGCCCGGTGCGGGTCGACCGCGAATCCTTGAGCCTTGGCTACGCGGGCGTGTATTCCAGCTTCCTCCGCCACGCCGAAAACGCCGCCAAAACCTATGGCGTCGACACCCGCGAAATCCTCACCGAACTCGGCAACCGCCGCATGGTCGGCGGCCAGGAAGACATGATCATCGATGTCGCACTCGACATCCTCAAACAGAACAAGGTAGCTGCAGCATGACAAATCTCTCAGAACTGGCCGCAGGCCTTGACGAAGCCGCACGCACCGCAACCGCGGTGCCGCAGCTCACCGACACCTACCCAAACCTCTCGGTAGCAGACGCCTACGCAATCCAGACCCTCTCCGTAGCCCGCCGTTGGGCGCGCGGGGAACGCCGTGCCGGCTACAAGATGGGCCTGACCTCGCGCGCGAAAATGCAGCAGATGGGTGTTGCCGAAGTCATCTGGGGCCGCTTGACCGACGCGATGCGGCTGGAAGAAGGCGGCGAAATGTCGCACGCGCGCTACACGCATCCGCGCGTTGAGCCCGAGATCGCCTACATCATGCGCAAACCGCTATCAGGCAACGTCTCGCTGGCCGAGGCACTGGACGCAGTGGAAGCCATTGCCCCAGCGATGGAAATTATAGACAGCCGTTACAAAAATTTCAAATTCGCATTGGCCGACGTTATCGCCGACAACTCTTCCTCCTCGGGTTTTTATCTCGGTGCCTGGGCCAATCCCTCCACTGATGTCGCCAACCTCGGCATCGTCATGGAACTCAACGGCCGCCCTGTGCAAATCGGCTCCACTGCAGCAATTCTGGGCAACCCGATCCGCTCGCTGGTCTCCGCCGCGCGCCTTGTCGGTAGCGTTGGCGAGAGTTTGCAACCCGGCGACATAGTCCTCGCCGGCGGCGCCACCGCCGCCCACGCGCTCAGCCCCGGCGATTTTGTACGCACAAGCTTCCAAAATCTTGGTGCTGTATCCTTCAATGTTACCGCATAAGGGAGCTTGACATGCCAATCGTGGAAGTAACCATGATCGAAGGCCGCAACTATGAGGCCAAGGCCGACATGGTGGAGAAGGTAACGGACGCGATCGTTGCCTCCCTCGGTGCCCCGCGCGATTCGGTACGCATTATCATCCGTGAAGTCCCTCCCTGGCATTTCGGTGCCGCGGGCGTCCTTAAGGGCAAACCGCCGGGCGCATGAGCACAGCCACCGACTCGGATCGGAGTCGTTGCCAGATCATTGCCGCCATGTTGGGGATGATGAGCGTCCAGCCAATTCCCGCACCATCGCGACTGAAACGGTAGCAATATGGCTGTTCCGCTGAGGGTAGAGAGAAAACATGCAGAAAATTGCTTCGCTAATCACACACAGCGATACCGAGCGCGGCCGCCTCTGTGGCGCCAGGACCGGCACAAGCGGCGCGATCAGCGCCCAATGAACATCTCCTACCAGGATAATGTCTGACGGAGGGCGATCATCGAGGCCGATCTCATCATTCAGCCGGTACCGCGTTATTCGCCTTTATAGACGGGTTTACGTTTTTCCTTGAAGGCATTTACCGCTTCCACAATATCTTTCGACAGCAGCGTCAAATTTTCCAGCGCCATTGAATACTCAAAAACTTCACCTGCCCGTTGCTGCATCACGCGGTTGAGGGAGCGCTTGGTGCCTTGCACCGCGAGGGGGGGAAGGCTGGCGATGCGCCTAGCGATTGCGCGTGCGCCGGGCAGCGCGTCTTCTGGGCTGTCGACCAGGTCAGTCACCAACCCGCGCGCATAGGCGGCTTCGGCATCGATGAAGTCGCCTGTGAGCAGGTGCCGCTTTGCCCACATCATGCCCATTGCTTGCGGCCACACAACGCAACCGCCGTCGCCGGCGACCATGCCAGCCACGACATGCGTATCCGAAAGGCGCGCCCTGCGCGCCGCCACCACCGCATCGCAGGCCAGCACGACATTGGCGCCCAGGCCATGCGCATCGCCGTGCAGCGCCACAACAATCGGCACGCCCGCATCGAGCAGGGTATTCATGAGCAGCCGGCCGGTCTCATGAAAATCCTGCCGGACTTTCGGATCGGCCTGAATGCGGAAAACCTCGTTCAGATCCCCCCCGGCGGAGAAAGCCTTGCCGGTGGATGCCAGCACGATGACCCGGACCTCCGGCCGCTTGCGTAGGCTGCTGAGCACGTCGACCAGTTCCTCATGCATTTGCTGGTCGATCGCATTGAGTTGCGCCGGGCGGTTGAGCGTGATTTCCATCACATGATCACTCACCTCGACGAGAATTGATTGATACTGGTTCATGGCAGCCTCCTACGCGCATAATTTATCTTGCTCTGTGCATGGCTAGCATCTGATCTGCCATAAGTTCAAGCGCCCCGTGATGATTCCTTGCGAGTCCTGGGAGACTATGCAAATGCCCCGGCGGTCTTTCGGTTTTGCGGGAAGTGTTCAAGCCGGACGCGGGCGGATGTAATGCGGCAATCGTTCGTGTGGATTACGGCATTGCATAGTTCAGGCAGAATATGTAATGTCATGTGGTACGCGAGACTTACGAATAATGTAATGTTATTTGTTGTTCGCAAATACCGAGTGGCGGCGTGACCATAAAAGCCACCACCATTGGGAAGATCGGCATGACCAAGACGGCAGTTCAGCTTGATGACAAATACACGCAGGAGGACGGGCGGCTTTACCTGACGTCCATGCAGGCCCTGGTGCGCTTGCCGATTGTGCAGCATCGCCGGGACCGCGCCGCGGGATTGAACACCGCCGGTTTCATCACGGGCTATCGTGGCTCACCGATCGGCACTTACGATGCCGCGCTATGGGCGGCGGGTAAGCTCCTAACGGAACACAATATTGAATTTCTGCCTGGTGTGAACGAGGAGTTGGCGGCAACGTCCATTCGCGGCGCGCAACAAATGGAGTGGTTTGCAGGGCCGAAATATGATGGTGTGTTCGGCATTTGGTATGGCAAGGGGCTGGGCGTGGATCGCGCCACCGAAGCGCTGAAGATGGCAAACTTCGAAGGTGCGGCAAAGCATGGCGGCGTATTGGTGGTTGCCGGCGATGACCATGCGGGCAAGTCCTCGGCGACCTGCCATCAATCCGAGCAGGCGCTGGAATCCGCGGTTATCCCAATCCTCTATCCGTCCAACACGCAGGAAATTCTTGAGTTCGGTCTCTATGGATGGGCGATGTCGCGCTATTGCGGAGCGTGGATCGCGTTGAAGGCCACCAACGATACGCTGGAAGTAACAGCTTCCATTCATGCCGAAAACGGACGCGCGAACATCATTTTGCCGGGTGACGCCGACTTCAAGATGCCAGCCGGCGGTCTGAATTTACGCCGCAATGATTTTCCCGCGCCGCAGGAGGATCGCGCGATCAACGTGCGCCCGGCTGCCGCGCAGGCGTTTGCGCGCGTCAACGGGCTGGACCGTATTATCATCGACGGTCCGCGCCGCGAACTTGGCATTGTCACCACCGGCAAGCCATATCTCGATGTACGCCAGGCGCTCAGCGACCTTGGTATTGATGACGCCCGTGCCGCGCAACTTGGCATCCGGCTCTACAAACTGGGGCTCACCTGGCCGCTCGACCCGGTGGGTGCCACCGCATTCGCGCGTGGCCATCGCCAAATTTTCGTCATCGAGGAAAAGCGCGCCTTCATCGAGACGCAGCTCTCGCGGATTCTCTTCAACATGGATGCTGGCCGGCCCTCGCTCGTTGGCAAGCAGGACGAGGCCGGGCGCACGCTGCTGCCCGCCGCCGGCGATCTCAATGCCGCAATCATCCGCGAGGCGCTGTTCAACCGCCTGCAGGCCCTTGGCCTGGCCGATGCCGCGCTTGAAGAGCGGATGGCGCGGATCAAAGCGGGGTATGAGAAGGGCATCAACGCCGTTGGCTCAAATGTCATCCGCACCGCCTATTTCTGTTCCGGCTGCCCGCACAATACCTCAACCCGCATCCCCGAAGGCTCCGTTGCCTTCCAGGGGGTCGGCTGTCATGCGCTGGCCGCCTATTTCATGCCGGACCGCCCGCACGCCTGGACCGGGCAGATGGGCTCTGAGGGTGCCATCTGGCTTGGGCTGTCGCCTTTTGTTGATGGCGTGAAGCATGTTTTTCAGAATCTGGGAGACGGCACCTATTTCCACTCCGGCATTCTCGCCATTCGCGCCGCGGTCGCCGCCAAGCGCAATATCACCTACAAACTGCTATATAACGATGCGATTGCCATGACCGGTGGTCAGCCGCTGGAGGGTGAACTCTCAGTTCTCCAACTCGCCCAGCAACTCTTCTGGGAAGGCGTGAAGCCGGTTATCGTGGTAACCGACGAGCCGCATAAATACCCCGCCGTCACCTGGCCGGATGGCACCAGCATTCATCACCGCGACGAACTGGACAAAATTCAGCGCGAACTGCGTGAAAAGCCCGGCGTGACGGCGATCATTTACGACCAGACCTGCGCCTCCGAGAAGCGCCGCCGCCGCAAGCGCGGCAAGTTTCCGGATCCGAACAAGCGCGTGCTTATCAACGAGGATGTTTGTGAAGGGTGCGGCGATTGTTCGGTGCAATCCAATTGCATGTCAGTGCAGCCGCTTGATACCGAATTTGGTCGCAAGCGGGTGATCGACCAATCGAGCTGCAACAAGGATTTCAGCTGCCTGAAAGGCTTTTGCCCAAGCTTCGTGACCGTTGAAGGTGGCACGTTGCGCAAGGCCGAAGCCTCCGCGGATGGTGACGTGCTCACGGCGGCATTGGCGCGCATCCCCTTGCCGGCCGCGGCGGCGATGGGCGCGAACTATGATGTGCTCGTCACCGGCATCGGCGGCACCGGCGTCCTCACCGTCTCCGCCGTGCTCGGTATGGCGGCGCACATTGAGGGCAAGGGTGCGACCATCATGGATATGACCGGCATGGCGCAAAAAGGTGGCGCCGTGCTGAGCCATTTGCGGATCGGGGCTTCGCCAGAAACGATTTTCGCGCCGCGCATGGGGCCGGGCATGGCCAGCCTGATCCTCGGCTGCGACCTTGTCGTCACCTCCGGCAAGGAAGTGCTGCAAACCGCGCGCGCCGGTGAAACACGCGCGCTCGTCAACAGCCACGTCGTGCCAACCGCGCAGTTCCAGGCCAATGCGAAAATGGATTTCGGCAGTGGACGTTTGGTGAAAAGCATTGATGACGTGGTCGGCGCCGGGCTAACCCACTTTGTCGATGCAACAACGCTGGCAACCGGCATTCTGGGAGACTCGATTGCCACCAATATGTTCATGGTGGGGTTTGCCGCGCAGTTGGGATTGTTGCCACTATCCATTGGGTCGATTGAGGAAGCGATCCGGCTGAACGGCATTTCGGTTAGCTCCAATCTGCGAACTTTTGCCTGGGGGCGTGTGGCCGCGGCTGAGCCGGCCACGGCCGAAGCTGTTGCCAGCAGGGTTGCAGCCGCGACCCGGCATGATATCTCCCAATCACTCGACGAGGTGATCGCCAAACGCCTTGAGCTTTTGACCAGCTACCAGAACGCGGCATGGGCGGATGCTTACAGCGCGGTCGTGGAGCAGGTCCGCAAGGCGGAATCTGCCATCTCGACCGATACGGTCTTGACTGAAGCGGTTGCACGCAACCTTGCCAAGCTGATGACCTATAAGGACGAATATGAAGTGGCGCGGTTGCATGCCAGCAGCGCGCAGGCTGCCCGTTTGGCGGCTTCCTTCGATGGTGATTTCAAGCTGAAATTCCACCTCGCGCCGCCGCTGCTTGCGCGCAAGGACCCGTCAAGTGGCCTGCTACGGAAAATGGAATTCGGGCCGTGGGTGCTGCCCTTTTTCAAGCTGCTCCAAAAAGGCAAGATCCTCCGCGCCACGGCATTCGACATTTTTGGCTATACGGCTGAACGGCGGACCGAGCGGCGGCTCATCGCGGACTATAAGGCGATGATTCTGGATCTGATCACCCGGCTGACGCCTGCCAATCTGGCGGTTGCCGCCGAACTGGCTGGTTTGCCGGATGAAATACGCGGGTTCGGCCATATCAAGGACGCGAATATCGCGAAGGCCGAGGCACGCAAGGCGGGGCTACTCAATCGCGCCTCGGCGGCGCCAAAGTAGATCTACGAAACAGTCTCTCAGATTGATCGGGCGATTGAAAGCCGCATGATCTCCGATGATCCACCGTAGATGCGCGTTACCCGGGCGGCGGTGTATAGTTTGGAAATCTGGTATTCATCCATATACCCCGCGCCGCCATGCAGTTGCACGCATTGGTCCATCACCCGGCCCTGCATTTCGGTGATCCACAACTTCGCCATGGCTGAACGGACATTGTCCAGCCCGCCGGCCATCGCCTGTCCGATGCATTGGTTTAAGAATGCGTGGCCCTGGGCCAGATCGGTCTTCATTGACGCCAACACGAACTGACTATTTTGGAAATCGATCACCCGGCTGCCAAAGGCGGTGCGCTGACGGGTGAATTCCACCGTGAGATCGAAGGCTCGTTGCGCTTCTCCCAAGGAGCGCACTGCGATCAACAACCGCTCGCGGGGCAGTTCGGACATGAGTACGCCAAAACCGCCGCCCTCACGGCCGAGCATGGCCGAGGAGGGCACGCGCAAATTGTCAAAAAACAACTCGGCGTTATCGCCCGCGTTCATGCCCATCTTCTTTAGCGGCTTGCCGCGGGTGATGCCTGGTGAATCCAGTTCCACCAGGAACAACGAGACCCCTTTGGCGCCGGCCGCCGGATCAGTTTTCACCGCGACGATCGCAAGATCGGCAATCAGCCCGCCGGAAATATAGAGCTTGGCCCCGTTGATCACATATTCATCGCCATCGCGAACCGCGGTGGTGCGGATGGCCGCAAGGTCGCTGCCCGTGTGCGGCTCGGTCATGGCAACCGTGAGCACCGTTTCGCCGGAAACCACGCGCGGCAGCCATTTATTCTTCTGTGCCTCAGTGCCAAAATTAAAAATGTGAAAGGCTGGCAGGTCCTCCTGCAGCAACACGCCTGCCGTTTCAGCGCCGGGGCAGGCACCGAGCTCCTGCGCCACGATGATATGGTGCAGGAAATCACCACCCGGTCCGCCGTAGGCTTCCGGCAGCGCGGCGCCGATAAAACCTTCCGGCCCTGCCTTGCGCCAGAAATTACGGTCCGGCAGGTGGGCCTCTTCCCAATCCTGGTAATATGGAGTTACCTCGCGTGCCAGGAACGCGCGCAGGCTGCGGCGGAAGATTTCATGCTCGGTGCTATAGACACTAACGGCCATGCTTCAGCGCCCCTTGAAGTCTGGTTCGCGTTTGCCCTCAAAAAAGGCGCGCAGCCCCTCCTTAACGTCGGCGCTATGCGCGACAGAGGCATAGGCTTCCGCTTCCAACGCGCCTTGTTGAAGCATGGAGTTCGCAAAAGACGCGTAGATCAGCCGCTTGATTTTGCCATACCCTTGAGTTGGCCCTTTGGCGAGCCGGGCCAGAAGTTTCTCTGTTTCCGCGGCGAGTTCGGCCTCCGGCACGACAAAGTTGACGAGACCGATTTCCTTCGCCTCGGGCGCCTTGATGCGGTCGCCCAGCAGCGCCATTTCCAGTGATTTGCGCAAGCCAACATGCCGCGGCAGGAAATAGGTCAGCAGGCCATCGTTACTGCCGCCATGCAGGATATGCGCGGCCCAGAAGAACGCGGTATCGGCGGCGATCACGATATCGCACGCGCCAATGAAGCCAACAGCCGCGCCGGCAGCGCCGCCCTGCACACTGGCCACCACCGGCTGGTTCAACCGGTGCATCACGCGGATCATCTCGTTGTAGCGCTGAATATGGGTCTCATTTTCCAGGGTGATATCGGCATCGCTCTTTGCGGCAGGGTCGCCGAGTGACTCCAGATCGCCACCGGCCATGAAATGCCGCCCCTCGCCACGGATCAGCACTGCCCGCACATCAGGACGATGCCGCAACTCGTTGAAAAATGCACGCATAGGTTCAATCATGCGCGGGTGGAAGGCGTTGGCTTTTTCCGGACGAGTAAAGGTCAATGTCGCCAAGCCGCCTTCGATGTTGACGGAAAAGTCACTCCGGTCCGGTTTTCCGGTCGTCATTCTGGTCCTCCTGGAGCTTGTTTTTCTATATTTTAAGCACCTCGCGTAATCCGTCGCAAGTAAGAAAGGACTACTTATTGACAATTAGCCTAACGCACTGAAAACTGCATAGACCTGAAGGAAGCAAAAAATCATGCGGGGCATAAAGAAAATCAACCATACCTAGCGCGGTGAGAGATCGCGATCACTGGGTGATCACTGGTTCGAAAGCATGGATCACCAACGCCAACCATCTTGATGTTTGCCTGCTGGCCGCGCGGATAAAGGATGGCGAACCAAACTCGCGTTTTGGCCTGTTCCTCGTTGACGCTCACACGCCGGGTGTGAGCAAAGGCAAGCCGTTCGAGACGATGCTGCGTGGCTGCAGCAATCTTGGTGAATTATTCTTCCAGGACGTGCGCGCCGGTGAAGACCGGCTGCTGGGCGGGCCGGCGGCCAGCGGCATCAGCCAGGCCGCGCGCACACTCAGCGTTACACGCACGCTGTATGCGGCGCGTTGCGTGGCAGCTTGCGAACTCGCGTTGCATAAGGCCATCGCCTATTTGGGCGAGCGGCAAGGCTTCGAAAAATCATTGTTCGATCTGCCACTGGTCAAGGTAAAACTGGCTACCGTGAAGATGCAAATCAAGGTGGCACGTGCCTTTGCCGGCAAATGCCTGGTGGCGGCGCGCGAGGGCATCGCTACGCCATGGGGGTGTCGGAAATGCCTATGGAAACGATTATGCGGTCGTTATAACGTCCGTTGCGCCGATGAGTAGGATAGATTGGCATCTTTACTTATTGTACGCGTTGCAAGTATCTGCTAATGGCAGATTTTATATAAATTCAGGGCTAAAATGGCTAAGGATAATAGTGCGGATTTGGTTGAGGCCGAAGAGGAGGAGTTCGAGGAACTCTTTAGCATGCCAGGAGTTTCTGCGATGGACACGCTTGACCTTCGGATTGGTTTCCTGCTTCACGACGTATCGCGCCTTCGCCGTAGCGCCTTCGACCAGTTGATGAAGCCGCTGGGTGTTACCCGTTCACAATGGTGGGTTGTTGCTCATATTTCGCGCAACGAAGGCATTATGCAGCGCGAATTGGCGACCTTGCTCGACATTGGAAAGGTGACGCTGGGGGCGATCATCGACCGGCTTGAAACCAGCGGTTTGATCGAGCGCAAGTCAAACCCCGATGATCGCCGTGTTTGGCAAATCTACCTCGCGCCAGCGGCCCATGATCTTATCCGTGAAATGCGCAAAGCCGAAAAAAAGCTTAACCGTACAGTCCTCAAAGGTTTTTCGCCAGAAGAGCGCGCGGGGCTTGCTGACATGCTGACCCGGGTAAAAAAGAACCTGCGCAAGGAGTAGCGCGCAGATTATCGATCTCTTCCGTGATTCCTTGGAAAGATATAAAATCGAAAATCAGGCCACACAATCTGGTACATCTTATTTTCCCTGCAATGGTCTTAACCGTTCCTTCATCCCTCTTCGCACATACGCCGGATCTGGCGAACTCATGCGCATCAGATTCTGATTTGTGTAAAACAGTGCAAGCCACACTCGGCTAGTGACATTTGTTATACATATAGCGCACGATACGCTGGCTACGAGAAAAGACGGGATGAGCATGCCGGGAAATGCATCTGGGCTCGGCTCCATGGCCCAAAAATTTTAGGGTGCCGGTGAGGGCTGCTCATCTGACTGCGTACAATCTTGATTCTCTGACGGTCAGTGAGGTCGATGACCCCATGCCTGGGGACCGATGATAATTACATCGCAATCAAAATTCGCTGTGCTCATGCCGTCCTCACGGATCGCCGCCTGCAAATCACGCGGCGTCTTTGCATCACCAGCAATTTCCAGCACCGGCACCCGGCGCGGCAATCTGCACGCCATCCATCCCGGGCAGGCCACCCGTTGCCACGGCCACTGCATCGGGCTTTTCAGCCAGAACGTCCTCCGCCTCAACATAAATGTTGCACTTCTACGCCGAGACGGTAGCGTTCCTGTTCCTGCCAAATGGTTATGTCCGCCAGGGTTTTCAGCCGCGGCGCCAGTTTGGAGATGTTGATGTTGCCACCAAGTTTTGGCCGCGCCGCCAGCAGCGTTACATGGCGGCCGCTAAGTGCCGCCATGCGCGCCGCTTCCATCCCCGCGGGTCCGCCACCGATCACCAGAACTTTTTTCGGCTCTTTGGTGGAAACAATAAGATCCTCCGCAAGCATAAGTTCCGCACCAACGGCGGGATTCACCGCGCAGCCCAGCCGGGGCGAGGTCAGCAGACCGCCAACACAGCCTTGATTGCACGATATGCACGGCCGCACTTGCTCCACGCAATCCGGGGCCCGCATTTTTCACCTTGGCTGCCGATAACTTATTGATTGCATGCGCCATGACCCCAAAAACCTACCCATTAATTAACCCACAAAAGAGCCACAAATACCCCCCCGATTTCTGTCAACAGCCACGGAGAGAATATCTGACAACCAATTGAAATAAATGTATTTTCATACAGAAATGGACGAGCCTGGAGGGAGTTGGCGGAGAGACAGGGATTCGAACCCTGGGTACGCTTTCACGCACACACGCTTTCCAAGCGTGCGCCTTAAGCCGCTCGGCCATCTCTCCCGCGCGGAGGCCTGCATAGCTAAACCCGGCCAATATCTCAAGGGCACCGAAGCGGGAAAGCGCACAGGGGAGTTGCCCACCCATGGGTTGTGTTTTATTATTCATTAACAAGGTAAGATTGATGAATAGTATCTTCGAGGTTTTCCCCGACCTGCGGCAGCTTGCGGATAACCGCTTTGCCGGGGTGAGCTGCGCCAAACCCACGATCATGCTCGCCATGACAGCGCGCACCGGCAGCACACATCTGTGCGCGGCGCTGGAGGAGGCCGGGGATGTCGGCCGGCCGGGTGAGATTTTCAACCCGCGCGGCGTGGCGGCCATGGAGCGGCAGCGGCGCGGGGTGGAACTGTTCGCTGATTACATGCACTCCTTCGCCACCGGCCCCAGCCCGGTGTTCATCTTCAAAACCAGCTGGCAGGACTTCGCCCCGTTCGCGCAGGACTGGCGGACGCTCTTCCCCAACCTGCGCGTGGCCTACCTTGACCGTAAAAACCTCGCGGCCCAGGCGGTCTCGCTTTACCGCGCGCAAGTTTCGGGAAACTGGCACCAGCCGGCGGGGCAGGCGCACGCCCAGGCGCAAGACCCGCGGCAAAACTTCGACCTGCAGCGAATCTGCACGCTTATGCAGGAGCTGACCGATGAAAAACGCGCCTGGGAACAATTTTTCCACGCCGAATCATTAACCCCGGCCCGGTTATTTTACGAAAATTTCCATAACGACATAACCCAGGCCCTGCGCTTTCTGGCGGCGGAAATGGGGCTCGGGCTACGCGCCGACATCCCCCCGGGGGTCGGTTTGCGCAAGCTCGCCGACTCCACAAACCGCGACTGGACCGAGCGCGTGCAGCGGCATGTGCTGCAGATGACCTGAAATCAGGATTGTTCCTCGGGCCGCAGAACCATGCATCCGGTCGGCCCGCTGGAGAGCCGGTTGCAGGCATTCACCGCGTCGTCATGCGGCAGCCCCACCACGCGGGCGCGGTATTTCACATGCCCGGCACTAACCACTGATACCACCACGGGATGCCCATTAACCAGCATCTGCACCGCTGAAAGCTCGGCCAGGCCCAGCGCCGCCCGCGCGTTGGACGAGGTATCGTAAGCGCCAACCTGAATACCCCAGCCCGCGTGGCTGGAAGGAGGCACATAATCGGGCTGCGGCCTGGGCTGGGCCTGGGCGAGGGTATGCGCCTGATAATGCGGCTGTGGCGCAGTGGTATCGGCCATTGCAGCGGGTATGATAGAGAATGAAGGATGCGGCGCTGGCGGCGGCGGCGGTTCCGGCACAGGCGCGGGCGCGGCAAGAGAGGCCACGGCCACCGGCGCGGGTGAATACACCGAGGACACGGGGGACACGGGCGGCGCGATTGATGCCACCTCCTCCGGCGCCAGCGGATTCTGTTGTATCTGCGGTGCCGGCGCCTCAGGGGTGAAGCCCGGCGGCAGAATGCCAGGCACTTCAGAGGCCGGTTGCGTGTTCAGGGCCAGCTGGTCGGCCTCGGAGCGGTGTGCCGGGTAATAGCCCTGGATATTCGGCGCGATCATGGCGACGTAGTTCATCGTCTCGCCAGGCAAGGGGGTGTGGTAGTTCATGTAGGAGTCCAGCCGCCCCGGACCGGCATTATACGCAGCCAGAAACCCCGGCGAGCCATAAACCTGATACATCTCGTGGATATAGGCGGTCCCCGCCATGATATTGTCATAAGGGTTGAACGGGTCCGTCCCCAGCCCATAACGCGATGCCATCTCCTGATACGTCGCAGGCTCCAGCTGCATCAGCCCCATCGCGCCGGCGGCGGAAACCGTGAGCTGCCCGCCGATATATTCATGCCCGCCGGATTCAACGCGCATCACCTGGCGGATCCAGGTCGGCGGCACATCAAACCGGGTAGCGGCGAGGTTTATATAAGGCCCCCAAGGATCGCTGGGCGGGCCAGGGGGGGAATAATTTCCCGCCGCATGGGTCCGGTAATAGTCAAGTGAATAACCAGTCTGAGCGGTCTGGTTGCCGCCTGCGCAGGCGGACAGCAAGGCAAGGCCGGCACAGCCCAGCACAAAGCGGACACCACGGCCCGAATAACCTGGCACCACCAACACAGGCCAGAAACGGAATCTTGCGCTCACAGTCTAAGCCTCCACTTTATAGCCAACGGGCCACGAAGATGATCATATCTCCCAGACCGCCAGCATTGCGCGCGGGGCGGATCAAGCGGCCACGCATCAGACAAAACCATATCGCGAAAGCCGCTGCGGGCGGCTTTTGGCATGATACCATCATCTTGCGTGTATCTCGCTCAATAACGGCTTAAACAAGGCAGCGTAACCCATTAAGCTAGAACATAACTTACAGCAAGAAAAACTTCTGGCCCGCCCCGCTATCTCGCCCCCGCGCGCAATGATAAACAAGGCCATGCCCCCGCAACCTCCCGCCCCGCGCCTGAACCATTCCCGGAAAAACACCTGTTTGGCGCTGTTTGGCGCCCTGCCCCTGCTGGCTGGCTGCGCCACCCGCGCGCCGGTGCAACCCGTGGCGCAGACCTCGCCGCTGAGCGGGCGGATGAGCAGCGGCACCGTGATTGCCGTGCGCGCCGTGAATGTGCCCACCGGGAATGCCGCCCTGGCGCAGGTGCTCACCAGCCTGGGGCAGCCCTCCGCCGGTGACCCGCCGCCCGCCGAGGAGGTCGTCATCCGCCGCCCCGATTCCAGCATCGTCTCCGTGATCGAGACGCAGCAGCCCGGGCAGCCCAGCTTCACACCGGGAACGCGCGTGAACATCGCCGAAGCCGCGGCAACAGCCGTGCGTCCTCAATAATCCGCGATCATACTTTAACAACTCGTCATGCGGGGCCGTGGCGGTTGATGCTGCTGCGCCATTCCGCTATCGCGAGGGGATGAACATGATTGCGCCAGACCAGGGGCAGGCCGCGGTTGAGGTTTCTCACGCCGCCACGGCGCCGGGGCGGCCGGTTACCATCATGGCCAGCCGCGATTGGCGCGGGCGCCTCACCCTGGCAGCGGCCGACCTCACCGAAACGCTGCGCCTTTGGCCGCTGGTCTGGACCCTCAGCCTGCTCGACATAAGGCTGCGCTATCGCGGCTCGCTGCTCGGCCCGTTCTGGCTCACACTCTCAACGGCGGTGATGGTCGGCGCCATCGGGTTTTTATATTCGCGCCTGTTCCACCAGAACATCTCGGCCTACCTGCCGTTTCTCTCAATCTCTCTGGTGCTGTGGAATTTCATCAGCACCGTCACCTCCGACGGCTGCATCTGCTTCACCCAGTCCGAGGGCATGATCCGCGCCATGCGCATGCCCCTCTCGCTGCACGCGGCGCGCGCGGTGCTGCGCAACATTCTGGTGCTGGCGCATAACATTGCCGTCATCGCCATCGTCTTCGCGGTGTTCCACACCGTGCCCAGCCTGGCCAGCTTCAGCCTGCTGCCCGCCGCGGCGCTCTGGGTGGTTGACGCCATGGCCCTCACCCTGCTGCTCGGCGCCTTCGGCACGCGCTTTCGCGACATTCCGCCGATCGTCGCCAGCGTGGTGCAGATCGCCTTCTACATCACGCCGATCATGTGGAACCCCGCCATGCTGACGCATCGCGGGCTGAGCATGGTGCTGGTGACATGGAACCCGTTCTACGCGCTGCTCGAGATCATGCGCGGCCCCCTGCTCGGCGGCCCGCTGGACTCCACCGCCTGGACCGCGGCGCTGGGCTACTCCGCCGCGCTGGTGCTGCTGGCGGGCGCCGTGTTCGCCCGCACGCGCGCGCGCATCGCATACTGGGTGTAGCGCATGGCCAAGCTGCTGATCGAGAATGTTTCCGTCCGCTTCCCGCTGTATCATGGCGAGAGCCGCAGCCTGAAGAAAACCGTGTTCGCCGCCGCCTCCGGCAGGCTGGGGGAAGACCGCAAGCACCGCCTGGTGGTCGAGGCGCTGCGCGATGTCTCCTTCTCGCTGCGCACCGGCGACCGGCTCGGCTTTATCGGCGCCAATGGCGCCGGCAAAACCACCCTGCTGCGCAGCATGGCCGGCATTTATGAGCCGGTATGCGGGCTCATCACCATCGACGGCGCGGTGACCGCCCTGCTCGACGCCAACCAGGGCATGAACCTGGAAATGACCGGCCGTGAAAACATCCGGCTGCGCGGGTTGTTCAACGGGCTGAACGAGCTCCAGATCAACCAGCTGCAAGCCGACGTGGCGGCATTCGCCGGGCTCGACCAGTTCCTCGAATTGCCGGTGCGCACCTACAGCTCGGGCATGATCGTGCGGCTCGGCTTTGCGTTGGCCACCGCCATCAAACCGCAGATTCTCCTCATGGACGAGTGGATCCTGGCCGGCGACGCCGCCTTCATGACCAAGGCCCGCCACCGCCTGGAAACCATGGTGCGCGGCGCTGAAATCCTTGTGCTGTCCTCGCATAATGCCGATGTCATCCTGCGCTGGTGCAACCGGGTGATCTGGATGGACAGCGGGCAGATAAAGGCCGACGGCCACCCCGAGGAAGTGCTGGCCGCCTACCTGCCGCCCGAGCAATTCGCCCATGCCATGGCCGCCGCGGAAGACGCCGCCTGAACCACGAACAGCGCAAGGAATAACCGATGCAACAGCGCCCTCTCCGCCAACACACGCGCACCGCGCGGCAGGTAAGCTAGCGCCATGGCCGCGATCGCCTATGTGAACGGACGCTACCGCCCGCTGCGCGAGGCTTCGGTGAATGTCGAGGATCGCGGCTTCCAGTTCGGCGACGGCATCTACGAGGTACTCTACGTCCACAACCACCGCCTCGCCGACGCGGAGCTGCATCTGGCGCGCCTCACCCGCAGCCTGGGCGAGATCGGGCTCAACCTTACGCTCTCCCCGGCGGCGCTGCTGGTCATCATCCGCGAGGTGCTGCGCCGCAACCGGGTGAGCACCGGGCTGGTGTATATGCAGGTGACCCGCGGCGCCGCCCGGCGCGACCATCCCTTCCCCGCCGTGCCGGTGCGCCCCAGCCTCGTCATCACCGCGCGCACCCGCCCGGCCCCGCCCACGGATATTGCCGCCTGGGCGGGTTCGGCCATCACCCTGCCCGACGAGCGCTGGGCGCGCTGCGACATCAAATCCACCAACCTGCTGCCCAATGTGCTGGCCCGGCAAAAGGCCCGCCTCTCCGGCGCCTATGAAGCCATTTTGCATGACAGCCAGGGCTATGTGACCGAGGGCGCGGCCAGCAACGTATGGATTGTCGATGCCGCCGGCACGCTGCGCACCCGCCCGCTCGGCCAGGAAATTTTGCCCGGCTGCACCCGCGCGGCGGTGCTGGAAATACTGCATGGCGCGGGCATCGCCTTCGCCCAGACCCCCTTCACGCTGGAGGCCCTGCGCGGCGCGCGTGAGATCTTCCTCACCAGCGCCACCTCCTTCGTCAAACCCATCACCCGGCTGGACGGCACCTCCATCGGCAACGGCCACCCCGGCCCCGCCGCCACATTGCTGCTGGAGCGCTACCTGCAACATATCGGTGCCGCACCATGAAGCTTGAGATCGCGCACCTGCCCGCTGAAGGCGCCAGGCGCGGCTGCGTGGTCTTCCTGCATGGCGCCTGGTGCTGGAACTGGTACTGGAAACCCTATTTCCTCCCGTATTTCGCATCGCGGGGCTACGATTCGACCGCCTTCAGCCTGCGCGGCCACGGCGGCAGCGAGGGCCGCGCGCAGCTCAACGCCTTCTCCATCGCCGACTATGTCCGCGATTTGCGCGCGGTGGTGGAGACGCTGGAAAACCCGCTCATTGTCGGCCACTCGATGGGCGGCTTCATCACCCAGGCGTATCTGACCCAGCACACCGCCCGCGGCGCCGTGCTGCTCGCCTCGACTCCGCCAAAAACCGCCTTCACGCCGCTGTTAAAAACCTTGCTCACCGGGCTAACCTCCCCGGCAACCGGCGATCTTGGCATGCTGCGGCGGCAGATGTTCTCGCGCGGCCCGGACGACCGTTCAATGGACGCCTATCTGCACAACATCCAGGCCGAAAGCCTGCGCGCCGCCGGATCGATCATGCTGCGCGGCATCAAGCATCCTGAACGCATCAAAACCCCGCTGCTGGTCATCGGCGCCGGGCAAGACCACCTGGTGCCGCCCCCCGCGGTGGCGCTCACCGCGCGCACCTACCGCACGCAGCCCGTGATGTTTGACGAAATGTCGCATATGCTGATGCTGGAACCACGCTGGCAGGATGTCGCCGATACCATCATCGGCTTCGAGACCAGCCTCGCAAAAGGGTGACACCATGTATAATCCGCCGGCCTTCGTGGAAAACGACCTAGGGGAACTCCAGGCGATCATGCGCGCCGCCTCGCTGCCGGTGCTCATCTCGCCGGGCAAAACCGGCCTGCTCGCCACCCATCTGCCCCTGCTGTTCGAGGCGCCCGACCGCCTGACCGGCCATGTCGCCCGCGCCAATCCGCATTGGCGCGATTTTGACCCAGCCGCAGAGTCGCTGGCCATCTTCACCGCCGCCGACGGCTACATCAGCCCGTCTTTCTACCCGAGCAAGGCCGAGACCGGCAAAGTGGTGCCGACCTGGAACTACCAGACCGTACACGCCACCGGGCGGCTGGAAATCACCGAAGACCCCGCCGCGCTGCTCGATATCGTCACCCGCCTGACCAACCGCTACGAGACCGGCCGCCCCGCCCCCTGGGCCGTCGCCGACGCCCCGGCCGATTTCATCGCCAGCCAGTTGAAGGGCATCATCGGCATCACCCTGCACATCACCCTGCTGGAGGGCAAAAACAAGCTCAGCCAAAACCGCCTGAAACAGGACCAGATCGGCGCGCTGGCGGGTGTGGCGCGCGAAAACCCCGCCCTGGCCGAGGCCATGCGCAAGGCGAACAGTCTATAAAAGTCTAAACCAGCCTGCCCTCGAACGGCGGCAGATAATCCGCCGCGTCAAACTCAAGCACCCATAAATCCGGATCGTAGGAAACCTGTTTTTTCACATAGGCGTCGGTGGTTTCCTCGTTTACCGGCGTTGGCCCCGTGCCGCGCATCCAGGCCAGCTCGCCGCCGGGTTCGCGGAACTGGGTGAGCACCATATTGCCGCTGCGCCCGCGCAGGATCACCAGCACACCGCCAGCGTCGGCATCGCCCTTGCGGATGACCATGCCCGGCTTGTTGTCCGCACTGCCGATCCGCAACGCGGCTGACACCCAGATTCCCGCCTTGATCCGTGGCTCACTCATGCTAATCCCTGATTCCAATAGCATTTCCGCGACGATACGACGCTACCCCCTCCACTCTGCTCGGCCCCCGCCCTTTGCTCAAGCCCCAAGGAGACGTCTCATGTCCCGCCCGGTCCAGATTGCCGCTGTTCTCGCCGCCTGCCTGGCCTTCGCCCCCGCCGCGCACGCCGCCGCCAACAAAGTGACCTTTGGCCTCGATTGGGTCGCCGAACCTGAATACGGCGGCTATTATCAGGCGCTGGCCACCGGCATCTACAAAAAATACGGGCTGGATGTAAGCATCCAGGAGGGCGGGCCGAGCGTGAACAACGCCCAGCTCCTGGTCGCCGGGCGGCTGACGTTTGACATCACCTCCAACGCCTTCCTGGCGCTCAACTTCGCGCAGGAAAACATCCCCTTCGTCGCCGTAGCTGCCGGGTTCCAGAAAGACCCTGACATCCTGATGGCGCATCCCGGCGCCGGCGAGGATAATTTCGCCGCGCTGAAGGGCAAGCCGATCGCCGTCAGCTCCGACACGCGGGCAAGCTGGTGGATCTATCTGCGCGCCAAATACGGCTATTCCGACTCCCAGCTGCGCCCCTACGGCTTCAGCCTGGCCCCCTTCTTCACCAACCCAACCGCTGTGCAGGAGGCTTATGTCACCTCCGAGCCGTATCTGGTGCATCAGCAAACCGGCACATGGCCCGTGGTGATGATGCTCTCCGACTCCGGGTTTGACGGTTACGCAAGCCTGATCGCCACCAGCAGCAAACTCGTGCAAACCGACCCGGACCTGGTTCAGCGCTTCATCGAGGCCTCCGCAGAAGGCTGGTATTCCTACCTCTACGGCAACCCGGCCCCCGCCTTCAAAGCCATTCTGGCCGCCAACCCGGACATGACCCCCGGCCTGATGCAATACGGCTATGACCAGCTCAAGGCGCGCGGCATCGTCGACTCGGGCGACACCAAAACGCTTGGCATCTACGCCATGACCGATGCGCGCTGGGCCTCCTTCTTCAACCAGATGGCCGCCGCCGGGCTGTATGATAAATCGATGAACTACAAGGCCGGATACACCCTGCAATTTGTCGACCATGGTTTCGGCCTGAAGAAATAATGGTCTCGCTGCGCGCGGTCTCCAAGCAGTTCCCCAGCGGCACCCGCGCGCTTGAAGACATCAACGCGGATATCGAAACCGGGGAATTCGTGGCACTGCTTGGCCCCTCGGGCTGCGGCAAGTCCACGCTGCTGCGCCTGCTGGCGGGGCTGGAGGCGCCCAGCACCGGGCAGATCGCCTGGGATGCCGGTCATAAGCCCGGCCCCGGCGACATCGGCTATGTCTTTCAGGACGCAACCCTCCTCCCCTGGGCCACCGCGGCGGAGAACGTATATCTGCCGCTGCGCCTGCGCGGCCAAAGCCGGGCGCAGGCCGCCGCCCTCATCGGCACCACGCTGGCCCGAGTCGGGCTGGCCGAATTTGCCGGCGCGCGGCCAAAGGCGCTTTCCGGCGGCATGAAAATGCGCGTCTCCATCGCCCGCGCGCTGGTCTCCAACCCCATGCTGCTGCTCATGGACGAACCCTTCGCCGCGCTGGACGAATTCACCCGCCACCGCCTGCAGGAAGACCTGCACCTGCTCTGGCGCGAGACCGGCAAGACCATCATCTTCGTCACACATTCCATCTATGAGGCGTCGTTTCTGGCCAGCCGCATCCTGGTGATGTCGCCCCGCCCGGGCCGCATCGCCGCTGACATCCGCGCCAGCGTGCCCGAAGGCCCGAACCGCCGTGAATGCGCCGAATACATCGCCCTGGTGCATCAGATAACCGAAACCTTCCGCCAGGTGATGCCCGCATGAACAGGTTGCTGGAACGCCTCGCCCCCTTCGCATTCGGCGTGCTGGCGCTCGGGCTGTGGCAGGGCAGCGTGTGGGCGCTGGCCGTACCGGCATACGTGGTGCCCGGCCCCATCGCCATTTTCAACGCCTATCTGAGCGACTACGCCATCCTCAACCCGGCGCTGCTCTCCACCCTCACAGTCACCATCACCGCCCTGCTCGCCGCCACTCTGCTCGGCGTGTTCCTGGCTGTCGCCATGGCCGCCAGCGCGCTGTTCCGCGCCGCCATCCAGCCCTGGGCGGTGATATTGCAGGTCACCCCCGTGGTCGCCATCGCGCCCCTGATCATCATCTGGGTCAACCAGCCGTTCGTGGCGCTGGTGGTCTGCGCCACCATCGTCGCCTTCTTCCCCATTCTCTCCAACACCGCCGCCGGGCTGGCCGCCACGCCGCCGGAGCTGCTGGACCTCTTCCGCCTCAACGGCGCCACCCGCTGGCAAACCCTCTTCCTGCTGCGCCTGCCCTCGGCCCTGCCGAATTTCCTCACCGGCCTGCGCATCTCAGGCACTCTCGCCCTCGTCGGCGCGGTGGTCGCCGAGTTCGTCGCCGGCTCCGGCGGCTTTGCCTCCGGCCTTGCCTACCGCATCATCGAAGCCAGCTACCGGCTGGAAATTCCCCGTATGTTCGCAGCCCTCGTCCTGCTCGGCGTCAGCGGCATCGTCATCTACGCAGCGCTGGGATTTTTGGAGCATTTTTTACTCCGCAAGCGCAACGCAGCTTGAACTTTCCCGCCCACTCTGCAACCTTCCGCCCAAACCGGAGACCAGTATGACCACCGATACATCCAAGACTCTCAGCAAAGGCCAGCTTGCCTACGAAACCGAACGCGCCAGAAAAGCCGGAAAATCACTCGACGAATGGCTGAAACACAAGGCCCGCACCGCCGCCGAGGAGGCGCAGAAGACCGCGCCCAAGCCGGTGAAAAAACCTGGGCTGTTCACCCGCCTGCTCGATAAGGCCCACAAGCCGCTTTAGAGTGCGATCGTTTGAGGTTCGCTCGGATGAGCGAGCCGAAAACGTGAATCGCCCTCGAAAAACAGGTTCGAGCATGATCGCACTTAAAGCGATCAAGCTCTAAGCGCGCCAAATACCGGCACAAAAAAGGGCAGACCTCGGTCTGCCCTTTTCGTATCCTATGGACTGAGAATTACTCAGCGTCTTCTTCGGCCACTTCCGGGCGCGGACCACTATCCTGACCCTTGGCGGAAACGTCGCGGTCGATGAACTCGATCACGGCCATATCGGCGGCGTCGCCATGGCGCATACCGGCCTTGAGCACGCGGGTGTAGCCACCGGCGCGGGTCTTGTAGCGGGTTGCCAGCGCGTCAAACAGCTTGGCGACGATGGTCTCGTCGCGCAGCTGGTTAAATGCCTGGCGCTTGGCGTGCAGATCGCCGCGCTTTCCCAGCGTGATGAGCTTTTCAGCCACCGGGCGCAGTTCCTTCGCTTTCGGCAAGGTGGTGGTGATCTGCTCATGCTTGATGAGCGCGACGGCCATGTTCCTGAACATGGCAAGCCGATGGGATGAGGTGACGCCGAGTTTTCGACCGCTGAGACCGTGACGCATGGTAAATTTTCCTGTTTAGGCTTTTAGAAGGGTTGGTCGGAACGCTTGGCCAGTTCCTCGATATTCTCGGGCGGCCAGTCGGTCACGGTCATGCCAAGGGACAACCCCATGACGGTCAACACTTCCTTGATTTCGTTCAGAGACTTGCGGCCGAAATTCGGCGTCCGCAGCATCTCCTGCTCGCTCTTCTGCACCAGATCACCGATGTAGACGATGTTATCGTTCTTCAGGCAGTTCGCACTGCGCACGGAGAGTTCAAGCTCATCGACCTTGCGGAGCAGATTCGCATTGAACGGCAACTCGATCCGCGGCTCCTCGGCGCGCAGGCGCTGCGGCTCCTCGAAGTTCACGAACATGCCGAGCTGGTCTTGCAGAATGCGCGCCGCCAGCGCCACGGAGTCTTCCGGGGTGATGGCGCCGTTGGTTTCCACCTGCAGGATCAGCTTGTCATAGTCGGTCACCTGGCCAACGCGGGTCTGTTCAACCCGGTAGGACACGCGGCGAACCGGCGAATAAATCGCATCAACCGGGATCAGCCCGATCGGCGCATCTTCCGGACGATTGGCCGACGCGGCCTCATAACCGCGGCCGGAGCCGACAGTGAATTCCATGCCCAGGCTCGCGCCCTCATCGAGCGTGCAAAGCACCAGGTCCGGGTTCATGATCTCGATATCGTGCCCGGCCTGAATCTGCCCGGCCTTAACTTCGCCGGGGCCGGTCGCGGTCAGCACCATGCGCTTGGGCCCCTCGCCATGCATCCGCACGGCAAGCTGCTTAATGTTCAGCACGATGTCGGTCACGTCCTCGCGCACGCCAACCAGCGTGGAGAATTCATGCAACACGCCATCAATCCGCACAGCCGTAACCGCGGCGCCCTGCAGCGACGACAGCAGGATGCGGCGCAGCGAATTGCCCAGCGTCATGCCAAAGCCGCGTTCCAGCGGCTCGGCGATAATGGTGGCCACACGGCCGGCGTCGGAACCAAACTCGATATCGAGATGCTCCGGCTTGATGAGCATTTGCCAATTGCGTTGCAGCGACAAATTCGATTCTTTCAACATTCAACCCTCCGGCCCGGCGGCGGAAATCCGCCCTGGGCCTTAACCAAAATTCAATCCCGGCTCAGACGCGGCGGCGCTTGCGCGGGCGGCAACCATTATGCGGAATCGGCGTGAGATCACGGATGGCGGAAATCTGGAAGCCAACGGTCTGCAGGGCGCGCAGCGCGCTCTCACGTCCCGAACCAGGGCCGCTCACTTCGATCTCCAGCATTTCCATGCCGTGTTCGCGCGCCTTGCGGCCAGCATCCTCAGCAGCCACCTGGGCGGCGTAGGGGGTGGATTTGCGGCTGCCTTTGAAACCCTGGCTACCCGCCGTCGACCAGGCAATGGTGTTGCCCTGCGCGTCGGTGATGTTGACCATGGTGTTGTTGAAGCTGGCGAGAACGTGCGCAACACCGGAGATGATGTTCTTGCGTTCTTTCTTGCGGGGGCGTGAGGCGGGCTTCGCCATATCGGTATTCCTGTAACTGCTGACGTGATGGGCGAAAGTTTACTTCGTGACTTTTTTCTTGCCGGCGATCGCCACGGCCTTGCCCTTGCGGGTACGGGCATTGGTGTGCGTGCGCTGACCGCGGACCGGCAGGCCCTTACGGTGGCGCAGGCCACGGTAGCAGCCGAGATCCATCAAACGCTTGATGTTCATCGCGTTCTCGCGGCGCAGATCGCCCTCGACGCGGTAATCCTTGTCGATCAGCTCGCGCAGACGCAGAATCTCATCTTCGGAGAGCTGGTTAACCCGGCGCTCCTCCGGGATGGCCAACGCCGTGCAAATGTCACGAGCCTTAACCGGGCCAATGCCATAAATATAACGAAGGCTGATCAAAACACGCTTATTCGTGGGAATGTTAACGCCGGCAATACGCGCCACGTGGTCTCTCCTGAGGTCATAACAAGTTGCGGCGCCCCAAACGGAGGCGCCGCGAAAGCGGGTTATAGCGCCCGCCCGAACAGAGTCAACGAAGAACTATCAATTTTTCGTGATCAACCCGGGCAGCACCGACAATTTAGCTAGCCGCGACGCCAATCTGGCGCAACACAGCCTCGATCTGAGCCTGGACCTCGTCCATCTCAGCCATGCCATCAACCGAATAGAGCCGGCCTTTGGCCTTATAATAGGGCAGAATCGGCGCCGTCTGGGCGTTGTAAGCCTCCAGCCGCGCATGCACCGTCTCAGCCTTATCATCCGGGCGGCGGATGAATTCCGTACCGCCGCAAACATCGCATACACCAGCCTGCTTTGGCTGCTTGAACGTGTCGTGGTAGCCAGCCCCGCATTTCGCGCAGGTGAACCGCCCGCTGATCCGCTCAACCAGCACGGCCTCATCCACCTTCAGCTCGATCACGGCGTCCAGATCCACCGCGGTCTCATGCAGCAGCCTGTCCAACGCCTCGGCCTGCGGCACGGTGCGCGGGAAGCCGTCGAGAATGAAGCCCTTCGCACAATCCGGGCGGGAAATCCGCTCCCCGATCATACGGATGATCAACTCGTCAGAGACCAGACCACCGGCATCCATGATGCTTTTGGCTTCCAGCCCGATCGGCGAACCAGCCTTCACCTCGGCCCGCAGCATGTCTCCCGTGGAGATCTGCGCAACGCCATAGCGGCTCTCCAAAAACTTTGATTGGGTTCCTTTGCCCGCTCCGGGCGGGCCAAGCAGAATCAGTTCCACGGTCTACTCCCTTATTTCCGGCTCTTGCCGCGGTTCTTGCGAATCAACCCTTCATACTGGTGCGCCAGCATGTGCGACTGCACCTGTGACACCGTATCCATTGTCACAGAGACAATAATCAGCAGCGAGGTGCCGCCGAAGTAAAAAGGCAGGCTGTAATTGCTCAGGACGAAATCCGGCAGCAGACAAACCACCGTGAGGTAAACAGCCCCGATCGCGGTCAGCCGGGTCAGCACCGTGTCAAAATACTTCGCCGTATTCGCGCCCGGCCGGATACCCGGAATGAAGCCGCCATTCTTTTTCAGGTTCTCGGCGGTATCCTCAGGGTTGAACGAGATGGCCGCCCAGACGAAGGCAAACACCGCGATCAGGGTCGCGAACAGCAACATATAAAGCGGCTGCCCGCGCGAGAGCAGATGCGCCGCCGCCTGCAGCCACTCCGGCCCGCCCTTGGAGAAGCCAACGAACGTGGCCGGGATCACCAGCAGCGAGCTGGCGAAAATCGGCGGCATCACGCCCGAAACATTCACTTTCAGCGGAATATGGGTGGACTCGCCCCCATAAACCTTCTGCCCGACCTGGCGCTTGGGATACTGCACCAAAATCCGGCGCTGCGCCCGCTCCATGAACACAATGAACGCGAACAGCGCGACGCCCGCCACGAAAAAGGTGATGATGAACAGCGTCGAGAGCGCGCCGGTTGACCCGAGTTCGAGGATATTGGCAATCGCGATCGGCATATTGGCGATAATGCCCGCGAAAATGATCAGACTCGAGCCGTTGCCGATCCCGCGCGAGGTGATCTGCTCACCCAGCCACATCACAAACATCGTGCCGCCAACCAGCGTCACCACCGAGGTGAATACAAAGAAGAAGCCGGGGTCGATCACCGCCGGCCCAAGCGCGGTTTTCACCCGCTCCAGGCTCATCGAGATGCCGTAAGCCTGCACACCGGCGATCAGCACCGTGAGATAGCGGGTATACTGCGTGATCTTCATCCGCCCCGAGTCGCCCTCTTTCTTCAGGGCCTCCAGCGCCGGAATCGTCGAGGTCATCAGCTGGATGATGATGCTGGCGCTGATATAGGGCAGAATGTTGAGGGCAAAAATGGTCATGCGGCCCAGCGCGCCGCCGGTGAACATGTTGAACATGCCCAGGATGCCGCTGCCATTCTGCGTCATCAGATGCGCCATCACAGCCGCATCGACGCCCGGAACCGGAATATATGTGCCAAGACGGAACACAATGAGGGCGCCCAAGGTAAACCAGATGCGTTTATGCAGGTCCGTCGCCTTGCCGAATGCGCCAAGGTTCAGGTTTGCTGCCATCTGTTCTGCGGCCGATGCCATGCGGAATCCTTAATAAATACAAAAACGGCGCTTGACCCAAGGCTTCATGCCACGGCCAAGCGCCGTTACTTAGCGCTATTGTGCCGGAATATATCCGGCGGAGGCAAGAGGCTTAGGCCGCGTCAGCTTGCGCCTTCGCCACCAGCGTCTTCACGCTGCCGCCAGCCTGCTCAACCGCCGCAACCGCCGCCGCCGAAGCCCCGGAGACTTCAATGTTGATCGCGCGGGTGATCGTGCCCTTCGCCAGCAGGCGAACGCCATCAACCTTGCCCAGACGGACCAGACCGGCATCACGCAGAGCGGCCTCGGTGATCGGCTGCGCGGCATCGAGCTTGCCGGCTTCAAAAGCAGCATCCAGCGCACCCAGGTTTAGCGGCGCGTATTCCTTGCGGTTTACGTTGTTAAAGCCGCGCTTGGGCAACCGGCGGTAAATCGGCAGCTGACCGCCTTCAAAACCGTTCAGAGAGACGCCTTCACGCGCCTTCTGGCCCTTAACACCCTTGCCGGAGGTCTTGCCCTTGCCGGAGCCGATGCCGCGGCCAAGCCGCTTGGACTTCAGGCGCGCGCCGGGATTGTCGCGAATTTCATTAAGTTTCATGATCAACCTGGCTTAAGCCAGCTCCTCCACCTTCAGCAGATGCGCAACCTTGCGCACCATGCCGCGAATTTCCGGCGTATCGTTCAGTTCGCGGACCTTGCTGATCTTGTTCAGACCAAGCCCGATCAGTGTCGCCTGCTGCCCCGGCTTCTGGCCGTTGCCCGACGCAACCTGCGTAATGCGGATTTTCTTCTCAGACATCGCTCGCCTCCACCGGAACTTCCTTAGCGGCCGTGCCGTACAGATCAGCCACCTTCTTGCCGCGGCGCGTCGCGACGAGGCGGGGGCTGGTAACATTGGCAAGAGCGGCGAATGTCGCCTTCACCATGTTATGCGGGTTGCGGCTACCCAGTGACTTCGCCACCACGTCGCCAATGCCCAATGTCTCGAACACAGCGCGCAGCGGGCCACCAGCAATGATGCCCGTACCGGCGGGCGCCGCGCGGATCACCACGTCGCCAGCACCAAAGGTGCCGCGGATGTCATGGTGCAGCGTGCGGCCTTCCTTCATCGGAACGCGGATCATCGTCTTCTTGGCGCGCTCGGTCGCCTTGCGGATCGCTTCGGGAACCTCACGGGCCTTGCCGGCGCCATAGCCAACGCGGCCTTTCTGGTCACCAACCACCACGAGTGCGGCAAAAGCGAAACGACGGCCGCCCTTAACCACTTTCGCAACGCGGTTGATGGTTACCAGCTTATCGACCAGCTCATCACCGGTCTCCCGGTCGCGCTCGCGTTCACGCTCACGGCCTCTGCCGCCGCCGCTTCCGCCTTCACGTGCTTCACGTGCCATTGCCAAATGCTCCTAGAAGTCGAGGCCGCCCTCGCGGGCCGCCTCTGCCAGGGCTTTCACCCGGCCATGATAGAGATAAGAACCGCGATCGAACACAACAGCGACCACACCGGCCGCCTTGGAACGCTCGGCAATCAGCTTGCCAACAGCGGTCGCGGCATCCTTGTCCGCACCGGTCTTCAACGCTGCCTTCAGATCCTTATCCAGGGTCGAAGCGGCGGCGACTGTCTTACCAGCCGCATCGTCGATGATCTGCGCGTAGATGTGCTTGCCCGAGCGGAAAACCGACAAACGCGGGCGGCCAGAAGATTTCTGCCGGAGCTGATAGCGAAGACGGGCGCGGCGGCGCGTCTGTAATGAAAGATTTGTCGACATTACTTCTTCTTACCCTCTTTCCGGCGGATCGCTTCGCCCTCAAACTTCACACCCTTGCCCTTATAGGGTTCCGGCGGACGATGCGAGCGCAGCTCGGCGCAAACCTGGCCAACCTGACGCTTGTCCATACCCTCGATCTTGATCAAAGTCGGCTTTTCGCAGGTGACTTTGATCCCCGACGGGATGGCATAGACCACATCGTGGGAGAACCCAAGATTAACCACCAGGTTCGTGCCCTGAACGGCGGCGCGGTAACCAGTGCCGGTAATCTCAAGCGTCTTCGCGTAGCCGACCGAAACGCCCTTCACCAAATTGGCGATATTGGCGCGGGTCGTGCCCCACATCATGCGGGAGGCGGCATCCTTGGTCTTCGGCATCACCGAAACCTTGTTGCCTTCAACCGTGGTCTCGACCTTGTCGGTCAGCGCGAGCGAAAGTTCGCCCAGCTTGCCCTTGGCCGTGAGAATATTGCCGGCCAGCGCCACGGTGACGCCAGCGGGAAGTTCGACGGGATATTTGCCAACACGTGACATATCTTGCTCTCCCCTTAAAAGACGCGGCAGAGAACTTCGCCGCCAACATTGGCGGCGCGGGCTTCCACATCGCTCATCACGCCACGCGGCGTGGAGAGGATGGAAACACCGAGACCCGAGTACACGCGCGGCAGTTCCTTGATCTTGGAATACACGCGGCGGCCAGGGCGCGACACGCGGCTGATCTCTTTGATCACCGGCTGCCCCTCGCTGTACTTCAGCTCGATGCGCAGCTGGGCAATGCCAGGGCGCACTTCCTCGCGGGTGAACCCGCGAATGAAGCCTTCACGCTTCAGCACATCCAGAACACTGGCGCGCATGTTGGAAGCAGGCGCCACGCACATGGTGAGGCGCGCGTGCTGCGCGTTACGAATACGGGTGAGCATATCACCCAACGGATCGGACATCGACATTCTAGCGCCCTTTCCTTACCAGCTGGCTTTGGTAACACCAGGGATCTGCCCCTGGCTGGCCAGATCGCGGAAAGCGATTCGGCAAAGTTTGAATTTACGGTAGTTGCCGCGCGAACGGCCAGTCAGCTCGCAGCGCAGGCGAACGCGAACCTTCGCGCCATTGCGCGGCAGCTCGGCCAGCTTGATGCTCGCCTCAAAACGATCTTCAACCGGAAGCGTGCGATCCATGATCACATCTTTCAGCGCAGCGCGCTTGCCCTTGTCACGGGCGGCCATGCGCTCGCGCTTTCCATTTCGGTTGACCTGCGATGTCTTAGCCATATTTTTGCAACCCCTCCGGAACCTGCTGGATAAGCCCAGCCGTTTTCCAAACTCTAAAAAATCAGACGTTCACTTGGCGAACGGTAGATTGAACCCCTTGAGCAAGGCTTTCGCCTCGGCATCGGTTTTCGCGGTGGTCACGAAAATGATGTCCATGCCACGGATAGCATCAACCTTGTCGTACACAATCTCAGGGAAAATAATCTGTTCCTTGAGACCCATGGCAAAATTGCCGCGGCCATCAAAGCCCTTATTCCCCGGAATGCCGCGGAAGTCGCGAACACGCGGCAGCGCGATCGTCACCAGACGGTCGAGAAACTCGTACATCTTGGACTTGCGCAGCGTCACCTTACAGCCGATCGGCAGGCCGGCGCGGATCTTGAACCCGGCAATGGCCTTTTTCGCGATCGTCTTAACCGGCTTCTGGCCGGCAATGAGGGTGAGCTCGGCCACGGCAGCGTCCAGTTTCTTCTGGTCGGCGGCAGCCTCACCCACACCCATGTTAATGACGATCTTTTCCAGAGTCGGCACTTCAAACGGGTTCTTGTAGCCAAATTCTTGACGCATCTGCTCCCGCACAACCTCACGGTAGTACGTCTGCAGGCGCGGCAGGCTTTTCACATCACTCATTGCGGCCTCCTCAGCCATCAATCGCCGTGCCGCTCTTACGAGCAACACGAACTTTGCGGCCACCATCCAGAACGCGGAAGCCAACCTTCGTGGGCTTATCCGTGCTCGGGTCGATCAATGCCAGATTGGACAAATGCACAGCAGCCTCGCGTTCCACGATACCGCCGGGCTGGCCCATGCCTTTCGGCTTGGTGTGGATCTTCGCCACCGCCACACCCTGCACCACGGCGCGGTCTTC
Source organism: Acidocella aquatica (assembly GCF_030160635.1). Lineage (GTDB taxonomy): Bacteria > Pseudomonadota > Alphaproteobacteria > Acetobacterales > Acetobacteraceae > Acidocella > Acidocella aquatica. Next base: position 68,619 of record NZ_BSOS01000033.1, on the reverse strand, counting down.
CTTGGGAAGCACCCGCAGCACTTCGCCGCGGTTCCCCTTGGAAGCGCCTGAAATCACCAGGACCTTGTCGCCCTTTTTAATACGAGCAGCCATGTTACAGCACCTCCGGCGCCAGGCTGATGATCTTCATGAACTTCTTCGCGCGAAGCTCACGCACCACCGGCCCAAAAATACGCGTACCAATCGGCTCGCCCTGCTTGTTCAGCAGAACCGCCGCATTGCGGTCAAAACGGATGGCGCTGCCATCGGCACGGCGCACGGGGAACGCGGTGCGCACAACCACAGCCTGGTGCACATCGCCCTTCTTCACCTTGCCGCGCGGAATGGCATCCTTGATGGAAACCACGATCACATCGCCGACAGACGCCGCCTTGCGCTTGGAGCCGCCGAGCACCTTGATGCACTGCACGCGCCGCGCACCGGAGTTGTCAGCCACATCGAGGTTCGACTCTACGATAATCATTTTTCAAATCCCTCAGACGCTGGCTTGCGACTCGGCGAGTGCCGAACCATTGCGCTCAGTCACGATCCAGGTCTTGCGCTTGCTGATCGGGGCGCATTCCTCAATGCGGACCAGATCGCCCTCAACGCAGACATTGGCTTCATCATGCGCCGCATATTTTTTGGAGCGGCGAATGAACTTCTTGTACAGCGGATGCATGATGCGACGCTCGACAAGAACGGTAATCGTCTTGTCCATCTTGTCGCTCACAACCCGCCCGGTCAGAACACGTTTCGGCATGTTATCCTCTTAACCAGCAACTGCCGAACGCGCGCGCTCAGCCAGAATTGTCTTCACCCGCGCGATATCGCGCCGCACCGCACGCACGCGGCTGGTGTTTTCCTGCTGGCCGGTCGCGCGCTGGAAACGCAGATTGAACTGCTCCTTGCGCAGATCGAGCAACAGGCTCGTCAGTTCGTCCGGCGTCTTCGCACGGATGTCGCTTGCAACCGTCATCTCACGCATCTCCAATCCGGGTAACAAATTTCGTCCTGATCGGCAGCTTCGCAGCACCCAGGGCCAGCGCCTCGCGGGCCAGCGGCTCGGCAACGCCGTCAATCTCAAACACAATGCGGCCGGGGTGCACGCGCGCAACCCAAAATTCCGGGCTACCCTTGCCGGAACCCATACGCACTTCAGCAGGCTTGGTGGAGACCGGCAGATCCGGGAAAATCCGGATCCACACGCGGCCCGCACGCTTCATGGCGCGGGTGATGGCACGGCGGGCCGATTCGATCTGGCGCGCGGTGATACGTTCTGGCTCCAGAGCCTTCAGACCGAAGGCGCCAAAGTTAAGCTGCGTGTTGCCCTTGGCCAGGCCGTGAATACGGCCCTTGTGAGCTTTACGGAACTTCGTACGCTTAGGAGACATCATAGCAAAAAATCCTTAGCGCTGCGGTGCTTGTTCGGCCGCGCGCTTGTCTTGCGCCAGCGGGTCCTGCACCAGAACTTCACCCTTGAAAATCCAGACTTTCACGCCGCAGGCGCCATAAGTCGTCTTCGCCGTGGCCACACCGTAGTCAAGATCGGCGCGCAGCGTGTGCAAAGGCACGCGGCCTTCACGATACCACTCAACGCGGGCAATCTCGGCGCCGCCCAAACGGCCGCCACAGGTGATCTTGATCCCCTGCGCGCCCAGGCGCATGGCGGACTGCACAGCGCGCTTCATCGCACGGCGGAAGGCCACGCGGCGTTCCAGCTGCTGCGCAATGTTCTCGGCCACCAGCGTCGCATCGATTTCCGGCTTGCGGATTTCCATGATGTTCAGGGAAACCTCAGCCTTCGCCATCACCGACAATTCCTTGCGCAGCGAGTCGATGTCCTGGCCCTTCTTGCCGATCACCACACCAGGGCGCGCGGCATAAATCGTCACGCGCGGCTTCTTCGCCGGACGCTCGATCACAACCTTCGAAACACCAGCCTGGCTGAGCTTGGCGCGCAAATGGCTGCGCAGCTTCAGATCGTCATGCAGCAGGCGGGCATAGTCCTTGCCGGCGTACCAGCGGCTGTCCCAGGTGCGGGTAATGCCAAGGCGCAGACCGATCGGATTGATCTTGTGACCCATGTTATGCGGCCTCCCCGGCTGCTTTAGCGGTTTCAGACTTCGTGTGACCCGGGCGGGTATCGCGCATCGCCTTCTCAGACGGTTCACGCTCCTCCACCACGATCTTCAGATGGCTAAACCACTTCTCAACCGTCGCGGAGCGGCCACGGCCACGCGCGTGGAAACGCTTCATGACAATGCCGCGGCCCACTTCGGCCAATTTCACAACCAGCTTGTCAACATCGAGCTGATGGTTGTTCTCGGCATTCGCGATCGCGCTCTCAAGCGTCTTCTTCACTTGCTTGGCGATCCGGCGCTTGCTGAAGGTCAGGTCCGCGAGAGCGCGGCCAGCCGGCAGGTTGCGGATGGATTCAGCGACGAGGTTCAGTTTGCGCGGGCTCACGCGCATGTTGCGCGTAATCGCCTGTGCCTGAATGTCCTCAAGGCCGCGTAAGGCTTTCGGTTTGCTCATCTCAGCCCCGCTTCGCTTTCTTGTCGGCCGAATGACCCGTAAAGGTCCGTGTCGGCGAGAATTCACCGAACTTATGGCCAACCATGTTTTCATTCACCTGCACCGGCAGAAACTTCTTGCCGTTGTAGACGCCAAAGGTCAGGCCCACGAATTGCGGCAGGATGGTGGAGCGGCGCGACCAGATCTTGATGATCTCGTTGCGGCCGGAAGCGCGCGATGCCTCCGCCTTACCCAACAGATACCCGTCAACAAACGGGCCTTTCCAAACAGAACGTGACATCTATCAGCCCTTCCCGCTCTTAGCGCGGCGGATGATAAGATCATCCGTACGTTTATTGCTACGCGTCTTCGCACCCTTGGTCGGTTTGCCCCAAGGTGTAACCGGATGCCGGCCACCAGAGGTACGCCCCTCACCACCACCATGCGGGTGATCGACCGGGTTCATCACGACACCGCGGTTATGCGGACGGCGGCCCATCCACACGCGGCGGCCAGCTTTACCAAGCTGCTCGTTCTGGTGATCAGCGTTCGAAACCGCGCCAATCGTCGCCATGCATTCAGCGCGCACAACCCGCAACTCGCCGGACATCAGCTTAACCTGGGCATAACCCTGGTCCTTGCCAACCAGCTGAGCAAACGTGCCGGCGGAGCGTGCCATCTTGCCACCGGCGCCCACTTTGAGCTCGATGTTATGGATGATCGTCCCAACCGGGATCGCGGCCAGCGGCATCGCGTTGCCGGGCTTGATATCAACCCGTGAACCGGAAATCACCGGATCACCAGCCTTCAAACGCTGCGGCGCCAGGATGTAGGACAGCTCCCCATCGGCATATTTGATCAGCGCGATGAAAGCCGTGCGGTTCGGGTCATATTCCAGACGCTCGACCGTCGCGGCCACATCGTATTTGCGACGCTTGAAGTCGACAATACGATAAGCCTGCTTATGTCCACCGCCGCGGAACCGGCTGGTGATACGACCGTGGTTGTTACGCCCGCCGGTCGAATGCTTGCCCTCGGTCAGGCCCTTTACAGGCTTGCCCTTCCACAGCTCGCTGCGGTCAATCAGGACGGTGCCGCGAAGGCTCGCCGTGACGGGATTAAAATGCTTCAGTGCCATAGTCCGCGCCTTATGCCAGACCGGTTGTGAAATCGATGCTCTCGCCTTCGGCGAGAGTCACGAACGCTTTCTTCACGTCGGAGCGAATACCAGGACGGCCCTTAAACCGCTTGGTCTTGCCCTTGGTGATCAGCGTATTCACACCAGTTACTTTTACTTTGAACAGGGTCTCGATCGCCGCCTTGATTTCAGGCTTCGTCGCATCGGACGCAACCTTGAAAACAAACTGGTTCTTCTCGGAAAGCAGCGTTGCCTTCTCGGTGATATGCGGCGCGCGCACGACTTCGTACATCCGCTCCGGCGTAATCTTCACGGTGCTCATGCCAGGCGCTCCTTCAAGCCATCAATGCCGGCCTTGGTGATCACCAGCACGTCATGCTGCACGATGTCGTACACATTGGCGCCAATCACCGGCAAAATATCCAAACCCTGAACATTGCGGCTGGCGCGCAGGAAATTCTGGTCCACGGCGGCATCGACGATCAACGCCGACTTCCAGCCGAAGTTTTTCACCTTCGCGGCCACATCCTTGGTCTTCTCCAGCGCGCCCACGGCGTCCAGAACAACCAGCTTGCCCTCGGCGGCCTTCAGCGAAAGCGCCGAAAGCAGACCCAAACGGCGGACCTTTTTGTTCAGATTATAACCATGGTCACGCACAACCGGACCATGCACCACGCCACCAGTACGGAACTGCGGCGCGCGCAAGCTGCCCTGACGCGCATTACCCGTGCCCTTCTGCTTGAACGGCTTGCGGGTCGTGCCCGAAACCTCTCCCATGCCCTTGGTCTTGTGATTGCCTGAGCGGCGCTTGGCCAACTGCCAGTGAATCACGCGCGCGATAATGTCCGCACGCGGCGCAATGCCGAAAATCTCGTCCGGCAACTCAGCGCTGCCAGCGGTTTTCGCGTCCATGTCGTAAATATCATATTTCATCGGCTCAGCCCTTCAATGCTGCAGGGTAGGCGGCATCAGCCGGCCGTGCCTTCTTGATCGCATCGCGCAGCAGAACATAGCTGCCCTTGGAGCCTGGAACGGCGCCGCGGATGAGCACCAGGTTACGCTCTTCATCGAGACCAGCGACCTGCAGGTTCAGCGTGGTCACGCGCTCCTGGCCGAGATGCCCAGGCATCTTCTTGTTCTTGAAGGTCTTGCCCGGGTCCTGACGGTTACCGGTCGAGCCAAGGCTACGATGGCTGACGGACACGCCGTGCGACGCTTCAAGGCCCGCGAAGTTCCAGCGCTTCATACCACCGGCAAAGCCCTTGCCCTTGGTGATGCCGGCAACGTCGACAAACTGGCCAATCGAGAAGTGCGACGGCGAAAGCTGCGCGCCGGGCTGCAGCAGCGCATCGTCCGCAACGCGGAATTCAACGAGCTTCATCGAAGGTTCCACCTGCGCCTTCGCGAAATGGCCCTTCTGCGGCTTGCTCACATTCTTCGGCTTGGCCTTGCCATAGCCGAGCTGCACAGCGGAGTAGCCGTCGTTTTCAACAGTCCGCGCCGCCACAACCCGCACCTCGTCGAGGTGAAGAACCGTGACCGGCACATGCGTGCCGTCATCTTTGAACAACCGGGTCATCCCCAGTTTTTTTGCAATTACACCGGTACGCATAATACCACCTAAGCTTAGATCTTAATTTCGACTTCGACGCCCGCAGCGAGATCGAGCTTCATCAGCGCGTCAACGGTCTGCGGGGTCGGGTCAACGATATCCAGCAAGCGGCGATGAGTCCGAATCTCGAACTGCTCGCGGCTCTTCTTGTCCACATGCGGCGAACGGTTCACGGTGAAACGTTCGATATGTGTCGGCAACGGAATTGGCCCCCGCACCTGCGCGCCTGTACGCTTCGCCGTGTTGACGATGTCCTTCGTGCTGTTATCCAGCACGCGGTGATCATACGCCTTCAGGCGGATACGGATGTTTTGGTTGTCCATCTTAACTCAAGCTCTTTTCACAGATACAGGGGGCCGAAACTTACTTCGTTACCTTGGCGACAACGCCCGAACCAACGGTCCGGCCGCCTTCGCGGATGGCGAAACGCAGACCATCATCCATGGCGATCGGAGCGATCAGCTCGACTTCGATCGTCACGTTATCACCAGGCATCACCATCTCGGTGCCTTCCTGCAGGGTCACAACACCGGTCACGTCGGTGGTGCGGAAGTAGAACTGCGGACGGTAGTTGGTGAAGAACGGGGTATGACGGCCACCTTCTTCCTTCGTCAGAATATAGGCCTGACCCTGGAACTTGGTGTGCGGCGTAATGGAGCCCGGAGCCGCCAGAACCTGGCCGCGCTCAATGTCTTCACGCTTGGTGCCGCGCAGCAGCGCGCCGATGTTATCGCCGGCCTCACCCTGGTCGAGCAGCTTGCGGAACATTTCAACGCCGGTAACGATCGTCTTGGTCGTCGGACGCAGGCCAACGATTTCAACTTCCTCACCAACCTTGATCACGCCGCGCTCAACGCGGCCGGTGGCAACGGTGCCACGGCCAGAGATCGAGAACACGTCTTCAACCGGCATCAGGAACGGCTTGTCCTTGGCGCGCTCGGGCTGCGGAATGTATTCGTCAACCGCCTTCATCAGCTCCAGGATCGCCTGTTCGCCAATCTCCGGGGTCTTGTCTTCGAGCGCCGCCACAGCGGAACCCTTGATGATGGGGATATTGTCGCCATCGAAGCCATACTTGCTGAGCAGCTCGCGCACTTCCATCTCAACCAGCTCGACCAGATCAGGGTCAGCAAGGTCCATCTTGTTCAGGAACACCACCAGCGCCGGCACGCCGACCTGGCGAGCGAGCAGGATGTGCTCACGGGTCTGCGGCATCGGGCCGTCAGCCGCGGAAACAACGAGGATCGCGCCGTCCATCTGCGCGGCGCCGGTGATCATGTTCTTCACATAGTCAGCGTGGCCGGGGCAGTCGACGTGCGCGTAATGGCGGTTGGCGGTCTCGTACTCAACGTGAGCGGTCGAGATCGTGATGCCGCGGGCGCGTTCTTCCGGCGCCTTGTCGATCATGTCGTAAGCGGTGAAGGTCGCGCCGCCGGACTTTGCCAGCACCTTGGTGATGGCGGCTGTCAGGGAGGTCTTGCCATGATCGACGTGGCCGATCGTGCCAATGTTCAGATGCGGCTTATTCCGCTCAAATTTCGATTTGGCCATTTGTCTGCTCCGTGCGGGCTAAAAACTTAAAGAGTTGGTAGTCGTAATTACCAGCGGTAATGGCTGAAAGCCTTATTGGCTTCGGCCATACGGTGGGTGTCCTCACGCTTCTTCACAGCAGAACCGCGATTGTTCACCGCATCCTGCAATTCGTTGGAGAGCCGCTCTTCCATCGTGTGCTCGCCGCGCTTGCGCGCCGAGTCGATGATCCAGCGGATCGCCAGAGCCTGGCGGCGCTCAGAGCGCACCTCAACCGGCACCTGATAGGTCGCACCGCCAACGCGGCGTGAACGCACTTCAATCGCCGGCTTCACATTGTCCAGCGCCTCGTGGAACAGGCGCACCGGGTCGGCATTCGCCCCGCCGCGCTTCTTCAACACATCGAGCGCACCGTAGACAATGCCTTCGGCGGCTGATTTCTTACCATCGTACATCAACACGTTCATGAAACGGCTGATCACAATATCTCCGAACTTGGCGTCCGGGAGAACTTCGCGTTTTACGGCGCGGCGGCGTCTGCTCATATCTCTGCTCTCTCTTACTTCGGCCGCTTCGCGCCATACAGCGAACGGCGCTTACGGCGCTTCGGCAAACCTTGCGTATCCAGCACACCGCGCAGGATGTGGTAGCGCACGCCCGGCAAGTCTTTTACGCGGCCGCCGCGGATCAGCACCACAGAGTGCTCCTGCAGGTTATGGCCTTCGCCGGGGATGTAGCTCACCACCTCGAAACCATTGGTCAGGCGCACCTTGGCAACCTTACGAAGCGCCGAGTTCGGCTTCTTCGGGGTCGTTGTATAGACGCGCGTGCAAACGCCGCGCTTCTGGGGGCAACCCTCAAGGGCCGGCACCTTGTTCCGCTTCGGCGCGGGCTCACGGCCCTTGGCGATCAACTGATTAATGGTCGGCATATCTCATCCTGCTTCGTGTGTTCCGCGTGCCCCGGTTCATTCCAGTACAGGTCATCCATAAAAAACGGCCGCAAGCCGGAATGTCCTGCTTGCGGAAACGTCTCCAGCACGCGGCCTTAGTTCTGGTTTCCCAGGACGGCGCCGCACGCGCCAGATTTTTCATCAACAACCCGCGCCTGAAGAAGTCCCAGAGCCGCGAGAGCGCCTTCCTTAAGAGCCCCCCACCCCCAAGTCAAGCTTCAGCACCCGACTCAATGGTAGAAAAACCCAGGTAATAGTTTTGGGCATGGCTCCCATCCGATCCATGCCCGCCGCAACGGAAAACGGCGCCCAAAACCAGGGCGCCGTTCCAGTAAAGAGACAAAACAAGCCGTTTTAAGCCTACTCCGCGGCATACTCCGGCTTGTTCAGCGCCGGGCGTTGCCCGCCCAGCGCCTGGCGGTCGCGGCCAGCCGCCACGGCCCGCAGCCGGTTCATCACGCTGCCCGTTCCCGCCGGGATCAGGCGCCCAACGATCACGTTTTCCTTCAGGCCCATCAGCGAGTCCGTCTTGCCGGCGGTGGCCGCCTCGGTGAGCACCCGAGTCGTCTCCTGGAAGGAGGCCGCCGAGATGAAGCTCTGCGTCTGCAGGCTCGCCTTGGTAATGCCCTGGAGCACCGGAAGCCCGGCGGCGCGCCGTTCATCCTCCGCCAGCTTGCCGTTCTCGATGTCGAACTCCACCCGGTCCACCAGCTCGCCCACCAGGAAGGTGGTATCGCCGGCCTCGGTGATTTCCACCTTCTGCAACATCTGACGCACGATCACCTCGATATGCTTATCGTTGATCTTCACGCCCTGCAGACGGTAGACGTCCTGGATTTCGTTCACCAGGTAGTCAGACAGCGCCTCCACTCCAAGCACCCGCAGAATATCATGCGGCACGCGCGGCCCATCCACCAGCGGGTCGCCCCGGCGGACATAGTCACCCTCCTGCACGGACACATGCTTGCCCTTGGGCACCAGATACTCGGTGTCTTCCCCGGTCTCGTCGTTCTTCACGATCACGCGGCGCTTGGCCTTGTAATCCTTGCCGAACTCCACGCGCCCGTCGATCTCCGCGATAATCGCATGATCCTTCGGCCGCCGCGCCTCAAACAGCTCCGCCACCCGCGGCAGACCGCCGGTGATGTCGCGCGTCTTCGAGCCTTCGCGCGGAATACGCGCCAGCACGTCGCCATCCGCCACGCTCGCCCCGGGTTCCACCGAGAGGATGGAGTCCGGCGCCAGGAAGTAGCGCGCCTCCGCGCCGTTGGTCAGGCGCACGATCTCGCCCTTGGCATCCTTCAGCAGCAGCCGCGGCCGCAAATCCGCCCCACGGGCTGACTGCTTGTAATCGACCACAACCTTCGAGGTCAGGCCGGTCACCTCATCGGTCCGCTCGACCAGGGTGATGCCCTCGATCAAATCCGCGTATTCCACGATACCCGCGCGCTCGGTGATGATCGGCAAGGTGTACGGGTCCCACTCGGCCAGCTTCTGGCCACGTGCAACCGTCGCACCTTCGTCACCCAGCAACCGCGCGCCATATGGCACCCGGAAGCGCGCGCGCTCGCGGTTGGCGTTGTCGGTAATGATGATTTCGCAATTACGGCTCATCACCACCGGCACGCCCTGGCTGTTCGTCACCACGTTGCGGTTCCTGATCGCGATGGTGCCGTCATGGCTGGCTTCCACGTTGGACTGCTCGGCCCCCCGCTGCGCCGCACCGCCGATATGGAAGGTACGCATGGTCAGCTGCGTGCCCGGCTCACCGATTGACTGCGCCGCGATAACGCCCACGGCCTCACCGGCATTCACCGGCGTCCCGCGCGCCAGATCACGCCCATAGCAATGGCCGCAAACACCGATCTTGGTATCGCAGGTCAGCACGGAGCGGATCTTCACCGACTCCACACCCGATTTCTCGATCTTTTCGGCTTCCGGCTCTTCAATGAGCACATTCGCCGCGACAATCTCAGCCCCGGTTGCCGGGTCGAACACCGCCGCCGCCGTGGTCCGGCCCAGCACGCGCTCGGCCAGGCTGGAGACAACCTCGCCGCCATCCATCACCGCGCTTACGGTCAGGCCCCGCTCGGTGCCGCAATCTTCCTCGATGATGATGCAATCCTGCGCCACATCGACCAGACGGCGGGTCAGATACCCGGAGTTCGCGGTCTTCAACGCGGTATCGGCGAGTCCCTTACGGGCGCCGTGGGTCGAGTTGAAGTAATCGAGAACCGAGAGGCCCTCTTTAAAGTTGGCGATAATCGGCTGCTCGATGATCTCGCCCGAAGGCTTGGCCATCAACCCGCGCATACCCGCCAGCTGCGACATCTGCGCCGGCGACCCACGCGCGCCGGAGTGGCTCATCATCCACACCGAGTTGGTGGGCTTGCCGATCTCCTGGCGTGAAATCTCCTTCATCATCGCCGTGGCCACCAGGTCCTTACAACGCGACCAGGCGTCAACCACCTTATTATAGCGCTCGCCCGCCGTGATCAGACCATCCTGATACTGCTGCTCGAACTCGCGCACCTCCGCCTGGGTGGCCGCAACCAGCCCGGCCTTCGAATCGGGTATCCGCATATCGTCCTTGCCGAACGAAATACCGGCCCGCGCCGCGTGCTTGAAGCCGAGCCCCATCATGCGGTCACAGAAGATCACCGCCTCTTTCTGCCCGCAATGGCGGTACACGAGGTCAATCACGTCAGACACGTTTTTCTTGGTCAGCATCTTGTTGACCACGCCAAACGGCACATCCGGGTTCAGCGGCAGCAACTGGCCAATCAACATCCGGCCCGGCGTGGTGACGACGATCTTCTTCGTCTTCACACCCGCATGGTCAATCAGCTCAACCCGCGCGCGGATCTTGTCATGCAGCTTCAGCGCCCCGGCCGACATCGCGAATTCGATCTCGGCAACCGAGCCGAACGCGCGCGCGTCCTCATCCTTGGTCACGCCGAATTCAGTCGTCTCCAGCGAGAGATAATACAGCCCGAGCACAATATCCTGGCTCGGCACGATAATCGGCTTGCCGTTCGCGGGCGAGAGGATGTTGTTGGTCGACATCATCAGCACGCGCGCTTCCAGCTGCGCCTCGATCGAGAGCGGCACATGCACCGCCATCTGGTCGCCGTCGAAATCCGCGTTGAAGGCGGTGCAAACCAGCGGGTGCAGCTGAATCGCCTTGCCCTCGATCAACACCGGCTCGAACGCCTGGATGCCCAGACGATGCAGCGTCGGCGCGCGGTTGAGCATCACCGGATGCTCACGGATCACCTCTTCAAGGATATCCCAAACCTCGGGACGCTCCTTTTCCACCATCCGCTTGGCGGCCTTGATGGTCGTCGCCAGGCCGTATTTCTCCAGCTTGGCGTAGATGAACGGCTTGAACAGCTCCAGCGCCATCTTCTTGGGCAGGCCGCACTGGTGCAGCTTCAGCTCCGGGCCCACGACGATAACCGACCGGCCGGAATAATCGACGCGCTTGCCGAGCAGATTCTGCCGGAAGCGGCCCTGCTTGCCCTTCAACATATCCGAGAGCGACTTCAGCGGGCGCTTGTTGGTGCCCGTGATCGCACGGCCGCGGCGGCCGTTGTCGAACAGCGCGTCCACCGACTCCTGCAACATGCGCTTCTCATTGCGCACGATGATATCCGGCGCGCGCAGCTCCATCAGCCGCTTCAGGCGGTTGTTGCGGTTGATCACGCGGCGGTACAAATCGTTCAAATCGGAGGTGGCGAAGCGCCCGCCATCCAGCGGCACCAAGGGGCGCAGCTCAGGCGGGATCACCGGCACCACATCAAGCACCATCCATTCCGGATGCGTGCCCGAGTCGAGGAAGTTCTCAACCAGCTTCAACCGCTTGACCAGCTTCTTGCGCTTGGTCTCGGAATTGGTCTCCTTCAGCTCGGCGCGCATGCGCGCCTTGTCCTCGGCGAGATCAATGCCCAGCAGGATATGCTTGATCGCCTCGGCGCCGATGCTGGCGCGGAAACCATCCTCGCCGAACTCGTCCTGCTTGTTATACAGCTCGTCTTCCGAGATCAGCTGATGCAGCTTGAGGTCGGTCGTGCCCGGCTCGAGCACGATATACGACTCGAAATACAGCACCTTCTCGACATCTTTAAGCGTCATATCCAGCATCGTCGCGATGCGGCTCGGCAGCGACTTGAGGAACCAGATATGCGCGACCGGCGAGGCCAGCTCGATATGGCCCATGCGCTCGCGGCGCACCTTCGCCAGCGTGACCTCAACGCCGCATTTCTCGCAGATGATGCCGCGGAATTTCATCCGCTTGTACTTGCCGCACAGGCACTCGTAATCCTTGATCGGCCCAAAAATCCGCGCGCAGAACAACCCGTCCCGCTCCGGCTTGAACGTCCGGTAGTTGATCGTCTCCGGCTTCTTGATCTCGCCGTAAGACCAGCTGCGGATCTGCTCAGGCGAGGCGATCTGGATCTTGATCTGGTCAAAAGTCGCCGCCTGGCCGGTCTGGCCGAGAATCTTCATCAAATCATTCATCACTCATCATCCTTAAACTGCCAGAATCTGTTTCGCCCGGGTCAGACAGCCACCTAAGTGACCGTCTGCTCCAGATCGACATTCAGACCCAAGGATTTCAGTTCTTTCAGCAACACGTTGAAGCTCTCAGGAATACCAGCCTCAAAATTGTCCTGCTCGCGCACAATCGCCTCATACACCTTGGTCCGGCCGGAAACGTCATCGGATTTCACCGTCAGCATTTCCTGCAAGGTATAGGCCGCGCCGTAAGCCTCAAGCGCCCACACTTCCATTTCGCCGAAGCGCTGGCCACCGAACTGCGCCTTGCCGCCCAGCGGCTGCTGGGTCACGAGCGAATACGGCCCGATCGAGCGCGCATGGATCTTGTCATCCACAAGATGATGCAGCTTGAGCATATACATATACCCAACCGTCACCTTGCGCTCGAACGGCTCACCCGTGCGGCCGTCAACCAGCACCGACTGCCCGGAAATATCCATGCCCGCCTTCGCCAGCATCGCCTCGATATCAGGGATGCGCGCGCCATCGAACACCGGCGTCGCAATCGGCACGCCCTTCTTCAGATTGCCGCACAGCTCGATCAGCGCCGCATCATCCATGCCGGCGATCTGCGCATCGTAAATCTCCGGACCGTAGATGTCCTTCAACAGGTCCAGCAGCTCCAGCTTGGCCTCGCCGGTGCGGCGGTATTCTTCCACCGCCACGCCGATCTGCTTGCCAAGGTTCGCGCAGGCCCAGCCCAGATGCACCTCAAGGATCTGCCCGACGTTCATGCGCGAGGGCACGCCCAACGGGTTCAGCACCAGGTCAACCGGCGTGCCATCGGGCAGGAACGGCATGTCCTCAACCGGCACAACCCGCGAGACCACACCCTTGTTGCCATGGCGCCCGGCCATCTTGTCGCCCGGCTGCAGCTTGCGCTTCACCGCCACGAACACCTTGACCATCTTCATCACGCCGGGCAGCAACTCGTCGCCGCGCTGCAGCTTCTCGACCTTGCTCTCAAAACGCTCCTGCAGACGCTTCACCGCCGCATCGAACTCGCGCTTGAGGATCTCGATCTGCGCCATCACGGCGTCGTCCTGCACCACCACATTGCGCCAGGCGCCGCGCGGATGCTCGGCCAGCACCTCGGAGGTGATCTCAGTCCCCGCCTTGATGCCCTTGAAGCCCGAACCGGCAATCTGGCCCAACAGCGTCTCGCGCAGCCGGTTCAGGAACGAGCGCTCCTGAATCGCCCGCTCATCGTCACGGTCCTTCGCCAGCCGCTCAATTTCCGCCCGCTCAATCGCCAGCGCGCGCTCATCCTTATCGACGCCGCGGCGGTTGAACACCCGCACGTCAACAATGGTGCCCGCCACGCCCGGCGGCAGCTTCAGCGAGGTATCGCGCACATCGGAGGCTTTTTCACCAAAGATCGCGCGCAGCAGCTTCTCTTCCGGCGTCATCGGGCTTTCGCCCTTCGGCGTCACCTTGCCGACCAGAATATCGCCCGGGTTCACCTCGGCGCCGATATAAACAATGCCGGCTTCGTCAAGGTTGCGCAGCGCTTCCTCACCGACATTGGGAATATCACGGGTGATTTCCTCCTGGCCGAGCTTGGTGTCACGCGCCATGACCTCGAATTCCTCGATATGGATCGAGGTGAACACGTCATCACGGGCAATCCGCTCGGAGATCAGGATGGAGTCTTCAAAGTTGTAACCGTTCCAGGGCATGAACGCGCACAGCGCGTTGCGCCCCAGCGCCAATTCACCCAGCTCGGTCGAGGGACCATCAGCGATGATATCGCCCTCTGCCACCCGGTCACCGACCTTCACCAGCGGCCGCTGGTTGATGCAGGTGCTCTGGTTGGAGCGCATGTACTTGCGCAGCCGGTAAATATCCACACCCATGGTCGAGCCATCCTCGGCCGTCGCCCGCACCACGATGCGCGCGCCGTCGATCTGGTCGATCATCCCCGCCCGCTTGGCGACAATGGTCGCCCCGGAGTCGCGCGCCACGGCGGCTTCCATGCCCGTGCCGACAATCGGCGCATCGGACTGGATCAGCGGCACCGCCTGGCGCTGCATGTTCGAGCCCATCAGCGCACGGTTGGCGTCGTCGTTTTCCAGGAACGGGATCAGCGCCGCCGCAACCGAAACCAGCTGCTTGGGCGACACGTCGATCGCGGTGACCTCTTCGGGCTTGACCAGAAGGAAGTCGCCGTTGCGCCGCACGGACACGAGATCGGCGGTGAACTTGCCATCCCCATCCTTCTTCGCGTCGGCCTGCGCCACCGTCAGGCGCTCCTCTTCCATCGCGGAGAGATACTTCCACGAGGGCTGCACAACACCATCGACCACCAACTGATACGGGGTCTCGATAAAGCCGTATTTATTCACCTTGGCGTAGGTAGCCAGCGAGTTGATCAACCCGATGTTCGGCCCTTCCGGCGTCTCAATCGGGCAAATCCGCCCATAATGCGTCGGATGCACGTCACGCACCTCAAACCCGGCGCGCTCACGCGTCAGGCCGCCTGGTCCGAGCGCTGAGAGGCGGCGCTTATGCGTCACTTCCGAGAGCGGGTTGGTCTGGTCCATGAACTGCGAGAGCTGCGAGGAGCCAAAAAACTCACGCACGGCGGCGGCCGCCGGCTTGGCGTTGATCAAATCATGCGGCATCACGCTGTCGATATCGACCGAGCCCATGCGTTCGCGGATCGCCCGCTCCATGCGCAGCAGGCCCACGCGATACTGATTCTCCATCAGCTCGCCGACCGAACGCACCCGGCGGTTGCCGAGATTGTCAATATCGTCGATCGCGCCGCGCCCGTCCTTCAGCTCGCACATGATCTTCACTGTGCGCAGAATATCTTCCTTGCGCAGCGTACGCACGGTGTCCTCGGCTTCCAGGCCAAGGCGCATGTTCATCTTCACACGGCCCACGGCGGAAAGGTCGTAGCGGTCAGTGTCAAAGAACAGGCCGCGGAACAAAGCCTCGGCGGTCTCGGAGGTCGGCGGCTCGCCGGGGCGCATCACGCGGTAGATGTCGATCAGCGCATCCTCGCGGTTGCTGTTCTTGTCCACCGCCAAGGTGTTGCGAATCCACGGGCCATTGCCCTGGTCAACCGCCAGGGTCGGCAGCTCGTCGATACCCTTGTCTTCCAGCAGCGCCAGCTTGGCCTCGACCAGCTCCTCCCCTGCCTCGGCGAAAATCTCGCCGGTCTGCGGATCATACATATCCACCGCGATGAAGCGGCCCAGCAGATCATTGCGCGCAACCAGCACGCGCTTGGTCTTCTCGGCGATCTTCTTGACCACGCGCGCGGTCAGCTTCTCATCGTTCTTGGCGACTACTTCACCCGTATTGGCATCCACCAGGTCTTCAATGAGCTTCTGGTTACGGAAGGCTTCCGCCTCAAAGGGGCGGGCCCACTGGCCCTTGGTGCAGGTGAACATCACCTGGCCATAGAACGCGCCGAGAATCTCCTCGGCGTCCATGCCTTTGATCTCGGCGATCTCCAGGCTCTCGCCCTTGGCCGCGCGCGCCTCGCGCAGCGCCTCGGTGGCAACACTGGGGAGCGCATAAAGCAGCGTCGTCACCGGCAGCTTGCGCTTGCGGTCAATGCGCACATACACGATGTCCTTGGCGTCGAACTCGAAATCGAGCCACGAACCGCGATACGGAATCACCCGCGCGGTGAACAGATATTTGCCCGACGAATGCGTCTTGCCGCGGTCATGGTCAAAAAACACGCCGGGGCTGCGGTGCATCTGCGACACAATCACGCGCTCGGTGCCATTGACCACGAACGTGCCGTTATCGGTCATCAGCGGCATGTCGCCCATATAAACAGGCTGTTCTTTAATATCGCGGATCGACTTCGCGCCGGTATCCTCGTCGAGGTCCCACACGATCAGACGGAGAATCACCTTCAGCGGCGCCGCATAGGTCATGCCGCGCTGGATGCATTCCTCAACGTCATACTTCGGCTCTTCCAGCTCGTAATGCACGAACTCGAGGCGGCCGCGCCCGGCAAAATCATCAATCGGGAACACCGATTTGAAAACTTCCTGAATACCCGAATGCGTCCGCGCATCCGGCTTCACATGCATCTGCAAAAAGCTGTCATAGCTTGAGCGCTGCACGTCGATCAGATTTGGCATGGGTGCGACTTCAGGGATGCGCCCAAAGCTCTTACGAATGCGCTTCCGGCCGGTGAAAGACCCTTTACCCAGACCACCAGTAATCGCGTTCATCGTATTCACCCTCGCTTTTAAATTTTAGCTCAGTCTTACAAAAACCTGTCTTACAAAAACAGGCGGCAGGCGATCACCCAACGGTAATCGCCTGCCCTTTAGGCATATAACCGCCGCGGCCATTGGCCACGGCGGTGATAAGTGAATTACTTGACTTCGACAGTCGCGCCATTCTCTTCCAGTGTCTTCTTGATCGCGGCAGCCTCGTCCTTCGTCGCGTTTTCCTTGACGGTCTTCGGGGCGCCCTCAACCAGGTCCTTCGCTTCCTTCAGGCCGAGACCCGTGATGGTGCGAATTTCCTTGATGACGTTGATCTTCTTGTCGCCAGCGGCGGCCAGGATCACGGTGAACTCGGTCTGCTCTTCAGCGGGAGCGGCAGCAGCGCCACCACCAGCCGGCGCAGCGGCGACAGCCACCGGCGCAGCAGCGGAAACGCCCCACTTCTCTTCAAGCAGCTTGGAAAGCTCAGCAGCTTCCAGGACGGTCAGCTTCGAAAGCTCTTCAACGAGCGCGTTAAGGTCAGCCATTTAAAAAATCCTTCGTGTAAGTAGGCTTTGATTGGTTCCACGCAAGGCCGCACCACGCGGCCCCGCAAATTTTACGACAAGATCTCGAAGTGCCTTCAGGCCGCCTCGCTCTTGCTGGCATCGGCATACGCCGCGAAAACCCGTGCAAGCTGTCCGGCCGGCGCCTGGAGCACGCCCGCGACCTTGGTTGCGGGAGCATTGAGCAGCCCCAGCAGCTTGGCACGCAGCGAATCCAGCGACGGCAGTTCGGCAAGCGCCTTAACACCAGCTACATCAAGCAACTGGGTGCCAAGCGCACCACCGATCAAAACAAACTTGTCATTGGTCTTGGCGAAGTCGACAGCGGCTTTCGCCACGGCAACCGGGTCTTTCGACCAGGACATCGCCGTGGGCCCCTTCAGCAGGGGGGCCAAACCGTCAAACCGGGTTCCATCAAGAGCAAGCAAAGCCAGACGATTCTTCGCAACCTTGAAGCTCGCTCCCGCCGCCCGCATCTTACGGCGCAGATCCGTGACTTCGGCAACCGTCATGCCCGCATTACGCGTCACAACAACCATCGAGGTCTCGGCAAACACCGCAGACAACTCAGCGACGAATTCACGCTTCTCTATGCGATCCACATCCGTCTCCAACTTGCGGCAACGCACCATTGATGCGCCGCCAGGTTACCCAAGGTGCTCCAGGACCATCCCAAAGCACCAATCGCCTGTCCTATTCATCAGAACCACCAAAACCCCTGCTTAACGCAAAGCCTCTGGCACCTCGTCTACCACTTGCGGGATTTCTCCCATCAAACCTCGCGGTACAGGCGGTCTCGGACAGGTATCAGCGGGGTTGCCCCCGCCTGCCCATGGCGGCCGTTAAGCCGCCATGTATCTCGTCAGCCTGAAACTCAGGCCGTAACGCTCGCCACATCCACGCGGATGCCCGGGCCCATCGTCGAGCTCATCGCAACCTTCTGCAGATAGGTACCCTTGGCGCCCGTCGGCTTGGCCTTCTGCACGGCGTCAATCAGCGCCTTCGCGTTCTCAACCAGGCTGGCGTCATCAAAGCTCGCCTTGCCGATACCGGCATGGATGATACCAGCCTTCTCGGCGCGGAACTCAACCTGGCCAGACTTGGCCGCCGTCACGGCGCCCTTAACGTCCATGGTCACGGTGCCGAGCTTGGGGTTGGGCATCAGGCCGCGCGGGCCCAAAATCTTACCCAAACGGCCAACCAGCGCCATCATGTCCGGCGTCGCGATGCAACGGTCGAACTGAATATCGCCAGCCTGCACCTTCTCGGCCAGATCGTCGGCGCCCACCACATCGGCGCCGGCGGCCAGGGCTTCGTCAGCCTTGGCGCCACGGGCGAACACGCCCACGCGCAACACCTTGCCGGTGCCGTTGGGCAGCGAGATCAGGCCACGCACCATCTGGTCGGCATGGCGCGGGTCGATGCCCAGGTTCAGCGAAATCTCGATGGTCTCATCGAACTTCGCCTTCGCATTCGCCTTCGCCAGGGCCACGGCCTCGGTCAGGGCATAATTCTTGTTGCGGTCCACATTGGCGCGGGCGGCGGTCAAGCGTTTATCATGTGCCATCGGTTCAGCCCTCCACCACGGTCACGCCCATGGAGCGCGCCGAGCCAATCAACATCCGCACCGCGCCATCAACATCGTTGGCGTTCATGTGGATCATCTTCTTTTCCGCGATCTCGCGCAGCTGCGCCATCGTCACCTTGCCAACCGCGGCGCCCTTGCCCGGCGTGGTCGTGCCCTTGGTGATGCCCGCGGCCTTCTTCAGGAAGTAGGTGTTCGGCGGGGTCTTCATCACGAAGCTGAAGGTACGGTCACCAAACGCGGTGATCACGACCGGAACCGGCATGCCGGGCTCAAGCCCTTGCGTGGCGGCGTTGAATTCCTTGACGAACTGCATGATGTTCAAACCACGCTGGCCCAGCGCCGGACCCACCGGCGGTGAGGGGTTCGCCTTGCCTGCAGGTATCTGCAGCTTGATATAACCGACAATCTTCTTTGCCATTTCTGGCTCCTTAATCCTTTGGCACGCGCCAATAGACCGTGGTACAACCGGCCGGGCGAACCATCACCCAACCTCCCACGTTCCTTGAGGGGGGGAGCCTTACAGTATTACCCGCCACCCTGTCTATATCTCCGGCGGCAAATTGCTTATATCCCTGCCATGCAAAACAATGCCGCCCTGCTGGTCATCGACGTCCAGAACGATTTCTGCCCCGGCGGCGCGCTGGCCGTGCCCGATGGCGCCGCCATAATCCCCCTCATCAACCGCCTGGCCGCCAAATTCGCCACCGTGGTCCTCACGCAGGACTGGCATCCCCCCAGCCACATCTCCTTCGCCGCCAACCACCCGGGCAAAGAGCCGTTCCAGACAATAGCCCTCCCCTACGGCGAACAGGTGCTCTGGCCCACCCATTGCGTGCAAACAACCCCAGGCGCCGCCCTGCACCCTAATCTCGCCATCCCCCACGCCGGGCTGATCCTGCGCAAGGGCCTGCACCCTGACGTCGATAGCTATTCAGCCTTCCTGGAGGCCGACCGCGCCACCAAAACCGGGCTGGACGGTTATTTCACCTCGCGCGGCATCACCGAACTCTACCTCTGCGGCCTCGCCACCGACTATTGCGTCGCCTGGTCCGCCGAGGATGCGCGCCGCTTCGGCTTCAAAACCACGGTCATCGAGGACGCCTGCCGCGCCATCGACCTGAACGCCTCCCTCGCCGCCGCCTGGAGCCGCCTGCAAGCCGCCGGGGTCACCCGCGCCCACAGCGCCGCGCTGTAATCCCTCAACCGTGGAGATGCTGTTCACCCGCGACTTCACCGGCTTCTCCGGCGGACACCTTAAATACTACGACTACCTGCGCCACACCGCTTCCAGCGGCCTCGCCGCGCCGGTGCTCTACCAAACCCCCGGCTCCGCCGGACGCCCCGGCAACCCGTTCGGCCATTGCGGCGCCCCGCAAATCACCGCCCTGCGCCCCTTCCCGGCCTATTTCCTCGCCGGGCTGGACTGGTCCCTGCTCGACGCCGCCGGCATCGCCCCCGGCGCGGCGCCGGTCATCAACCTCATCCAGGGCCTGCGCCACGCTGAGCCCGGCACGCCGCTGTTCGGCTACCTCGCGCGCCCCGCGCTGCGCATCTGCGTCAGCCAGCAGGCCGCAGACGCCATCGCCCCCTTCGCCAACGGCCCGGTACACGCCATCCCCAACGGCATCGAGATCACCCCGCCGCCGCTGCGCCCGCTCAACACACCCGCGCGCATCCTCATCGGCGGCGTTAAAAACCCCGAAATGGCCCATGAAATCGCCGCCCTGTTGCAAGGCGAAGCAGAGCTCGACCTGCTGACAACCATGTGCCCGCGGGAAGAATTCCTGGCCCGCATGGCCGCCGCCAGCATCTGCATCCTGCTGCCGCTGCGAGCCGAAGGCTTCTTCCTCCCGCCGCTGGAGGCCATGGCGCTTGGCCGCACCGTGGTAGTGCCCGATTGCACCGGCAATCGCGGCTTCTGCCTGCCCGGCGAGACCTGCCTGATGCCCGAATACAACGCCGCATCACTTTCCGCCGCCGCCCGCGCCCTCGTCCGCAACCCGGCCCAACGCGCCGCTCTTGCCGAATCCGGCGCCAAAATGGCTGCAAACCACACGCTCGCGCGTGAGCGCGCCGCCTACCTTACCCTGTTGCGCCAATTCCTCAACGCCGCATGACCACCACGCTCCTCACCGGCCTGCCCCGCTCTGGCACCACGCTCATCTGCGCCTGCCTCAATACGCTGCCCAATTGCGTCGCCCTCACCGAGCCCATGAACGTCCCGCTCCACGGCAACGCCGAACAGGCCGTCTGCGAGGTCGCCGCCTTCGCCCGCGCCACGCGCGAGGGCATCCTGCGCGAAGGTTTCGCCCCCTCCATGAGCCGCGCGGGCCTCATGGTCGATAATACATTCGAGGAAGTGAACCACAACGGAAACCTCAGGCGCAGCGCCGCCAAGGTCGCCGATGTCAAAATCGAAAAACCGCTGACAGCGGATTTCAACCTCTTCATCAAGCACCCGGCCTTCTTCACCGCCCTGGCCCAGCCACTGGCGGAAAACTTCACGTTCTACGCCATCGTCCGCCACCCTCTCGCCGCGCTGGCCTCATGGCAATCGGTGGATTTCAACGTCCGTCAGGGCCGCATGCCCGCCGCCGAAGCCTACGCCCCCGCCCTGCGCGAACGGCTGGACCGGCTATCCGCCCCCCTTCCGCGCCAGATCGCGCTCATGCAATGGATCTTTCAGCGCTACCGCACCCTGCCGCCCGGCCATGTGCTGACCTATGAAGCCCTGGCGCGTGACCCCGCCGCCACGCTGCGCCCGCTCTCGGGCTCGCCCGCGCCGGTGACCCACCCGATCCGCGAGATCAACCTTCAAACCCGCTACCCCGGCGTGGATTTCGCCGCCCTGGCGCAAGCCCTGCTGCCAATCGAGGCCGACATCGAGCCGTTCTACCCCGGTTTCGCCGCCAGCCTGCGCCATTTGCCCGGCTGAATCACGCCTGTTCCGCGTCTCCGGCAGGCGTTTCTCCCTCAGGCGTCTCCGCCGGAGGCACCCCTTCATCCGCCTCCCCGCTCTCGCCCGGCATCTTCTTCGCCTTCGCCTTGGCCTCTTTCTTGGCCTGCTTGGCGCGGTTGCGCTCCGCCCGCTCCAGCCCGTAATTCACTTTAAACGCCATTCCTGCCGCCCTTCACATCCGCAAAACAAAAATGCCAAAATAAAAGCGGGCCCACATGCCGTGAGCCCGCCTCAAAAATCACCTCCGGGGAGAAAAGCTCAGTCGACGCTGATCGAGCTGACTTCCGGCCCCTTGGCGCCCTGCACGACGTTCATGCGCACAGACTGACCTTCCTGCAACGGCGGCAAACCAGCCTGCTCCAGCGCGGTGGCGTGCACGAACACATCCTTGCCGCCGCTCTGCGGGCTGATAAAACCGAAGCCCTTGGTGGCGTTATACCACTTCACGATGCCGGTCATCTCAACCGCCGGGCCGCTGGCCTGCTGGCGCGGTGCGCGCGGGCCTGCCGCGGGGCGCGGACGGTCGAACCCGCCACGATCACCACCACCACCAAAACCACCACGGCCGCCCGGCGCTTCGCCGGTGCCCTCGGTGACGGAAATCACCTGGTCAACCTGGCGGCCTTTCTGCCCCTGGCCAACGCGCACCTGCAGGATGGACCCGGGGGTCACAGCCTGGAAGCCGGCATTCTGCAAGGAGTTGGCGTGCAAGAAGACATCGCCCGAGCCATCCGCCATTTCCACGAAGCCAAAACCCTTTTCAGAGTTATACCACTTCACTGTGGCCTTGGCCTCCGGTGCGGAGGACGCAGACCCAAACCCGGAAAAAGACGGCGGGGGGGGCGGCGTATTGCCAAAGAAATTATCGTCGTCAAAACCGCGGCGACGCGGTTGCCGCTGGCGGTCATTTTTCGGGGGTCGCACTATTTAAACAGTCCTCTTGTGATCGTTCAGGTATAATCGTTAAAGCTGCCCGGCCCAGCCGAGCCAGGGCAACATAGGGCACGTCCGCGCCGCCATCAATCCCGAAATGCCCCTCACGCGCCCTCATGCAACCTAAAATGCGGGTTATTTCCTAAAACATCGCTCAAACTTCACACGCACACCTAGCCCTGGCCCCCGCGCCGGGGTAGGAGCCGCCATGCCCTTCCCCATAAAAAATCCGGCGCTCGCTCGCGCCCTGGCCGCGCGCGGCTACAATGACCCCACCGAAGTCCAGCTCGCCGTGCTGGCACCCGAGGCCGAGGACCGTGACCTGCTGGTCTCCGCCCAGACCGGCTCCGGCAAAACCGTGGCCTTCGGCCTGGCTTTGGCCTCCACCATCCTGGGCGACGCCGAGCGTCTGCCCGCCACCATCCTCCCCCTGGTCCTGGTCATCGCCCCCACGCGCGAGCTGGCCTTGCAGGTTCACGCCGAACTCACCTGGCTCTACGAGCAGGCCGGCGGGCGCGTCGTCTCCTGCGTCGGCGGCATGGACGCTCGGCGTGAGCAGCGCCTGCTCGCCGCCGGCTGCCACATCGTCGTCGGCACCCCCGGCCGGTTGCAGGACCATATAAACCGCGGCGCCCTCAAGCTCGACGAATGCGAGGCCGTGGTGCTCGACGAAGCCGACGAGATGCTCGACCTCGGCTTCAAGGACGAGCTGGAGTTCATCCTCTCCGCCGCGCCCGAGTCCCGCCGCACTCTCTTGTTCTCCGCCACCATCGCGCGCGAAATCGCCAACCTCGCCCGCAAATATCAACAAAACGCCCTGCGGATTGACACCGTCGCCCGCAACCAGCCGCATGCCGACATTGAATACCGCGCCATCCGCGTCGGCGGCCACGAGATCGAGCAGGGCCTCGTCAACCTGCTGCGCTTCCACGATTCCCGCGCCCTGGTGTTCTGCTCCACGCGTGACACTGTGCGCCACCTGCACGCCAGCCTGCTCGCGCGCGGCTTCAACGCCGTCGCCCTCTCGGGCGAGCTCTCCCAGAGCGAGCGCAACACCGCCCTCAACGCCCTGCGCGAAGGCCGCGCCCAGGTCTGCATCGCGACCGACGTCGCCGCCCGCGGGCTCGACCTGCCGGATCTCGACCTCGTCATCCACGCCGATCTGCCGACCAACAAAGCCAGCCTGCTCCACCGCTCCGGGCGCACCGGCCGCGCCGGGCGCAAGGGCATGTGCCTCGTGCTGGTCTCCCCCTCCAAGCGCCGCCGCGCCGAGCTCCTGCTCGGCTCCGCCAATATCGAGGCCATCTGGCAAGACCCGCCGACCGCAGCCCAGATCAAGGCCCGTGACCAGGAGCGCCTGCTGGAGGACGAAATCCTCACCGCCGCCCCCTCCGAGGATGAACTCGCCCTGGGCGCCAAACTGCTGGAACGCCAGGACGCCGCGACCATCGCCGCCGCCCTCATCCGCCTCTACCGTTCACATCTGCCCGAGCCGGCAAACGTCACCATCCAGGCCCACGCCCCGCGCGAACCCTTCGCCGCCCGGCCCGAGCGCGGCCCGCGCCCCGCGCGTGAAAACGCGCCCTTTGAGCGTCCCGTGCGGGAAAACACGCCCTATGAGCGCCGCACGGACAACGCCCCCATGGCCTGGTTCCGCTCGCCCATCGGCCGCAAGCACAATGCCGACCCCAAATGGCTGATCCCGCTGATCTGCCGCCTCGGCGGCATCACCAAGGCGGAAATCGGCGCCATCCGCATTTTTGACCGTGAGACCAAGTTCGAAATCTCGGCCCCCGTGGCCGAAGCCTTCGCCGCCGCCATCACCGCCCCCGGCGTGACTGACCTGCTGGTCGAACCCAGCACCGCCCCCGGCGCTGGCCCGGCGCGTGACCCCGGACCGCGCCCGGAAAAAACCAAATTCATCCGCCCCGCCCGCCCCGAAGGCGGCAAACCCACCGAGCAGGAACGCCGCCGCAAAAACAAGGTGCTGAAAAAAACATATTGATGCCGCCGGGGCGCTGAGCAATCTTGCTCCGCCCCCTTAAATCCATCCCCGCTTCGCTCCCATATCCAATGGCTGCAAAAATGGGAAATACCATGACAACCATCAAATACCGGCTGTTCACACCGCGCCTCGCCCCCCGCCGCACAAAAATCGAAGTGCCGGGCTGGGCCGGGACAAAAGAGCCCCGGCGCGACGGCTCACATGAGCAGGCCTGGCACTGCCTGCCCTTCATTGAGGGCGCGCAGTCAGGCATCGAGATTTTCTACCCCTATGACAATGAGCTGCGCGTCTCCCGGCAGGGCGGCAAATTCGTCTTTGACGGCGATTTCGGCCCAAACCCGCAAACCGGCGTGCAATGGCCGCCCTTCCGCGCCTTTGGCGAAAATTATTACACCTACCAGCTCCTGCTGGACCTGAAGGTGCCGCCCGGCCTGGCCGTCCGAACCGAGCCGCACCCCCGATTTTATACGAGCGAGACCAATGACGTGCCAATCGCCGTGCCAGCCCTGCTGCGCACGGAATGGTGGCCAATGATTTCGTTCATGGTCTTCAAAGCCCCGCACGAAGGCGGAGTGCATATCTTCCGCCCCGGCGAACCGTTCATGCAAATCTGCATCGTACCCGCCGAGCCTGACTTCGAATTGGTGCCAATGGGCATCGAAGAAGCCGCCGAGCGCGAGCTGCAAAGCCGGCGCATCCACGCCAGCCGCGAAACCCTGGCCCAGGAGACCCGCTGGAAATCCTCCACCAACACAATATTTGACGGCACATACCGCCACATCCTCGGCGCTGCCCGGGCCAGGGACCGGGCAGCGGAGGATTAAGCGCGATCGTTTGAGGTTCGCATAACCGAGCGAGCCGAAAGCGTGAATCGCCCTCGAAAAACCGGTTAGAGCATGATCGAACTTAAAGCGATCAGGCTCTAATTAATCTGCAAGCCCAGGCCCGGCAGCACAATCGTCACACCGCCCTGATGATGGTGGTGGTGATGATGCTCCGGCGGCGCATAATATTCCGGCGGCGGCGGCGGCGGGTAATATTCCGGCGGCGGATAATAGTCCTGATGATGGTGGTGGTGGTGATGGTGGTGGTCATCCCCCTCGTAATACTGCACCGGCAGCACCTTCGCATTGCGGGCGCGCTCCTGCAGTTGCGCATCATGGGCCTTCAACAGCTCAACCGCATTTGGAACAGGCCGGAGCAAATCCGAATACGAGGAAATTTGCATAGGCTCGGGCGGCATCGGGCCGGCATGGCTGGCAGCCTGAGCAGTTGCACTCCCCATGGTGGCGAGGCCGGCCAGCGCGCCGATCAAACCCGCTCTTTTTCGTTCCATTTCAAACCCCTTCAACAAACCAAACAGAAACCGTCATTCTCACATAAGCGTTACTCGCTCTGTCTGTCCTGTTTATGACTCGAAAAGGCCAAGAATATGGCAGCGCGCGAAACCCGCGTGAAACTCTCGTAATTAGAGTGCGATCGTTTGAGGTTCGCTCAACCGAGCGAGCCGAAAGCGTGAATCGCCCTCAGAAAAATAGCCAGAGCCTGATCGCACTTAAAGCGATCAGGCTCTAACCGGCCTGCCCAAACCTTGAGAACGCCAGCCGGTCCTTATTCTCGCGCATCAGCATCGCAAAGCTCGGAATCTTCTCAAACCCCAGCCCCGCAGGCCGTTCGCCCTCCTCGTCATAAACAACCTGCGCATACGGGGCGGAGGCGATCTTCTCCCATTTCCCCGCCGGTTTTTTAACCTCCAGGCTCACCACCGTGGCCTTGAAAATCATCCGCACAATCGCCTCCTTCGGCGATGATGGCTTCACCAGGCTCAAACTCCCCGCCAAAACCTGCCAGCCGTTCTTCAGCGCCCAGGCACTCAGTTCTTCCTGTGTCATAAAACCCTCAATACTGCCGCAACAGCGCCACCAGCCGGCCCTGAACCTTCACCCGCTCCGGCGGCAAAATCTTCGTCTCATAACGCGCGTTCGCAGGCTCCAGCGCAATCGAATTCCCCCGCCGGCGCAGCCGTTTCAGCGTCACCTCGTTCTCATCCACCAACGCCACGATAATCTGCCCGTTCTCCGCCGTCTCGCCCTTGCGGATAATCACAGTGTCGCCATCCAGGATTCCCGCCTCGATCATCGAGTCGCCTTCCACCAGCAAGGCAAAATGCTCCCCCGCGCCGATCAGCGCCACCGGCACCTCGATCTCCTCCGCCTCATCGCGCATCGCCTCAATCGGCAACCCGGCGGCAATTTTCCCGTATAACGGCAGCGAGACCGCCCCGGCCACATTCGCCGCCCGCGCACCGGGCAAGCGGTGAGAAAAATCCCCCTTGATCACATTTGGCGAAAACCGCGCCGGCGCCACCTGCGGCGCCATATCCTCCGAGAGCCGCACCACCTCCAGCGCCCGCGCCCGGTGCTTATGCCGCTTCAAAAACCCGCGTTCCTCCAGCGCCGTGATCAACCGGTGAATCCCCGATTTGGAGCGCAGATCCAGTGCCTCCTTCATCTCCTCAAAACTCGGGCTGCACCCGGTCTGGCGCAAATGCTTGTCGATGAAGACAAGCAATTCATGTTGTTTGGTGGTCAGCATCAAAGCCTCCGGTGCCGCGGCGCAATACAGGAACAAAGCGCCAACTTAGCAAATGTTCTAGTTTAGTTCTCGCGCGCCCGTCAAGCGTTATGCGCCGCTGCCTCAATCCTGCGCAAAATCGCCCGATTTCCCGCCGGATTTACGCACCACGCGCACCGCCTCAATGCGCATGCCCCGGTCCACCGCCTTCACCATGTCATAAATCGTCAGCGCCGCGATGCTCACCGCCGTCAGCGCCTCCATCTCCACGCCGGTCCGCCCGGTGGTGCGCACGGTGGCGGTAATTTCCACCGCCTCATCGCCCAGCGCCAACTCCACCGCCACGGCGGATAACGGCAAGGGATGGCACAGCGGAATCAGCTCCGCCGTCCGCTTCGCCGCCATGATTCCCGCCAGCCTTGCCGCCGCCAGCACATCGCCCTTTTCCGCCTTGTTCTGGCTGATCAGCGCCAGCGTTTCCGCCCGCATCACCACCCGGCCCCGGGCCACCGCCTCGCGCACGCTCTCATCCTTGGCCGACACGTCGACCATGCGCGCCGCCCCCGCCTCGTCGGTATGCGTGAGCCGGCTCAACCCGTTCCCAACAGCTCATGCACGGCCGCGGTCACATCCGCCCGGCGCATCAGCGACTCGCCAACCAGAAAACCGCTCACACAAACCTTGCGCAGCCGCAGCACATCCTCATGCGTTTTAATCCCGGATTCTGAGATCACGAACCGGTCCGGCGGGCATGTGCAGGAGAGCTTTTCAGTGGTCTCCAGCGTGGTGACCATGGTCTTCAGGTTGCGGTTGTTAATGCCAATCAGCAGAGTTTGCAGCCCCAGCGCGCGCTGCAGCTCGGCCTCGTCATGCACCTCAACCAGAACATCCATATCCAGCGCGCGCGCCAGCTCTTCCAGGCTGTGCGCCTCATCGTCGGTCAGCGCCGACATGATCAGCAATATACAGTCAGCCCCCATCGCCCGGCTCTCATAAATCTGCCAGGGGTCGAGAATAAAGTCCTTGCGCAACACCGGCAGCTTCACCGCCGCGCGCGCGGCCTTCAAATGCTCCGGGCTGCCATCAAAATACGGCTGGTCGGTCAACACCGAGAGGCAGACCGCCCCACCCGCGGCATAAGCCCGCGCCAGCGCGGCGGGGTCAAAATGCTCGCGGATCATCCCGCCCGATGGTGATGCCTTCTTAATTTCGGCGATCAATCCGGGCCGCCCGGCGGCGGCGGCATCCATCAGCGCCCGGCCAAAACCGCGCGGCTTTTCCACATCCTTGATCTGGCGCTTCAGCTCCTCGATGCTCGTCACAGCCTGCCGCCGCGCGATCTCGAGTCGTTTGTCGGCGCATATCTTCGCCAGAATATCGTCTTCAATCACCATCGAACTCATTTAAAATCCCGCCCCTCTGAGGCTGCTTTCAGTTTTTCCAGCACGCGCAACGCGGCGCCGGAATCAATCACCGCCGCGGCCCTGGCCACGCCGGCCTTCAAATCCCCCACCACACCGGCCACAATCAGCGCCGCCGCGGTGTTGAACAATATAGTGTCGCGATACCCGCTGCGCGCGCCTTCCAGCATTGCCCGCAGCGCCGCCGCGTTTTCCGCCGCGTCGCCGCCTTTTATCGCCGCCAGCGGCACCGGCGCCAGGCCGGCATCCGCCGCCGTCACGCAAAATTCGCTGATCGCGCCATCCTTCAACGCCACCACCTGGCTCTCGCCCGCCAGCGTCAGCTCATCCAGCCCATGACTATGCACCACCCAGGCCGACTCAGTGCCCAGATCGCGCAGCGTCTCGGCCACCGGGCGCAGCCACACCGGGTCAAACACCCCGATCAACTGCCGCTTCACCCCCGCCGGATTGGCCATCGGCCCGGTCAGATTAAAAATCGTGCGCGTGCCAAGCTCCACCCGCACCGCCGCCGCATGCCGCAACGCCGGATGGTGGCGCGGCGCGAACAGAAACACGCAGCCAACCTCGGCCAAAATCTCCGCCAGCCGCGCCATCGGCGGCTCGATGTTCACCCCCAGCGCCAGCAGCACATCCGCCCCCCCGGCCCTTGATGAGAGCGCGCGGTTGCCATGCTTGGCCACCTTCACGCCGCAGGCCGCCAGCACAAATGTCACGGCGGTGGAAATATTCAAACTCGCCGCGCCATCGCCGCCAGTGCCGCAAACATCCATGGCGCCCTCGGGCGCGCTCACCGGCGTCATGCGCGCGCGCATCGCCGTCACCGCCCCGGTCAGCTCGGCCACGCTCTCGCCGCGCGCCCGCATCGCCATCAGCATGCCGCCGATCTGCGCTTGCGTCGCCAGCCCGTCCATCACCACGCCGAATGCGTCTTGCGCATCGGCAACGCCCAATCGCTCGCCGCGCCCCAGCCGCGCCAGCACCGGCTTCAAACTGGCCGTCATGCCGCCTGCTTGGGCTCGTTGAATTTGCCCGCGAGGTCCAGGAAGTTCTTCAAAATATCGTGCCCATGGCTGGTCGCGATGCTCTCAGGGTGAAACTGCACGCCATATACCGGCAACGTGGCATGCCGCAGCCCCATGATGATCCCGTCCTGGATGAACGCCGTCACGACCAGCTCCTCCGGCAGATCCGAGCGCTTCACGATCAACGAATGATAGCGCGTCGCGGTGAACGGGTTGGGCAGCCCGGCGAACAAATCGGTGTTTTCGTGATACACCGGGCTGGTCTTGCCGTGCACCGGTTCGGGCGCGCGCACCACCTTGCCGCCAAACGCCTGGCCGATCGCCTGATGCCCCAGGCAAACCCCCAGCAGCGGAATCTTCCCCGCCGCCGCGCGCACCAGGTCCACGCAAATCCCCGCCTCGTTGGGCGTACACGGCCCCGGCGAGAGCACAATCGCCTCCGGCTTCAGCGCCATCGCCTCTTCCACGCTCAGCGCGTCGTTGCGCTTGACCACGCATTGCGCCCCCAGGTCGCCCAGGAAATGCACGAGGTTAAAGGTAAAACTGTCGTAATTATCGATCAGCAGAATCATGACATTTGCTCCGGCGCGGTCACATAGCGCGCCGCATCCTCCGCCGCGCGGAACAAGGCCCGCGCCTTTTGCACGCTCTCGGCATATTCCGCCTCGGGGTCGGAATCCGCCACCACCCCCACGCCCGACTGCACATACATCACGCCATCCTTCACCACCGCGGTGCGCAGGCCGATGCAGGTGTCCATGGTGCCGTTGGCGGCGAAATAGCCGATGCACCCGGCATATAGCCCCCGCCGGGAGGGCTCCAGCTCCTCGATGATCTCCATCGCCCGCACCTTTGGCGCGCCGGAGAGCGTACCCGCCGGAAACCCCGCGATCAGCACATCGAGCTGGTCGCATTCCGGGCGCACTCTGCCCTCAACGGTCGAGGAGAGATGCATCACATGCGAGAACCGCTCAACCGCGAAGCTCTCCACCACCTTCACCGAGCCGATCTCGGAGACCCGGCCCACATCGTTGCGCCCCAGGTCGAGCAACATCAAATGCTCCGCGCGCTCCTTCGGGTCGGCCAGCAACTCGGCCTCCAGCGCCAGATCATCCGCCTTGTTCATCCCCCGCCTGCGCGTGCCGGCCAGCGGGCGGATGGTCACCACGCCATCGCGCAGCCGCACCAAAATCTCCGGGCTGGACCCCACGGCGACAAAATCGCCAAAGTCCAGATAAAACAAAAACGGCGCCGGATTCACCCGCCGCAGGCTGCGATACAGCGCAAACGGCGGCAGCGAGAATTTTGCCTCAAAACGCTGGCTCGGCACCACCTGGAACACATCGCCCGCGCGGATATAGTTCTTCGCCGTCTCCACCATGGTCAGGAACTCGTCCTTCTCCATGTTGCAGCTCTGCTCCAGCGGCCCTTCCAGCGTGCCGGTCAGCTTCGGCACCGGGCGATCCAGCGCCTTGGCGACATTGTTGAGCCGCAGTTCCGCCGCCGCATAGGCCGAGGCCGCCGAAATTCCGGCGCGCGGATACACCGGCGCCGCCAGCGTCATCTCATCGGTGACACCATCAAAAATAATAAACACACCCGGGCGCACCAGCACACCATCGGGGATGCCAAGCACATCCGGCTTGGTCTCCGGCAGCTTCTCCATAAGCCGCACCATGTCGTAGCCCAGATAGCCTGAGAGCCCGCCCGTCATCGGCGGCAACCCTTCGGGCACATGCAGCTTCGTCTCGGCGATCAGGTCGCGCAAACTCTCCAATGGCGTATCGCCCACCGGCAGAAATTCCCCCGCCTCGCCGCGCGCGTCACGGTTGATGGTGGCGACCCCCTTCTCGCAGCGCCAGATCAGATCAGGCGCCATGCCGATCACCGAATAGCGCCCGCGCGCGGTGCCGCCCTCGACACTTTCCAGCAGGAACGAATACGGCTGCCCATGCGCCGCCTTCATGAACGCCGCCACCGGCGTCAGCAGGTCGGCAATGCCGTGCCGCCAGACCAGCGCGCCGCGACCCTGCTCATAGGCGGCACGAAACTCTTCAAAACGGTCTGGCGAAATTGCGTTCATAATCCTTCAATCACCGATAAACTCACCGATAAACTCACTAATAAACTCACTGATAAATCTGGGCGAGCAGTTTCTGGTCAACGGTCACCTTGTCGCGCTTTTGCAACCCGCTCAGCAAACTCTCACCCGCGTCGTTTTGCAATTCCTTCGTCATCGCCTGCTGCAACTGGGCATAATCGGCGGGGTCGGCCGCCGGGTCCGGCTGCACGATCTTCACCAGCGCCGCGACGCTAAAGCCGCTGTCCGTCTGCTGCATCGTCGCCTGCCCTGGTTTCAGCGTAAAGAGCACCGGCACCATCTGGCTGGGAATACCGCTGGGCGGCACCGCGCGGGTGAAACCCTGCGTCATGCTCACACTCGCCCCAATGGCCTTGGCCGCATCCGCCAGGCTCTGCCCCTGGTTCACCGCCTGCATCAGGCTCGCCGCCTGCACCTCCGCCTCGCGGGTTATCTCCTGCTGCGTCCAGGCGCTCAACACCTTCGCCTGCACCTGCGCATAGGGCTGCAAGGCCGGCGGCGTCACCGCACTCACCGTCAGGGCAAAATAACTGCCATCCGGCCCGTTGGTCAGCTGCGCCGGGTCGCCCGCATGGGCCGCGAACACCGCTTTCACAATCGCCGCCTTCAGATCCGCGCCACCCGGAATCGGCGCCGGCGTGCCGCCGGCCGCGTTACCGTTCGCATCCAGCGTGCCTTCAACCGCGGTCAGCCCCAGGCTTCCCGGCAACTGGTCCAGCGGCGTCTGCCCGGCCAGCGCGTCCTGCAGATTATCCACATCCTGCGCCACATCCGCCTGCGCCTTCTGCATCTGCAGGCTCTGCAACACCTGCGCGCGCAAAGCCGCCGCATCCGTGCCGCTGGCGCTCACATCCGTCACCTTGAACACATACATGCCATTGGTCCCGGCCACCGGGCCGTTCACCTGGCCGGGCTGCGCCGCGAACACTGCGGCGCCCAGCGTGGGAGAAGGAATTTCCACCTGCTTGGCCTGCTTCAGCTCGATGGTGCTGGCGCCGAATTTCTTCGCCATCGCCTGCATCTCCGCCCAGCTCGCATTACGCTTCCAGGCCGCTTCCAGGCGCGATGAGGCGGCCAGATTGTCAACCGAGATCACCTGCACGCTGCGCAAGGGCACGGCCGGGGGGGTGGCCGCCGCGGCGCGGTCATAGGCCGCGTCCACATCCGCCTGCGCCACAACCTCCTTGGGCGCCAGCAGCGCGGGGGAGAGGATCACGATCTTGGCCGTGCGCAGCTCCGGCGAGGTGAACAGCGCCGGGTTGTTGTGCCAGAAACGCTGCAACACATCATCGCCCGGCGGCTTGGGCTGGGCCTGCGCGGCAAAGGGAATGTTCACCGCCGCGGCAAAGCGCTGCTCGGCGATATAACTGAACAACTGCTTCAACAGCTCATCGGGCGGCGCGACGCCCCCGAGGATTGCGCCCAGCATCTGCCGCCCGGCGATGTCATCCTTGATCTCGCCGATAAAATGGTCCGGCGTAATATTGTTCTGCTGTAAAACCTGGTTGAACTTCTGCTCGTCGAACGCGCCATTGGTCTGGAACGCGGGGATCGCGCCGATCATCGCGCGCAACGCGCTGTCGGGCACCACGACTCCGAGCCTGCGCTGCTCATCCTGCAACACCTGCTGGCGCAACACGCCGGAAAGCGCGCCAAGAGCAAGCTGCCTGCGCGTGGCGAGGTCCGGCTGGCCCTGGCCGTTCTGGCTGGCCTGGTTCAGCGCCCGCTGATACGCCGCCTGCACGAGGGAGACATCAATATCCTGCCCGCCCACACGCGCCACGGCGGTGTTGCTGCCGATCAGCGTGGTGACATTGGAAATGCCCCAAAACACAAAACCTATCACCAGAAGCGCGAAAAAACCTCGCGCAACCCAGTTTTCCAGCAACTTGCGTACCCAGACGATCATCGGCCCTATTTACCCCAAACCCCCGCCTCTATAGCTAGACGGCCAGGACTGGGCAATTGCAGGGAAGGATCACCAACATACGGGCATTCGCGGCGAAACATGCCGGGGCGGCGGCCACACGAACCGCCGGGCAACCGCCGTGCTTAGCGCAGCCCCGCCAGGGTATCGAAAAACAGCGCGGCCGGGGCCGGGCGCGTAACCTTGCCACGGCGGGTGCGCGGCTTGGTGCATTCAACATCCATCGCCTGCACAATCAGAAGCCCGGCAATCGCCAGCGTGAAAATGATCAAAAATGCCAACATGGTCTGTACTCCTTAACTTTCACCAGATCATGTTGCATTGCGGCATTCTGAATCAAGCTTTTTTGCTGCATAGCAGCATTTGTAATATTCATAGCTAAACCGGAGGAAAAAATGCGGCAACTTATTGCAGGAAACTGGAAAATGCACGGAAAACTGGCGGATGTGGCGGGTTACGCCGCGGCCATCCGGCAGGCGCCGCCCCATGCCGACCTGCTGGTTTGCCCGCCTTTCACCCTGCTGGACCGCTTCGGTTCTGCACTGGCAGGCAGTGCAGTGGCTCTTGGGGCGCAGGATTGTGCGCCTTGCCCGCAAGGCGCGCATACCGGTGATGTTTCCGCCGCGATGCTGCGGGAGGCCGGTGCACAATACGTCATCCTTGGCCATTCCGAGCGGCGCGAGAACCACGGCGAGACCAATGCCGACGTCGCCGCCAAGGTGGAAGCCGCCATCGCCGCCGGGCTGACCCCGATCGTCTGCGCCGGCGAAACCGAGGCCCAGCGCGACTCCGGTGATGCCGAAGCCGTGGTGCGCAGCCAGCTGATCCACAGCCTGCCGCAAAATTTCAGCGGCGTGGTGGCGTATGAGCCGGTCTGGGCGATCGGCACCGGGCGCACCCCGACCGAGGGCGATGTCACCGCCATGCATGCCGCCATCCGCGCTGTGCTGCTGCGCCACCTCGGCGAGGCGGGTGCGGGGGTAAAAATTCTCTACGGCGGCTCGGTCAAGCCCAGCAACGCCGCCACCCTGCTCGCCCTGCCCGAGGTCGGCGGCGCGCTGGTCGGCGGCGCCAGCCTGCGGGCCGAAGATCTGCTGGCCATTGCTGCGGGCGCGCCCTGCGGCTAGAAGCCCCGCAACAGTTTCCTTAAAGGTTGCCATGATTAAAGTTCTTCTCGTGCTGCACGTCTTCGTCACCATCGCGCTCATCGGCGTGGTGCTGATCCAGCGTTCCGAAGGCGGCGGGCTTGGCCTCGGCGGCGGCCAGGGCATGGGCAGCTTCATGTCCGGGCGCGGCACCGCCAATTTGCTCACCCGCGCCACCGCGATTCTGGGCACGGCCTTTTTCGTGCTCTCGCTCTCGCTGGCCATGCTCTACAAGGGCGGCACCGCTCAGAACACCGCCGCCATCCTCAACGCCCCGGCGCAACAAGGCGCCCCCGCCGTGCCGGCCCCCACCTCGGCGCCGGCCATTCCCAGCCTGCCGCAGACCCCGGCCGATGCCCTGCCCCCGCCCGCCGCCCCGGCGGTTCCCGCGCCGGGCGCCCCCCCTGCGCAATAGTCTCGCCCGCTCAGCCGCGCGTGGCTGCCATCCAGCCGCGCGCGCATTTTCCCCTCTCGCTTTTTTCACCACTCATGTATGATTGGATTCCATGACGCGGTTTGTATTCATCACCGGCGGCGTGGTCTCTTCCCTCGGTAAGGGTATCGCCTCGGCGGCACTTGGCGCTTTGCTCCAGGCCCGCGGTTATTCCGTGCGCCTGCGCAAGCTTGACCCCTACCTTAATGTCGATCCCGGCACGATGAGCCCCTACCAGCATGGTGAGGTGTTCGTGACCGATGACGGGGCGGAGACCGACCTTGACCTCGGCCATTATGAGCGCTTCACCGGCGTGGCCGCCAACAAGCTCGACAATGCCACCACCGGCAAAATCTACTCGGATGTGATCGCCAAGGAGCGGCGCGGGGATTATCTCGGCGCCACCGTGCAGGTGATCCCGCATATCACCGACGCCATCAAGGACGTGGTGCTGCGCGAGTCTGAACAGTTTGATTTCGTGCTGGTGGAAATCGGCGGCACGGTCGGCGACATTGAGAGCCTGCCCTTCCTGGAGGCCATCCGCCAGCTCGGCAACGAACTCACCCCCGAACGCGCGATGTTCGTGCACCTCACGCTGGTGCCCTATATCCCCTCCGCCGGTGAGCTGAAGACCAAGCCGACCCAGCATTCGGTGAAGGAGCTGCTCAACGTCGGCATCCAGCCGCAGATGCTCATCTGCCGTTGCGACCGCGAAATTCCCGAGAACGAACGGCGCAAGATCGCCAGCTTCTGCAACGTGCGGGCCGAAGCGGTGATCCCGGCGCTGGATGTGAACACGATCTACGCCGTGCCGATCTCGTATCATGAAGCCGGAATGGACCGTGAGGCGTTGCGCCATTTCGGGCTGCCCTTCGAGAGCGAACCGGACCTGAGCCGCTGGCGGCGCATCGTGGAGACCGTGCGCGCCCCAGAGGGCGAGGTGCGGATCGCGGTTGTCGGCAAATACACCAATTTGCTGGATAGTTATAAATCCCTGGCCGAAGCCCTGGCCCATGGCGGCATCGCCAACAAGGTGCGGGTGCGGCTGGACTGGGTGGATTCGGAAGTGTTCGAACAGCCCGACACCGTGCAGCAGCTTGATGGCGTGCACGGCATCCTGGTTCCCGGCGGCTTCGGCGAGCGCGGCACGCAGGGCAAAATTGAGGCCGTGCGGTTCGCGCGCGAACGCAAGGTGCCGTTCCTGGGTATTTGTTTCGGCATGCAGATGGCCGTGATCGAGGCCGCGCGTAACCTGGCCGGCCTGCCCGGCGCCTCCTCCACCGAGTTTGGCGCCTGCGAGATCCCCATCGTCGGCCTGCTCACCGAATGGGCCCGCGGCAACGATATCGAGCGCCGCCGCGCCGGTGGCGACCTTGGCGGCACCATGCGCCTCGGCGCCTTCCCCGCCGCCCTTGCCGAAGGCTCGCTGGTCCGCAAAGTTTACAACGGCGCGGCGCAAATCTCGGAGCGCCACCGGCACCGCTATGAGGTCAACATTCATTTCCGCGAGCAACTGGAAGCCACCGGGCTGAAATTCTCCGGCCTCTCGCCGGATGGCGTGCTGCCCGAAATCGTCGAATACCCGGACCACCCCTGGTTCATCGGCGTGCAATATCACCCGGAGCTGAAATCCAAGCCGTTTGACCCGCATCCGCTGTTCAAGGGCTTTATCGCCGCCGCCGTGGCGCAGTCGAGGCTTGTATGAAACATGTTACCGCCGGCAATCTGACAATTGGCAACGATCTGCCCTTCACGCTGATCGCGGGGCCGTGCCAGATTGAGTCGCGCGCGCACACCATGGAAGTTGCCGGCGTGCTGGCCAGACTTTCGCGCGAGCTTGGCATCGGCGTGATCTATAAATCCAGTTTCGACAAGGCCAACCGCACCTCGGCCAGCGCCGCGCGCGGCATCGGCATGGCGGAGGGTTTGAAAATCCTCAGCGAAGTGCGCGATGTTTTCGGCCTGCCGGTGCTGACCGATGTGCATGACGCGGCGCAGTGCGGCCCGGTCGGCGAAGTGGTGGATGTGCTGCAAATCCCCGCGTTTTTATGCCGCCAGACGGATCTGCTGCTGGCTGCGGGCGCCACGGGCAAGGCTATCAACGTGAAAAAAGGGCAGTTTCTGGCGCCCTGGGATATGAAGAATGTCGCCGCCAAAATCGCCAGCACGGGCAATGAGAAAATCCTGCTATGCGAGCGCGGCGCCAGCTTTGGCTACAACACGCTGGTGAGCGACATGCGCTCACTGCCGATCATGGCGGAGACCGGCTACCCGGTGGTGTTTGATGCCACGCATTCCGTGCAGCAGCCGGGCGGCATGGGCACATCCTCGGGCGGCGAGCGGCGCTTTGCGCCGGTGCTGGCGCGCGCGGCGCTGGCAGTGGGCTGCGCCGCGGTGTTCATTGAATGCCACCCAGACCCGGACAACGCCCCCTCCGACGGGCCGAACATGATCCCGCTGGACCAGATGACGGCGTTGGTGAAGCGGCTGCAAGGGTTCGACGCACTCGCCAAGGCGCCATAAAGCTTCACGTGAAGCTTTTGCGCTAAAAACCTTCTAACGCGTTGTTAGATTTGGTTTATTTTTTGCTTGCACCCCAATTTGTGCGAGTTTGTGTCGAAAAAACAACGAACTGACGGCCCGGCCGCTCAAAGCTCGGCCCATTCGTCCTCCACCACCGGAACTTCCCTGGGCGCCAGGCGGCGTGCGCTGCTGACCGGGGTTTTGGATTGTGCAGGCCGCGCCATGCTCTTTTTGGGCGGCGGCGCGGGTTGTGGGGCAGCGGGCGCGGCCCGGCCGACCTTGAAGCGCGAGATCAGCTGCGCCAGATCATGCCCCTCATGCGCCAGACTCTCGCTCACGGCGGTGGTCTCCTCGACCATGGCGGCGTTCTGCTGGGTCATCTGGTCCATCTGGTTGATGGCGGTGTTGACCTGGCCGAGGCCCGTTGCCTGCTCCTGCGCGCTGGCCGCGATTTCAGCGACCACGGTGTTGATTTCAGCGACCTGCCTGGCGATTCGCTCCAGCGCGCTGCCTGCATCCCCCACCAGGCTGACGCCATCGGCCACCTGCCGGCCCGAGGTGGTGATGAGCCGCTTGATCTCCTTCGCGGCGTCGGCGGAGCGTTGCGCCAGGGCGCGCACTTCGGAGGCGACGACGGCAAAGCCGCGCCCGGCATCGCCCGCGCGGGCCGCCTCAACCCCGGCATTGAGCGCCAGCAGATTGGTCTGGAAGGCGATTTCGTCGATAACGCCGATGATCTGGCCGATTTCCCGCGAGCTTTTCTCGATCCCGTCCATCGCGGAGACGGCGTGGCGCACAATGTCCCCCGATTTTTCGGCATCGCCGGTGGCGGTGGCGACGATCTTGCGCGCGTGCAGGGCGCCGGTGGCGGTTTTTTGCACCGTGGCGGTTATCTGGTCCAGCGCCGCCGCGGTTTCCTCCAGGCTGGCGGCCTGTTGCTCCGTCCGGCGGGAGAGGTCGCGCGCGGAGGTGCTGATTTCACCCGTCGCGGACTGAATGGTGAACGCAGCACCTGAAACCTTGTGCAGCGCCGATTGCAGTGTTTCCGCCGCGGCGTTGAAGTCAATCCGCAAATTATCCAGCGATGGCATGAGGTTTTCGGTAATCCGCGCTTCCAGGTCTCCCTCCGCCAGGCGCGACATCGAAGCGCCGACAATGGCGACATTTTCCATCCGCCCGGTGAGGTCGGTCGCGAATTTTATCACGCTGGTGATCTTGCCGCCGCTGCCGAACACCGGGTTGTAGCTCGCCTGGAGCCAGACCGAACGGCCGTTTTTGCCGGTGCGGTTGAACTCCGCGGACATGAATTCGCCCGCGCGCAGATGCTCCCAGAACTCATGATACGGCGCGCCGGCCGCGTAGGCGGGCTCGACGAACATGGCGTGTTTGCGGCCGACGATTTCTTCCAGGCTGTAGCCCATGACGCGCAGGAAATTCTCATTGGCGCCTAAAATCACACCATCGAGGCTGAATTCGATCATCGCCTGCGAGCGGGAGATCGCCTCCAGCAGGCTGGCGTTGCGCACCGCCGCCGCTTTGCTTTTCGTGATGTCCAGCGCCAGCTTTATGATCTTGCTGACATGCCCGCCCGCCATTGTGACCGGGGTGTATGACGCCTGGAGCCAGACCTCCTGCCCGCCACGGCCGATGCGGCGGAAATCACCCGTCTCGAACGCGCCTTTTTTGAGGCGGCGCCAGAATTCCTGATACGCCTCGGAACGGGCATATTCAGGGTCTACCAGCAGGCTGTGGTGCTTGCCTTGCAGCTCGCTCAGCGCGTAGCCGGTGAGGGCGCAAAAACTCTCGTTTGCGGTGATGATCTTGCCGCTGGGCTCAAATTCTATCACCGCGAAAGATTTTTTCAGCGCGCGCAAAACCGCCGCGTTGTCACCACTATCGACCCAGTCCATGATGCTCATTTTTGAAACCGACCTTTAACCGCTGTTCAGGTGGGCGATTTATAGGGCCGCAATGATTAAGGAAGGATGATGGCGGAAGCGGGCTTACCAGCTGAAACCGGGAAGGATCGAGACCGGGGCGAGGCCCAGCTGCGCGGCTTCCTGCGGGGCGGCATCGGGGTGCAGGGCGTGGATGCCCGAGAGCACCCAGCAGGAGGCGATGCCGGCGGCCTTGGCGCCCGCGATGTCAGTGCGCAGCGAGTCGCCAATGGCCAGAGTGCGCGCCGGCGTGGTGCCGAGCATGGCGAGGGTGGGTTTGTAGATCGCCGGGTCCGGCTTGCCTCGCTGGATCACGGTTCCGCCATCCGCTTTGTAGTATTCAGCCAGCAGCCCGGCGCAGATGATGCGCACGCCGTCGCGCACGACTTCCAGATCAGGGTTGGCGCAGACCATGGGGATGCGCGCGCGCAGGGCGGCTTTCAGGACCGGTGCGTAAAGCTCCGGGTCCTGCGGGCCGAGCACGTCGTCCGGCCCGGTGTTGAGGAGAAAATCAGCGGCGGCGGGGTCGTCCACCTGGCCGAGGGGCAAGGTGTCAAACACGCCGCGGTCGCGCGCGGGGCCGAGGTGGTAGAGTTTGTTGCCCAGGGCAGCGAATTCATCGGTGCGGTCACGCAAGGCCAGATATACCGCCTCGCCGCTGGACATGATGCCGGTGTAGAGCGAGGGGCCGATGCCCATGGCGCCCAGCGTGGCGGCGATGGAATCCGGCCGGCGCGGGGCGTTGGAGAGAAAGACCACGGTTTTGCCCGCGTTACGCAGGCGCGAGAGGCAGTCCAGCACGCCGGGATAGGGTTTGACCCCGTCATGCACCACGCCCCAGAGATCGACGATGAAACCGTCATAATTTTGCGCGAGCGCGCCGAAGCTGGTCATGCCCCTGCCCCCACCGCCTGGGCGAGAGAGCTGAAGCCGCGCGCGCGCAGCAGGGCGGCGAGGCCGGATTTGAGCGCCGGGATGAGCGCGGGGCCGCCATAGGCGAAGCCGGTGTAGAGCTGCACCAGCGAGGCGCCCGCGAGGATTTTGGCGAGCGCCTGCTCGGGCGTTGAGATGCCCCCGGCGCCGATGAGGGTGAGCTTTCCGCCGCAAAGCTGGTGCGCGCGTGCCAGCATGGCGGTGGAGGGGCCGAACAGCGGCGCGCCGGAGAGCCCGCCGGTCTCGGTTTTGCGCGGGCTGCGCAGCGTATCCGGCCGGGCCAGCGTGGTGTTGGAGATGATCAGCCCCGCGATGCTGCGCGCCAGGGCGACCGAGATCACCGCCTCCAGCCCCTCGGGCGAGAGGTCCGGCGCGATTTTCACGAACACCGGCTTATCCGTGGTGATGGCGGAGAGGATGGCGGTGAGCCGCGCCTCGGACTGCAGATCGCGCAGGCCGGGGGTGTTGGGCGAGGAGATGTTGATGGTGAGGTAGTCGGCATGGGGGGAGAGGGCGTTGACCAGGGCGGGGTAGTCGCGCTCGGGGTCCGCGCCCTCTTTGTTGATGCCCACATTGGCGCCCACGGCGGCGGTGGTGCGCCCGGCGCGGC
Source organism: Acidocella aquatica (assembly GCF_030160635.1). Taxonomy (GTDB): domain Bacteria; phylum Pseudomonadota; class Alphaproteobacteria; order Acetobacterales; family Acetobacteraceae; genus Acidocella; species Acidocella aquatica. Next base: position 27,470 of record NZ_BSOS01000033.1, on the reverse strand, counting down.
GCAGATTGGCGAGAAAGACCTCAAGCCCCGCGTTGTTGAAGCCCATGCGGTTGATGACGGCGGCATCCTCCTCCAGCCGGAACAGCCGGGGCCGGGGGTTGCCCGGCTGCGGGCGGGGGGTGACGGTGCCCGCCTCGACGAAGCCGAAGCCTAGGCGCCCCAGCGCGGTGAGGGCGGCGGCGTTTTTGTCAAACCCGGCGGCGAGGCCGATGGGGTTTTTCAACAAGCGGCCAAAGGCGGGGGTGGCGAGGATGGGGTCATCGGGCGTGGCATCGCGCCCCGCCAGCCCCAGGCGCAGGGCGCGCAGCGAGAGGTTATGCGCGGTCTCGGGGTCGAGCCGGCGCATGACCGGCATGAGAGCGGCGGCGAGATTCATTTGACGTAGACGAGAATGACCGGTGCGGTGCCGCCGGTGCGCGCGGTGAGCATGATATGGTCAGGGGCGACGCCATCCGCCGCGATGGACTGCGCGACGGCGCTGGCCAGCGGGGTGAGCGGCGCGAGGGCGGCGGCGCTGGCGCCCGGCGTGGCGGCGGCGGGGGCTTGCGCCTCAACATCGAAGGCGGCACCGGGCTTGATGGCCAGGGCCTGGCGCACGGCGCCTGACAGGGGGGCGGCAAAATCGGCGGTGCCGGGGGCGATGCTCACCAGCGGGATGCGCCCGGCGAAGGCGTTGGCGGCGGCGATGGAAGCCGGGTCAGCCGCGAGGGGCGTTGGGGCAAAGGTTTGCCGCCCTGGCAGCGAGCAGGCGGTTAGGGCAGCCAGAGCCAGGAGGGAGATTTTGCGCATAAACCAGATGTAACGGCGCCCGGCTTGCACGGCAACCAGCACCCGGCCAATCTGCGGGAAAAGGAGATGCGGCATGCTTGATTTGATCATTCGCGGGGCCAATCTGGCGGACGGGCGGCATAATGTGGATATCGGCGTACGGGGCGAGCGGATTGTTGCCGTGGAGCCGGGGCTGGAGGCGAGCGCGGGGCGCGAGATTGCAGCGCGCGGGCGGCTGGTGTGCCCGCCCTTCATCGATAGCCATGTGCATCTGGATTCCGCGCTCTCGCTTGGCATGCCGCGGATGAACGAATCGGGCACGCTGCTGGAGGGCATCGCGCTGTGGGGCGAGCTGAAGCCATCGCTGACGCAGGAGGCGATTTATGAGCGCGCGAAGCAGCTTTGCATGTGGTCGATGGCACGCGGCACGCTGGCGATCCGCAGCCATGTGGATATTTGCGACGGCCGGCTGCTGGCGGTGGATGCGCTGGTGGCGCTGCGCGAGGAGATGAAGCCGTATCTGGATATCCAGCTTGTGGCGTTTCCGCAGGATGGTTTTTACCGCCACGCCAAATCGGAGGAGAACCTGCACCGGGCGCTCGACAAAGGCGTTGATGTGGTCGGCGGGATTCCGCATTTTGAACGCACCATGCAGGATGGCGCGCTCAGCGTGAAGGCGCTGATGCGCATTGCCGCCGAGCGCGGTTTGATGGTGGATATGCATTGCGACGAGAGCGATGACCCGCTCTCGCGCCACATCGAGGTGCTGGCGGGCGAGACGGTGCGCCATGGCTTGGCCGGGCGGGTCGCGGGGTCGCACCTGACCTCGATGCACAGCATGGACAATTACTACGCCAGCAAGCTCATTGCGCTGATACGCGAGGCAGGCGTTGCGGCGATTGCGAATCCGCTGATCAACATCACCTTGCAGGGGCGGCACGACACCTACCCCAAACGGCGCGGGATGACGCGGGTGAAGGAGCTGCTGGCCGCCGGGGTGAACGTGGCCTTCGGGCATGATTGCGTGATGGACCCGTGGTATTCGCTGGGCAGCCACGACATGCTGGAGGTGGCGAACATGGCGCTGCATGTGGGGCAGATGACCGGGGTGGCGGAAATCCACGCCTGCTTCGCCGGGGTGACGGAGACTGCGGCGAAGGTGATGAATTTGGTGGACTACGGCATCGCCCCGGGATGTTACGCCGACATGGTGGTGTTGCAGGCGGCGGACCCGATCGAGGCGATACGGATTTCGGCGGAGCGGCTATATGTGCTGCGGCGGGGCAAGGTGCTCGCGCAGGCGGCGCCGCGCCAGAGCGTGGTGACGTTTGGCGGCACGGTGAAGACCGTGGATTTTACACGCGCGAATTTGGCGGGAGCATGAGATGAAGACGATTCTGGTTACGGGCGCGACAGCGGGATTTGGCGCGGCATTCGCACGGCGGTTCGTGGCCGATGGGCACCGGGTGATCGCCACCGGGCGGCGGGTGGAGCGGCTGGCGGCGCTGGCCGGAGAGCTGGGCGAGAGGCTGCTGCCGGTGGCGCTGGATGTGACCGACAAGGCCGCCGTGGCCGGGTTCGTGGACAGCCTGCCGGAGGGCTGGCGGCGGATCGACGTGCTGGTGAACAACGCGGGGCTGGCGCTGGGGCTCAGCCCGGCCTGGGAAGCGGATTTGAGCGACTGGGACACCATGATCGCGACGAACATCACCGGGCTGATCCATGTGACGCGGGCGATTTTGCCGGGAATGGTGGCGCGCAACGACGGGATTATCCTGAACCTTGGCTCGGTGGCGGGGGTTTATCCCTATCCCGGCGGGCATGTTTATGGCGGGTCAAAAGCGTTTGTGCAGCAGTTCTCGCTGAATTTGCGCGCTGATCTGGTGGGCAGGAATATCCGCGTCACGGATATCGAGCCGGGGATGGTGCAGGGGTCGGAGTTCAGCAAGGTGCGCTTCGGCGGTGACGATAACAAGGCGGCGGCGGTTTACGCGGGCACGAACGCCATGGTGCCGGAGGATATCGCCGAGACGGCGGCGTGGCTGATTTCATTGCCGCCGCATGTGAATATCAACCGGATCGAGATGATGCCGACCTGCCAGGCCAATGGGCCGTTCGCGGTGAAGCGGGAGTAGACAATCACGCCGCGCGTTCGTAACCTGTTAACAACTTTAACGGGTGTTTTATGTCGATCGCGCGTGTGAACAGTTTTGCCTTCGCGGGGATCGACGCGCAGCCGGTGGAAGTGCAGGTGCAGATAGCCGCCGGGTTGCCCAATTTTTTGATGGTGGGGCTGCCCGACAAGGCGGTGGGCGAGGCGCGCGAGCGGGTGCGCGCGGCGCTGACGGCGATGGGGCTGGCGCTGCCGCCCAAGCGCGTGCTGGTTAATCTGGCGCCGGCGGATGTGTTGAAGGAGGGCAGCCATTTTGACCTGCCGGTGGCGCTCGCCGTTTTGGCGGCGATGGATGTTTTGCCGCGCGAGGAGCTGGCGCAGTTTGCGGCGCTGGGCGAGCTTTCGCTGGATGGGCGGATCAACCAGGTGGCGGGGGTGCTGCCGGCGGCGATTGCCGCGGCGGGGCGCGGGCTGGGGTTGATCTGCCCCGAGGCGCAGGGGCCAGAGGCGAGCTGGGCGGGGGACATTAGCGTGCTGGCGGCGCCGGATTTGTTGAGCCTGATCAATCATTTCCGGGGCACGCAGCAGCTTGCGGCACCGCCCGCCGGGTTGCTGGGCGGCGGGTGCAGGACGCTGGATTTGGCGGATGTGCGCGGCATGGAGACGGCGCGGCGCGCGCTGGAAGTGGCGGCGGCGGGCGGGCATAACATGCTGATGATCGGGCCGCCGGGGGCGGGGAAATCGATGCTCGCGGCGCGGCTGCCGGGGCTGCTGCCCGACCTCACCCCGCGCGAGGCGCTGGAGGTGAGCATGGTGCATTCGGTGGCGGGGATGCTGGATGGGGGGCGGCTTGTCACCCGCCCGCCGTTTCGCGAGCCGCATCATTCCGCGAGCATGGCGGCGGTGGCGGGCGGCGGCAACCGGGCCAAGCCGGGCGAGGTTTCACTGGCGCACCGGGGCGTGCTGTTCATGGATGAGATGCCGGAATTTCCGCGCGCCACGCTGGAGGCTTTGCGCCAGCCGATGGAGGCGGGGCACACCACGGTCTCGCGCGCGGCGGCGCATATTACGTATCCGGCACGGTTTCAGTTGATCGGCGCGATGAACCCTTGCCGCTGCGGGTATCTGGGCGATGGCGCGCGCGAATGCGGGCGGGCGCCGCGGTGCGGTGAGGATTATCAGACGAAATTAAGCGGGCCGCTGCTGGACCGGATTGATATCATCATTGAAATCACGCCGCTGACACCAAAGGAATTGTCCTGGGCGCCGGTGGGGGAGGCAAGTGTTGTGGTGGCGGCGCGGGTGGCCGCCGCGCGCGAGCGCCAGCGCGAGCGTTACGGTGAGGACGGAGCAACCACCAATGCCGAGGCGCTGGCGGATTTGATAAGGCTCACGCCCGAAGCGAAGACATTTTTGGAAATGGCGGCGGCGAAGCTGCGGCTTTCAGCGCGTGGGTATACGCGCAGCATGCGGGTAGGCCGCACGATTGCCGATCTGGCCGGGATACTGGAGGTGCAGAAAGGGCATATCGCCGAGGCGCTGGCCTACCGGCACCGCATGCCGGGGCGGGCGATGGTGGCGCAGAAATAGCGGGTGGGCTCAGCCTTGCGCCGCGATGGCGATGCAAGGCTGAGCCATCACATGGCTAATCCTTTTTCTGGTCATTCCAATGCTGTGAGGGTGCTCCGCCGCCATTGTTCTTTTGTGGCTCAGGAGGCGGTGGGGCGGGGCGATTCATCTGTTGTTGCTGGTACGCCGGTGGGGCGGGACGGTTCATCTGTTGTTGCTGGTACGCCGGTGGCGCGGGTTGGTTCATGTGTTGTTGCTGGTACGCCGGTGGCGCGGGGCGGTTCATCTGTTGTTGCTGGTACGCCGGTGGCGCGGGACGGTTCATCTGTTGCTGCTGGTACGCCGGTGGGGCGGGGCGGTTCATCTGTTGTTGCTGGTACGCCGGTGGGGCGGGACGGTTCATCTGTTGTTGCTGGTACGCCGGTGGCGCGGGACGGTTCATCTGTTGCTGCTGGTACGCCGGTGGCGCGGGTTGGTTCATGTGTTGTTGCTGATACGCCGGTGGGGCGGGTTGGTTCAGCGGGCGAGGCTGCATGGGCGGCGCGGGTTGGTTCATGTGTTGTTGCTGGTACGCAGGTGGGGCGGGGCGGTTCATCTGCTGTTGCTGTTGTTGTTGCTGGTAGGCAGGTGGCGCTGGTTGGTTCAGCGGGCGAGGCTGCATGGGCGAGGCCGGTTGGTTCAGCATCGGTTGCGCGGGGTTTTGCCATCCTGTTCCACGAAAATCGCCGGGACGTGAGGTGGCGGCGATCGGTGGACGCCCGTCGTTATGGCGCCAGGCAAGCGCCGGATCAGCTTCGGCGGCGGTGATGTGGCGCTCCTGCTCGGCGGTTGGGCGCATGTGGTTTTCATGCGCGGCCTGAAGGTCTTGCGGCGATGGGGGAATTCTGAGGCCGCCGTTGCCGCCGTTATAACTCACCCGCGTATCGTTGATGTTGCGCAGATGCTGCTCATAGGCATTGCGGACGCGCATCTGCCCGAAATTGTTGGCGGCGCGGTTATAGTCGAAATGATCGTCATGCCAGCGGCCGCCGTCGTAGCCCTCGCCGCCGTAGCCGTATCCATAATTAATGCCGCCATAATAGCCGACATGCCGGGCCCAGTAGCCGCTATGGAAAATATAGTAGCCATTCTCCCAGGCCCAGTAAGGCGGGGTCCACAACAGGCCGATCTCGGGGGGAAGAACCCAGGTGCCGGGCACCCAGTAATAGCCCACCGGGCCATAGGCCCAGTAGCCGGGGATCCATATATAGCCTTCCTCGGGCAGTGGCGGCTGAACATAGACCGGCAGCATCGGCGGGGCGATGGTGATCGAAATTCCGATCATCAGCTGGGCGCGCGCGGGAGCCGGCGCGGCGAGGAGCAACGGACCCGCAAGAATGGCCGTGGCAAGCAAGGTGCGGCGCAGGGCTAGGCTTCTGGAAAAGGTCATTGCATCCTCGACTGTGAAATGGAAAAGGCGAGACATTTGCTAGAGCCTGATCGCTTTAGGTGAGATCAGGCTCTGGCCATTTTTCTGAGGGCGTTTCACGCTTTCGGCTCGCTCGGTTGAGCGAACTTCAAACGATCGCGCTCTAATATCCCGATACTAAAATTCGTGGCATCGAAATATCTTCCCTCACGGAACACTAGCCCTTTGTTTTCAGTGGCCTGCTTGTCGCTTCCGTCCGCCGCGGAACGCAACGGACTTCAGGGGCAGGACACCAGTTTGGCCGTGTGAACCTGATCAGGTGTTAAGTAAGTCTACCTGTGCCGCTGGAAAAGCTTCGGAAACTACCTAGAGCATTTTCCGTTCGCCTAGAGCGTGATTGCCTCACGTCAAACACGTTCTACCTTATGTTTTACGATCAATTTCATTGGTTTAGCTTGAATCGGGTGATTCAAGCTAAACCAATATTGATCTAGAGTCGCGGAAAATACGCTGGCTTGAACGCTCCGCGTCACTCTGGACACATATTGCCCCAGGGCATGATGATTTTAAGGGCGATCATGCTCTTTTCCGAGGGTGGCGCACATTTTGGGCCGCTAAAGGGCGGAGGGCGTCAGGAGAGCCCGCTGATATTCCCCTGGGCGTCGAGGAAGATGCGTTCAGCCGCCGGGTGGCGGGGCAATCCAGGCATGGTCAGGATTTCACCGCAGAAGGCGACGACAAACTGCGCCCCCGCGGCGAGGCGGATTTCGCGGATGTTGATGCTGAAGTGATCCGGCGCGCCGCGCAGGGTTGGGTCAGCGGAGAAGCTGTATTGGGTTTTGGCCATGCAGACGGGCAGGGCCGCGAACCCGGCGCTTGTGAATTCGCGGAGTTGTTGGGCCGCGGCAGGCTCGAAGCTGACCTCCGTGGCGCCGTAAATCTGCTGGGCGACGGTGCGGATTTTCTCTTCCAGCGGCATCTCATCGGGGTAGAGCAGCCGGAATTCGGAAGGCGTATCGCAGAGTTCGCGCACGGCGCTGGCCAGCTCCAGCGCCCCGGCGCCGCCCTCGGCCCAGTGGTTGCAGGCAACCACCCTTATGCCGGCGGCGGCGCAGGCGGCTTCCACCGCCGCGAGTTCGGCCTGGGTGTCGGCGGTGAAGCGGTTGATGGCGACCACCACCGGCAGACCATATTTGCGCATGTTGCCGGCATGGCGCAGCAAATTGGCGCAACCGGCGCGCACCGCCTCCACATGCTCGCTGGCAAGCTCGTGCAGGGCCACGCCGCCGTGCATTTTCAGCGCCCGCACGGTGGCGACCACGACGCAGGCGGCGGGGGCCAGCCCGGCCTTGCGGCATTTGATGTCGAGGAATTTCTCGGCCCCCAGATCGGCGCCGAACCCGGCTTCGGTGATCACGTAACCGGCGAGGCCGAGCGCGGTTTTGGTGGCGATGACCGAGTTGCAGCCCTGCGCGATGTTGGCGAACGGGCCGCCATGGATGAAGGCCGGGGTGCCTTCGAGCGTTTGCGCCAGGTTGGGGGCCAGCGCGTCGCGCAGCAGCGCCGCCATGGCGCCGGTGGCGTTGAGTTCGCGCGCGCGCACCAGGCGCTTGTTCATGTCGCGGCCGATGACGATGTCGCCCAGCCGTTGCTCAAGGTCCGCCAGCGATTCCGCGAGGCAGAGGATGGCCATCACCTCGCTGGCGGCGGTGATGTCATAGCCGGTCTGGCGGGGGGCGCCGTTGCCGGGGCCGCCCAGCCCGGTCACGATGTCGCGCAGCGCGCGGTCGTTCAAATCCACCGTCCGCCGCCAGGTGAGCCGCCGCGTATCCAGGTTCAGCGTGTTGCCCCAGTAGATGTGGTTGTCGATCATCGCGGCCAGCAAATTGTGCGCGGCGGAGATGGCGTGCAGGTCGCCGGTGAAATGCAGGTTGATCTCGCTCATCGGCCCAACCTGCGCCTGCCCGCCGCCGGTGGCCCCGCCCTTGGCGCCAAAGCATGGCCCGAGGCTTGGTTCGCGCAGGCAGATCGCCACGTTAACCCCCTGGCGGCGCAGCGCGTCGCCCAGGCCGATGCTCGTCGTGGTTTTGCCCTCGCCCGCCGGGGTGGGGCTGATCGCGGTGACCAGCACAAGCTTGCCGCGTGGCGCGGCCATGGCGCTGGTTGCGAGATCCAGCGGTATCTTGGCCTTGTAGGGGCCGTAGCGGTAGAGCGCCTCGGGCGGGATGTTCAACGCCGCGGCAATGGCCTCAATGGGCTGCAGGCGGGCAGATTGCGCAATGGCGAGGTCGCTGGCGGGATCAATGGTTCTGAACATGGCATGGGGCCTAGCACGGCCCGGCGCCGGGCATAAAGGGTGCGCTCATGCGCCGCCCATTGCCGGTGTTATCCGCGCGGCCAGTGTTTTGGCGGGGAGGTTGCCGGGGTAGGCGGTGATGAAGCTGCCGTTGGGCGCCATGAGGTAGATAAAGTCGCTATGCGTGATTTCACCGCCCTGCGGGCCGGCGGGGGCGGCATATACATGGTAGGCTTGCATGGCCTGGGCCACCTGCGCGGGTGTGCCCGACAGGCCGATGATATCGGGCGAGAACAGGTCGGCGTAACGGCTGGCGATGGCCGGGGTATCGCGCGCAGGGTCAATGGTGATGAACAAGCATTGCAGCCGCCGCGCCGCAGCACCCATTTCGGCCAGCGCCCGGGCCAGTTGATACATTGTGGCCGGGCATTCATCCGGGCAATGCGTGTAGCCGAAAAATATCAGCAGGAATTTGCCGGGGAAATTATCGCTGGTGATGCTCTGGCCCGCGCCGCCGGTGAGGCTGAAGGGGCCGCCGATGGCGCTTTGCGCGCGCGCCGGGGAGAGCGCCAGGGCAAGCGCCGCCCCACCCAGCGCGCCGCGCCTTGTCAGTTGCATGGCGGCGTCATGACTCCACGAGTTGGCGCGCGCGGGGGGTGCGCACCGGGGCGGCTTGGATGTCACCCACATCAAACCTTGCGGCCAGCGCCGCCAGATGACGCACCTCCTGACCCAGGCTGTGCGCCGCCGCGTTGGCTTCCTCGACCATTGCCGCGGTCCGTTGCGTGCCGTGGTCCATGGTGTTCACCGCGTCGTTCACCTGCGCCAGCGCCGCCGCCTGCTCGCTGGCCGAGGCGCTGATCGCGTTCACCGCCTGGGCGATCTCCCCCACCTGCGCGGCCAGACGCACCAGCACCTCGCCGGTTTTCGCCACCCGGTCCACGCCTTCGCGCACCTGGGTCTCGGAGGTCTGGATCAGCGCCTTGATCTCTTTCGCGGCTCCGGCCGAGCGCTGCGCCAGCGCCCGCACCTCGGTGGCCACCACCGCGAACCCGCGCCCGGCATCCCCCGCGCGCGCCGCCTCCACCCCGGCGTTGAGCGCCAGCAGGTTGGTCTGGAAGGCGATTTCGTCGATCACGCCGATGATATTGCCGATCTGGCGGGAGGACGCATCAATCCCGCTCATGGCTTCCACCGCCTGCGCCACCACAGTGCCGGAGAGCGCCGTCTCACCGCGCGCCGCCCCCACCACGCCGCGCGCCTGTTCCGCCCCGGTGGCGGTGGCGCGCACGGCGCTGGTCACTTCATCAAGCGATGCGGCGGTTTCCTCAAGGGTTGCGGCCTGTTGCTCGGTCCGGCGCGCCAGATCGCCGGAGGCGGAGATGATCTCGGCCGTGCCGGCGTTGATTGTTCCCGTGGCCCGCAAAATCGAGGTCACGGTCTCGCGCAGTTGCGCCACGGCGGCGTTATAATCGGTGCGCAGTTTTTCGTAATTGGACGGAAACGGCTGCTCCAGATGCTCCCGCAATTCTCCCCCCGCCAGCCGCGCCAACCCCTGCGCCAGCGCGCTCACCACCTGGTTCAGGTCGCGCGCCGCATCGGCCCGGAGCGCATCCGCCCGCTTGCGCTCTTCCTCCACCACCAGGCGCTGCGCCGCCGCCTCGGCCTCCGCCACCTTCATTTGTGTGGTGGCGCTCAGCGCCTCGTCGAGATGCCGGGCCGAACTGTCGAACAAATCAACAATGTGCTGCGTCATCCAGACCAGCGCCCCGGCCTCGGCCACCACGACCACCGCATGCAGCAGCACGCGCGGCAGGTTCGCGCCCTCGGGAAACACCAGGGCGGGCGCCAGGAAATTCAGGCTCAGATGCTGCAGCGCCGTCGCCCCCGCGGCGGCGAGGATCACATCGCGGTCGCAATAGGCGGCCAGGATGGCGAGCGCCGCGAAGTAATACATATGTACGTCAAGCTGCATATAGGCGCCCCGGCAGGCGGCCAGAATGATCGAGACCAGGGCGATATATGCCACCGCGATGGTCAGCCGCGTTGATTTCGCCCCCGGCGCAAGTGACCAGGCGGCGCTCGCCACGCCGGCCACCAGCGCCGCCGCCACGCACGGCCCCCAGAGGCCATTGCCCGCCGTCCAGGCGCCGAAGCCCGCCAAGGGCACATGCAGCCACAGCCATGGCACCATCCAGCGGCTGACCGTGTCGCGTAATTTGTCCATCTCGGTTTTCATGTCGGTTTTCCAAGCAGTTTCAGTTTTTCGGCGGGTTTGGGGTTTCCAGCGCGTTTAGGGTTTCCAGGCGCGATCATTTGCCGCAGCCGCCAAGGGCTTGTGGATTGAGCAGCAGCCAGGCGCCCTGGCCGCGCAACCGCGCGAAGCCATCGCCCGCAACCGGCAGCGCCACCACGATGAACGGCAGCGCGCCCAGGCGCACCACAGGCCCAGCGGACGCGGCGGCCAGCATGGCGCGCGCGCCGCTCCACCAGGGCGGAAACACCGCGGCCACCGGCCCCCGCGCGGCGGGTTGCAGATCTATCCCCACGGCCGCGGCCAGCGAGAAGAGCGCCAGCGCGGACGGCAGGAGCCAGGATGCGGCCGGGTGGCGCGCAGGTCGGGAAGCCTTCATACCCGCAGGTTTAGGCACGAAATGTTTAAGAAACCGCTCCTCGTTCCGCATTGCGTTTTGTTAATGTTGATTCAGGTCAAGCTTTCACCCCCGGTTTCATGCAAAGGTTAAACTCAGCTTTTGCCTGAGGAGACTGCCATGACCGGGAAACCAACGAACCCTTTCGAAGCCTTCCAGATTCCGCAGAACCTGTTCGCCGCGCCGCAGAATTTCATGCCCAGCGGCAAGGCTTTCGAACAGCTTAATCAGATGGCGCGCAACCTCGCCGAGGCGCAGGTCGCCTATGGTCAGGCCTTGATGCGGGCCAACACCGTTTTTCTCAGCGCCCTGTTCGCCCAGGCCGCCCCGGCGGAGGCCGAACGCCCCAGCGAGGCGGCGCGCAAAACCGATGAACGCGCCGCCTGAAGCCAGAGGCCGGAGAACCTGCTGACGCGTTGTTTTGCGGACGACTTTATCCGCTCAAATGATTCCATCTGACCGGATGTTGCTCTAAAGCTCTGAAGTTGCGAGAGGCCTGCATGGATATAAACACCGAAATTATTGAGAACCGGGTTTTCGGCGACATCGCGCCCGGTGATAGCGCCAGCTTGTCGCGCAAGATCACGCTGGACGACATCGCTCTGTTCTCGGTCATTTCCGGGGACATCAACCCGGCGCATCTCGACGCCGAATATGCGGCATCGGGCCTGTTCCACCATATCATCGCCCAGGGCGTGCTCACCGCCGGGCTGATCTCCGCCGTGCTCGGCACCAAGCTGCCGGGGCCGGGGACCATCTATCTCGGCCAGGATTTGCGGTTTCTGGCCCCTGTCAGCCCTGGGGACACGGTTACCGCCACGGTTATCGTGTCGGAGAAAATTGCCCAGAACCATCGTGTTATCCTTGATTGCACCTGCCGCAACCAGGATGGCGCCATCGTCCTGCACGGCACCGCCACGGTGAAGGCGCCGGAGGAGAAGATCAGCCGCCGCGCCATTGTGCTGCCGGAGGTGCGGCTGCTGCGCCATGAGCATTTGCGCAGCCTGCTCAGCCGTGCGGGTGCGGGTTCGCCGCTGCCCACCGCGATCGCGCATCCGTGCGACGAAGTCTCGCTGCTCGCCGCCGTGGAGGCCGCGCGGGCGGGGCTTATCACGCCCATCCTGGTCGGCCCGGCGGACAGAATCCGCGCCACCGCCAAGACCCATGGGCTGGATATCAGCGCCTTCCGCATTGAGCCCACCGCCCACAGCCACCAATCCGCCGCCCGCGCGGTTGAGCTGGTGCGCATGGGGCGGGCCAAGCTGCTGATGAAAGGCTCGTTGCACACCGATGAGCTGCTGCACGAGGTCACCGCCGCGCAGACCGGCCTGCGTACCGGCAAACGCCTCAGCCATGTTTATGTCATGGACGTGCCATCCTACCCCAAGCCTCTGCTGGTGACCGACGCCGCCATCAACATCGCGCCCGATCTGGAAGACAAAACCCACATCATCCAGAATGCCATCGAGCTTGCGCATGTGCTGGGCATCGCCACGCCGCGCGTCGCCATTCTGGCGGCGGTGGAGACCGTGAATCCGGCGATGCAGGCCACGCTGGATGCCGCGGCCTTGTGCAAGATGGCCGAGCGCGGACAGATCACCGGCGCCTTGCTGGATGGGCCCCTCGCCTTTGATAACGCCATCAACGCGACCGCGGCGGCGCAGAAGGGTATTTCCTCGCCGGTCGCGGGGCTGGCGGATATTCTGGTCGTCCCCAGCATCGAGGCTGGCAATATATTGGCCAAGCAGCTCACCTTCCTCGCCAATGCGGACGCTGCCGGCATCGTGCTTGGGGCCAGCGTGCCCATCATCCTGACCAGCCGCGCCGACGATGCGCGCGCGCGCATGGCCTCCTGCGCCCTGGCGGTGATCCTGGCCGGGGCGAAGGCGTTGGTTGCGCCAGAAGCGAATGCGGCGTTCGCTCAAGGAGCGGCGGCGGGTGCCTGACGCGATCCTGACGCTCAACGCCGGGTCTTCCAGCATCAAATTCGCATTGTTTGAAACCGGCCCAGACCTTATCCGCATCGCCGCCGGCGAGGTGGAGAACATCGGCGCCGCGCCGCATCTCTGCATCCACACCGGGGGTAAGCTGGCTCTGGAACATACATGGCCGGACCATGCCCCGCTCACGCATGAGGATCTGCTCGGCGCCCTGTTGGACTGGGTGGACACGCATCTGGGCGAGGACCGCCTGATCGCCTGCGGCCACCGTATCGTCCATGGCGGCGGCAGATTCACCGCTCCCATCCGCCTCACCGCCGCCACCCTGAGCGAGCTGGAGACGTTTGTGGCGCTCGCACCGTTGCATCAGCCGCACAATCTCGCCGCCGTGCGCGCGGTGATGGCGCTGCGCCCCGGCCTGGCGCAGACCGGCAGTTTTGACACGGCCTTCCACCACACACTGCCCGAGGCCGCCGCGCGCTTCGCCCTGCCCCGGCATTTTTATGATGAAGGCGTGCGCCGGTATGGGTTTCATGGCCTCTCATATGAATACATCGCCTCCCGCCTGCCCGTGGTGGCGCCCGGCCTGGCGCGGGGCCGCGTCATCGTTGCGCATCTTGGCAACGGCGCCAGCCTGTGCGCCATGGCGGGGGGAAAATCGGTTGATACCTCCATGGGTTTTACCGCGCTTGATGGGTTGATGATGGGCACCCGCGCCGGCGCCATCGACCCTGGCGTGCTGCTCTACCTCATGCAGTCACGCGGCATGAACGCCGAGGCGCTGACCACCTTGCTCTACAAGCAATCGGGCCTGCTCGGCGTCTCCGGCCTTTCGGGCGATGTGCGCACCCTGCTCGCCAGCCCGGCACCTGAAGCCGCCGAGGCGCTCACACTTTTCGCCGCCACCGCGGCGCGCCACATCGCCGGTCTCATCACCTCGCTCGGCGGGTTGGACGGCCTGATCTTCACGGCGGGGATCGGCGAACATGCCCCGGAGATCCGCGCCGCCATCTGCGCCCGCCTCGGCTGGCTCGGCCTGGCGCTCGCGCCCGAGGCCAACGCCGCCAACGCTCCCCTCATCAGCACCGCCGCCAGCGGTGTCGAGGTTCGCGTGATCCCGGCTGACGAAGAGGCGATGCTGGCCACGCATTGCCGGGAGGTGATCGGCGCGGGGGGGCGGTTGCGGCCGGTCAGGCCAGGGTGATGACGCTGATGAGGATCAGCCGCACGAGATCTGCCTGCCGCCGCGTGCCGGTTTTGGCGTAGACGTTTTTGGAGTAGCTGCGCGCGGTCTCAAGGCTGATGCCGATCTCCTCCGCCGCCTCGGCGATGCTGCGCCCCCGGCTGAGGGCGAGGGCGAGCCGGGCCTCGTTGCGCGACAGACCGAAGAGATCAACGATCTGTTCCACGCGATGCGTGCTCGTCTGCTCATCGCCGTGAATATAGATGATCGTCATGGGGGCGCGGGTCCGGTTTGCGGGCATCGCGCGGTCGGCCGTGGAGAGGACCAATATATCAATCCAGGGTTCGTCCGACAGGTGAATCGCCTGCGGCCGGGCCAGGGGGTTGGCCTCGAAGGTACGCAGCGCCTTCCCCAGCGCGCGGTCCGCCTCCGGCGAGGCGAGCATCAGCCTGCCGCGGGAGGTGCGGCGCAGCACCTGGGAGCGTTGCAGCATCCGCTCGGCGTTGACGTCGAAATCGATCAACTGGCCATCGGCCGCCAGCGACATCCAGCCAAAGTTGAGCCGGTGCAGGGCGTGCTGCGCGACCTCGCTGCGGTAGCGTTCGCGCTCGACCGCGACGAAGGCGCGGACCGCAAGCCCGATATGCCGGGCAAGCGAGCTGAGCAACGCGCCCTCGGCCGCGCCGAACGGCCTGGCCCGGCGCGCGATCACCACCCAGGCCGTGCAGCCGCCCGGCTCGGCCACGCGCATGAGCTGCGCATGCTGGAATTCCCCAAGCTCCGGGTTGCCGGCGTTTTGGGGTGCGGCGGGCGGCTCGCGCAGGTCCTGCAGGTCGTACACCCGGCCGGGCCTCAGCGCATGGTAACGCTGCGGGTCGAGCAGGTAGATGGTCTCGAAGCGCAGGCGGCCGGGATCGCCGGGGGCGCGGGCGAACAGCTCGATCAGCTCATTGAACGGCGCCTCCGCGCGGCGGATGAGGAGGCTTGCGTAATCGGCCTGGGCACGCCGGCGCAGCCGCTCCAGGAATGTGGACCATAGCGGCTGCTCGAACTGCCCCTCGTGGAGGGCTTCGACCATATCCAGTTCGTCGATGCTTCTCATTTCCCGCGATCTCGCCGTTTTGCCCCCATATGGGGGTGGAGCTGAAGGCGAGCGGTTATCATGAGTGCGGAGCGAAAGCAAGAAATTGGAGGGGCATTTCCATGACGGGCGCGGCCAACACGAACCTGACTCACCTACAGCGGCTGGAGGCTGAGTCGATCCATATCATGCGTGAGGTTGTGGCGGAGGCTGAGAAGCCGGTGATGCTGTATTCCGTGGGCAAGGATTCGGCGGTGATGCTGCATCTGGCGCGCAAGGCGTTCTACCCGAGCCCGCCGCCGTTTCCGTTGCTGCATGTGGATACGACTTGGAAGTTCAAGGCAATGTATGAGCTGCGCGACCGCATGGCGCGCGAGAGCGGCATGGAGTTGCTGGTGTACCACAACCCGGAGGCCGCCGAACGGGGGATCAACCCGTTTGACCACGGCGGGCTGCACACGGATATGTGGAAAACCGAAGGGTTGAAGCAGGCGCTGGACAAATACGGCTTTGACGCGGCCTTTGGCGGCGCGCGGCGCGATGAGGAGAAATCGCGCGCGAAGGAGCGGATTTTCTCGTTCCGCTCCGCCAACCACCGCTGGGACCCGAAAAACCAGCGCCCGGAGCTGTGGAATTTATATAACGCGCGCAAGGCCAAGGGCGAGAGCATCCGCGTGTTTCCGATTTCCAACTGGACCGAGCTTGATATCTGGCAATATATCCATTTGGAGAACATCCCGATCGTGCCGCTGTATTTCGCGGCGAAGCGGCCGGTGGTGCAGCGCGATGGCTTGACCATCATGGTCGATGACGAGCGCTTCCGCCTGCGCCCCGGCGAGGTGCCGGAGATGAAATCCGTGCGTTTCCGCACGCTGGGCTGCTACCCGCTCACCGGCGCCGTGGAATCCGAGGCGACCACGCTGCCGCAGGTGATCCAGGAGATGCTGCTGACCACGACATCCGAGCGTCAGGGCCGCGCCATTGACCACGACCAGGCGGCCAGCATGGAGAAGAAGAAACAGGAGGGGTATTTCTGATGTCCGTTAGCACCACAAAAGAGTCCTCCTATCAGACCGATGCGCTGATCGCCGCGGATATTGACGCGTATCTGGTGCAGCACCAGCACAAATCGCTGCTGCGCTTCATCACCTGCGGCTCGGTGGATGACGGCAAATCGACGCTGATCGGGCGGTTGCTGTATGATTCGAAGATGATCTTCGAGGATCAACTGGCGGCACTTGAGGCGGATTCCAAACGGGCCGGCACGCAGGGGCAGAATATTGATTTTGCGCTGCTGGTGGATGGCCTCGCGGCCGAGCGCGAGCAGGGTATTACCATCGATGTCGCCTACCGGTTTTTTGCCACCGAGAAGCGCAAGTTCATCGTCGCCGACACGCCCGGCCATGAGCAATATACGCGCAACATGGTCACCGGCGCCTCGACGGCCGACCTGGCGGTGATTTTGATCGATGCCCGCAAGGGGGTGCTGACGCAGACGCGGCGGCATTCCTACCTCGCGCATCTCATCGGCATCAAGAACATCGTATTGGCGGTGAACAAGATGGACCTGATCGGCTACGATCAGGCGAAATATGATGCGATTGTCGCCGATTATACGAAGTTCGCGCAGAGCATCGGCATCAAGGAATTCACCCCGATGCCGATCTCCGGCTTCATGGGCGACAACATCACCACCAAATCGGAGAACACGCCGTGGTATGATGGCGTGCCGTTGATCGCGCATTTGGAGGCGGTTGAGCTTGATGTCACGGCGGACCAGGCCAAACCGTTCCGCATGCCGGTGCAGTGGGTGAACCGGCCTAATCTGGACTTCCGTGGCTTCTCTGGGCTGATTGCCAGCGGTGCGGTGCGGCCGGGCGATGCCGTGCGGGTGCTGCCGTCGGGTAAGACCTCGACGATTACGCGCATTGTCACCATCGGTGGCGATCTGGACCAGGCGGTGGCCGGGCAATCTGTGACGTTGTGCTTCGCCGATGAGGTGGATTGCTCACGCGGCGATGTGATCAGCATTGCCGATGCGCCACCGGAAGTGGCGGACCAGTTCGAGGCCGTGATTGTATGGATGGCCGATGAAGCGTTGATCCCCGGCCGGCCCTATTGGCTGAAGCTTGGCACGCAGACGGTGACCGCCACGGTGCAGGCGCCGAAATATCAGGTGAATGTAAACACCATGGAGCATATGGCGGCGAAGACGCTGGAGCTGAACGCCATCGGCGTGACCAACCTCGCCACCGACCGGCCGATCCCCTTTGAGCCGTATGAGGCCAACCGCACGCTCGGCGGGTTTATCCTCATCGACAAGATCACCAACGCCACGGTGGCGGCGGGCATGCTGCATTTCGCGCTGCGGCGCTCGCAGAATGTGCATTGGCAGGCGCTGGATATTTCCCGCGAGACGCATGCCAGCCTGAAGAACCAGAAGCCGGCGGTGCTGTGGTTCACCGGCCTCTCGGGGGCGGGCAAATCCACCATCGCCAATCTGGTCGAGAAGAAACTGGTGCGCATGAACCGGCATACCTTCCTGCTCGACGGCGATAATGTGCGCCATGGGCTGAACAAGGACCTCGGCTTTACCGAAGCTGACCGGATCGAGAACATCCGCCGCGTGGGCGAGGTGGCGAAGCTGATGACCGATGCGGGGCTGATCGTGATCACCGCGTTCATCAGCCCGTTCCGCGCCGAGCGGCAGATGGTGCGCGAGATGATGGCGGGCGGCGAGTTCATCGAAATTCACATCGACACGCCATTGGCCGAGGCCGAGGCGCGCGACGTGAAGGGGCTGTATAAAAAAGCCCGCAGCGGGGCGCTGAAGAATTTCACCGGCATCGACAGCCCCTACGAGCCGCCGCAGACACCGGAGATACGGATTGACACGACAAAGCTGACGCCGGAGCAGGCGGTGGATATCATCATCGAAAGGCTGATCCCATGAACGATACAGAGCTGGCCAGGCATCTGGCCGATACGGCGGGCAAATTGCTGCTGACCTTGCAGCAATCGGGGTTGTTCGGGGAGAAGGCGCTGGGCAAGGCGGGGGACCGTGTGGCCAATGCGTTCATCATGGAGGCGTTGAAAAGCCAGAGGCCGGATGATGCGATTCTCTCGGAAGAGGAGAAGGACAATGCGGCGCGCTTGAGTGCCAGCCGGGTTTGGATTGTTGATCCGCTGGACGGCACGCGCGAATATGGCGAGGCGCGCACGGATTGGGCTGTGCATATCGCGCTGGCGATTGACGGCGCGCCGGTCGTGGGCGCGGTGGCGCTGCCGGGGCTGGGGCTGACGCTGACCTCGGCGGCGGGGCATGTGGTGCCACCGGCGGGCGCCACGCCGCGCATGCTGGTGAGCCGCACGCGGCCGGCGGCGGAGGCGGTGGCGGTGGCGCGGGCTTTGGGCGCCGAGCTGGTGCCGATGGGCTCGGCGGGGGCGAAGGCGATGGCGGTGTTGCGCGGCGAGGCGGATATCTATCTGCATTCCGGCGGGCAATATGAGTGGGACAATTGCGCGCCCGCCGCCGTGGCGCTGGCGGCGGGGCTGCATGTGAGCCGGATTGATGGCTCGCCCCTGGTTTATAACAACGAAAATCCGTATCTGCCGGATTTGCTGATTTGCAGAAAGGAAGATGCCGGGAGGGTGCTCGGGCTGCTGTGAGATCAGCCGCTCCAGAGGTTGCGCGCCATCTCCTTCAGCAATAGGGCCTCGCGCCAGCGGTCTGTCAGGTCCTCATTGTCTGGCCCGGTAATGGAATAGGGGGCCGGGCCCAGCTCACAGGTGAACGATAGGGTGGCATCGCGCGGCGCGCGGTTTCGCCAATTGATGAAGCCCGCGCGCCACCAGGTTTCAAATTGCGCAACCCAGGGCTGGTGCTGCGGAAAACTGATTGGCACCTGCACCTGATGCGATGCGGCGACGCGGCCGTGAAACGCCCAGGCGTGATCCAGAATGCGGGTAATCATGGCGTCTGTCTCCGGGGAGACCGGCAGTTCCACCTCGCGTGCGTTTACATAGTGCGAAAGATCGGCGGTAAAGCGCAGGCCGGGAAAGGCCTCAAGAAGTTGCATGGTAAACAGCAGATCATTGGTCATGCGGCCGCGATGGGTCTCGACATTGACGGCGACGCCGGTTTTTTCCGCGAGCCGCTGCCAGCCTTCCAGAAGCGGGAGGCACTCATTCACCGTCATCGGGCAGGCCATGGCCTGAATGGTGATGTGGTGGCAGCCGAATTCTTCCGCCATGGCGAGCGCGGGCTCCAGATCGGCAACGCTGCGCGGAAAAACCTGACCCTCGATGGCCAGCCCATGCTCACGCAGAAGCGCCATCAGGGGGGCGGCATGGGCCCGGTCGTAGAAATGGTCGGTGACGCCATCAAAACCGGCGGCCGCGATTCGCGCGATTTTTTCCGGGAGGCTTGGCTCGCCGGTTTGGCCGCGCAAACGCTGCATGCCCCAAAGGGATTGAAAGATGAGGAGTTTTTGCATCGTCAGGCAACCGCCGCGCGGGGTTGCAAAAATGTCTTGAGTTTGACGGACGGGTTGGCCAGGGCCGCGGGATCTGGGCTGGCGCCTGATTCGATGAGCATTTCAGCGAGCCGAATATCGCGCGCGACTTTGCCGATGGGGCCGAAGGCGCTTGCGCCCACCAGGCAGCCATCCCTTAGGTGAAACAGGAAGGGCATGCCATCGATGTCGCGGGTCACGGTCTGGTTGCCTTCATCGGGCAGGCCGCTGATTTGCAATGTGCTGCCGTGCTGGTCCGACCAGAACCAGGGAACCGTTGCGAAAGCCGCCGTCTCGCCCAGCAGGGAGCCCGCGGCATGCCGCCCTTGGTCCTGCGCGTTGCGCCAGGCTTCAAGACGCAGGCGGCGGCCGCTGAAAACGGGATGTGGAAAGGAGCAGCAATCGCCCGCGGCAAAAATGAGGGGGTCTTCGGTCGCGAGCCGGCCATCGACACGGATGCCGTTTTCAACGGGCAGGCCGGCCGCTTCGGCGAGAGCGGTTTCGGGAATGGCGCCGATGCCGGCAATGATGGCGTCTGCCTCCAATTCGCGGCCATCGGCGAGGATGACGGCGCATCCGTTCGGGCGTTGCTCGATCGCCGTGAGGCCGATGCCTTCAATGATGGTGATGCCCGCGGCGCGATGCTCGGCGGCCACGAGCGCGGCGATTTGCGCCGGTACGGCGCGGCCGAGAATGCGCGGCGCCATTTCGACCACCGTGACATCGCAGCCGCGCTCCAGGGCGCTGGCCGCCATTTCCAGGCCGATGAAGCCGCCGCCGATCACGGCAAGGCGGAGGCCGGGCGCGAGCCGGTTGCGCAAGGCCATGGCGTCGCCAAAACTACGCAGATAGAGCACCCCGTTTTGTTCGGCGCCCGGCAATGGCAGGGTGCGCGGCCGGGCGCCGGTTGCGAGCAACAGGCGGGAGTAGCGCAGGGCGGTGCCGTCGCGCAGATGCACTTCCTGGGAAGCGCGATCAATGCGCGTTGCCGTGTTACCCGCGCGATAGGAGATGTTCTGCGCGGCCAGCGTGCCGGCGCCGCCGATGAGCGTGGGGGCTGGCGGTTCCGGTGCCGTTTGCACGGTCTTTGAGAGTGGCGGGCGCTCGTAGGGCAAATGGCTTTCGGCGCCGAGGAGGGTGATGGGCCCGGCATAGTGCTTCTCGCGCAAGGTGAGGGCCGCGCGGGTGCCGGCTTCTCCGGCGCCGATAATGACGATTCCGGGATCTGGTGTTGTTTGCATGAACGGACGCCTTAGCCGAGGTTGATGAAGACGCGGCCTTCCTCGACCTTCACGCCGAAGGTCCGCAGATTGATGCAGGCGGGCGCGCCCTTGGCCTGGCCGGTGGGGATATCGAAACGGCCGTTATGTTTGGGGCATTCGATGATGCGGCCCATGACCAGCCCATCCGCGAGATGCACATTCTCATGCGTGCAGAAGCCGCCGGTGGCGAAGTAGCGGTCATCCTCCAGCCGGTAGATGGCGAAACTCTGGCCCGCGTGATCAAAGCGGATGGTGTCCTCTTCCTCGATGTCGTTCACGGCGCAGGCATCAACCCAATGTTCCATTATATTCCTCCAAAATATCTTTATGTGTTCAGGCGGGCTGGGCGGCGTAATCAACCGCCGGCGCGGCGGATGGCAGGTGGCGCCGGACATGATAATCCGGGTCATGGCGCTGCTTGCGCAAGGCGGGGATGATTTCGCGGTATGCGGCGATGATGCTGGGGTAGGGCGCGGGGCATTGCGATTTGATCGCGGCATGCAGCGCGGGCAGCGCGTGGTAGGGCACCATGGGGAACATGTGGTGCTCGACGTGGTAATTCATGTTCCAATAGATGAAACGCGAAACCGGGTTCATGTAGACGGTGCGGCTGTTCAGGCGATGGTCGAGCACATCCTCGGAAAGACCGGCGTGCTGGGTGATGCCGTAGACGATGGTGAGGCCGCCGCCGTAGAGCGTGGGCAGCCCGGCGAGCATTGCTGGAATCCAGCTATGCAGGACAAATGAGAGGGCCGCGATGGCAACAAGAATGGCGATGTAGACGCGGGCGGTGAAGAATACCTTATGCCGCTCCATCTCTGGGATGAAGGTCTGCTCCTCGGCTGTGAGCCGGCCGGTGGCGTGGATGGCGAGCTTCTGCAGAGCGGCGATGGTTGACTTGATGGCGAAGAAATTGAGCAGGAGGCCCGCGAAATCAGGAGGGCGCTTTACGGAAATCTCCGGGTCGCGCCCGACGATAATGGTATCGGTATGATGGCGCGTATGGCTCCAGCGCCAGACCGCAGGCTCACGCATGATCATGAAACAGGCGAGCTGATAAACGGCGTTATTCATCCAGGCTGTTTTGAAGGCGGTGCCGTGGCTGCATTCATGCCAGCGCGAATCCGAGGCGGAGCCGTAGAGGACGCCGTAGACGATGAAAAACGGCACGGCCAGCCAGCTGCCCCAGAAATGGACGCCCAGCACGGCGCAGAGCGCCATGGTGCCGAGCCAGATCGCAGTGTCGCGAATGGCGGGGCCGTCCTTGCGGCGCATCAGCTCTTTCATCTGTTTGCGTGAGATGGTGGCCTGATGCCAATCTGCCGATGCAAGGCCCCGCGCTTCGGCGCGGCGCGCCTCCTCACCTGTCAGGCTGTAATCGCGCTGATTTATGGTTGTTGTTGACACTGACTCCCCCTACGGATGCAATTTCAGCTTCTATAGCGATGACGCCGCCCTTGCTGGACGGAACATTTGATGGATTTCCATCAATTCGCTATTCTGCCCCTGAGAAGAATAACGGAGGCGGCGATGGACCGGCGTAAGACCCGCCATGGCTTGGAAGATGTGGCGAAGCGCGCGGGGGTGGGGGTTGCGACCGTTGACCGCGTTCTGAACGAGCGGGGCAGCGTCTCGGCCATGACCGAACAGCGTGTTCTGGAGGCTGCGCGGGCGCTCGGGCTGCGCCGGATTTTGCCCGCGCCGCATTCGCGGCAGTTGCGCATCGAGGTGATGCTGGCACCTCCGGTCTCGCCGTTCATGAAACGCCTGAGCATGGCCGTGAGCCAGGTCGCCGCGACGCTGGACCGCTCGATTACCGTGTTGCGATCCAGCATCGAGATGACGGACCCGGCGCGGGTCGCGGCTCGGATCATGAGTTGCCGGGCGGATGGCATCGTCGTCTATTGCGAGGAGCATCCAGCGAACATCGCTGCCATCGCGGCCGCGGCCGCCGCCGGGAGGCCGGTGATCTGCATTGTGACGGATGTGCCGGATTCGCCGCGCATGGCCTATGTGGGCATCGACCACGGCAAGGCCGGCCGGACCGCGGGCTTTTTCGCGGCGCGCATGGGGCGCCGCGAGGGGGTGGCGCTCGTTATCGCGGCCAGCGCGGGTTTTCGGGCTCATAAGCAGCGGATCGACGGATTCCGCGCCGCATTGGCGCTGCATGCGCCGGATGTTGCCGTGGCGCCCGTGGTCATGACGCATGACGATCCTGAGTTGGCGTATCGTCATGTCGCGCAGGCTCTGCGGGAGCGGCCGGAGCTCGTGACAATCTACAATACCGGCGGCGGCAACGAAGGCGTGGGCCATGCCCTGCGCGATAGGGGGCAGGGCCGCGCGATCATGTTCGCGGGCCATGAATTGACGGAGGAGAGCGCGGCCCTGTTGAAGGAGGGGCTCATGACCATGACCATAGACCAGGCGCCGGAGCTACAGGCGCGGCGCGCGATTGATATCATGATCAGCCGGATCAGGGGCGGCGCGGATCAGCCGGGCGGCAACGATATTGCCTTCACCCTGCACACGGTGGAAAATTGCTGAGATGATCTTTTGCCTGACCGCCGCAAGGCTTCCGCCCCGGCGCGCCTGGAGGAAACAGGGCGCTGCCTGTTTCCTCCAGGGCGTTCACACATAGGCTGGTTTGACCCAGCCCATCTGGCCTGCTTCGTGGGAGTCTACCACCGCGTCCACGAAGGCCACACCTTTCAGCCCGTCATAGCCTGCCGGTACGGCCTGGCCGATCGGCCCAGGGTCCCGCCCTTCGCGGCCGGCGCGGATCACCTCCGCGAAGCCGCCGTAGAGATTGGCAAAAGCCTCGATATAGCCTTCAGGATGGCCCGGCGGTGTTCTTGTTCGCGCCTGCGCGCCGGTGCCTGATGCCGCGTTCGCGCGCTTGATCGTTACCGGGTGGCCGTTCAGCGGCGCATGCACCAGCACGTTCGGTTCCTCCTGGAACCAGGACAGGCTGCCCGTTTCGCCGAACACGCGCAGCCGGATGCCATTTGAGGAGCCGATTGCCACTTGCGATGACCAGAGCAGCCCGCGCGCCCCGCCCTCATAGCGCAGCATTACATGGGCGTTGTCGTCCAGCACGCGGCCGCCGACGAAAGTTGCCAGGTCCGCGCAGAGGGATTCGAGCTTCAGCCCGGTGACGAAGCCGGCGAGGTGATAGGCATGGGTGCCGATATCGCCGATGCTGCCGCCACGGCCGGAGCGTTTCGGGTCAGTGCGCCAGCTTGCCTGCTGGTTGCCGCCCTGCTCGATCGCGGTTGCCATCCATTCCAGCGGATATTCCACCTGCACGACGCGCACCTTGCCGATTTTGCCAGCCGCCACCATGGCCCGTGCCTCATGCACCAGCGGATAGCCGCTGTAGGTATAGGTCACGCCCAGGAACCGGCCGGTCTCCCCGGCGATTTGCACCAGCTTCACCGCGTCCTCCTGTGTGGTGGTCAGCGGTTTTTCGCAAATCACGTCGAACCCGGCTTGCAGAAACGCCGCGGCGATGGGGAAATGCGTGTGGTTGGGCGTGCAGATCGCCACGACATCGATGCGATCGGCGCGCTGGCGCTCCGCCTCGATCATCTCCTGATAATCACCATACGAGCGGCCGGAGTCGATAAAGACCTCCGCCGCGAAGGCCTTGCCTTTTTCCGGGTCGACATCGAAGGCGCCGGCCACCAGCTCATACTGGCCGTCCAGACGGGCGGCATAACGGTGAATGCCGCCGATATAGGCGCCGTGCCCGCCGCCCACCATGCCCAGCCGTAAACGCCGCGCCAACGTGCCGGTGATTGCATTATCAAGTGACATCGCTTCTACTTCCCTGTTCACGCCATGGCGGGCGCCGCGCCATGGCACATCGCGCCTCATGGCTGTTTTTCACCTATTGACAACTCCCGCCCTCGGGATGCAAAAATTATTGCAAGTACCATGATTTGTCAATTATCATTCCAAGAAATCGTCAGCAAGCGGCATGGGGCCTCTCCCGTGCCAGAGGAGGAAAGCCAATGTCAGCGGAGTTCAACACCGCATCGGGGCCTGCGCGCGCCACCACACGCTATTCCAGAATAACAGCCGCGAGCGCATTGTCATGAGAACCATCAAGGGCCCTGGCGTGTTTCTCGCGCAGTTCGCGCGCGACGAGGCGCCGTTCAACAACATCGAGGGGCTTGCGCGCTGGGCGGCGGGCAAGGGGTTCAAGGGCGTGCAGATCCCGACCTGGGACAAGCGCGCCATCAACCTGGAACTGGCGGCCGAAAGCCAGGATTATTGCGACGAATATAAGGGCAAACTCGCCGCGCACGGGCTGGTGGTCACCGAGTTGGCCAGCCATCTGCAGGGCCAGCTTGTGGCGTTGCATCCGGCCTTTGATCTGCCGGCCGATTCCTTCGCGCCCCCCCACCTGCGCAATAACCCGAAAGCGCGGCAGGAATGGGCGGTAAACCAGCTTCACCTCGCCGCCCGCGCCTCGGCGCGTTTTGGCATAGACCGGCATGTAACTTTCAGCGGCACACTGCTCTGGCCCTATCTCTACCCCTTTCCGCAATGGCCGGATGGGCTGATTGATGAGGGATTCGACGAACTAGCGAAACGCTGGCTGCCGATTTTGGATGCGTTCGGGCATAACGGCGTGGATCTCTGCTTTGAGATTCATCCCACCGAGGATCTGCATGACGGGCTGACCTTCGAGATGTTCCTGGCGCGCGTGAACAACCATCCGCGCTGCAACATCATGTACGACCCGAGCCATCTGCTTTTGCAATCGCTCGATTATCTGGCCTATATCGATCATTATCACGAGCGGATCAAAATGTTCCACGTCAAGGACGCGGAGTTCCGCCCGACGGGCAAGACGGGCGCCTATGGCGGATTTCAGCCCTGGGTCAGCCGGGCCGGGCGGTTCCGCTCGCCGGGCGACGGGCAGATCGACTTCAAGGGCATTTTCTCCAAGCTCACCGGCTATGATTACGATGGCTGGGCGGTGCTGGAATGGGAATGCTGCCTGAAGAACTCCGAGGACGGCGCGGCGGAAGGAGCGCGCTTCATCCGCGACCATATCATCGGGGTTTCAACCCATGCCTTCGATGATTTCGTGAAGGCGGAAGCCAGCAGCCAGCTCAACCGCAAGATCATCGGCCTGGAGGAACTGGCGTGAACGCGTGGCATAAAGGCGAAGCCGCGGATGAGCTGGCGTTTCCCAAGCCCAAGCGCCGGTTGCGCCTGGGCATTGCCGGCGGCGGGCAGGGGGCGTTCATCGGCCCTGTCCACGCCAACGGCGCGCGGCTTTCCGGCCGTTGGGAGGTGGTTGCCGGCGCGCTCTCCTCGCGGCCTGAAATCGCCCGCCAATCAGGCCGCGACTGGTTTTTGGCCGAGGATCGCATCTATACCGACTATCGGGTGATGGCGGCGGCCGAGGCGGCGCGCGCGGATGGGATTGATGCCGTGGCGATCACCACGCCCAATGCGTCACATCATCCCATCGCGCGCGCTTTCATGGAGCATGGCATCGATGTGATCTCCGACAAACCCTTGACCGTGACGCTGGAAGAGGCGCTGGACCTCGTGCGGCTGCAGCGCGAAACCGGACTCGTTTTTGGCGTGACCTACAGCTTTTCAGGGCACGCGATGGTGCGGCAGGCCCGGCAGATGATCGCGCAAGGCGCCATCGGCGCGGTGCGGCAGGTGCATGTGGAATATTTCCAGGAATGGGCGATGGACGTCGCGGATGCCTGGCGGTTGGATTCCGCCAAGGGTGGGCCCACCTTCACCACCGGTGATATCGGCACGCATGCGCATCACCTCGCCTGCTTTGTCACCGGGCTGGAGATGACCGCCTTGCGCGCGGATTTTCTGGTCACGGGCTCGCCCAAGCCAAAGGAGGACACGGCCTTCATGCATGTCCGCTTCGCGGGCGATGTTGCCGGCACGCTGATGGTCAGCCAGGCCGCCGCAGGCACGCAATGCGGATTGCGCCTGCGGGTATTTGGCGAAACCGGTGGATTGGAATGGGACCAGGAGAATCCTGAATATCTGCGTTTCAACCAGGTTGGCATGCCAGCGCAGATCATCTCACGCGGGCTGGGTGGCGGAATGGGCGTGGAGGCCAGCCGCTTCGTGCGCATGCCGCGCGGCCATCCCGAGGCGCTGAGCGATGCATGGGCCAATCTCTACACGGAATTCGCTATCGCCATCGAGGCCCGGCGGGATGGCAGAACCTTGCCCGAGGCCCTGCTGCGTTACCCCACCGTGCTGGACGGCGCGAAGGGCATGAAGTTCATCGAGGCGGCGGCACACTCCGCCGCCCATGGCGGCAGCTGGACCGATTGCCTGCTGGAATATTCAGCTATTCGTTGAATATTCCAGCGTTTTGTTTAAGCGTTCTGCGGCATGTTAGACGCATACTGCGCCAGAGCATGATCGCTTTAATTGCGATCAGGCTCTGGCCATTTTTCTGAGGGCGATTCACGCTTTCGGCTCGCTCGGTTGAGCGAACCTCAAACGATCGCACTCTAGAGCGTGATTGCCTCACGTCAATCACGCTCTACCTTATGTTTTACGATCAATTTCATTGGTTTAGCTTGAATCGGGTGATTCAAGCTAAACCAATATTGATCTAGCATTACAGTTGTGATTTTTTGGTTGCGAAGCGGCTTAATCTCTGAATCAATGGGTCACCATG
>NZ_BSOS01000032.1 GCF_030160635.1 Acidocella aquatica | reverse complement strand
ATTCGCCTGGCGCCGGGAGTTGGCAACGCAGATAAGCGCAGGTGGTTGCGGCGATCCGGCTGGTCCAGCGTTTGTACCGGTTGTTGCCGAGAAGCCAACGCCGGCTCGAACGGCGCCGCTGCCGCTGCCGGTGGCCGTGGCCACCCAACGTGCTGGACGCGCTTGGCAACCCGCCTGAACTGGCCGCTGACCCACGCTTTGGCGATCATTGGGCCCGGTGCGCCCATGCACGTGAATGCACGGCGATCCTCGACCCGGTCTTCGCCTCGAAGCCGCGCGATTATTGGCTAAGTCGCTTCGTCGCCAAAGGTGATTTGCCGGTCTGCGCGATCAATACCACCGAAGAAGCCGCAAACGATCCGCAAGCCATTATCAACGGCTATGTCACCGAGCTGGACCATCCTTCGCATGGCAAAATCAAGCTGCCGGGTTTCCCTGTGGCCCTGTCGGCAACGCCGGCGCGCATTCATCGCCAAGCCCCAGAATTCGGCGAGCACACCGAGGACGTTCTCATCAACCTGCTGGGCATGGACTGGCATGGGATTACAGGGCTGCGGGAGCGGCAGGTCATCTGAGCGCCATGCCTTGCAGGGGCCAGTACGACACTTGCCACGCGGACGAGCGAAGGCGTGAACAATTGAATTTTCTGTCGCGTTCTACGTCACACCTTTGGTTAAAGGATTCGAACTGGCAAATGACAGACGTCGGCTTTCAGCGTCGAGGGCTCCGAAAGCCGTCAGACAGGTATCGTGGAGAGTTTCGGGCGCCTCTTGGCGTACGAAAGTCCCCGAGGAACGAACCCGCGGTCCAGAG
>NZ_BSOS01000031.1 GCF_030160635.1 Acidocella aquatica | reverse complement strand
CAAGGCACGGGATGAGGCAACCGGATTGCGGGCTTTGCTCTGGCGGGATTTTACCGCCTGCCACAGGCCATCGTCCACGATCCGCAGTTCCGGCACTTCGGTGACGACCCAGCTCTCCGGCGGATTCGGCCGTGAGACCCGCTTGCCGGTGGCGGGGTCCTTCACATAGCGCAGCCGGTTCCACACCAGGCGGCCGATATACAGCTCGTTGTTCAGGATGCCGGTGCCGCGCTCGGCGTTGCCGTTGATGGTGCTCTGCCCCCAGCCGACGCCGCTGGGGCCGGGGATATTCTCTTTATTCAAGACATGCGCAATGGCCCGTGGCGATTGCCCGTTCACAAAATCCCGGAAAATGCGGCGGACGGTCTCTGCCTCGACGGGGGCGATCTCGCGTTCGCCGGCCGTGGGAGTGCCGTCGGCGGCGAAGCTGCGAATAATCTTATAGCCGTAGGCATTGCCGCCGCCGGATTTACCGGCCTCAATGCGGCCGCGCAGGCCGCGATGGGTCTTGAGCGCCAAATCCTTGAGAAACAGCGCGTTCATCGTCCCCTTCAACCCGATGTGCATCTCGCTGATCTCGCCCTCGGCAATGGTAACGATCCGTACATCGGCAAAGCTCAGCCGCTTATACAGCCCGGCGATGTCCTCCTGGTCGCGCGACAGGCGGTCCATCGCTTCGGCCAGGACAATATCAAAGCGGCCGCGGGCGGCATCCGCGATCAGCTCCTGCAAGCCGGGGCGCAGCATCGAGGCGCCGGAGATCGCGCGGTCGGAATAGCTATCCACCAATGTCCAGCCGTGGCGCTCCGCATGGCCGCGGCATAGCCGCAGCTGGTCCTCAATCGAGGCATCACGCTGCAAATCTGAGCTGTAGCGGGCATAAAGGGCGACACGCATCGTTAGGTTCCGGATATGGCCAAGCGCCCTGGGGCGTCGCCCGATTGGAAATAAACCGGGGGCGTCAGGCCTGGATCCACGCGTCCATCCCCATCCTGTCCGGGGGGGCAGTTTATGGGAGGCAGCGCAGTTTTGGCAAGAACATATTGAGGGGCAGCGCGGTCATCGCACCAATGCACAGTCGCGTGCCGGAATGGGGGCGGCGGGCCAATAAGCTAACGCTCGGACGCCCTGCCTTTGCCGGGTTTGCGCCCATGTCGGTCATTACCACCCAATTTTACTCTGGCTTATTGCGGACAATAAAAGGACAGGGCTGGCAACGCCGCCACCAATTCTGGAGCACTGGAAGCAAACAGCCAGATGCACCCATCTTACGAGCACCATCTGGCATTGTTCTATCACTGATGTCTATAATGGCGATTTGTGGAGTAATACCCAGGGAGCCATACCGACCGTGACTCAGAACACCATAACGGGAGCAAACGAGAGTCTTTTCGCTACGAGAGCAACTGTGTTCGCTCTTATTGAACGTGGTGTGACAGAAATCACGGTACTGGAAACCGTCCTTTCAAGCGGCGCAAAATGGGACGAACCAGATCTATGGGATTTTAAGGCATCACTACCGTGGCTCTGTCCGGGGGTTAAACACCCAGATGGTCATAAGGCGACATTCGACGCCAAAGTCGATGAAATCGTAAAGGACACTGTTTCATTCTACAATAGCTTTGGTGGTTATCTTATTATTGGCGTTGACGACCTCACCAGAAATTTTGCCGGCTTTGACAAGCGATTTGATGTCGCGGCTTTGAATCAGAGAATTGTTGGAGTTACAGGACAAAGTGTCGAATGTGTCTATCGTATCTTAAATTGGCAAGAGGCAGGAAAAAATGCAGTCCAAATTGGGCTCCTATTTGTTCCTCGACGCCCAGCGAACTTGCTGCCAGCGCAATTCAAATCGGATGCACGCAAACTAACAAGCGGGAAATCTGCTTTCAAAAAAGGCGACTTCTACTTGCGGCAAAGGGACGAATGTCGGCCCGCTCAGTCAGGTGAAGATTACGCTTTTCTGTTCTCGGACCAAAGGCGGAAGGTCCATCACGAAATCGTCCTGGAGGCTGCTGCCTTAGAAAACAACCTTCCAGATCGTGATGGGGAACTGGGAAAATTCATTGGAAGAGAAAATGACATTTCCGCACTTTGGGAGTGGCTCGCAGATAAATTTAGCCCAGTAAGGCTTATCTGCGGCCTTGGGGGGCTTGGGAAGACATCGTTAGCTTACTATTTCGCGGAAATTTTTGTCTATTCTCGACCGGCTCAATTTGACAAATTGATTTGGCTAAGTGCTAAGCAAAAAAATTGGCAAGCAAGTCGAGATCGATATACCGAGTTGTTGCGCGTTGATTTTTTCAATGTCGATGACTTTTTGATAGCGCTGGCAATCGAACTAGGGTGCCCAGAGGAAATAATCCACAACCGCGTCGATCGACAGAGTCGCCTTGAATTGATTGTAGAACTCTTAGAAGAGTTCAAATTTCTTGTAATCGTAGATGACGTCGATACGTTGGAGGATTCCGACCAGCAGTCTCTTTACTATCTAATTTCCACTATCTTTGCCCAAGCCAAGTCTAAAGCACTTATGACGGCTCGACGAAACCTTGGAATGCCGAGAGGTCAATATATCGAGTTGGGAGGGATTGACCAGGCAGACTTTCAAGAATTTGTTGCAACAAAGTGTCGCCTTTTAAGGATACCATTTCCCGGCAGTATTTCGAATTCTGATGTAAGCGAGCTTTTCACAATTAGTGGTGGATCTCCACTGTTCGTAGTATCCATTCTACGATTAATGTCGTTTGGCGTACCATTTAAGGCCGCGCTGAAAGATTGGCGTGGAGCTGCGGGCGAAAATGTGCGCGATGCGGCATTTTCGAGAGAAGTTAGCCGCCTTTCCGTAGCAGAGGCGCGGCTTTTGCTTGCCGCCGTCTATTTACGTGAGACGTCTTCAGTTGAATTGGCTGCCGTCCTTAAGGCAAGTGCCTTTGAAGTGTCCAACTGGTTAGACAAACTTCGCGACTTTTCGATGGTTGAAGTCGCCAGTGCGCTACCGGGTGGTGCAACGATTATTATTCCTCGCACTCTGACATTGATGGCAAATGTCATTGAAGCGCGCGTCTCAAACCATCAAAATTTACAAAGAAGTTGCGCAGAACAGAGACGTCTGCATGAGGACCCTGTTCCTTTTGTACGAGACGCTATTCGTCGCTGTATGGCAAACCTTCGAAATAATGACGCCCTAGGTGCTGTTAAAGTTGCAGCAGCAGCGTTAGAGCATTTACCATCTCACCCAGACTTGGTCTGTATGATGGGGCGATGCAAAATGGAGCTAGGGGACGGTGAAAACCGAAGGGAGGCAATCGAGCTTTTCCGTTCCGCTGCTGCACAAGGTTGTCGCCGTAGCGAGCTTTACGAATTTTGGATTCGAACTCTGCAGGAGGAAAAAGATTGGGCCAATGTTATAACTGTATGCACAGATGGTGAATCCAAGATAGCTCAGCCTGGGCGATTTACTGTTTTGAAATCACAAGCCTATGCCTCACAAGGTGAGAGTTACCTAAGAGCCAACAGATATTCTGACGCGGAACGGATATTTCTTCAGGGCGCTGAAGCAATTAAAGGTGTTCTTGCGGAAGGGGTTATTCAGATTTACCGGAGTGATGCAAGGCAAGAACAAAAATCTCTTATTCGAAAGTGGCTGCACACGGTCTCGCTGGATTGCCCGACAGACAACGAATGCGGTCGTTTGCTTGGAGCAGTGCTCAAAGCCGCCAATGAGTACAACTGGCTCGATTTACGTGTTGCGGAGCGTACAACTGCTATGGCATTTCGTATGCTAACTTCTATTTCAGCTAGAAAGGCGATTTCACAGACTGCTCGAGAAATAACTGCCCGAAATTTACAACGGTTTAGTGCCTTGTCGGGGCATATCGAGCGTTTGTGTCTTTCACCAGATTTGAATAAAGCGATTTCCGAGATAGAAGCCTTGAGCAAAGTGATTTTAAGTCGAGGCACAACCTAGGTTGGACGTTCAATGGCTGTTCTGCGAGAAGCTTTCCCCTCCAACCTAAATGGACGGGGGTACACAGTCAGGGTAGCTGGATGAGCGTTGTATGTTAACCACGCCCATCGCTAGCACATCAGGGCATGTCTGCTTTCTTAAGTCCTAATCCGAAAGCGGATCGTCCTTTTTCGTGGAGAGTTTCGGGCGCCTCTTGGCGTACGAAAGTCCCCGAGGAACGAACCCGCGGTCCAGAG
>NZ_BSOS01000030.1 GCF_030160635.1 Acidocella aquatica | reverse complement strand
TTGAAAGCCCAAACAGCGGAATTAACAGAATAATATCAATACCTTAGCGTTAGTGGACGGACACTAGTTAACGTCAAATGCATCGTACGGACGATCCTGAGCTTGTTTAACTATTCGCTCCGCGAAAGAACACGCAGTGTGAGACGACAAACTGGCATGCTACGTAAATTCAGCCACGCTGCGGCGTTGATGAATGTCGACGCGGGAGCCAAGGGCGGACGGTATGGAAACGCTTGCCGATGACATTGAATTACGCGCCGCCGCGTAAAAATGACTTTTAAGGTCGCGTAGCAAGCCCTCGGTCATTCGCCCACGTTGACGATTAATTTGTTAGAGGAGATCAGAAAGATGAGTGGAATAATTGCCGTGGTCGGCGGCACCGGCAAACTTGGCTCGGCTCTCGCACGGCGGTGGGCAAAGGCCGGGCTAAGCGTGATCATTGGCTCGCGTCATGCTGAGGGCGCGGTCCAAGCAGCCACTAAACTTGGGTTCGGCTTAACCGGCATGAGCAATGCGGACGCAGCCGCGGCGGCTGACGTTGTCGTGGTTACGGTTCCGTTCGCAGCTCAAGAAGCAACACTGGTCGAAATTGCGCCGTACGTATCGAACAAGATCGTGGTAGATACCACCGTACCGCTGATGCCTCCAAAAGTCATGACGGTACAGTTGCCGCCCGAGGGTAGTGCCGCGCAACGCGCGAAGCGATTGCTCGGCGAAGGCGTTACCATAGCCTCTTGCTTCCATTCGGTTGCAGCGCACAAGCTGATCACCGATATGGAGATCGATTGCGATGCTTTGGTGTTTAGCGATAGCAAGGTAGCGCGAGCAGAGGTGGTGGCTTTGGCTAACGCCGCTGGGCTACGCGGCATCCAAGGCGGCGGGCTGGCGAACGCCGCTGCGGCAGAGGCGCTTACTTCTGTGCTGATTTTTATCAACAAGAGCTATCAGGTGGACGGCGCGGGGATCCGCATTAGCGGCACCTTGATCGATCCGGTGTCGTAATTCATATGCCGCGTTCTGTTGAACGGTAGGAATATATGCCGGCTGAATGGCATTGTTGCCACAGGACCAGACTATGTCGCTGAGGCTCCAAATACCAACAGAGCTAACATTATCGTTGGGGCGCTAGAGACGCTCAAAGCTGTTCAGGGGGCGCGAATCGGTATTAGGTGCCCCGTCCCGCGGCAAAAAATGCTCCCGCGGTATATCAAGGCGCCCATCTTGCATCTCTCCGCGCGGGTTTCATAGAACAAGGTCAGACTCTTGGTAAGTTACTGCCCATGCCCACAACGATTTTCAATTCAATTGTCGGTTTGTCAATTAGCCACCAAAACAACGGAATGTGCTGGGGCTTACGTGAAAGCTAATACCCACCTCGCCATCACAACCTGCCTGATTTTGGCAACCTTAATGCAGGCGTTAGACACTACAATTGCCAATGTGGCCCTGCCATACATGCAAGGCAGCGTGTCTGCCAGTCAGGACGAGATCGCATGGGTGCTCACATCTTATATTGTCGCCGCGGCAATCATGACGCCGCCTACTGGCTTTTTCGCGACCAGATTTGGAATCAAGCGGGTCCTGCTAGTTTCCATCTGTGGCTTCACCATCGCCTCTATGCTCTGTGATGCGGCGCAATCCTTAATCCAAATTGTAGTCTTCCGTTGTCTGCAAGGTGCGCTAGGCGCGGCAATCATTCCGCTTACGCAAACCGTGATGTTCAACATCAATACGCCAGAGCGTCAGGGTCGCGCTATGTCAACGTTCAGTATCGCCATAATGGCCGCCCCACTTTTAGGGCCGGTCATTGGAGGATGGCTGACGTCAGATTATTCATGGCGTGCAGTGTTTTATATCAACATGCCACTTGGCATACTCGCGTTCATCGGTACGCTGGTATTTCTACCGGAAACCAAAGTTGATTACCACTTCAAGCTCGACTGGATTGGTTTCGGCACTCTCAGCCTCGCCGTTGGCGCGCTGCAAATATCGCTAGACCGCGGCGTGGAGCAGGATTGGTTCTCCTCTCGCGAAATCATTACTGAGGCGGTGCTTTCTGCCCTCGCTTTTTATTTATTCCTTGTGCATGTTTTTACCACACGAAAGCCTTTCATCCGCCCGGCACTGTTCTCGGACCGTAATTTTATAGTCGGAACGATATTTACCACCGTTCTTGGTACAACCACCTATGCGGCTCTTTCACTGCAGCCTCCATTCCTGCAGGAGCTGATGAATGAGCCGTCTATCACCGCAGGCCTTGTCATGGGCCCGCGCGGATTGGGCACTATTTTCTCCATGCTGGTCGCTGGTCGCGTTATCGGCCAGGTATTAATCAGTGCGTAAATAAACCGACATCAGGCGGCGTATTGCAGGGATGGTTTTTGGAAGAATGCGGCGATCTTTTTTGAGTTCTTTTGCAGGCTACGCATGGCCGATACGACTTTGCTCTTGAAGTCGGTCTTGTCAGTCGTGGTCATGCGGCCAACCGTGTCGGCTTTCAGATGCTTCCAGACCAACTCATCCGG
>NZ_BSOS01000029.1 GCF_030160635.1 Acidocella aquatica | reverse complement strand
CCTGGAAGCGCAATGCCAGCGTGATCGCCTGGCTAGACACGCTCTGAAATAATGCGGAGGAACATTGACAAGAACGGCGAAAATCCGCCGATCAGGCCGCGCTCCTCCGCATTATGGGGACCTCGTGATTAGTCAAGTTATGGCGAGGTGAGCATAACTTGACGTAGGGTTTGACGTAGGCTGGCGGCATCATCTTCACCGTATGCCCTAATGCAGCGATCTCGCGAGCCCAGTAATGCGCTGATCCACATGCCTCCAGGCCAACCAGGCACGCCGGAATTTTTTTGAAAAACGTCAAGACATCCGAACGGCGTAGCTGCCGGCGAACAACCACGCGGCCATCTGCTGCCACCCCATGAACCTGGAAAACATTCTTCGCCAGATCCAACCCATCGTCACAATCTCATCCATGGCTATGCCCT
Source organism: Acidocella aquatica (assembly GCF_030160635.1). Classification (GTDB taxonomy): domain Bacteria; phylum Pseudomonadota; class Alphaproteobacteria; order Acetobacterales; family Acetobacteraceae; genus Acidocella; species Acidocella aquatica. The sequence continues at coordinate 7,584 of NZ_BSOS01000029.1, read as the reverse complement.
CCTATATTGACGGTCCTACATCTTACCGCAGATCTCCGCCGGTAAACGTCAGAAAGAGGGGGCGTTCCACACCATCAACATTGGAAGCGAAAAGGGGGTCACGGTTGGAAGCGATTTGACAGCCGACCGGCGCCCGATCTCCGCGGAGCTAATGCTGACCGGGAAAAAATGGAAAAAGATCACCTAGCGTCAGGGTACGAAAGGTGACCTGACATGCCGCTTTGCCGCTTGCCGTGTTCGGGTGGCCGACGGCCATAAGCATCAGATGCTCGATAATCGTGTACAGTGCATGCCGGGCTCGGAGGTGTGGCTCGTCGGCGAGCGGCGTTTGACAGGCGAGCAAAAATATTATGTGTCGAACCTGCCGGCCGATACCCCCATCAAAACGCTGGCCGCCGCGATCAAGGCCAGATGGGTCTGTGAGCAGGCGCACCAGCAACTCAAAGAGGAACTTGGCCTCGATCACTTCGAAGGCAGGTCCTGGATCGGGTTACATCGACATGCCCTGATGACAATGATCGCCTACGCCTTCCTCCAATCCCGCCGCCTCAAAGCCGCGGGACGGAAAAAAAGAATCGAGGGACCACCGCCGCAACCGACCATGCCCGCAATCAGAAACGCGATCCTCAATCTCTTGGCACAGCCTCCACCTCGACGATGCCCGCACTGTGACACGCCCCTGACAAAAAGAGATAATAAAAATATGCCAAAGTAGCGCTAATAGCGGAACCGCAGCGAATAGTCTTGCTTGCATAAACGATCACGATTGTTCGTTAGCCGCATTCTACGAAAGCCGGCGTAACAATCACGGGGAAAAATTACCCGCCTTCCAGCTAGTGCCAGAGTGTGGACTCCCAAAAACCGCCAAGCTTCAGGAAACTGCCTGACGATAATGCTCCGCTCATACTCGCTACGACACACGGGCACAAAAGTCCAGCTTATTGCTGTTCGAAACGAAGAGTTAATCAAAATCGACCAGACTTTGTTGAGTCTGGTCGATTTACGTACTTAGAATGACGAGGCGGCCGCCATCTGCTGCGGATCGAATAGGGAATCATCCACAGGCTTTATCAGCAGCTGGGCTACATGCGATCCGGTGGAAAGCGGACCGTTAATAGCATAGTCACCGCTGTTCAGGTCCCAGATAGCGCTCGCCACTTCTTGTATGCTCGGCATACTGGGTACGACCCCTAGGTATTGGTTATAGCCTTTGATGAGATTACCATTTGCATCATAGCCATCGCCCATTGCCCCGTACCAAGAATCCTCGTCGATGTAGAAGCGCCTGTGTGGTACCACGTTACGATAGCCCTCGTGCAGCGTCGCCTCAATCACATAAACCCGGTGTTTTTCCCAACGGACCATGTCCGGGTTCGGGAATTTCGGCAGGAGGAATTCCGATGCCTGAGTGAAATCCATGACATTACAATTGTACGGAATCAGCAGCTCCTGCTTACCAATCAGCTTCCAGTCAAACTGCTGCGGATCGCCGTAGAACATCGAGTTTTCATCGACATTGCTGATACCGTTGGTGGCGGCCTCAGGAGAATCATATTGTTCGTTTGGTGCCTTACGCACACGGGCCTCGCCATTCAACAGCGTCCACGTAATATCGGCCTTCTGCCTTGTATTGGAAGAGTGCCAGATCAGAATTTCTTGACCGTCTACGCTGCCTGGCATGATCGTGTCCGACCGAACTTTACTGTAGTATCCGTCAAAAGTTTCCAACGATCCGTTGGGATCGTAATACGGATATATTGAATAGCCAACAGTACCGTTGACGAGGATCTGCTGCCCATTAATAACGACGAAACTAGAAGTGAATATATCTTGAATCGAATATCCGCCAAAAACAGTGAGGTGATTCCATATTGCCTGCGCACCCGCCTTCAATGGGTCCGAAGTATCGAGGATGGGAAACGGCACACCGCCATAGGCATTCGTGAAACCATACCGGCCGCCTGCGGGGTCAAGCTGCGCCCTGGTAACGTTCTTTGCCATGTTATCATAAACATATTGTGGCGCCGCCGAGGTACGGTGTGTTTGATAGACCTTGAGGCTCCAGCCGAATTTCGTAATCTGCACCTGCGTCGCTGCAGACAACAGATGCGCATATTGCGCCATGTTGCTGGCATCCACCGTGTAGAGCGGCTGCTCACCGGTGAATACCTGCACCAGGGCGGGGGTATCGGGTCCCACGGGCGGGGCAACCAAACCACCGGTCCAGGCTGGGATGGAGCCGTCCGCATTGCCGGCGCGTTCCGCGCCGAAAGGCGTTAGCGTTGTTGTGAGCAGCGAGGGGTCCGGTGAAGCTGATTGGGCTTTGGCCGAGCGAAGCGCAGTTACGCTGGCAAGACTGGAACCGGCGAGCAAATTAAATTTACGTCTATTCATGTTGTTGTCCCTTATTCAATCGTTTCAATTGTAAAGCGGGTCATCTTGGCCTTCACGCAGCAGAACAAAGCAGGAAAATTAGTGTGGCAATCTACGAATATCTCTGCGTTTGCCGCAAGTTTTTGGAAACGGCGGACCTTCGTAGATTATTCTCTTGACTAAAACTCCCGTCTTGGCTCGGGCCTCAGATCCAGCTCTTAGAACGTATGCTGTAGGTTCAGTGACAGATAACCGCGGTCAGCCATCTGTGACGTGTTGAGGGTCACACCTGGGTTGATCGAGCCGAAATAACCAACGTAGCTGAGCGTTGCATCCCAAACCTGGCGATAGGTTGCTGAAACACCGGCTGAGTATGAACCCGTACCATGTTGCATCGAGCCATCCATCTGCGAGTTGCCTAGATAATTATAAGATATCGAGACAGGGAATGCCAGATTGAGGCTTGGCAGGACGTTCAAATACTGCGGATTAACCTGAATGTCGAACGCTGACGCGGCAGCGTTGCGGCCCGGTGCAAGCAAATCCTTGTGCCTGGTGACGTGGAACACATCTACATATTCGATTTCCGCTATAACTGTGACGCCGCCCGGATCATATTTCAACGCAGGTGAGCCATAAATCGCCGAGAGCAATTCCGTCGTCGTATCGCCGACTGAATAACCAGGGTCTGAGTTCGCATTGCCGGTATAGGTTGAGCCGAGGCCATTGAATGTGTAAACGGTTGTCCCGGTCGATACCAGTGGCTGGTGAGCGCGCACGCTGGCTTCAGCGGCCACGTTTGTCACGCCAATGGTCGTCGAAGCGCTGGCACCACCCAACCAGATGTCACGCCCATAGTATTCGCGATAACTACCCCCATTCGGAAGGGTCTGCGGATATCCCAGCGGCAGATGGGACGGCACCAGGTTGATGACCGTACTGACTTCCGGCGTTTTCGCGTCAAAACGCTCGCCGAATAGGCCGAGATCGTAATTGTCATATGTGGCCTGCAGGGACAAGCCAAACTGGCCGTTCTGCCGCTCTGGTGTCAACGGCTTGTCATTATGCAGATATGCGGTGCCAAGCGGGCCAAGCGGGATGATGATCCGGTATCCACCAGGTCCGACAACGTCGCTGGGGCTGAAATACGAGCCAACGCCCGGCAGGGAGTATGGCTCCCATTGATACTGGTAGTAGCCCTGAATCGTGTAGGTTTCGTCTGGCTGGTATGTGGCGACAATCTGCCCGACCGGCAGGAAAATTTGCTGGACTTGCGGGTTGACGAGGTTCTCAGCCGCGATGGAGTCGATCGGCGCCTGGCCACCGGAAATACCATTAACGCCATAAAACAGGGATTGTCCCCAGAATAATGTCTGCTGACCGGCCTTCAACGTAATGCGCTGACCGCCGCCGAAATCCCAACCATCATACACGAAGGCATCAAGCATGCGGCCGTTATGGCCATCGGCGATGCGCGTTTCCTTGGCAAAGTCGGTATTTTTTGCGACGACCGGATTGACCGTCGACGCCTGGTTGTTCTGGTTGGTTCCCAAATATACGGTGTTGATGAAATACTCCCCGGAGAAATGCATCCCGAATGAGTTATCTTTGATGTCTAATACAGGCAAAACACTAAAGGTGTTGCCGACGAGACCGTGCCGGAAATTAGCATCGCCATCATTGCCGTTGGCATTGGTGGCGCCCGAAACTAAAAGTTTCGACGGGCTCTGTACGCGATATTGCCCGCTATAGGAAGCGGTGATGTCGAGGTTAATCTCTAGGTTGTTGCCAACCGTCGAGCCATCGTACAGGTTCATAGCGTGGGCCGCAGGAGCCGCCGCCAGCATAGCCGGCAAACTCAGCCCCAGTGCAAGTAAACGCCGGAGCCCAGAATGGCCACTCCCGCTATTCTTTTGGGCAACTCTCGTTCCATAAATCATCACATTCTCCCATTTTTTCGCAGTTTTCGACCGTAAGCCGCAGAATTTTTTTATGAATTAAGACTACGTAGGTTCGCCTCTTTGGCCATCTGTAAAATTTGCAACTCCGTCGAAATTCTTATGCGATATAAACGGAAAGCGAATTCAACAACACGGTCAGCAATTATATTAAGGCTCAGAAGTCAGGATCTTAACCGGAACGAATAGCAAACTTCGGCCTTCACCTCTGCATAAGAAGGCGTTGGGCGCAACGATCTCGCGTCTTTCATAATTCAAATTCTCGGTACTTTCCCTTTGATTTAGCTGTTGCTTTTGTTTCTGCCGTACGCTTTTTCCCTTTTACTTGGTGCCAATCAACTTCGCGTATTGCAAGAAGACCGCCTCTCCTATCGCTGGGACGATCAAACTGACACTATGGGCGATGATTGCTCACACCCAGCGTCTGAAGCTGGCCGAAAATACTACAGTGATTCACATTAACAACATTACGTGCTAATATTTGCCACCTTGTGAGGGGCGAATGATGAGCTATAGCGTTGATTTACGTGAGCGTGTTGTCGGCTATGTGCGTGGAGGCGGCGGGCTGCCGGAAGCGGACGCTGGAGTTTTGGGCGCGATCACTGCGCGATGTGAAGGCGCGGATCCGGCCTTTGTTTACGCAGGAACGTATTGCATATCGGCGAACACGTTTCTCGATGGTTTGCTTGGCGATGAGCAGCGTAAGACCGGGTGGATGCGCGCCGGGGCGGCTGGTGATCACGGTGCCTGGCGACAGCAGGCGATCCTCGGCCAGGGCCGATGGAAAGCGGACGCGCTGCGCGATATTGTTCGCGATTACGTGGTCGAGACGTTCGCGGACATCGACGCTGTTTTGGTGATCGATGAAACCGGCTTCCTGAAGCAGGGTGTGGCATCGTGCGGGGTTGGCCGGCAATACACTGGTTCGGCGGGGAAGATCACGAACTGCCAGATCGGCGTGTTTGCCACCCACGAGTCGCGTCACGGCCATGCGTTCATCGATCGGGAATTATATCTGCCAAAAATCTAGACTGACGACCCCTTCCGTCTGGCCGCTGCGCATGTGCCGGAAGAAACAGGCTTTGCCACCAAACCGCAGTTGGCAGCGCGGATGCGCTTGATCGCCCATCCTCCCCCAAGAGCTACCCCCAAGACTCATGCGTTAACCGAAGGCGGCGTTGCGACCTTCCAGTCGTCGTGATTGGCCGCACAAGTAGTAGCTCCTTTGTCATAGAATACCGCCGACTTAGAGAGATTGACAAAATTGAATTTGGTTTCGTGGCGGAATTCCAGAACTTCGACGCCTTCCGGGCCGGGTCTATATGTGTAAGGTACGTTAGCCGGTACGAAGAAACTGTCGCGAGGGCCGAGTTCCTCAGTCCCGAGTCTCATCGTGCCCGCGATAATATAATAGAGGCAATCCGCGTCGTGACTGTGAAGTGTCAGCGGGTAGTCCTTCTTCATCCAGGCATGCGCAAGGCTGAAGCCGGGCAGGCAGACAAGAACCTTGACCTCTTCGCCATCCAGAATCCCGGCGGCACGCATCTTCTTAAATCCTTCGATCTGCACGTCAGTCATTGGAGCTACATTCATGACCCCCGCTTCCATCAGGGCGGAAGCATCCTTGGCCCGGAAAATCGCAAAGTTTTTATTCGTCTTGTTCGTCTCTGACATTTTTCTCTCCATCAAATATTGCTCTACCGGCAATCACGGGAAGGCATCAGCCCTCGGGAAGCAGCTTCGTCATCTCAACAGCAATCCGCGTATTCGCAAGCGGGATCAGACCAAAAAGCTCGCGTGCTCTCTCGCCCAGACCGTCCTGAATATCGGTTGGAAGGCAGGCATTCCAGTTCATCTCCTGGCGAATGAAGTCGCTGGAATAATAGGCAAACATCATACGCCGTTGCTCGTTTTTCGTCACGTTTTTTCCGGAACTGTGCCACAGCCGTCCATCCATGGCGATGAAGGAGCCCGCAGGGGCCTTGAATGCAAGGGTCTTGTTCATCGCGTCGGCCGGGACGTCCTCCGGCATCTGGTAGTGGTGACTGCCTGGCAGATAACGCGTGGCCCCATTCATTTCGTGAACATCATCGAGACACCAGATGACATCCATCGCGAACGTTTGTAACCATGGCGGGGACATCACAAGAGCCTGGTCAGTATGCAGCCTCATCGACCCCGAGCCCGGAAGCGCAACATTCGCTGAAAAATTCGAAATCAGAAAATACGGCCCAAGGAGCGCTTCGACTGCTTTCAAGGCATCAGTTCGCATCAGCAGGTCAATGAATACCGGATCAATCGCCGGCAAAACGTTGACCCGGATATTCGCATCATTTGGGTCAAGCATTGCAACGTAGGTTGACCCCCTCATCCGACGAGTGATTTCGATGCCGCGATCGAGCGCGTCGCGGATTCGCGCAAGCTGATCCGTTGAAAGTATTCCCGGGAAGATGCAAAAACCCTCGTCCGCGAATTGCCGTTCCATCTTAATCTGATCCACGACCGTATGCCTGTACTTCCGCTTGGTTCCGGACCATGCCTGGGGGGACGATCGTCATGCCGCATACATCCACCCTATTTTTCACTATAGCGTTTTCAGCCAATTTATGCAATTGGCCGAAAACGCTTGCGCGTACTACATACTAGGCCAAACCCGAAGTAATGGCGCATTACTGGGCGCCTAATCCATATCAATGTTTCAATTCCGATATCGGCTAGCCCAGCGGATTTGCATGCCGGGGGGAACAGGCACGTATGCGTGACCGAGGCTAGGCGAACAGCCGGATAAAAAGATATAACGCGGCCTAAAACCTGCTACCTTCGGCCGTTGAGGCCACGCTATCGAAGATGGAGAAAATCTGATGTCCCGAGGCAAAGCCGCAGCAGCCGGCGAGGCAACCAAGGCCAAGGCTAAGCTTGAAGGGCTGACAGAGGCATCCGTTTTTCTTAATGGTCCGATCGCCCGAACCCTGATCATTTTTTCACTGCCAATTCTTGCCAGCAATGTCCTACAATCACTCAATGCCTCGATCAATGCTGCCTGGATTGGGCAATTGCTCGGCACGCAGGCTCTTAGCGCAAGCGCGAACGCGAATTCCCTTCTGTTTTTGCTACTTAGTGTCCGTCCATAAACACGGTGTTTTTGGCGTCGACGGTGCCTTTGCGCGCAATTTGGATCGACTTCGATGGCTCTTATAGCGTCTCTTGTTGATGTTGGCTATAAATGGGTGGTTTGGCGGGAGGAAGTGACCAT
>NZ_BSOS01000028.1:371-566 GCF_030160635.1 Acidocella aquatica | reverse complement strand
CAAGCACTTTGCAGCCAGAGCGATTCGTGGCCTGGGCCGGGGCGATTGGTGGCCAGGGGGATTCGTAGCCAGGGCCAGGGCAATTTATCGCCAGGGTCAGGGATCTTCGCAGCCAAGGCAAGGGCGATTCGCAGCCAGGGCCAGGGCAATTCGCAGCCAGGGCCAGGCAGGGCCAGGGATCTTCGCAGCCAAGGC
>NZ_BSOS01000028.1:0-364 GCF_030160635.1 Acidocella aquatica | reverse complement strand
AGGGTGATTCGTTGCCAGGGCGATTCACGTCCTTCGCAGCCATGGTCTTGGAGCTTCGCAGCCAAGGCACTTTGCACAAGGGCCTAAGGGCTTCGCAACATTGTGTAAATCTTTCACGTCTAATAATCGAAGGCACAGGCAAGTAGTTGCTTCATTTGTTCAAAAGTAAGAGGTCCACAAATAATGAAGGACTGTAATACTAATGATTTGCCACACAAAGTAGCCAACAATCAATAGAAGCATAGCCCATAGCAACTCATGTGCCTGAAACGATCTCAAACACTACCACATCAACCAGCCCAATGGCACCACCCTATATCAAAGTGCATACTCCGACAACAAGCAAACCAAAGGGTCTTGGTAA
>NZ_BSOS01000027.1 GCF_030160635.1 Acidocella aquatica | reverse complement strand
GCCCAGCGCGCGCAAGGGGCGGCTGGCGATGAGCAGGGCCGAGATGAAGCCCATGAAATTGCCCACGCCGCTGCCGCCGGTGGCGTTGCGCCAGCCCTCGAAGCCGATGACCATGGCCACCGCGAGGCCGCCCAGCACTTCGAGCATCGGGTCCAGCCGGGAGCGGATCTGGGTCATGCGCAGCAGCGAGTGGTATAGCTGGTCGAAGGTTTTGTTGGCGCGTTTCTGCTCGTGCTCCTCCAGGCCGTAGGCGCGCACGGTGCGGGCCTGGGCGAAACTCTCGTTCAACATGGCGGCGGCCTGGCCCATCTGGCCCTGCATGCCGTCCGAGGCATGGCGCATGCGCTGGCCGATTTTTTGCACCGGGATGCCGGCCAGCGGGTAGAGTGCGGCGGCGATGAGGCTGAGTTTCCAGTCGATCACGATCATGGTGACAACCAGCCCGGCGAGGGTGGCGGCGTCGGCCACGGCGCTAACCGCCCTGGACATTGCTCCGCCGATTACCGTCGCATCGGTGGTGAAACGGGCGGCGATCTGCGCCGGGGCCTCGCGCTCCACCCGCGCCAGGGAGGCGTTGGAGAGGTGGCGGAACATGGCCACCTGGAGGCGGCGGATCACCTGGAGCACCATGTCCTGCGTCAGCACGGACTGGAAATACATCGAGAGGCCCTTAATGGTGGTAATGATAAGCACCAGCACCGGCACCTGATAGAGGATGCGCGGGTCTTTATGAGAGAACATGTCGAAGGCCCATTTGATCAGCGCCGGGTAGGCCGCCGTGGTGGCCGACATGACCAGGGTTGCAAGAACGATAAACACGATGCGCCAGCGATAGTGGCGTATATGATCTTGCCAAAGGCGGAGCATGAGGGGGAGCGTGGGAAGAGCTTGAGACATAGAGGTGGGGTTAGTCATAAAATATGGAATAACACAAATAAAATAACGGCGGGAGGGGCGGCAATAGATATAGCACGAACTACGCTGAGCGGCTAAATAGTCATTTATCTGCGGAGAAAAGTAACATCGTGGTCAGTAAAACTCGTGAGTTCATTGTCCTGCGTGGTGCCGTGTATCGCGTGCGACCTTTTGATCGCGCGCAGAAACGCGGTTATATGCGCATGGCATTCGAGCGGCCTGGCACCGGCCAGCAGAGCTGGTTCGTTCCGGTTTGCAACGGGCTCGATTTCTGCCTGCGTACCAATGAGAAGGTCGTGACGGTCTCGATTGACCCCGATGAAGCTATGATCGAGCAGGCAGGGTTTCGCACTGCGCTGATAGCGTCGGTGCGGCGCCGTTTCACCCGGTTGCGGCGCAGCACCCTAAAATTTAACGGCGTTGAGATTTTTCCTGAAGGGCCAAGGAAGAAGACAAAGATCTTTGGTAAGCTCGTCCGCGCCCATTGGCACAATCATGCGTTCGACAGTCAAATGCTGCGCGACCTCCCCAAGCTGGTCGAGGGATGGCCAATCGGGCCCGATGAAAATCCCGCTCCCAGCGCACTCTTGAGCCCCGGTATCGCCGTAGCGCTCCATCTCCACTATGATGACCTCTGGCCCGAGATTGAAACCCAGCTCAAGCGGTGGAATGTCGCGTTCACGCTGTTCCTGAGCATCACGCATGAAAATCCCGAACTGGTGGATCGCATACAATCCGCCTTCCCCGGCAGCGTGGTTCGCGTCGTCGAAAACAGTGGTCGCGACGTCCGCCCGTTCCTGTTGCTGCTTGAAGAGGGCGTGTTCGATTCCTTTTCTTTGATTTGCAAAATCCATGGCAAAAAGTCGCTCGGCACCGGTCACGCGGCCATTTTTGGCGACCTGTGGCGCCGCACGATATTTCTGGATTTGATTTCGACGGACCTTCAGGTTCGCAAGATACTCCAACTCTTCGAAGACGATCCTCAGGTTGGGCTGATTGGGCCACGGCGCTTCCACGCAATATCAAATAACACAAAACCTCAAGATTTACTCGGAAATAATCGCCCGGCGGCCGAGGCCATCGCAGCAAAGATGGGCAGCGTGATCCGGGACAATGCGTTTGACTTCTTCGAAGGCACGATGTTTTGGGTAAAGCCGCAAGCCCTTGCGCCACTTCGGGAGCTGCGCCTTTCGGAAAACGCCTTTATGCCGGAAGGTGGGTTAATTGACGGAGCTGTCGAGCACGCGATCGAGCGCCTTTTCAACCATACCGCGTACCTTGCTGGCTTTCGCGTCGATGACGTCATGGTGAATTCTTAGCGGCAATTTCGGAATGACCCAGCTGATAGACATCAGCACGATGAACTGTTCGGTTCCGGTGCCCGCTTCAAGGAATTCCTTGGACCAGGAATAATACATACTCTCGGCAATGCCCTCGCGCCGACATAGCTCGGAGATGCTGTGCTCACCGCGCAGCCCCTCCAGCACAATGCGGATTTTATCTTCAGCCGAATAATGCCGCCGGGTCGCGCGGCGAATGTCACGCACTACCGCCTCGGTAGGTGGTTTTGAAGTCGAGGATTTCTGGCTCATCTACGCTCCTTCGTCGCTATGATGAGCCAGAAATCCTCCCTTATTCAAGATGCCAGTTTTGTCTCAAGGGCACTGACGGGGGGACAGTCCATACGGGCCTCAGCCTGCTGGCGCACCCGGTGAGTTTTTTTGCGCGAGGAATTCAGCCACCGGAAACTTGGCATCTGCGACCAAGCTATGCGCGCGCCCGATAATAAATGGCTGGAGACCGCCGGGATCGTGCTCGTGCGGCAGAAACCTGGTTCGGCCAAGGGGGTAATGTTCATCACCATTGAGGATGAAACCGGCATCGCCAATCTGGTGGTCTGGCCCAACCTCTACGAGAAGCAGCGCCGGATTATCCTCTCCTCGGGTATGATCGCCGTCTATGGACGGGTGCAGCGGGAAGGAGATGTTGTGCATCTCATCTCGCACCGGCTCACCGATTTGTCGGCCGAACTGGCAAGTGTCGGGGAGCGTGATGTTGCGTTTCCTGCGCCGCAGGGGCGCTGCGACGAGGCAAAAACAGTTAAGAGTCCTGACACGCGAGTGGCATTGGGCAACGAGGTCAAGGAAATCCATCTCCCCGATTTTCATATCAACAGGATCCTGCACGTCTCCAGGAATCGCTGGGAGCGCCGATGACTGACTAATTTCACATAAGGGCTAGCCTCGGCGAATACCCAAAAAATAAACAGCTATTGGTTGTATTGACGGCAATCTAAGGTTGCTCTAGGTGTGGCCGATATTTGGTTATATCATTCGCAAGGGTTGAACGTCATGGGCAAAGAGAAAGTCGACAGTGTGGCTGGTGAGAAGCGATTAAGCCCCGTCGACGCGTATGTTGGGTCTCGTATCCGCCTTCGCCGCACGTATCTCGGGTTGTCTCAGGAAGGCCTTGGTGACGCGCTCAATCTTACATACCAACAGGTGCAAAAATATGAACTCGGCAACAACCGAGTGGGCGCCTCACGTTTGTTTGAAATTTCTCGGGTGTTGGATGTACCCATCAGCTACTTTTTCGATGATATGCCGAAAGGTGTATCAGAAGCCCCTAATTCCGGCGAGTGCAGGCGCGCGTCGGAAGTTTCTGAGTTGCATAGACAGTTTAATGCTTCGGCAATGGGCATATTGTCTACGCGTGAGACACTCAACGTAGTCGACGCTTATTACGGTATTTCCAATCCATCCTCGAGGCAACAGATGTTCAAACTTATAAAATCCCTCGCCTCATAAGTCGAGGAAATCTAAATTTTACAATGTTAACATTGGATTGAACGAGGAGGTTACGCCATTCCCCGTAGCTTGCGCTGACTATGGTTGCCCATCAAAGATAAAGTTTGTTGATATATTGAGCTTTTTTAGCTCAGATGACTGCCGGTAATGGAGATGACATAAATTGGAGCAATTGAGTGCTTGTCATTGGTTTCGCAAAATAAAATCCTTGCACAAAATCACAGCCCAAGCTCTGGACATATTTGAGTTGTGCTGATGTTTCGATGCCTTCTGCCGTGACGGGCATTTCAAGAGCCTTTGCCATCCCCATTACCGCCTCGAAGACATGGTGCCGATCCTCAGGATTGCTGATCCTGGAGACAAAAGATTTGTCAATTTTGATAAAATCGAACTTGAACATATCAAGATATGAAAGTGACGCATATCCTATCCCGAAATCGTCGAGTACGAGGGTTATATCGAGATCTCTGAGATCCTGCAGGGTTTGGAGATTTGGCGAATTCTGCGACAGCAAGACCGATTCGGTAATCTCAAGTTTCAATCGCTTCGCAGGCAGGCCGGATGTCAGTAGGACACTGCTGACCATGCGGTAAACATCATCGAGTTCGAACTGGCGGGGCGAAATATTCACCGATACCTTTACTGTTTCGGGCCATTGGTGGGCTGCTTCACAGGCACGACGGAGCACCCATGCTCCAAGCTTCGTAATCAGACCGCTCTCTTCAGCGACAGGGATAAATTCGGCGGGCGAAATCATGCCCCGTGTCGGATGATTCCAACGGATCAATGCCTCCACGCCGACGATACAGCGTTTAGACAGCTGAATGATCGGTTGAAACTCCAAAAAAAATTCATCTCCAGCTAAAGCAGAGATCAAATCCATGTGCAGATGGCTTGTCTTATCGAGTAAATTTTGCATTTCCTGGCGGAATACACGATAGGCGCCCCGGGCCTGCTTTTTAGCTTCGTATAGCGCGCGGTCAGCTTGCTGGTACAGACTATCGCTGTTGGTGCTGCCGAGATTCGAAAAAGCAATACCAATTGACAGACTAGCCCTAATCGAGATTCCATCGACATCAAAAGCGACCTGCATTGCTGTGTTAAGGCGTTCAGCAAGTTGTATCGCGTCTGCTGAAGTTCTTACGTCCGGCAGCATGATGAGAAATTCGTCACCACCGCTACGGGCGAGCAGATCGCTCCTGCGCAGGTGAGACAGCAAGCGGTTTACAATCAGTTTGAGCAGGCTGTCACCTACGGGATGGCCGTACTTGTCATTGATATCCTTGAAGTAATCAACATCAAGACAAAGCAGGGCGACCATATTTTCGGGTGTTTGCCGGGTGAGAGTGTCATGAAGCTTTGTAAATAGCGTGGTCCGGTTGATCGCTCCGGTCATAAGATCATGACTTGCTGCATGAAGCAGTTCTTTTTGGATTATATGCTGTTCTGATATATTACGGAGGAACAGTGAAACGTCATCCACGCCACTATAAAGGTGAACGTCAAGCCACATATCAGCGAGCGGCCAGAAATACTCGAAATGCGCGGCTTCTCCAGCGCCCATAGCTCGATCGAGTGCATCCCTAATTTCGGCCCCATGGATCTCAGTAAACAGGTTTCTTATACAATCTCCGATCTTTGCTGTGTTCTGGCCGAGTAAGGCAACCGCTTTGCTATTAAAAAATGTTATTTTTCCATTTCGATTGCAGACGATAACGGCATCGCCGGTCGTCTCTAAAACACGCGATGCGAGCGCATCGGAACTGCGTCTTGCTTCCTCCGCCGCATAGCGGTCTGAAACATCCTCAAGCGTGCCGTACCAACGGATAATTTGCCCCTCGGGACTCCTGCGGGCCGCGGCGCGTGCCCGAATCCACGCGTAGCCACCGTCATGCCGTCTTAGACGATATTCCGCATCAAGCCGGTCCCCGGTCCCAAGGCTGTGTTTCCAGGCGTGTTCAATGCGCGATTGATCCTGGGGATGGACGGCCTCGATCCAGCCGCCCGGCGCAGCCTCTTTGCGACGTACGCCGGTCAGAACGAACCATTGTGGCCCAACATCGAGGACGCTACCGTCGGGGGCTGCCACCCACGGAATTTGTGGATGCAGTTCCACCATATGGCGATAGTTGTCCTCACTCTCCTTTAGGGCGGAGATATCCGTTGTCGTGCCAACCATGCGCAAGGGGCGGCCGTCGCCGTCCCGGTTGATCACCTTACCCCGGCTGAGCACCCATACGTAGTGGCCATCCTTGTGCCGCAGGCGGTGCTTCACCTCGTAGGTATCGGTTATCTGCTCAAAATGTGCCTGTATCTGCGCCTTAACATAGTCAAGGTCATCTGGATGGACGCGCCCATAGCTTTCCTCGATCTTGTTGGATGTCGGCATGTCTTTAAAGCCGAGGATCGAGAACCAACTCGACGAATAGCGAATTTCACCGGTAACGACGTTGCGGTCCCAGATACCCGTGACGCTACCTTGAAGGGCCTCAAGCCAAATATCCGAGAAATCGTCCAATTTATTGTAAAAAAAAGGTCGATTAGGCGAATTATCGTCCGATTGCGTCATTTGATCCGTCCAGTGACGAACGCTCGCTTGTTCCAGCAAGATTTTCTGGTGAGGATGCCGGCCGGCTCACTGTAGCGGGGCTTTCCCTTACTGTCAGCTTTATGAGGTTGTGCGCCGTGCAGACCAATGCTCACAGGCGTTTCACCTTATCGATTCCCGCGTTGGAAACATTGGCAGAAACCTCTAGCGCACATCGTATGCCCGAAAGCGGGTTCGGCGAATTGTTTTTGCATCGGATGTTCGTTTCCATACCCCCTGTGCGGGAGCCTTGCACGTATCCGGCATTGGCTTGGCAGCTTCTTGCCATCGCCGACTGATTTGTCATGCCTGCGGCCACTTGGTTGCATTCTGTACGCGCATTGAGACCTTGGACGGAGGCCTCGGACAAGAAGCCGTTACCCGTGCGAAATCCCCAAGGCGATTTTATCGATCTCGAATATTTGATCATTTTACGTTCACAATTGCGTTACTCGGCGCCTAATGCATTGGCTTTTTTGTTGGGTTTTGTCAATTATAGGTTGATTAGATTGTTATAATTTTCAATTAAATAGAGATTCTCACGACGCTATTCTTGGTCGACGACGGGGGTGAATATGTCAAAATCAATCCAAAGCAATCGCCAGGGGAGTGCTATTAGAGGCGAAAATCTTGCTTTTACCGACCTTGACGATCCTGTGGCACTTCTGGAGCGTACGTTGCTGGTAAAGGAAATTGTGTCCGTGAAGTTGGAGAAACTTCAGGAGGGGCATATTTTTCTTATTGTCATCAACATTGCCGACACTAACCACTATGACGACATTATCGGGGTTTTTGGCTATAAATTTGCCGACGATCTATTGAACATTCGTCTAGCGGATTTACAATTCATCAGCAAAATACAATCTTTTTTTCGTGTTGGGTTTTGGAGTATTGGCTTTATTTATCGGTCAAAAACTGTCGACGAGATGAAGTCTATCCGGACTTTGCTGAACGACGTTTTGGCCAAACCGCTGATCTGCAGGGGCATCCCTATTGCCATTAAAGCCGGAATCGGCGTCTGTGATCTGATGAAGAGCCCGATCGCGGCGGAAGATCTGTTGCAGGCGACTTATCTCGCTGGACAGGCTGGAGCAGCTTCTCCCACCGGTTGGGCGGAATGCAACTATGATCATGCCAATGACCACCGCCGCGCCTTTACCTTAATCTCCGATATCAGCAATGCGATGAACACGCCGGGGCAGTTCAAGCTCGCCTACCAGGCGCGTGTAACGCTTCGTACCGGTAAGGCCGATGCTGTGGAGGCGTTGCTGCGCTGGCATCACCCGGTGTTAGGACGAATCACGCCTGACGAATTTATCCCATTGGTCGAGGCAACTGGGTTAATCCGCGATCTGACATTCTGGGTGCTGTCCTACGCGATCAGTCAGGCCGCAAAATGGCATGCGGACAATCAGAAAGTTAAAATCTGCGTAAAAATTTCAACAAAAAATCTCGAGGAGGATGATTTCGTAGGTCGAATCACTGCTCTGCTAGAACTGCATAAATTCAGTCCGAAATTTCTGGAACTTGAATTTTCCGAGCGCCGCAGCTTTGAGAATCCATCGATCGCGCGCAGCCGGTTTCTTGAACTGCGTGCAATGGGTGTCAATATTTCAATTGACGATTTTGCGACAGGCAAAGATAGTTTCCGGACGTTGGCAAATATTCCAGCCAATTTTCTTAAAATAGACAGGCGGGTCATAAAGTTTTTGCCCGATAATCTCCGGTACCAAGCACTGGTGAGATCAATGATCCATATGGCCCATGAGATGGACATGCAAGTGGTCGCTGAAGGAGTGGAAACATCCGCGGTACAGGAAATGCTTCGAGCCTGGAATTGCGATTTTGCCGAAGGGTATCTGATCAACTGGCCCATGCCGGCAGACGCTTTCATAAGTTGGTTCACTGAGACTTTCCCCCGCGAGTAGGGAGTTGCTCTCGACCGACGGACCCTCGGTGGGTGTTGACTGGATCGGGGCATAATCTCAGGTGGGGCCGTTCAGCGCTGGCCGGTGCCGACAACGACGGGCCCAGGGCGGACATAACCGGTCATTTTGCGTCGTCCGAGAGCAGACATCCGTAAGGTGGTATCAATCAAGATTTTGATGTCGCGCGCAACCTATCGCGATACCGCATCGCCTCGACCAGCAGAACAAAGGCTGGGGTCGGCTGCCGTCGGCTAGGATAGTAGAGATGATAGCCGGAAATCGGCGAGCACCACTCGGAAAGAACGCGCACAAGCCTGCCCTCGGCAATATGTATTCGCGCTAGATCCTCCGGCACATGCGCCAGCCCAAGGCCAGCCAGGGACATGTTGAGCATCATCGTAATGGTGTTGAAGACGAACTGCCCATCCACCCGCACTTTGAGCTCACGGCCACCTTTTGCGAATGGCCAGGTATATAGACCGCCTGAAGCGGGAAGACGCAGCCCGATGCATGTATGCTCAGACAGATCATGCGGCGTCTGTGGCCGGCCGCGCGGTTTGAAATAGGCGGGCGTACCGACGACGGCCTGACGAAAATCCGGACCGATACGGACGGCGATCATGTCCTTTGCCACTTGCTCGCCAAGGCGCACCCCCGCGTCGTAGCGTTCCGCAACGATGTCGGAAAGGTGATAATCGTTTCGGCCTGTCTGAGGCCAGCCTGAAGACCATTCGCCGTGCTCATACGGTTCTGCCCGTGGCGGCCCTGCAGACGGAATATTCTCTCATGAACACAGACCCCGAGCACAATGGCGTGCTCGCGGTCTGTGAAGAACTGGGCATAAATTTTGTTCCCTGGGGGCCTATTGGGATGGGATATCTTACCCAGAAGCTGAATGCGGATACGACGCTCGACACAAATCTCGACCTGCGCTCAGGGTTTGACCGGTTCAGGCCGGAGAACATCGTAGCCAATAAGCCGCTTGTTGATCAAATCGCGCATCTTGCCGCGAAAAAAAGACAACAGTTGTGCAGCTATCACTCGCGTGGTTGCTGGCGCAAAAGCCGTTCATCGTTCCTATTCCTGGAACAAGCCGCGTCAGTCATCTGCACGACAATCTCGAAGCGAGCCGCATTGAGCTCGCGCCCGAAGACCTTGACGAGATCGCGGATGTTCTCTCCAGTATCACAGTCCATGGCGGCCGCACGAACGAACAGCAGATGCAGGTTGTCGAGCAAGCCTAACACAAGTCTTCGCGGTGCTGTTTATATCCGCATTCCCTGCGGTTAGGACACACACGTAACTCCAGGGCCTTCCAGTCTCCCAGTCCAGCGGGCAAGTTGGGTAGATCCCAAATATAGGGTGTCTGTCCGAGCGGGTATTCTACCCGAAAATTTGCATGAAAACCGGGCTAAAACGGGGTGAAGTCCCCTCCCATTCAAAATCGACATCAAAGATAGAGCGCTTCTAGCATTACAGTTGTGATTTAGATTTGATGTACGCTTTCTGTGCGGCGGCTTGGTGAGCTCGGCG